>NZ_JAUCDA010000015.1:0-17472 GCF_034675685.1 Pseudorhodobacter sp. | reverse complement strand
TAAGCGGTCGCTGGGTAGCACTGTCACCTTATCTTGGCGGCGTGAAGTTCCACGGCAGCAGGTCGTCTAGGCGGCTTTGTGGGTGGCCGTTGGCAATCGCGGTCAGGGTTGCCTTGAGATAGGCAAAGGGCTCGATGCCGTTAATCTTGCAGGTCTCGATGAGCGAGGCGATGCGGCCCCAGGCGATGCCGCCTTCGTCATGCCCCGTTGCCCGGCAGGGTTTTGGCAAGGCCAAAATCCCGAGAGGGGGCGAAGAGCGCGTTTTTGCGATTAAGGGCTATCGGGCGGATCAGGTTTTCAACCCTGTTGGAGTCAATCTCCACGCTGCCGTCCTGCAGGAAGGTTTGCAGCCCGTCCCAGTGGTTATGGATGTAGGTCAGCTTTTCGCCCAGGCGGGATTTTGCGGAGATCTTGCGGCGATGGGTCTGCAGCCAGTCACCGAATGCGGCCACCAACGGCGCGGTGCGGGCTTGGCGGGCAGATAGGCGCTGGCCTTGCGAGACGCCGCGGATGTCGGCCTCGACGGCATAGAACTCAGCGATGCGGCGCAGACCCTCGGCGGCGATCTCCGATCCGTCGCGATCGAAGACCTCCTTGAGTTTGCGTCGGGCATGCGCCCAGCAGTGCGCCACCCGAATGGGCGCACCTCCCTTGCGCGCGGGTTTGGTCAGGCGGTTGTAGCCGGTGTAACCATCGATCTGCAGGATGCCATCGAAGCCGGTGAGGAAGGTTTCGGCATTCTCGCCCGCGCGGCCGGGGGCATAGAAGTAGACGACGCCGGGCGGGTCCTCGCCGCCCCACGGCCTGTCATCACGGGCGAGCGCCCAGAGATATCCGGTCTTTGTCACACCGCGCCCCGGGTCCAGCACCGGGGCTGTTGTCTCGTCCATGAACAGTTTGGATGACCGCTTCAGGTGGTCGGCCAGCCGGTCAACGATGGGTTTCAGGTGGAACGCAGCCTTGCCGACCCAGTCGGCCAGCACGGCGCGGTGCAGATCGAGGCCCGCCCGTGCCATGATCTGGCTCTGGCGATACAAGGGGAGATGGTCCGCATATTTGCTGACCAGCACATGGGCGATGGTGGCCTCGGTCGGCAGGCCGCCCATGATCAGATGGCTGGGTGCTGGGGCTTGGGTCACCCCGTCGGTGCAGGTCCGGCAGGCATACTTCGGCCGCACGGTCACGATGACGCGCAACTGCGCCGGCACGATGTCCAGCCGCTCGCTGCGGTCTTCGCCGATCTTGTGCATGACACCGCAGCCACAGGGGCAGATCAGGCTGGCGGGCTCAACGATCTCTTCGATCCGCGGCAGCGCGGCTGGCAGGTTGCCGATGGTGCGCTTGGGCGTAGGCTTGGTCGTCCCGTTGTCCGCCTTGGCGGCCCGCGTTTTCTTTTCTGTCTCAACCTCGGCCAAGGCGATGGACAGGCTCTCGAACGCCAGCTGGCGTTCATCTTCAGACAGCTTTTCTGACCGCTTGCCATGCAGGGCGTGGTTCAGCTCGGCGATGAGATGCTCTTACCGACGGGTGATTTCTGTCAGTGTCGCCACCGTTTCCATCAACGCCAGCACCGCCGCGCGTTGCGCGGCCGGGATGGCGGAAAGGTCGATGACGGGTGCGGTTTGCATGGGCTGAAGCTACCATAAAAACCCCCGCAAAAACACGCCAAACCAAGCGGTTGATTTACTCGGCCGCAGCTGGCGGGCGCGCCTCCAATGCCTTTACTTTGCGCCAGTCGAGACCCGCAAACAGCGCCTCGAACTGGGCGTGGTTCAGCGCCATCACCCCATCCTTGATCGCGGGCCAAGTGAATGTCGCATCCTCCAGCCGCTTGTAGGCCATCACCAAGCCAGTGCCATCCCAGAAGAGCAGCTTCAACCTGTCCGCCTTACGCGAGCGGAACACAAAGACCGTGCCGGTGAACGGATCCTTGCGTAGCACAGACGACACAACCGCTGCCAGGCCATCATGGCCTTTCCTGAAGTCGACAGGCTGCGTCGAGACCAGAAACCGCACTCGGTTCGAGGGGAGCATCATGACGACGGCCCGAGCGCCCGCACAATCCCGGCAATCCGCGTGGCTGTCGTTGCACCGTCCAACCGGATTGTCACCTGGCCCACGGCGATCTCGATAAATCCCAAGGGCTGCGCTTCAGACTGGCCCGGCCGCTCAGGACGCGTTGGCACAGCACCAGTATTCTCATCCAACAGCACAAGAGGCGCAAAACAAAAGCCGCTGTCCGCCAGCGCAGGCAAAACCAACTTCCCGTCGCGCGCCCGACCACGCCATTCCGACAAGTGGTTCGCCCGAAGCCCATACCGCGCCGCAACCGCGTTCACCGTCACACCAGGCATCAGGCTTTCTGCAACGATCTGCGCCTTGACCTCGTTTGGCCACCGCTTCTGACCATTGGCCCGTATCTCCACACCGTAGTCCCTGAGAAACTCCACCGTAGTCGCCATCGCGAAACTCCTGCCCCGATCTCCATCAGCCGTGGAGTTGCAGGTCAGGCAAAAACTGGGAAGGTGCCGCCTAGGAAACGCTTACGAAAAGCTTACACAGTCGGCGCTGTTGTAAACCTTAGGCTGCCATTTGAAGTTTCTGGCGCTGCCGCTCACGTGCACGGCGCTGAATTATCGCAATCGCCTCTTGGGCTTCCGTTGCCGTTGTGTAGTGACCAAGATTTATAAGAACGCCGTCTATGTCGATCATTGCCTCAAATCGGTCTTCAACGCTCCATACGCCGGCCATCCCAGTCGGACCACGCCATGGCGCACGATGCGCCAGCACCTGCATGCGTTCGCCTTCGCGTAGATTGGTCCAGCGGTTGTTGCTGCGATCTTGATCTATGTGTGCGATATTCGATCTTGGCATAGCGCCAGTCATCCAAAGCCACGCCAAGCGGTGCAACAGATGGCGTTCACCGTCGATGCTGACTTTCAAGAAGCCACGCGCATCGTGAAGGGTGCCTGCGACCTTGCCGGCCTTGGCACCCCTCACCCATGTGAAGCAGCCTGCCTCGGGTTTGTAAGTCAAAACTTGGCGTAGTCGCGTTTGTGTCAACATTTGTTCGCTCCAGCGATTATACATGATCCAGCTTGCGGTGGCGGAAGAGCTTCCACAAGGAGGATATGTTATAGTATAACATATTTTGATTGATTTGAACATCTGATCTCAGAGCTCAGGGAGGGTGATCAAAGATTATAGAGCCTCGTGTTGGTTTGGCTGACGATGGAGGAACACGATCATTAAGAACACACGACGCCTCCCCATTAGTGGAGGGCAGACAAGCCGTCGCTGAGACATCTAGTACCTCTGAGAATCGGAGGCTACTGGCTTCGCTATCTGCGGCTGCGGCTGCGGCTGCGGCTGCGGCTGCGGCATTGATATGATCGTTGTGACAGCGTCCGACAACCAATCGGATATAAGCGGTCCATTGAGCGAACCGCTGCAATGCACACCATGGGTCGGACCGGGAAGGCGGACGTCATTCCGATCACGAAGCTTGCTAAAGGAGGTCCGCCACATTTCAAACCACCTCGGCGCCTAGAATTTCAGACTGTCCATATCTGAGGGGTCGACCTGTTCGGACCCTCGCCGACATCAATCTCCCTCAACGCGTGTTATACGCCATCGCGCACCACCGCTCAGGAGCGCTGCCAGCGTAACCACTCCTCGGACTTTATCGCTCTGCGCAAAGTAAGCCAGACGGCCCTGTGGGGGGGCGCGCTGAGCGTCTCTGTCACACCAACCAAGCGGTTTCATCACCGATCCGGTGGTTGCGATGCTGAAGGTGGAGGTTTCGTTCGCCCCCGACCTGCCGATACTGGCTGCATCCCCATGAAGAACGCGTCGTTTTTCTAAGACTTCGCATTTCTTGAACAAACGTCAATAGTCCCACCCGACCGTGCGTTCGCGACGCTGTAAGTAAGTCATGTGATCAACCTTATGAGAGAAGATATGACAAACCCATACCAAAACTCTGCAACCGCAAAGCTGATCGCGGAACGTATCCGCGACCTTGCGCATCGTAAGACCCAGGCAGACATCGCCGCCGAGGCAGGCTTTGCAAATGCCAACATGGTAACCTACCTCAAGAACGGCAAAAACAAAGTGCCATTGGATCGTATGCCATCATTGGCAAAGGCGCTCGAGGTGGACCCGGCATACTTGATGCGCCTTGCGCTTGATCAGGCGGTAGGCGCGACTGCGGCAAAAGCTATTATTGAAATCTTCGGCACGCCCGCAAGCGAGAACGAACGTGGCTGGTTGGCGGAGCTGCGTGACGTATCAGATAACAGCGATCCGCGGATGACAGCCCGTTCGCGCTCTGCACTGAGGGGGATTTTTGGAAAATGAATGAACCCTTGTTCACATCACCCAAGGGTCCAGCGGGACTGTGGGACCAACTCACCACGAATGAGAGGGCTTGGATTGAGTTCATCAGGGTCATCAGTGGCGGTCGTGACCCGAAGCTTACATTGGTGCGCGTCCAGATGCTGGAAGAGCTGTTAGATACTGGGTGAGGGGTCCGGCGTGAAGAGGTCAGCCGTTCCCCGGCGGCACGCCGTTCTTGTTGAAAAACACCCCAACTGCTTGCACTGATTTTTCCACTACAATAACAATGAACGAAATTAATTTCACAAGAAAAGCGGTGCCAGAATAGTTGCCTTACATGGTGCCAGAACTCCACGTAACCCATTGATATATATAAAGTGGTCGAGAGTTCAATCCTCTCTCACAGCACCATAAATTCTTAGAAAATGATCCTTGGCCGGCTCTGCAGGGTGCCAAGCGCCACCTTGGCGCCCCCTGATCTGCACTGCTCGGGTTATGCCAAACAAGTGAAGCGCGCAGGGGGCGGCGAGGGTGGCCGTTTATTTCACCAACCGCTCGACCAGAAAGCTGAGGGTCACCGACAGCCCATCAGGGGCAATGCCGTGGCCTGTACCTTTCATGACATGACCATAGGTTTCAAACCCGGCCGCAAGCAGGGCGTTGCCCGCCAGGCCCATATCCTCGAACGGAACCACCGGGTCCTGATCGCCATGGATCAGCAGAATCGGTGGTTTGGTCACGGCCTCATGCAGCAGATCAGGCGACAAAAGCCGGCCGGAAATTGCCACCACCCCGGCAATCACCGGGCTTCGGCGCGGGGCGATGTGCAGGCTCATCATTGCGCCTTGCGAAAAGCCGACCAGCACCAGCGCATCGGGCTTCAGCCCTTCCTCGGCCAGTTTTTCAGTCAGAAAACCGTTCAGGTCATCCGCCGCCGCCAGCAACCCCTGCCGCGCAGCCTCTTCGGAAGAGCCGTCAAGCCAGGGGATCGGAAACCACTGCCGCCCCATCGGCGCACCGTTGCACGGCTCTGGCGCATCGGGCGAGAAGAAAACCGTATGGGGCAAATGGGGGGCCAGCGGGTCGGCAAGCCCCAGCAAATCCGCGCCATCCGCGCCGTAGCCATGCACAAAGACAACCATGCTACGGGCCTGGCCCAGCGGGGCACCCCTGCGGGCGGAGGTAAGTTTACGTGTCATCTGATCCCTTCTTTCGCGGTCGAAACCCTGTAATAGGCCCATAACAATCTTGCTGCAACCGATCGCCAGGGCACCCAACCCGCAGCCATCTGGCGCATTTGCTTTTCCTTGGGCCGCTCATCCAACCCGAACAAGCGCCTTGCCGCCTCTTGCAGGGCAAGGTCGCCATGCGCGAACACATCGGCACGGCCAAGGCTGAACATGGCGTAAATCTCGGCCGTCCAGGTGCCAATGCCCGGCACTTCGGTCAAGGTGGCAATCACCGCTTCATCCGGCATCTGCGGCAAGGCCGCGTAGTCGATGCGGGCCGCCGCAAGCGCGTGGGCATAGCGGATCTTTTGCCGTGACAGGCCGCAGGCCCGCAATTCCACTTCGCTGGCGTTGCGCACAGCGGATTCTTCGATCAGCCCGGAAGCCTGCAGCCGCGTCCAGATCGCCTGGGCCGATTGGGTGCTGACCTGTTGACCGATGATCGCATCAAACAGCGCCGAAAATCCGCCCGGTCGCAAACGCAACGGCAAATCCCCAACCTGGTCCAGAGCCGCCGCGAAACGCGGATCATGGGCTGCAAGCCAAGCCGCCCCTTCGGCTACGCAGGCATCCTCTTTGATAACTCGTCCGATCATCCCGCCCCCATCTTTTCAGGCAGGCTAGCGGGGCTGGAATGGCAGCGAAACCCCAAAATGCCCAGCGGGCATTGTAGCCATGACAATTTGTCTCTTGCCCGCAAGGGGTCTGCGCGAATATGCCAACGGCATGAGCCAAACCAGCACCCTCCCCGCCCCCGCCCAATCCCGCCGCAATGTGTGGGTTTTGGTTGCCGCCCAAGCGTTTTTGGGCGCGCAGATGCCGATGATCTTTACGATTGCGGGGCTTGCCGGGCAAACCCTGGCCTCAAACGCCTGTTGGGCCACGCTGTCGATCTCGATCATGGTCGTGGGCTCCATGCTTTCGGCGACGCCGCTATCGTCGGTCATGCAAAAATACGGGCGGCGCGCCGGGTTCTTGATCGGCACGGCAGCGGGCGCTATCGGGGCGGCGATCGGGGCATACGGGCTCTATTCCGCGTCCTTCCCGATTTTCCTGCTGGGCGCGCTGTTTTCGGGCACCTATATGTCGGCCCAGGGGTTTTACCGCTTTGCCGCCGCCGATACCGCCTCTGAAGAATTTCGCCCCAAGGCGATTTCATGGGTAATGGCGGGCGGGCTTTTGTCGGCCATCATCGGGCCGCAGCTGGTCAAAGTGACGGCACAGGCCTTTGTGGTGCCGTTCATGGGCACCTATCTGGCGGTGATCGTGCTGAACATCGTCGGTTCCTTTCTGTTTTTGGGCCTGAACATCCCCAAGCCCGCCAAGCCGAAAATCGGTGACGCGCTGGGGCGCACCCGGATGCAAATGATCCGCACGCCGCGTATCGCTGTTGCGGTGATTTGTGCCACGGTTTCCTATGCCTTGATGAACCTGGTGATGACATCTTCGCCGCTGGCGGTGGTGGGCTGCGGGTTTGAAACCTCGAACGCGGCAGATGTGGTGACGGCGCATGTGCTGGCGATGTATGTACCATCCTTCTTTACCGGCCATCTGATTGCGCGCTTTGGTGTGGAACGGATCATCGGGCTGGGGCTGGTGATTCTGGCCGCTGCAGGTGGGGCCGCGCTGACCGGGGTTCAACTGGAGAACTTTTTTGTGGCGCTGGTGTTGCTTGGCATCGGCTGGAACTTTGGCTTTATCGGCGCCACAACGATGCTGGCCGGGGCCCATGCCCCGCATGAGCGTGGCCGGATGCAGGGCTTGAATGATCTGGTGGTTTTTGGTGGCGTCACCATGGCGTCGCTGTCTTCGGGCGGGTTGATGAACTGTTCGGGCGGCTCGGTTGAAGAAGGCTGGGCGGCGGTGAATATGGCCATGCTGCCCTTCCTCGTGCTGGCCGGCGGGGCGTTGATCTGGCTGGCGATGCAGCCAAAAGAGCACCGGACAGGGTAAGCGCGCCTGACGTTGTTTTCCCGCCCCGCCCCGCCCCGTCCCGCTGCCTTACCGCCAGCCCGCATTTGATTGCAGACCAGCGCCAGCATATATCTGGCCTGTTGTGGGTTTGGCCTGCTGCGTCAGCGCAAGCTCGCTAGCAGGTCCAGGCTCGGCTCGCCGGTCACCGCCATTCCCCGGCTGGCCTGATAGGCGGAAATCGCAGCGCGGGTTTTGGGGCCGATAACGCCATCATGGCCTTCGGTATCAAAGCCTTTGGCGGTCAGCAGGCGCTGCATTTCCTGACGGTCGCTGATTTGCATACCAGCAGCATCGGGTGGGAAATTGCCGCGGATTGCCGGGCGGCCAAGGATGCGGTCAGACAAATGACCAACCCCGATCACATAGCTTTCGGAATTGTTATAGCGGGTGATGGCGGTGAAATTGCGGAAGGTCATAAAGGCCGGGCCGCGCGTGCCTTCGGGAACAAGAATAGAGGCGGCACCATGGTTGGGCACCACAGCGCCCTCCATATCGCGCACGCCAAGGGCAGCCCAGTCAGCCGGGCTGCGGGTGGATTTGCGCCCTGAAAGCCCCGCATCAAACCCCGCCGGAAGCCGCACCTCGACCCCCCAGGGCTGGCCCTTGGTCCAGCCCGATTTCGCCAGATAGGCGGCGGTAGAGGCAAGCGCATCCGATGGGTCTTCGGACCAGATATCGCGGCGGCCATCGCCGGTGAAATCAACCGCGAACAGCTGGTAAGAGGTGGGGATGAACTGGGTGTGACCCATCGCGCCTGCCCATGATCCGGTCATCCGCTCTGGTGTGATATCGCCGTTTTGCAGGATTTTCAGCGCCGCAAGCAGTTGTTTTTCAAAGAACGCCCCGCGCCGCCCATCATAGGCAAGCGTGGCCACCGCCGAGATCACCGGCACATCGCCGCGCCGCTCGCCAAAGAAACTTTCCAGACCCCAGACCGCGGCAACCACATGGCCCTCTACGCCATAGCGCCGCTCAATCGCGTCCAGCGTGTTGCGGTGGCGGGCATATGCGGCGCGACCTTTGGCAACGCGCTCTTCCGAGGCGGCGATGGCCAGATAATCTTGCAGGCTGCGCTTGAATTCGGTTTGGTTGCGGTCGCGCTCTATCACCTCGGGCAGAAAGCCCACGTTGCGAAAGGCCGCGTTCATCGTACTTTGGTTGATGCTGGTTGTGCGGGCGCGAAACCCTGCGACCCACCGGTCAAAACCTTCGTTGGGGACCGGGCGGAACTGGGGGGCGCTATGCGCCGAAACCGCCCCCCTGCGCCCACCGCCGCCGACACAGCCCGACAGCATCAACGCGCCCAGCCCGATAAGAGTTGTTCTTTTGGTAACCCGCATGCCTTGCCGCTCCTCAAACCCACGCCGGGCATTCACCCGTTTTTTGTCAGGGTAACGCAAATCAGGGGGCGGGGAAAGAGATGCTAAAAGCGATGGGTGAAAGCCTGCCACAGCAGCCGCCCACGGCGCGAAAACTCAGACAGATGCAGCGCGCCTTCACCCACACGGGCCGGTTCCCGCGCCGCCATGGTCAGCAAGCCATGCGCCTGCCATCCGGCAAGCCGGGCGGGGTTTGCGCCGGGGTCAATGGCGGCCTTGCGGGCCAAGGCAAGACGGGCAAGACCCTGTTCGGCAAGCGCTTTCACCCCCTCATCCCGGCCATCAAGCAGCGGAATACGGCCACGCGCCACCAATTCCGGCACCGCTTGCAGATAGGCGGCCAGCCCTGCGGCCCAGCCAAAATCACGCAAGCCCGCCTCATCCGCCGCCCCTGCCCCAAGGGCCTTGCCCGAAAGCCACATCAACCCGCCAGCGGTGTCATTCAGGTAGGCGTCAAAGGCGGATTGATCGGCGAAAGCATCGGAATAGATATCCCAGCGCCGGGCCTCGACCATCCGGTCCAGCGCGTCAAGCGGCAGGCCACGGCTGGCCATCACCGCAGCAAGCGGCGGCATCACCTCATGCGCGCGAACAACACCCTTGGCGGCATCTTCCAGCGCATCGCGCCACCATTGCAGGCGCATTTCCGCGATCATCGGCTCTTTGGTGACCCAGGGCGCGCGGGCGATTTCAAGGTTGAAGGCGTAAAGTGCAGCCAGTGGTTTGCGCGCCGCTGGTGGTGCCGCCATAAGGGCTGCATGGCGGGTGGGGTCGCCACGTTCAATCTGCGCCAATAGATTTTCCATGTACCGCCCCTATGCGCCATCCCGGATCAGCTTCCAGGTCACCGCATCCAGCAGCGCCTCAAAGCTGGCATCAACGATATTCGGGCTGACCCCAACCGTAGACCAGCGCTTGCCCGTCGCATCCTCGCTGTCGATGATGACGCGGGTCACGGCCTCGGTGCCGCCTTGGGTGATGCGAACCTTGAAATCGACCAGATGCATGTCGTTGATGCAGGCCTGATAGGGGCCAAGATCCTTGGCCAGCGCCTTCCACAGCGCGTTGACGGGGCCGCGATCGGTGCCCGATGCATCCATGCTTTCGCTGACAGACAGCATCTTTTGATCACCGATTTTCACCACCACCACGGCTTCGGACAAGGTCACGGTCTGATTGCGCTTGTTCTTGCGGCGCTCTACCGTGACGCGGTAGCGCTTTACCTCAAAGAACTGCGGGCAGAGGCCAAGGGCCCGGCGGGCGAGCAGTTCAAAGCTGGCCTGCGCGCCGTCATAGGCGTAGCCCTGATCCTCACGCAGCTTGATCTCATCAAGAATACCGGCAAGGCGCGGGTCTTTGGCGTCGGCCACGATCCCCGCCGCGGCCAGCCGGGCGCGCAGGTTCGACTGCCCGGCCTGGTTCGACATCGGGATGATGCGGGCATTGCCGACCAATTCGGGCGCGATATGTTCATAGGTCGTGGGGTCTTTGATGATCGCGCTGGCATGCAGCCCCGCCTTATGCGCAAAGGCTGACGCGCCAACATAGGCCGCCCCCCGCGCAGGCACCCGGTTCAAAATATCGTCCAGCATCCGGCTGGTGCGCAGCAATCCGGCCAGTGCGTCCCTGCTGACGCCGGTTTCAAAGCGGCTGGCATAGGGGTCTTTCAGCAACAGCGTCGGGATCAGGGAAATCAGATTGGCATTGCCGCAGCGTTCGCCCAAACCGTTCAGCGTGCCCTGAATTTGCCGCGCCCCCGCATCGACCGCGGCAAGCGAACAGGCCACGGCATTGCCAGTATCATCATGGCAATGGATGCCCAGCCGGTCGCCGGGAATACCCGCCGCAATCACCTCGGCGGTAATCCGCCCCACCTCGGCAGGCAAAGTGCCGCCGTTGGTATCGCACAGCACAATCCAGCGCGCCCCGGCACCGTAAGCAGCGCGCAGGCATGACAGCGCGTAATCGGGATTGGCGCGGTAGCCGTCAAAGAAATGTTCGGCATCGAACAGGGCCTCGCGACCTTTTGCGATGATATGCGCAAAAGAGGCCGCAATCGCCTCGCGGTTTTCCTCCAGCGTCACGCCCAATGCGGTGGTGACGTGAAATTCATGCGTCTTGCCGACAAGGCAAACCGCAGCGGTATCGGCATCCAGAACGGCGGCCAGAACATCGTCATTTTCCGCCGAGCGCCCAACCCGCTTGGTCATGCCAAAGGCGGTCATGGTGGCGCGGGTTTTCAGATGCTGCGCAAAAAACTCGCTATCGGTCGGGTTCGCACCGGGCCAGCCGCCTTCGATATAATCAACACCCAAAGCATCCAGCGCTTGGGCGATCTGAATTTTTTCCGCCGTGGAGAATTGCACGCCTTGGGTTTGCTGCCCATCGCGCAGGGTGGTGTCGTAGAGGTAGAGGCGTTCAGTCATAGAAAATCCCCTCTACCGCATTCTTTTCGGCACAAATATCCTCGGGGGTCCGGGGGCAGACAGCCCCCGGCGCTTGCCACAAGAACCACGCCCGAACTGCCCTCCCCGGGGCGGCTGATGTCCTTTGGTTGAAATATTGTTGAAGAAATCACCTTCATAGCAATCCCTCAACCCTTGCAAGCTGCTCAATTTTCTGCTCGCACTCACTTACAGTCAGCATGTCGGGATTCTCATATCGCCACTCACTTGTATTCGTTTTATCGACAGAAAGTCTCACGCCCGCTTCCAGTAACCCATCGCGCAGACTATCCGCTGATGACCAAGCCTTTTTCCGACGATAACCAATCCATCTTTCTGCAAGCATCTTGATCTGAGTTCGTATTTCCAAACTAAGCTCACCTTGCTCGGGCCAATCTGAGAGATCATTTGTCAACAATCCCAGCAAAGCAGCCGATGCCGCCAACTGTGGTGCACCAATCCCCGATTTTTCGACTTCCTTCGCCAATGCATGTAATCCCGAAATAGCCATAGAAGTGTTTAAATCGTCAGAAAGTGCCTGAATGATGATCGGGTGCGGCTCCGATGGTTTGACACCCCTAACCAAACCTCGCCATTTTCCCAGAGTATCCCTTGCCTGCGCGGCCTTCTCTGCCGTCCAGTCCATCGTCTTGCGATAATGCGTCTGCAAAAATACAAACCTGATCACCTCGCCCGGAATCCCTTGGTCCAGTAAATCGCGCACGGTGAAAAAATTGCCCAATGACTTGGACATTTTCTTGCCCTCGACCTGCAACATCTCATTATGCAGCCAGATGTTCGCAAACCCCTCATCGGGGTTGGCGCAGCAGCTTTGGGCCAGCTCGTTCTCGTGATGCGGAAAGGTCAGGTCGGTGCCGCCGCCGTGGATGTCAAACGATGGCCCCAGCAGCGCCTGCGACATGGCTGAACATTCGATATGCCAGCCGGGGCGGCCCCGGCCCCATGGGCTGTCCCATCCCGGCGTTTCGGCGTCCGAGGGTTTCCACAGCACAAAATCCATCGGGTCGCGTTTATAGGGGGCGACCTCTACCCGTGCGCCCGCAATCATATCATCAACCGAGCGGCCCGAAAGCTGGCCGTATTCGGGGAAGGAACGCACGTTGAACAGCACATGCCCTTCGACCTCATAGGCGTGGCCCTTGGCGATCAGGTCCTCGGTCATCGCGATCATTTCAGGGATATACTGGGTCGCGCGCGGCTCATGGTCGGGGCGCAGATTGCCAAGCGCGTCCATATCGGCATGATACCAGCCGATGGTTTCCTCGGTGCGCTGCGCGATCAGCTCTTCCAGCGTGCCTGTCTCGCCTGCGGTCTGGCGGCGCAGGGCCTCGGCGTTGATCTTGTCATCAACATCGGTAAAGTTGCGCACATAGGTCACATGGTCTGCCCCGTATTCATGGCGCAACAGGCGGTACAGCACGTCAAACATGATCACATTGCGCGCGTTGCCGATATGCGCGCGGTCATACACCGTAGGCCCGCACAGATAAATCCGTACATTTTCGCGGTCAATCGGGGTAAAAACCTGCTTGCGGCGGGTTTTGGTGTTGTGCAGTTTGATTTCGATCATGGGTTTACCCTCGCTTGGCCCTTCGCGCGGCCTATTGGGCCGCAGCACATGCAACTCTTCCCGGCGGGCATATCAACTTCGTCTTTGATTGGAAACGAAAAGAAGGCTTGCCCGCGCAGCTATGTCAGCGGGTAATGCAGCAAATGCAAAGGCGGCCTGTATTTTTCATCAGCTTGGGTTAGCACACCGCGCACCGCGCTGCCAAGTCTGTTGTGCGGTGGCGCGCGTGCCGATTTGGGTAGGGGCGGCTTTTCTGGACAGCCGGGGCAGGCTTGGGGTAATTGAAGCTATGTTCAAGTGAAGCGCAAAGGGTGGGAAACGATGCAGATCAAGGACAGTGCGGTAGTGGTGACGGGCGGGGCCTCGGGGCTGGGGGCTGCGGTCGCGCGGGCCTTTGCAGCCAAGGGGGCGGCAGTGGTGCTGTTTGATCGCGACACGCTGCGCGGCAACGCGCTGGCCGCCGAGATCGGCGCGCAATTTGTCGCCGTGGATGTGACCGATGGGCCGTCTGTTGCGCAGGGCATTGCCGCAGCGAAAGCCGCCATGGGGCGGATATCTGTGCTGGTGAATTGCGCCGGGATTGCCAGCGGGGCCAAGGTTGTGGGGCGCGAGGGCCCGCATGACCTGACGCTGTTTCAGCGTATAATCGACATCAATCTGGTCGGCAGTTTCAACACGATGCGTCTTGTTGCGGCGGAAATGGCCGCAAATGATCCGATCGAGGGAGAAAGAGGGGTCCTGATCAACACAGCCTCTATCGCGGCCTTCGACGGCCAAAAGGGGCAAACGGCCTATGCAGCGTCCAAGGCCGGGATTGTCGGAATGACCCTGCCTGCCGCACGGGATTTGGCAGCGCAAGGCATACGGGTCTGCGCCATAGCGCCGGGCGTGTTTTCAACGCCGATGCTCGAAGGGCTGGGCCAGGACATTCAAGAGGGGCTGGCCGCCGATATACCCTTTCCCAAACGCTTGGGCCGCCCGGAAGAATTTGCCGCATTGGCCGGTTTCATTGTCGAATGCAGCTATCTGAATGGTGAGGTGATCCGGCTGGACGGGGCCTTGCGGATGCGCTGACCATGCGAAAGGGGGCAGAGGTTTCCCCCTGCCCCTTATTTAACTGTGCTTTGCCAGACCATGCGGTTGACCCGCCGATCAGAGCCGATAGTTCAGAACCCGCAGATCAGAACCGATAGGCCGCCTTGACCTGGAACAGATTGGTACGGATATCGGCACCCGAACCGTTGAAATCATCAAAGCGGTGATGGCCAAGTTCTGCACCCACGGTCCACGCGTCATTGATCGCGTAATCCATGCCGATACCGATCAGCCAGCCATTGTCGGACCCGGCTGCAGGGCCGCCGCTAACCTTGCCATGGGCCGCGCCTGCAGTTGCATAGAGCAGCGTTTGACCGAAATCATAACCGCCCATCAGCTTCAACTGTGTGATGCTGTCCAGCTTGGAGCCGGGGCCAATGTCAATATCTGCGGCGTTATAGGCAAGCTCGACCCCGGTGACGAATTGCCCGAAATCGTGGCGATAGCCTGCATGTACCCCGCCGATCATGCCATTGCCGTCAAGGGCAGGGATGATGGCATTGGACGAAACATCGCCATAGCCAAGCTGGACACCGGCGTAAAGCCCTGTCCAATCGCCAGTTACCGGCGCAACCACCGCCACCGGCGCAACATAAGGCTCTGACACCGGCTCTGCCATACCACCGGCGAAGGCGACCGGGGCTGCGAGGGAAGTTGCGAGTACGAGGGATGTAAAGAGTTTCATGTATCTACCTTTCGTGTCCTTGCGTTCGGATCATACCGACTGTGTTGACAACCCCTAGATAGGTATGCGGTTCCCGTTTTTTAAGGTCGCGCCACGCAGACATGCCCCCAAGCGCCGCAGATTGGCTGAAAGCCGCCAATTCACGGCTTTATCGGCAAAATTCAGCCTGATTAAAGGGTTAAGGGGTAGAGCCCTTATCTTCCAGCGTCATCCACTCGGTTTCCAGCGCCGTCAGTTGGGCCTGCCGGTCGGCCATCATCTCCGAGGCTTTGCGGAATTTAACGGGTTCTTTGGTGAAAAGATCATCCGCTTCCAGAAGTTCCGCCAGCTTGCTGATCTCGGCTTCCATTCTGGCGATGAGTTCGGGCAGATCTTCCAGCCGTTTGCGTTCGGTAAACGACAAACGCTCGCCGCGTTTTCCATCGGGTTTGGCGGTGGCTTGGGTGGGGGTTTTGGCTTTGAACGTGGCCTCTGGCGCCCATTCGGTATCGCGCTGGGCCATGTAATCAGACCAACCGCCGGGAAAAACACCAACCCGGCCCTGCCCTTCCAGCGCCACGGTCGAGGTCGCCACCCGGTCGATAAAATCGCGGTCATGGCTGACCAGAAGCACAGTGCCGTCATAATCGCCAAGGATATCTTGCAACAGATCAAGGGTTTCGACATCAAGGTCATTGGTCGGCTCGTCCAAAATCAGCAGGTTGGACGGTTTGGCCATGATCCGCGCCAACAGCAGCCGCGCCTTTTCACCGCCGGAAAGGGACCGGACGGGCGCGCGGGCCTGTGCCTCATTGAACAAGAAATCCTTCAGGTAACCGACGACATGTTTCGGGTTGCCCCGCACCATGATCTGATCCGAACTGCCGGAAACCGCCATAGACGGATCATTTGTCAGGTTGTCCCAAAGGCTTGCATTCGGGTCAAGCTGCGCGCGGGTCTGGTCAAACACCGCGATTTCAAGGTTGGTTCCAAGGGTGATTGTGCCACTGTCGGGCGCGGTTTCGCCAGTAAGCATCTTCAGCAAAGTGGTTTTGCCGATTCCGTTCGGGCCGACAAAGGCAATACGATCGCCGCGCAGCACCCGCAGATCAAGATTATTGACGATTTGCGTGTCACCAAAGGCCTTGCTGATACCCTTTGCCTCAACCACCCGTTTGCCCGATGTGGTGCCGGAGTCGAGCGCCATTGCCGCTGTTCCCTGGCGGCGGATCTGGCCCGCCCGTTCGGCCCGCAGTTCGGCCAAGGCGCGCACGCGGCCCTGATTGCGTTTGCGGCGGGCGGAAATGCCTTCGACGGCCCAACGCGCCTCGGCCTTGATCTTGCGGTCGAGTTTGTGGCGCTGTTCGTCCTCCTCGGCCCAGACGGTTTCGCGCCATTCTTCAAACCCGTCAAATCCGGATTTGCGGCGGCGGACCTGGCCACGATCAATCCACAGCGTCGCGCGGGTCAGCGCCTTGAGGAAGGCGCGGTCGTGCGAGATCAGCACAAAGGCGGTGCGGGTGGATTTCAGCTCCTCCTCAAGCCATTGAATTGCCTGAATATCAAGGTGGTTGGTGGGTTCGTCCAGCAACATCAGTTCGGGGGCTTCAGCCATCAGTCGCGCCAAGGCCGCACGCCGGCGCTTGCCCCCCGAAGCCGAGGCAACCGGCGTTTCAGGATTGAATTTCAGCCCCTCGGCAACCATCGCGACCTTGTATTCCTCACCTTCGGGCAAGGTGGCGGCAGCGTAATCGCCCAGCGTTTCATAAGCGGAAAGATCTGGATCTTGCTCCATATAGCCCACAGTCACGCCGGGCGGCACAACGCGGGTGCCGGCGTCAGGTTGCACCAAACCGGCCATCACCTTCATCAAGGTGGATTTGCCCGAGCCATTGCGGCCAACCAGCGCCACACGATCACCGGGATGCACCACAAGATCGAGATTGTCGAACACCGGATCACCACCAAAGGTGAGCATGATACCGGAAAGTTGCAAAAGTGGGGCGCGGGCCATTGGATTACCTGTCTGTCAGAGTATAGAAAAGCCGCCCCCGCTGGATAAGCTTGGAGGCGGCTTGCGAATTTTCTGCGAAAATTCTGATTTTTCGACTCAAAAATCGTAGGCGATCAGCCAACCAGTTCAAGGCCGGAGAAGTAGAAGGCAATCTCACGCGCAGCGGACTCGGGGCTGTCAGAGCCGTGAACCCAGTTTTCCCCCACGGACAAGGCAAACTCTTTGCGGATCGTGCCAGCATCGGCCTTTTCCGGGTTCGTTGCCCCCATGACTTCGCGGTTTTTCAAAATGGCGCCTTCGCCCTCCAGAACCTGCACGATGATCGGCGCCGAGGACATGAATTCGCACAGCTCGCCATAAAACGGGCGCTCGGAATGTTCAGCGTAAAACGCGCCAGCTTGGGCAGGCGTCAACTGAATCCGCTTTTGCGCGACGATCCGCAGACCCGCGTCTTCGAATTTTGCGTTGATTTTTCCGGTCAGGTTGCGGTTGGTGGCATCGGGTTTGATCATCGAAAGGGTGCGTTCAGTGGCCATGGTCATCTCACTTTGATATGCGCGGAAGTCCGCGTGATGTTTATGGGTGCCTGCTAACATGAGAGGCAACGCTTGAAAAGCCCATCTGCGCGTGCGCGCCCCGTTGACGCGGCGCGCTGCATGGGGCAAGGCGTGACCCATGTTACGTATATCAGATATCAGCTATTCCGTCGAAGGCCGCCCGCTGCTTGTGGGCGCCTCTGCAACC
>NZ_JAUCDA010000014.1:0-68475 GCF_034675685.1 Pseudorhodobacter sp. | reverse complement strand
CCTCCTGGCCTGCCATCATACTGATTTTATTAATTTTTTCGGTGAGTGGGCGCATTGTGTACCCACCTTGCTTTGGGTGACGCGGTTTCAGCCGACAACCCCGACTCGGAACTGCGATCTCGTTGGGTCAGCTTCTGTGCCAACCCTTGATCCTGATTGTGGAGGGAAACTGCCCGGCACACGGTGCAGGCAAGCCGGTCAAACATCGCCGTGTATATATTTACACACGATACTTGACCGTTCACTGTCAGATGTGTATCTATCTACGCATGGAGCGGAACAGCAAGAACATCGTCACGCGCCTTAAAGCGGAAGGCTGGACCCTTGTTTCAGTCAAGGGTTCGCACCACAAGTTTCGCAAAGACGCTGTAACGCTGATCGTTCCGCACCCGAAGAAAGACTTGCCTATCGGCACGGCCCGCAGCATCGCCAAAATGGCGGGTTGGATTTGAAGGAGACCGCTATGAAAATCTTCTTGGCTTTGGTTCACAAGGACGAAGACAGCGCCTATGGCGTAAGCTTCCCTGATATCCCCGGTTGCTTTTCTGCGGCGGACACCTTGGCCGATGTGGTTGCCAATGCTGCGGAGGCACTTGATCTGTGGTTTGAAGATGAAGCCGCCATTCAGCCCCGTGACCTCGATAGCGTAAGCACTGAAGTCGCCGCTGATCTGCGTGATGGTGCGATGCTGATCGCGGTGCCGTTCATTCAGCGGACGACCCGCCAGAAGCGTGTAAACATCAGCTTGGATGTGGGCACTCTGTTGGCAATAGACGCCGCCGCTGATGAAGCGAAACTGACCCGATCCGCGTTCTTGGCACTGGCGGCCAAAAACCTGATCATCGGCGGGCCAGTCGGTCAGCACTGAAAAGGCACCGCTGTCGCTATCGAACTCTCCTTACACGGATCGTGAACTGCCGAGCAATTTGACCGGATCGTTGCGCCTTGCTTCAACGGCATATTACAAGCACCGGCAATATGGACTTGTCGGTTCCGAGCTATGACGCTCAAGCCAATCGTGCCATGAGCATCCCAGTTGCGAAGCTCACTTTCCGCGCCCACCTTGATTTGGTTCGAGGGGCGAGTAGCTGCAAAACAGTGCCCACAGTTTGCACCCACCCTTAGAAATTATACAATGAAATCTATTGGGATTTCAGTTCTGCCGGGCCTACCATCCCCTATTCCTTCGCCTTATTCACGGGTTGTTTTTGTAATCGGCTGCCGCCTCGGCTGGGCCTGAGCGTGGATTCGTTGACCGTCAGGGCGATTTCGGGTATGTTTTCAGTATTGGTTCAGAAGGAGTTTTTACAGTGCGCAGGTTTCTTTACTCGGGCATAGTCGCATTTGTGCTGTCAGGCAGTGGGGCGGTGCTGGCCCAAAGCGCGTATTCCACCGATGAACTGGTTGAATTTTATATAAACTCGATCGACATGGGAATGACGCGCGGTATTTGTATTGGCACACCGCAGGAATGTGAAAAGCCCGTCGTGCCGCCTGGTCTGGATATGCGTGTCACCTTTGAGCTTGATTCGGCAGATCTGACGGTAGAGGCACAAAAGAATCTCGCGGTATTTGCGCAGATGATGCAGGATGAAAGGCTGGAAATCGCCCGTTTCGTTGTGGAAGGCCATACCGACGCGCGCGGCACCGATGACTATAATGTGGGCCTGTCAGAGGCACGGGCTATCGCGGTGAAAAACTTTCTGACAGGTTTGGGCGTTTCAGAAGAGCGTTTATCCTCAATCGGTTTAGGAAAATCCAAACCCCGGACCGGGGATGAGTTCGACCCGGAAAACCGCCGTGTGGAATTGCGGATCGACCTTCGGTAAAAGTCTGGCTGTGCCGGTTCCCCGAGCAGGGCCCGGCTCGGCGATTACTGCGCATCGGCTTGGCTTGCGCGGCTTTCGGTTGGCCTGACGCTGCGTGCCAACCAAAAAACCCTTGCCCCACAACAATGCTTAGAACGAGCCAGAGCCGAGAAGGGATTTCTTCATCTCTTTCTTGACCTTGGCCGGCGCGTTGATCACACGTTTGGTGACCGGGTTTATCTTGCGTTTTCCCGCGGTTGCACTTGCCAATGTCGCCTCTGCGCTGGCTTTTGCTTTTGCCCGCACGGATGGGGCAACGCGTGACACACTGACAGCGCAAATCAAATCGGTTTCACGCATCAGTTGGGAAACAAGGGCGTCTGTTGGCTCCAAACTATCCGGCACGGTGCGCTTGGCCAGGAAATAGCTGGTCAAAGCGGTACGAGAGCCTTTGCCCCAATCGCCATCAACGCCCATTCTGTAGCAGCCCAACCGGCGCAGCTCTGTCTGGGCAAGAATGGCCAGATCGGAGTTGTCAATTTCGGGTGTTACTTGCTCTTGCAGCAAGCTTGGATCTATTGCGGCAAGAATTATGCGGTTTGCGTCGGTGTCTGGCGTCACGGGATTGCCCTCAACGCGCAAACGGTCGACTGTGATGGCATTGATCCCGATGATCCCACGCGTTTCCCACGACAGGGCAGCAAGGCGAATTGGCGGCATTTCAGCCGTACCGATTGCGGTCTTTTCTTGCGGTAAAAGCGTTACAATCGTTTCGGGTATCGCGGCCACGCTCTCTGTAACGCTGGGGGATTGCGCAGCGACGGGCGCGCGTGCCGCGACCTGGGCCGGCTCTGGCGGCGCTGTGCTGGGTGCGTCCCC
Source organism: Pseudorhodobacter sp. (assembly GCF_034675685.1). Taxonomy (GTDB): domain Bacteria; phylum Pseudomonadota; class Alphaproteobacteria; order Rhodobacterales; family Rhodobacteraceae; genus Pseudorhodobacter. Next base: position 65,788 of record NZ_JAUCDA010000014.1, on the reverse strand, counting down.
GATGGTTACGCCGCCGTCGACAATCTCGAAAGCGGGGGCGGTTTCTGGCGCTGTCGCTGGGTCTGTGACTGGGGTTGCAAGCTCGGCATTGGCAACTGTCACCGTCTCTATGGCCTCTGGTGCCGCGTCGCCGATTGTCACGCCTGCATCCGCTGCCATTTCCAACCCGAGGCTGGCCACCTCAATTGCGGAATCGGCGGCTTGCAGCGAGGTTTCGGAAAAGCCCGAGGCGCGCAACAGATCCATGAATTTCTTGCGGTCCTCGGGCTCAAGCTGCGCCAAAAGCTCATAGTCGGCCGGGCTTAATTCCTGTTTGGTTTCGGCAACGGGATTGAAATAGAATTGTTCACGCAACGAAGATTGGTCCCAGGGGGTCTGGCGACGCAATGTCCGTTCCTCTACCTCATTGCGAACCTCGATCATAAGGTCGGAAATGGAAATGCCGGGGGTTTCGATATGTTCCAGCAGCGCTGTTGTAAACGGGCTGTTGGGGGCTTCGCCTGCACCGTCAAAGGTAACGGCGCCCGGCTCGGTTGCGAAGGCGACAAAGGTACCGACCCCGGTTTGCAATCGCGCAAGCCCATCCGCCGCCGCCCCCGTACCGCGAACCGATTGCGGCACCGGGTCATTGCGGCAGGCATCGAGAAAAATCAGCGTTTGGCGCTTGCGATCTTGCAGGCGCGCGATGATGCCATCAAGATTCCACGTCTCTTGTTGAATGGCCTCGCGGCTGGACAGTTTGGCATCCACCGGCACCAGGTAATTTGCACCATTCATTTGAAAGGCGTGGCCAGAATAGAAAAATACCGTGCTTTCTGCGGTTTCGGCATCTTTGCTGAAGGTTTCGACCTTTTCCCAAAACGAGTCTGCACCAACATCGGTCAGCAAGGTTACTTCAAACCCCAATCGTTTAAGCGCGTCTGCAATGTCGCGCGCATCGCGGGCGGCATTGCGCAATGGGGTAACGGCCGAATAATCGCCATTGCCGACAACCAGTGCCAATTTGCGGGCCTCGGCCGTGGACAGCCCTGCTGAGATAAAACACAGGGCAAGCGCTGGCACCAAACGCGCCTGACGCAGGCTGAAACTTGGAAGACGTAATGCTTTGAGCGTCATAGTGTTTTTCCAAAATCTTAGGTGAATGGCACAATGCTACAGGTTTTTTCCACTTTGGGCGAGTCTGAATGACAGTTGTCGCGGCTGGCAAGCAAAGGCTTGCCCATTGGGGGTGGACAAATCAGCGTGATCTGATGGTGTCTTGAGTTTTGGACCCGTTTCTGTTAGAAAAGATCATATTGAGAGTTTAACGCCCTATATTTTCATTTTCGCTTTGCAGGATAAGAAGGAATAGATATGCATATTCGCGTGGTGTTCGGGTTGGGCCTGCCGATACTGGTGTTGACAGCAGCCGTGGCTTATGGCCCCGCGGCAGGCATTGCCAAAGCACCAACCTTTGGTCCTGCGGGGCATGCACAGGCACCTGTTCAAACCATTTCAGGGGGGGCAGCCGCCTTTCTGGAGGCGGGTAAAACTGTGTGGGATGTGCCAAAGCAAGCTACGCTGGTGGTGCCGGTCGCTGCGGATCAGGTTTTGAACCTGGCGCAGTCAATGGTTTTGGGACGCACGGATTTTGACCCTGGGCCTGGCCAGCCAAGCGACAGTCCAAACCCGTCAACCAACGGAAACCGGCTGTCAGATCGTCCCGACACGGTGATATCGGGCCCTGTTGGTTCGGCGGTAAAATTGCGGGCGCGCGTTGAGCGGGCACGCCCGGCCGCAGAAATCCAGCCAAAGCCGAAGTTCAAGATGCCATGGCAGACCGGGGTTTTTCAATAGGTATCGGCATCTTGCATCCAACGCGGCCAAAGGCAACACTGCCTTTTTCCCATGAAATCTGTATTGCATCGGCTGTTTTGGTTGACAGAGTGCCCCTGCATGACCTTATTCTGAAACCTTGAATGCCCGGCTGCCCGCCGGGTAAAGTTTACTTTGACTGAGGGAGTTTCGAATAGTGTATACCTCTCATCCTTTTTTGTTAGCGGCCTTGGCTGTGGTGCAGATTGGCATTGCCGGCGCTGCTTTTGCTGAAACCGGCAATATTGAATTGGAATTGAACACTGCCAAAGATGAAGGGCAGGGCTGTCGGCTGACCTATGTTGCGACCAATAACACCTCTGTATCGCTGGAGAAATCTTCGTATGAGGTTGCGGTTTACAACACCGAAGGCATTGTCCAGCGCCTGCTTGTGCTGGAGTTTGGCTGGTTGCCGGTTGGCAAGACCCGTGTCGTGCAATTCGACTTGCCCGAACAGGGCTGCGATTCATTCTCGCGTATTTCGGTGAATGGCCCGGTGGAATGCACCTCGGATAAGGGCGAGGAAGATGTGTGCCGTGACAACCAATTGCTGAGCAGTCGGGTACGGACCATTCAATTCAATTGATAACTGATTGCTGCCCGTCACGGGCAGTGCGCAGGCCCGTTAGGAAAATGACATGCCTGATATTGCAGGTTTTGACGCCGTAACCTTGTCGGTTTTTGCGGCCCTTGTATTATTGTCGGTTGCGGCGACGACGGTGACGCTGGTCAAGGTTGTTCAGTTCGCCATGCTTGGTTTGGGGCGGAAACGCCAGGCCGCACAGGTCTTGGCGCATAAGCTGGCTGGCAGGCTTGATGCTGCGCTGGTTGCCGCCTTGGCGGGGAAGGGCGTGAAGATGCGGGTATTGCAGGCTGTTTTGGCGGCCCAGACCCAACGCCCCGATGCCACGGATTGGGCCGAAGAGGTTGGCAGACAAGCTGCTTTGGCCGAGTTGGCTGCGATGGGGCGGTGGATGCGCGTCTTGGAAGCGGTGGTTCAGGCGGCCCCGATGCTGGGCCTTTTGGGCACAGTCGTCGGCATGATTGATGCTTTTGGCACGCTTGCCCAAAGCACCGGCGGCGTGGACCCGGCATTGTTGGCGGGTGGTATCTGGACTGCGCTGACCACCACCGCCATCGGCCTGTCTATCGCATTGGTGTTTTACTTTGTGGCGATCTGGCTTGAGGGGCGGATTGAAAGTGAACGCCAAGACCTGGAGGCGCTGTTATCCGTGGCCGTTCACGGCAGCGTTGCTGGGCCGTCGGCTGGGGGGTAAGGCATGGCAGGGCAGCGTATCAGCCTTGCGGCATTGGGTGCGGCCAGCCGCCCGCGCCGCTATGGCTTTGCGCTTACGCCATTGGCAGATGCGATGTTTCAGCTTTTGATCTTTTTCATGCTGTCCTCCACCCTGTCGCCATATTCCCTGATTGCGCTGACGGGGGGCGCGCCCGCAGGCCAGACAGCCATTACCGGCTTGCCCGATGATAGCAGCGCAGCCCCGAAACCCGATCAGGCGCTGGTGATCTGGCACCTGTCGCGCGGTCAGATCCGGGCAGGGAACGAAACCCTGCCCCTGGCCGAGTTGGCCGGGCTTGTCCCCGCGCTCTTGGCCGAGACCCCCATCGAAGTCCTGATTTTTCCAACGCGCTCGGCCACGGTACAAGATATCGCCACCGTGCTGGAGGTGTTGGGCGGTCGCGGCGTTACAAAGGTGCGGCTGGTGGCGGGCAGCCGGGTTCAGGGGGGCTAGATGCGAACCGCACGCCTCGTCCCAAGTCGCCCGCGTCGCCAGCCCGATTTTTCGCTGGCCATTGTGAACATCGTGTTGCTTTTGGTGTTCTTTTTTCTGATCACCGGGTCGCTGGTGCAGCAAGGCGAAACCAGTGTGAACCTTGCGGAAACCTCGGACTTGCCGCTGGAACGGCTTCCGCGCCCGCTTTTGCTGATCGACCCGCAGGGTGCTATGGCGCTGGACGGTGTGCCGGTGACCGCAGATCAGATCGCTGCGACATTCGGGGGCGCGCGCCCCGAGGCGCTTTATCTTTTGGCGGACGGCGGGCTCAGCGCAGATCGGCTGATGGCGCTGACCACGCGTGCGGATTTGATCGGCATTTCAATGCGGCTGATCACATTGCACATCCGACCCGAGCCGGCACCATGAGCCGCGGGGCGTTCGCAACCGTGCCACTTTGGGTCGGGGCAGGGGCCGTGGCGGTGTCAGTGCATCTTGCGCTGGTTCAACAGGGGCTTGCGGCCTATAATGCCCGCAATGGGGTGCCGCCGCCGCCGGTTGTATTGGAAATAGAGATCATGGCCGTGGCCAGCAGTGTCGCGGGCGAAGATGCGCCGGTAAAGACCGTGACCGCAGTTGCCGCTGAAAGCCTGCCGGCCAGAACCAGCGCTGATCGTGCCGATGTGTCACAGCCCCAGACCGCCCGGAAGGCCGCCCCCAGCACAGCAGAGCGTTTGGTTGGGGCTGCCAGCCGCGAACCCGCCCCGGCCAACACTGCCGCCCGCGTTGCCCTGACGCCACCGGCAACGACTGTCACCCCGGCCCGGCCAAGACCCGCAAGCGTGCTTGCCGCCAGATCATCCGCCAATGCGGTAAAGCCTGCGCCACCTGCGCCGGGCCTGACCGCCCCGGCAATTGCCCCGGTTGCGGTCGGGCCTGAAACGCGCCACGCACCCACAGCGACAGCCCAGACGCCTTTGGCGGGGGTAAGCGCGGTTGGGCCGGTCGCACGGGCCAGCAGCACTGCGCCGGCAAGCGCCGCCACGCCGGTCGCCCCGCTACAGGCTGCGCCGCGTAAAGTCATTGCTGCCGTCGCGGCGGTTCCCCGGAAAAACCCGGATGCAATCCGCCCGGTGGCCTCTTTGCCGCCCCCCGCAGAGGTGAAGGCGCAAGAGGGGGTTGGCGCGCCGCAACCGGCCCAAACGCCACAGGAAAATCTGCTGACCTACCGTTCCGTTTTGGACATTCTGGCCACGATGCCCAAATCACCCTGCTTTGCCGCCCTGCCAAGCCTGTCGGATGAGAGCGTGTTTCAGCTGGAGGTTTTCGCCCAAACGCCTGCCGCCCTTGCCGATTTCGCGCAGGGCTTGACCCGCCGTGTCGGCCAGATGCCCAACAGCACCATGAAGGCGATAAGTGCCGCGCAATGTGGCGCTGCGGATTTTATCAGCGAAGGCCCGGCCTACCCAAGATCCAAACTGTTCTTTGATATTCCCGTCCGAGAGATCAAAAGCGGCGAGGCGCTGGAGGGCAGAATTGGCAATACTTCGGGCGGCTTCATCAGCTTTTTTCTGATTGACGATGAAGGGACGGTGCAAGATTTGGCTGGGTTCTTGCAATTTCGCTCTGGTGAGGCCCGTTTTCGGATTCCCATGTCACTGACCGGCAAGCCGGTGGTCACGCAACAATTATTGATGGCCATTTCCAGCCCGTCCCTTCTGCAATCGGTGATTGCGATGAACGGGGCCAGTTCCGATACATTCTTTGCGGCCCTTACCGCCGAGCTCCGCGAAAAAGCCCATTCAGAAGACGTCGCCCTTGTTGCATTTTCAGTCGAGTGACGTTTCCAGGTCATCGCGGGCTGCGAAATTTGACGAATTTACAGGCTTTCCACAGCACCGTGACGCGGCCTCTATAGCGTTTCGCCTGTGGCTTGAAACAGGGGCCGATCATATAACACTTTGAAATCCTTGATTTCAGGTAGCGATTTGTGCGGCAGGTTCAAGGTGAAACGTCTTAATTCTCCAGCCGGAAAAAACGAACGGCACCAATCGCGGTTTGCCGCTCTTTCGCCAATTCAGATTGTATGAAGGGTATCAATGCCCGGGCGGTAACGCCATTGGGGACGGCATCCAGTTTATCCATAGACCGTTCTGTCACGACAGCCAAAAGCATCTGCGGTGTTGGTTCTGCGCCGGCGGCCAGATTGACCGTGAAACTGAAGCCAAAACTTCCGTCAGAGGCCCGCGATACCCACGGCTTCAGGTTTGTGGCCCCGCCTGCTCCGTTCACCAGGAACAACGAAACAGCGCGACCGGCCAAACCCTCGATCCGCCCTGAAACAATTTCGCCACTTTTCAACACGTCTGTCTTGTTTTCCAAAATCAGAGTCGGCGCGATACCGCGGTTTATCCGCAACCCATTCATGAAATCCAAAACCGGGCATTGGGTATCGTTGATCAGGCGGACACCAATATTCGGCTCTACACCATGTTCGGCCTTGAAGTCGGTGACCATCTTGGTGAACGGTTCAACCTTTGTGCCGAAACCTTCAAGCTCTACCTGACCGCCGTTTGAGGACAAGAGCGAGAAATGAACACAATCCCCCGCATCATAGGATTTGATCCAGGCGAGTTGACGCCCGATTTCATCCAGCGGGGTTGCGGCTGCGGCGTCCGCGGCGGTTTTGGCCGTTGCGGCGGCCTCTGCATCCAGACGCGCCTTTTCGGCGGCGGCAGCCTGTTCCTGGGCTTTGGCATCAGCTTCGGCCTTGGTTGCTGCAGCGGCGATGCGATCAGCCTCGGCTTTTTCGGCTTCGGCTGCGACACGCGCGGCCTCATCTGCGGCTTTGGCGGCGGCAAGCTGTTCGGGCGTTTGCCCAGCCTCTTGGCCGGTTGCCGGCTCTGGTGCTGGTTTGGGGTCAAGCATGCCAGAAAACCATGCCCCACCTCCGCCAATTGCCAGCACCGCCACCAAGCCAGCAGCCAATAGCCCGGATTTACCAGATTTGGCGGTGACGGGGGGCGGGGCGGCAGGCGTGGCCGGTATCCCGACAAACTCGGCTTTGGGGGCTACCGAACGGGGCGCGGCACTGGGCGTGGCAGGCAAGGCCGATGCGATGATCGTGCGGTCTGGGTCCAGGTCTTCGGCATAGGCGGAAGGGTCTGGAATAAGGCTTGGGTCGTCCAGCATATCAATAACGCTGGCCATGCTGGCTGGGCGATTGGCCGGGTTCGGCTGCAACATATGCGCCAACAGCGGGCGCAAACTGTCATAGACCCCGGTCAGGTCGGGCACGCGAGAGCGGCTGCGCACGGCCTCGACCATATTACCGCCCATGTTGACGGTCTTGCCCTGACAGGCCCCCGCCATCAACAGCGCAAGGCTATATATATCGGTCCGCGCATCTATGCTTCCATCATAGGCGCCCAACTGCTCGGGGGCAACAAAGCTGAATTTGCCGGCGAATTGGCCCTGAAGCAGCGTGCGGTCGCCTTTCATCGAGGATTTGGCGATACCAAAGTCAATCAGCTTGGCGTGTTCAACCCGCCCGCCTTCCAAGATCACATTGTCAGGCGACAGGTCGCGGTGCACAACACCCGCGCCATGCGCCCGGTCAAGCCCCGAGGCCAGCCGCGCCAACAAGATGCGCACATCCGCTTCCGGCATTTGGCCTTCTTTGATGCGGTCGCCCAGTGCGGTGCCTTCAACGAATTCCATGATCAGGCTGGGGCGCCCGATTTCGGGCGGGTTCATATAGGTATGGTAGCGCACGATCGCGTCATGCGCCAAACGTCCCAGAACCTTGGCTTCTTTTTGAAACAGCGCCTCGATCATCGGGTCATGCGCCAATGCGGGCAGCACGATTTTCATTGCCACGGGATCGCCGGTATGAATGTTACGGCCGCGATACACCTCGCCCATGCCGCCCCGGTTGATCAATTGCTCAATCTCATAGGTGCCAGCGATGATCATGCCCGACGTGACGGTGGTGGTTATCGGTGCCTGTGTTGTCGGCGGATGGCTGCTTGCCGTGCCCCCGCCTGAAGTGCCTCCGCCGGAAGCGCCCGTGCCGGGTTCGACTGAACCCGCTGAATTCGCGGGCTTTGCCCCATTGACTGGGGGAATTGTATTTTCATCGGCCATTATATTCAGTCTTCCGCTTTCCAGTCGTGCATCGCAATCGGTCGGCCATAGCCCGGATTTGTGGGCGCATCCGCATCGCTTATCGGTTCACTTGGCAGGCATCTTACCACCAAGGCCGTTACATTATCCTTGGCCCCACGTGAGAGAGTCAATTCAATAAGGCGGTCGCAGGCTTCCTGCGCTTCGTATTCCTGCAAGATCTCGGCTATTTCATCATCTGACACATGGCCCGTCAGCCCGTCAGAGCACAACAAGAAAACATCCCCGACCTGCAAAACGCCGTAGTTCTCATCGGTCATTGGCACCTCTGATACACCAATCGCACGGGTGATCACATTTTTGCGTGGCCAGTTCTCGGCCTCTTCCTGGGTGATAGCCCCTTCACGCAGCAATTCCATTGCTTCGGTATGGTCGGTGGTCATTTGCTGAAACCCATCGCCCCGCATCAGATAGATGCGGCTGTCGCCCGACCAGATACAGGCAAAATGCTGGTCAAAGGCCAAAAGGGCGACAACGGTCGCGCCAACGGTCGCGCCGTCAAGTTTGGCGGATTGTTGGCGTATATCTTCATGGGCGATGACAAGCCGGTCGATGAAACGGTTTTTAAGATCCATCGCCGAGGTCGGAAACCCCGTCCATTGCGCGCTTTCGGCTATGGCGTGGCTGGCAAAATCACCCGCCTTGTGGCCGCCCATCCCATCAGCAACCAGCCAAAGCCCGGATGCGGGGCGCGCAAGAAAACTGTCCTCATTATGGTCACGCACACAGCCCCGATGCGTTGCTGCACCGGTATCAAACGCAAAGCTAACCTGGTGCATCCCTCTCCCCTCCAAAAATTATCTTTTGGTCTCAATACTTATCCAACCTGAATCACAACTTGAAATCTATTTCCTGTGTCAGAATAGGCAGAATTTTTACCATACGCAAAGGCCGTCTATGGTTTGGGCAAATTAAAGCGCCGCGCCGTCCATAACGGCCATTCAACGCATAAATTCCTTTGGCTGCGCGGTTATTGTGGCCAGCAAAGACCTTGAACCAGTGCCGCGCTGGACCAAGAAAAAGGCCCGAAGCAATGCCTCGGGCCTTTGTTGATATGAGATGTCAGATCTTTTTAGAACGACAACCTGACCTGTGCTGTGATGCTGGCCGATTTCGTGACGTTCTTGCCAAAACGAGTGTCCACACGCAGGTTTGCGTTCAATTGCTTTGCCGCCCCCGGACCGTTTTCCAGAATGCGCACATAGTTGACGCCCAGGCTCAGCTCGCCAAAGCCACCGATGTTTTTGGTGCTGATGCTTTGGGTGCCGCCAAGGCTGTCGGTGAACAGCGATTTGCGATCCCCCGCAAAGTCTTGGTAGTAGTTTGCGCTGCCAAAATAGGTTGTCCCGGCATTGCCTTCTGGCGCGATCGTGGTTTTCGCAAGGGTCCCACCGACAAAGCCGACGATTGAATCAAACGCGGCGGTGCGCAGGGTTTCCCCCCCCGCTGAAGTTGACTGTCGCCGCCGAGGTGTGGGTATAAGACAGGCCCGCAGTCGGCACAAAGTTCAGGCCATCTTCGTTCAGGTCCATCCGATAGCTGACGCGCCCGGTCACGTTTGTCGAATCTGTGCTGAACTTTGCATTCTTCAAACCAAGGCCAAAGAAGGTTGGCAACACCGTCTCATTCAGCGTGAAATCGGTTCTCTCAAACCGTAGCTGCACGTCGGTTGTGATCCGGTCTTTGCTGAAGGCGGCATAGACGCCGACGTATTTCTGATCGAACTTGGAATGGGTGATACTGGCCACGGCGGTCCCGCCACCGCCCACAGGAACCTCGACATTCTGATCCGATTTACCCGCGTTATAGCCGACCAACGCCCCGAATGAGCCATCCCAGCCATCAAAGAAGCGGCCATCATTGCAGCCATAGTCATAGCCGCCCTGCGCCCCGGCATAGCTTGCCTTGACCGTGCTGCCGGTGGTCGAGATACCGTTGTCGCTTGACCCCGACACAGTGCTTACCCCGTAAGTGCCGCGGAAATACCCGCCACGAGAGCAGCCTTCCTCGGTTGCAAGGCCGCTGACAAACGGGCTGGTCGGGCGGTTCACAACCGTTCCGATCAGCGATTGCACAAGCGAGGCATTGGCCGCAATGCCCCCGATCCCGGCGCTGGTCTGGCTGACGATATTCAGGTCGTCGCCCTGCCTTTGCAGGGAATAAACCACAGCCCCGCCCGCCCCAAGCCCGGTATGGGTGAATGTATAGGGATCGGCAGGATTGGCGCCGTCAAGCACCAGCACTGGCCCGCCAAGGTAAGAGCCGACACCTGCCGGCACCGCATTGGTGAAATCAAAGTGCAAAGCCCCGGTGATATTGCCCGTCACCTTGATCTGGTCGCTTGTGCCACCATTGGGGTTGCTCAGAATGCCCACACCCAAATTCGAGCCAAGGTTGACATCCATGGCATAGGTGCCGCCACTGAGATTGCCGTTGATTGCCAGCCTGTCCTTGGTTGCATTCGCAAAATCCGGAACACCGGCGATGGTGGGCGTCAGCATGTCAACCTTGCCCGTCCCGGTGTTGACAAGCCCACCTGACAAGGTGGTGTTGCCCAAGGCTTTGAGGGTGCCACTGTTGGTGAACAGGCCCGAAACGCTGCCGCCGCTCAGGTCAAAGGCCCCGCTGTTTGTGACAGTGCCGGTTATCGTCGTTGCCAGGGCATTGAAGGCCAGGCTGTTGGTGATCGCGCCAGAGATATTGGCACCATTGGCGTTCACGGTGCCTGCGTTGGTCAAAGTGGTGGTGCCCAAACTGCCCCCCAAGCCCAGCCCGATAACAGCCCCCAGCCCGTTGGTCAGCGTGCCGATACCGGTATAGCTGTAGGTGCCGATGTTCAGATTGCCTGGCCCGGTGTTGGTAAAGGTTTGCCCGGTTGCGGTCAGTGGCCCGGTGACATTGAACGCCCCGCTGTTTGTCACAGCGCTGTTCAACCCTCCTTGGGCGTTCACCACTCCGGCGCTCGTCAAGCCGCCGCTGGTGGTCGTGGTGCCTGTGGTGGTAAACGTGCCGGTAGCTGTATTGCTGATCGCCCCCGTCAGGGTCAGCACATCCGGGCTGGTGACTGTCATGGTTGCTGCGTTGGTGATTGATCCAGTGACAGCGCCGCGGGCGGTCAATGTGCCTGCGGCATTGCTTACCAAGCCGGTAAAGGTTCCGCCGTTGATATTAAGGGCGCCGCCGTTGTTGGTTGTGGTCCCGGTAACTGTGCCGCCGGTCGCGTTGACCGTACCGCCTGTTGCAATGGTGACATTGCCACCGATCAGGCCTGTCTGGGTCAGCGTGCCGGTGTTGTTCACCGCAACGCCACCAGAAACGGTAGCGCCAGCGTTATTGGCGAAACCACCGCCATTTACCGCAACGTTACCAGAAACAATGCCGCCAGCGTTGTTGCTGAAAGTTCCAGCGTTTTGCGCAACCGAGGCAACGGTGCCGTTATTGGTTGCGCCCCCTGTGTTGGTGACAGCCCCGGCGCTGCCGTTATTGACAAAGCTGCCTCCATTGCCGACAGCCCCGGCGCCGCCGTTATTGATAAAGCTGCCTGCATTGCCGACACCCTGCACTGTGCCGGCATTGGTCAACGTGCCTGTGCCCGAGACTGTCGTCGCCCCGGCAATCACACCGCTGCCTGCAACGGTCAGCGTGCCACCATTCACCCGTAGTTCCGCTATAGGTATTCACGCCCGACAAGGTGGTGGTTGAGGTGCCGATGACGTTAAGGCCACCAGTCCCGGCGATCACCGCCGTGATCGCAGACGCGCCGCTGTTCAGCGTCAGGTTTGTTCCCACTCCGTTCAGGTTCACCGAGCCCGTGCCGTTCAGCGCGGCAATCGTTTCATTGCCCGTCAGGGTCAGCGTGCCTGCGGTCAGAGTTACAGCATCATCATCCGCAATACCGTTGCCACCATTGGTGACAAGCGTACCGCCTTGTACATCAATCAGGTTGCCGATGGTGTCAATCTGGCCGGTTCCGGTTTCGCTTACGGTTGTCCCTGCATTGATAACAAGGGTTTGCGTGCTGATCTTGCCGGTCCCTGACAGGGTGGTGGTGGTGCCTGCGCCGCTGGTAGAGGCAGCGCCTGCGCCTGTCAGTTCGCCGGAAATTGTGCCGCCTGCAAGATTGGCGCTGGTGCTGGCCGAAACCGTGCCGGACAGGGTGCCGGTGTTTTGGCTGAATGTGGTGGTGTTAAGGGTTTCATCGCCGCTTATCACACCATTGGCAGTCAGATTGACCGCCGATACCGTGTCATCAACGGTGCTGACATCCAGCGTCCCGCCCGCCACACTTACCGTGGCCCCGGCCGCAAGCCCGCCCGCAGTCACGTTCAGCGCGCCGCCGGTATTTACGGTCACCGCCGTTGACCCCAAGGCACCGCTCAGCGCAATCGCCCCGGCATTGACGGTGGTTGCCCCGGTATAGGTATTGGTGCCCGAAACCGTTGTGGTCCCGGTTCCTGCCTTGGTCACCCCACCCGTGCCGGTGATAGTGCCCGCAATCGTGGTGTCCGTGTTATTGCCGCCCACTGTCAGCGTATTGGCACCCAGCGTCACGGTCGAAGCGGCAGCTGTCGCCAAAGACCCAAGGTCTTCGCTTCCTGTCAGCGTCAGGTTTGCCGAACCAGCCAGGGTTACTGCGGCATTCGCATCTGTGACCGACCCGGCGGCAAGCGTCAGCCCGGCCCCTGTCGCCACCGAAATCGCTGCGGAATCAATATTCCCTGTCACGATCAAACGGCCCGCCGAGACGGTGGTATCGCCTAGATAGCTGTTGTCCGCCGACAGCGTTAAGGTGCCAGTCCCGATTTTTTCAATCGGGCGGTTTGTTGCGTCGAATTGCGAAATAACGCCAGATTGCTCTGCCGCGTCAGCCGCCAGAACCTCCAACTGGGTCGTGTTGCTGTTCAGAACAATCGCGGTCGCGGAATTGACGGTATCGGCGTAAGAAATCACAGAGCCGCGCGTCTCGATAGAGCCCGCCGCACCACCCGCCGCCAGATTGTTAGCAAGGCGCAAACGCGCAGCGCCCAAGCCACCGGTTTCGCCAACGATGATTTTATCGACGCCGGTGTTGTCGCCAGACAGCAGCAAAGTGCCATCCTGAACCGTCAGATTGTCGATGGTGTTATTGCCCGAAAGGGTCAAGACCCCCGTGCCGTTTTTCAGCAGCGTACCAGTGCCAGAGATGACCCCGGCATAGCTGGTTGTGCCGTTGTCCCCCCCGGTCGTCAGGGTGTTCGCGCCCAATGTGATGGAACTGCCCGCATTCCCCGCCAGCGAGCCTATTGTCTCATTCGCGCTCAGCGCCAAAACGCCACTGGTCACGACAACCGCGCCAGCATCAGCGATCGCACTGCCGCCGGCCAGGGTCAGCGTGCCACCGTTCACCGTGGTCGCCCCGGTATAGGTGTTCGCGCCCGACAAGGTGGTGGTTGAGGTGCCGATGACGTTAAGGCCACCAGTCCCGGCGATCACCGCCGTGATCGCAGACGCGCCGCTGTTCAGCGTCAGGTTTGTTCCCACTCCGTTCAGGTTCACCGAGCCCGTGCCGTTCAGCGCGGCAATCGTTTCATTGCCCGTCAGGGTCAGCGTGCCTGCGGTCAGAGTTACAGCATCATCATCCGCAATACCGTTGCCACCATTGGTGACAAGCGTACCGCCTTGTACATCAATCAGGTTGCCGATGGTGTCAATCTGGCCGGTTCCGGTTTCGCTTACGGTTGTCCCTGCATTGATAACAAGGGTTTGCGTGCTGATCTTGCCGGTCCCTGACAGGGTGGTGGTGGTGCCTGCGCCGCTGGTAGAGGCAGCGCCTGCGCCTGTCAGTTCGCCGGAAATTGTGCCGCCTGCAAGATTGGCGCTGGTGCTGGCCGAAACCGTGCCGGACAGGGTGCCGGTGTTTTGGCTGAATGTGGCGGTGTTAAGGGTTGCATCGCCGCTTATCACACCATTGGCAGTCAGATTGACCGCCGATACCGTGTCATCAACGGTGCTGACATCCAGCGTCCCGCCCGCCACACTTACCGTGGCCCCAGCCGCAAGCCCGCCCGCAGTCACGTTCAGCGCGCCGCCGGTATTTACGGTCACCGCCGTTGACCCCAAGGCACCGCTCAGCGCAATCGCCCCGGCATTGACGGTGGTTGCCCCGGTATAGGTATTGGTGCCCGAAACCGTTGTGGTCCCGGTTCCTGCCTTGGTCACCCCACCCGTGCCGGTGATAGTGCCCGCAATCGTGGTGTCCGTGTTATTGCCGCCCACTGTCAGCGTATTGGCACCCAGCGTCACGGTCGAAGCGGCAGCTGTCGCCAAAGACCCAAGGTCTTCGCTTCCTGTCAGCGTCAGGTTTGCCGAACCAGCCAGGGTTACTGCGGCATTCGCATCTGTGACCGACCCGGCGGCAAGCGTCAGCCCGGCCCCTGTCGCCACCGAAATCGCTGCGGAATCAATATTCCCTGTCACGATCAAACGGCCCGCCGAGACGGTGGTATCGCCTAGATAGCTGTTGTCCGCCGACAGCGTTAAGGTGCCAGTCCCGATTTTTTCAATCGGGCGGTTTGTTGCGTCGAATTGCGAAATAACGCCAGATTGCTCTGCCGCGTCAGCCGCCAGAACCTCCAACTGGGTCGTGTTGCTGTTCAGAACAATCGCGGTCGCGGAATTGACGGTATCGGCGTAAGAAATCACAGAGCCGCGCGTCTCGATAGAGCCCGCCGCACCACCCGCCGCCAGATTGTTAGCAAGGCGCAAACGCGCAGCGCCCAAGCCACCGGTTTCGCCAACGATGATTTTATCGACGCCGGTGTTGTCGCCAGACAGCAGCAAAGTGCCATCCTGAACCGTCAGATTGTCGATGGTGTTATTGCCCGAAAGGGTCAAGACCCCCGTGCCGTTTTTCAGCAGCGTACCAGTGCCAGAGATGACCCCGGCATGGCTGGTTGTGCCCGCGGCCGTTGAAAGTGTTGCATTCACGCCCGCAGCGATAGAAACATTCCCAAGGGTGCTGTTTGCCGTCCGCTCCAGCGTGGCATCGCCCGTAAATGCGACCGTGCCGCCAATGGCCCCAGGCCCGGTGACGGTCCCGCCCGAAAGCGTGAGATTGCCCAGCGCGTTGCTGCTGGAATGTGTCAAAGTCCCGCCGGAAATGGAGACACCGCCACCGACTGACAGGTCCCCGCCTAGCGAGGTTGCACCGCCAGTAACCGTCAGGTTACCTGTAACCTGCCCGGCCGCGCCCGTCAGCGTCGAGTTGCCACCCGAGCTCAGGTTCCCGTTAAACACACCAGAGCTGGAAATGGTTGTCCCTGCCGCAGTCGTCACATCGCCAATCACCGTGCTGCCATTGTCGAATAAAAGCAAGGCAGAGGTATCCGCAAGATTGACCGTGCCGCTGGTCAGCACTGTTGCACCGCGAATTTCCAGCTGCCCAGACCCTGAAAGCGCTACAGAGGCAACGGATTGGTTGGTGCCGTGCATTATTGGCTGATGCGGCGCGGTTCCGTCTATTATGACTGCACCAGCGCCCCCCGGCAAAACATCGCCTGCCCAGTTGATCGCTGTGTTCCAGGTATCAAGAGGGCTGGCGGCTGCGCCTTCGCCGTCCCAGGTTTGCGCCCCGGCCATGCCCCCAAATGCCAGACCCGCCACCAGCGCCGTACTCGCCAGCAAATGCGCCCGTCTCAGGCCGGGCTTTGCGCGTGCCAAAGCCTGGGTCGCGATCGTCACTGAAAGGGTCGGGTTGGACATTTTTTTACCTGTAATTTGCAGAGAGCCGAAAGCAGGCCCTTAATGGGAAATTAACGACAGCCTAGTCCGATGGTGGAACGCGGGGCAAGAATTAAGTTGAACATGTCAGAAATCCTTTTGGTTTCGTGCAGAATTGACGCAGGGGAAGGCCGGTCATTCCCTGAAATAAGCCCAGATGAAGCGCGTGAAACAGGCGGGCGGGCCGGGGCAGGGCCAAAGCGCGCGGGCGCAGCCACCCTGCGGCCAAAGCGGTGCAGCCTTACCCGTCACCCGCCCTTGACGCGATGATTTGCCTATGCCCCCGGCGGTGGCAGGCGCACCGGGGGCAGGTTGAAACCCTTCAGCTTTGCAAGACTGTCGGTTTTGGCGAAATAAGCTGCAGTGATACTTGTAGCGAATCGCAATCTCGCTTTACCATCCGGTCAAACATCAAAAACCAACAGGGTTAGGATTTGACATGCGCAAGATGATGTATTGCCCAACGCGGCGCGGCCTGCTGATGGGGGCGGGGGCTGTGCTTGGGTCGGGGCTTGGTGCGGGGCTGCTACCGGGGCTTGGCCGGGCGCAAACCGCCATTAAAGTTGCGGGCATTTACACGGTCCCGGTCGAACAGCAATGGGTCAGCCGTATCCATCTTGCCGCCGAGGCGGCCAAGGCTGCGGGCCAAGTGGATTATGCCTATTCCGAGAACACCTCGAACACGGATTACCCGCGCGTCATGCGTGAATATGCCGAAAGCGGTGTGCAACTGATCGTGGGCGAGATTTTCGGGGTTGAGCAAGAAGCCCGCGAAGTTGCCGCCGATTACCCGGATGTGGCCTTCCTCATGGGGTCCAGCTTTCCGCCAGATGACAGTACGCCAAACCTTGCAGTGTTTGATAACTACATCCAAGATGCAAGCTATCTATCCGGGATCGTTGCGGGTTCCATGTCCAAGGGCAGCATCGGCATGGTCGGCGGCTTTCCGATCCCCGAGGTCAACCGCCTGATGCATGCCTTTATGGCGGGCGCGCGCGAAATGAACCCCGACATCAAGTTTCAGGTCAGCTTCATCGGCTCGTGGTTTGACCCGCCAAAAGCCAAGGAAACCGCCTTTGCGATGATCGAAAGCGGGGTTGACATGCTGTATGCAGAGCGCTTTGGCGTGTCGGATGCGGCCATGGAAAAGGGTGTGCTGGCCATCGGCAATGTGATCGACACACAGTCCGATTACCCCGATACCGTTGTGGCCTCGGCGATCTGGCATTTTGAACCCACGCTCAACGCCGCCGTTGCCGCCGTGCAAGCGGGCAGTTTCAAGGCGGCGGATTACGGCACCTATTCCTTGATGAAAGAGGGCGGGTGTTCGCTGGCCCCCTTGGGAAGTTTTGAAGGCAAGGTGCCAGAGGCCGCAATGGCCATGGTGGCCGAAAAAGAAGCTGCCATCAGGTCCGGGGCGATCACGATCGAGGTGAATGACGAAGAGCCAAAATCAACGTGAGCCTACAAACATCGGGGGCGCAGGAGGTAGTTCTGCGCCTCGTCAATATCACCAAACGGTTTGGCGCATTAACCGCCAACGATGCGATCAGCTTTGATCTGCATCGCGGTGAAGTCATTGCTTTGCTTGGCGAGAATGGCGCGGGCAAGACCACATTGATGAACATCCTTTTCGGCCAATATACCGCAGATGAGGGGAGGGTCGAGGTGTTTGGCAAGCCCTTGCTGCCCGGAAACCCGCGTGCGGCACTGGCTGCGGGGCTGGGCATGGTGCACCAGCATTTCACCTTGGCCGATAACTTGACGGTTCTGGAAAACATCCAACTGGGAACCGTGCCGCTGTGGCGCATGGCGCTGCGCCGTAGCGCTGCCCGTGCCAGATTGGCGCAATTGGCAGCAGATTTCGGGCTGTGTGTTGCCCCCGATGCGCTGGTGGGCAGCCTGACTGTGGGCGAACGGCAGCGGGTCGAAATTTTGAAGGCGCTGTATCGCGACGCGCGGATTCTGATCTTGGATGAACCGACGGCCGTCTTGACCCCGCAAGAAAGTGACGCGCTGTTTGATACGCTGCGCCGCGCTGTTGGCGCTGGCCTGTCTGTCATCTTTATTTCCCATAAATTGCATGAGGTTACGGCGCTTTCTTCACGCGTTTTGGTGCTGCGTCACGGGCGTTTGGTGGGCGAGGTGGAAACCTGCACGACCGATCGTCACGCTTTGGCGCAAATGATGGTCGGGGCCGAGGTGACACCGCCCGCCGTTACCCCTGCCACACCCGGCCCGGCGATTTTGACCCTGCGGGACGTTTGCACCCGCAACCAAGGCGCTGCACCCGGTCTCAAATCCGTCTTTCTGGCGTTGCGGCCTGGGCAGATTACCGGGCTTGCCGGGGTGTCGGGCAATGGTCAATCGGCGCTGTCAGACCTGATTTCGGGCCTGATCGCACCGCAGAGCGGGGCGCTGGAAATGGCCAATCTGCCTGCCACTTGGTCCCCCCGTGCTGCCGTCGCGGCAGGCATTGCCCGCATCCCCGAGGATCGCCACAAAACCGGTAGCATCGCCGATTTTTCCCTGACCGAAAATGCCATTCTGGAAACCTATGCCCACGCTCCCTTCAGCCGCAATGGCGTGATGAACTGGCGCGCGGCCGAGGATCATACCCGCCACCTCATCGCCACCTATGACGTGCGCTGCCCCGGCCCATCGGGGCCAATCCGCCAGCTTTCTGGTGGCAATATGCAAAAACTGATCCTTGGTCGTGTGCTGGAACTCTCGCCCAAGGTAATTCTTGCCAATCAGCCCGTGCGCGGGCTGGATATCGGCGCGATTATCTATGTTCACAACCGGCTTCTGGCGGCCCGAGATGCGGGTGCTGCAGTTTTGTTGATTTCCGAAGATCTGGATGAAATCATGGGCTTGTCAGACGTAATTCATGTAATCTCTGAAGGACGCCTTTCGCCTGAATTTCCCCGAGGCGAATTGACCGCAGCGCAACTGGGGCTTTGGATGGCGGGCCAAGGGTTTTCCCATGCGGCTTGAACCCATCGCCAACCCCGGCCTTGCACGCAGCCTTGGCTATCCGGCCATTGCTTTGCTTGCAACAATCGTGATTGCGTCTCTGCTGGCAGCTCTCGCCGGGGCAAACCCACTTTTCACCTTGGGGCTGATTGTCAAAGGCGCTGTCGGGTCAAAATTTGCCCTGTTGGAAACCCTGAACCGTGCGACCCCGCTGATCTTCACCGGGCTTGCCATCGCGGTCGCGTTTCGGGCCAAACTGTGGAATATCGGGGCCGAGGCGCAGCTTTATGCCGGGGCCATTGTCACCGTTATCTTGGGTACCTCGGCGCTGTCGGGGCTGGGTGGCGCGGCGTTGCCGATTATCGCTTTGGGCGCCATGGTGGCGGGCGCGTTGATCTTGCTTGGCCCGGTTTTGCTGAAAACCCGCTTTGGCGTGGATGAGGTGGTGACCACGCTTTTGCTTAACTTTATCATGTTGTTACTGGTGTCTTACCTGCTCGAAGGCCCGATGAAAGACCCGATGGGCATGGGCTGGCCGAAATCTGCCCCTTTGGACAAGGCGCTGCGCTTGCCGCGCATTGCCACAGGGTTGCGCCTGCATTGGGGGTTCGGCCTTGCTCTTTTGGCGGCTTTCCTTCTTTGGTTTGTGCAGGTTCGCACCACCTTGGGCTATGAGATGCGCGCAGTTGGCCTGAACCCGCAAGCCGCCCGGTTTGCCGGTATCCCGGTAAACCGGGTGTTGGTGAAAACCGCTTTGCTGTCGGGGGGGCTTGCCGCGCTGGCCGGTTTTTCCGAAGTGGCCGGGCTGAAAGGCCACCTTAGCCTCGATCTGTCACCGGGCTTTGGTTACACGGGCATTATCGTTGCCATGCTGGCGGTGTTGCATCCGCTGGGTGTTGTTGTCACGGCTATTTTCGTCGCTGGCATTTTTGTCGGTGCCGATAGCATGAGCCGCGCAGCGGGCGTGCCGACCTATATCGCCGATATGCTGCTGGCGACCGCGCTGCTGCTGATGGTGCTGGCAATCGGGCTGACCAGGTTTCGGGTGGTGCGCGGATGAGCGTGTTGTTCGACATCTTGCTGACCGCCAGCTTTTGGGCCGCAGCCGTGCGCATCGCCTCGCCGCTGATCTTTGCCACGATGGGGGAATTGATCTGCGAACGCGCCGGCGTGTTGAACCTCGGGATCGAAGGCATCATGGTTATTGGTGCGTTTTCGGGCTGGATGGCGGTTTATCTGGGCATGGGGCTATGGGGCGGGGTGGCGGTGGCAATGCTGGCTGGCATGATGTTTGGCCTGTTGCATGCCACGCTGACGGTGCCGTTTGGCCTGTCGCAGCATGTTGTCGGGCTTGGCATCACGCTGCTGGCCACCTCAACCAGCTATTTCGCCTATCGCCTGATCTTGCCCGAGGTCACCAGCCCCCCCAAGATAGAGCCGTTTCAGCCGCTGGAGATCCCTTATCTGGTTGATATTCCGCTGCTTGGCCCCGCATTGTTTGCGCAAACTGCCCTTACCTATGCCGCCTTTGTCGTGGTGGCGGTTACCGCCCTTACGCTTTACCGCACCCCGCTTGGGCTGGCGATCCGCGCTGCTGGTGAAAGCCCACAAGCGGTTGCGGCCCAGGGGCTTTCCGTCACCGGCCTGCGGATGGGGGCGGTGATCATTGGCTCTGGCTTGATGGCTGTGGGGGGGGGCATTTCTGACGCTTTCGGCCTTTTCCAGCTTTTTCTTTGAAATGGTCAATGGGCGCGGCTGGATTTGCATTGCTCTCGTGGTTTTTGGCGCGTGGAGGCCGGGCAAGGCCATGCTGGGGGCGCTGCTGTTTGCAGGCTTTGACGCGCTGCAAATCCGTATGCAACAAACCCCTGTCGGGCAAATGGTTCCCTATCAGATCTTCCTGATGGCGCCGTATTTCCTGTCCATTCTCGCCCTGATCGTGATGTCGCGCCGCGCCCAGGTGCCTGCGGCATTGATGAGTCCATTCAACAAAGGGGAACGCTGATGTTCGATCTTTTAATCAAAGGCGGCACGCTGCCAGATGGCACATGCGCCGATATTGGCATCATGGGTGACCGGATTACGGCGATCGGCAGGCTGCCCAACGCCGCCGCGCAAATTCTTGATGCCACCGGTGATCTTGTCAGCCCGCCCTTTGTGGACCCGCATTTCCACATGGATGCAACCCTGTCTTACGGCACCCCGCGCCTTAATGCGTCTGGCACGCTGATAGAGGGCATCACCCTGTGGGGGGAATTGCGCGATATCGCCAGCATTGATGACATGGTCGCCCGCGCGTTGGAGTATTGCGATTGGGCCGTCTCGATGGGGTTACTTGCGATCCGCACCCATGTTGATACCACCCCCGATCATTTGCGCGGCGTCGAGGCGATGCTGGAGGTCAAGCGCCTTACCGCCCCCTATCTTGATCTGCAACTTGTGGCCTTTCCGCAAGACGGGTTTTACCGCACCAAAACCGGGCGCGAAAACCTGATCCGCGCGTTGGATATGGGCGTTGATGTGGTCGGTGGTATCCCGCATTTTGAACGGACCATGGCCGATGGGGCGGCATCCGTTGCAGAGCTGGCGCAGATCGCTGCGGATCGGGGCTTGATGCTTGATCTGCATTGTGACGAAACCGACGACCCGCTGTCGCGCCATGTAGAGGTGCTGGCCAATGCGGTGCAGCGCCTTGGGCTTGGTGGCCGGGCGGCCGGCAGCCATTTGACCTCAATGCATTCGATGGATAATTATTATGTGTCCAAGCTGCTGCCGTTGATCGCGGAATCGGGGATGACAGCTATCGCCAACCCTTTGATAAACATCACCCTTCAGGGGCGGCATGATAGCTACCCCAAGCGCCGGGGCTTGACCCGCGTGAAAGAGATGCAGGCCCATGGCATCACCGTTGGGTGGGGGCAAGACTGTGTTTTGGACCCATGGTACAGCCTTGGCACCGCCGACATGCTGGATGTGGCTTTCATGGGGCTGCATGTCGCGCAAATGACGGCACCGCAGGATATGGCGCGCTGCTTTGATATGGTTACCACGCAAAACGCCAAAATCATGAACCTGTCCGATTATGGTTTGCATGTTGGTGCGGTTGCCAGTCTTGTCGTGCTGGATGCCGGGGGGCCGGTAGAGGCGTTGCGGTTGCGGCCCGACCGGCTTGCCGTGGTGTCAAAGGGCAAGGTGGTGGCGAGCCGCCAGCGCAATGACGCGCGGCTGGCGCTGGCGGGGCGGCCCGCGTCGGTGCGCAGGCGCCACGCTACCGGGCTAATCTGATCTGTCTTGAAGCTGCGCCTCGATCCGGCGTTGCAAGATCGTCAGCCCTTCGTCTTTTGCCAAGGCGGCGGCACGGCGCAGGCCTGCAGCGCGTTTGGCTTTGTCCCGCACCAAAAGCGACTCGCAGGTCAGCGCGCGGGCTTCCATCACGCCGCCGCCATCGCTTTGGAAATTCGCCCGGAAATAGGCCAGATCGGCCGCAGCCATGCGCCGCGCCCGAAGCCGCAGCGCAATCACCGTCACAAGATCGCGCAGCCCCGGCTTTGGCGCCGGCTGCACGCGGCGGTCGGGCAAGCCTGCCTCGGACGGCAGCGCCTGCATGACCCCGCCGATGGTCAGCAAAATTTCGGCCCGGACCAGGTGGAAATAGCGGCTGTAGACGATGTTGCCGGCCTTGCGGGTTTCATCCAATACCTTGCAAAGCCGCGCCCAGCCTTGGGTGATCTGGCCAAGCCGCAGATGATAAATCGCGTCGATCAGTTCATTGCCGTGAATGATGTTATAATCCAGATAGTCCCGCGACAGCGCAAGCATAGCGTCCAGCGTGCCCCGCGCCGCGATTGGATTGGGGCCAAGCACCACATTCGCCGCCCAAAGCGATTGGATCACATGGGCGTCGGCGGTGCCGGGCAGCATAAGCGGAATCGTGCCTTCGGCCAGTTGCACGGCTGTCTCGGTTTCTTCGGCGATCTGGTGCAGCATCACCTGCGCCCAGGCAGCAAAACCCTGACCGCGCTTGTCATTCTGCGCGATCGAAAAGTCATGCAACGCAGCGTTGCGTTCGCGCGCAAGACGGACCCTGCCAACAGACCGATATTGCGCGGCCTGCATGTACAATATCTGCATTTGCAACCGGGTTTCGCCCAACGCTTCGGCGCGGCGCAGCGTTTCGGCGGCCAGTGCCACATATTCGGCCTGGGTCAGGCGGTTTGTCTCCTCATAGGCGCGCAACAAGGGCAGATGCAGCCAGGTTGCCGACATTTCATCGCCGCGTTTGCGGGCCTGTGCGATGCCATCCTGTGCCAGCGTGATTGCTTGCGCATAGTCGCGCGCATGGGTCAGGGCGATGGCGTAATGCGACATCGCAATCTCGGCGCTGCGTTCATCGCCTCCGGCCTGAAGCCGGGGCAAAAACTCTGCCCCGACCTCGATCGCACGGGCGAAATTTCCCTTGAAATTCATTGCCTCCAGCCAGGTCACAACCATTTTGTCCAGTCTTGCCTGATCAATCACTGTCGGGTCGTCGCGCAGCATGCGCCGCAGCAGCAGCGACAGGCGGTCCACCTCATCCAGATCATAGACCTGCAAGGCCTTGCGCGCCGATTGCAGCAGATAGGGGGCGGCCCGTCTGGGCAGGTTTGCCGCATCAAAATGATAGGCCAGCGTTTCGCAGATATCATCGCGCCGGGTGGGGTTCATGGCTTCAAGCGCGGTGCCGATGGTTTGATGCATGGACAGGCGGCTGTCTTTCAGCAGGCTGCCGTAGATTGCATCGCGCTGCAGCGCATGGCGAAACCGCCATTGGTCCTTGGCTGCGCCGGTCACGGGTTCAATCAGGCCACGATCCGCCGCTTGTGCCAGATGCACGGACAGATCTTGCCCCGGCTCTGCCGCCTCTGAAACCGTTTGGCTGAAGCGGCGACCTTGAACAGCAGCAAAGCGCAGGGTTTGGCGCACGGCTGCGGGCAGGGTATCCACCCGCGCCATAACCAGATGCTGCAAATTGCCACCCGCAAGATCGGTCCCGGCCTCGGGGCGAATGATCAGCCCTGCGGGGCTGTCCACCAAGGCATCAACCGAGCCAAGATAGCGCAAGATTTCCTCTATGAACAGCGGATTGCCTTCGGATTTCTCATACAGCAGCCGCACCAGCTTTGGCGACAGCGCCGCATTGTGCAAGCGGAGCGCGGCCAGGGTTTGTGTCTCCTCAAGGCAGAGGGGGTGCAGGCGCAATGTCATGGCGGGCTTGGCCAGCGCCCAGCCCGGCCCCCCCTCGGGGCGCGAGGTAAGTAAAAGCGGGCAGGGCATGGCTGGGGCTGCGTGGGGGCGCATCACCTCTTGCAGCAGGCTGCGGGTTGCGCCGTCAATCCATTGCACATCCTCTATCACCAACAGGCTTGGCCTTACCTGATACAGCCGCGTCAGTGCTTGTTTCAGCGTCTTGCGCAGGGTCAGGGCTATGTTGCTGGCGGTGGCCGGGTCGGTCTCTTTGTTTCCCGGTGCAATCAGCGCGCGCAGCGGGGCAAGGTCAAGCCCCGCGCCCAAAACCTGTTGCAGCCCTGCCAAGACCCTATCCGCCCCCTTTGCCGCATCAACCTGACTGAGGGCCAGAAAAAATATCGCGCAGCGGTTGATAGGGCGATTGGGTTCCGCTGCGGCATTGCCCCTGAAACACCTGCCGCTCGTCTTGCAACGAGAAGCGCAGATCATGCAGCAGGCGGGATTTCCCGATTCCGGGCGGCCCCTCGATCAAGGTCATGTGCCAGCCGGGTGCGGATGTGTTGATCGCACGGTGAAGGGCGCGCAATTGGTCGCGGCGCCCCACCATATCCACCAAGCCGCGCCGAATGCGCCCGGCAAAGCGGTCGGGTGCGTCCAGCGTCTTGTGCAGCGCGAACACATGCGCCCGCCCCGCAATCCCCTTCAGGCTTTGCGGCCCAAGGTCGGTCGTGTCCACCTCGCCTGCCACTTGTTCAAATATGGCATCAGACAGCAAAATCTGCCCCGGCCGCGCCAGTTCTTGCAAACGCGAGGCGGCGTTGACGGGTTGGCCCATGATGTTCAGGTCCATCCCGGTTTGCGGCCCGATATGGCCCACAACCACCATCCCGCCACTGATCCCGATGCGAAATTGCGGCACAACCCCGAACTGCGCCTGCAACGCGGCACTTTCCCCGGCAATCGCGGCCTGAAACGCCAGTGCGGCGCGGCAGGCCCGCAAAGAGGCATCCTCAATCGCCACAGGGGCCCCGAAAGAGGCCAGCAAACTGTCACCGCCAAAGGTTAGCGCAGTGCCGCCTTCGGCCTCTACCGCCGCGATTGCCATGGCGATAAGCCGGGTCAGCAATTGATAGCTGTTCTCGGTTCCTATCTGCTCGGTAATCGCGGTCGAGGCGGCCATGTCAGCCATCAGCACCGCCGTCCAGCGTCTTTCACCCCCGGATGCTGTTGCATCCCACATCAGCAGGCCACCCGCCCGCCGCGACTGGTTGATGGCCCGGTAGGGGGGGCGATCTGTGGGGCTGGCAGGCAGGGGCGTGCCGCTTGCTGGGCGTGCGGGCTGAAAAGCCGTTGCGGGGCGCGATGGTTTTCAGGCCCCTGCCGGGGGTCTATGGGGCTGCCCGCAGCCAGGGCGGGGTGCCGGTGGGGGGCGGGTCGCAGTGGAAAAAACCGGCTCGGTCGGTCAACGGCACACTCAACCGGACTATCCATCATCTCTGGCGTGTTCATAAAAGTGTTGCCGCCCCCTGCACCCACCCTATCGCCATAGCGCAGGAACCGGGGCATTTGCAACAAATGCCGGTCGGTATTTTACCAAAATGCGGGCCGGGGTGACATGGATCGCCTAGCCCGGCCTGTGGGCGTGCCTGATGTCTTTTGGCACAACCCGGCCTTTGCCCGCCGGAACCACAGGCTTGATAAAGTGCCAAGGCAGCCCATATTGGTACTTTGCGCCCTGGCCGAAACCCCGACCGATTGCGGCCTTGCCTGTTTGGGGCGTCCGGCAATAGGGTGGCGCAAAGTTTGATACAAGGAATGAATGATGCAAGAACGCGCTGTTTTGGCTGGTGGATGCTTTTGGGGCATGCAGGATCTGATCCGCAGATTGCCCGGCGTGGTGACCACCCGTGTCGGCTATACTGGCGGCGATGTGCCCAACGCAACCTACCGCAACCATGGCACCCATGCCGAAGCGATTGAAATTGTCTTTGACCCGGCGCAGATCGGTTTTCGCACCTTGCTGGAGTTTTTTTTCCAGATCCACGACCCGACAACCCCCAACCGTCAGGGCAATGATCGCGGGCTGTCCTATCGCTCGGCGATCTATTATCTTGATGAGACACAAAAGGCGGTCGCCCTTGATACCATTGCCGATGTCGATGCATCGAACCTGTGGCCCGGCAAAGTGGTGACCGAAGTCGCGCCCGCCCGCGAATTTTGGGAAGCAGAGCCAGAACATCAGGATTATCTGGAGCGCCGCCCAGACGGCTATACCTGCCATTTTCTGCGCCCTGACTGGGTTTTGCCGAAACGCGGGGCGCATCACGCTGCGCCGTGAATCGCCGGTGCGGGCCACCGCATTTTTGGCCCGTTCCCATGCCGACACAGCCCGAAGGACAGCATATGTCACCCCAACCCACTGCCGATGCTTTTGGCTTTGTCTTTGACAACAGCTATGCGCGCGACCTTGAAGGGTTCTATGTCACTTGCCATGGCGCACCCGTCGTTGCCCCCGAAATCCTGCGGCTCAACACCGCATTGGCGGTTGAACTGGGCCTGAACCCGGCTGCGCTGAACACGCCAGAGGGCGCGCGTATTCTTGCAGGGGCAAGTGTGCCAGCAGGCGCGGCACCCTTGGCCATGGCCTATGCGGGGCACCAATTCGGTGGCTTCTCGGCGCAGCTTGGCGATGGCCGCGCAGTGCTGATCGGCGAGGTGATTGACCAGAATGGCCTGCGGCGCGATATCCATCTGAAAGGCTCGGGTCGGACGCCATTTTCGCGGGGTGGGGATGGCAAGGCGGTGCTCGGGCCGGTGTTGCGCGAATATCTGATGGGCGAGGCGATGCACGCGCTGGGCATCCCCACGACCCGCGCCCTTGCCGCCACGGCTACGGGTGAATTGGTGCGGCGTGACGCAGATCTGCAGCCCGGCGCTGTGCTGGCGCGTGTTGCCGCCAGCCATTTGCGGGTTGGGACCTTTCAGTTCTTTGCCGCGCGCGGAGAGACTGACCGACTGCGCCAACTGACCGATTACGCCATTGCCCGCCACGACCCCGATCTGATCGGGCAACCGGATAACGCCTTGCTGTTTTTGCGCAACACCATCAAACGGCAAGCAAAACTTCTGGCGGGCTGGATGAGCGTTGGCTTTATCCATGGCGTGATGAATACCGACAACATGACCATTTCGGGCGAAACCATCGACTATGGCCCTTGTGCCTTTATGGACCAATACGACCCGGCCACGGTGTTCAGTTCCATTGATCGGCAAGGCCGCTATGCCTATGGCAATCAGCCCGCTATTGCACAGTGGAACCTTGCCCGCCTTGCCGAAACCCTGCTTGATTTCATTGCCACGGATACGGAAGCGGCAATCCGCATTGCCACCGCCGAGGTGGGGGCCTTTGACGAGATATTTGAGGCCGAATGGCTGGGCCTGATGCGGGCCAAACTGGGGCTGACCACGGCAGCGCCAGAGGATGATGCGCTGGTGCAGGGATTTTTGAAAGCGCTGGACGGGCAGGGCGCAGATTTCACCAACAGCTTTCGCGCCCTGGCTGATGTGGTGCGGGGGCAGACAGGGGCCTTGCGGGCGCAGGTCACCGATCCGGATAGCCTGAGCGATTGGCAAGAGGGGTGGCAGGCCCGCCTTGCCTGCGACGGCGTGGCGCCGGACATTCGCGCTGAGGCCATGGACGCGCGCAACCCGGTCTACATCCCGCGCAATCATCTGGTTGAGGCCGCGCTTGCGGCCGCGGCATCGGGCGATATGGCGCCGTTTGACCAGCTTCTTGCGGTCGTGGCGCAGCCGTTTGCTGCGCGTGCCGCGTTTCGCCATTACGCCGAACCCGCCCCCGACAGCTTTGGCCAATACCGCACGTTTTGCGGTACCTGATGCCGGGACGCCGCCGTTCCTTGTGCTGAAGGCGTCTATGGCACTGGGGCGGGTGATCTTGCGGGCGGTGCGCGGAGGCGGGCCGGGTAGGGGGGCTGTCTGCCCCCCAAAGCCGCTTTGCCTTGCAAAGCGGCCCCCCCCGAGGATATTTGGGCCGAACAGAAAGCGGGATGTTTTGCGCTTGGAAGGCGGAAGCCAACGTGTTGCGTGGGGGTGGGGCAGACCCGGCAGGTATTGCCGCAGGGCCGTGACAGGGGTAAGCGGCGCAGGAATGGGCGATGGAACAAGAGGAGTTTGGCAATGACGGGAACCTGGGGTGAGTTGTTTTTGGCGTTTGCGGTCTTTCTTGTGTCGCACCGCATACCGACCTTGCCACGGGTCCGGCAGCGGCTTGAGGCGAGGCTGGGCTCGATTGGTTTTACCGTTGCCTATAGTTTGCTGTCGGTGGTGTTGCTGGCATGGCTGATCCTGGCCGCCGGAAATGCGCCTTTTGTGCCTTTGTGGGATCAGGCGCTGTGGCAGCGTTGGCTGGCAAATCTGGTGATGCCGGTGGCTTTGGCCTTGGCGGTGTTTGGCCTTGGTGCGCCAAACCCACTGTCTTTTGGTGGGCGTGCGGCCGGGTTTGACCCGGAGCATCCGGGGATCGCCGGGGTGATGCGTCACCCGCTGCTTTGGGCGCTGGCGCTGTGGTCGGCGGTGCATCTGGTGGTGAACGGCGACCTTGCGCATGTGCTCTTGTTTGGCAGCTTTACCGGGTTTTCCGTGCTGGGAATGTGGGCGATTGACCGGCGCAAGCAACGCGTCATGGGGGCAGAGGTTTGGGCTGGTCTTGCGCGCTCTACCTCGACCTGGCCTTTTGCTGCCCTGGTGCAGGGGAGGTGGCGGCCGGTGGCGGGGCCTGGGCTGTGGCGCAGCCTGGTTTGGGTTGTGATCTGGCTGGGCGTCGTGCTGCTGCATGCCCCGGTCATTGGGGTTGCGCCGCTGCCCTGAGCCGATTTGTGTACGCTTGGCCACAGGCTGTATGAAGGGCTGGGCAAAACGCGGTGGAGGAACGCAGCGTTTGGCGCGTCTGCCATATATGAAAACGAGTGATCATAGGGAACTGGCAGTAGGTGCAGTGCCCCGTGACGCCATCGCCCCATGATTTTCAGTCAATCCCTGTGCCCTGCCGACAGATGCGTTCAGCAACAGGGCACAGAGGATCGGGCACTGCAGATGCAATTGCGCCGTTCAAGGCCTTAACCCAGAACGATCAGCGCGTGACGTTTGCGACCAGCGGTCAGTTTGATGGGCTGCGCCAGATGGCTGGCGCTGATCATCTCGCCCGCATCAACGACCACGACGTCATTCATCCGTGCGCCGCCTTCGGAAATCAGGCGCTTGGCGTCCTTGCCGGATTTGGCGAGCCCGGATTTGACGAAAAGCGACGAGACAGAGACGCCTTCGGCCAGTTCGGACGCGCTGACGGCAAAGGTCGGCAGGTCATCGCCGGTGCCGCCCTTTTCAAATACCTCACGGGCGGTCGCCTCGGCTGTCGCGGCGGCCTCGGCGCCGTGGCAAAGCGTTGTCACCTCATTTGCAAGGATGACTTTGGCGGCGTTGATTTCCGACCCCTCAAGGGCTGCGAGGCGGTCACATTCCTCCACCGAAAGCTCGGTATACAGTTTCAGGAAGCGGCCAACATCGGCGTCAGTGATGTTGCGCCAGAATTGCCAGAACTCATAGGGGGAGAGCATATCGGCGTTCAGCCACATTGCCCCGCCTTGGCTTTTACCCATTTTCTTGCCGTCTGACGTGGTCAGTAGCGGCGAGGTAAGGCCGAAAATCTGGGTATCCAGCACGCGGCGCGTCAGATCAATACCGTTGATGATATTGCCCCATTGATCTGATCCGCCCATTTGCAACAGGCAGCCATAGCGGCGGTTGATTTCAAGGAAATCATAGGCTTGCAGGATCATGTAGTTGAATTCGAGGAAAGACAGCGATTGCTCGCGGTCCAGCCGGGATTTGACGGATTCGAACGACAACATGCGGTTGATGGAAAAATGCCGCCCGATATCGCGCAGGAAATCGAGGTAGTTCAGATTGTCCAGCCACTCGGCATTGTTGAGCATGATGGCATCGGTCGGCCCATCACCGTAAACAAGGTATTTGGCGAAAACCTGTTGCATCCCGTCAATGTTTTCATTGATCTGCGCCGGTGAAAGCAATGGCCGTTCATCGGCGCGAAAGCTGGGGTCGCCCACTTTGGTCGTGCCGCCACCCATCAGGGTAATCGGTTTATGGCCCGTCTTTTGCAGCCAGCGCAGCATCATGATGTTGAGCAAATGCCCGACATGCAAGGATTTTGCGGTGGCGTCATAGCCGATATAGGTTGGCACGATGCCCTTCACCAACGCCTCGTCCAACGCCTGATAATCGGTGCAATCGGCCAAAAAGCCGCGCTCCGTCATCACGCGCATGAATTCCGATTTTGCATGGTAGGTCATGGGTCTCTCGTGCTTTATATAAAAGGTAATGCGCGTATAGCGGGGCGGCGGGGTGCCGTCAAAGGGGGCTGTGATGCTGAAGGCGGGAAATATATGGGCATTGGGGGCAATGTCGGGGACGTCTCTGGATGGTGTTGATGCGGCGATGGTGCTGACGGATGGGCACAGGATATTGGAGTTCGGGCATACCGCGTATCGCGAATATACCGAGGAGCTGCGCGATTTGATCCGGTCGGGGCTGGGGCTTTGGCAAGGCGAAGACGGCGTAGAGGCGGTGGCCGAGGGGGTTGAGGCCGCCCATGCCGCGGTGCTGGGGCTGTTTGAGGGGGCAGAGATCGTGGGGTTCCATGGCCAGACCCTGGCGCATGAACCGGGCGGGCGCGGAACGCATCAGGCCGGGTCGGGGCAGGTATTGGCGCAGGTCTTGGGCTTGCCCGTGGTTTGGGATTTCCGCTCGGCTGATGTAGAAATGGGCGGGCAGGGTGCGCCATTGGCGCCGTTTTTCCATTTTGCCTGTGCCAAATGGATCAAGGCCGAGGCCCCCGTGGCGTTCTTGAACCTTGGTGGGGTTGGAAACCTGACATGGATAGACCCAAGGCATCATGCCGCAGAAGAGGCGGGGGCCTGTCTGGCCTTTGACACCGGGCCTGCCAATGCGCCGATCAATGATCTGGTGACGGCCCGCCTGGGGCTGAGCCGGGATGAGGGGGGGGGGCTTGGCAGGAAGCGGCACACCGGACGCGGCGATTGTAGCGCGTTTTCTGACGCATCCCTATTTCTACAAGATGCCACCCAAGTCTTTGGATCGAAATGACTTTAGCAGTTTGGTCGAGGCAGTGGCGGGGCTTTCAGATGCCGATGCAGCCGCAACGCTGACAGCGGCGGCGGCGGCGGCGGTTGCAAAGGGGGCCGAACATTTCCCTGCGCCAGTGTCGCGCTTGCTGGTGACCGGGGGCGGGCGACATAATGCGGTCTTGATGGCGATGCTGGCCGATCTGATGCCATGCGAGGTTGTCCCGGTAGAGGCGGTTGGCCTGGACGGTGACATGCTGGAGGCGCAGGCCTTTGCCTACCTCGCGGTGCGGGTGGCAATGGGCTTGCCGACCTCTTGCCCCGGCACAACGGGGGTGCGGGCGGCGATCGGCGGGGGGCAGATCAGCCGACCCTGAGAGCGCAGTAAAAACCAGGCTGGTTTCAACAAGATCTGGAAATAAGATCTGGAAATGCCCTACCTGGCTGGCTTCCTTGCGCGGTCGCGGAACATCGAAAGCGTGTAAAGGGCCAGCGCAGCCCAGATCATCGGGAATGCAATCATCCGGGCGGGGCCGAACGGCTCATTGAAAATGAAAACGGCGGTCAGCAGGATCATTGTTGGCGTCAGATATTGCAAGACGCCGATGGTCGACAGGCGCAAGCCTTTGGCGCCATTGGCGTAAAACATCAAGGGAACAGCGGTGACGATGCCGCAGCCAAACAGCAAGATGGTGTCGGTTGTGTTGCCCATCAAGAAATGCCCGCCTTGGGTAAGGTACAGATAAAGCATATATCCCAGCGCCAAAGGCGTCAGCAGCAGAACCTCCAGCGTGAAGCCTTGATTTGGGCCGATGGGCAGTTGTTTCTTGAAATAGGCGTAAAAACCCCAGGAAAAGGTAAGAGCGATTGCGACAATGGGCAGGCGGCCCAGATCGACGGTCAGGATGACGACGGCCAATGCAGCCAAAACGATGGCGATCTTTTGCAACGGGGCGATGCGCTCTTGCAGTAAAAAGGCCCCGAGCAGGATGCTGAACAGCGGATTGATATAATACCCAAGGGCGGCGTCAAGCGTGTGGCCTGCGCCGATGGCCCAGACGTAAAACCCCCAGTTGACCGAGATGAGCGTGGCCGTGACGGCACCCATCAGCAAGGTGGAAGGCGTCCGGAAGGCAAGGCGCAGATCGGCCGTGCGACCCTGATAGAACAGAACCAAAGCGGCAATCGGTAAGGACCACAGGACACGATGGGCAATCACCTCTTGCGGCGGCACATGGGCCAGGGCCTTCATGTAAAGCGGCAAAAAGCCCCACAGGATATAGGCCGCGAGGGCATATAAAAAGCCGCGAAGGCTGTCTTCATTCTTTTTGGCAATCTGGGTCATACCAAGGCCTTAGCCGTGGCAACGAATTTGCGCCAGAGCGAAGTTGTATCCATTACATTTCAGCGCGCCTGCGGCAGGCGTTTCACAGCTATTCATACCAGGATGAAGCGGGGGGGAAAGCATCGGGACAAGCCTTGGCAAGGCTGGCCCCGCAATTCACGGGGGCCAGATTCAACGCGGCGGGCCAGCAGCCTTTTCAGGCTTTGAGGATGGAGCGGCCAGCAAATTCAGCGGTCTCGCCCAGCATTTCCTCAATTCGAATCAACTGGTTGTATTTCGCCAGCCGGTCCGACCGGGCAAGCGAGCCAGTCTTGATCTGGCCGCAATTGGTGGCGACGGCAAGATCGGCAATCGTTGCATCCTCGGTTTCGCCCGAACGGTGCGACATGACATTGGTATAGCCTGCGCGATGCGCCATTTCCACGGCGGCCAGTGTTTCGGTCAGCGTGCCGATCTGGTTGACCTTGACCAGCATCGAGTTGGCGCAGCCTTGCTTGATACCTTGCGACAGCCGGGTCGGGTTGGTGACAAACAGGTCATCACCGACCAGTTGGATGGTTTTGCCCAGCTTGTCGGTCAGCATCTTCCAGCCAGCCCAGTCATCCTCGGCCATACCGTCTTCAATGCTGATGATCGGGTAGGCGGCGCAAAGTGCCGCAAGGTAATCAACATTTTCCTCAGACGACAAGGACTTGCCCTCGCCCTTCATTTCATACTTGCCGCCCTTGTAATATTCGGTGGATGCGCAATCGAGGGCAAGCATGATATCCTCACCGGGGCGATAGCCAGCCTTCTCGATGGATTTCAGAATGAAATCAAGCGCGTCGCGGGTAGAGCTAAGGTTGGGGGCAAAGCCACCCTCATCACCGATACCTGTGGACAGGCCCGCGTTGGACAGCTCTTTTTTCAGCGTGTGAAACACTTCCGCGCCCATACGCACCGCGTCACGGATGTTTTCCGCGGCCACCGGCATGATCATGAATTCCTGAATATCAATCGGGTTGTCAGCATGTTCGCCGCCGTTGATGATGTTCATCATCGGCACGGGCAGCATGCGCGCCGATGTGCCGCCAACATAGCGAAACAGCGGCTGCCCCGAGATTTCAGCGGCGGCCTTGGCGACAGCCAGCGATACGCCCAGAATTGCATTCGCGCCAAGCCGGGATTTGTTGGGTGTGCCGTCCATTTCGATCATGGTGCGGTCAATCGCGACCTGCTCCAGCGCGTCAAAACCCACCAGTTCTTCGGCAATCTCGCCGTTCACAGCGGCAACGGCGTCCAGCACGCCTTTGCCCATATAGCGCGAGGCGTCACCATCGCGTTTTTCAACCGCCTCATGGGCGCCGGTCGACGCACCCGAGGGCACAGCGGCGCGCCCCATCATGCCGCTTTCCAGATGGACATCAACCTCGACAGTGGGGTTGCCCCGGCTGTCAAGAATTTCGCGGGCGTGGATATCGACGATTGTAGACATGATGCCTCCGTTGAGGGAAAAATTCTGTTACCCGTGTCTTTACCTTGGGAGAGTATGTTTGGAAAGGGCGGAGCGCAGGCGGCGGTTGCGTTGCTGGCGCAAGTGGCGTTCCCGCGCGAAGGTATAAAGCCCCGAGCCGATGATCAGGGTTGCCCCTGCCAGCATCCAGATATCCGGGCGTTCGCCAAAGAAGAGCGCGGCAAGAAGGGCGGAAAACACAAGGCGGGAATAGCGGAAAGGGGCAACGAAAGATACCTCGCCCACGCGCATCGCGGCCGTAACGGCCCAATAGCCGACAAGCCCGGTGACAAGGGCGATAAACATGTCGGCCCATTGGCCGGGGGCTATCGGCACCGGCGCCGTTTGGCCAAGGCCCATAAGAAGAAGCCCGGCCGGGACAAGGGCAAGATAGGCCCAGGTGGTGAGCTGAAACGTACCAATATCAGACGGCATCATCCGGGTAGACAGATCGCGCGCGGCGAGGATGAAGACGCAGGCAACCGTCAACAGACCCGCCACCTCGAACCCTTCGGTTCCGGGGCGCAGGATGATCAGCACACCGACAAAGCCGATCAGAATCGCCGACCAGCGCCGCCAACCGACAGGTTCGCGCAAAAACAGGGCCGCCCCCATGGTGACGACCAGCGGCGAGGCTTGCAGCAGCGCCGCGTTGACCGACAGCGGGATGAGCGAAAGGGCGGTTATATACAGCATGCTTGCCCCCGCTTCGGACAGCGAGCGCACAAGGGCGGCCCCGGTAAGGGCGCGGCGGGTCAGAATGGGCTGGCCTTGCGCATGTGCGACCGCCCAAAAACACAAGGCACCCGCCAGCCCCACCATCGCCATGACCTGCCCCGGATGCAGGGCCGTCGCGGCGCGTTTCAGAAAGACATCCTCAAACGCAAAGGCCGCCATCGAGCCAAGCATGAGCAGACTTGCGCGGGTGTTGTCCGTATCTTCACTGCTTTGCGAGGTCACGCGCAGGCCTTTGGCTGTGCAGCGTATGATGATGTTCCAGCCATGATTTCTTGCCTTTTGCGACCTGTCCAAGGCTTCGTGTAGCAGAATGAGGCACAGGCTCCAGCCATATTGTACAAAAGCGTGTTTGCGAGTCGGATGGGCAGGTGGCTTGCTATCTGTTGCCTTGTTCACATGCGGCAGCGATGCGGCCTGTGCGGTGCTTGGGCCAAAGCAGGCCGCTGTCGGCCGCTGGTATTGTCTTTGATCGGGTTTTATTGCGGCTTTGCCCCGCATGCTTACAGGGTCATGTCTGGATGCCCGATCGTTTGAGCGCAGAGGTCAGCATGAATTTTGGCTGCAAGTTTTTTGAACGCTGTAGCACATTCTTGCCGAGCGTCGCACGGGCGCAACACCTCATGATTCTGATTGGTGATTTGCCGATGTGCCGATTCTACCAAACCACCAGATATAGTGGCTGGAAGGTGCTTGGCCCACGCTATCAGCTATCGGTGGTAAATGGGCCGAAAGCAAAGCGAATGCTGGCAATTGGCCAACCCAACCTTGCCACTTTGACAAAAGGTTAACGGCCGGGCGCTTTTTGCGCTTTGGGCCCAAATCCAGAATGCAACCAGAAAGCGACTTGCCGAGGCATAAAAAACTGTGGAAAAGTGTTTAATTGTGATTGAACCGCCGAGCGAAATACGACAGTTTGAGCAAGCGCTGCCACGAAACGCTATATATAGTGGCACGCTAGAAAAAACCTATCATCTGACCGGTCTACGGTCGATCACGCCCCTGGGGGGGGCTGGGAGCGTGCTTTCCGAACGGATGGCGCGGGGGGTGGGTTTGTCTGATACGCAAACATCGGGTGCCAGCACGCCCGCAACAAGTCGGAGACGGGGCCAATGAAGATCGAGCGGACATTCACGGCAGAAACCACAGGTGCCTATGGCGCGATGGATTTTACCACCACGGTATCTGAAATCCGTAACCCAGACGGCAAGATCGTGTTTCGCAATGAGGCCGTTGAGGTGCCGACAGGCTGGAGCCAGGTGGCATCGGACGTGTTGGCGCAGAAATATTTCCGCAAGGCTGGCGTGCCTGCACGGCTGAAAGCGGTCAAGGAAAAGGGCGTGCCCGAATTTCTGTGGCGCTCCGTCCCGGATGAGGCCGAATTGGCAAAACTGCCCGAAGATCAACGGATTGTCGGCGAAACCTCAGCCAAACAGGTGTTTGATCGTTTGGCCGGGGCCTGGACCTATTGGGGCTGGAAGGGCGGGTATTTTACCGCCGAATCGGATGCCCGCGCCTATTATGACGAAATGCGCTATATGCTGGCCAACCAGATGGCCGCACCGAACAGCCCGCAGTGGTTCAACACCGGGCTACATTGGGCCTATGGCATCGACGGGCCGTCGCAGGGGCATTATTATGTAGACCACCTGACCGGCAAACTGACCAAATCCACCAGCGCCTATGAGCATCCGCAGCCGCATGCCTGTTTTATCCAATCGGTCAAGGATGATCTGGTGGGGGATGGCGGCATTATGGATCTGTGGGTGCGTGAGGCGCGCTTGTTCAAATATGGCTCTGGCACCGGCACCAACTTTTCCAGTCTGCGCGGGGCAGGCGAGAAGCTGTCGGGCGGTGGCAAATCGTCGGGCCTGATGGGCTTTTTGAAGATTGGCGACCGGGCGGCGGGCGCTATCAAATCGGGGGGCACCACCCGGCGCGCCGCCAAGATGGTGATCGTAGACGCCGACCACCCCGATATTGAGGATTTCATCAACTGGAAGGTGATAGAGGAGCAAAAGGTAGCAAGCATCGTTGCCGGTTCCAAAATGCATGAGCAAAAACTGAATGCCTTGTTTGCTGCCATCAAGGCGTGGGACGGGGCCGAAGCCGACGCCTATGAGCCGAAGGTGAACACCGGGCTGAAAGCTGCGATCAAGGACGCCAAGAAAGTTGCGATCCCCGAGACCTATATCAAGCGCGTGCTGGATTATGCCAAGCAGGGCCACACCAGCATTGAATTTCCGACCTATGATACCGATTGGGATTCCGAGGCCTATTCAAGCGTTTCCGGGCAGAATTCAAATAACTCCATCCGGGTGACCGACGCCTTTTTGCGGGCGATCAAAGAGGACGGGAACTGGGACCTGATCAACCGCAAGGATGGCACGGTTGCCAAAACCATCAAGGCGCGGGATTTGTGGGCGCAGGTCGGGCATGCGGCCTGGGCCTGTGCCGATCCGGGTATCCAGTTTCACGATAGCGTCAACGCCTGGCATACCTGCCCCGAGGACGGCGCTATTCGCGGTTCAAACCCTTGTTCGGAATATATGTTCCTGGACGATACCGCCTGCAACCTTGCGTCTATGAACCTGCTGACTTTTTACACAGGGGGCAGGTTTGACAGCGCCGCCTATATCCACGCCACCCGGTTGTGGACTGTGACGCTGGAAATTTCGGTGATGATGGCGCAGTTTCCAAGCCAGGAAATCGCGCAGCGGTCGTATGACTTCCGCACACTGGGTCTTGGCTATGCCAATATCGGCGGCCTGCTGATGAACATGGGCTTTGGCTATGATTCTGATGAGGGGCGCGCGTTGTGCGGGGCGCTTTCGGCGTTGATGACCGGTGTCTCTTATGCCACTTCTGCCGAGATGGCTGGGGAATTGGGGGCGTTTTCTGGCTATGCCCGCAACCGCGAACATATGCTGCGGGTCATTCGCAACCACCGCGCGGCGGCCCATGCAACCGGGGAATATGTTGGCGTGAACGTCGATCCCGTTGCCTTGGATCAGGTGAATTGCCCAGAGGAAACCCTTGTTGCGCTTGCAAAAGGCGCCTGGGATGAGGCCCTGGCCCTGGGAGAGGCGCACGGGTTCCGCAACGCGCAAACAACCGTGATTGCCCCCACCGGCACCATCGGGCTGGTCATGGATTGCGACACCACCGGGATTGAGCCGGATTTTGCGCTGGTCAAGTTCAAGAAGCTGGCGGGGGGCGGGTATTTCAAGATCATCAACCAATCCGTGCCCGCCGCGCTGGAAAAACTCGGCTATGGCTCGGCGCAAATCGCAGAGATTGTCGCCTATGCTGTGGGCCACGGCTCTTTGGGCAATTGCCCCGGCATCAACCATACCTCGCTGATCGGCCACGGTTTTGGCCCGCGCGAGATTGAAAAGATCGAAGACGCCCTGGCCTCGGCCTTTGATATCCGCTTTGTCTTCAACCAGTGGACGCTGGGCGAAGCGTTCTGCAAAGGTACGCTGGGCATTCCGGCGGAAAAGCTGGCCGACCCGACCTTTGATCTGCTGCGCCACCTGGGGTTCACAAAGGCGCAGGTAGAGCAGGCGAATGAGCATATCTGCGGCACCATGACGCTGGAAGGCGCGCCGTTCCTGAAGACCGAGCATTATGCGGTGTTTGATTGCGCCAATGCCTGCGGGCGCAAGGGCACGCGCTATCTGTCGGTGGCAAGCCATATCCACATGATGGCGGCGGCGCAGTCGTTCATCTCGGGCGCGATTTCCAAGACGATCAACATGCCCAATTCGGCGTCGATCGGCGAAACCCTGGCAGCGTATGAGTTGAGCCATTCCTTGGGCATCAAGGCCAATGCGTTGTACCGTGACGGCTCCAAGCTGTCGCAGCCTTTGGCCTCGGCACTGGTCGAGGATGATGACGAGGCCGAAGAGATTTTCCTGAACGGGTCAGATCAGGAAAAGGCCATCGTTCTGGCAGAAAAGATCATCGAGAAAGTGATCATCAAGGAAATCGTCAAATCGCATCGTGAAAAACTGCCTGAGCGCCGCAAGGGCTATACCCAAAAGGCGTTGATTGGCGGGCATAAGGTGTATCTGCGCACCGGCGAATACAAAGACGGCACCTTGGGCGAGATTTTTATCGACATGCACAAGGAAGGGGCGGGGTTCCGCGCGATGATGAACAATTTTGCCATCGCCGTGTCGGTCGGCCTGCAATATGGCGTGCCATTGGAAGAGTTTGTCGAAGCGTTCACCTTCACCAAGTTCGAGCCTGCCGGCATCGTGCAGGGCAATGACAGTATCAAGAACGCAACGTCGATTCTCGATTACATCTTCCGCGAATTGGCCGTGTCTTATCTTGACCGCACGGATTTGGCCCATGTCAAACCACAAGGGGCGACGTTTGATGATCTGGGCGGCGGCTCGGCCGAAGGCAAGCTGAACATCAGCCCGGTGAATGACGCTGCAGCCAGCCGAGGGCTGGAAGTGCTGCGTCACATTTCTTCAACCGGCTATCTGCGCAAAAGGCTGCCACAAGAACTGACGGTGCTGCAAGGCGGTATCAGTTCGGCAGCTTTGGCCAGCGGGATGGACACGATGTCGGTGCTGAACACCCTTGTTCCGCACCCCGCACAGGCAGGCGTGGCAACCACGACAGCGACGGCAAGCAGTGCGGTGTCAATGTCGATGGATGTGCGCGTGAAAGCCAAGATGCAAGGCTATGAAGGCGAGGCCTGTGGCGAATGCGGTAACTACACACTGGTCCGCAATGGCACCTGCATGAAGTGCAACACCTGCGGCGGGACGAGCGGGTGTAGTTGATCGATCACTCATGTTGATGCCCCTCCTTGTCAGGCTTATTGATTCTCAAATCCAAGCTGGAAATGGTGTGGTTACGAAGACTGCGGACCGCATCCAAAACGGACGGCGCGTCGGGAAACAGATAAGCCCCACTTGGCTGGCGCTCGATCAGCAGCTGCCTTTTTCTGATCTGCACATAGAGCCAGTTGACTGGGATGCCGAGCCTGGAGGCAAGTTCGTTTGCGGTGAGCAGGTCAGGATCGTGGTGCCATCTGTGACGCTGGTCGGCCACTTTGATGCCTGCGGCCGAACGGATGCGCTGTACGGTGACAGGCAGGACTTTGTCGGCGCAATTGGGTGAACGGTGCCCTTCACTGGTGAGACCGTTGGCTATCTCATCATCGGGCACCCCGGCTTGCGCAAGTTCGAGTATCCGATCCCGCATTTCGTCACCTCGGGCGAGGTTGGCGAGAGAATTCACCTGCATCTTGACTTCGAGTTCCGTCACCGCGCCACCGCGCCATACAATGCGGGCCAATGCGATGTCGTGCGTCCCCCGGTCGATGACCACCTTCTCGACAAGGCAGCGCAACAGCGCCTTGCGATGGGTATCTGTGGTGGCTGGATCCGCCCAGATTTGCGGTAGACGGCCAGTCAGGGCCACGACCTTGTCGTTGAACGCCTTGCCCATCGCCACTTTTGGGGCCGGGCGCGGCGCAGACCGTTCGGTAAGCGCTGTCTCGGCCGCCCGAGCCTCCATCAGCGCGCTCTCCCAACGACGCTCGAGTTCGGCTGCGACAAGACGGTTATCCGGATCGACACGATTGAACTGTCGTTCCGCCAAAGCTGCAGCATATCGGGTACGCTCGACGTCGCGTTCGGCATTTTTGCACAGCGCCGCGTCGACTCAGACTCTGGGCCCGGCGCGCGCGCGACAGGGCATCGAGTTCGGCAGGTGCCAATGCGCTCAGGAACGCGCCAAACACAGCAGCGTCGACGCGCGCGGCTCTTACGTGCTGGCACGTGGGCAATCCGGAATGGGAGACGCAGGTGGTTGCAGACGTACTCCCCGCCACCCTTGTATCGAACATACATCTTGTGACCGCACCGCGCACACCAGGCGATCCCGTGCAGCAAAAGCTCGCCGTCGCGGGGAGCGCCTCTGGTCTTGGTACGCATGTATTCAGCCCGGTTGTCGCTCACGATGTTGCGGATCTTCTCATAAGTCGGCCAATCGATATAGGCCGGATATCGGTCCTTTACGACGATACGCCATTCGTCAATCGGCCTCGCCACCTTTACCGAAGAACGATCATCGCGCGCGGCCGCACGGATGCGGGTCCGGCCATAGACGAACGCACCGGCGTAGGCAGGGTTTTTCAGAATACACGAAACAGCCGAGACTGTTGCGCGCGTCCAGTGCAGGTCGCCATGCCGGTCCTGACGCGGCAGATCAAGACCACGGCCGTTCAGCGTGCGCATGACCTTAGCAATGGTGCGAACCTTCAGAAAGAGTCCAAAAACAAGGGAGAGGCGTTCCTGAACGGCCAGGTTCGGATCCTTGAGCACCACACCGCTCGGGTCGCGTTTGAGACCGACAGGCAAGGTGAGCGCAAGTTCACCACGCTTCGCCTTTGCAATCAGGCCAGCTGTCAGGCGGCTGCGGATCGTATGCAGCTCGAGTTCGGATATGGTTCCCTTCAGGCCAAGAAGTAGGCGCCCGTTGGCGCTGCCTGGATCGTAGACGCCATCGCGATCAGCAATGAGACACTCCCGCAGCCCGCAGATGTCCAGAAGAGGGTACCAATCAGAACAGTTGCGGGCGAGACGTGTCACGTCGATTGACAGGATCAACCCCACTTCGCTGAGCCCAACCCGGCCGACTAGCTCTTTGAAGCCGCTGCGAAGCGCGGCGGATGCGCCACTCAGGCCCAGATCGGCGTCAATTACGTCGATATCGGCCTCATGCCATCCAAGCTCACAGGCGCGTTCGCGGAGCGCGTACTGGAGCCGTAGGCTCTCCTGATTGTTCACGACCTGATGCGGCGTTGACTGCCGGATGTAGACGACGGCCTTGCGCTTCAGATGCGTCGGTTGGATCAACTCGGACATCATAAAAGACCTCCGCCAGAACTGCGGCTATATCGTCGACGATCTGGCGTCGTAGCGTCGGCGGCAGTGTCGACCAGAGAAACATCGGGTTGTGTGCTCATGATAATCAACACAATCTACCATATTTAGTAGTTCGCACAAAGCGTCTATGCTCAGTTTGGTGGGAATATCTGGAGGCGCATGGCGCTCAGTTGTGGCCACAGGAACAAATAAAGTGACACCATGGCGGTACTCGACCTCATATGAAGGCAGAGAATTGCCTCCACGATACGGCGATCGACCCATTACCCGGAATGTTTGTCCATGCAGCGGGTGTCGTGGATCAAGAACCTGGATCTCCTCCGGAAAAAATTCGTCAGGCTCACTAGGCTGGGTATCCCTGAACCCCATCGAACAAGGGTTGTGGTTGTCCCTCCGGGCATAGTTCTTCTGTTTTCGGGCAAAGGTTTTCTGGTCTGGGGATAAAGGTTTTTTGGTGACGAGAAATGTTGGCGGTTTTCGAGCTTCGTGGTCGAGAGCCGCCATTATGTGGCCGTTTAGGGCGCGGCAATAAGAACAGTGAGATTGACTATGCCGGTTCCGCAAGCACAATTCACAGAGCTCCTCGAAGACATAGAGCCCAGTCAAACAACGAAAAACAAAGCTTCCGATGGGCACAATGCTATTCGTGAACACCTGCGGACTCAGCAGAGCTTCAAGGATAGATACGTTGGTAGCTTTTTGTCGGGAAGTTATGCCCGTAGCACGTCTGTCCGGCCGCGCACGTTAGATGGCGTGCTGGAGCGTCCAGAGTTGACATCATCGTAGTCACTAATTTTTCGACCGACGATCATCCTGACGATGTGTTGAGAGAAGTGTGCCGCGGGCTTGAAGACGGCGGCAATGGTTATGTGGTCGAGCAGATCAATAAGCGCTCAGTGCGCGTTGAGACGTGGCAGGCCGAGATGGATATCGTCCCGGTCGTGTCGACCTGGAACGGATACATGATTCCCGATCGTGATACCGGTGATTGGAAATTCACAAATCCACCGGTTCATACCAGTTGGAGTGCGGAGCAGAACCAGAGGTTCGGCGGTCGGTTCAAACCGTTCGTCAAATTGTTC
Source organism: Pseudorhodobacter sp. (assembly GCF_034675685.1). Lineage (GTDB taxonomy): Bacteria > Pseudomonadota > Alphaproteobacteria > Rhodobacterales > Rhodobacteraceae > Pseudorhodobacter. Next base: position 23,310 of record NZ_JAUCDA010000014.1, on the reverse strand, counting down.
AAGTGGTGGCGCAGGATGAACCCGAGTGGCCGGCGTCCCAAGGGTTTTGTCCTGGAGGTTCTTGTGTCGCGGCACGCTCCCGCGATCGAAACGCATTACGGTGAGGCGTTCACACAGCTCCTCGCAAATATCCATAACGAATACGCTTGGCTTGCGACAAATAATCAGAAGCCTGTCATAGCTGACCCGGCGGATCCATTGAATGACATTCTTGGCAAAGTGTCGGTCGCACAGTGGAAGGACTTCATCGAAAAAGTTCGTGTCTATGCAGACATAGCCCGTCGAGCCTAGGACGCAGCCGATATGGATGAGGCGACCCGTTTGTGGCGTCGGGTGTTCGGTGATAGGTTCAAACTCACCTCGAACGTGGCGAAGGCCGCGACATACGGAGGCTTCGCGGTCGCCGCACCTGTAGCAGCAGGTTATACATTCCCGAACGCCATGGCCGCTCCGGTGAATAAGCCGCGCGGTTTCGCTTGAAGCTCTGGTGGGTGATTAAATCCGCGAGATTGGCGGCGGAAAAATCTGCGATTGAAGCTATTGCCAGCCACGAAAACTGGTTTGAGATGGAGCGCTGGTGCTTCCACGAAAACATGTTCTGCGCTGAGGGTGTCATAAATGCGCATGGGCATCGTTATCCGATCCGGCTGATCTATCCCGATCAATACCCCGAAGTCCCCGCATGGGTCGAACCGCAGGGTGAGGTCCGGTGGAGTTCACATCAATATGGAACCGGGACGCTCTGCCTTGAGCTTCGGCCTGACAATTGGAACTCCGGAGCAACGGGCGCGGACGTCCTTCGCAGCGCCTACAATTTGCTTTTCATCGAAAATCGTCTTGGTGGGGGTGAGCACAAGGCGCCATCAGCCCATGATATTGGCGAACTTCAGTCCTACGACTGGGGCGCATTTCCAGTTCTGGTCGGTGCGGGCTGCTTGGAGCGTATCAAGAGTGGAACCGCCGCTAGTCTCACCGCTTTACGCTGGTTGGCACATGACGATGTGTGGCCGATAATGATTAACGATGAAGAGGATCGGCGGGCGTTCCAGCGCCCCCCTGACGCCAGTTGAATAGCCCCTAGATTTGTAGACGCCTTGCTTGGTAATTTTGGAAGCAAGGAGGACGGCTGTTGATTTCCACCCAGAACTGAGCCGGGGGGGGCGGACGAAAACTTGGACTATCTTGGAGGTAGTTCATGTATAGCTACGAAGAACGGTAAGCGTTTCCTAGGCGGCACCTTCCCAGTTTTTGCCTGACCTGCAACTCCACGGCTGATGGAGATCGGGGCAGGAGTTTCGCGATGGCGACTACGGTGGAGTTTCTCAGGGACTACGGTGTGGAGATACGGGCCAATGGTCAGAAGCGGTGGCCAGACGAGGTCAAGGCGCAGATCGTTGCAGAAAGCCTGATGCCTGGTGTGACGGTGAACGCGGTTGCGGCGCGGTATGGGCTTCGGGCGAACCACTTGTCGGAATGGCGTGGTCGGGCGCGCGACGGGAAGTTGGTTTTGCCTGCGCTGGCGGACAGCGGCTTTTGTTTTGCGCCTCTTGTGCTGTTGGATGAGAATACTGGTGCTGTGCCAACGCGTCCTGAGCGGCCGGGCCAGTCTGAAGCGCAGCCCTTGGGATTTATCGAGATCGCCGTGGGCCAGGTGACAATCCGGTTGGACGGTGCAACGACAGCCACGCGGATTGCCGAGATTGTGCGGGCGATCGGGCCGTCGTCATGATGCTCCCCTCGAACCGAGTGCGGTTTCTGGTCTCGACGCAGCCTGTCGACTTCAGGAAAGGCCATGATGGCCTGGCAGCAATTGTGTCGTCTGTGCTACGCAAGGATCCGTTCACCGGCACGGTCTTTGTGTTCCGCTCGCGTAAGGCGGACAGGTTGAAGCTGCTCTTCTGGGATGGCACTGGCTTGGTGATGGCCTACAAGCGGCTGGAGGATGCGACATTCACTTGGCCCGCGATCAAGGATGGGGTGATGGCGCTGAACCACGCCCAGTTCGAGGCGCTGTTTGCGGGTCTCGACTGGCGCAAAGTAAAGGCATTGGAGGCACGCCCGCCAGCTGCGGCAGAGTGAATCAACCGCTTGGTTTGGCGTGTTTTTGCGGGGGTTTTTATGGTAGCTTCAGCCCATGCAAACCGCACCCGTCATCGACCTTTCCGCCATCCCGGCCGCGCAACGCGCGGCGGTGCTGGCGTTGATGGAAACGGTGGCGACACTGACAGAAATCACCCGTCGGCAAGAGCATCTCATCGCCGAGCTGAACCACGCCCTGCATGGCAAGCGGTCAGAAAAGCTGTCTGAAGATGAACGCCAGCTGGCGTTCGAAGACCTGTCCATCGCCTTGGCCGAGGTTGAGACAGAAAAGAAAACGCGGGCCGCCAAGGCGGACAACGGGACGACCAAGCCTACGCCCAAGCGCACCATCGGCAACCTGCCAGCCGCGCTGCCGCGGATCGAAGAGATCGTTGAGCCCGCCAGCCTGATCTGCCCCTGTGGCTGCGGTGTCATGCACAAGATCGGCGAAGACCGCAGCGAGCGGCTGGACATCGTGCCGGCGCAGTTGCGCGTCATCGTGACCGTGCGGCCGAAGTATGCCTGCCGGACCTGCACCGACGGGGTGACCCAAGCCCCAGCACCCAGCCATCTGATCATGGGCGGCCTGCCGACCGAGGCCACCATCGCCCATGTGCTGGTCAGCAAATATGCGGACCATCTTCCCTTGTATCGCCAGAGCCAGATCATGGCACGGGCGGGCCTCGATCTGCACCGCGCCGTGCTGGCCGACTGGGTCGGCAAGGCTGCGTTCCACCTGAAACCCATCGTTGACCGGCTGGCCGACCACCTGAAGCGGTCATCCAAACTGTTCATGGACGAGACAACAGCCCCGGTGCTGGACCCGGGGCGCGGTGTGACAAAGACCGGATATCTCTGGGCGCTCGCCCGTGATGACAGGCCGTGGGGCGGCGAGGACCCGCCCGGCGTCGTCTACTTCTATGCCCCCGGCCGCGCGGGCGAGAATGCCGAAACCTTCCTCACCGGCTTCGATGGCATCCTGCAGATCGATGGTTACACCGGCTACAACCGCCTGACCAAACCCGCGCGCAAGGGAGGTGCGCCCATTCGGGTGGCGCACTGCTGGGCGCATGCCCGACGCAAACTCAAGGAGGTCTTCGATCGCGACGGATCGGAGATCGCCGCCGAGGGTCTGCGCCGCATCGCTGAGTTCTATGCCGTCGAGGCCGACATCCGCGGCGTCTCGCAAGGCCAGCGCCTATCTGCCCGCCAAGCCCGCACCGCGCCGTTGGTGGCCGCATTCGGTGACTGGCTGCAGACCCATCGCCGCAAGATCTCCGCAAAATCCCGCCTGGGCGAAAAGCTGACCTACATCCATAACCACTGGGACGGGCTGCAAACCTTCCTGCAGGACGGTAGCGTGGAGATTGACTCCAACAGGGTTGAAAACCTGATCCGCCCGATAGCCCTTAATCGCAAAAACGCGCTCTTCGCCCCCTCTCGGGATTTTGGCCTTGCCAAAACCCTGCCGGGCAACGGGGCATGACGAAGGCGGCATCGCCTGGGGCCGCATCGCCTCGCTCATCGAGACCTGCAAGATTAACGGCATCGAGCCCTTTGCCTATCTCAAGGCAACCCTGACCGCGATTGCCAACGGCCACCCACAAAGCCGCCTAGACGACCTGCTGCCGTGGAACTTCACGCCGCCAAGATAAGGTGACAGTGCTACCCAGCGACCGCTTACTGTATAGCTACGAAGAACGAATGCGCGCGGTTGAGCTTTATATCAAGCTCGGCAAGCGCTTGCGGGCGACCATCCGTGAGTTGGGGTATGCAACGAAGAACGCCCTGAAGGGTTGGCATCGAGAATATGAGCGTCGGCAGGATTTGCCGATATGTTCAGTGCCGCGCCTGCCTAAATTCTCGGCGGCACAAAGGCGGGTAGCGTTGGAGCATTATGCCGGCCAGGGGCGCTGTATTTCATGGACGCTGCGTGCCTTGGGCTATCCTGGCCTCAAGCCAGCTGCGCACGGCGCAGCGTTGGTAATACACCTTGCGTCCGAGCTTGATGCGCTGGGGGCCGGTTCGCTTTGCATCCCAACGCCACAGCGTATCCTCGGATAGCCCGAGGCTGATCGCCAGATCATGGCGACTGATCCAATCCTCCAGGAGGTCCATGTCGGGCCCTGATTGGTTGATGTCCTGCGTGTCCAACATCTGCATTTCCTTCCCCCGTTTGCGCCCGAATGCGGGCAATTGTGTCTCGGGGTGCAGGGAGCAGAGGGCAGGAGGTGGCAAAAACCGGCATATTCAAACCACCCTTCGTGCCACCCCTAGTTTTATTGAGGGTTTATCGAATTTCACTGCCTTCACACCGGCGAGTGTTCTTGCCGCATTAACAACCATTGGCTGCATGACCACGGTGCCGCTGGGGTGCCGTCGGCACGTCAGGAATCACCGCCGCGCGTGCCCCTCATGAAAGCTATGAAAAGGGATGAAGCGATGGCTTTACCGGCTCGTGTGTTCTGGACTTTGGAGAATTTGGCACTGCGCTGGGGGATGCGCTTCTGCCGACATTGTGGCATGGGCCACCGAGGGGATTGTTGACATCGTCACAAGTGCCGGAATGGTCCAATGCAGCGGCACTGAGCCGCTGATTGGATTGGTGGTGGTCTGCGCCGAAGACATCATGCCGTTGTTTCGGGGCAATCGCCCGGAAGCCAGGGCTTGTATGATCTGGCGCATCCGGCCGCAGGGCACAGCGACATGGAAGATCATCACGCCTCGCCAGAGTGATGGCCGATTGCAGGCAGGGTTACTGATCCTTTGCCAGACTCCGTTCGGCCTGAACGCCGCGTTCGCGTTCAGGCCAGCGGGATTTGATATAGGCAAGGATGTCATCGACATCTTTTGGCGCCAAAACCGCGCCGAACGCGGGCATGGCACTGTTGAAACGCACCCCCATCTGCGCCAAGGCCTGCTCACCGCCCAAGGTGATGTAGGCAATCAGGTCAGCGTCAGAATGATGCCAGGTGTGACCGCTGGCATCATGCGGCGGCGCGGGATAGCGCCCGTCTTCGCCGGGGCTGCGCCAGTCGGGCTGCCCTTCAAGGTTCGCACCATGACAAGACGCGCAGTTTTCATCGTAAAGGGCGCGGCCCCGCGCGGTGGCGTCCTCGCTTTGCGCCAAGGCCAAGGCGGCGGTTCCGATGCCTGCCAACAAGCCCGCCGCCGCGCGCAAAAGGGGGCCGCGCCTCATGTCTGTTCACCGATCGCGTGTTCCATCAGTTGATGCCATTGGCGCGCTGCAACTCACGCGCATAGGCGATAATCGCGGCAAGTTCCGCATCGGTCAGCGGTTGCGTAACCGGTGGCATGTTGCCAAAAGGCCAGTGATGCGCCCGCACGCCGTTGCGCGCCGCCATGACAAAAGCGCCATCGCCGTGATGGGAAGGCTCATAAATCTTATGCACAAGCGGCGGGGCGATGCCATCTTGCCCGGCGGCATTCTTGCCATGGCAAGAGGCACAAACCGCGCTGTAATAAACCTCGCCCTGTTGGGCCTGCGCGGAGAACTGGGCAGGAACCACGACATCTACCAAGGGCGCGCCCGTTTCATTTGCGTCAGTGCCGGGCGCAGTAGCCACGCTTTCGTTCCGGGCGGTTTGGCTTTTGGTCCAATACCAACCCGCCCCGGCAATGATGACCACAGCAACGACGCCGATAAGTCTTTTGTTCATGATGAAATCTCCAATTTTTCTTTGCCGACGGGCGGCTTTGCTGCTGGCCTGTGACTATGCAGGTGAAGCGCAGCGATGAATATATGTGCCACCGAAGGGAATGATCCGCTTCGGTGGCAAGGTGTCAGGCGGTTATGGCGAATTCGGTCATCATGCCGCTGGCGAGATGCGGCATGTGGTGGCAATGGAGCATCCAACGCGCGGCCTCGCCTGCATCCAGCGCAATCGTCACCATCGTCATCGGCGGCAGATACACCGTGTCGCGCATCGCGCCGTCAATGGCGCGCCCATTGACAGCGACCACTTGGAACACATGCCCGTGCAGGTGCATCGGATGCCCCATCATCGACATATTGTGGAACGCCAAATGCACGCGCTCGCCGGTCTTTGCGGTGATTGGCGTGTGGTTACCCCAAGTCTCGCCGTTTATCGTCCAAAGATAAGGCTGCATTGATCCGCCAAGCATAAGCATGTGGGACCGATCCACCGGGCGCGGCGCAAGGGACAGCGCATCTTGCGCCTTGGATGCCCGCAGCGCCAATTCTTGCGCCATATCGACGTCAAACGCAGCTGCGGCATCCGTTCCCAGATCATCCATCCTGCGGATTTCAGCACCCGCCGTGGCAAGGACCACCCCCGTGCGTTCGCGCGCGCCTTCGCGCAGGGCAAGGATCGAGAAGGCCCCCGCATCCGGCAGATCAATCTCGATCTCCAGCCGCTGCGCCATGGCAAGACCGAAACGGGTCCCCGCCACCGGTTCAACCGGGTGCCCATCCACCGCCACCAGCCGCGCAGGAATACCGCCCGTATCAATCCAGAACGATGTCGCCGCCGCCGCGTTGATCACACGCAGCAGAACGCGGCCTTTGCGTTCAACCGCAATCACCTCGGGGTCGGCAAGCGTGCGGTCATTGGCCAGATAGGCGTCAAAGTTGAAGTCGTTCAGGTCCATGGCCATGCCGGAATGGTCCATGCCACCCATCGCCATGCCGGGCATCATTCCGCCCATCGGCTGCGCGGGGGCCTCCATGCTGCTCATGTCATGCTGCGTCGCACCGCCCGTAATCTCGGCCAAGACCTCGGCCGCGGGTCGGAATGAGAAATCGTGCAGGAACATCACCACCTCTTGACGGTCGGCGGCCAAATCCTCGGGGCGGCGCACGATAAGGGGGGCGGCAAGCAGGCTCATCTCTTGCACCGGCACATGGCTGTGCATCCAAAAGGTGCCGGGAATGGTGGCAAAGTCGTAGCTGCGAACCTCGCCCGGCTGCAACAGCGGCATCGGCAGGTTGGGCACGCCGTCCTGCTCATTGGGCGGAATCTGCCCATGCCAATGGATGATCGTTTCCTCATCCAGCGCATTGGTCAGGTCCACGCGAAACCGTTGGCCGGGATCAAGGATCAGCCCCTGCGCGCCCGACCCATTGGTCAGCCCCATCACGGTGGCCGCGCGCCCGCCAACCTCAATCACCCGCGTCGAGGCTGTCAGGGAAAGCGGCGTAGCCTGTGCGAAACCCATGCGCGGCACGGCAGAGGTGGCAGCCAAGGCTGCGGATGCGGCCAGAAAGCCACGACGTGTAAGATCATGTTTCATCTGTGTTAAATCCATCATGCCCCGAAAGGGGCGTATCTGTCTAAGGCCGAAATTCGGCCCCGCCTGTTTCAGATCAGATGGATTTGGGGGGGCGATCAGCCGTTTCGTCAATTCGACCCTGCGGCAAGCCGGGCTGCGCGCGTGGATAGGATAGCGGGCGCAGAATTTCCGGGGCCGCGTTGGCTGGGGCGGACCAATACGCAATCGACATGGCACAGACCGCCATACACGCGGCGGACATGCGGTGACCCGAGGTGTCGCAATGTTCACCCGCGCGCATGACAGATTGGCTGTGCCCGCAGGATGCTGACGTGGTCTGCATTCCTCGGGTCATTGACGCATGCGCGATGCCGCCAAACAATGAGACGGCGATCATCAGCAACATTGAAAAAAGATGTCGTTTCATCGCACCAATCAGTATCTCGCAAGCGTGAATCTACAAACTGATAGCGGATTTCACAATACACGTTTCCGTTTTTGATTGTCATGAATATGCACCCAAAGGCTGCGATAGGAGGGAAAAGCTGTTGCAACGTCCCGATTGCCATGCATTTCCCCGATGGCGTCACCAGCCCGTCATGATGAATGAGCCGGAAAACTCCAACTTCCGGCGCCCCAAAACTGGGCGCAGAGCAAGAAGTGTTCTGCGCAGGCAGGGGCCTTGGACGGCGCACTGGCCGCGATAGCAACAGTTACGGAAGGCCTGTGCGGGTGCTGCTTTGTGACATGCTTACCCTCTAGATAAGTTTTCCATGACAGTATTGTAATCTGCCCGTAATCCAGATGCCGTGCTTGACAGCCATGACCGAAGACGGGCCGCCACATCAGGCAGGCAAAAATGTATAAGGTCGATTTCATCTTGGGCTGACGCAGGGGCTTTTAGGCAAGATGATCGCCGCCACGGCCCCTGCCAATTTGCTTGGCACAGCCTTTGGGCCGTATAATCTGCTCTGCGGTAACTTGTTGTTGGTTACAAGCGTTGTCGCTGGCTTGCTTGGGGGCTGGTTTGGCCCCTTCCACTATGTTCTGGATAAGGGCCGGAATTGCCATGATGACGCTTATGAGTCTAAACTTTTGTCGGTGGGCAACAGAAACAGATGCTGAAACTTCAAGCGACGCTTTTCCGATTTGGAAAGCTGATGCCATCTATTTAAGGAAAACAGGATGAACGGAAAAACCCTTATTGCGGATATTGCCCGCAAGGTTCTGGAGCGGGCAGAACGCCCCATTTCAGCGCGTGATGAGCAGGTTCTGGCCGATATACAAAACCGGACAGCTTCAACAAGCGCCGCACAAGACCGGGCGGCTTTGGGTGACACCTATTGGGACAGATTGGCCGACAGGGTGGCGCAAATCGGTGGCTCTTGGGCCTTTATCTTTTCGTTCGCGGCAATTCTCGTGTTCTGGATGGTTCTGAATTCCGAAATTCTGGCTGATTGGAATCTGTCTTTTGACCCTTATCCCTTCATCTTCCTCAATCTCATGCTCTCCACAGTCGCCGCCATTCAGGCCCCTGTCATCATGATGAGCCAGAACCGGCAAAACACGCGGGACCGGATTGCAGCAATGGCGGATTATGAAACCAATTTGCGTGCAGAACTGGAAATCATGGCGCTGCACGAGAAATGGGATCACGCAAGGCTGGCAGAACTTGAGGCCAAAATGGACAAGATCTTGACACTTCTTTCAGAAGATCCCAGAGAACGCGCCGATGACAACGCTTGATCTGTCACGCCTGCAGTTTGCCTTTACGATCTCGGCGCATATCATATTTCCGGCATTTTCTATCGGGTTGGCAAGTTGGTTGGCCGTGCTGAATGGCCTGTGGCTCTGGTGGCGCCAACCGCATTTTCTGGCCTTGTTTGAACGGTGGAAAATCATTTTTGCTTTGGTCTTTGCCATGGGCACGGTTTCCGGCGTTGTCATGTCGTTTCAGTTCGGCACCAATTGGTCTGTGTTTTCAGACAAGACCGGGCCGATCATCGGCCCCTTGATGGGGTATGAGGTGATGTCGGCGTTTTTCCTTGAGGCCGGTTTTTTGGGCATCATGCTGTTCGGTCGAGCACGGGTGGGGCCCGCGATACACATGCTGGCGACTTTAATTGTCGCAAGTGGGACCCTGTTTTCGGCTTTTTGGATCATCAGCGCGAACAGTTGGATGCAGACGCCTGCGGGTTTTGCAATCAATACCGCAGGTCAGTTTGTGCCGGTGGATTGGTGGGCTGTGGTGTTTAACCCATCCTTTCCTTACCGCTTGGTTCACATGGTCCTAGCGGCCTATCTGACCACTGCCTTTGTGGTTGGGGCCTGCGGGGCCTGGCATCTGTTGCAAGGGCGCACTGATCCCTGCCCGAAAACCATGTTTTCCATGGCAATGTGGATGGCATTGTTCATTGCCCCGCTGCAAATCATCGCCGGGGATCAACATGGTTTGAACACGCTTGCACATCAGCCCGCCAAAATCGCCGCTATGGAGGGGCATTTTGAAAGCTACCCAGAGGGGCATGCGCCGCTTGTTTTATTTGGGATACCGGATATGGAGGCGGGGGTCTTGCGCCACCCCATCGCCATTCCTGATCTGGGGTCGTTGATCTTGACACATGATCTTGGCACGCCATTGGTCGGGCTGGATGCGGTTCCAAAGGCGGATTGGCCAGATATGGCGATCATATTCTGGTCCTTTCGTCTGATGGTCGCGGTGGGGATTGCGATGGCTTTTATTGGGATATGTTCGGGTTATCTGCGCTGGCGTGGCCGCCTGTATGACAGTGCTTGGTTCCACAGGCTGGCTTTTGCAATGGGGCCTGCCGGGTTTGCCGCGGTTCTGGCTGGCTGGGTTACCACGGAGGCAGGCCGCCAGCCCTTTACGGTCTATGGGGTGTTGCGCACTGCAGATAGCGCCTCACCCTTGCAAGCGCCCATCGTTGGGGCCTCGTTACTGGCCTATTTTCTGGTTTACCTCGTCGTTTTTGGGGCCGGAAGCCTGTATGCGTTGCGGCTGATGGCGCAACCGATGACAGATCCATCGCAACCTCAGGCGGTGCAAAATGTTTGACAGTTTGGCGTTGATATGGGCCGGGCTGCTGGGGTTTGCGATGCTGGCTTATCTGGTGTTGGACGGGTTTGATCTTGGTGTCGGTATCATTTTCCCATTATTAGGAGGCCCCAAGGCGCGGCTGAATGCCATGCACAGTTTGGCACCAACATGGGATGGCAATGAAACATGGCTTGTGCTTGCAATCGGGGGCCTTTTGGCGGCCTTTCCATTGGCCTATAGCATCATATTGCCCGCAGTCTATATCCCGCTGACGATTATGGTGCTCGCGCTTGTGTTTCGTGGCGTGGCTTTCGAATTTGTCGAACGCAGGGGCAGATTGAACCGGTTCTGGTTGGTGGGGTTCGGGGCCGGGTCATTGATTGCAGCCGCGATGCAAGGGATGATGCTGGGCGCGGTTTTGCAAGGGATCACCGTGCAGGGGCGCAGCTTTGGCGGCGGGCCATGGGACTGGCTTTCGCCATTTTCCGCGATGACCGGCGCGGCCTTGGTTGCCGTTTATGCGGCACATGGCACGGCATGGCTGTTGCTGCGTGGCGTAAAGGTTCCGCGCTTGCCTGCACTGCTTTCTGGCGCGGCAGCTCTGGCTATTCTAGCGGTTGGAAATATATCTTTTCGCCTGCCAAAGGTTGCGGCCTTGCAGCAAGCAGTATGGATTGACCACAAGGCGTTTACCATCTTGTTGGCTGGGCTCGCAATGGTTGCGGTGATCTTGCTTGTGTTGGGATTGCGCGGTCAGCGCGGGGGCTTTTGCTTTGCGTCCACGACGCTTGCAATGATGCTAGGATTTGTGGCCCTGGTTGCAAGCGCTTTTCCGTTCCTGATTCCGTCAACACTAACCATTTTTGATGCAGCGGCCCCGGATGCCTCGCTTGGGTTTTTGCTGGTTGGGGCGGCTGTTTTGTTGCCGGTCATTCTGGCGTATACGTCATTCGCGTATTGGGTGTTCTTGCGGGCAGAGCCGCCCAAGGCCAAACTGTGACCTGCGGCTATTTCATCCGCAGCAATCCTTTCGCGCCGCCTGCGATCAACAGGCTTGCATCGGCCAAGGGCGCAATCGGTGCGATGGTCGAGGGGGCTGCCAGATAGCGGGGTTGCCAATCGGGATCGAATTTTTCCTTGAACCCGCGCAGGCCCTGAAAGTTGTAAAAATGCGCGCCGTGGCGATACACCGTGGCGCCCAGACGGTTCCATGTTTTGGCATTCGGCCCTGTCCCGATGCCAGAAAGCGGCGCCATTCCCAGCGAGAACTGCCGATATCCATCGGCTTTCAACTGTAACATCAACTCGGTGAACAAAAACTCCATCAGCCCTTTGGGGGCGTCATTGCTGTAGCGCATCAAGTCAATCGAGGCGCGTTCCCCGGTTCCGCCCGCCAGAATATTGGCAAATGCCACCACGCGCCCCTCAAACCAGACAAGGGCAAGGTCGCATTCCGACAGCCAGACCTCATTGAATCGCCCGACCGAAAACCCCTTTTCCTGCGCATGTTTGGCCCCCAGCCATTGATCGGAAATCAAGCGTAGCTGCCGCAACAATTCATCGTCATATGGCGGCGAACAGCGCGTCAGCGACAACCCATCACGCCCCGCACGGGCATGGCTGGTTCTCAGCTTCTTGCGCTTTGGCCCATCGAGCGAAAAGCGCGTCAAATCCACAACCGCTTCTTCGCCCATTTTGAACAGGTTTAACCCAAGATCCAACATCAGCGGCAAACTGGCTGACGGCACCTCATAAAAGACGGGCCGCGCGCCTGCCGTATGCGCCGCATCGGCAAAGGCCAAGGCCACATCTTGCGCGCTTTCCTCGGGGCCAACCGGCCCGCCCAATGCAATCCACGACCGGCCTTGCACGGCATACATGATAAAGGCCGCCTTATCCTCGCTGAACATCAGGGCCTTATCGCCTGTCAGGGCAAAGAGGGCGTCGGCGGCGGGGCTGGTTGCGATGATTTGGCGGGCGGTGGCCAAGGCGGCATCATCGGCTGTGGTGGGCGTTACGCGGGGGGCTTGCAACAGAGTGATGAAAACGATGCTGGCCAATGCCATGGCCCCCAACATCCCAGCCCGCAGGGCGCGGGGAATATGGGCATCAATGGCATAGCTCCACAGCATCTCGTTTGAAAAGGACGTGCTTTTGTGGGCAAAGAACAGAACGAACCCGCATGAGACTGCCAGCAAACCCAATAACACCAACCAGCGCCGCGATAGCGGTTCATGCAGCAGGTTTGACCGGCGGTAAAACTCTGACCGGAACGGCAAAAGAATTGCGGCAACCAGCAGCAAAATGCCCGCCCGTTCATAATCCAACCCGCTGACAAGCGCGGTCACAATACCCACGGCCAAAGCCATGATCGTCAGCCCAAAGGCTGCATTGCTGCGCCGATAAAGGCCATGTGACAACACCACCAAACCAACCCCCAACAGGCTGGACAGCAAGGCCCCGCCTTCGATGAAGGCAAGCGGGAACAAGATTTCAGTGGCTTCGGCGGCATCTGACAAGGGCGGCACCAAGGCAGAAAATGACATGAGCAGGCCAGAGCCGAACACCATGGCCGAAATGGCCACAGGAATGATTGGCCCTGCTGCTTTTAGCGCCGGCTGTATGGCGGTCAGTACCGATGCAGTGCTGCGGCCTGTCTTGGCGCGCATCAGGCCCATCGCCTCAAAAACCGACAGGGCGATCATCGCCAGCACAAACGGCACGAGGAAATAGGTGATCCGGTAAAGCAAAAGCGCGGCTGCCGCCTCTGGCACAGGAACGCTGGCCGGAAGGGCCGCGAGAACAACAGTTTCAAATACGCCGATACCACCCGGAACGTGGCTGATTATCCCGGCCATGGTGGCGGCCGCGAACACCGCAACAAAGGTCAAAAACCCCAAATCACCGGTGGGCAACAGCAGGTAAAGTGCGAGCGCTGCAAAGCCAATGTCGCAAAGCGAAAACACAACCTGACCGGCAAGCACCGAAGGCGATGGCGCACGAAGGGTAAACCGCCCTATCTTCAGGGTTTTTTGACTGATTGCAGCCCAGAGCAAGGGCAGCACTATGCCCAATGCCCCGCAGGTCGCCAAAAGCCGCAACTGGCTTTCACTGACAAAGGCAAGCGGCCCCAAAGCGCCGGGATGAATGGCAAGCGACACAAAACCAACCAGTGTTGCCGCCACCCCAAAAGAGACAGCCGTAAAGGTTGAAATTGCGGCCACCTCATAGGCGTCCAACCCCAAGCCGGAATAAATACGGTATCGCACAGCGCCGCCCGAGACGGCAGCCAAACCAATGGTATTGCCAAAGGAATAGGCCAAAAGACCCCCCGTGATGGTCACAGGCAACGGCAGCGGTTTGCCGATAAATCGCAGCGCCGACCAGTCATAGCCAACAAGGCTGAGATAGGCGAGAAATGTAGACAGCAAGGCCGCGCTCATAGTGGCCACAGGCACGGCGCGAACCTGCGCCATGACTTGTGAAAGCTGCACGGTCGCCAGCAAGTGATAGAGCGCGTAAGCCCCGGCAGTAAAAAGCGCCAATGCCACAATGACCGGGACAAGATGTTTCGCACGCGCCCAGATCGGGCCATTCATGGCAACGGTTTGGCTATTTGGCATTGGTTCGATGGTGCTTTCAAATGGGGTATTCAGCCCGTTATATGCCCATGATTTGTCTGCAAAGGCAAAGATGTAAAAAGGACGGGCCCTTTCGGGGGCAAGGGCCCGTCAGTTGCCCATAATCCCGAGGCAGGAAGGTTGGGCTTGGGAAACCGTCCAGTGATGCCATATGGCCCGGCCAGCCTTTGCCTTGCCTTACGGCGAGATTACAATTTTGTATTCTCAGAGTCCGATTCAGAATGGTCTGAATGATTTCAGGCTTTTGCGATGAGGCGGGTGATCCGGCGGATGTGGGCGATCAGCAGCCATGCCTCAGCGCTCTCGATGGTTTTTTCCCAATCCCTTGCCAGGCGCCGACAGCGGCCAAGCCAAGCAAATGTGCGCTCCACGACCCATCTGCGCGGCGGTACCTCAAACCCCTTGGCGGTATCGGATCGCGTGACGATTTGCAGCGTCCAGCGCCCGAGGCTGACAAGGGCGTCACGCAGTTTCGGAGCCTCGCGGCGCAGCCTGGCAAAGACCCCGGGCGCGCCATCGCGATCCTGAATGCCAGCGCTGTGGACCGTGCAGGCGAGCAGGTTGCCGCAGGTGTCGGTGATTATATGGCGTTTGCGGCCTTTGATCCGCTTGCCCGCGTCGAAGCCGGAAAGGGACGTGTTTTCAGAGGTTTTTACGCTCTGGCTATCGATTACGCCGGCTGTCGGCTGCGCCTTGCGTCCCGCCGCCTGGCGCGCCCGTGCAACCAGCGCTCGATTGATCTCCGCCATAAGCCCATCGTTGCGCCAGCGGTAGAAATAATACCGTACCGTCGAGACTGGTGGGAAATCGCGCGGCAACAGCGACCAAGCGCATCCCGAGGCCGCGATATACTGGATGGCATCCCAGACCTTGCGCAGGTCAACTTTTCGCGGACGTCCCAGACGGGACGGGCCCGGTAAAAGTGGGCGAATAACAGCCCACTCTTCTGCCGTCAAATCACTTGGATAACGCGCAGTCTTGCGCTTATGCTGGGTGCGGGTGAGTTCGGTCCAGGCCATCATGATCTCCGTTCTGTGTCGCAACTGAACAGAATCATAACCTACTGAACTCACTCAACTCATTTTCGATCAGGCTCTCAGACTTGTCCAGCCAGCAACGCCATGCCCGCATTTTTCAAAAGCCTAATCCAATGGGCCGACAAGCTGTCGATTGATATTGAAAAGATCGAAACCGAAGTGAGGGGCGCACAATGACCGAGAATAATACAACCATTGAGCGGGCCTATGCACTTGTGAGCCTGCTGCAAATTCTATCACTTGCCACCGATGGTGAGCAAATCGCGGGCAAGACCTTTGAACTATCGGGCGGCGGCAAGGTTTTGGATATGGCTGCTGAAATGGCATTCGACATTCTGGGGGAGCTAGAGCGGGCCGAAATGGACGGGCCGAAAAGCGCGACTGCTTAGGCCCTACCTAGCGAATTGAAAGAAGGCCCTGCCTAGCGCGGGGCTTTTTGCTTTCGAACGCCGCCCAAGGGCGCAGCGCAGCCATTCCGAGACTGCCCGGAGAGTGAGTAACCGTCACTGAAAGCAGGGAATAGCAGTACGATACGCGCGCACGCGCGAGGGCAGTGTTTTTCATGCGGGACGCAGCCCTATTGCCCATCCTAACCGATTTATCCCCGCTCGGTGTGCAAAGGCAAAACCTGAAAACGGCGCGCGCACAGATGTTAAGTTGCACCCGTTGCCGTGCCGATGTGCATTCGCGGACCAATACGCGCGTACGCGCGGCCCATACTTTTGGGGCCTGCCGTTTTCGCCCTGCGAGATTTAAGGCAATGTCGGTATTGACGAAACGCTTCGACGAAATAATTATTGCCCCGGCACAACATAAAGAGGCCCACCAAAGGGGCTGCCTGCTCCATATGGATTGTTGATGCTATCTGGCGAGTATGGGCTACCGTATCGACCATAGGGGTTGCTGGTAGAGTCTGGGTCATATGGGTTGGAACTAAGTCGCCCGCGATAGTTACCATTTTGGTCGTAAATCTGAGGGGCGTTAGTTGCGTAAGGATTGCTCCATGAATTATTGCTATAGGGGCTTCCTGCGTCACTATATGGATTCATCAAGCCGTTAGGTTCGTAAGGACTACCTGCTCCATATGGATTTGAAAGGCAGTTTGGATCGTATGGGCATTGGGCGAAAGCCGATGTAGCAAACAAAATGCTAGAAATGAAAACCCAAAAAAACTTAGTCACTTGGCAATCCTCTCTATAGAAATTGGCTACAAACCGGGCATGGGAAGATGTCTACTTCTACGACATAGAAATCATGCTGTCCTGAAGTGATCCAGATACTTAAGGGTGGATACTACGCGCCGCCGGCAAACTTGGAAGTTCCAATCGAGCAGAGCGTAACAGCCGCCCATCAAGCGTTTTCCCTATGTGGGGCGCTATGATGGGTATAAAGCTACACCTTCCATTTAATTCAATTAAATCAAAGGCAAGTGGCGGATGGGGTGGGATTCGAACCCACGGTACGGTTCCCCGTACGCTAGTTTTCAAGACTAGAGCCTTAAACCACTCGGCCACCCATCCGTGCGTCGCTCTCATACCACGACCTTACGGGAATTCAAGCCCATGTCACAGCATTATAGTGTGTCGGTGGTTGCGATATTTGTTTTATATCTCACTCACTGCAAAATCCGAAACGTCTCGTCGGGTATGGCACAGAATGAATTGGTCCTACTTATTGGGATACCAGACTTGGTTCGGGCGCGTGAATGGCAGTTTCCTATCCGTCCGGTGTCGTCGCTCTGACGGGATGATGGAGTGCCCGCTAGATCTCCACCATTGATAGTAAGCATCTTGAGGTGGGCGTCAGAAGAAGCGGGTTTGGTCAGACGATGAGAAGCTTTCGATCTGCGGGCAGGCGTGGGTATGGCTGGCTGCGGGCGTCACGGACATGCGGCGCGGGTTCAATATGCTGGCGGCACAGGCGGAACAGGTTCTGGCCGAGAACCCATACGCCGGCCACATGTTTGTCTTCCGCAGTCGCCGGGGTGATCTTTTGAAGATCATCTCCCTCTCATGCATGTTTACATGCGTGAAAGGGGGGCAATGGATGGCTTCGCCGGGTTCAATGGGCTGTTCGGCAGGGGAAAGCCGATGCGCAAGCCTGCATAGTTCATATACGCCGCAAGTTCGTCGACGAGGGCGAGCGCAGCGGCTTTCCTATTGCCCAACAAGATGGCGCGGCGCGTGTGGTCTTTCTGCCATGCCGGCAGCGTGATATGACACCTGTTAGCCATCGGGCGATTTCATTCTACAGATCGCGCTTCGGTGAGGGTGGAGGCAAGGGGTGCAACCCTTGCGTTCGTTAATTGTGTCATCGTGCCATTACAATGCCAACATCAAAATGGTATTAATTCATATGGCACCCCCTAAAAAAGATACGCAAGCGCTGACGCTCCGGCTTTCTCGATCACTGATCGACGCAATCGACGACCGTCGGCGATTGGAAGCTGACCTGCCCACACGCCCCGAAATGATACGGCGGGCATTGGTTCAATGGCTTGAAAGTGAAGATAAAAAGTGAGCGCTGGCAGAGATATTGGGCCCAGTTTTTTTCAACGCTAGCCAATTGCATGTGCCGGAAAGCCAGATTTGCAAGGCCTACAAGCTCGGCGGAAATTTCAGACAGCCGGACTCGATCAAGCATTTGGTGCGATGTGTCATTGTAGGTATTAGGGTCAGAACCTCTCGGCGGGGCCTGAAACGATGCTTTTGGCCTTCGTCATGGCGATTGTGTTGAAAATCGCGCTTTGTGGCATCGTGAAATCCGGCTATCAAGGTCTTGAAACACTTGTTCTTTCCTTTGAAATTCGGATTCTCAATCGGTGAACTCAGGTCCTGCCTCTTTCCTGTCGCGTTGCGTTTCGGTTGATCTGGAAATCAATCCAAAGACGGCGAAGGTGTTTGCATTGGCGGCGGTGAGGGCCGCGGATGGGGAGCGTGTGGCCCATAAATCCGGGCCGTTGGAGACGGGTTTGGACCGGCTTGAGGTGCTGTGTCAGGGTGTGGATCACCTGATCGGCCACAACATTCTGCGCCATGATCTGCCGTATCTGGTGGCGAACCGGGCGCGGCTGGCGCGTTTGGGAGCCGCACCGATTGATACGCTTTGGCTGAACCCGCTCGCCTTTCCGCGCAATCCTTATCACCATTTGGTCAAGCACTATCAGGATGGGCGTTTGCAGGCGGGGCATGTGAATGATCCGGAAATGGATGCGCGGCTGGTTTTGCAGGTGCTGATCGACCAGTTGGAGGCTTTCGCGCGGCTGGGCGACGAAATGCCGGATGCGCTGCTTGCCTATCATCACCTGACCACGCGGGGTGAAAACTCGGCCGGTTTCGGTGCGTTGTTTGAACATCTGCGCGGGCCAGCCCCCGATGCGCGGGCCGCCCATGCCGCCATCCGCCGTCTTCTGGCGGGCCGCGCCTGTGATCATCGGTTAGAGCAAACCCTGCGCCGCTTAGAGGATCCGCGCAATGGCTGGCCGATGGCCTATGCGCTGTCATGGATTTCGGTGGCGGGAGGGGATTCCGTCATGCCGCCCTGGGTGCGGATGCAGTTTCGTGAGGCGTCACTGATCGTGCGGCACCTGCGCGATACCAACTGCGGCGATCCGGTTTGCGGTTGGTGCGCCGAAAACAACGATCCGAACAAGGCGCTGGAACGCTGGTTCGGCTTTCCTGCCTTTCGCCCGCAGCCAGTGGATGACATGGGGCGCCCTTTGCAGGAACGCATCGTGGATGAGGCGATGGCGGGGAAATCGGTTCTTGGTATTCTGCCCACAGGCACAGGTAAATCCGTCTGTTACCAGATCCCGGCGCTATCGCACTTTGACAAGACGGGGGCGCTGACGGTGGTGATCTCGCCGCTTGTGGCGCTGATGGCCGATCAGGTGCAGGGGTTGGCGCGGGCGGGCATCGCCTCGGCGGTCACGGTGAACGGCATGCTGTCGCTGCCCGAACGCCATGACGCCATGGAAAAGGTGCGCATGGGTGATGCGGCGATCTTGCTGATCTCGCCGGAACAGCTGCGCTCGCCTTCAATCCGCACGGTTTTGCAACAGCGTGAGGTCGGGCTGTGGGTGTTGGATGAGGCGCATTGCGTTTCAAAATGGGGCCATGATTTCCGCCCCGACTACCGCTATGTCAGCCGCTTCATCAAGGAGTTCTCGGGCGATACCGTGCCGCCGGTTTTGTGCCTAACGGCAACGGCCAAGCCCGAAGTAGTGCGCGACATTCGCGATCATTTCCAATCGCGCTTGAGTGTGGACCTGCTGTTGCTGGACGGTGGGGCGGTGCGAACCAACCTGTCTTTTGCCGTTCTGCCGACGCAAAAGGCGACCAAGCTGACCGATATTCTGACGGCGATTGAGGTGAACCTGCCACCCGAAGGCGTCTCAGGTGCTGTGGTCTATTGCGCCACGCGCCCGGCAACCGAAAAGGTGGCCGAGTTCCTGAAAGCTCAAGGTTTGGCGGCTGATTTTTTCCACGCTGGCCTGACATCTGACCGCAAGCGCGATGTGCAAGAGGCGTTTCGCACCGGCCAGTTGCGGGTGATTGCGGCCACCAATGCCTTTGGCATGGGGATCGACAAGCCTGATATCCGGCTGGTGGTGCATGGCGATATTCCGGGATCACTGGAAAACTACCTGCAAGAGGCGGGCCGTGCGGGGCGTGACCGTGCGCCTGCCAATTGTGTGCTGCTGTTTGCCCCTGAAGATGTCGAACGCCAGTTCTCGCTTTCCGCCCGGTCGCGGCTTGCACGGCACGAAATCGGCGCGATCCTTAAGGCGTTGCGGCGTCTGGATGCCCGCCAAAAGACCGGAGAGGTGGTGGCCACACCCGGCGAAATCGTGCGCGAGGAAAAGGATCAGGAGTTTGGGCGTGACAAGAACACCGATGACACCCGTGTCAAAACTGCCGTGGCCTGGCTGGAGGAAGCCAAGCTGTTGATGCGCGAGGAGAACCGGGTGCAAGTGTTCCCCTCTTCCTTGCGCATTCGATCTGTGGACGAAGCGGCCGCTATTCTGGCCCGCGCGCAAATCACCGGCATACGGCGCACGCAACTGCTGGACCTTGTGCGCCATGTGATGAACGCCGCCCCGGATGAGGGTGTGTCGACCGATGATTTGACGGGGGCTTGTGGGCTTACAGGCGCGGCACTCCATCGCGCGCTGGCTGATCTGGAAACACTGGGGATTGCCAGCAACGACACCGCCGTCACGGTTTTCGTGCATCTTGGGGTTGAAGATGCCTCGCCCCGCAGGTTGGAGGCTGCCGCGCGTATGGAAGCCGACCTGATTGCCCTGATGCGCGAAGCGGTGCCGGACGGCGAAGGTGCCGAGGCACACCCGTTGCACCTGACTGAGACCTGCCAAGCGATGCGCGAGCGCGGGCATGCCCAAGTGCGCCCCGATCTGGTTGAAGGCATCTTGCGGGGCATAGCCCAAGACGGGCGCGATCAGGACGGCGGGCAGGGCAACATCACCCTGCGCAAGGCCAGCCGGAACACGCTGTTCCTGCGGTTGGAGCGCGCATGGAGGTTTATTGAGCGCGTGGCAGAAGTGCGCAGGCAAGGCGCGCAGATTTTGCTTTCGCATCTGTCGGGCAAAGCGGCCAAGGGCACGCGGGGCAAGGACATTCAGGTAGAAACCACGCTTGGCGATATGGCCGCAGCCTTGAATGGCGACGCGTTGCTGCGGGCCGAGGTGCGCGACATGACGCGCCTGATGGGCCGCGCGCTTTTGTGGCTGCATGAGCAGCAGGTGGTCACATTGGGCCGTGGCCTGACCGTGTTTCGCCCTGCGATCACCGTGCATCTGAACCCCAAGGGTGGCCCCTTCACCGTGCAGAACTTTCTACCGCTAGAGGAACATTACGCCGAGCAGACGATACAAACCCATGTGATGGCGGCCTATGCCGAAAAGGGGCTGGCAGAGATGGCCGCAGCGCAACGCCTGTCCGAGGATTACTTTGTTCTGGAAGGCGATGCTTTTCTGCGCCGATGGTTGCCGGGGCGGGGCGCTGAACTCCGGCGGCAGACAACAGGCACCTCGTGGAAAACAATCGTCGATGCGCTGGACAATCCGGTGCAGCAAGACATCGTCCGCGATGACCGCGAACAAACCAACGTGCTCGTGCTGGCGGGGCCGGGGTCGGGCAAAACGCGGGTGCTGGTGCATCGCATTGCCTATCTGATCCGCGTGCGGCGCGAAGACCCGCGCGGCATTCTGGTGCTGACCTATAACCGCCACGCGGCGGCTGAAATTCGCGAACGCCTGCGCCGCTTGATTGGTGATGATGCGGCGGGGGTGACGGTTTCCACTTGTCACGCGCTGGCGATGCGGCTGGTGGGGGCGAGTTTCGGCGGCGAGGGCCTGCGCGATTTCGACGGCATCATGATGCAGGCGGTGGCCTTGTTGCGCGGGGATGGGCTGACCAAGCCCGAGGCCGAGGCTTTGCGTGAAACCTTGATCCAAGGGTTTCGCTGGCTTTTGGTTGATGAATACCAAGACATCGGCCCCGAGGAATACGCGCTGATCGGTGCCGTTGCGGGCCGGTCATTGGAGGACCCAGACCTGAAGATCAGCCTTTTTGCCGTGGGAGATGACGATCAGAACATCTATGCTTTTGCCGGTGCCTCCATCGACTATATCCGCCGGTTTGAGGCAGATTATGCCGCCAGGCCCGTTTGGCTGACCGAAAACTACCGATCAACCGCGCATATCATTGCCGCCGCCAATGCGGTGATCGCACCCGCTGCCGCGCGAATGAAACTGGGCCATGACATCACTGTGAACCGGGCGCGGGCAAAAGGCGCGCCGGGGGGCGTCTGGGCCGCGCTTGATCCGGTGGCCCAAGGGCGTGTCAGCCTGATTGACTGCGGCCCCGGCGATGCGGCGCAGGCCATGGCGGCATTGGACGATCTGATCCGCCTGTCGCAACTCGACCCCGATTGGTCATGGCGGCGCTGCGCCATCATCGCCCGCGACTGGCGGCGATTGGAACCCGTTCGCGCCTATGCCGAAGCCAAAGGCATACCGGTTGATCTGGCCAATGAAACCCTGCCAAGCCTCTGGCGTCTGCGCGAGATGCAGGCCTTCATCCGCGCCATGCTGGTGGATCGGTCGCGATTGCTGACCATTCCCGATCTGGTGGAAATCCTGAACCAGCAACCACAAACCCGCTGGACCGACCTGATTGGCGAAGGCATCGGCGCTTTGGCGCGCGAGTTGGTAGAAAAGGCCGCCCCGGTGCCCGACCTTGTAGAATGGTTCGGCGCATGGGCGCGCGAGGCACGGGGCGAGCAGCGCGGTCTTTTGCTTCTGACCGCCCATCGCGCCAAAGGGCTGGAGTTTGACCACGTCGCCATCTTGAACGGCGGCTGGGATCGGGCCTCCAAGAACGAAGATGCCGATGCGCCCCGCCGTTTGTTCTATGTTGCAATGACGCGGGCGCGGCACGGCTTGACCGTGATGACCGATGGCCCGCACCCGATGGTCATGCCGGCTGGCCCCATCTTGCCCCGCACCGTCCGGCCCGATGTGTCCGCCCTGCCGCAAACCCGCCTGCGCTATGTTTCGCCCGACCCAAAGCTGGTCGACCTGTCCTTTGCGGGGCGTTTGCCAAAAGGGTACCCCACGCTGGCATCTATCGCCGCCGCTCAGCCAGGTGACCCAGTGACCCTGTTTCGGGATGGCGAGCGCTGGGAAATCCGTGACGCGCAGGGGCGGACCCTGACCCGCCTGTCGCGCGCCTTCTCCCCGCCCGAGGGCGCAACATTCCTGCGCGGCGAGGTTGCCGCCGTTCTGCTGTGGCGCAAAGAGGACGGCCACGAGGATTACCACCATCTGCTCCGACGCGATGAATGGCAGGTGGTTCTGCCAGAGCTCATCTTCCAATCGACACGAGACAGGTAGGCTGCCCCCGGTCGCGCGGGTGAGAATGCCGAAACCTTCCTCACCAGCTTTGATGGCATCCTGCAGGTGGATGGCTATACCGGCTGCAATCGGCTGACCAAGCCCTTGCGCAAGGGTGGCGCGCCCATTCGGGTGGCCCATTTCTGGGCGCATCCATGGCGCAAACCCAAGGAAACCCTCGACCGCGATGGCTCCGAGATTGCCGCTGAGGGGCTGCGCCGCATCGCCGGTTTTCCGCCGTGCAGCGTCCAGACCGTCAGGCGCTTCCAGTTCCTTGTCGCGGCGCTGCAGCCATGCCTTCGCTGTGGTCAGCCGGTCAAAGCTCGA
>NZ_JAUCDA010000013.1:0-251364 GCF_034675685.1 Pseudorhodobacter sp. | reverse complement strand
GACGATCCGGCCCTTGGCCTTTATAGGGATCTGTGCGCGATAGCTGGCCGCGCCATCCCCAGCGCTTGCGTTCGACGATTGAGCCCCTTTCAGTAGTCCTCGGCAAGGTTTTGGTGGTTCTGAAGACTGCCGATGGGGATGTATCGGCCCTAATATGCCAAAATGACACCAAATGCGACCAAGTGAGATCTTTTATATATGTCTGATTTATCCATAAAAAAAGGGTTTCACGCCGCGCATCGCCTATCGGTTGCGCCGATGATGGATTGGACAGACCGGCATTGCCGTTTTTTCCATCGCCTGATGACACGCCGCGCGATGCTGTATACCGAGATGGTGACTGCGCCTGCTATTTTGCATGGGCCGCGTGATCGGCTGTTGGCCTATCATGCCGCCGAACATCCTGTCGCCTTGCAGCTTGGCGGGTCAGATCCGTTGGAACTGGCCAAAGCCGTACAACTGGCCCAGCCCTATGGCTATGATGAGATCAATCTGAATGTCGGTTGCCCCTCGGATCGGGTGCAATCGGGGTGCTTTGGCGCGATCTTGATGGAGCGTCCGCAACTTGTGGCCGAATGTGTTGCCGCGATGCAAGGCGAGACCGACCAGCCGGTGACGGTGAAATGCCGCATCGGGGTGGATGATCACGAGCCGGAAACCATGTTGCCGCAATTCTTGGAGGTTGTGGCGGGCGCAGGGGGTGACGCATTTCATCATCCATGCCCGCAAGGCCTGGCTGAAGGGGCTTTCCCCCAAGGAAAACCGCGAGATACCGCCGCTGGATTACCCGCTGGTTCTGCGGATGAAACAACACTTCCCCGAGCTGACGATCTGTATCAACGGCGGCATTGACTCGCTTGATCTGGCACGCGATTTGCTGGGGCAGGGGCTTGATGGGGTGATGATTGGGCGGGCGGCCTATCATGATCCGGCCTCGGTGCTGCTGGGGGCTGATGCGCTTTGGGGCGATGCACCTTCGCAAACCGCGCTTGAGGTGGCGGCAGCGATGCGGCCCTATATCGCGGCGCATCTGGAGGCAGGCGGCAGGTTGCATCAGATTACCCGGCATATGCTGGGGCTGTTTCATGGCCGCCCCGGTGCGCGGGCCTGGCGGCGGGTGCTGTCGGAAGGGGCAAGCCGCGATGGGGCAGGGCTGGAGGTTTACAACGCCGCCCTTGCGCAATTGGGCCCCGGTGCCGTGGTGACCTGAGACCGATTGTCCGAAAAGCCGCGATTGTGGCACTGGCGCTGCGGCATCGGCGTTGCTATTGACCATAAACCCGTTTTCAAAAGGCCACCGCATATGCCCGATATAGCAACACTGCTGCCGATGATCGCGTTACTGATGGCAATCGGTGCCTTTGCTGGTGTCATTGCGGGCCTGCTTGGGGTTGGGGGCGGTATCATTCTGGTTCCGGCGTTTTTTTATACCTTCAGCCATTTGGGCTATGGTGGGCCGGAAGTGATGCAAGTCTGCCTTGCGACCTCGCTTTCCACGATCATCGTCACCTCGGCGCGGTCGGTGATGGCCCATAACAAAAAAGGCGCGGTGGAATGGGGGGTGCTGCGGGGCTGGTGGCCCTTCATTGGCGCGGGTGCGGTTGCGGGGATGCTTGTGGCTTCGTCGTTGCGCTCTACCACCTTGCAGATCATCTTTGGCGTGCTTGCGCTGACGGCGGGGCTTTACATGGCCTTTGGCAAGTCGCATTGGCGGTTGGGGCAAACGATGCCGACCGGGCCAAAACGCGCAGCGATTGGCGCAGGCGTCGGGTTCTTTTCGGTGTTGATGGGCATAGGGGGCGGCTCTTTCGGGGTGCCGACCATGAGCCTTTACAACATACCGATTCATCGGGCCGTGGCAACGGCTGCGGGCTTTGGCATCATTATTGCGGTGCCTTCGGTGATTGGCTTTTTGATGGTCCCTATCGCCAATCCGCCGCCCTATACGCTGGGCGCGGTAAACCTGCCGGCCTTTGCGCTGACCATTGCGATGACGGTGTTGACGGCGCCGATTGGCGTGAAGCTGGCGCATACGATGGACCCGGCCCCGCTAAAGCGCATCTTTGCCGTTTTCATCTCGCTGGTCGCGCTGAACATGCTGCGCAAAGCTGCCGGGTTCTGAAACAGCGGCTCAATCCTCTTTGGGTGCAAAGACCACCGCAGGCTCTGGCCCGCGCGTGCGCTGCATGCGTGCGTCACGCCCGCCGCGCCGTTTGGTCAGCGTTTTTCCGCGTTCGGCCAGAACATCCATGATGTCGCGCCGTTCCTGCGCGGTAAGCCGCGACCATTTCTGAATTTCTTCGCCGGTGCGAAAACAGCCGATACACAGCCGGGCCTCTGGGTGAATCACGCAGATTTTCACACAGGGGCTTTCAATTTCTTGTCGTGTCCAGAGATCGTCGCTCATCCGCTTTTTTCCCGGCGCAGATGCGCCAATCGGTCCAGCGCACCTTGCAGAATATAGCCTGCTGCGACGTGATCAATCAGCTCTTTGCGACGTTTGCGTGACGTATCCGCCTCTATCAATGCGCGTTCTGCCGCCACGGTCGAAAGCCGTTCATCCCAATAGGCCAGGGGTAACGGCGTCAGCCGCGACAGGTTGCGCGCAAAAGCCCGCGTGGCCTGCGCGCGGGGGCCTTCAGACCCGTCCATATTGCGCGGCAGGCCCAGCACAAGGCCCGCGACCTCATGCTCGGCCAGCAGTTTTAGCAGCGTTTCGGCATCGGTGGTAAATTTCACCCGCCGGATCGTCAGCTTGGGTGTGGCAACGCTGCGCAACCTGTCGGAGATCGCGACACCAATCGTTTTTTCCCCGAAATCAAGGCCCGCAAGCGCCCCCATTGCAGGCAAGGATTCTGCAAATCCGTCCATGGTTTCGTATTGGATCACGGGGCCAGACCTGCCTGCGCTGCGGCGGCCTGTATCACGGCCAGTTCCGCGTCACGCCCGGCAAAATTCTTTTGCGCCTCGGCAAATATGACCGCCGCGCGCTCGTTTTCGCCCAGATTGGCCAAGACCGAGATCAGGCGTGCCCATTCTTCGGCAGTTCCGCCTTCGGTTGCCAGCCGGTCATTCAGCCCTTCAACCATGCTGCGGATCATGGCCTGGCGATCTTCGGGCGTCATATCCTGCGCCGCTTGCACATCTGCGGCGCTTGGCCCGCTCAGCTCCGGGGTCATGCCGGGGGTGGCGGCGGGGGCATCGGGCAGCACATAGCGCACGCCCACAACCTCGGCCAGCGGCACGATCCGGCTGCGCGCTTCGGCCAGCCAAGGGCTGCCCGCAGGTGCGGTGTCAATGACCTCTTGCCAATAGCGAAACGCCAGGTCATAGCGCCCGATCTGCATATTCAGGATGCCGATGAAGAAAAGCGCGGTGTCATTGCGCTTGTCACGCTTCAACACAGCTTGCAGCAGGCTCTCGACCTCGGGCGAAACCTGCCCGTCAGCGGCCTGAAACATCAAGGTTGCCAAGGTCAGAATATCGGCATCCGTGGCCTTGTCGCCTTTGAGGGCGATAACCTGTTCTTGCGCCTTGTAGGCCGCGATCAGGTTGCCAAGATTGGCCTCATTGCGTGCCAAAAGCTGTTGGCCCTGCAAATCCTCGGGTCGCTGGGCAACAGCCGCCCGCAGCTTTTCCACCAAGGCCAGAAACTCGGGGTCTATAGCCTCCAGTTGCGGTTGCGGTGGCAATGCCGCCTCCAGCGCGGCCTGATTGGGGCGATCAGCCCTGAGCTTTTCGGCCTCGGCAATCCGGGCTTTCAACGGAAGGTCGCCATAGCCCGGCTGGCCCAGATAGGCATAACCGCCAAAACCTGCCGCCAGTACCAGCGCCATCACCCCCAACACCGGCACCGACCGGGGGCCAGGCTTGGCCGCATCCGCCGCATCATCCGCCCGATCTGCCGCCAAAAGCCGCCGCGCCACTTCAGAGCGCAGACGTTTTGCTTCGTCATCGGCGATCACACCGCGGGTCGAATCCCGTTCAATCTCGGACAATTGGTCGCGGTAAACCTGCCCGTCAAAGCCGTCGGTTGGCGTGCCAGCAGTGCTGCGCCGCAACGCCCGAACCAGGATTCCCGCCACAAAAAGCGTGATAATACCCGTTGCCGCCCAAAATATGCTGTCAATCACCTGCAACCCGCCTCTTTGATTTCCGTGCCCCCCATGTAATGCGTCCCGCGCCCCGGCAAAAGCCTTAAACACCATTTCCGTTTGAGACCTCTGGCCGCAGGTGGTATCTGCCCCCTATCTTGCACCATGTCGCAAAAATCCCCATTGTGCCGCATGCAGGTGTGGTTATATCTCTGGAACATATCAAAAGGCAGGCAGCCAATCCGGCCCAGGTCCAGATCCTGCCCAAGTCCAAGCCCGCCCCAACGGAGTGCTGCGCATGAAACGCTATTCGGTCTTTGCCATCGCCCGCGAGGCGCTTCGCTATCATTCTGGTTGGGAACGTGCCTGGGCCTCGCCCACACCCAAAGCGTCTTATGATGCGATCATCATCGGGGCAGGCGGGCACGGCCTTGCCACCGCCTATTACCTTGGCAAGAATCACGGGCTGACCAATGTTGCGGTAATTGAAAAGGGATGGCTGGGCGGCGGCAATACCGGGCGCAACACCACGATCATCCGCTCGAACTACCTGCAAGACGCCTCTGCCGCGATCTATGAAAAAGCGCGCAGCCTGTATGAAACGATGTCGCAGGATTTGAACTATAACGTCATGTTCTCGCCGCGCGGCGTCATCATGCTGGCCCAGACCCATAGCGAGGTGCGCGGCTATCAGCGCACGGCCCATGCCAACGCGCTGCAGGGGGTGGAAACCCAATTCATCGGCCCGGAAAAGGTCAAGGAACTGCTGCCGATCATCAACATCAATGGCCCGCGCTATCCGGTTCTTGGGGGGTTGTGGCAACCGCGCGGCGGCACCGCCCGGCATGATGCCGTGGCCTGGGGCTATGCCCGCGCCTGTTCTGCCATGGGCATGGACATCATCCAGCAATGTGAGGTGAAAGGCGTGCGTTCCGAAGGCGGCCGCGTGACCGGGGTGGAAACCACCAAGGGCTATATCGGCACGAAAAAGCTTGGCATCGTGGTGGCGGGCCATTCCGGCCAATTGGCCGAAATGGCCGGGTTCCGCCTGCCGATCGAGGCAATCGCGCTGCAAGCGCTGGTCTCTGAACCCATCAAACCCTGCATGGATGTGGTGGTCATGGCCAACACCGTACACGGCTATATGTCACAATCGGACAAGGGTGAAATGGTCATCGGCGGCGGCACCGACGGGTTCAACAACTACACCCAGCGCGGGTCTTTCCACCATATTGAGGAAACCCTGCGCGCATTGGTCGAAACCTTCCCGATGATCAGCCGCCTGAAAATGCTGCGCCAATGGGGCGGGATAGTCGATATGACCGGCGACCGCTCGGCCATCATCTCCAAAACCCCTTTGGGCAACACCTTCATCAACTGCGGCTGGGGCACCGGCGGCTTCAAGGCCATCCCCGGCTCTGGCTGGGCCATGGCCGAACTTATGGCCAAAGGCGAGCCGGGCCCGCTGGCCGCCGCCTTCACGATGGACCGTTTCAAGGAAGGCCGCTTCATTGACGAAAGCGTCGCGGCGGGGGTGGCGCATTGATGCAATCCCCAATCCACCCCGCTTTCTTTTCGGCACAAATATCCACGGGGGGTCCGGGGGGCAGTCTGCCCCCCGGCCTTTCCGCAATCGCGAGGCTTTATAAATGTTGACCCTTCAATGCCCCTATTGCGGCGTGCACGCCGAGGAAACCGAACTCGCCCCCGGCCATGAGGCGCATTTGAAACGCTTCGGCCCCGGCGCCTCGGCGGAAGAATTCGAATCCTATATGTTCGCCCGCAAAAACCCCAAAGGCGTGCATTTCGAACGCTGGCGCCATGCCTACGGCTGCGGTAAATGGTTCCTCGCCGCGCGGGATACCAACACGCTGGAGGTGTTCGGCACCTATCCCGCACAAAGCACCGAACCGCCTGCCGATCTGATCGCCCGCATCAAAGCCAAACGACCGGATTGGCCCGGATATACCGAAAGGGTTACCAAATGAGCACCCGTCTCGCCACCGGCGGCCGCCTGATCGACCGCACGACCCGCGCGGAATTCACCTTTAACGGCAAGCGCATGGCCGGGCACGCGGGCGATACGCTCGCCTCGGCCCTGCTGGCCAATGACCAGATGTTGGTGGGACGCTCGTTCAAATACCACCGCCCCCGTGGTATCGTGGCATCCGGGCCGGAAGAGCCGAACGCGCTGGTCAATCTTGGCCGCGCCGATCGGTTGGAGCCGAACCAGCGCGCGACCACGACCGAACTGTTTGCAGGCCTCGAATCCAGCAGCCAGAACCACTGGCCCAGCCTTGAATTCGATGTGGGCGTGGCCAATAATTACCTGTCACGTTTCCTGCCCGCAGGGTTTTACTACAAAACCTTCATGCAGCCCCGCGCGGCGTGGAAACATGTGTTCGAACCGATCATCCGGCAATCGGCAGGGCTTGGCTCTGCGCCCAAAGAGCCTGATGCAGACCGCTATGAATATGCCTATGCGTTTTGTGATCTTCTGATCATCGGCGGCGGCATTGCGGGCCTGCAAGCGGCCCTGACCGCAGGCCAGACCGGCAAGCGTGTGATCTTGGTTGAACAAACCGCCCATTGGGGGGGGCGCGCGGTGGTCGACGGCGATGTGGTCGAGGATGAGCCCGCCGAAGACTGGGTAAAATCTGCCGTTGATGCGCTGAAAACCATGAAAAACGTCACCCTGCGCACGCGTTGCATGGGGGCGGGGGTTTACGACCACGGCTATGTGCTGGTGAATGAGCGTGTCGCCGATCATACGCCGATGGATGGCCGCCCCAAGCAGCGCGTCTGGCGTATTCGCGCGGGCCATATCATCACCGCCACGGGCGCGATTGAACGCCCCTTGTCCTTTGCCGGCAATGATATTCCGGGGGTGATGCTGGCCGGTTCCATGCGCGATTATGTGGTGAACTTTGCTGTGTCACCGGGCGATCGTACCGTTGTTGTCACCAATAATGATGACGCCTATCTGACGGCGATTGCGCTGGTCGAGGCGGGGCTGTCCGTGCCGGTAATCCTTGATGCGCGCGCCGATGTGTCGGGCGATGTGCCAAACCGCGCCCGCGCGCTTGGCATCCGGGTGGAGGCGGGGCGCGGTATTGCATCGGTCAGGGGCGGCAAGCGTGTGACCGGCGTTCAGGTCTGTTTGCAAGCCGGTGAAGGTGCGGTTCTGGAAGAGATTGCCTGCGATGCTGTTGCCATGTCGGGCGGTTGGTCGCCTGTCGTGCATCTCTGGTCGCATTGCGGCGGCAAGCTGACATGGTCCACCCATCTGTCGGCCTTTATCCCCGATCCCAATCGCCCGCCACTGAATCATGATGGCGCGGCGATGGTCACTGTTGTCGGGGCTGCGGCCGGAGTTTTCAATGCGGCCGATATCATTGCCTCTGCCACTTCTGTCGAGAACACCCCCGCCATTCCGCCGGTCTGGGTGATGCCGCATGGCGCGCCGATTGCGCTGCGGTCGAAAATGTGGCTGGATTATCAAAATGATGTGAAAGTATCGGATGTTCAGCTTGCCGCGCGTGAAGGCTACGAATCTGTTGAACACACCAAACGCTACACCACGCTCGGCATGGCGACTGATCAGGGTAAGTTAAGCAATATCAATGGTCTGGGCGTCCTTTCTCAGAGTTTGGGTGAAGATATTCCGCAGGTCGGCACCACCACCTTCCGCCCCCCCTATACCCCGGTCACCATCGGGGCGCTGACGGGTGAGGCGCGCGGCGATCTGTTCCAGCCCTTGCGCCGCACCCCGATGCACGCCTGGCATGAAAAGAACGGCGTCTATTGGGAACCTGTCGGCCATTGGCGCCGCCCCTATTGCTATACGCGCAGCAATGAGACGCATGAGCAGGCCGTGCACCGCGAGGTCAACAACACCCGCGAAAACCTTGGCCTGCTTGATGCCTCGACCCTGGGCAAGATCATCGTCAAAGGCCCCGATGCCGGGCGTTTTCTGGATATGCTTTATACCAACATGATGTCCAACCTCGCCATTGGCAAATGCCGTTATGGTTTGATGTGCAATGAGCAGGGCTTTTTGTCGGATGACGGCGTGGTCGCCCGCATTGATGAGGATACCTGGCTGTGTCACACCACCTCGGGCGGGGCTGACCGTATCCACGGCTGGATGGAAGACTGGCTGCAATGCGAATGGTGGGACTGGAAGGTTTACACCGCCAATGTCACCGAACAATATGCGCAGATTGCAGTTGTTGGCCCGAAGGCGCGGAAATTGCTGGAAAAAATCGGTGGCATGGATGTTTCCAAAGAGGCCTTGCCGTTCATGCAATGGGCCGATGGCACGCTTGGCGGCTTTAACGTGCGGGTGTACCGTATCAGTTTCTCGGGCGAGCTTTCGTATGAAATCGCGGTGCCGGCCAGCCAAGGGGCTGCGTTCTGGGAACTGCTGCACGCAGAGGGTGCCGAATTCGGTGCGATGGCCTATGGCACCGAATGTCTGCATATCTTGCGGGCCGAAAAGGGCTTTATCATGATCGGGGATGAATCCGACGGCACGGTTACGCCGCTGGATCTGGGTCTTGGCTGGGCCGTATCCAAAAAGAAAGCCGATTTTCTGGGCAAGCGCGGGATGGAACGGACCTTCCTTGCCGACCCGGATCGTTGGCAGTTGGTGGGGCTTGAGACGCTGGATGGTTCGGTCATCCCTGATGGCGCTTATGCGGTGGCCGATGGGCTGAATGAGAACGGCCAGCGCAACACAGAAGGTCGTGTAACATCAACCTATTATAGCCCGACCTTAAAGAAGGGAATTGCCATGGGGCTGGTCAAACACGGCCCCGCGCGCATGGGTGAGGTGGTTGAGTTGAACAAGCTGGATGGCAGCACCGTCAAGGCGCGGATCGTCGACGCAGTGTTCTTTGACAAAGCGGGAGACAAGCAAAATGTATAATCCGTCGCATGTGCCAATCAGCGCCCTGAACGGGCAAAGCTTTGACGGCTTTGCCAAAATCCGCGAGATCGGCCCATTGGGCATGATCACGCTGCGCTGCGATCTGTCGGAAAAACCGTTGGCAGCGATACTGAAAAAGCTGGGGCTATCGGTTCCGGCCGCGCGCCGGATTGTGCACAAAGATGGCCGCTCGGTGGGCTGGATGTCACCGGATGAGCTGCTGATCATCTTGCCATATGGCGAGGTTGCGCAAACATTGGAAACCTTGCGTAATGCATTGGCCAAGATACATTTTCTTGCCGCCGATGTTTCTGATGCCCGCGCGGTGTTCCGGATCGAAGGCACCAAGGCCGATCAGGTTTTGGCCAAGCTTTGCCCGGTTGATCTGGCCCGGCTGGAGCCGGGAGAGTTGCGCCGCACCCGCGCCGCACAGGTCGCTGCTGCCTTTTGGGCGGATGATGGCGGGTATACGCTGGTCAGTTTCCGCTCGGTTGCGGGCTATGTTATGGGGATTTTGTCGGTTTCGGCGGCCAAAGGCGCCGAATTGACCTTGGCCTGAAAACCCATGGGCTGCACAAAATAAAATGGGAACCAAAGCGCGGGGACCTGCGTTGTCTTTGGCAAGCGGTTTTGCTGCTGATACGGCATCTGCGGCAAAGGCCAATTGAGGCAATAAACCGGTTTGGTCAGGCAGGGGCCCGACCGAGGCGGCTGTTTCAGACGCTTGGGCCTTGACCTTGGCCCGCCACCGCGCGTTAAAGGTATGAACGAAGACAAACCAACAGGAGTTGCGCCATGACTTTCACACTTCCCGATCTACCCTACGCGCATGATGCGCTGGCATCGCTTGGCATGTCGAAGGAAACGCTCGAATATCACCATGACATTCACCACAAGGCCTATGTCGACAACGGCAACAAGCTGATTGCCGGCACCGAGTGGGAGGGTAAATCTGTCGAAGAAATCATCAAAGGTACTTATGACAAGGGCGCGGTTGCGCAAAATGGTATCTTCAACAACGCCAGCCAGCACTGGAACCACGCCCAGTTTTGGGAGATGATGGGACCGGGCGGCACTGCGATGCCCGGCGTGCTGGAAAAGGCGATCACTGAGGGTTTTGGCTCGGTCGAGAAGTTCAAGGACGCGTTTTCTGCCGCAGGCGCAGGCCAGTTTGGCTCTGGCTGGGCGTGGCTGGTGAAGGACACGGACGGCAGCCTGAAAGTCACCAAGACCGAGAACGGCGTCAACCCGCTTTGCTTTGGCCAAACCGCATTGTTGGGCTGTGATGTTTGGGAACATTCCTATTACATTGATTTTCGCAACAAGCGTCCGGCCTATTTGACAAACTTCCTTGATAAGCTGGTCAACTGGGAAAATGTCGCGTCGCGTCTCTAGGGTGCTGGCGGCTTTATCTTTGCTTTTGGGCCTGACGGGGGAAACCTTGTCAGGCCCACTGGTTTTTTGCCGTTCAAACGACCGCGCATGAGCGAACCACACAAAGGCACCGTGGCGATGGTTTGCGCCTGTGTTGTTTGGGGCCTGTCACCGCTTTATTACAGATGTTGATGCATGTTCCCGTGTTGGAAGTGCCTGAGCCATCGCACGCTTTGGCCTATCTGCGCCCGCTGCTGTGGCGGCGCTGCTGGTGTATTCACTAGAGGCGATACAGCATTAAAACGTCTGCCGCAGGGCGGCAACATCTGTAACCCCTTTGCCCCAAAGCGTTCCGCCTTGACGCCGGCCGCAGATATCGCTGCCCGAGATCAAAGATTTCAACTCTTTATCTGATAGGCCTTGGTTCAAGCCAAAGGCGAAACGCCATGGCTGTACGCTTGGCTGCATGCGGTTATGTGCAGCATGCTCTGGTAGGGGGCGCAGGTTGATGCACGGCTGACATAAACACCGAACAATGCAGCAGAGCAGGAGAAATTTCTGCAATAAAGGTTGCTTTACCCCCTGATATCGGGGTTCTTGTGAAAGCGATGGCGTGCGGTCAATGGGCAGGGGAAACCGATGGCGGGTTGGAATGGAACTGGGGCAGGGGCCAAAGCGGTGGCAATGCTTGGCGGGGGCGCTGTTGCCACCGTCTTGGCCGTGCTGGCATTTTGGGCCGTATCCGCGCCAGACCGAATACCCACGCCGGCACCGAACCCCGCGCCCCCCCAACAGGCAGATGCTGTGGTGCCACAGGCGGCCCCGGTTTCTTCGGCCCAGCCTGCGCCTGAGGCCACGCGTTCCTTGGCCTTGGTTGAAACACCGCCTGAAGCCGGGCGCGACGCCACGGCCACGCCTGTTCCCGAAACAGCAGTTGATAGCGCGCCCCCTCCTTTGGCGCCGGTTGCCCCAAGGTTTGATCTGGTCCGTATTGAAAAGGATGGATCGGCGCAGATCGCAGGCATGGCCGCGCCTTATAGCGGCGTTTCGATTTTGGTGGATGCCGTCGTTGTTGCAACCGTAAGTGCGGATCGCGCGGGTGCCTTTGCGGCGCTGTTTGATCTGGCCCCCAGCGCGCAGCCCCGATTGATCACCCTGCGCATGCGTCTGGCGGATGGCCGCGAGGTTGCGTCCGAAGAACAAGTGATACTGTCCCCCGGCGACATCATGCCATCCTTTGCCCAAGAGGGCCCGGCCGCTGCCCCGGTTGCCCCTTTGATCGAGGCGGCAACCGTTTCGCCACCGCGACCGGCGCAAGGACCGGATGCGGCTGGCGCCCCCCAATTCACGACGACATCCAGCGACATTACGGCACCCGCAACCACTGGCCCCGCAATTTCCGACCCAGAGCGTACAGCCCCGGAACTGGCTGCGGTAGACGCAACTGTGCCTGCCCCGGCGCCCGCCTCGGGACAGGGTGGCGTGGCCCAGAATGATGCCTCCCATCAAAACGCAGCGCCCCAAGATGACGCGACTGAAACAACGCCTACAGCCATCCTGATGGGGCCGGACGGGGTGAAGGTGATGCAGCCCGGCGCGCCGCAGGCAGCAGGCCAGCTGCGCCCGGTGGTGATAGATGCGCTTTCCTATACCACCACCGGCGCTGTGCAACTGGGGGGGCGGGGCATGCCGGGCGCGGTTGTGCGGCTTTACCTTGATGGCGCGGTGCTTGCCGAATTCACTGTTGCCGCGGATGGGGGGTGGGGTGGCATATTGCCCGATATTGTGCCGGGCCGCTATACGCTGCGGGCCGATCAGATCGACCGCGACGGCAAGGTGACAGCGCGGTTTGAAACCCCGTTCCAACGCGAAACCCGCGAGGCGCTGGCCGCGCTCGTCACCCCTTCGGCCGTTCCGGCACCGCGCATACCGGGCGCAAAGGCGCCGACACCCGACCCGCAGGCCAAGGTTGTGCCGCCAGCCCCAACCGCGCCCTTGTCAGGGCCTGCGCCAGTTGCGGATGCGCAGCCCCAAGCCGCAACCGCGCAACCGCAGACCGCAGCGGGGCAAGCTGATACAGCCGCAGCACCGGCCCCCGACCGCACAACACCAGCCGCGACTGCCGCCGCTGGCCGGCAAACCGCCGTCGTTGATACGGCGGCCGCCCCCGAAGCGCAGCAGCCCTTGGCGGCAGCATCGGCTGCGGTGACGGTTACGGTGCAGCCCGGCTTTACCCTTTGGGCCATAGCCCGCGACCAATTCGGTGAAGGGATTCTCTACGTTCAGGTTTATCAGGCCAACAAAGACAGGATTCGCGACCCTGATCTGATTTACCCCGGCCAGGTCTTTACGCTGCCCGATCTGCAACCGTAACGCTTCATGCCAAACCAAGCGCTGGCTCTGGCCTTTACCCGCACCACGCATTAGGTACGGCACGAGCCAGATGAGGGCCGGATAAGGCCAGATAAGGGACCGAATGCGCAGGACCACAAGTACCGCCACCAGTGCTGATGCCAACCACAAAGGCGCGCCAGCAATGCAGACCATCCGCAGGGTGATCCCCTACCTGTGGCCGAGTGATGCCTTTTGGGTGCGGCGTCGTGTTGTCATTGCGCTTGTCTTGCTGGTCTGTGCAAAAATAATCTCGGTCGCCACCCCGTTTTTCTACAAGGCCGCCGTCGATGCGCTGGCGGGCGAGTCGCGTGATGAGACGACATTGCTGATGCTGGGCGCGGTCGGGTTGACCATCGCCTATGGCATCGCGCGGCTTGGGGCTGTGGGATTTGGCGAATTGCGCGATGCGATCTTTGTGCGGGTCGGCCAACGGGCGCTGCGCAAGCTGGCGCTGGAAACCTTTACCCATATTCACCGCCTGTCGATGCGCTATCATATCACCCGCAAGACCGGCGGCCTTAGCCGGGTTATCGAGCGCGGTGTCAAAGGCGTGGATTTCTTGCTGCGCTTCATGCTGTTTTCCGTCGGCCCGCTGATACTTGAGCTGTCAATGGTCGCGGTGATCTTTGCTGTGCTGTTTGGCTGGCAATATATGGCGGTGGTTGTCGTTACCATCACACTCTACGTTATCTTTACGTTGAAAGTGACCGAATGGCGGGTACGCGTGCGCCGCCAGATGAATGATCAGGATACGGATGCCAACCAAAAGGCCATTGACAGCCTTCTCAACTTTGAAACCGTGAAATATTTCGGGGCCGAATTGCGTGAGGCGGACCGCTATGACGGCGCGATGAGGCAATATGAGGTGGCAGCCGTCAAAACCGGGCAAAGCCTGTCTTTCCTCAACTTTGGCCAATCGCTGATCATCACTATCGGTCTTGTGATCGTCATGGTGATGGCCGCGATGGGGGTGCAGCAAAAGATTTTGACCGTGGGCGATTTTGTCATGGTCAACGCTTATATGATTCAGATCACCATGCCGCTCAACTTTCTGGGTACGGTGTACCGCGAAATCCGTCAGGCGCTGGTGGACATGGGCGAGATGTTCGCGCTGTTGGGGCAACCGGCCGAGGTGGTGGACAAGCCGGGGGCAACCGAGTTGAAAGTCACGGGCGGTGAGGTGGTGTTTGACAATGTCAAATTCGCCTATGACGCCGAGCGCCCTATCCTGAAAGGCATTTCCTTTACCGTGGCACCGGGCCAGCGGATTGCGCTTGTCGGGCCATCCGGGTCGGGAAAATCCACCGTGGGCCGGTTGTTGTTCCGGTTTTATGATGTGCTGGGCGGGGCTGTACGGATTGATGGCCAGGATTTGCGGGATGTCTCACAAGACAGCCTGCATGCGCAAATCGGGGTGGTGCCGCAAGATACCGTGCTGTTCAATGATACTGTGCGCTACAACATCGCCTATGGTCGCCCCGAGGCAACCGAAGCCGAGGTGATCGCGGCGGCGCGGGCGGCCAAGATCCATGATTTCATCCTGTCCTTGCCCGATGGCTATGAAACCACTGTGGGCGAGCGTGGGCTGAAACTGTCAGGCGGTGAAAAGCAGCGTGTCGGCATTGCGCGCACCTTGCTGAAAAATCCGCCCATTCTGTTGCTGGATGAGGCGACTTCGGCGCTTGATACCCAAACCGAGCGCGACATTCAGGACAGTTTGTTGGCCATGGGCGAAGGCCGCAGCGTGATAACCATTGCGCACCGCCTTTCAACCATTGCCGATGCCGATCAGATCATCGTGCTGGAGGCGGGGCTGATCGTCGAACAGGGCACACATGATGAGCTGTTGCTCAACAATGGCCGCTATGCTGCCATGTGGGCGCGCCAATCGTCCGAGGAAGAAGCCGCCGCCTGAGGCGTTTGCCTTATTCCGCCGCGCGCAACGGTGGCCGGGGCATGCCCTGGACTGCCGTGCGGTGTGATGCGTCATTATCGCGCGGTGCAGGTGTTTGCGGATCTGTGGGTTCCGGCCCCCCGGTGACTTTCGGATCTGTACCGCCTTCATCCCATATCAGCACCGGAGAGCGCAACTTTCTGGCGGCACGGTTTACGGCCATGTCGCGCGCCGCCGCACTGTCTTTGCCATGTGACAGCGCAGAAAGCGCGGCAAAGCTGCGATAGGCCCCGATGCCAAACCACACCCGCAGCGCCAGAAGGGCCGGGGTAAAGATCAGCGTCAGCACGGTTGCAATCCCCAAGCCAAAGACGACGGCGGTTGCAAGTTGCTTCCACCACAGCGCTGTGGGGCTGTCGATGCTGTAGCCGCCGCCAATGAAATCAAGGCTAAGCCCGAACATCATCGGTGCAAGCCCTGCCATTGTGGTGATTGTGGTCAGCAAGACCGGGCGAATACGCTGCTCGGCGGTGCGGATGATCGCCTCGATCTTGGGCATGTACTGGCTGAACTCCTGATAGGTGTCGATCAGCACAATGTTGTTGTTCACCACAATTCCGGCCAGCGCCACAATCCCGGTGCCGGTCATAATGATGCTGAAGGTCTGATCCATGACCAGCATGCCGATCAGCACGCCGGTCGTTGACAAAACCACCGCGATCAGCACAAGCACCGAGTTGTAAAAGCTGTTGAATTGCGCCAGCAAGATGATGAACATCAACCCCAGAGCGCCCGCAAAAGCCTTGGACAGAAACGCCCCGCTTTCGGCCTGATCTTCCTGATCGCCGGTCCATTCCCATTCCACGCCATTGGGCAGCGGTTGGGTATCGGTCAGCCATTTTGTCAGTACCGCAATCCGTTCATTGGCGTTGATCGGTTCAATCAGCAGGTCGCGCGCCGCGATGCTGTCGATGGGCTTTGTGGTGTCAAGGATCGTATAGCCATAGGTGCCGCCGTCCAGATCCTTTGGCCCAGAGGATTGTGCATCGCGGATTGCCGCAGTGCCAATAATCGACGTCGTGCCATCCGGCTGTTTTTCCTTTAGCGCCACAAGGCCGGGGCTTACATCGGCCTTGACATCATAGTAGCGCTTTTGGTCCACCCGGTCGATGCGCCCCAGCTTTTGCACCGGCGTGCGCGTGATGAAATTGGACAAGGGCACCAGCCCGTCACGGGTTCGCACCTTCAGCGTGTCAAGCGTTGACAGCACGCGGTCTTGTGTCGGCAGCCGCACCCGGATTTCAATTTCCTCATCCGAGCTGTCAACCCGCATCGTGTCCAGCAATATTCCGCGGGTGACCAGTTGCACCATGCCACCAACAGTGGCCACATCGGCCCCGAACCGCCCGGCCTTTTCAACATCGACATCAATCTGCCAGTCGATGCCGGGCAGGGGGCGCGTGTCTTCTATGCCAAACACCGCGGGCAGGGTTTCAAGCTTGGCGCGGGCGATGATAACGGCTTGTTCCAACTGGCTGAAATCATCGCCCTTCAGCCGCAAATGGATCGGCTTGCCGCCTGCGGGGCCCCGGCTTTGGCTGAGTGATTCCGTCTGGATGCCCGGCAATTTATCCAGCTTGGCCATGATCCGTGCCATCACCAGATCGCCGTCCAGCTCTGGGATGTCGGCACGGTCTTCCCACGGCACCATTTCCACCTGTACCTGCCCGATGGTATCCAGCGGTGCCTGCGCCCCCCCGGTGTTGGAGTTCAGGCCACCCGCACCGGCAAAGGCAAAGGCGCTTTCCACGCCTTCGGTATTCAGAATGATATCCTCGGCCTGGCGCAGCAGCCTATCCTTTTCCGCCAGAGACAGATTGCCGCGCGCCCGCACATATACAATCGCCTGTTCGGTTTCCGATTCGACAAAAAACTCCACCCCTTTCGAGTGGGTGCCGAAATAGCTGAAGGTGAAGCCAACCACTGCCATCACCGCCACGATAGAGATCACCGGCATCACCGGGTTGCCTGCGATGAATTTGGTGAAATAGCCAAAAGGCGTGCGCCGGTAGCTGCCCTTGATGCGGCGCGGTTTGCGCGGAATTTGGGCGGCGCTCATTGTGATCGAGGTCAAAACAGCCCCCAGCACGAACAAAAGCGCCCCCGGCAGGGCTGCCATCCCCCCCGACGGGGCCGCCGCCCCCAGCAAATAGGCCGGGTTCAACACCTGCATCGCGCCCAGAAATATCAAATACATCGACGGCGGTACAAGGACCGCGCGCACCAGCCAGGGCAAGGGTTTCAACAGCTTGGCGACAGTGTCGAACTTGCGGCTGACCCGGCCCGAAACGCCGCCCAGCACCGGCAAATAGACAAGCGCCACGATCAAACTGGCCAGCAGGACGAAAATCATCGTGACGGGCAGCAGGCCCATGAATTCCCCTGCCACACCGGGCCAGAACAGCATCGGCAAAAATGCGCAAAGCGTGGTCGCGGTGGACGAGACGACAGGCCAGAACATGCGCTTGGCCGCCTCGGTATAGGCTGCCATCGGGCCCGCGCCATCGGTGATGCGTTTGTCGGCGTATTCCACGACCACAATCGCCCCATCGACCAGCATACCCACCGCCAGGATCAGCGCAAACATGACAATGTTCGATACGGTTATGCCCATCAACGCCAGCAGCACAAAGCACAGCAGGAATGAGGTCGGAATGGCAAACCCCACCAGCAGCGCCGAACGCGTACCCAGCGACGCCAGCACCACGATCATCACCAGCGCAATCGCCGTCAGAACCGAGCCTTCAAGCTGGCTGACCATGCTTTCCACCTGCGTTGACTGATCAAGCGAGGCCTGCACCTGCACCGCGTCGCGCAATTCCTGCGGCCAGCCTGCGCGTTCAAGTTCCACCTGCCTGCGCACCTCGGCGGCAGTATCAATCAGGTTGAAGCCTTTGCGTTTGACCACCTGTATAGCCACCGTGGTCTTGCCATTGAAGCGCGCGGTGCCCAGCCTGTCTTCAAAGGTCAGGCGAATCTCGGCAAGCTCGCCCAGCGTCACGACGCGATCGCCATTCACCTTGACCGGCAGCGCATAAACCTGCGCCGGGGTCTTGAACGAGGACGGAATTTTAACCGCATAGGCGCCGTTTTCGGTTTCAACCTCACCCGCCGCGATCAACTGGTTGTTGTTGCGCACGACAGAAATCAGCTCGGCGGCGGTGACGTTATAGGCCTCCAGCCGCAGCGGGTCGATCACCACCTCCAGCATCTCGTCGCGGTGGCCTGCCAACTCGGCCTTGAGCACCGAATCCATGCCTTCGATCCGGTCTTGCATTGACTTGGCGGCGCGCAGCAACGTGCGCTCGGGTACTTGGCCCGACAAGGCCACGATGATGATCGGAAACTCGGAAAAGTTGATCTCATTGATCGAATATTTATCGGCCCCCGCCGGAAATTTGGCCTCGGCGGTGTTCATCTTGTCGCGCACATCGGCGATGACCTTGGTCTTGTCCCAACCAAATTCAAATTCCAGCGCGATGCCACCATAATTCTCAGATGCCGTGCCGGACATCTTTTTCAGCCCGTCAAGGCCGGAAAGTTCGGTTTCCATCACCTTGACCAGCAAGGTTTCCGAATCTGCCGCCGAAATGCCGGGGAAGGGGACGGAAACGAACAAGGCCGGAATTTCAATATCCGGTTCGCCCTCTTTTGGCAGGGAAAAATAGGCGAAACTGCCCGCCAGCAAGGACAGCGCGACAAAGGCAATCACCATACGGGCGCGGCTTGCGGCCCAGTCAACGATACCGATCATTGGGCGACATCCTTGTAGGTCACATCGACCGCCACACCATCAATCACAAACTCTTGCCCGACCACGATCACATCCACCGCATCGGGCAGCCCCTCGACCCAGACGCCCTCAACCGTGTCGCGCTGCAAAAGGACCGGCATGAATTCGGCCCGGCTTTCGCTGTTCACTGCGCGAATCCCCAACCGGCCGTCATCATCCAGCGTCAGGGCCGAGGCTGGCAGCAAATGTGCAGGCTTGCCCGCCGTCGCAATCATCAATTCAGCGGTTTGCCCGTCGCGGATGTTCAGCCCGTCATTGGCCACCGTCACCTCTACCCGAAAGGTGCGGGTCAGCGGATCGGCCGAACGGCTGAGAAACGTCACCCGCCCAACGGTTTCGCGCCCTGACGCCAGCCGCGCCCGCGCCATCGCCCCGACGCTTACCTTATCCACATCGGTTTCCGCCAAAAAACCGACCAGCTTGATCGGGTCCAGTTGAATTACCGTGGCGCAAGGGGCGCCGGGCTGCAACAACGCGCCCAATTCGGCGGTGTCGGTTTCCAACAGCCCGTCGAATGGCGCCGTCAGCGTCAGCCGCGCGATTTCACGCTCGGCCGCCTCAATCCCCGCCTCGGCTGACCTTATCCCGGCAGTCGCCGCCGAAACCCCCGATTGCGCGGCGTTCACCCCAGCGCGTGCGCTTTCCACCGCCGCAATCGTCGCCGCCACACGGGTTTCCGAGGCAAACCCGTCCTGGCTCAGCCGTGTCGCGGCCCGCGCGTTGATCTCGGCCTCTGACACCCTTGCGCGCGCTTCAATCAGCCGGGATTCGGACTCGGGCAGGCGGCTTGTGGCCTCCATCAACCGCGCTTGCGCTTCTTTCAGTTGCGCCTGGCGCGTGCCGGGGTCCAGCACACACAACGCCTGATCCCGCGTCACATATGCGCCGCGCCGCAGGGGCTCTGACACGATCAGCCCTGATGTCTCTGACTTTACCACCACCTGCCGCGCCGCTTCGGTTTGACCGCGGGCCAAAATTGCACTGTCTGCAAGTTGTGCAAGGCTGTGCAGCGCCAAAACCCGGACCCGGCGTTCCGCTATGCCTGCCTCGGCCTGCGCCGGGGGGGCATCGACTGGGGCGGCCTGTTCGGTCACAGGGGCCATCTCGCCTGATGCAAAGGCCAAAATCCTGTCACGCTGGAACACCAGCAAAAACAGCGCCGCCATGACAATCGCGGCAGTGATAATCGGAAAAATGCGCATCTTGTGGCCTTTATATCTCGCTGACGACCGTCCGTGCCGCCTTTGGGGGCCGGGTCTTTGGGGGGCGTATGTGGTTTGTACGCTGAACTGTTGGGTTCAGATTAAACAAATTCCCGAAGCGCCACAAGGCACCGGGATTTCGGCCTCATATAGCAAAGCCGGGCCAAAATGCTAAAAAATATTGCGTATCACCATAAAAAAACTGCTCAGGCCAAACATTGGCGGGCGCAAGCATCGGGGCGGGGCTTGGCAAGCCCTTGGCCTTGCGTGTAAGACGGTTTCAAAGAATTGGAGACAGGCGTGAGCGATACAGAAAGCTTCATCGAAGAAGTAACCGAAGAGGTTCGTCGTGACCGGTTGTTTGCGATGTTTCGCAAATATGGCTGGATCGCAATTCTTCTGGTCGCGTTGATCGTGGGCGGTGCCGCCTATACCGAATGGCAAAAGGCCAGCCATTCATCGGCGGCAAAAGCCTTTGGCGATGCCTTGCTGACCGCCTTGGATAAAGACAGCCCCGAGGCGCGGCGCAGCGCTTTGACGGATGCGGCGACAGTGGCCAGTGGCAACGCTGACCAGCTTGCGATTTAAAAGCTGCTTTTGGCCTCGGACCCTGCAGATGATAAACTGGCAACCTTGGCGGCGCTTGAGGCGGTTGCCAATGATGCCAGCGTGCAGCAAACCTACCGCGATCTGGCCGTGCTGCGCCGCGTCATTCTTGCCGGCAGCGATATGGATATTGCCGCGCGCCGCGCAGCCCTTGATCCGCTGGCCATTCCGGGGCGGCCATTCCGCACGCTGGCCCTGGAACAATTGGCCTATCTGGCGGTCGAGGCAGGCGATACCGCAACTGCGATTACGCAGTTGCGGGCGCTCTCAACCGATCAAGAGGCCCCGACCGGCCTGCGCCAACGCGCGGGACAAATGATTGAAGCCTTGGGCGGCAAAACCGCAGAAGGTTAGAACCAAGTTGGGCAATGCTGGCCGGGCCATCACTCAGGCCTTGCTTTCGGCGCTTGGCAGATGGAACATACGGCCAGACCAAAGGGTCAGACGCGATGACCAGAACAGACGGCCAAAACAAACGGCGCAACCGGCGCTGGACAAAGGGCAGATACAGATGATCTCTTTCTCTGACACGCGGACCAAAACCGGCAAAACCCTGTGCCTGATGGCGGGGCTTTTTTTTGCTTGCCGGCTGTGAAAAAGAACTGATCTTGCAAGGCGAACGGTTCAATGCCCGCGCCCCGCTGGCAGCCAGCCTGACCGAAGAGGGCAAGCCCGCCCCAACCGATGTGTTCGGCACTATCGAAAATCGTGCGGTCCCGATCAGCTTGCCGGGCGCGCGTGCCAATGCAGATTGGACGCATCGTGCCAATAACGCGCAGCATCTCATGCCCAATGCCGCGCTTTCGGCCGCGCCGGCGCGTATCTGGTCGGTTGATATCGGCAGCGGCAACAGCCGCAAATACCGCATCACTGCCGCGCCTGTCGTTGCAAGTGGCCGGGTGTTCACGATGGATTCCACCTCTGGGGTTTCGGCGGTTGCGACCTCGGGCGCGAAACTTTGGTCGGTTGATTTGACGCCTGCGGGGGGCCGAGGGGCCAGCGGGGCAGGTGGCGGGCTTGCCTATGGCAGCGGGCGCTTGTTTGCGGCGACCGGGCAAGGCGAGCTTGTCGCGATTGATCCTGCCAGCGGCGGCGTGATCTGGCGGCAAAAGCTGGGCTCACCCGCTGCGGGCAGCCCCACGGTTGCGGATGACCGCGTTTACGTCGTCGGGCGCGACAGCACGGCCTGGGCGATCAACGTCAAGGATGGCAAGGTGGAATGGCAAGTGGCTGGCACGCCCTCGCCCTCGGGTATCATCG
The DNA here is from genome assembly GCF_034675685.1 of Pseudorhodobacter sp. GTDB lineage: Bacteria > Pseudomonadota > Alphaproteobacteria > Rhodobacterales > Rhodobacteraceae > Pseudorhodobacter. The sequence continues at coordinate 229,757 of NZ_JAUCDA010000013.1, read as the reverse complement.
GCGCTGGTGGGCCCGCCGTGACTGCCACCGCGATTCTGTTTCCCTTTGGCAATGGTGATCTTGTTGCGGCCTCGAAAAACGGCGGGGAACGGCTTTGGTCGGCCAGCATCGCAGGCGCGCGGCTTGGGCGCGGCTATTCCGGCGTGACCGATATCGCGGGCGATCCGGTGGTTGATGGGGCGGTTACCTATGTCGGTAATCAAAGCGGGCGGATAAGCGCGATTGAAACGGCCACCAGCGCGCCCATCTGGTCAGCGCATGAGGCGGCCTACGGCGCGGTTCTGCCGGTTGGTGGGTCGGTTTTCCTGATCTCGGATGAGGCAAAGCTGGTTCGGCTTGACGCCAGCACCGGCGAGCCGATCTGGTCGGTTGCGATGCCTTATTTTGAGGCAGAGAAGGCCAAGAAGCTGAAGGCGATCACGGCGCATTATGGCCCGGTCCTGGCGGGTGGCCGCATTGTTGTCGCCTCGGGTGATGGGCTGATCCGCATGTTCAACCCGACCGATGGGGCGCTTGTTGGCACGGTTGCACTGCCTGGTGGGGCTGCTGCGGCACCGGCCTTGGCTGGCGGTGTGATGTATGTCGTTTCGGGCAATGGGCAACTTCACGCTTTCCGTTGACGGTCATGCGGTGTATGGCCACTGCTTGATGATCTGACACCCCGCCCCAGACGGGGCAAACTGACGCCCCCGCCCCGCACAGGGGCAAACTGACTTACCCGCCCCGCAAAGGGGCAAACTGACCCCCAAAGCCCCCGGAGGGGCCAAGATGAGCTTTACCCTCGCCATAGTTGGCCGCCCCAATGTGGGCAAATCTACGCTTTTCAACCGCCTTGTCGGGCGCAAACTGGCGCTGGTCGATGATCAGCCCGGCGTTACCCGCGACCTGCGCGAAGGCGACGGCAAGATATTCGATCTGCGGTTTACCGTGATTGATACGGCCGGGCTTGAAGATGTCACCGATGACAGCCTGCAAGGGCGGATGCGCCGCCTGACCGAACGCGCGGTTGATATGGCTGATGTCTGCCTGTTCTTGCTGGACGGCCGCGTTGGAGTGACCGCAACGGATGAGGTATTTGCCGATATCTTGCGCAAAAAAGGCGCGCGCGTCATCCTTGGCGTGAACAAATCCGAAGGCAAGGCCGGGGATGCGGGCGCGATTGATGCCTGGTCGCTTGGCCTTGGCGAACCCCTGCGCATTTCCGCCGAACATGGCGAAGGGATCGACGATCTTTACCGCCTGCTGCGCCCCATTGGCGATGAATTCCGCGAACGCGCCGAGGCCGACGCACCCATCACCGATGTCGATATCCCCGAGGAAGAGGCCGACCTGGAGGCTGACCCCGAATGGCACAAGCCGACGGCGTCAAAACCACTGCAAATCGCCGTGATTGGCCGCCCGAATGCCGGAAAATCCACCCTTATCAACAAGATCATCGGTGAAGATCGGCTGCTGACTGGCCCCGAGGCCGGGATTACCCGCGACGCTATCTCGGTGAAAACCGATTGGTACGGCACGCCGACCCGGATTTTTGACACCGCAGGCATGCGCAAAAAGGCGCGAATCAACGACAAGCTGGAAAAGATGTCGGTCTCGGACGGCCTTCGCGCGGTGCGCTTTGCCGAGGTGATCGTGGTGTTGCTGGATGTGGATATCCCGTTCGAACAGCAAGATCTTCGCATCGCGGATTACGCCGAAACCGAAGGTCGCGCGGTGGTTGTTGCCGTGAACAAATGGGATCTGGAAGGCGACAAGCAGGAAAAGCTGGCCGAACTGCGCGAGATGTTTGAACGCCTGCTGCCGCAGTTGCGCGGCGCGCCATTGGTGACCGTTTCCGCCAAAACCGGGCGCGGGCTTGACCGCTTGCACAGTGCAATTCTGCGCGCGCATGATATCTGGAACCGCCGTATTCCAACCAACCGCCTGAACACATGGCTGGGGGCCATGACCGAGGCGCATCCGCCCCCCGCCCCCGGCGGCCGCCGCATCAAGCTGCGCTATATGACACAGGTAAAAACCCGCCCGCCGGGCTTTGTGGTGATGTGCTCGCACCCCGATTTGATGCAGGAAAGCTATAAACGCTATCTGGTCAATGGCTTGCGCGACCATTTTGATATGCCGGGAACGCCGATTTCGCATCATGCTGCGCGGGCAGGGCGACAAGAACCCGTTCAAGGATAAAAAGTTTCACACGCCAAGCCGTTTACGTAAACACAAAGCATCCAAAGACCCCGATCAACGCTTCTATTGTTCTTTTTTTTTTTTTCCTTTCTCCTTCCTTTCCCCCCAACTTCCACTCTCCCCATTTTTTCCCCCCCCCCTTTCCTTCCCTTCCTTTTTTTCCTTCCTTCCATCCCCCCCCCCCCCCCCCCCCTTTTTTATCATCCCTTTTCCTCCAAGCGAGTCCCGCTTTCTTTTCGGCACAAATATCCACGGGGGGTCCGGGGGGCAGTCGGCCCCCCGGCGCCTGACCCCTTTCGCGCGCCAAAAATCCTATTCCGCCGCGATGGTAATCACCGGCTCCATCTCGGCCAGGATTTCATCCGACAAGTGGCATTTGATCTGATGCCCGGTTTCCAAATGCTTCACCGGCGGCACCTGCGTATCACACAAGCCCCCCGGCACCTGGTCTTTCCACCGGCAGCGCGTCTGAAACGGGCAACCCGGCGGCGGGTTCATTGCCGAAGGAATATCACCCTCCAGCACGATCCGCTTTTTGATGACCTTGGTGTCGGCAATCGGCACCGCTGACAGCAGCGCCTCGGTATAGGGGTGATAGGGCGGACTGAACACCTGATCGGTGGTGCCCATTTCCACCACATGGCCCAGATACATCACCATCACCCGGTCGCTGAGATAGCGCACGATCGACAGATCATGGCTGATGAACAGCAAGGTCGTGCGGTTCTTGCGCTGAATCTCCATCAGCAAATCCGTCACCGCCGCCTGCACCGAGACATCCAGCGCCGAAACCGGCTCATCCGCGACCACAATCTTGGCATCGCCGGCAAAGGCCCGTGCTATGCCCACCCGCTGCTTTTGCCCGCCCGAAAGCTGGCGCGGCATACGGTCGGCAAATTCACGCGGCAGCTTTACCAGATCCATCAATTCCAGCATCCGCCGATGGCGGTCGGCCTCCGAATCGCCCTCACCAAAGATTTCCAGCGCCCGGATGATTTGTCGCCCCACCGTCATCGACGGGTTCAGCGTATCAAACGGGTTTTGGAATACCATTTGCACCGATGACACCGTATCAACATTGCGCTTTTCAATCGGGGTGTCTTGGATATCTTGATTGTAAAGGAAAATCTTGCCGCTGGTTGCGGTTTCCAACCCCATCAGCACCTTGGCAAAGGTTGATTTGCCGCAGCCCGATTCGCCCACAATTGCCAGTGTTTCGCCCTCGCGGGCCTCAAATGACAGGGTTTCATTGGCCTTGACCACCTTTTGCGCCCCGCCACCAAACAGTGACCCGCCCGAAACCTCGTAATATTTGCGCAGGTCTTCCATTTTCAGAACGACCTCGCCGACGGGAGTTTTCTCTTGCTTCACGACAGCAACCAACGGCGCGTCCCAGTCGATTTCCCTGAATTTCACACAGCGACTGGCGTGGCGATCGCCGGTCGCCGGGGCCATTTTGATCGGGCCAGTATCACAGCGCCCCGCCTCAAAATAATCGCAGCGTGGGCCAAAATTGCAACCCGGTGGGCGTTCATGCGGCAGCGGAAAGTTACCCGGAATCGCCACCAAAGGACGCGAGTTTTTATCTGCCGTGGGCAGCGGAATAGAGCGGAACAGCGCTTGGGTATAGGGGTGGCGCATCTTGTCAAAGACCTCAGCGATATTGCCGGTTTCGACAGCCTCGCCCGAATACATCACGCAAATCCGGTCGCAGACATCCAGCACCAGCCCAAGGTTGTGGCTGATAAACAGCATAGAGGTGCCGTATTTCTTGCCCAGCTCTTTCACCAGATCGACGATCCCCGCCTCAACCGTCACATCCAATGCGGTTGTGGGTTCGTCCAAAATCAGCAGCGCGGGCTTGGACATCAGCGCCATGGCGATCACGATACGCTGTTGCTGACCGCCCGAAAGTTGATGCGGATAGGCGTTCACGATGCGGTCAGGGTCGGGCAGGCGCACGTCGGCCACGATCTGGCGGGCCAGCGCCCAGGCGTCTTTCTTGGCCATGCCCTCATGGATCATCGGCACTTCGGCCAATTGCGCGCCCACGGTCATTGCCGGGTTCAGGCTGGCCATCGGCTCTTGATAGATCATTGCAATTTCCGACCCGCGCAGCTTGCGCAGTTCTTCCTCGCCCATATTGGTCAGGTCACGGCCTTTGAATTTGATCGTGCCGTCAACGATTTTGCCGTTCTTGCCAAGGTCGCGCATTACCGCCAGCGCCACCGTCGATTTACCGCAACCGGACTCACCAACCAGCCCCATGGCCTCACCGGGCATCACGGTGCAGGAAAAATCCATCACCGCCGGGATTTCGCGCAGGCGGGTGAAGAAAGAGATCGAGAGGTTGCTAATCTCGAGGATCGGTTGAGATGGGTCCCATGCGGGTTTGGTCATGATTTTCTCCCTATGCGGCGGCTTGCGAGGTGAACGCCGGGGGCTGGATGCCCCGCGCCGGGCGGTTCTTGAACCGGTGGCGACCCATCCGTCGCCCCCGATGATATTGGTCGCGAACACAAAGCATCAGTCCTTCATGCTTTCTTCGCGCAGCCCGTCGGCGAGAAGATTTAGGCCGAGGACGAGGCTCATCAAGGCGAAGGCCGGAACCACGGCAGGGTGCGGAAAGATCGACAGCAAGCGGCGGCCATCATTGATGGTCGAGCCCCAGTCGGGGGATTCCGGACTGACACCAAGGCCGAAAAAACCGAGCGTTCCAAGCAAGATGGTGGTGTAGCCGATGCGCAGGCAAAAATCCACGATCAGCGGGCCGCGCGCGTTGGGCAGGATTTCCCACAGCATGATATACCACGGCCCTTCACCGCGGGTTTGGCCTGCCGCCACATAATCGCGTGTGCGCAAGTCAAGGACGAGGCTGCGCACAATGCGAAACACGGTGGGGGCGTTGACAAAGACCACGGCGACAAAGACGTTCAGCAGGTTCGGGTCCATCGACCAAATGCCCAGCGGGTCGGCGTTGAAGGCAAGGCCCGAATAGGCCCACAGGCCGATCACCAGCGTGATGCCAACATAAAGGTTGCGGCGTTTCGGGTCGGTGAAGTAGCGGCTTTGAAACAGCGTGACCAGAAAGATGACGGGAAAGATGAACAGCACCGCGGCAAGGATGATCGGGATGCCGGTATCGCGGATTTCCGGTGTGACCAGCAAGTAGAACAGCAAGATCACCGGGAAGGCCAGCACGAGATTGGCAAGAAACGACAGCGCCGTATCCAGCTTGCCCGCGAAATAGCCCGCAGGCAGGCCCAGCGTGATGCCGACCATGAAGGCGAACAGCGTGGCAGCAGGCGCGATTGCCAGCACCCTCCGCGCGCCCATGACCACGCGGCTGAACACATCGCGGGCAAGGTTATCGCCCCCCAGCAGATAGTAATCATAGCTGCTGCCATCGGGGGCTGGGGTGCCGGGGCTTTTGTTTTTCATCCCGGAAAGTTGCCCCAGCGGGTCATGGGTGATGACAATATCGGCGAAAAACGCGGTATAGACCCAGAACATCACGATACCAAAGCCGATCATGCCCACGGTGCTGTCAAACAGTTTGCCGTAAAGGCCAAGGCGGCGGCGATAGTGCAGTGACACGCCATAGGTGACGATCAGGGCGACCCAGACGGGCCAGAATTGCATGAACATACGGGCGAAGATACTGCCCCAGCCAATCGGTTCCATGTAGGCTCCTCCTCAGGAAATCCGGATACGGGGGTTAAGGAATGCATAGCCGATGTCGGAAATAAGCTGTGTGGCCAGCACGACAATCACCGCGACGACCGAGCAGGCCAGCAACAGCTCTATGTCATTATTGCCGGCTCCCTGTACCAGCGTCCAGCCGAAGCCCTTGTAATTGAACAGGGTTTCCACAATCACCACGCCGTTCAGCAGCCATGGGAATTGCAACATGATCACGGTGAACGGGGCGATCAGCGCGTTGCGCAACGCGTGGCGCAAAACCACATCACGAAAAGGCACGCCTTTCAGCCGGGCCGTGCGGATATATTGCGCCGTCATCACCTCGGTCATCGAGGCGCGGGTCATCCGGGCGATATAGCCCATGCCATACATCGCAACCGTGAGGACGGGCAGGCCAAAGTTCCAGAAGGTGATCTTGTCCATGGCGCTGGTGGCGGTGCCTTGAAACAACGTTCGCCCCTCAATCAGCCCCATGCTGGCCAGCAGGGGGGAAATGCCGACGGTGGCGCTGGCAAAGACCACGATCAAAATCACACCCGATACATATTCCGGCGTGGCCGTGGTGGCGATGGCAACGGTAGACAGCACGCGATCGGTGCGTGACCCTTCGCGCATCCCGGCCAACACGCCCAAGGCCAGCGCCGAAGGCACCATGATGATCATCACCCAAAGCATCAACCAGCCAGTCGCCGCCAAGGCGCGGCCCAGAATTTCAGATACCGGGCGTTTGAAAACCGATGAATAGCCCCAATCACCCTGAATGACGCCGCAAAATGTCGGGGCGGAGTCGGCGGGCCTATCGGCACTGATGCAGCGCCCGCGGGTTGCGCCGTCTATCTCTTTGGTCCAGCCGGGGGCCACGCCAAGCCATTCGGCATAACGTATCACCATAGGCTGGGCATAGCCGTTATCGGCCAACCAGTTTTCCACCTGCGCATCCGACATGCGCACAGAGCCTTCCGAGCGCGCAAGCTTTTCAAGGTTGGGGGTGAGGTTGGTCAGGAAAAAGACGATAAATGTCAGGCAAATGGCCGTCAGAACCATTATGCCGAGGCGCCTTAGCAAAAACATCAACATGGCTTATCCTTCCCCTGAAAAGACAGGAGTTGCGGGACAATGGCTTACATATAGTGGCGGGCGAACAGCCCCACCGCGACAGGAAAAAGGCGAAAAAAGGGGGCGATAACACCGCGCCCCCTTTTTCTGTTGCCAGATCAGGCGTCAATCGACCATTTGTAATGATGATGCTCAAAGGTTGGGTGCATCTCGCAGCCTTTTACCCTTGGATCGAAATGGCGGTAGAGCGAACGCCAGTAGGGCTGCACCATAACGCCTTGCTCTTGCATGATTTCCTCAAGCCGCTTCACAACTTCGCGCCGCTTGTCGGCATCGGCGATAGAGTTCGCCTTGGCAAGCACTGTGTCAAACTCTTCGTTGGAAAAGGCAGATTCGTTCCATGCCTCACCCGTGCGGTAAGCCAAGGACAGGATCTGGACGCCAAGCGGGCGCATGATCCATTCCGTGCCCGAGAACGGGAATTTCAGCCAGTCATTCCAATAGGTCGAACCGGGCACCACCGTCCGCTTGATCTTGATCCCGGCATCGCGCATCTGCGCGGCCACCGCATCACAGCTTGCAGCTTGCCAGGCATCATCCAGCGAGGTCAGCTCAAACTCATGGTCGGCCATGCCCGCCTCTGTCAGCAGCGCCAGCGCGCCTGCCGGGTCGGCCTTCAGCGGGGGCAGTTCGGCGTATTCCGGGTGAATCGGGCAGACATGGTGGTTCTGGGCCAGGGTGCCAAGCCCGTTATAGCCCAGTTCCAGAACGACATTATTGTCCACAGCCATCGCCAGCGCCCGACGGACGCGAACATCCTTGTATTCTTCGGCATCCTGGTTGAAGCGAATGGCGATGGTGGCCGAGGTGACCGCCTGCGACTTTTCCCAACCCAGACCGTCCAGAATATCGACAAAATCGCCAACAGTCTGATAGGTCGCGTCAATCTCGCCCGATCCGGCGGCTGCAACCGCCGCCGATGGGTCGGTGCCAAGGTCGATGTAGTCGATCTTGTCCAGATAGGGGCCGCCGTAGACGTCTGTTCCCCACCAGGGGTGATCGGCGTTGCGCACCAAGGTCTGACGAATGCCTACCTCGTTGCTTTCCGGCAAATAGGGGCCGGTGCCGATCGGGTTCAGCGATGGGTCGCCATTGTCATAGGATTGGTGAACCACGGCCGCCGGATAATCCGACATGTTCGCGATCATGGCGATGTCTGGCGCGCTGAGCGTCAGCTTGACGGTATGGCTGTCAACAACCGTAATCGCGCCATCTGCAGCCATGTTGGTTTCGGCATTGACCAGCGTGCTCATGCGGCCCGCCATGGAATTGCCGTCAACGCTGCCATCACACCAGCGCGTGATGTTATGGGCGACATCTTCGGCGGTGAAATCGTCACCATTGTTCCACTTCACACCTTTGCGCAGGTTCAGCGTGTATTCGGTGGCGTCGTCGTTGGTGTCCCAGCTATCCAGCAACATTCCCCGGAAGGTGCCATCGGAATTGTATTCGACCAGATATTCCAGCCAGCCACGGGTAAAGTTGGCGATTTGCGACCAATCGGCGGTGCGCGGATCTTTCAGGCCCTTGGTTTCCATTTCCATTCGCAGCGTGCCGCCCATCGTCGCAGTTTGCGCCTGTGCCGCCGGTGCGGCAAGACCAAGCAAGCCATAGGCTGCGGGCGCCGTAACGCCCAACGCCGTTGCGCGGGTCAAAAATTCACGACGGCCCATCGTGCCTGCACCCACTTCGGACGCATAGGCGATTGCCGCCGGATGTACAGTTTTGGCGCTATCGGTCGTTTTGGTCATAGATATCTCCCTGAAGAATTGCCCCGGCTGCGGGTCTGGCCCGTGCCGGAAATCGTTTTCATGGTTTGGCACCAAGGCCGCGGCCCTGATCGACCTGCGTCATTTCCGCACGAATTGCGGCATGGGTCAATGTTTGGTTCACCCCACGGCACCACAAACGCGAAAAAAAGGTCTAAAAACGACATGTGTCGCTTTTAGACTGCGGTGGCGCTGGTTGCAACCAATTGGCGAGAGGCGCTCAGGCTTCTTTGCGAAACGCAGAGGGGGATTTGCCGGTTCTGTGCTGAAAGGCCCGCGTGAAATAGGCCGGAGAGGCAAAGCCAAGCGCCCCGGCAATTTTGCCAACCGGAATTTTCGTCTCGACCAACAATGTGCGTGCCTCAAAAATCAAGCGGTCTTGCAGCAAGGCCGAGGCCGGCTTGCCGCAGGCCTGCTTGCAGCAGCGTGTCAAATGGGTGGGCGTCACGCCCAGGGCGCCTGCAAAATCGGCAACGCCCATGCCTGACCGAAAGTTCCGCTCCAACAGGTTGGAATAGCGCGCCACCAGTCGGTGTGCGGCATCCGGGCGCTTCACCTCATCCGCGCCTTTGTGCACCTGACGTTCCAACCAGACGCCAAGCAGGCCCAGATAGTGCTGCGTGGCCCGGTCATGCGCCGGCGTGTTGCTGTTCATCTCGCGCGATATCGCATCCAGGGTTATGTTCAGCTCTTGCTGCACAAAGGTTTCGCGGATGCGCAGGTGATGTGGCGTTGTGGGCAGCGTTACATCGCAATTCTTGCCAAAGAATACGGCGGTCCCAAAAACCTGCGGACCCACCTCAAACCCATGCATCACGCCGGGGGGAATGAACACCGCGTTATTTGCGGTATAGCCACGGGTCGAGCCTGCAATGGTAATGCGCCCCTGTCCCTTGGTGAACCACAACAGCATTGGTTCCGAGATCGCACGCATCGCCTCGACCCGCCAACGCCCATGCGCCACAAGGCGGGGAATCGCAACAAGGCGCAACTGTGACAGGGCCGAGAGATCTTGCATGTTCAAACCGTCCGAATGACTTATAGCGGCAAGATAAGCAGCCGGATGGCCAAGACCCAAGCCCAAAACGACCAAAATCGAACCAGTCCACAGACCTATCCACAGGTTTGGCGTTTTTCAGCCTGCTATGCCCTGCTCTTGCGCCGGATCAAGCGGTTTCCAGGCTTTCATCCGGTTGCGAAACCAGGTCCGTTGCCGTTTGGCATATTGTCGGCTGGCGATTTTGGCCTGTTCGATTGCCGTCTCCAATGTCAGTTCACCGCGCAAATGCGCCATCAGTTCCGGGGCGCCAATGGCGCGGGCCGAGGCGCGGCGCGGCCCCCAATGGGGCAATTCTGCCCGCACTTCCTCCAGCGCGCCCTGGTCGATCATCTGGTCAAACCGCTGGTCAATCCGGGCATTCAGCCAGCCCACATCGGGCCGCAGCACTATTGGCACCACCTGCGCCAATGGCATTATCGCAGGCCCGGTGTCATCTTGCCAGGCCGCCAACCCGCGCCCGGTGGCGTGCAGCACTTCCCAGGCCCGCTGCACCCGCGCCGGATTCAGCACATCGATTCGCGCTTTGGTCCTGGCGTCCAGCTCGGCCAACAAGCCGCTTGAACCGTCCTGGGCCATCCGCGCATCGGCCAAGGCCCGCACCGGCGCCGGGGTTGCGGGAATCTCGGCCAGCCCCTCGGTCAGGGCCGAAAAATACAACCCCGTGCCGCCGACAATCACCGGGCGCAGCCCTTCGGCCAGAACGGCCCTTACCTCGCGCAGCCAATGCCCTACCGAATATTCCGCATCGCGTGCAACATGGCCATACAGCCGATGGGGCAGGCTGGCTGTCTCATGCGCTGTTGGCCGTGCGGTCAGCACCTGCCAGCAGCCGTAAACCTGTAACGCATCGGCATTGACCACAACCCCGCCTTGCCGCGCCACGATCTGTGCTGCCAGCGCTGATTTCCCGCTGGCCGTTGGCCCCGCGATCAACACTGCCCGCTCTGCCGAAAGCGTCTCTATCACCTGGTCCCAACCTTGCACAAATCCTCCGCATCGGTTTTCCCCACAGCCCACGGCGCAAAGAGCTGTTTCATCGGTTGAACCTTGGCCCGTTTTGCGACATTTTACGCCGCAATCCAAGTCGTGATCTGCCACAGGTCCGCGCCAGCCAGTCAGGAAGCCCGTTATGCCCGTCACCCCAGCCGATCACCCCGTAACCACCCACCGCCGTGTCATGCTCAAGATTTCGGGCGAGGCGCTGATGGGCGATCAGGGCTATGGCCTGCACCCGCCAACCGTGGCCCGCATCGCACAAGAGGTCAAATCCGTCCATGATCTAGGCGTCGAGATTTGCATGGTCATTGGCGGCGGCAATATCTTTCGCGGGCTGCAGGGCTCTGCCCAGGGGATGGAACGCACCACGGCGGATTATATGGGCATGCTTGCCACAGTGATGAACGCGCTGGCGATGCAGGCCGCCCTTGAAGACCTGAAAATCCATACCCGCGTGATTTCCGCGATCCCTATGGATCAGGTGTGTGAACCCTATATCCGGCGCCGTGCCGTCCGCCACCTTGAGAAAAAGCGCGTCTGCATCTTTGCTGCGGGCACCGGCAACCCGTATTTCACCACAGATACCGCCGCGACCCTGCGTGCCAATGAAATGGCTTGCGAGGCGATCTTCAAGGGCACCAAGGTTGATGGCGTCTATGACAAGGACCCCAAGAAATTTGCCGATGCAAAGCGCTATGATACCGTCACCTATGATGAGGTGTTGCAAAAGCATCTCGGCGTGATGGATGCCTCGGCTATCGCCTTGGCCAGAGACAACAATCTGCCGATCATCGTGTTCAGTCTGGATGAGCCCGGCGGCTTTCGCGGTATTCTGGCGGGGCAGGGCACCTATACCAAGGTACACGGATAATTTGCGTTGGATTGTAGTGTAAATTCCGCCAGTTTGCCGCGCCAAGCCTATACAAGCGCTGCAACACAGCGTTATATCAGGCGGGCGATCTGCCCGCCCACGCCCCAATACGAAGCCGATAAGAACTTGCCGATTTCAAGCCAGCCGACACTAGGCCAGCCAACACTAGGCCAGCCGACACTAGGAAAGTGACCCCATGTCAGATGATTTCATGCTCGACACCGATGATCTGGAGCGCCGGATGGACGGTGCACATACATCCCTTCGCGCCGAATTTGGCACATTGCGCACCGGGCGCGGCTCTGCCTCGATGGTTGATCCCATTATGGTTGATGCCTACGGTTCGATGACCCCGCTTAATCAGGTTGCAACGGTCAACGTGCCGGAACCGCGAATGGTGACGATCAACGTCTGGGACAAAGCCCTGGTCGGCAAGGTAGAGCGGGCGATTCGAGAATCCGGTCTTGGCATCAACCCGCAGCTTAACGGCACCATCATCATGCTGCCGATCCCGGAACTGAACGAGGAACGCCGCCGCGAGTTGACCAAAGTTGCAGGCCAATACGCTGAAAGCGCCAAGGTTTCGATCCGCAACATCCGCCGCGATGGGATGGACCAGGTGAAAAAAGCCAAGGCAGAGGGCATCTCGGAAGATGATCAGAAGTTCTGGGAAGGCGTTGTACAAGACCTGACCGACAAGGCCATTGCGGCGATTGATCTGGCACTGGAAGCCAAACAGCAAGAAATCATGCAGGTCTGATCCGACCGTTTCAGGATACGTATTTTCTGGATACCCAAAGGTCAGTCAGTGCCCCAGCCAACGCCCGCCCCCCCGCCTCCCGAGCATGTTGCCATCATCATGGATGGCAACGGCCGTTGGGCTACAAATCGCGGCTGGCCCCGACTGGTGGGCCACCGCAAAGGGGCGGAACGGGTAAAGCAAATCGTATCGGCAGCCCCTGAAATGGGGATAAAATGGCTGACCGTCTATGCGTTTTCGACCGAAAACTGGAAACGCTCTACCGAAGAAGTGCTTGGCATCATGTCAATCTTCGCGCGCTATATCCAGCGTGAGGCTGACCGTCTGGCCTCTGAAGGGGTGCGGCTGCGCTTTATCGGTGACCGCTCAAGGCTTGATCCCAAACTGCAACGTCTCATGTCCGGGATCGAAGAGCGGACCGCTGGATTTTCCCGGCTTAACCTAACCGTGGCCATCAATTACGGTGGCCGCGATGAAATTCTGCGCGCGGCCCGCGCTTTGGCGCAAGAGGTCGCCGACGGTCGCCTTGCCCCTTGCGATATCACCGAGGCCGCGATGGCCGAGCGGCTTGATACGCGCGGCATCCCTGACCCCGATCTGATCATCCGTACCTCGGGCGAAACCCGCACGTCCAACTTCCTTGTCTGGCAAGCGGCCTATGGAGAATATGAATTCACCTCAACCCTGTGGCCTGATTTCAGCCCCGATGAATTGGCCGCGATTCTGGTGCGCTTTGGCAACCGCCAACGCCGCTTTGGTGGAGTGACCCCGAAATGACCGATCCCGGCATCCCCCCTGTACCAGATCGCTGGGCCGACCTGCGCCCGCGCATGATTTCGGCGATCGTCATGCTTTTGGTCGCGGCTGTTGGAATCTGGCTGGGTGGGCCCGGCTTTTCGATCATGGTCATTGTCTTGTCGGCGCTGATGCTATGGGAATTGGCCACAATTACCGTTGTCAAAGCCAGCTATGGCCCCTTTGGCCTGTCGCCTGTGCAGCGCCCTTTGATGCTGGCGGCACTGGGCGCGATCTGTCTGGCCATTGCCCTGTTTTCCCCGCACGCCCTTGCCGCTGCTTTGCTGCTGGTTCCCGTGCTTGCCTTCGCGCTGACACCGGGGCGCGAACGGCCCTTGGCGGCGCTTTGGGCGGCAGGGGCCATGATCACCGGGTTTGGCCTGATCACCCTGCGCAATGATGCGGGAATGGTGGCGATTGTCTGGATTGCCCTTGTCGTTGTGACCTCGGATGTCATGGGCTATTTCGCGGGGCGTATCCTTGGCGGGCCAAAGTTCTGGCCAGCGATCAGCCCCAAGAAAACATGGTCCGGCACGGTTGCCGGCTGGGTTGGTGCCGCCCTTGTGGGGGCGGTGTTTTGGCAAATGGGCTTCGCGCCTGCCGGACTTATCGTGTTTTCCACATTGGTTTCATTTGCCGGCCAGATGGGGGATATTGCGGAAAGCTGGATCAAGCGGCGGAGCGGGGTCAAGGACAGCTCTAACCTGATTCCCGGCCATGGCGGTTTTCTGGATCGGTTTGATGCGATGACCGGGGCTGTGGTTCTGGTCGTGCTGCTGTCGCTGGTCTTTAGCCTGCCGCTGCCGGTCGGGGGCCAATAGTTTGCGTTCTATTTCGATCTTTGGTGCCACCGGGTCTATCGGCGAAAGCACGTTTGATCTGATCATGCGCGGCGGCGGTCCTGACGCATACCGCACCGTTGCCGTGACCGGCGCGCGCAATATCAAACGTCTGGCCGAAATGGCCCGCGCGTTACGGGCTGAAATTGCCGTGACTGCACAAGAAGAGTGCCTGCCCGCGTTGCGCGATGCCCTTGCCGGCACCAACATCCTGTGCGCCGCCGGTCAGACAGCGATTGCCGAGGCAGCCGACAGGCCCGCCGATTGGGTGATGTCGGCCATCGTCGGCGCGGCTGGCCTTGTACCGGGAATGCGGGCGCTGCGCCATGGCGGCACGCTGGCGCTGGCGAACAAGGAAAGCCTTGTTACTGCAGGCCCTTTGCTTTTGGCGACAGCCGCCAAATATGGCGCAACCCTGCTGCCGGTTGATAGCGAACATTCCGCCGTGTTTCAGGCGCTGGTGGGCGAAGACAAAGCCTGCGTCGAACGGGTTATCATCACGGCCTCGGGGGGGCCGTTCCGTAACTTCAGCCTGGCGCAGATGCAAGCGATCACCCCGGCGCAGGCGGTGGTGCACCCGAATTGGTCAATGGGTCAGCGTATTTCGATTGATAGTGCGTCGATGTTCAACAAAGCCCTTGAACTGATTGAAACGCGCGAGTTTTTCGGATTTGCGCCTGACCAGATTGAAGTCATCACGCATCCGCAATCCATCATCCATGCGCTGATCGGCTTTTGTGATGGCGGTATCATGGCGCATCTTGGCCCGGCTGATATGCGCCACGCCATCGGCTTTGCGCTGCACTGGCCGCGCCGGGGCCATGTTCCGGTAGAGCGTCTCAATCTGGCACAGCTTGCCACGCTGCGCTTTGAGGCCCCGGACCCTGAGCGGTTCCCCGCGCTGCGCCTTGCCCGCGCCGTCATGGAAACGCGCGGCCTGTCGGGGGCGGCCTTTAATGCTGCCAAGGAAATCGCCCTGGACCATTTCATCGCAGGCAATCTGCCGTTTCTGGCCATGGCAGAGGTTGTCGAAGACACACTTGCCAGGCTTTTGCAGCAAAACAGCCTTCAAATTCCCGCTACCACCCTTGAGGATGTGCTCAGGATGGACCATCTCGCACGCAAGACCGCCGCCGATGTGGTCGTGTCACGGCAGCAAGGAAGTTAAGTACAGTGGAAATTATGACTCTGATCCCGTCCTTTGGTAATCTTGCCTGGACGCTGGCCGCCTTTGTTGTCGCCTTGTCAATTATTGTCGCTGTGCATGAATATGGCCATTACATTGTGGGCCGCTGGACGGGAATTCAGGCAGAAGTGTTCAGCCTCGGTTTTGGTCCGGTGTTGTTTTCGCGCGTTGACCGGCGCGGCACCCGCTGGCAATTTGCGGCGATTCCCTTTGGGGGGGTTCGTGAAATTTCTGGGCGACAGTGATGCTGCCTCTGGCAAGGATGGCGCGGTTATCAGCACCCTTTCAGAAACCGAGCGCCGCCGCACCATGCACGGCGCCCCGCTTTGGGCGCGGGCGGCAACCGTGCTTGCGGGCCCCGTGTTCAATTTCATCCTGACGATTGTGATTTATTTCGCGGTGATCCTGCATTTTGGAATCGCGGTGGACCGTGCGGTGATCGGCAAGGTCGCCCCGCTGCCGAATGACAGCCAAACCCTGGTGGCTGGCGATGAGATTTTGGCCGTAGATGGTATCGCAATCCCTGATCTGCAAGGTTTCTTGACCGCAGCGCGTGCCTTGCCTGCGGCCCCTTCGGTTGCGTATACTGTCGCCCGTGCTGGCCGCGACATCACGATTGACGGGCCCTATCCGTTCCCCGCGCTTGTCGGCTCCATCGCCCTCGAATCCGCGGCGCAGGATGCAGGCTTGGCCGAAGGGGATGTGATCTTGTCGATCAATGATCAGCCGGTCAACGCCTTCACCGATCTTGTCGCTTATGTAAAAGCCAGCAAGGACGCGCCGCTTTCCCTGCAAATCTGGCGCGCTACGGCAGAAGGGGGGGGGACCACATTCGAAACCACCCTGACCCCTCGGCTGACCACAAACCCGCTGCAAGATGGCGGGTTCGAGGAACGCTTTCTGATCGGTTTGGGTGAGGGCCTGATGTTCACCCCCGAGCTTTACACCCCCGGCCCGGTTGAAACCCTGTCGCTAAGCGTGCAGCGGACATGGTCGCTGATTACCACCAGCCTGTCAGGGCTAAGCCATATCGCCAAGGGCGCGATTTCATCTTGTAACCTGCGCGGCCCGATCGGCATCGCCAAAACCTCCTCGGCGGCGGCATCGCAGGGTGGTTTGACCTTTATCATGATGATCGCGGCGCTTTCGACGGCCGTCGGCCTGATGAACCTGTTTCCGATTCCGGTGCTGGATGGCGGCCATCTGGTCTTTCACGCCTATGAGGCGATAACGGGCAAGCCCCCTTCGGACGGGGCGCTGCGGGTCATGATGATGATCGGACTCGCGCTGCTGCTGTCGCTGATGGTGTTCGCGCTGGGGAATGATCTGTTCTGCCCATGAGGCGAAAATCGTTGCTGAACGCCCGAGGTTTTGGCTGTCAGCCCCAATCGCGCCACATTTGCGCGATAAGATAGGGCTATCGCAAGATCAACCACAGGTGAAGACGATGCAAACTGTTGTGAATGGCTATCAGGGGATTTCGCTTTTGCTGGGGTTGAACTGGGACCGACTGTTCAGCGTGGGCACTATTGGTGTCGGGCTGCTGGCCGGGGCTTTCTTGGGCCAAGTCATTCTGGCGCCCTGATCGGGTGCTGCAAACACCGGCCGGGCCTGTGCAGCATTAACACATAGAAACAATAAGCTGCTCTGCCCTTTTGACAAGCCGATCCATTCCCGCTAGTCAGGGTCAACAGGATCAGATCATGGGGCAGAACAATGCATATTGCGGAACGGGTTTCCATATCCCGCAACATATTGCGCCGGGTTAAACGGCATTCTGCCATCGTATCGGTTTCTTTAATAGTCTCAATGGCTTGTTTGGGTACCGCTTGGCAGGCCGAGGCGCAAACTTATCAATTTTCCAATGTCCAGGTTGAAGGCAACCAGCGCGTTGATGTCGCAACGATCCTGTCCTATGCAGGAATCGGGCGCGGGCAGGCCGTATCGGCAGGCGAGTTGAATGACGCCTATCAGCGTATTTCGGACGTCGGTCTGTTTGAAAGCGTGGAAATTGTGCCAAAAGGCAACACCCTGGTCATCAAGGTGAAAGAATTTCCGACCATCAACATCATCAATTTTGAAGGCAACAAACGCCTGAAAGATGAGATGCTGGCGTCAATCGTGAAATCGCAATCGCGCCGCGTGTTTTCACCCGCACAGGCCGAGGCGGATGCCGCCGAGATCACCAAAGCCTATCAAGAGGCGGGCCGCATCGCCGCGACCGTAGATCCCAAAATCATTCGCCGCTCGGGCAATCGCGTTGATCTGGTGTTTGATATTCGCGAAGGGAAAGTTGTTGAGGTAGAGCGCCTTAGCTTCAACGGCAACCGCGCGTTCAGTGACCGCCGTTTGCGCCAGGTTCTGGCGACCAAACAGGCCGGGTTGTTCCGCACGCTGATCCAGTCTGATACATTCATCGCTGACCGGATCGAGTTTGACAAACAGTTGTTGAAAGATTTCTATCTGGCGCGTGGCTACGTCGATTTTCAGGTGCTTGACGCCGTTGGCGAAGTGACCCGCGAACGGGACGGGTTCTTTGTTACTTTCACCGTGCGCGAAGGTCAAAGCTTCAAGGTCGGTAGTGTGACGACGGTGTCCGAAATCGAGGGTGTCGACGCCGCGGAATTTGAAAAGGTGCTGAAACTGCGTCCGGGGGTTACCTATTCCCCGACCGTGATTGAAAACAACATCACCCGGATGGAGAATCTGGCGCTGAAAAAGGCGCTGAACTTTGTCTCGGTGGAGCCGCGAATCACCCGCAATGAACGTGACATGACGCTTGACGTCGAGTTCGTGATTACGCGCGGCCCGCGTGTCTTTGTGGAACGCATTGATATTGAAGGCAATACCACCACCTTGGATAGGGTTATTCGCCGCCAGTTCCGCAGTTCCGAAGGCGACCCGTTCAACCCGCGTGAGGTGCGCCGCGCTGCGGAACGGATCCGTGCGCTTGGATTTTTCAAGGACGCCACGGTTGAGGCCGAGCAGGGCAGTGCCGGCGATCAGGTGGTCGTGAATGTTGATGTCGAAGAGCAGCCCACCGGCTCACTGACCTTTGGCGCAAGCTATGGTGCCGATTCGGGGGTGGGCCTGACTGCCGGATTTACCGAAACCAACTTTCTGGGGCGCGGCCAAACACTCGGGCTTTCGATCGCGACGGCCTCGGCTTCAAAAAGCGGCAGTCTGACATTTATCGAGCCAGCTTTCCTTGGTCGGGATCTGGAGCTGTCGTTCAACGGCAACTATACAGAAACGAAAGAAGACAATTCCTTCTATAATACGCGGGCGGCGGAAATTGGGGTCGGTATCGGCTTTCCTGTCGGGGAAAACAGCCGCTTGCAGTTGAATTACAAACTTGCTGAAACTGCGATCCGTAACGTCAACGCCACCTCCTCGCAGATATTGCATGACGAAGAAGCCGTGGGCGGGCAATTTGCCTCGTCGGTTGGCTATGCGTTCAGCTATGATACGCGTAGCTCTGGAATTGACCCGACCGGCGGGCTGTTGTTGCGCTTCAGTCAGGACTTTGCCGGTCTGGGCGGCGATCTTCGGTATATCTCGACCAATGGTTTGGCCTTGGCCGAGCGTCGCGTGCTGAATGATGACGTAACGCTGCGCGGCGTGTTCGAGGCCGGCATGATCAACATGGTCAAGGGCAACTCGCGTGTGACCGAGCGTTATTTTGGCAGCGGCAAAATTCGGGGCTTTGAAGGCAACGGCCTTGGTCCGCGTGACCTGGGTGTTGGCAATCAGGATGCGTTGGGCGGCAACATGTTTGCCGTGGCCCGGTTTGAAACAGAGTTTCCGATCGGCCTGCCCGAAGAATATGGCATCCATGGCGGTACTTTCCTTGATGTTGGCTCTGTCTGGAGCCTTGATAACGTCAATGGCGGCCCAAAGGGTGGACCAATCTCGGCTGTCGACGATGGGATGAAGCTGCGGGCTGCTATCGGTCTCTCTGTGTTCTGGGATACGCCGATCGGGCCTTTGCGCTTCAACTTTGCGAAGGCGCTGAAAAAAGAGAACTATGACAAGACGCGCGTCTTTGATTTGACGATTTCGTCGCAGTTCTGATGATCTGGCGGGGGGCAGCGGCGTCTTGCATGGCGTTTGCAGCAGCGGGCTGGTTTGCCTGTGCATCGGCGCAAGAAGCTGCCCCCTCTGCCCCTAATTTGGGGCCACAGCGCGCGTTTCAGTCGCAGGTTTTGACCATTGATCAGCAACGTGTGTTCGAAGATTTGGATTTTGGAAAATCATCTCTGGTGCGGCTGGAGGCCGATTTACGGAATCTTCAGGCCGAGATCAGAAAGATTGAATTGGATCTGGAGATTGAAGAGCGATTGCTGACAGAACGCCGTGCCACCTTGCCCTTGGCCGAATTTCAGCCGTTGGCCCGTGCCTTTGATGAAAAGGTTGAAAAGATCCGCGCGGCATGGATCAACAAAGACCGCGATCTTAAACGTCAACGCGAAGATGACCGGCAGAAATTCTTTCAAATCGCTGTGCCGATTTTGGCTGAGCTGATGCAGGAAATGGGGGCGCTGCTGCTGGTAGATAAATCCACCGTCATCCTGAGCCTTGACCGTGTTGATATTACCCAAGCTGCGATCGACCGTATCAACGCGCGGTCGGCAGACAGCACGGAACGCATTGATACCGCACCGCAAGCTGGCCCTGAAACGCCACCCACAGAATCAAACCCTTGACTGCTGTACTTGGCTTGTTTCATCCGGGCCGGTTTGTTACTCAAACGACACCATGACACGGCCCCAAAGGACGTAACTGATGACCGATTTAACTGCCTTGCCTACCACGGCCGATATTGACCTGATCCAGCGTATTCTGCCGCATCGCTACCCGTTCCTGCTGGTCGATAAAGTTCGGGACATTGTACCCAATAAATCTGCCGTCGGCATAAAATGCGTCACGATGAATGAGCCGCAATTCCAGGGCCATTTCCCTGGCAAGCCGGTGTTTCCGGGCGTTCAGATTATCGAAGCCCTGGCGCAGACGTCGGGTATCCTTGTTGGCGTTTCGCTGGATCTGGCAGATAAAAACCTGCTGGTCTATTTCATGGGGATAGATGCGGTGAAGTTTCGGCGCATGGTGGTGCCGGGCGACGTGATGGAGCTGCACGTCACCGTAAAGCGCGGCGGCGGAAAAGTCTGGAAGTTTGAGGGCCGGGCAACTGTCGACGGCGAGCTTTGCGCCCAGGCCGAATTTACCGCGATGATGGACCTGCCAAAAGCATGACGGCGCTGATCCACCCCAGCGCCGTGGTCGACCCCGCCGCAACTATTGGCCCCGGCTGCAAAATCGGCCCGTTTTCCATCGTCGGCCCCGAGGTCACACTCGGCGCGGGCGTTGAACTCAAATCCCATGCTGTCGTCACCGGCTGGACCGAAATTGGCGCGGATACTGTCATTTTTCCCTTTGCCTGCGTTGGCGAAGTGCCGCAAGATCTGAAATTCAAGGGCGAACGCACCCGTTTGATCGTTGGTGCGCGCTGCCGGATCCGTGAAGGGGCAACGCTTAACACCGGCACACAAGGCGGCGGTGGCGTTACCCGCATCGGGGATGATTGCCTGCTGATGACCGGCGCTCATATCGGCCATGATGCGCAGGTTGGTAATCGCGTTATCCTTGCCAATCAGGCCGCAATCGCCGGCCATTGCCACATCGGCGATGACGTCATCATCGGCGGGCTTTCGGGGGTTCATCAATGGGTCCGTATTGGCCACGGCGCTATTATCGGGGCTGTTACCATGGTAACCAATGATGTGCTGCCGCATGGCCTTGTCCAGGGACCGCGCGGCGATCTTGACGGCCTTAACCTTGTCGGGCTTAAACGTCGCGGGGTGGATCGCGCCGAAATCACCGCATTGCGTGCGGGGTATCAAATGCTGGCCCAGGGCGAAGGCAGTTTTCTTGACCGTGCCCGAAAGCTGGCCGTCGAAACAGATAGCAAACATGTGCGCGAGATGACCGATTTTATCCTTTCGGCCAGCGACCGTTCGTTTCTGACGCCAAAATGACGGGACTTGCGCTTATTGCGGGGGAGGGTGCCTTGCCCGCCGCCCTTGTGGCCGCGATGGTCGAAAGGCCTTTGATTGCGGCGCTGGATGGCTACGCCCCCTTTGGCCTGACGCCTGACCTGAGCTTTCGCGTTGAACGTCTGGTGCCCTTTCTCAATCACTTGCGCGGTCAGGGGGTTACGCGGGTTTGCTTTGCGGGGGCTGTCGCACGCCCCGCGCTTGACCCATCGCTTTTTGATCCGCTTACCGCGCAAATGGTTCCGCGTCTGATTACCGCCATGCAGGCCGGGGACGACGCTACATTGCGTGAAGTGCTTAAGATTTTTGAAGAATTTGATATGGAAATTCTTGCCGCCACGGAATTGGCGCCGGGTCTTACCTGTGCTCCGGGCGTGCTTGCCGGCAAAATCAGCCCGCAGGACGTGGCAGATGCAACGCGCGCTGCGGCCATCACCGCTGCTTTGGGGGCGGTGGATGTGGGGCAGGGGACGGTGGTGCAAGCCGGTCTTTGCCTTGCGGTTGAAACCCTGACAGGGACAGATGCGATGTTGCAAGGCGTGGCAGGGATTGCTGGCCACCTGCGCCCGAAATCAACGAAAGGCCTCTACTTCAAGGCCCTTAAGCCGGGCCAGGACTGGCGTATAGATCAGCCCACTATCGGCCCGCAAACGCTTGTTAATACAGCAAAAGCTGGTCTTGGCGGCATCGTTTTCCAATCAGGTGGCGTTATCGTGCTTGACCAACCCGCATTGGTAAAACAAGCCGAGTTGCTTGGCCTTTTCCTTTGGTCGCGCCCAGAAGAAAAGCAGGAAACACAGCCGGAAATCGGGCTGTGAAGCTGACCCTCATTGCGGGGGAACCCTCGGGGGATCGCCTCGGCGCGGCGCTGATGGCCGCGCTGAAGACGCTGAAACCAAACCTGCAATTTCACGGGGTTGGCGGCCCGCTGATGCAGGCCGAGGGTCTTGAATCACTGTTCCCGATGGAGGAACTGTCGGTAATGGGCATCGCCGAGATTTTGCCAAAGCTTCGCGCCCTGAAACGTCGAATCGCGCAAACCGCCGCCGCTACCCTGGCCGAGGCCCCTGCCGCGCTGATCACCATTGACAGCCCGGATTTCTGCCTGCGCGTGGCAAGAATTGTCAAATCAAGCCGCCCCAACCTGAAAACCATTCACTATGTCGCGCCCTCGGTCTGGGCGTGGCGGCCCGGTCGCGCGGCCAAAATGGCCCGCTCTATTGACCATGTTCTTGCCCTGCTTCCGTTTGAGCCGCCTTATATGACTGCCGCCGGGATGAGCTGTGATTTCGTCGGTCACCCGGTCGTAGCCGAGCCGCTGGGCCAGAAAACAGCGCAAGACGGCCCGCTGATCCTTGCCCTTCCGGGGTCGCGGCGCGGTGAGGTCACGCGCCTTGCCCCCATCATCGGCGAGACGCTTGGCCTTATCAAGGCCCGTCACCCAACCGCCCGTGTGGCGCTGCCGACAGTCCGTGGCGTGGCTGGCCTGGTCCAAGATATGACCCGCGATTGGCCTATTCAGCCCCAAATTATTGAAAATCCTATGGAAAAACGGAACAGCTTTGCCAATGCAGATGTGGCCATCGCCGCTTCTGGCACCGTTTCGCTGGAACTTGCGGCCAATGCCTGCCCGATGGTTATTGCCTACCGGATGAATCCGCTGACCCTGTGGCTTATGCGACGGGCCGCCCTGGTCGATAGCGTGACGTTGGTTAACCTGGTCTCTGAAACGCGCAGCGTGCCCGAGTTTCTTGGTGCCGACTGCCGTGCCACGACTATCGCGGCGGCGGTTCTGGCCCTGATGTCACCGGGCCCGGAACGCAGCGCCCAACTTGCGGCGATGGCGGTTACGATGGACCGTTTGGGGCGTGGTGGCGAACCGCCGGGCCTGCGTGCGGCCCGCTCGGTTCTGGCCCAGCTTTCGATGTGAGCGGCGGCAAGAAACCGCTTGATTGAACCCAGATCAAGCCGTGTATAAAGGTGACGTCAGCCACATTTGGCGTTTGGCCGCCTTACTTGCCGCGCCAAATCCAGCCGCCGCCCAAAACCCGGCTGCCCGTGGTTTCGTAGAAAACACAGGCCTGACCGGGCGACACGCCTTCTTCCGGGCTCAGAAGTTCGACCTCGGCTTCTGTTGCTGAAATTGGTCGCAAAATGGCGTTTCTTGGCGGGCGCGTAGACCGGACCTTGGCCATGATCGGCCATTCCTTGCGACTGTCCAAAGGGGCATCCCCCAGCCAGTTGATTTCGCGCAGCGGCACGATTTGGGTCGATAGGGCCTCTTTTGGCCCGACCGCGACGCGCTTCAGGTCTGCGTCCAGTTTTACAACATAGAGCGGGTCTTCCAGCCCGCCGATGCCCAAGCCCCGGCGCTGCCCGATTGTGTAGTGAATGACGCCGCGATGTGTGCCCAGCACCTCGCCCTGCATATCCACGATTTCACCCGGATCGGCCGCGCCTGGGCGCAGTTTTTCAATCACAGCGGCATAATCGCCGTTGGGAACGAAACAAATATCCTGACTATCGGGTTTATCCGCTACGGTCAGCCCGAACTTGGCCGCCAAAGCCCGCGTCTCGGCCTTGCTTTCCAGATGCCCCAAAGGAAAGCGCAGATAGGCCAGTTGCTCGGCCGTGGTCGAGAACAGGAAATAGCTTTGATCGCGCGCGTGATCGGCCGCCATATGCAACTCTGGCCCGATCGCGCCATCTTTGCGCTGAATGTAATGGCCGGTTGCCATGCAGTCGGCATCCAGATCGCGGGCGGTGTTCAGTAAATCCTTGAATTTCACCCGCTCATTGCAGCGAATACAAGGTACCGGCGTGGCCCCGGCAAGATAGGCGTCGGCGAATTCATCAATCACGGCCTCGCGAAAGGCATTTTCATAATCCAGCACATAATGCGGAAAACCCATCACCTCGGCCACACGCCGTGCGTCATGGATATCGCGGCCAGCACAGCATGCGCCTTTTTTTGCCAGCGCCGCGCCGTGGTCATAAAGCTGCAAGGTGACGCCGACCACGTCATAGCCCTCGGATGCCAGTTGGGCCGCCACAGCCGAGCTGTCAACGCCACCCGACATTGCAACCACAACGCGCGTTTCGCTTGGCGGCTTGGCAAAGCCGAGGGAATTCATCGGATGATCAAGGGACATTTTTTCGCCTTTTCGCTGATGTCTCGCAATATAGGAAAATGCAACACAGTCTCAACCCCATGTTTCACGCTTGATTAAGGCTGACACCGCAAAGTGGCAGCACGCAAAGAGGGTTGTGTGATGTATTTGAAAAAAGTTGATGGACCACGGCAAGTAACACTGCCGGATGGTGCGGTTCTCAGTCGCGCCGATTTACCCCCCGCAGATACGCGGAGATGGGTCGCCAGTCGAAAAATGATCGTCGTCAAAGCGGTAATTTACGGGTTGATCACCGAATCAGAGGCCCTGCAACGCTATTCCTTGTCGGATGAGGAGTTTGCGTCATGGCGCGCCGCCGTCGAGACGTATGGCGAAAATGCCCTGAAAGTGACAGCAATTCAAAAATATAGACAACTTTAAGTTGTAATTCGCTTGGGTCTTGTCACAGTAACTCCCAATTAACCATTGACCTGCAAGGTGGTTAACGAACAGCGGATAGATGCGGAGTTACCTATATGCGAATTCTCTTGGTGGAAGATGATCCTACGACATCGCGCAGCATTGAACTGATGCTGACCCATGCAAACCTGAATGTGTTCTGCACGGATCTGGGCGAAGAGGGGATTGATCTTGCAAAACTGTATGACTACGACCTGATTCTTCTCGATATAAACCTGCCCGATATGAGCGGGCATGATGTGTTGCGGCAATTGCGTCTGGCGCGGGTCGACACGCCGATTCTTATCCTTTCAGGGGCGGATGATACGGACAGCAAGTTGAAAGGCTTTGGTTTTGGGGCAGATGATTACATGACCAAACCCTTCCACAGGGAAGAGTTGGTCGCGCGTATCCATGCCATCATTCGCCGATCGAAAGGCCATTCGCAATCGGTCATCAAGACCGGACAAGTCTGCGTGAACCTGGACGCAAAAACCGTGGATGTGGATGGCAAATCAGTGCATCTGACGGGCAAAGAGTACCAGATGCTGGAACTTTTAAGTTTGCGTAAAGGGACGACATTGACCAAGGAGATGTTCCTGAACCACCTTTATGGCGGCATGGATGAACCTGAACTGAAGATCATTGATGTGTTCATCTGCAAGCTGCGCAAAAAACTGGCCGAGGCGACAGGGGGGGTGAACCATATCGAAACCGTCTGGGGCAGGGGCTATGTTCTGCGCGACCCGACCCCGGGCCAGGTACAAGCGCGTCTTGCTGTTGGGGCGTGACTGACATCTGGACGCGACGCTGACAGACCCCTAAACCTGTTTTGAAGCGGGCGAAGGGGAAAGCCATGACCAAGCGGCCAGAAGATGATGTGTCTACACTGACAGAAGCAGAAGCTCGGGAAGAGTTGAAACGGCTCTCTGCCTTGCTTTTGGCTGCCAATATCGCCTATCACACACAGGATGCCCCCGAAATTTCGGATGCAGAGTATGATCACGCCAAGCGCTACCATCTGGCAATTGAACAGCGGTTTCCGCAACTGAGACAGGAAGACAGCCCAAGCCAACAGGTCGGCGCGACTGTTGCAGACGGCTTTACGAAGGTGGCGCATGAGGTTCGCATGCTCAGCCTTGAAAATGCATTTGACGAGTCTGACGTTGAAGATTTTGAAGACCGCGTTCGGAAATATCTCGGCCATACCGGACCGCTGGCCTTTACATCCGAACCGAAAATTGATGGGCTTTCTTTGTCGTTGCGCTATGAGAAAGGGCAGTTGGTGCAGGCTGCAACGCGCGGTGACGGGGATGTTGGCGAGAATGTCACCGAGAACGCGCGTACCATCGCTGATATTCCCCAAAAGCTGACAGACGCGCCTGATCTGCTGGAGGTTCGCGGCGAGGTCTATATGAGCCATGCCGACTTTCAATCCCTGAACGAACGACAAGCCGCGCAGGGGGGCAAAACCTTTGCCAATCCACGCAATGCCGCCGCAGGATCGCTGCGCCAGTTGGATGCGGGCATTACCGCGGCGCGGCCGCTGCGTTTTTTCGCCTACGCTTGGGGGGCGCTGTCGGCCCCGCTGGCCGCGACGCAAATACAGGCGATCAACCGCCTGAAAACGTTGGGATTTCAGACCAACCCCTTGACAGAAATCTGTTCTGGTGCTGCTGAAATGCTGGTGCAGTACCACGATATTGAAAGGCAACGGGCCAGCCTTGGCTATGATATTGATGGTGTGGTCTACAAGGTAAACGATCTTGCCTTGCAGCGGCGGCTTGGCCTTCGTTCTACCACGCCACGTTGGGCGATTGCGCATAAGTTTCCTGCTGAATTGGCTTGGACGCGCCTTCTCGCCATCGACATTCAGGTGGGGCGCACCGGCGCACTTTCGCCCGTTGCCCGCTTGCGGCCGGTTACTGTCGGGGGGGTTGTGGTGTCCAATGCCACACTTCACAATGAAGATTATATCACGGGCCGTGACAGCAAAGGCAGCCAGATTCGTGCAGGCAAGGATATTCGCGTCGGGGATTGGGTGCAGGTTTACCGTGCAGGCGATGTAATTCCCAAAATCGCGGATGTGGACCTGACACAACGTCCCAATGATGCGCAACCCTATGTTTTCCCTTCAGTTTGCCCGGAGTGCGGCTCATCCGCCCTGCGTGAGGAAGGGGATGCGGTGCGGCGTTGCACGGGCGGGTTGATCTGCCCCGCGCAGGCCGTAGAGCGGCTGCGCCATTTTGTCAGCCGTGCGGCCTTTGATATTGAAGGCTTGGGGGCCAAACAGGTTGAGGCTTTTTACCGGGATGGGTGGGTGTTGACCCCGGCCGATATTTTCACGCTGAAGGCCCGGTTTGGCACGGGTTTGAAGCAACTGAAAAATCGTGAGGGCTGGGGTGAAAAATCTGCAGAAAACCTGTTTGATGCCATTGATCACAAACGTAAAATACCCTTGAACCGGGTGATTTTTGCGCTTGGTATTCGTCATGTCGGTGAAAGCACTGCCAGCTTGCTGGCCAATCATTATTCCACATGGCCCAGATTTGAAATCGGCGGTGACCCATGCGACCATTGGTGCGGGCGCGGAATGGGATGCGCTTTTGGCGATTGATGGTATGGGTGCGGTGCTTGCGGCCTCGGTCGTGGCGACGTTCCAGAACGAAAAAGAGCGTGCGGCAATTGACGCGCTTGTTGCGCAACTGGATATTCAGGCGGTCAGCAAGCGCGCCCCGGTTGATAGCCCGGTGGCAGGCAAGACCGTGGTTTTTACAGGAACGCTGGAAAAGATGACGCGGGCGGAAGCAAAGGCACGGGCTGAAAGCCTTGGTGCCAAAGTGTCGGGCTCTGTCTCGGCCAAAACCGATCTGTTGGTGGCCGGGCTGGGGGCGGGCTCCAAAGCCAAGGCTGCCGCGGCCTTGGGGGTTGAAACCATCGACGAGGATGGTTGGATTGCCCTTATAGGCAGCATATGAGCAGGCCAGAGATTCTTTTCCCCCTGTTTGCCGGTCTGGAAACGCTGGAAGGTGTGGGGCCAAAAACCGCCAAGGCGTTTGCCGGTCTGGGCGTGGAAAAGCCCAAAGATTTGCTGCTTTTGCTGCCTCATTCGGGGGTGGATCGCGCGCGTCGCACCTCGGTCCGCGATGTGGTGCCACCTGCAACCGTGACGGTGGAGGTGACGATCGGCACCCATTTTGCGCCACGCGCCAAAGGGCGACCTTACCGCGTGATGGTGAACGACAGCGCCTTGGAATTCCAGCTTGTTTTCTTTCATGCCCGCGGTGATTACCTGCAAAAACTGTTGCCAACGGGGCAAAAACGCATTGTATCGGGCCGGGTGGAGGTGTTCGATGGTGTCGCCCAAATGGTGCATCCTGACCATATCTTGCTGCCAGAGGATGCAGATGAATTACCGCTTTTTGAGCCGATTTACCCTCTTGTGGCGGGGGTGACGCAAAAGATCGTGGCCAAGGCTGTGGCGGTGGCTTTGGCGCGCATGCCCGATCTTCCGGAATGGATCGACTTGGGGCAAAAGGCCAAGGAGGGGTGGCCGGATTGGTCGGCAGCCGTGCATTCTGCCCATGCCCCCAGCAGCAATGCTGATCTTGTGGCAACCGCGTCAGCCCGCGAACGCCTTGCTTATGATGAGTTTTTTGCCCATCAGGTTACTTTGTCACTGGCGCGTGCCTCGTTGCGCAAGGTCAAGGGGCGGGCCAGCCTGGCCACTGGCCGTCTTCAAGAAACCGTGCTGGCGGCGCTGCCCTACCAACCCACCGGGGCGCAGGCCCGCGCGGTGCGCGAGATTGCCGAAGATATGGCGACCCCGCTGCGGATGAGCCGTTTGCTGCAGGGCGATGTTGGCTCGGGGAAAACACTGGTCGCCTTTCTTGCGCTTTTGGTCGCGGTGGAGGCGGGTGGACAGGGGGTGATGATGGCCCCTACCGAAATTCTGGCACGGCAGCATTTGGCGGGTTTGGCGGAATTGGCCGCGCTTGCCGGGGTGCGGCTTGACCTGTTGACGGGCCGCGATAAAGGGGCTGAACGTGCCCGCAAGCTGGAGGATCTGGCGCAGGGGCGCATCCAGATTTTGGTTGGAACCCATGCCGTATTTCAAAAAGACGTGATCTTTCATGATCTTCGCCTGGCCGTTGTCGATGAGCAGCACCGTTTCGGGGTCGCGCAGCGGATGGAGCTGGGCGCGAAGGGGCAATGGGTGGATGTGCTGGTGATGACAGCCACGCCCATTCCGCGCAGCCTTGCGCTGGCCAGTTATGGCGATATGGATATCTCGGTGCTGGATGAAAAGCCGCCGGGGCGCAAGCCGGTGCAAACCGCGCTGGTGCCGACCGGACGCATGGATGAGGTGGTCGAAAAACTGCGCCAAGCGGTGGCCGAAGGGCGGCAAGCCTATTGGGTTTGCCCCTTGGTGGAAGATAGCGAGGTCCTTGACTATGCCTCTGCCGAGGCGCGATTCCAACATTTGCGAGCAACTTTGGGTGAAGGTATCGTGGCGATGGTCCACGGCCAGATGCCCGCTGCCGAGAAAGATGCGGCGATGGCGGGGTTCATTGCCGGCCATTCAGCGGTTCTGGTTGCCACCACGGTGATTGAGGTCGGGGTGAATGTGCCCAATGCCTCGATCATGGTGATAGAGCGTGCCGAAACCTTTGGTCTTGCGCAATTGCATCAGTTGCGCGGTCGGGTCGGGCGGGGCTCGGCCCAATCCACCTGCTTGTTGATGTATCAATCGCCGCTGAGCGAGACAGGGGAGCGGCGGTTGAAAGTGCTGCGCGATACCGAAGACGGGTTTCGCATCGCCGAGGAAGATCTGGCCATGCGTGGTGCGGGCGACCTGATCGGCACGGCGCAATCAGGTCTGCCACGATTTCGCGTTGCCGATATGGAACGCCAGACCGCATTGATGGCCGTTGCCCAATCGGATGCCCGCAAATTGCTGCATGATGACCCAGACCTGAGCAGCCCACGCGGGCAAGCGGTGCGCAATCTGCTGTGGCTGCTTGATCAAGATCGGGCGATTCGGTTGATTTCTGTCGGGTGAACCGGTTTTGTTCTTAAATGTTCCTATAAAGTTCTTTACATGAAGTTAATCATGTGAGAACAATACGGGAACAAGCAAGGAGGTTCCCATGATAGCCGAAATCAAAGCCGTCGCTGCCCGTTCATCTTCCACCCTGATCGAGGATCTTTTGGGGGTGCTTTCCTTGTTTGCTATATTGGTTGCAGGGCTGTCCTTGCCCTCGCTTATCTAGGTTTACTGCCTGCGATCTGTTGCCTTGGGTGTGTGCATCTGCTTCAAACACATGCCGCGTTTGCCTTTTTGGAAAAACGCCGGGGTTGTCCCACCTCGTTCGCACCCATCAGATACGCTTGACTTGCCGCCGCCAGCCCCACAGGGTTGTGCGGCGGTTTTTTTATTGGGTTTCGGCGGCCTCTGCGACCGCCTCTATCGCTAGCAGGATCGAGGCGTGGCGGTTGCGAAAATCACGCGCGGGTTCCAATGCGGCAAACCCATCAAATGGGGCAGGTGGCACCGCCCCCCCCGCCAACATCGCGCGCAGCCCGTCGCGCCCGGTTTGCAATTCTGCGGCTGTGCGGCCGATCACGACACGCCCGACGATTGCCGCCGCCGCCTGACCCAAGGCGCAGGCCTTTACGTCTTGTGCAAATTCGGTGACGCGCCCGCCTTGCATCACCAGATCGACCGTTACAACCGATCCGCATAGCGGTGCGCGCTTGCGCACAGTCGCCATTGGCGCGGGCAACCGCCCAAGATGCGGAATATCCGAGGCCAGTTCCAGAATGCGCCCGGAATAGAGCTTCATCATCTCAACATCGCTCATGGCTTTTCTCTTTGTCCTATACGGCATAGATAGTCGTACACGCCCATGATGCAAAGGAAAACCCTGATGTCATTCAACCCCAACACCTTGCAGTTTGATGACAAGGGCCTGATACCGGCAATCGCGCAGGATCATAGCACAGGCGAAGTCCTGATGATGGCGTGGATGAATGCCGAAAGCATCGCGCGAACGCTGGCCTCGGGGCGGGTCACCTATTGGTCCCGGTCCCGGCAGGCGTTTTGGACCAAGGGCGAAACCTCGGGTCATGTGCAAAAACTGGTCGAGTTTCGGGTGGATTGTGACCGCGATTGCCTGCTGTTGAAGGTTGATCAAACCGGGCCAGCCTGCCACACCAACCGACGGACCTGTTTTTACACCCTGGTAGAGGGCGGTGTTGAAACCCTGACCGCTTCGCCCATGACCGCCTGAGGCTCCACCGTGAAAGCGGGGCTACAGGCCAACCAGCGCCCGGATATCGGCGGGGCTGGCCCCGTCGGCCCGGTATTTCATCAGCGCCCGTGCATCATCACGTTTGGCCAGGCGTTTGCCCATATGGTCGCGAATCAGGCGGTGGTGGTGATAGCGCGGTGTCGGCAGACCAAGCAGATGCTGCAACAACACCTGTACCTCGGTGATTTCACAAAGGTCAGCGCCGCGTATCACCTGCGTCACCGCCTGATCGGCATCATCGACAACAGCGGCCAGCACATATGCCGTCGTGCCGATCGTCTTGCGCGCAAGAACCACATCGCCATGGTTTGCAAGCAGCTTTTCGGCGCTGATCACCTGTATCCCCGGCTGTTCGCTGCCGGTATCGGTATAGCACAGCGGCATGGTGATGCCGGCCAGCGCCGCCGCCATGTTCAAACGCAGGGCATCACCGGGCAGGCGGCTTGCCATGGTGCGATGGCGGCAGGTGCCAGGATAGCTGAGCGGCTTTTCCACACCCTCTTGCGGTGCCGAAAACGCCGCACGGATATCGGCGCGGCTGCAAGAACAGGGATAGACCAACCCGCGCGCGCCAAGATCGGCAAGAACAGCCGCATAGCGCCAGGTTTGTTGCGATTGGCGCAAAACCGGCTTGGGCCAGCTTAGCCCTAGCCATTCAAGGTCATCGAATATCTGCGCCTCCCATTCCGGACGGCAACGATCGGTATCCGTATCCTCGATCCGCAGCAAAAAGCGGCCGCCATGGGCCTGTGCCATGTCATAGGCCAAAAGTGCCGAATAGGCATGGCCCAGATGCAAGGGGCCGGTGGGCGAGGGGGCGAAGCGCGTTACGAAAGCCACGCGGAAAACGCCTCTTTGGCGCGGTCAGTATAGGCTTTGTAGCGTTCCTTGCGGCCCTTGCGGCCAGCTTTGGCATCAATGGGGGGAAACAGGCCAAAATTCACGTTCATCGGTTGAAAGCTTTTGGCATCGGCGCCGCCGGTAATATGGGTAATCAGCGCGCCCATCGCTGTTTCTGGCGGCGGCGGCGGCAAGTCGCGCCCCAAGATCTCAGACGCGGCCATGCGCCCGGCAAGCAACCCCATCGCCGCCGATTTTACATAGCCCTCAACCCCGGTGATCTGCCCGGCAAAGCGGATATTGGGGCGGGATTTCAGGCGCATCTGCCCGTCCAGCAGCGTGGGAGAGTTGATGAATGTATTGCGATGAATGCCGCCAAGCCGGGCAAAACTTGCATCCTGCAGCCCGGGAATCATTTTGAAAACAGCGGTTTGCGCGCCGTACTTCATCTTGGTCTGAAAGCCCACGATATTGTAAAGCGTCCCCAGTTTGTTATCGCGGCGCAATTGCACCACGGCATAAGGTTTTATCGGGCTATGGGGGTTGGTAAGGCCAACCGGCTTCATCGGCCCAAAGCGCAAAGTCTCACGCCCACGCTCTGCCATCACCTCAATCGGCAGGCAGCCGTCAAAATAGGGGGTGGGTTTATTTGGCGAGGACGCCGCCTCACCCTCATGGAACTCGGTCTTTTCCGCCGCCAAAAGCGCGTCAATGAAAGCTTCATAATCCGCTTTGGTCATCGGACAGTTCATATAGGCGGTTTGTTCCTCTTCCGTATCGCCCTTGTCATAGCGGCTTTGCATCCAGGCCACCGACATATCCACACTGTCGGCATAGACAATCGGCGCAATCGCATCAAAAAACGCCAAAGCATCGGCCCCGGTGGCACTGCGAATGCTCTCGGCCAGGCTGCCCGAGGTCAAGGGGCCGGTAGCCACAATCCAGTTTCCACTTGAAGGAAGATCTGTAATCTCTTCATAAGATACAGAAATCAATGGATGCGCCAAAATTTTTTCGGTTACCGCTGCGGCGAAAATACCCCGATCCACTGCCAAGGCGCCACCTGCCGGCAAGCGATGCGCCCGTGCGGTCTGCATGATAATCCCGTCAGCCGTTCCCATTTCCCAATGCAGCAAGCCTACGGCGTTTTGTTCATCATCATCCGAGCGAAAGGAATTGGAACAGACCATTTCCGCCAGATTCCCCGTCCGATGCGCAAATGTCGCGACCTTCGGGCGCATTTCATGGATGATCACACGGACCCCCATCTGCGCCGCCTGCCATGCCGCTTCTGATCCGGCCATACCGCCGCCGATAATATTCAAGATTTGGTTCGTCACGCCGTCCATCGCTTTCTTTTCGGTAAATCTATCCTGCGGGGGGGCCCTTGCGCTATTGCTTTCAGCGCTCTGGCGTTTGTCAGCCGCGGCGCCGGTGGCTTAGCGCAGAGCCGCCGCTTTAAAAAGCGCCGCCCGCTCTGCTCTTACAAACCCAGCCTTGTCCTCTCCATCAAACCGGCCCAACCGTGCGGCCGCCTCAAAGAATCCCAAAGCCGGCAGAACCCCGGTTTTTGCCCGGCACAGGGCCGCGCGAAACGGCTCTCCGGCCTCGGCGTCTTCTTGCATCGTCGTCTCCAAAGCTGCCGTGAGTTGCGCGATGCTGCCGGGATTTGGCAGGGCCAGGACCCGCGCCAAATCACCATAAGCAATCGTGTCACCCCGGCTGGCCAAGCCCTGCAAGGCCTCGACCAGTCCGGGCAGGCTCATTCGGCTTGGCCGCCGGCCTCAACGACCACAGCTTCAACCTCTTCGCTGTCACCCTGATCGGCTATGCGTGCAACAGACACCACAAATTCGCCCGCCGCAGTGTTGAAAACTCTAACCCCCCCCGCAGACCGCGAGCGAAATGAGATCCCCTCCACCGGCACCCGGATTGACTGACCCGTCGATGTTGCCAACATCACCTGATCAGACCGTTCAACCGGGAAGCAGGCAACCAATGCCCCATTGCGCCCGGCCATAGCCTTTACACCCTGGCCCCCACGCCCGCGCACCGGATAATCATGGCTGGATGACAACTTGCCCGACCCGCCTTGCGTGATCGTCAGAATCAAATCTTCTGCCGCCGACATCTCGGCAAACCGCTCTGGCGACAAGTCGCCTGCCACTACGGCTTCCTCATCCTCGCCCTCGGGTTCGCCCTCGTCCAACACGCCTTCCTGCGCCCGCCGCATTTTCAGATAGGCCGCGCGCTCATCCGGGGTTGCCTCAAAATGCCGGATAACCGACATGGAAACCACCGTATCGACGTCTTGCAGCCTGATCCCGCGAACACCCGTCGAGCCACGGCTTTTGAACACGCGAACTTCGGTCGTTGGAAAACGAATGGCCCGGCCGCCCGAAGTGACCAACATGATGTCATCATTTTCGTCGCAAATCCGGGCGTTTACCAAAAACACCCCTTCAGGCAGCTTCATCGCAATTTTGCCATTGCGCATCACATTGGTGAAATCTGAAAGCGCGTTTTGCCGCACATCACCATCCGACGTGGCAAAAAAGATCTGCAGGTTATCCCAGTCTTCTTCCGGCACATCCACGGGCAAGATCGCAGCAATAGACACGCCCGCCATGATCGGCAGAATGTTCACCATAGCTTTGCCCCGAGCATTGCGCCCCGCCAGCGGCAAGCGCCATGTCTTGAGCTTGTAGACCATCC
The DNA here is from genome assembly GCF_034675685.1 of Pseudorhodobacter sp. Lineage (GTDB taxonomy): Bacteria > Pseudomonadota > Alphaproteobacteria > Rhodobacterales > Rhodobacteraceae > Pseudorhodobacter. The sequence continues at coordinate 194,991 of NZ_JAUCDA010000013.1, read as the reverse complement.
CGTCAGTGGTGAAGAACAGCAGCTGCGTATGGGTGTTTGCCACAAACAGCGTGGTGACGACATCATCTTCCTTGGTGGACATCGACGAAAGCCCCTTGCCCCCCCGCTTTTGTGCGCGAAACTCATGCAAAGGCGTGCGCTTGATGTAGCCGCCGCTGGTTATGGTCACGACCATGTCTTCACGCTCGATCAGGTCTTCGTCTTCCATATCGCCCGACCAATCCGAAATTTCGGTCCGGCGCGGCACGGCAAACAGCTCTTTCACCTCTGTCAACTCGGCGGCGATAATCGCCATGATCCGGTCGCGGCTGCCCAGAATTTCCAGATAATCTTTTATCTTGCCGGCCAGTTCAGCCAGTTCATCGGTGATCTCACCCACACCAAAGGCGGTCAGGCGTTGCAACCGCAGGTCCAAAATCGCACGGGCCTGAATTTCCGACAGGTTATAGGTACCGTCGTCATTCACCTTGTGCGACGGATCGTCGATCAGCCTGATGAACGGAATGATTTCCCCCGCAGGCCAGCGCCGCGTCATCAACCGCTCGCGCGCCTCCGATGCGTCAGCCGAGGAGCGAATGGTCTGCACCACCTCATCCACATTGGAAACCGCGACAGCAAGGCCACACAGAATATGGCTGCGCTCGCGCGCCTTGCGCAACTCAAACGCGGTGCGCCGGGCAACCACCTCTTCACGGAAACTGATGAAATAGGTCAGAAAATCACGCAGCGTCAACTGCTCCGGCCGGCCGCCGTTCAGGGCCAACATATTGCAACCAAAGTGGATTTGCATGGGCGAGAAGCGGAACAACTGGTTCAGCACCACATCTGCTGTCGCATCGCGCTTCAGCTCAATCACAACACGCACACCGATCCGGTCGGATTCGTCTTGCACATGCGCAATTCCCTCAACCCGCTTTTCACGGACCAATTCGGCAATCTTTTCGATCATTGAGGCTTTATTGACCTGATAAGGGATCTCATCAATGATAATCGCCCAGCGGTCCTTGCGAATTTCTTCAACCCGCGTCTTGGCCCGGATCACCACGGACCCGCGTCCTTCAAGATAGGCCTTGCGCGCGCCCGACCGCCCCAAAATGACGCCCCCGGTGGGGAAATCCGGCGCCGGAATAATCTCCATCAGCGCCTCGGTCGACATATCGGGGTCGGCGATCAGCGCGAGCGTGCCGTCGATCACCTCGCCCAGATTATGCGGTGGAATGTTGGTCGCCATACCGACGGCAATACCGCCCGCGCCATTGACCAGCATATTGGGGTAGCGTGCAGGCAGCACCGTCGGTTCTCGGTCTTTGCCATCGTAATTGTCTTGAAAATCAACGGTATCCTTGTCAATATCGGCCAACAGGAAATTCGCGGTCTTCGCCATGCGCACTTCGGTATAGCGAAACGCCGCCGCCTTGTCGCCGTCCATCGAGCCAAAGTTGCCCTGACCATCCAGCAACACCAAAGACATCGAAAAGCTCTGCGCCATCCGCACCAGCGCGTCATAAATCGCGCTGTCGCCATGTGGGTGGTACTTGCCCATCGTATCGGCCACCGGACGCGAGGATTTGCGATAGGGCTTGTCAATCGTATTGCCAACCTCATTCATCGCATACAGAATTCGCCGGTGAACCGGCTTCAGCCCGTCGCGCAGGTCGGGGATGGCCCGGCTGACAATCACGCTCATCGCGTAATCCAGATAGGCCGTTTTCATTTCATCAGTGATGCTTACCTGCGGCCCGTCATGGGCCATGCGTTCAATGTTTTCATCAGCGTTTTCAATGTCTTCTGGACTGTCTGCCACGTCTGCCGCTCTTTCTTTCCCGGCCCCGCTGCGCAGGGCTATATCTAGTTGTCCGAACTATAGACTATCCCGGATATAGGGTGCAATCCCAGCGGGCCAAAGACATCGGGCAAACCGCAACCAGAAAATCGCCGCTTGGTATAAAGCCTTGATATAAATACAGGTATTCAATGAGGCCCCGCTTTCTTTTCGGAAAAAATATCCTCGGGGGGTGAGGTGCTTTAGCACCGAGGGGGCGCGAGCGCCCCCTTTTTTTCTTCGACGCAAAGGCGCAATGCTCAGCCAGCGCGCAGCAGCATCCCGAACAAATCTCTCGGGTCATCAGGATCTGCCACCATATCCAGTTGCTCGCACAGGCCGGTCGCTTCCAGCTTGCTGTGAATATAGCGCAGCGCCGCGAAATCCTCGATTGCAAAGCCGACAGAGTCAAACAGGGTTACCTGTGCAGGCCCCGTGCGCCCCTCAGCCTGTCCCGTAATCACTTGCCACAGCTCGGTCACTGGGTGATCAGCGTCCAATTGCTGAATTTCGCCCTCAATCCGGGTTTGTGGTGGATATTCCACAAAAATAGAGGAACGCAGCAAAATGTCGCGGTGCAATTCGGTTTTGCCGGGGCAGTCGCCCCCCACGCCGTTGATATGGACCCCCGCGCCAACCATGTTATCGGTCAGAATGGTTGCCAATTGCTTGTCAGCCGTGACCGTCGTGATGATCTGCGCACCCTCGATTGCCTCTTGCGGTGATTTGCAGGGCGTCAATTTGATGCCAGACCCTTGAAGATTGGCCAGGCATTTTGCCGTGGCGGTCGGGTCGATATCATAAAACCGCACTTCCTTTATCCCGCAAATGGCCTTGAATGCCAGCGCCTGGAATTCTGCCTGCGCGCCGTTGCCAATCAGTGCCATTACGCGGCTGTCTTTGGGGGCCAACCACTTGGCCGCCATCGCGGATGTGGCCGCCGTGCGCAGCGCCGTCAAAATGGTCATTTCCGACAGCAAGATCGGATAGCCCGTTTCAACACTTGCCAAAAGGCCAAAGGCTGTAACGGTTTGCAAGCCTTTCTTCATGTTTGACGGATGCCCGTTCACATATTTGAACCCATAGGTTTCCCCGTCCGAGGTCGGCATCAGCTCTATCACGCCGACATCCGAATGGCTTGCCACGCGCGGGGTTTTATCAAACTCTCCCCAACGCCGGAAATCAGACTCGATCTCTGTCACCAGATCGGCCATCACGCGCTCTATTCCAACATGAAGAACGATCTTCATCATATTGGCAACACTGACAAAAGGCACATAGGCCTGCTTTGAGGGGGTCTTCATTTCAGTCTCCATTTGGGCCTTGGCCCCATTTCTGGCATCCGGATTGTGGGCCTGACAGGCGTTCAGGCAAAGCTTCGTGTCGGTCGGTCGAACACCTTACGACCCATGAGCGAGGCGACCAGATCCACCATCAGACGTGCCGTGCGTCCACGATCATCCAAAAACGGATTCAACTCGACCAGATCAAGCGATGTCACCAGCCCGCTCTCATGCAGCAATTCCATCACCAGATGCGCCTCGCGGATCGTGGTGCCGCCCGGAACAGTCGTGCCCACAGCCGGCGCGATCGACGGGTCAAGGAAATCGACATCAAGCGAGACATGCAGCATCCCGCCCGCAGCCACGACCTTGTTCAGAAAATCACGCAGGGGCTTTACAATCCCATGCTCATCCAGCACCCGCATATCGTTGATTTCAAGATCATGCTCCAACAGCGCTGCATGCTCTGCCGGGTCCACAGATCTGATTCCGAACAGGCAGATGTTTTCCGGTGGGATAGCGGCGGGGAAGGGGCCAAAGGCATCGAAACCGTCACGCCCGGCAAAATAGGCAACCGGCGTGCCATGCAGATTGCCGCTGGTTGTCGTCAACGGGGTATGGAAATCGGAATGGGCATCAAGCCAAAGCAAAAACAATGGCTTGCCCTTGGCCGCCGCATGCGCCGCAGCCCCCGCGACCGAGCCCAGAGCCAGCGAGTGGTCGCCCCCCATGATAATCGGAAAACCCGTGTCCAGCGCCGCATCGGTGGCCGCGCGCAGCGCATTTGACCAGCCCACAACCTCGGGCAGCGAATGTACGGCCGGGTTTTCACATTTGGCGGTCGCATCGGGCTGCATAGTGACATCGCCGCGATCTTCTATCTTATGGCCAAGATCACGCAGCGTTTGCGCAATGCCCGCCACGCGGTAGGCCGCAGGCCCCATCAAGCAACCGGGGCGGCGTTGGCCCGCATCAATTGGGGCACCGATCAGAATACAGGTCTTGGCCACAGGCGTCTTCCTTATATGTTGCGGTCATATGTGTTGGGGTGATTTTGCTTTGATGTATCGGCAGAAAGAAGCTATATTTATGCCGATATGAACGTCAATTTGTGCTATTTGAAAGGTGTATTTGCCAAAATGGATGATACAGATCTTGCGCTGATTGCGGAATTGCGGCGCGATGGCCGCGCCAGCCTGTCCGAACTCGCGGCCCGGCTGGGTGTGGCGCGGGCAACGGTGCGCAGCCGGATGGAGCGGCTGCACGTAAAGGGAGAGATTGCCGGCTTTACCGTGCTGACGCGGGGCGATGTTACCGCGTCGCCGGTGCGGGCGCTGATGATGATCGCCATCGAGGGCCGCGGTGCGGAAAAGACCATGGCACGACTGGCCGGAATTCCGGCGGTGCAAGCGGTGCATTCCACCAATGGCCGTTGGGATCTGATTGCCGAGATCGGCACCGCAACCTTGCTTGAGCTGGATGAGGTGATGTTTCGGGTGCGTGAGATTGACGGCGTCGTCACCTCGGAAACCAATCTGCTGCTCTCTACCCGCCGCGCCGGGACGCGCCGCGGTATTTAGTCACGGGAAGTGCGGCAAGGCGCGACGCCCCAAAACCGCGCCTGTATTGCCCGGCACACGCTTTTGCAGGGGCCGCGCCGCAAGCCGACGGGTCACAAAGCTGCGACGGCTTACCGCATCCCCATTGGCCCCGTGCGAAATCCGCTATAGGATACAGCTACAGCGCAAACAGGATATCTATAATGATCGTCGAGCTTGGCCATTTCGCACTTATCCTCGCCCTTTTTGTGGCGACGATTCAAACTGTGATGCCCTTGATCGGGGCACATTACCGATGGTCCGGCTGGATGGCGGTAGGAGAGGCCGCAGCAAGCGTGCAATTCTTGCTGGTCGCAGCCAGCTTTGGCGCGCTTACCTATGCCTTTGTCACCTCGGATTTTTCGGTCGTTCTGGTTGTACAAAACTCGCATACATTGAAGCCCATGCTTTACAAAGTATCGGGGGTTTGGGGCAACCACGAAGGCTCTTTGCTGCTGTGGTCGTTGATCCTGGCGCTGTTCGGGGCGTCGGTCGGGTGGTTTGGTGCCAATCTGCCGCCCACTTTGCGGGCGCGGGTTTTGGCGGTGCAGGGCAGTATCGGCGTTGCCTTTCTGGCCTTCATGTTGCTGACGTCGAACCCGTTCTTGCGTGTGGCCGTGCCGCCCTTTGACGGCCAAGACCTGAACCCGTTGTTGCAAGACCCCGGTCTGGCGTTTCACCCGCCCTTCCTTTACCTTGGCTATGTCGGGCTGTCGGTGGCGTTCTCCTTTGCCGTGGCCGCGCTGATCGAGGGCCGGGTTGATGCCGCCTGGGGCCGTTGGGTCCGCCCATGGACGCTTGCGGCGTGGATATTCCTGACCATCGGCATCGCTTTGGGCTCGTGGTGGGCCTATTATGAGCTTGGCTGGGGTGGCTTTTGGTTCTGGGACCCGGTGGAAAACGCCAGCTTCATGCCTTGGTTGATCGGCGCTGCCCTGCTACATTCGGCCATCGTGGTCGAGAAACGTGAGGCGTTGAAAGCCTGGACCATTTTGCTTGCCATCCTTGCCTTTGGGTTTTCGTTGATCGGCACGTTTATCGTGCGTTCTGGTGTCATCACCTCGGTTCATGCCTTTGCCAACGACCCCGAGCGCGGTGTGTTCATCTTGCTGATTCTGGCGTTCTTCATGGGGGGGGCTTTGATGCTGTTCGCAGCCCGTGCAAGTGCTATGGAGGCCAAGGGCCTGTTTGCCCCGGTTAGCCGGGAAAGCGCGCTTGTCGCCAATAACCTGCTGCTGGCGGTGTCTTGCTTCGTGGTTTTTGTCGGCACCATCTGGCCCTTGGTCGCAGAACTGCTGTGGGACCGAAAGCTGAGCGTGGGTGAGCCTTTCTTCAACGCGGCCTTCACTCCCTTCATGGTGGTATTGGCGCTGTTGTTGCCGCTGGGCGCGATGTTGTCGTGGAAACGGGCTGTCGTGGGCCGTCCCTTGCGCGCGCTGATCCCGGCCCTGGTGTTGGCGGTGTCGCTTGGTTTGCTGGCCTATGCGATGCAGACCGGCCGCTCGGCGCTTGGGCCGGTTGGTCTGGGGCTTGGGGCCTGGGTTGTGTTTGGCGCTATGGCTGATCTGTGGCAGCGCGCGGGCCGTGGCACGATTGGCGCACGGTTTGGCCGCATCATGCGGCTGCCCCGTGCCGATTTCGGGAAATTCACCGCCCATACCGGCTTTGGCGTGACCGTATTCGCAGTGGCGGCCATGCTTGCCTGGCAGGTTGAGGATATCCGTACCCTGCGGGTGGGCGAAAGCTTTGATCTGAAAGGGTATACCATCACCCTGGCTGCGGTTGAAAAGGAAAACGGGCCGAATTATTTCACCACGCTGGCAACGATGGATATCACCCGCAACGGCGCTGCAATCGCCACGGTTCACCCGGAAAAGCGGGTCTATCCCGTGGCCGGCATGCCAACCACCGAGGCCGGGATTGACTATGGCTTTACCCGAGATCTTTATCTGGTGATCGGTGATGCGCAGGATGATGGCACTTGGGCCGTGCGCAGCTACTTCAAGCCCTTTGCCAATTGGATTTGGGGCGGGGCGCTGCTCATGTCCTTGGGGGGGCTGATCAGCCTTGCCGACCGGCGCTACCGCGTTGCGGCGGGGGCGCGTGCGCGGGGGCGGTCTGGCAAAGCGGTTCCGGCAGAATGAGTGACAGAATGATCTACCGTTTCATCCCTGCCCTGACGCTGGCTTTTGCGCTGATCACGACGCCGGTTCTGGCTGTGCAACCCGATGAAATCCTGGCTGATCCGGTGCTTGAATCGCGGGCGCGCGAGCTGTCAAAAGACCTGCGCTGCCTTGTCTGCCGCAATGAGAATATCGACGACAGCAATGCCGATCTTGCCCGCGATCTGCGGCTTTTGGTGCGCGAAAGATTGGTGGCGGGCGATAGCGATGACGCGGCGCTGGCCTATATCGTGGATCGCTACGGCGAATATGTGCTGCTTAACCCAACCTCCAAAGGTGCGAACCTGATCTTGTGGATCGCGGGGCCGCTCATGCTTTTGCTGGGGGGCGCGTTTGCGGGCAATTATCTGCGCCGCCGCCGTGGTCTGGCTGAATCAACGCCCGCCGATCTGTCTGTCGATGAAGAAAAGCGGCTTTCCGAGATCTTGAAAGAGTGATTCTGAACGTGTGACGCATCGTTCTGCTTTTCCTTGCCGATTGGCCCGCTATGCTGCGGCAAAATCACAAGGAAAACCAAAATGCAGTATGAAACCATCACCTATTCCGAAACCAGCGGCCTTGGCCTGATTACCCTTGACCGCCCCGAGGTGATGAACGCGCTTTCTACCCAAATGCGGGCGGAACTGACCCATGCGGTCAAAGCGGCTGGCCAGTCTGCCCGTGCCTTGGTGCTGACCGGCACCGGTCGGGCTTTTTGCTCGGGGCAGGATTTGGGCGATCGTGCCAATATCGGCAATATCGACCTGGAGCGCACGTTGCGGGATGAATATGAGCCGCTGTTGCGTGCGATTTATGACTGTCCAATTCCGACAATCTCGGCGGTGAATGGTACGGCCGCCGGGGCGGGCGCCAACCTTGCGCTGGCCGCCGATGTCGTCATTGCCGCGCAATCGGCCAGTTTCATTCAGGCCTTTACCCGTATCGGGTTGATTCCCGATGCGGGCGGCACCTATTGGCTGCCCCGTCAGATAGGGGCCGCGCGCGCCATGGGCGCTGCCCTTTTTGCTGACAAGATCAGCGCCGATCAGGCTGCAAGCTGGGGGATGATTTACAAATCCATCCCCGATGCAGCCTTTGCCGCACATTGGCAGGCCCGCGCAGCGCATCTGGCGAATGGCCCCACGGTAGCCCTGAAGGGCGTGAAAACCGCGATCCGCGCCAGTTTTACCAACACGCTTGATCAACAGTTGACGCTAGAGGCGCAGTTGCAAGGGGCGTGCGGGCAGACCCATGATTTCAAAGAGGGTGTGATTGCCTTTCTTGAAAAGCGGCCCGCGCAATTTGAGGGGCGCTAAAGCGTCTTGCCTTGAAGGTAAAAAGGGCGCCCCAAGGTTGGGCGCCCTTTTTCAGATCGAAATCAAGCGGTCATGCCCCGCGCGACAGCGCCGCAACCCCCGTCCGCGCAATTTCACGCAGACCCAAAGGCCGCATCAACTCTGCAAACGCATCAATCTTTTCCGGTGTGCCGGTCATCTCGAACACAAAGCTTTGCAATGTGCTGTCTACAACATTGGCCCGAAATATCTCAGCCAGACGCAGGGCTTCAATTCGCGCATCGCCTTTTCCCGCGACTTTGAACAGGGCCAGTTCGCGCTGTACCGAAGGCCCGTCCACTGTCAGGTCATGCACTTCATGCACGGGCACAATTCGGCCAAGCTGTGCCTTTATCTGCTCGATCACGGGCGGCGTGCCGCGCGTGACAATGGTGATCCGGCTGCGATGCCCTTCATGGTCAACCTCGGCCACGGTCAGGCTGTCAATGTTGTAGCCGCGCCCGGAAAACAGGCCGATCACCCGCGCCAATACGCCGCTTTCGTTATCGACCAGCACCGCGAGGGTGTGCTGTTCAATCACATCCCCATTCGGGTCGCGCAGGTCATAAGCCGAATGGCTGGTTGATCCTTGTTTGATATTTAGTGGCGACATGAGTTTCGCCCTTTCTTTTCGGTAAAATCATCCTCGGGGGATACCATTGGAACGCCATCGGTCCGAGTGACAATGGCGACGGGGCAAACAGCCCCCGGCGCTTGCAACTTAAAGCCTCGTCAAACCAAAACAGCACCCGTATTGCCAATCGCCCCCTGCGTATCCGCATCGCCCATCAGCATCTCATTATGCGGCTTGCCTGATGGGATCATCGGGAAACAATTTTCATGTTTCGCCACAAGGCAATCAAAAATCACCGGCCCGTCATAGCGGATCATCTCCATGATCGCATCATCCAGATCCTTGGGGTCGGAACACCTGATGCCCTTGCAGCCAAAGGCCTCGGCCAGTTTGACAAAATCGGGCAGGCTTTCCGACCAGCTTTGCGAATAGCGCTCACCGTGCAGCAATTGCTGCCATTGGCGGACCATGCCCAAACGTTCATTGTTCAGGATGAATTGCTTGGCCGGCGCGCGAAATTGCATCGCTGTGCCCATTTCTTGCATATTCATCAGCCAGCTTGCCTCGCCCGCGACGTTGATGACCAAGGCATCGGGATGTGCAATCTGCACCCCGATCGAGGCCGGCAAGCCATAGCCCATCGTGCCCAGACCGCCAGAGGTCATCCAACGGTTCGGGTCTTCAAAGCCCAGAAATTGCGCCGCCCACATCTGGTGCTGGCCGACTTCGGTGGTGATATAGCGGTCCATCCCCTTGGTCAGCGCCTCCAGCCGCTGCAAGGCATATTGCGGCTTGATCACCGTGTCCGAGGGTTTGTAGTCAAGGCAATTCACCGCCCGCCATTCCGCAATCTGCTTCCACCATTTTGCCAGCGCAGGCGTGTTTACTTTGCTGCCCGCGCCTTCCACAAACGCAACGCCTCTTCCAGCACATGGGCCACATCGCCCAAGATCGGCACATCGACGCGGATCACCTTGTTCAGGCTTGATTGGTCAATATCCACATGCACCTTGCGGCTGTTGGGGGAGAAATCGGCAATCCGCCCGGTGATCCGGTCATCAAACCGCGCCCCGATGTTCAGCATCAGATCGCACCCATGCATGCACAAATTGGCCTCATAGGTGCCGTGCATCCCCAGCATACCCAACCATTTGTCGCCCGATGCCGGATAGCTGCCCAACCCCATCAGGGTCGAGGTGATCGGAAACCCCGTCGCTTCGATAAATTCACGCAGCAACCGGCTGGCCGCCGGGCCAGAGTTGATAACGCCGCCGCCGGTATAAAAAACCGGGCGCTCGGCGGTTTCCATCATCTCGACCATGCGGGTGATTGCGTCGATATCCCCCTTCAGGCGGGGCTGATAATGGCTGACCTTGGCCTTGGATGGGGGCATGTAATCGGCGGTGGCAAATTGCACATCCTTTGGAATATCAATCAACACCGGGCCGGGGCGGCCATGGGTTGCCACATGAAACGCCTGATGAATAACCTCGGCCAGATTGGCCGTGTCTTTCACCAGCCAGTTATGCTTGGTGCAGGGCCGGGTAATTCCAACGGTATCAGCCTCTTGGAACCCATCGGTGCCAATCATGAACGTCGGCACCTGACCGGTGAACACCACCAGCGGAATGCTGTCCATCAACGCGTCGGTCAACCCCGTCACCGCATTGGTCGCACCGGGGCCAGAGGTTACCAGCACAACACCGGGCTTTCCGGTTGAGCGGGCATAGCCTTCGGCCATATGCACAGCGCCTTGCTCGTGCCGAACAATGACGTGGCGAATGTCGTTTTGCTGAAAAATCGCATCGTAAATTGGAAGGACGGCGCCACCGGGATAGCCAAAGACCACCTCTACGCCCTGATCTTTCATGGCCTGAACCACCATTTCCGCGCCAGTCATCGCCTGTGCCATAGTCTTCTTTCCTCTGTCGCCGCAGAACGCGGCCATTCGCAACAAAAAGCCCCCGTGGATAAAGCGGGGGCGCATGGGGATTGGATAGGGTTTTCCGCTATCGGCCCATACGCCTTTTCAAAATGACAACGACGAGATTGCTCATGTGCCTTACCCTTGAGTGCGTGGGCGACCATATTGCGGGTCAAAAGGCGCGTCAACACCCAAAAGTCGGAATAAAGTGTCGCGGAAGGTAAGATAATCTACTCGAAAGTTTCAAAATATCAGGGATACACGTAAGAAATAGGAAATTTCCGGCATATTTTTGTGCCGATTGCCGGTAAATGTCCAGATGAGCACGGCAAACCAGGCCATGCACGGGCAAGGCCGTGCCTCAGCCGATCAGCGGCGGCTCTGGCAGGGTGGTTGGCAGGCCTTTCGGCGCGCGGCCGTCTGGCAGGCTGATCCGGGCGACCTGCTCGGCAATCGGCTCGACCGACAGGGGGTGAAGGACGGATTTATGATCCTCTGGGTTGCCAACGGGCTGCCATTGCCCGGCCTTGAAAATTTCAAGCCCTGAAAACCCGGCCTTATAGCCCATTTTCTTGCTGCCGGGCACCCAATAGCCCAGATAGACAAAGGGCAGGCCAGCCGCCCGCGCTATTTCGATATGGTCAAGTACCAAAAACGTCCCCAGAGAGCGGCCAACAAGATCGGGATCATAAAACGAATAGACCATGCTCAGCCCATCATCGAACACATCTGTCAGGCATACCGCTGACAGTTCAACCGGGCCACGCCCCTGCGTTTCGGAATATTCAATCACCCGGCTGCGGATTGGGGTTTCCTCAATCATCGCGGCAAATTCAAAGATGTCCATATCCGCCATCCCGCCTTCGGCATGGCGATAATCCAGATAGCGGCGGAACAAGGAAAACTGATCCTCGGTGGCCCAGGGGCTGGTCGCATTGCGCGTCAAGGCAGAATTGCGGCGCAAGACGCGGCGCTGGGTGCGCGAAGGGATAAAATTGGCCACCCTGATCCGCGCCGACAAACAGGCCGAACATTCCGCGCAGGATGGCCGATACAGCACATTCTGCGACCGACGAAACCCTTGCTTTGACAGGGTATCGTTCAGCTTTTGTGCATGTTCGCCTTGCAGGGCCGTAAACAGCTTACGTTCCATCCGCCCATCAAGATATGGGCAGGGTTGCGGGGCGGTTACATAAAACTGCGGCGCGAGGGGGAGAGTGTGTCGCATCGGCGTCCGAATATCATAAATGTCATGTCTACGCTAGCAAGCCCAACCCGCGCCGCCAAGGATAAAGCGTTTCGCCTTGAAGCCTTCTTCACATATCGCTGTCTGAACGCATAGAATTCAACGCGTTGTGTGGCAGGCCGTGTTTCAAGTCAAAGGCGAAACGCTATAGGGTTTGCGGTTATGGCTATATCAGCGCGCTTTTCCACGCTTCTCGGGGGAAGATCACGGCCAGAGCAGCCCTGACTTTCAGGATCATACGCGTTTCAATACCGTGCGGTTTTGTTGATCGCGACGCTGCCCAGCACTGTATCGGTCAGGCCTTGGCCCTTGGGACTAAGCAGCATCATCACAACCGACAGGATTTGCGGCAAGACAAACGCCATACTGACCAGATAACCCATCGTGTGCAAGAAGGCAGTCGCGCCATCAAAGGCACGACCATCGGCACGGCGAAACTCAACCGCGACAAGGCGCATGCCGGGGGTGGCAGAGCTGCTTGACAGGCTGATCCAACGATAAGCCGTATTCATCAGAAGATAGAGCAGGGGCAGGAAAAACAGGGCGGTAAAGGCCGTGAACGGCACGATAATCGCGGTCAAAATCAGCGTCAGGATGGTATCGACAACCCAGGCCATGCCCCGCTTGAGCGGCACGCCCTGGTAAAACTCACTTTGATATTCGGGGTCGGGCAGGGCGTCAGTGTATAGCATGGAATGACCTTTGAAGGGAAAAAAGGGGCGGCCCAGAGAAAACGGGCCGCCCGACTGTTTCGGGCAGAAGGTTAAGCGCTCAATAGGCCGAAACATCCTTGGCAACATCTTCAGAAGATTTGCCAACAGCCTCGGACGCATTGGCCTTTACGCGCTCATCCATGAAGGCGTCAAATTCCTGCTTGTCCTTGGCATCGCGCAGCCGTTTCAGGAAGGCTTCAAACGCGCCTTGCTCGTCTTCCAGGCGGCGAATGGTTTCGTCGCGGTAGGCGTCAAAGGCGCTGTTGCCGCTGGAGTTTGCTTTCCAGGGGGTATGCGCGTGGCGACGGGGGCCGCAGCCGGAACGGTTGAACATGCGTTTACTCCATATCATATAGGCAAGAAGGGCAAGGCCAACTGGCCAGACAAAGATAAAGCCCAGTACCATCGCGGCAATCCAGGCCCCTTTGCCCCGATCATCCAGCCAGCTTTGCGCACGGCGAGGCCAGCTGGTAATACCGCAATTCAGGCGATGAGGCGTTGTGTCATACATTATGCACTCTCCGTGGGTGATCTTGGGGGTGATCTTGTTAATGTTTAGTCGATTTACATCACCAAGATTGTTATTATCTGCCTGGCTTTCAAGTCACCATGTTAAGGAAATTTACATTTTTGCAAGAAAAGACGCCACCGTCATAGTAACGTATTGGCGCTAAAGCATTAATAATCAATAAACTCTGTCAGCCGCGCCTTGCTGATCTGCAAAAGCGCTGGCGGGGCGATGGAAAACACATGGTTTGGCGTCCCTGCCGCTGCCCAAACCGTGTCAAATGCCATCAGCGCCGGGTCCATGAACACCGGCAATTCCGTCAAATGCCCGATCGGGGCAACGCCACCAATGGCAAAGCCGGTGATCGCGCGAACCATAGGTGCATCGGCCCGCGACAGTGGCTCTTGCAGGGCCAATGCGGCTTTGGCCTCGGAAAGCTGGTTGCCGCCCGCTACCAAAAACAGCGCAAGCCTGCCGCTGTTCTGGCCACAAAACAGCAAGGACTTGACGATCTGATCCAAGGCGCAGCCCACGGCCAGCGCTGCTTGCGGGGCGGTGCGCGTCTCGGCCTGCATTTCTTGCACCGCAAAGGCGACGCCCGACGCCTCTAATGCCGCGCGCACCCGTCGCAAACTCTTGCTCATTTCGCCCCCCGTTTTTCAGCAGTTTAAGCCTGTTTCGCGGTTGATGCAATTTTGCGCTTGCCCGTTGACCGCCTGCGCGTGCCTCGTCATTCTGCCGCCATGACATATGCCCCTTTTACAGCCCGCATCACCCGCCATCCATTGCCGTTTGATGATCAGGCGGCATCCCTGATTGCTGCCAAATTCGCAGATCTCGCCCCCGAGATCTTGCCGCTTTTGGTCGGTGCTGCCGGGTGCAGCCCGTATTTGTCCGATCTGATGCAGCACGAGGCAGACTGGCTGCGCCGCGCTTTGGCTCTGGCCCCCGAATCCGCTGTTGCGGTAGAGCTCGCAGAGCTGAAGGCACTGTCCCTTGAAAAGCTGGGCAGCGGTTTGCGCCGCGCCAAGCGTCGGGTGGCCTTGCTGGCGGGCTTGGCCGATCTGGGCGGCGTTTGGCAGTTGGAGGCGGTAACCGGGGCCTTGACCGATCTGGCCGACTGCGCTGTGCAATTATCGTTGCAACGGCTGGTTGCCGATGAAATCCGGCGCGGCAAAATTCCGGGTGCCGTGCCAGAGGATGCTGAAGATGGCGCGGGAATGGTGGTCTTTGCCATGGGCAAGATGGGCGCGGCAGAGCTGAACTATTCCTCGGATATCGACCTGATTTGCCTGTTTGACGAATCGCGCTATCCCAAAGATGCGCATGAGGCGCGCGCCGTTTTTATCCGGGTGACCCGGAAAATGGCCGCCTTGGTCGGCGACCGCACCGCCGAAGGCTATGTCTTTCGCACCGATTTGCGCTTGCGCCCCGATGCCGCTGTGACGCCCGTATGCCTGTCCTTTACGGCTGCCGAAAGCTATTATGAAAGCGTGGGCCGCACCTGGGAGCGAGCCGCCTGGATCAAGGCGCGGCCTTGCGCGGGCGATATCGCGGCGGGCGCGCGGTTCTTGAAAACCCTGACCCCTTTTGTCTGGCGCAAGCATCTGGATTTTGCGGCAATCCAGGATGCGCATGACATGCGTCTGCGCATCCGCGACCACCGCCGCCTGCACGGCCCCATAAGCGTTGAAGGCCACAACATGAAGCTGGGTGTCGGCGGCATCCGCGAGATAGAGTTTTTCACCCAGACACGGCAGCTTATCGCCGGTGGACGAGACCCGGATCTGCGCAGCCGCCAAACCGTGACGGCGCTTGCGGCCCTGGCGCAAAAGGGCTGGATACCGCTGGAAACCGCGACAGAGCTGACCACGCTTTACCGGGCGCACCGTGAGGTGGAGCATCGGCTGCAAATGATCAATGACGCCCAGACCCATGATCTGCCTGCCACCCCCGAGGGCGTCGCCCGTATCGCGGCATTCTGTGGCCAAAGCGATGCCGATTTCCGCGCCGGTCTTATCGACCGTCTGGAACGTACCGATCATCTGACCGAGGGTTTTTTTGCCCCCGCCGAGGCCGAAGATGGCCCGGAGCTTTCCGACAATGCCCGCGAAATCGTGCGCGGCTGGGATAGTTATCCGGCGCTGCGCTCGCAACGTGCGGGCGCGATTTTCCGGCGGGTGCGGCCAGGCTTGCTAAAGCGCCTGCAAAGTGCTGCCAATGCCGATGAGGCGCTGATTGCCTTTGATGGGTTTCTTGCGGGCCTGCCTGCCGGGGTGCAGATATTTTCGTTGTTTGAGGCGAACCCGCAACTGGTGGACCTGATCGTTGATATCGCCGCCACCTCGCCTGCGCTGGCCCTGTATCTGTCGCGCAATGGCGGGGTGCTGGATGCGGTGATTGGCGGCAGTTTCTTTGCCGTTTGGCCCAGCCTTGCTATGCTTACCGCCGGGTTGACTGCCACGATGGCCGACATCAGCGATTATGAACGCAAACTTGATGCGGCCCGCCGCTGGATGAAGGAATGGCACTTTCGCATCGGGGTGCATCACCTGCGCGGGTTGATCGACGCGTTTGAGGCGGGCAAGCAATATGCCGATCTGGCCGAGGCCACGCTTGCCGCCCTTTGGCCTGTGGTTCAGGCCGAGTTTGCGCTGAAATACGGGCTGCCGCCAGGGCGGGGGGCCATTCTTTTGGGGATGGGCAGCCTTGGTGCGGGGCGGCTGAACGCCGGCTCTGACCTTGACCTGATCGTGATCTATGACGCGGGCGAGGCCGAATATAGTCAGGGTCGCAAACCGCTTGCCATCCGGCCCTATTTTGCCCGTCTGACCCAGGCAATGGTTACCGCCGTCACCGCCCTGATGCCCGAAGGGCGGCTTTATGAGGTCGATATGCGTTTGCGGCCATCGGGGCGGCAAGGGCCGGTGGCGACCTCGATCCATTCCTTTCAAGCGTATCAGATGAATGAGGCCTGGACATGGGAGCATCTGGCCTTGACCCGCGCGCATCCGCTGGCTGGCAATGCCGATCTGCAAGCCGAGTTTGAAACGCTGCGGCGTGAGGTGCTGATGACCAAGGCCAGCGGTGAAACCGTGTTGGCAGATGTTGCCGAAATGCGCGACCGTCTTGCCAGCGCCAAGCCGCCCCAAAGTGCCTGGGATGCCAAGAACGGCCCCGGCCGCCTGATGGATATCGAACTGTTGGCGCAAAGCTGTGCGTTGCGCGCGGGAAATCCGACGCGGCGGGTCGAATCGCAGCTTCGCACCGGCGTTAAATGCTACTATATGTCGCAATCGGATGAGCAAGCCTTGCTGGATGCCTACAGGCTGTGCTGGCGCTTGCAGGCGGGATCACGGTTACTGACTGACAAGGCGCTGGATATGGACCAGCTCGGAACGGGTGCGCGTGCGTTTTTGTTGCGCGAAACCGGACAGAATGATGTGGAAGGGCTGTCACGGCGCTTGTCCGAGGTACTGGGCAAAGCCGAGGCGGTGATAAGCCGCATCTTGGCGGGCGCGTGACGCAAGAATACGCCCTTCGGGGCAGGAATGGGAATGATGGACCTGACGAAAGCTGACCCCAAGGGCCTGATCCGCGAAAGCTACCGGATTGAGGGGATTACCGCTGCCGAATGCCGGTCCATCTTTATGGATTGGGCGCTCAGCCTGCCGTTGGATGCCGATACGCGCCCGGTGGTGCTGCATCTTTTAGCGACCTATGGCGGCGACAAGACCCACCCGATGACCGCCGTTTTGCAGGCCGCACTAGAGCCCGCAGCGGTAAAAGACCCAAGCGGCCCCAAACGCCGGGGGGGGCGTGCGGCGCGCTTTGCCGATAGATGAGCGGCGAACAATCGCCAGCCAAAGCAGATTTTCGCGCGGGTCTGTTTGCGCCACGGTTTTTTTCAGAGCAGCCTGAAATCAAGGGCTTCAACGCATTATGTGATGGCCTTGTTTCAAGTCAAAGGCGCAACGCCCAAAGGGCGGGCCTGTAAGATTGTCAGGCATCGTTAGGCGCGCCGCAGCGTCTCAGCGCAGTTTCGCGGCCTCGGCAGCCAGTGCGGTGATGCCGGCCCAATCCGCGGCCGCAACCATCGTTGCCGGGGCCACCCACGAACCGCCAACGCACAAGACTGTCGCCAGCCCCAGATAGTCGCGGGCGTTTTTCAGGCTGATGCCACCCGTCGGGCAAAACCGCACCTGCGGGATCGGACCCCCAATGGATTTCAGCGCAGGCGCGCCGCCAGCGGCCTCGGCGGGGAAAAACTTTTGCACGCTATAGCCAAGCTCCAGCAAAATCATCACCTCGGTTGCGGTGGCCGCGCCGGGCAACAAGGGCAGTTCATGTTCCGCGCAAGCGTCCAGCAGTTTCATGGTGGCGCCCGGTGACACCCCGAACCTTGCCCCAGCCGCCTTGGCTGCTTTCACATCGGCAGGCGTCAGCAAGGTGCCGGCCCCAACGACCCCCCCCTCTACATCCGCCATCCTGCGGATCGCCTCCAATGCGCCCGGTGTGCGCAGCGTCACCTCCAGGGCAGGCAAGCCACCTGCCACAAGCGCCTTGGCCAAGCCTTGCGCCTTGCCCACATCCTCAATCACCAAAACCGGGATTACAGGGGCCAAAAGACAGATTTCGGCGGCGGCCAGCGATTGCGCGGAAGGGGTCATATCCAGCGGTTCCTTATGTGGAAGGACGGGGTTTGGAAGGAAAGAGTTTGGAAGGACGGGGTTTGGAAAGATGGTCAAACGCTTCGGGGCGGGGCTAGACCACCCGCGCCCCTTCGGTTGCAGGGCCCACAGTCTGGCGGAACACCTCAAACAATTCGCGCCCCATGCCTTGCGCATTGCCCGACAGGTCAACCTTTGCCTGCGCGCGGCTGTTCAGGTCAACGCCCACCACATCCAGCGTGCCGGCATTCGCATCCAGCCGCAAAATATCGCCGTCCAGCAATTTGCCGAGCGCGCCGCCACAGGCCGCCTCGGGCGAGACATGAATGGCGGCAGGCACTTTGCCGCTTGCGCCAGACATGCGCCCATCTGTTACCAAAGCCATCTTCAGGCCCCGGTCTTGCAGCACGGACAAGATTGGCGTCAACGAATGCAGTTCGGGCATGCCATTGGCGCGCGGTCCTTGAAACCGCACCACGACCACGGTGTCAGCCGTGAACTCGCCCGCGCGAAACGCGGCTTTCACCGCGTGCTGGCTGTGAAAAATGCGGGCAGGGGCCTCAATTATGTGGCGCTCGGGTGCGACCGCAGAAACCTTGATCACCCCGCGTCCCAGATTGCCCGACAGTTGCTTTAGCCCGCCAACGGCTGCAAACGGTGTGGCAACCGGGCGCAAGATCTTGTCATTCAGGCTGTCTGCCGCCCCTGGCGCCCATACCAATGCCGCGTCTTTCAACTTGGGTTCCTGGCGATAGGCCTCAAGCCCGGTGCCCAGAATGGTCTTGGTGTCGGGGTGCAGCAGGCCCGCGTCCAGCAATTGCCCGATCATGAAGCCAAGCCCGCCGGCAGCGTGGAAATGGTTCACATCGGCCAGGCCATTCGGGTAAACCTTGGCCATCAGTGGCACGGCGTCGGAAATATCGGCGAAATCCTCCAGGTCAATCAAGATCCCCGCCGCGCGTGCCATCGCAGGCAAATGCAGCACAAGATTGGTAGAGCCACCTGTCGCCATCAACCCAACCATGCCATTCACGAAACACCGCGCATCCAATACCTCGGCTGCCGGGGTGAAATGCGCGCCAAGCGCGGTGATCGCGGCAGCACGTTCCACCGCTGCCCCGGTCAGGGCGTCGCGCAACCCGTTGCCGGGGTTCACAAAGCTGGAACCGGGCAGATGCAGCCCCATGAATTCCATCAACATCTGATTGGTGTTGGCCGTGCCGTAAAAAGTGCAGGTGCCGGGGCCATGATAGCTTGCCATTTCGGCTGCCATCAATTCCTTGCGCCCAACCTCGCCGGTGGCAAACGCGTTGCGCACGGCTGCTTTCTCATCATTGGGCAACCCGCTTGGCATGGGGCCTGCAGGCACAAACACCGCCGGAATATGCCCAAAGGTTGCCGCAGCAATCACCAGCCCCGGTACGATCTTGTCGCACACCCCCAGATACAGCGCCGCATCAAACACGTTATGCGACAACGCCACCCCTGCAGCCAGGGCGATCACATCACGCGAAAACAACGACAGCTCCATCCCCGGCTGGCCTTGGGTCACCCCATCGCACATTGCAGGCACACCGCCTGCAACCTGTGCCGTGGCCCCCGCCTTGCGCGCCGCTGCGCGGATCAGGTCGGGGTAATGCTCATAAGGCTGATGCGCTGAC
Source organism: Pseudorhodobacter sp. (assembly GCF_034675685.1). Taxonomy (GTDB): domain Bacteria; phylum Pseudomonadota; class Alphaproteobacteria; order Rhodobacterales; family Rhodobacteraceae; genus Pseudorhodobacter. Next base: position 175,496 of record NZ_JAUCDA010000013.1, on the reverse strand, counting down.
AGCATGTCATTATACGCGGTCACAATTCCGATATTGGGCAGGCGCTCCGCCATCAGCGCCTCTTTGTCGCTGCTGGCCGCATAGGCATGCGCCTGATTGCCACAAGACAGATGCGCCCGTGCCGGCCCTTGGGCCACCGCTGCCGCTACCTGCGCCAGATATGCGCTGCGCGTCGCTGCCGAGCGTTTGACTATACGATCGGTCACCCGGTCAATGGTGCTGTTCAATGTCATCTCTTGCCTCATGGGGTTTGCGCGATGTTTGGCACTGTTAGCGCTAACTGAAAGAAAAGAAAAGTGCGATCCCCTGAAATTACGCTTTTCTTTTGCAACCCGGCAAGCCTTTGCTCGCCAAGGCCGTGTCAGGCCCAGGGCGATGCCGCTTGCAGTTGCGGTAATTGGCACGGCCCCTACAGACGGGCTTTCCCATGCCAATGAAACCCGATAAAGAGGGGGCATGAACAGCACCTCCCCATCGCATGACAGCGACCCCGCAAACACCCTTTCCGCAACGCGCCCGGTTGTGCGCCTGAAACCCAAGGCCGAGGCGCGGGCGATCCGCCATGGTTTTCCATGGGTCTATGCGGATGAACTGGTCACCGATCGGCGCACGCAAAACCTTGCGCCCGGCTCGCTTGCCGTGCTGGAGGATGCTGACCGCCGCGCCATGGGTCTGGTGACCGTGAACACCCAATCCAAGATCATCTGCCGGATGCTGGATCAAGACCCCGAGGCGGTGATTGATCAGGCGTGGCTAGAGGCGCGGCTGGCCCGTGCGCTGGCGATGCGGGACCGACTTTATGACGCGCCGTTTTATCGTCTGGTCCATGCCGAGGCCGATGGGCTGCCGGGCGTCGTGATCGACCGTTTTGGTGATACGGCCGTCATCCAGCCCAACGCGGCCTGGGCCGAGGCGCATATTGATATGCTGGTCGCTGCTTTGATCGCTGTGACCGGGGTGAAAAACATCCTGAAAAATGCCACGGGCCGTGCGCGCAGCCTCGAAGGGCTGACCGAGGAAAATCTGATCATGGCGGGCGCGGTTGAGGCGCCGATTCCTGTGCCGATGAACGGGGCGACCTATATGGCCGATCTGATCGGCGGGCAGAAAACCGGCTTGTTCTTTGACCAGCGCCCAAATCACGCCTTTGCCGCACGTCTGGCGCGGGGCGCGCGTGTGCTTGATATGTTCTCGCATGTCGGCGGCTTTGGGTTGGCGGCTTTGGCGGGTGGTGCGGTTTCGGTTCTGGCCGTTGATGGCTCTGCCCCCGCCTTGGCCTTGGCCGAGCAGGGGGCCAAGGCCTCTGGCTTTGCCGATCGGTTCAGCACCCGCCAAGGCGATGCCTTTACTGTGCTGGAGGCGTTGGCGGCCGAGGGCGCGCAGTTTGACGTGATCATCTGTGACCCACCGTCTTTTGCCCCGGCAAAACCCGCGTTAGAGGCTGGTTTGCGGGCCTATGAACGTGTTGCCCGCCTTGCTGCCGCCCTGGTCGCCCCTGGCGGATATATCGGCCTGTGCTCGTGTTCGCATGCCGCCGATCTGACCGCTTTTCGCAATGCCAGCGGGCGTGGCATCGGGCGTGCCGGGCGGCGCGGGCAACTGCTGCACACCGGGCATGCCGGCCCAGACCATCCGATGCTGCCGCAACTGGCCGAAAGTGGTTACCTCAAGGCGTTGTTTTACCGGCTTGACGGGTGAAGCTGACGCTTGATGCCTGCGTCTTGTTCCCCACGGTGATGCGCGAAGTGCTGCTGGCTGTGGCGGGGCAGGGGCTTTTTACCCCGCTGTGGTCGGATCGTATCCTTGGCGAATGGCAGCGCGCCGCCGCCCGTTTTGGCCAAGAGGCCGAGGCCGAGGCGCTGGCGGCCATCGCCCGCGCCCAAATCCACTTTCCCAACGCCTGCGTCAAACCGCAGCCGGGGTTGGAAATGCGCCTGCATTTGCCCGATGACAACGACATTCATGTTCTGGCCACCGCCATTGCGGGCCATGCTGATGCCATCGTGACGCTGAATGCCAAAGACTTTCCACGCGGCACGTTGCTGGCCGAAGGTCTTGATCGCCGCGACCCTGACGGGCTGTTGTGGGAGCTGTGGTCGCATCACCCCGAACAGGTAGAGCAAGCGCTGGACCGGGTCCGCGCCACAGCCAGCAGGCTGTCAGGCGATGAAAAAGCCCTGAAACCCCTGCTTAAACGTGCCAAACTTACCCGCCTGGCCCGCGCCCTGCCGTAGCTGCGGGCGAAAGATGACAAATCCTGTCCTGAACGACAGCTTTGTTGCGATGTGAAAATCCACAGACTAACATCAAGGCAACCCCAATGATGGAGCGTTGTCATGCTTGGTCCTGTCCGCAGAGTGATTGCTGTTCTTGCCATAGCGTGCCTGCCGCTTGCAGCCCTTGCCCAATCAGACCCCTATGCCGGGATGGATGCCGAGCTGGTTGCAAATGCTCAGGCTGGCGATGCCTATGCCATGCTCAACCTCGGGTTCGCCCTTGTCGCGGCTGACCGATCCGAGGCCACATTTCGCGCCGCCCTAGACCTTTTTACCAAATCCTACAGCGCGGCCTCTGATAACCCGGATGGGTTGGACCTGCGGCTTGCCGCCTATGCCCTGCGTGAAATGGGCAATGCCGAAAAGGCGCTGTCAAATTTCCGCGAGGCATTGGCGCATTATCAAGAGGCCGAGCGCCTGTTCCGTTCCTTTGATGCCTCTGACGAATATAACCGCATGATCGCCTTTCTGATGGAAGACCGCGGGATCGTCTTGCAAGACCTGTCGCGCTATGAAGAGGCGCTGCCCCCCCTGAAAGTTGCCTATGACTGGTATAATAACCAAGACCCGCCGCAACGCCGCAACGCTGCCAATGTGCTGCTGAATGCCGGAACCGCGCTGGAACGGCTGAAACGCTATGACGAGGCGCTGGAGGTCTACAAGTGGAGCCTGGAGACATTCATCGAAACCGATGGTGAGAGCAGCGTCACTGTGGGCTATCTGTCCAATAATATCGGCTGGCTTTATGTGCAGACCAAGCGGTTCAGCGAGGCGCGCACATGGCTTAAATCGGCCATCCGTATTCTGGAACCGATTGAAGGCGCGCTGTCCTATAACGTGACGATCCTGCGCATCAATATGGGCCTTGTCTCGGTTGAGGAGGGAAAGTCGGAAGAGGCGATCCGCTGGGGGTTTGAGGCGATGCCCTATATCGCGCAAAATCAGCAACAAACCCTTGCCATTCAACGCTGGAACTTTAAATCGCTGTCGCGGGCCTTTACCATGCGCGGCCAACCGGAACGCGCGATCTTCTTTGGCAAACTTGCCGTCAACGCCCAGCAGGCCATCCGCGCCAGCAATGCAGGCGACACGCCGGCCGATACCTCGGCGCTGCAGGCCGAATGGCGCAGGCTGTACCAAAACCTTGCCGATCTGCTGATCACTCAGGGGCGGATATCCGAGGCGCAAGCAGTGCTGAACATGGAAAAAGAGGAGGAGGTCTATAACTTTCTGCGTCGCGACGGGCAGGCGGATATTACCAAAACCCGCGCCGTGCTGAACAGTGCCGAATTGTCCGAGGAAGAAAAGCTGGCCGCCCTCGCCGCCCTGCCCATCGCCGCTGATGCCGAATTGCGCGCCCTGACCGCCAAGCTGGAGGCAGGCACCACGACCGAGGCCGACGAAGACCAGATGTTTTTGCTGCAAGACGCCTTGCAAAAGGGCGCGGATGCCTTTGACGCCGCCGTCGCCGATTTCTTGCTGCAGACCGAAGAGCCCGACCGCGCCGCCCTTAAAAACCAATTTGACGCAACTGGCAGCTATCAGGCAGATCTGGCCAAGCTGAACTCGTCCCAGTGCCATATTGCAAATCGCGACCCTTCCCGATGCGGTGCATCTGTTTGTGACCCTGCCGAACCTGACCTTTTATGAAAAGGTCGATATCTCCCGCGCGGATATGGCCAAGCTGGCCTTTGACGCGCTGCAAGCGATCGAAACCCAGGCCCCGGATGCCCAAGAGAAACTGCAAGCGCTGCATGCCGTGCTGTTTGCACCCATTCAGCAAAAACTGATCGACAGCGGCACCGAGGTGGTCATGCTCAACCTCGACGGTTTCTTGCGGTATCTGCCCTTTGCCGCGCTTTATGATGGGGAAAGCTATTTGGTCGAGCGTTTCGCCTTTTCGCTTTATGCGCCAGCGGTCAAGACCGATTTCCAAACGCCCGACCGTGCCGAAAGTAAAACCGCAGGCTTTGGCGTGACCGAGGGCCACCCCGGATTCTCGCCATTGCCGGGTGTGAAACAAGAGCTGGATACCATCTTTGGCGCCGCCGAAGGGCAGGGGGTGCTGGCCGGCACCACCGCGCTGGATGCAGGGTTTGATGAACGCAGCCTGCGCCGCTCTTTGCTTAAGCGCCCCGCGATCTTGCATATTGCCAGTCATTTCAGCCTGGTCCCCGGCGCCGAGGATGACAGCTTTTTGCTGTTGGGGGATGGCGCGCATTTGCCGCTATCCAAAATCCGCAGCAATGACGCGCTCAGCTTCAAAGGGATTGATTTGCTGACGCTTTCCGCCTGCCAAACCGCGCGCGGCTCGGATGGGGACGGGGCCGAGATTGACGGCTTTGGCGCCACCGCCCAGCTTAACGGTGCCAGCGCCGTCATGGCCTCGCTCTGGCCGGTATCGGATGCTGCCACGCCGCGCCTGATGCACGACTTCTATGCGGGGATCATGCTGAACGGGTTGGACAAGGCCGAGGCGCTGCGCCAGGCACAGATCACCATGCTGCACAGTGCCGATGCCGTGGCCATGGCGACAAACCGCGCGGCCGCCGCGCTTGATGCGCCCATGCCCAGCAGCAAGGTGGGCTTTGCACACCCCTACTTCTGGTCTGCCTTTGTGTTGATGGGAAACTGGCTGTAGTGACAATATCCCCGCCCAAGGGGCGAACCTGTAACGGTTCGGTCATGGCCAATACCCCGGCTGTACGCGCCTACGCCGGGGGCGCTGCCTGACCTTGGCTAAAACCATGCGGTCTTGATGCGGGCAGGCAAGGCCGCGCAAAGCGCGAAAAGACGCCGATAGCGTTTTACCCTATCGTCCTCACAGCTCTCGGCCCCTCGTCTTTGGCGCGAGCTCGCATGCGGGGCCGGCAATGGCATGGCTTTGGCTCTCTTTGCCCCCGGCAAACCGCCGACTTGCAACTCGCTGCTTTTTTCTGCGCGCCCAGAGTGCTAGACAGGGGCCAGGTTGCGGTGTAGACGACCCTATCGTTAGCGCTAACGGTTTTTGGATACCCAGAGAGGAAGCTCATGGTCTCGCGCGTCATTCCGGTGGAAACATTTGATCTTGTGGTGTTTGGTGGCACCGGCGATCTGGCACAACGCAAAATCATTCCGGGGCTGTACCGGCGTTTTTGGGCGGGCCAGATTCCGCAAGACAGCACAATCATTGGTGCTGCACGCTCTGAAATGGATGATGCCGGGTTTCAGGACATGGCGCGCGCTGCAATCGCAGAATTTGTCGCAAAAGATAAATGTGACCCGCAGGTGATAGAGGCCTTTATCGCCCGGCTTGGCTATGTGGCGATTGATGCCAAGGGAACAAGTGGTTGGGACGCGCTGAAAAAACGCATGCGCAGCGATGTGGTGCGCGCGTTTTACTTCTCGGTTGCGCCATCGTTGTTCGGCGATCTGGCAGAACGGTTGCATGATTACAAGATCGCCAATGCGGACAGCCGGATCGTGGTTGAAAAGCCGTTCGGCCGTGATCTGGAAAGCGCCCGCGCATTGAACGCCGTGCTTGCCCTGCACTTTTCCGAGGCGCAGATTTACCGGATAGATCATTACCTGGGCAAGGAAACGGTGCAAAACCTGATGGCGGTGCGCTTTGCAAATATCTTGTTCGAACCGCTGTGGAAGTCGGAATATATCGACCATGTGCAGATCACAGTGGCCGAGACTGTTTCGGTCGATGGGCGCGGGGCCTATTACGACAAATCGGGTGCGATGCGCGATATGGTGCAAAACCACATGATGCAGCTTTTGTGCCTGATTGCGATGGAACCGCCCTATCATTTCGACCCGGACGCGGTGCGCGATGAAAAGCTGAAGGTGATCCGGGCGCTTGACGCGGTAAAACCCGATGACATCGTGCGCGGCCAATATCTGGCCGGAGGCGGGCAGGGCGGCTATGTCGAACATTCTGAAAACCCGTCCAGCAAAACCGAAAGCTATATCGCGCTGAAGGTGAACATTTCTAACTGGCGCTGGAAGGGCACCCCGTTTTATCTGCGCACCGGCAAGCGTCTGCGCGCGCGCGCGTCCGAGATCGCGATTACCTTTCGCGAGCCGCCACATTCGATCTTTGATGATAACGAAGGCTGGCGCGAAAACGTGTTGGTCATCAGGTTGCAGCCCAATGAGGGGATGAACCTGATGGTGATGATCAAGGAGCCGGGGCTTGGCGGCATGCGCCTGACGCAAGTGCCGCTGGACATGAGCTTTGCCGAGGCGCTGGGCGCAGAGGGGGCCGATATTCCCGATGCTTATGAGCGGTTGATCATGGATGTGATCCGCGGCAACCAGACCTTGTTCATGCGCGGCGATGAGGTTGAGGCCGCCTGGGCCTGGACCGATCCGATCATTCAAGCGTGGGAAAAACACGAAGACAAGCCAAAAGGCTATGATGCGGGATCTTCCGGGCCGGAAGATGCGTTAATGCTGATGCACCGCGACGGGCGTCGCTGGCGGGAGATACGCGAATGAACCTGATCGAATATGCAGACCGTGAGATGATGATGATGTCGCTGGCAAATATCCTTGCCGGTGAGTTGGGGGGCGTGCTGCGCCAAACCGGCCGCGCAAGCCTGTCGGTGCCGGGCGGCACCACGCCGGGGCCGGTGTTTGACCTGCTGTCGGCGGTCGATCTGGATTGGCGCAATGTCGCGGTGTTTTTGAATGATGAGCGTTGGGTGGGTGAAGACAGCCCGCGCTCCAACACCCGATTGTTGCGCCAGCGTCTGTTGCAAAACAAGGCGGCGGCGGCCCAGTTGATTCCGCTTTTTGCCGAAGGGGTGGCCCAGCCCGAGGACGCGCTGGCGAGGCTGTCGGACGGAATTGCGCCGCATCTGCCGATTTCGGTTTTGCTGCTGGGGATGGGGGCTGATATGCACACCGCCTCACTTTTTCCGGGCGCAGACCGGCTGGCCGAGGCATTGGCCGATGCGGCGCCAGCGGTGTTGCCGATGCGGGCCGAGGGCGCGGGCGAGCCACGCATCACCCTGACAGCGCCTGTATTGCGCGGGGCGCTGCATACCCATATTCTGATCACCGGGGCAGATAAGCGCGCCGCCCTTGAACGGGCCGCAAATCTGCCTGAAGATCAAGCGCCGGTGCGTATCGTGCTGGCAGATGCAACAATCCATTGGGCAGAGTGACTTATGAAACAACAGTGGCAGGCGCTGCGCGCGCATCAGTCTGAAGTCGGTACGAAAAGCATCGCGGGCCTGTTGGAAAACCCGGCCCGCGCGGCCGAATTCTCGGCTCGTCATGGGGATATGCTATTCGACTTTTCCAAAACCACTCTTGATGCCAAGGCCCTGTCACATCTTCTTGACCTGGCAAAACAAGCCGATGTCGAGGCCAGGCGCGAGGCAATGTTTTCGGGGGCAAAGATCAATGAAACCGAAGGGCGTGCGGTGTTGCATACCGCGCTGCGCAATCTGAACGCGGCGGTAAAGGTGGATGGCGAGGCTGTCATGCCGCCAGTGCGGGCCACCTATGCGCGCATGGCCGAGTTTGCCCATGATCTGCGCCGCGGCAAGATTTGCGGTCAGGGTGGGGCCTATACCGATGTGGTGAATATCGGGATTGGTGGGTCGGATCTGGGGCCGGCGATGGCCTATTTGGCGCTTGCCCCCTATGCCGATGGGCCGCGCTGCCATTTTGTCAGCAATGTGGATGGTGCGCATATCCATGACACGTTGCGCGGCCTGAACCCGGAAACGACACTGGTGATCATCGCCTCCAAAACCTTTACCACCATTGAAACCATGACCAATGCCGAAACCGCGCGCGCCTGGATGGCCAAGAAAGTGGCCAATCCCGCCGCGCAATTTGCCGCTGTTTCGACCGCTGCCGACAAGACCGCCGCCTTTGGCATTGATGCCGCGCGGGTCTTTGGTTTTGACGATTGGGTCGGTGGGCGCTATTCGGTCTGGGGGCCGATCGGGTTGTCGTTGATGCTGGCAATCGGGCCTGCCGGGTTCGATGATTTTCTGGCGGGGGGGGGCGGATATGGACGCGCATTTCCGCCATGCCTTGCCCTCGCAGAACCTGCCGATTCTGCTGGCGCTGGTGGGCATCTGGCACAACCAGATCTGTGGCTATACAACCCGCGCCGTGCTGCCGTATGAGCAACGCCTGACGCGCCTTCCCGCATATCTGCAACAGCTGGAAATGGAGAGCAACGGCAAGCGCGTCTCAATGGATGGCGCAGATCTGGTTGAACATTCAGGGCCGGTGGTCTGGGGCGAACCCGGCACCAATGGCCAGCACGCTTTCTATCAGTTGATCCACCAGGGCACCCGCGTTGTTCCTTGTGAGTTTATCGTGACGCGGCAAGGGCATGAGCCGGAATTGGCGCATCAGCATTTGCTGCTTGTGGCCAATTGCCTTGCGCAGTCAGAAGCCTTGATGCGTGGCAGGACATTGGCGCAAGCCACTGAAATAATGGCGAAAAAAGGATTGACGGGCGCCGAGCTGGACCGCCAGGCGCGCCATAGGGTATTTCCCGGCAATCGCCCCTCGACCACGCTGGCAATCTCCAGGTTGACGCCCTTTGCCTTGGGGCAGATCATCGCGCTGTATGAACATCGGGTGTTTGTTGAGGGCGTGATTTTGGGCCTGAATTCCTTTGATCAATGGGGCGTTGAATTGGGCAAGGAACTGGCTGTGGCCTTGCAACCGATCCTGGAACGCCGTGCCTCGGCCGATGACAAAGACGCCTCGACCCGGATGCTGGTGGAATATCTGACCGCCGCACCAAACGCCTGAACAGTGTTTAGCTGTCAGGGGGGGCTTTACCCCCTGACAGCGACGATTGGCTCAGGGAAGTGCGGCGATCACCAAAACCTCAACCCGGTAGGCGGGGGTGGCAAGTTTTGATTCGCCGGTGGCCCGCGCGGGTGCGTGGCCCTGTGGCACCCAGGCATCCCAAACCGCGTTCATTTCGGCGAAATCGGCCATATCGGCTATCCAGATCTGGGTGGTCAGAATACGGGTTTTATCGGTGCCCGCCTCGGCCAGCAGACGGTCTACATTGTCCAGACAATCCTTGGTTTGTTGCGTGACGGATGCATCCGCCGTTCCCACCTGACCCGCCAGATAGACAACGCCGTTATGGATGACAGATTGGCTCATACGCGGGCCGGTGTGATTGCGCTTGATTTCAGCCATGGAAAACTCCTCTTTTCATGCGATGCCCATTGCCTAACGCGGCAGGCCGCAAGTGGAAAGGGGGATTGGGGCGGGCCAGGCGCGCAAGGGCCAAGGAAACGGAAATTTCCCCATCAGACCGCTTGGCGGAATTGCCCCCAATGCAAGAGTGGCAAGGGTCGTTCAATCCATCCTGCCGGCGCAAGGGCGCAGCTGATCCCAAACCCAACAATCACCGCCCCCTTAGCGACGCAATCAGCACCGATGCGGTGAAAATCATCGCCGCCACCGCGATGATCGAGGGGCCGGCGGGGGTATCAAACTGCAAGGACAGTTGCAGCCCTGCCAATACCGATAGGGCGCCGATGACAACCGCCAACAGCGCCATGCCTTCCGGGCTGCGCGCAAGGCTGCGGGCAGCGGCGGCCGGGATGATCAGCATGGCCGAAATCAGAAGGGCTCCGACGATTTTAAGCGCCACAGCGACAGTGATGGCCAGTGCGATGGTCAGCGCAAGCCGTTCGCGGTTGGGGTTGATGCCGGACGCCTGGGCAAGGTCTTCGCTGAGGGTGGCGGTAAGCAGCGCCTGCCAGCGCCAGAGCAAAATCGCCACGATGACGGCCGCACCGGCCCAGACAAAGGCAAGATCACTTTTGGAGACGGTAAGAATATCACCGAACAGCAGGCCAGACAAATCCGCGCGCACCCCCGGAAGGAAGCTGATCGCAACAAGGCCAAAGGCAAGGGCGGCATGGGCCAGCACGCCCAGCGTGGTATCAACCGCCCAGCCACGGGCCGCAAGCGCCGAGACGGTAAGCGCCATCGTCAGCGCAACCAGCATTGTGCCAACCCCGATCGGCAGCGAAAGCGCCAGCGCCAATGCCACGCCCAGAATTGCCGCGTGGCTGGTCGCATCGCCGAAATAGGCCATGCGCCGCCACACAACAAAAGCGCCCAAGGGGCCAGTGGCCACAGCCACGCCAATACCCGCAAGCGCAGCACGCACCAGAAAATCATCAATCATGGCGATAAGGGGCATGGCTGTCGGGGGCTTTCTGCGTGCTGTGGTCATGGCCGCAGTCCGGGCCATGCGCGTGGGTTAAACCGGGGCCGTGGTTGTGATCGTGATCATGGCGGTACAGGGCCAGCGCGCCCTGGGTGCCAAAGCCGAACAGGGCGCGGTATTCGGGCGCATCGCGCACCACCGCAGGCGCGCCTTCGCAGCAGATATGACCGTTCAGGCAGATCACCCGATCAGAGGCGGCCATCACCACATGCAAATCATGGCTGACCAGCAAGACGGCGGCACCGGTGTCGCGGCGAACCTCTTCGATCAGATGATAAAAGGCGGCCTCGCCGGGTTGGTCTAGGCCCTGAGTGGGTTCATCAAGAATCAGGATCTCGGGTTGGTTCAGCAATGCACGGGCTAGAAGCACGCGTTGCAACTGGCCGCCCGAAAGATCGGCAAGCTGGCGCTGCTCAACCCCCGAAACCCCGCAACGGGCCAGTACCTGGGCAGCCTGGCGATCGGTGCAGCGTTTGGGCAGGGACAAAAAGCGGCGCGCCGTCATCGGCATCGGCCGGTCAATATGCAGGCGTTGCGGCACATAGCCAATACGCAGGTCAGGGCGGCGCGTGACGTGGCCTGCAGCCAACGGCTGAATGCCCAAAAGCGCGCGCAGCAGGGTGGATTTACCTGACCCGTTGGGGCCGACGATGGTGACAATCTCGGCAGGCTCTATCACCAGCGAGACATCGGCCAGAATATCCGCCCCGCCAAGGCGGACGGTCAGGGCATTGGCGGCCAGCAGGCTCATACCGTGGTCCCGCTGGCCAAGGTGCAGGGTGGCGTGCAGGCGGGGCAAAGGCCCAGAGCCTCGATGCTGGTCCGTTCGACCGTAAAGCCGATGGATTTTGCGGCGGTATTCAACGCATCACGGACGGGGCCGCCCGCGGTTTCGGCCAAGGCATCGCACCCCCGACAAATCAGGAAAACCGGGGCGTGATCGGTTTCGGGATGCATGCAGGCGGCAAAGGCGTTAAGGCGGCGGACCTTGTGGGCCAGCCCCTGTTCCACAAGAAATTCCAGCGCGCGATAGGCAACGGGCGGCTGGTTGCCAAACCCGGCAGCCGCAAGCCGTTCCAGCACGTCATAGGCCCCCAAGGCGCGATGCTCGGCCAGTAAGATTTGCAGGGTTTGGCGGCGAACCGCGGTAAGGCGAAGGTTGCGTTCAGCCAAAAGCGCCTCGGCCCGTGCGATCCCTGTATCGGCGCAGCGGCTGTGATCATGTGTATGGAACGCGTTGGGGGGAGGAGACATTTCACACCTTGACTTGTTATAGTATAACATACTGTATGGCCGCCGCATTCACAAGACAGGAGTCCCCGCATGTGCAGATTTTTTACAGCCCTTTTAGTTTTGGCCTGGGGGCAGGCCGCTTTGGCCGATGCGCCCAAGGTGGTGGTTGATATTGCTCCGGTGCAGGCTTTGGTGGCGATGGTGATGGGCGACACAGGCGCGCCGGGGCTGTTGCTGCCGCAAGGTGCCGATGCCCATGATTTTCAGTTGCGGCCCAGCCAGGCGCGGGCATTGGCGGCGGCGGATCTGGTGATCTGGGTGGGGCCTGAAATGACACCCTGGCTGGGGCGGGCGCTGATGGGGGGGGGCAATGGCGCGGCGGTGGCGTTGCTTGATGCCCCGCAGGTGGTCAGGCGCGGGTTTGAAGGCGAAAATGCGGCCGCAGGCCATGACCACACATCACACGACCACCTGCATGAGGGGCTGGACCCGCATGCCTGGCTGGAGCCGGCAAACGCGCAGATCTGGCTGCGGGTGATCGCAGACGCCCTGGCCATCGCAGACCCGACGCAGGCAGCGGTTTATCAGGCGAATGCGGATGCAGCCCAGGCGCAGATCGCCACAATAGAGGCCGAGATCGCGGCAATTCTGGCCCCTGTGAAGGGGCGCCCCTTTGCCGTGACCCATGATGCCTATGGGTATTTCGCCGACCATTTCGGCTTGCAGATTGTTGGCAGTTTGCGGACCGGCGATGCGGCGATGCCGGGGGCTGCGCATCTGACGGGCCTGCAAACGGCGCTACTGGCCGAGGGGGCCGTGTGCATTTTCCCCGAGGCCAATCATGATGACAGCAGTGCGCGGCAGATGGCCGAAGCGGTTGGGCTGCATTTGGGCGGGGCGCTGGACCCCGAGGGCAGCAGCCTGACGCCCGGACCGGCGCTCTATGGCGATTTGATGCTGGGGCTGGCAACCGTTTTGGCCGCGTGTTTGTCGCGCCCCTAGCCTGAAGCGTGTTGCACATAATTGCATTCAGCCCCGACCCCGAACGCGTTCTGCCCCTGCAAACGCTGTCTCGGGGCCGTGGCTGAAAACATGAACCTGATAAAACGCAACACAGTCTAGCCCGCAACCCGCAGCATTACCGGGCCGGGGTGCACGGTGCCGATAATCGCGGCGGCTTCGCCTGCGGCTTGCAGGGCGCTTAGCACCGCCTGCGCCTGCGCCTGTGCCTGTGGCACAATGGCAAGCAACCCGCCTGCGGTTTGCGGATCGTACAGCAAAGCGGCCCGCGGCGTGTTGGGGGCGTTGATGCGGCCAAGGCACAGCGCGCGATTGGCGGGCGCTATGCTGGAGGCAATGCCCATCGCCGCAAGCGCCTCGGCACCCGGCAAGATCGGCACAGCGCGCAGGTCGATGGTCGCGCCAAGGCTGGCACCTGTCAGCATTTCCAGCAAATGCCCGGCAAGGCCAAAGCCGGTCACATCGGTCATCGCGGTGGCATGCGGCGCCAGAATTTCCGAGGCTGTGGCAAGCGGGCGCAGCATAGAGGCAAAGCAGGTTGTCACCACCTCTCCCAGTAACGTGTCGGGCAGGCGTGTGGCGGCCATTTCGGCGGCAAGAATGGTGCCGGTGCCGATTGGCTTGGTCAGGATAATGGCCGCACCGGGCCCGGCGCCTGCCTTGCGGACAGGGTTTTGCGCAAGACCAGTGATGGAAAACCCGATTGTCAATTCGCCCCCGAGCGCGCTGTGCCCCCCCAGAATATCCGCCCCCGCAGCGCCAAACACTTCGGCAGCGGCAGTCAAAATCTCCGCCAGCATTTCGGCTTGCAGGTCTGGCCCCAGACGCGGCAGGGTGATTTGTGACAGCGCCGATTGCGGCTGCGCCCCCATGGCCCAGATATCACCCAAGGCGTGAATGGCGGTAATACGCGCCATCAGGGCGGCGTCATTGGTAAAGGCGCGCAGGTGGTCGGTGGTCAGCACCTGCACCCCTTGCCCTTTGCCAAGGCTTATGATGCCCGCATCATCGCCCGGACCGGACAGAACATCAGCGCGTTTGGGCGCGGGCAATCGGCGCAGCGCGGCGGCAAGCGTGCCGCCCCCCACCTTGGCCCCACACCCACCGCAAAGCGGCTTTTCGCCCAGCGCCTCGGCCAGTCCTTGCACGGCCTCTTTCGGCGGCCTGGCCGCGGGCATCACTGGATATTCCGCGAATTTCGCCATGAATTTCCGGTCAATCCGGTCTTTCCAATGCCAAAGCCACGCCCCTTCAAGCCGCAAGCCAAGCTTGTCGGCGACGGCATGGTTTCGCCCGGCCGAGATGAGTTTGAGGTAGTCACGCTGCGGCTGGTAGCGGCGCAGCGGCGCGCCCGACAGGGTTGCGCGCAGATTATGGAACAAAACCGGGGCCTGACGTACGGCAAACACCCCCGCCTTGGGGCGCGGCGCATAGCCCATATGGGCGCAATCGCCGACGGCAAAGACAAGCGGATCGCTGCTTTGCAAGGTTGGCGACACGGTAACAAAGCCCTGATGCAGGCCCAGCCCGATGTCTTGCAGCCATGCCTGCGGCTGGGCCCCGGCCACTGACAGCGTGAAATCCGACGGCAGGGTTTGGCCATTGGTCAAGGTGACGCCCGTGGCGCAAACCTGCGCCGGTTCCACCCCGGTCATCAGCGTGATATTGTAATGCGCAAGCTGCGCCAAAAGGGCTGCACGGGCGCCAGCGCCAATGTTGGGCAAGGCGGTAGCGGCCCGGTCCAGCAAGGTGATATGCGGTTTGCGCCCGCTGTGCTGTAACCGATGCGCCGAGGCCATGGCAAGCTCTGCCCCGCCCACGCCTGCGCCAATGATCACCACATGGGGCGTTTGCGGCGCGGTTACGACAAAGTCTTCCCAGCGTTCGGCATAGCCGCCAAGCGGCTTTGCCGCGACTGCGTGATCGTCAAACCCGGCCAGATCCGGCAGGTTTGACGCGATACCGATATCTATTGAGGCAACATCATAGCGCAAGCGGCGGCCATCGTGCAAAATCACCTGCTGCGCTGTGCGGTCCAGCCCTGCGGCGCGGCCAAGAATGACGCGCGCGCCCGCAAAGCGGCCAAGCCGCACCAGATCAATCATCATTTCGGCCCGCGCATAATGGCCGGCGATATGGCCGGGAAGCATGCCGGTATAGGGGGCAACCGGGCCGGGATTGATGACCGTGATGCGGGTGCCGGCTTGGGGCTGCATCCCCCATTTGCGCAAAATCAACGCATGGGCATGGCCACCGCCGATCAGCAACAGGTCGCGCAATTGGGGCCATGGGGGGGGCGTGCATCGGGGCCTCGGTTTCATCTGTGGGCTGGCGGGTTGGGCAAACCCTAGCTTTCGCTGGGGCCGAAGGCGATAGCAAAGCAGACCACAGTTGCGTGACCTGTGGTCACGGGCTAGGTTTGCCCAATCGTCCTTTGGCCAGGAAAGGCCCGTCATGCCACGCCAGACCGCCCGCCTTTCCCTGAAACAAAAGCTGGGGCTGAATACCTCGCTGACAACCTCTATCCGGGTTTTGCACTTGGATGCCACAGGGTTGACCCGCTATCTGGAGGAACAGGCCGGGCAGAACCCGCATCTGGCGCTGGGCCCGCCGCCGATGGACCCGATGATATGGTTGCCGCGCTGGACCACGGCCTTTGCGGCGCAAACCATGGGGCAAACCGGCAGCCACGACATTGGCGCGATGCTGCAAGCGCCAGCCCTGGGCCTGATCGCCCATGTCACGCGTGAGATCGACCATGTGGTGACGACAATGGCCGAGCGCGAAATCGCCTTTGCCCTGGTGCAGGCATTGGAACCGTCCGGCTGGCTTGGCCGCCCGCTTGCGGCGATTGCGGCAGAGGCAGGGTTTGGCGTTGACGATGCCGAGCGCGTTTTGAAGCGGCTGCAAACCATTGAGCCGACAGGAGTTTTTGCACGATCCCTGGCCGAGTGTCTGCAATTGCAGGCGATTGAAAGGGATTGTTATGACCCCGTGATGGCCTGCGTTCTGGCGCATCTGGATGTACTGGCGGCAGGGGATATGGCCCGGTTGGCCAGGTTTTGCGCGGTGCCCGAGGCCGAGGTGATGGCCTGTTTGCGGGTGATCCGCAGCTTTGACCCAAAGCCGGGGGCGCAATTCGGCCAGGATGCCGCGCTGGTCCGCGAGCCGGATCTGGCGGTGTCACGCGGGGCAACGGGCTGGGTGGTCAGCCTGAACCGATCGGCGCTGCCCGATGTTCAGATCACCACCGCGCCCACGCGTGCCAGCGCCGATGCCAAGGCACTGGCTGCGGCCCGAGAATTGCAGCGTATTGTGACCAATCGCAATCAGACCCTGCTGCGCGTGGCGCAAGCGATCCTGAAGCGGCAGGAACGGGTTTTGACGCAGGGGCTGGAGGTGTTGCAGCCGATGACCATGCAAGAGGTGGCCACGGCGCTTGATCTGCATGTCAGCACCATCAGCCGCACCATAGCCGGGGTATCGGTGGATGCTCCGCGCGGCACGGTCTGGCTGCGGGCGCTGTTCACCGCCCCTGTGGGCGGCGAAGGCGGCGTTGCCTCGGGGGCGCTGCGGGCAAAGTTGCTGCGGCTGGTTCGCGATGAGAACCGGGCGCAACCGCTAAGCGATCAAGCCCTGGCCGAGGCCTTGTCATCACCGGGGTCGCCCCTGGCGCGGCGTACCGTTGCCAAATATCGTGCCTTGCTGGAAATCCCGCCGGCCCATCGCCGCAAAAGACACGGCTGAATCTGGCGCAACCAGGCGAATTCGGTCGCATGAGGCTGGGCAAGCCACCGGAATCTGTCTTACATCGCGCAAGGGCCCGATGCTGCGGGTGACAAATGGATTGGACGGCAATGAGCCTTTTTCTGGGTGTTGATACTGGCGGAACCTATACGGATGCCGTGATTCTTGACGATGCAACCGACCGCGTGCTGGGCAAGGCCAAATCACTGACCACCCGACAAGACCTGTCGCTGGGAATTGGCCGCGCGGTTGATGCCGCGCTTGAGTTTGCCGGAATTGCGCCGGGCGATGTGGCGATGGTGTCGCTGTCAACCACGCTGGCCACCAATGCGCTGGTGGAAGGGCAGGGCGGGCGCGTGGCGCTGGTGTTCATCGGCTTTGATGAGGGCGATCTGGAGCGGGGCGGGCTGAGTGAGGCACTGGGCGGTGACCCGGTGATCCGGCTGGCGGGCGGGCATAGCCATGCGGGCCAAGAGGCAGCCGCCTTTGATGCTGCCGGGCTAGAGGCGGCGCTGGCCGAACATCATGTAATGGGCTTTGCCGTGGCCGCGCGCTTTGCCACGCGAAACCCCACGCATGAACTGGCCGCACGCGATATCATCCGCCGGGTGACGGGGCGCCCTGTGACCTGCTCGCATGAACTGTCGGCCAACCTGAACGGGCCAAAGCGGGCGCTGACCGCGGTGCTGAACGCGCGGCTGATCGGGATGATTGACCGGCTGGTGGCCGCCTGCGAAAGCCATGTGAAAAAGCGCGGGATTGATGCCCCCTTGATGGTCGTGCGCGGGGATGGCGCGCTGATTTCGGCGGCAATGGTCCGTGAGCGCCCGATCGAGACGATTCTGTCGGGCCCGGCCGCATCCATTGTCGGGGCGCGCTGGCTGACGGGGGCGACAGATGCGCTGGTATCCGATATTGGCGGCACCACGACCGATATTGCCATGCTAAAGGGCGGCTTGCCTGAAATTGACCCCTTGGGCGCAAGGGTTGGTGGCTATCGCACCATGGTTGAGGCGGTTGCGATGCGCACCACCGGCCTTGGCGGCGATAGCGAGGCGCATCTGATTTTGACAGGGCTGGAGGGCGGGTTTCGCCTTGGGCCGCGCCGATTGATCCCCGTGTCGCTGCTGGCGGTAGACCATGGCGCGATGGTGCATGACGCGCTTGACCGGGCGCTGGGCATGGAATCGGTGGGAGAGCATGACGGTCGTTTTGTGATTCCGATGGGGTTTGAACCGGCGGGGCTGACCCCGCGTGAGGCGGCCTTGCTGGCGCGTATCACGCATCCGATGGCTTTGGCGGCCGCGCTTACCTCGCGGCTGGAAGTGGCGGCGATGGAACGGCTGGTGGCGCGGGGCCTTGTGATGCTGGCGGGGGTAACGCCGTCAGATGCCAGCCATGTGCTGGGCGGGCTGAGTGATTGGGATGCGGGGGCAGCGGAAAAGGCGCTGCGGTTGCTGGCGCGGCGGCGCAATGGGCGCGGCGACAGGATGGCCGGGGATGCCGCCACGCTGGCCCGCGCGATTGTCGACCAGTTGACCGAACAAACCGCAACCTGCCTGCTTGAGGCCGCTTTTGGGGAAGATGCCGCCTTTGAGGGGCAAGATGGTGACACCCTGGCCCAACACCCGATGCTGAAGGCCGCGCTGAACCAACACCGCGGCGTGATGGAGCTTTCGGCCCGTGTTGGCGTGCCGATTATCGGGCTTGGGGCCTCGGCCCCGTTTTATTATGGGGCTGTGGGGGTGCGGCTGGGCGCGCAGATGATTTTGCCAGAGCATTCCGGGGTGGCCAATGCCATCGGTGCCGTGGTCGGGCAGGTCAGCCAGCGCGCAACGGGTCTGGTGACCTCGGCGGGCGAAGGGCAGTTTACCGCGCATATGACCTACGGCCCCGAACGCTATTCCAGCAAAGAGGCCGCGATTGACGCGATGCTGGTGGCACTGACGGCCGATGCCATTGCAAGGGCACGGCTTGCGGGCGCGGATGAGCTGCTGATTGCCACCAACCAGGATGAGCGCGGCGCCAAGGTTGAGGGCCGTGCGATGTTCGTTGAGGCAACGATCACCGTCACCGCCTCGGGGCGGCCCAGAGTGGCCCACCCCAGCCCAGCAACCGAGGAGGGAAGCGCTGGCATAAGTGGCACCGGGTATAAAATCACCTGAACCAGAGGCGAAATTGCAGATGAATGCAGCATCAGGATCGTTTTCCTCTTGACGCCTCGCGCTTGCCGCCTTACCAGCCGCGTTAAGTGGCGAGGTAGCTCAGCTGGTTAGAGCACACGACTCATAATCGTGGGGTCGGGGGTTGGAGTCCCCCCCCCTCGCCACCACTTTCACACAGTGATGACAAGCACGCAAAAACAGGCTCTTAACCAAAGATCCCGGTCATAGCGCTGATAGATCCCGGCCGATCACCAACGACTTGAACAGGTGCTTTCTTGTCACGGGTCGCATGAACGGGATTTGCGGCAATCTGTGTTGCGGCGCTCCCGCTTCTGGACAAGAATTATCCACTTTCTTCAGGACAACATCCTTCCTGATGCAGGTCTGGGGGGGCTGACTTGCCTGCCATGCCTCTTGGGGCCGATCTGCTGACCGGTACGGGTGATACGCCAAAAGCGCCGTATCTGGGGATGATGACGCGGGCGATGCGCAAGCCGAAGGATGCAGACGGGCGAAGGCAGTGCTTATGCGGCCATTCCGGGCCGCCTGCCAGGCTATCGGGTGGCGCTGGCCGAGGGGGATATGCGCGGCGCTTGCCAATGGCGTTGTGGGGGCGCTGTTTGGCGGCGTTAACCAAGCCTATAGGATTGCCGACCGCAGCGGGCTGGCCGTTGTGCGCTGGTATGTGCGCCGTCGCGTGGGCGGTGCCTTGACGAACCCCGAGGCGGTCAAGGCTTTGGTCTTGGGGCTTGCGCCCTGACAAGAAACCCCAGCCGCCGGGGTACCCTGGGGTAGTAGGCGGCTGCGGATTAGCCGGTCAGTGCCGCAGACATGGAAAAACCCCGGCAGCACGGCAGCCCCTGATCTGTTGGCGCGGGCGATGCAAAGGGAAGGCCGGGCAGATTGTCCCGGTCTTTCAGCTTTCAGGACAAGCGCACAGCGAAAACAGAGTGTTTTCAAGGGCGGGTTAAAGTGGTTTTCAACGGCTGGGAAGATTTATTTGCAAAAAACTGTAAAATCAAAACGTTGGCTGGTCTTTTGGAGGCGGGTACCGGAATCGAACCGGTCTACTCGGATTTGCAATCCGGTGCATAGCCTGCCTGCCCACCCGCCTCTGTGCCGCATTGATTAGTCAGGACCGTGCGCGGCGTCAAGACCCATCAGCCAAGTTTTCCCGCACCCAGCATGATATTTACCGGGCGCGGGCCTTTTCGAAGACCGATCTAATCGCGGAAAAACCGGCTTTCCTTGATCTGGTCCCAAGCCCAGACCACCTCTTGCAAGCGCTCTTCATCGGAGCGGTCACCACCGTTCATATCCGGATGAAGATCCTTCACCAAACTTTTGTATTGCTTGCGAATTTCTGGCTTGGTCCAGGTATCTCGCGCATCCAAAATCTCCAGCGCCTTGCGCTCGGTCGAGGGCAGCTTGCGCGTTGCCGCTGCCGGGTTGATCTTGCCGGGGTTTTGCGTGCCTTTCTCGCCCAGGATTTCCATCGGGTCATTCACCCCAAGGCGCGACCAGACATGACCCTCATCGGGGCGCTTGTTGAACGGCTTGGTTTCCCGGCCCCAGACCCGGTCTTTATCGGCAAAAGCTGCCAGCTCTTCCTCGGTGCTGCCCTGAAAGAAATTCCACTTCAGATTGTATTCGCGTACATGGTCTTTACAAAACCACAGAAACTCATCCAACTGGTCGGGGCTTTGAGGCGCGCGATACAGGCCCGGCTCCTCGCAGCCGCCAAATTCGCAGGTCTTTTTGGACGTCTCAAACGCCCCCGACATACCGCGACGCCCGGTCTTGCGCTTCTTCTTGTCCGAAGAAACGCGCATATCGAATTCAAATGGGGGACGTGCTGTCATGATGTTGCCTTTCCAACTCGAAGGCGAGAGTTTAGACTATTGTTCAACGGATAGAAGGGGGTTGACAGAGTTATGCGCATTGCCGACGAAATTAAGGACAAATTGAGCGGGGCCTTCGCGCCAGATCATCTTGAGGTGGTGAATGACAGCCATCGCCATATCGGCCACGCGGGCGATGATGGAACGGGCGAGACGCATTTCAATGTCACCATACGCGCGGCCGGTTTTGCCGCGATGGGGCGCGTGGCCCGCCACCGTGCTGTGCATGCAGCCCTTGGCCCTGATCTTATTGCCCGTATCCACGCGCTTGCGCTGGATGTCGGTTGACAGCCTTTGCACGCAATTTGAATTGGATTGCGTGCATATCACGGCACATAGCGCAGCAGCAAACCTGGCTGCCCGGACCCAAAGCCTTGCTTGGCCTTCATCTTGGCAAAAATACCTGAAACCTTTGGCCATTTGACGGCGCAATGCAAAAAAGGACCGGGTTTTTCGCCGGGCAAAAAGGGGGGGTGAAACCCACCGCCCCCAATTGCCCAGCCGTCAGCGATTGCGCTGCGCCTTCAATTCCAACCGCCGCGCATGCAGCACCGGTTCGGTATAGCCCGAGGGCTGTTCGCGCCCCTTGAATACAAGGTCGCAAGCCGCCTGAAAGGCGATGCCGTCAAAGTCGGGTGCCATGGGCCGGTAGGCCGGGTCGCCGGCGTTTTGACGGTCCACCACCACAGCCATTTTTTGCATCGCGTCCATCACCCTGGCCTCGGATACCACGCCATGATGCATCCAGTTGGCCAGCGCCTGGCTTGAAATCCGGCAGGTCGCGCGGTCTTCCATCAAGCCCACATCATGGATATCGGGCACCTTGGAGCAGCCAACACCCTGGTCAATCCAGCGCACCACATAGCCCAGAATGCCCTGGGCGTTGTTTTCCACCTCTTGCATGATCTGCGCCTCACTCCAGCGCCGATAGCTTGCCAGCGGAATTTCCAGCACCGCATTCACATGCGCCCGCCGCCCGCCTGCGGCCAGCCGCTTTTGCACCGCGAACACGTCAATCTTGTGGTAATGCAGCGCGTGCAAAATCGCCGCGGTGGGCGAGGGGACCCAAGCGCAATTCGCCCCGGCCTTGGGGTGGTCAATCTTTTGTTCCAGCATCGCGGCCATCATGTCGGGCATCGCCCACATGCCCTTGCCAATCTGCGCGCGCCCCGAAAGCCCACATTCCAGCCCGATATCGACGTTCAAATTCTCATAAGCGCCGATCCAGCCCTTGCGCTTGATAAAGTCTTTGCGGCTGAACGGCCCGGCTTCCATGCTGGTATGAATTTCATCGCCGGTGCGGTCGAGGAAGCCGGTGTTGATGAAACACACCCGGTTTTTCGCGGCGCGGATACATTCTTTCAGGTTCACCGTGGTTCGGCGTTCCTCATCCATGATCCCCAGCTTCACCGTGTATTGTGGCAGGCCGAGCATCTTTTCCACAGCCGTGAAAATCTCATCGGCAAAGGCAACCTCTTGCGGCCCGTGCATCTTGGGCTTTACCACATAGACTGAGCCGGTCAGCGAATTGCCGCCCTCACGCTTCAAATCATGCATCGCGATCAGCGTTGTGATCACGGCGTCCATCAGCCCTTCAAAGGCCTCGTTCCCGTCAGCGTCCAAAATCGCCGGGTTGGTCATCAGATGCCCGACATTGCGCACCAGCATCAACGCGCGGCCCTTAAGCGTCAGGCTGCTGCCATCGGGTGCGGTAAAGGCGCGGTCATCGGCAAGGCGGCGCGTCACCACCTTGCCATCCTTCTCAAAGCTTTCCTCCAGATCGCCTTTCATCAGGCCCAGCCAGTTGGAATAGGCCAGCACCTTATCCTCGGCATCAACGCAGGCCACAGAATCCTCGCAATCCATGATCGCCGAGATTGCCGCCTCCATCTGCACATCGGCCAGCAGCGCGCGGTCGCGGCTGCCCATCGGATGCGCGCGGTCAAACACCAGTTCGACATGCAGGCCATTATTGACCAACAGCACCGCATCCGGCGCTTTGGGGTTGCCGCGATAGCCGGCGAATTTTGCAGGCTCCATCAGCGGCATATCATCGACCAGCAACTGCCCGCCTTGCACATGATAGCGGCGCACGTCGGAATGGCTGGCGCCTTTGATCGGAAAGGCAAGGTCCAGAAACATCCGCGCCCGCGCCACAACCCGCGCGCCATGCCCACGCTCATACGCGCCTTTGGGGGGCTGCACGCCCATCGCATCGGTGCCGTAAAACGCATCATACAGGCTGCCCCAACGGGCATTCGCCGCATTCAGCGCAAAGCGGGCGTTGGTGATCGGCACCACAAGCTGCGGGCCAGCAATCTTGGCAATCTCCGGGTCAACATTCGCCGTCTCAATCGTGAAATCCGCGCCCTCTGGCACCAGATAGCCGATTTCGGTCAGGAATTTCATATAGGCATCGGCATCATGCGGCTGGTCGCGGTGGGCGATATGCCAGGCATCAATCTGCGCCTGAATTTCATCGCGTTTGGCCAGCAGCGCGCGATTTTTGGGGCCAAGCGTGTTGATGATCCCCGACAGCCCCGCCCAAAATACATCCGCCGAAATCCCGGTTCCCGGCAAGGCGCGGTCCTGGATAAACTGCGCCAGTTGCGCATCTACCTTGATTTCGGCTTTATCCAACATCTGTGCCATGGTGACGCCCTTTTCTGCCTGCATACAACGGAATACAATTAGGCCTTATCGCCCCCAAAAGCAAATGGATTGCCCGGATTCCCACTGGCCTTTGCCAAAATCACTTTCTCGGGATTTTTGAAAATCCCGGTCGGTTATTCGCCAGCCCAGAATTTGCCAGCCGGTTGTTTTGTCGGATGGCCTGAAGCCGCAACGCCGATCAGCGCCTGAACGAAGCGTGGCCCAACCCCCTACCCATGCTTTGCGCCATGGGAAACGGGGGGTGCCACCGCTTGCACCGATATCTTGCAAAAGGTTTGCATTTTCGCCGTGTTTGGCATCACAAATCCAGGCATAATTGGCCCGCGGGGGCAGGGCGGGCGCGGCGCGGGCTGGCTTTGCGATGATCGAAAAACAGGGGCGATGAGGCCGGGGCGGCAAGGGGCTCTATCAGTTCCGGCCTGTCTTGGGCAAGGTTGGTCGCCTGCCGCACGCCTGCCATGGCCGCACGCGCCGCACGCGCCGCATGGGCCAGATCAATCACCGGCTCGGGATAGCGTTGGCCCAGAACCGTTTGGGCCTGTGGCCATTTCCAAGGGGTTTGTAAAAACGCATCCGGCACCGTGGCCAGTTCCGGCACCCAGCGCCGGGTAAAACTGCCGCCCGGATCATGCGCAAGTGCTTCTTTTACCGGATCAAAGACCCGCATCCGGCCGCCCCCGCTCATGCCTGCGTGGCGCTGAATCTGTGGCCAGTGCAGGCCGGGGTCATAATCGGTCAGGCGTCGCGCCAGAACCTGCCCTACCGACCGCCAATCCAGCCACAGATGATAGGTTGCGACCGCTGTCACCATCGCCCGCGCCTGAAAGTTGATCCAGCCAGTCGCCGCCAGATAGCGCATGCAGGCATCCAGATACGGCAGGCCGGTTTGCCCCGCCACCCATGCCTCGAACCGCGCGCCTTCATGCATCCGGCCCGGCAAGGCCCCCGCTGCCGCATCCATCGCGCAATGTTCCAACTGCGGCGCATCCGCCAAGGTTTGGCTGAAATGCGCCCGCCAGGCAATCCGGCCTTGAAATGCCCGCAAATTCGCGGCCCATTCTGCGCCGGGCTGCGCGGCAAGCCGGTCTTGCACGGCCTGCCGCACCTCGGCTTCTGAAATCGCCCCGATCGTCAGATAGGGTGACAGCCGCGAACAGGCCCGCTCGGTTCCCAAGGGCGAGGCGATTGCCTGCCGATAGCCCAACCCGCGCTGGCCCAGAAAGCTGTGCAACAGGGCCAAGCCCTGCGCCCGCCCGCCCACTTGCCGGTGCGGGCAGTCATCGGGCCGCAGCCGCAGGGCCCGCGCGTTGGGGATGACGCCCGGCTCTATTGCGGCAACCATCCGCACGCGTTGCGGCGCGGCCAGCACCTCGTCGCGCGGTGACAGTTCCAGCCATTCAATCCCGGCCTCTCTGGCCCAGGCCGCAACCCGCTGGTCGCGTGCAACGCTCCAGGCATTGGCGGCGCCTTGATGGCTGATGATCCGGGTGATCTTGTTTTGCCTGCACAGCCGCGCCAGCACTTCCACCGCGCAGCCGACCCGCACCACCAAAGGCGCGCCCAGCCCCGCCAGATCGCGCCGCAAACCGGCCAGCGTTTCAGCGATAAAGCCCCATTGCCGCGCCGATGTATCCGGCTGCGCCCAATAGTCCGGTTCGGCGATATAGACCGGCAAAACCGCGCCCATCCCCACCGCATCGGTAAGGGCAGGGTGATCTTCCACCCGCAAATCGCGCTTGTACCAAACCAGAACATTCATAGAACATACATCTAGCGGGTGCCGGGATTCGTAAACCCCCTTTTGTGTCGGCACCCCATCCAAAGCGCGGTTGAATCCCTGCTGCCCCGCCGTTAACGTGGCGCAAATGAACCCGCGAAAAGGCCCAAAGCATGAGCAGCGCAGCCCCCCACGCCATTCTTCTGGCCGATTATAAGCCCTTTCCCTATCTTTTGGGCCATGTCGACCTGCATTTCGCGCTGCACCCCACGCAAACGCGGGTCAAGGCGCGGCTGGCTTTTGCGCCTAATCCTGCGGCTGAACCGGGCCAGGATTTGCGGTTGGATGGCGAGCAGCTAGTGCTTAAATCGCTGGCGCTGAACGGCAGCCCTTTGGGGCTTCAACCCGATGCAACCGGCCTTACGATCCCGTTCGCAGACCTGCCAAAGGGGGCCTTCACGCTGGAAACCGAGGTCGAGATTTCGCCGCAAACCAACACCTCGCTTGACGGTCTTTATATGTCAAACGGCATGTATTGCACGCAATGCGAGGCGCAGGGGTTTCGCAAGATCACCTTCTACCCCGACCGCCCCGATGTGATGGCCCGCTTTGACGTGACAATGGAAACCGATTTGCCGGTGCAGCTTTCCAATGGCAACCCAACCGGCCCCGGCGCATGGCACGACCCCTGGCCAAAACCGGCCTATCTGTTTGCGCTGGTCGCCGGGGATCTGGTGGCCCATTCAGATAGTTTCACCACAATGTCAGGCCGCAGTGTGGCGCTGAACATCTACGTCCGGCCCGGCGATGCCCATAAATGCGCCTATGCCATGGACAGCCTGATCCGCTCGATGAAATGGGATGAACAGGTTTACGGCCGCGAATATGATCTTGATATCTTCAATATCGTTGCGGTCGATGATTTCAATATGGGGGCTATGGAAAACAAGGGGTTGAACATCTTCAACTCCAAGCTGGTGCTGGCCACAGCCGAGACAGCCACAGATGATGATTACGCCCGTATCGAGGCCGTGATAGCCCATGAATACTTCCACAACTGGAGCGGCAACCGCATCACCTGTCGCGATTGGTTCCAACTGTGCCTGAAAGAGGGGCTGACCGTTTACCGCGACCAGCAGTTTTCCGGCGATATGCGCGGCCACGCCGTCAAGCGCATTGACGATGTGCTGACCCTGCGCGCCCGCCAGTTCCGTGAGGATCAGGGCCCGCTGGCCCATCCGGTGCGGCCCGAAAGCTATATGGAAATCAACAATTTCTATACGGCCACGATTTATGAAAAAGGCGCCGAGGTGATCGGCATGCTGAAACTTCTGGTTGGCGACGATGCCTATGCAAAGGCGCTGGATCTGTATTTTACGCGCCATGACGGCCAGGCCGCAACAATCGAAGACTGGCTCAGGGTTTTTGAAGACACCACGGGCCGCGATCTGACCCAGTTCAAACGCTGGTACACCGAGGCGGGAACGCCCCGGCTGAAGGTCACAGATGACTTTAAGGACGGCACCTATACCCTTCATTTTGAACAGGAAAACCGCGCCACACCGGGCCAGCCATGGAAAGGCCCAAAGGTGCTGCCGATTGCGGTCGGCCTCTTGTTTGGCGATGATGAAACCCACAGCCCCACAACCGTACTGGAGATGACCGAAACGCGGCAGAGCTTCCAGTTCAAGGGTCTTGCCCACCGCCCGTGCCCGTCGATCCTGCGGGGCTTTTCAGCGCCGGTGGTGCTGGATCATCCGCAGCAATACCCCCAGCATGATTTTTTGCTGGCGCATGATACCGATCCTTTCAACAAGTGGGAGGCGGGGCGTGCCTTTGCCAAAGACCAACTGGCCCGCATGACTGCCGGGGCCGAGTTGTCGCCAGCCTGGGCAAAGGCGCTGGCGCGCGTGGTTCTGGATGCCGGTCTTGACCCGGCTTTCCGCGCGCTCTGTCTGCGCCTGCCAAGCGATGACGACATGGCCCAAACCCTGCATGACGCCGGGCAAACCCCTGATCCTGATCGTATTTACGCCGCACGCCGGGCGATGGGCGATGCCCTGGCCGCCCATATGGAACCGCATCTGCCCGGTCTGGTCGCGGATATGGCCAATCCCGGCCCGTTCACCCCCGATGCAAAAGCGGCGGGGCGGCGGGCGTTGGGGAATGCGGCTTTGGCGCTGCTTACGCGCGTTGATCATGGGGCTGCGGCGCAGATGGCCTATGCGACAGCCGACAATATGACCGACACGGTGGGGGCGCTGTCGTGCCTGCTTGATATCGGCGCGGGCGAGGCCGAGGCGGCACTATTCGCGGAGCGCTGGTCTGGTGATGCCAATGTGATGGACAAGTGGTTCGCGCTGCGCATTGGCCTGGCCACACCGGGCAAGGCCGTTGCGGTGGCGCAAGAGCTGACCGCGCATCCGCTGTTCAACTGGAAAAACCCGAACCGTTTTCGCGCGCTGATCGGCACGCTTGCCGGCCATCATGCGGGCTTTCATGCGGCCAACGGGGCAGGCTATGCCTTTGTTGCGGAATGGCTTTTGCGGATGGATCAGCTTAACCCGCAAACTGCCGCCCGCCTGTCCACCGGGTTTGAAACCTGGCCCCGCTACAGTGCCGGCCGCCAGGCCCTGATCCGCGCAGAGCTGCGGCGCATACAGGCCACCCCCGGCCTTAGCCGCAACCTTGGCGAAATGGTGGGGCGCATGCTGGACAGCTAGGGCATAACAGCCCGCTTGAACCGCTTCTTGCAAGGGACTATGCAGTCGCCAAGCCACCAAAAGGGACACGCCATGCTTGATCTGACCTATGAAAACCCGAAACCTCGCGTCATCGCCGGGGCAAAGCAAGATTGGGAACTCGTGATCGGGCTGGAAATCCATGCGCAGGTATCTTCCAACGCCAAACTGTTTTCGGGTGCCTCTACCCAGGTCGGCGCGGAGCCCAATTCAAACGTCGCTTTCGTGGATGCCGCCATGCCCGGCATGCTGCCTGTCATCAATGACTATTGTGTGGAACAGGCTGTCCGCTCGGGGCTTGGGCTCAAGGCGAAAATCAATCTGTGGTCGGCGTTTGACCGTAAAAACTATTTTTACCCGGATCTGCCGCAGGGCTATCAGATCAGCCAGCTTTACCACCCCATTGTGGGCGAAGGCGAAGTGCTGGTTGAACTTTCGCCCGGCGCTGATGGGCAAAGAATCGCCCGTTTGGTGCGCGTCGAACGCATCCATCTGGAGCAAGACGCTGGCAAATCCATCCATGACATGGACCCGACCATGTCTTTCGTAGATTTCAATCGTACCGGTGTCGCCCTGATGGAAATCGTGTCCCGCCCCGATATCCGCTCGGCCGAGGAAGCGACGGCCTATGTCACCAAGCTGCGCCAGATTTTGCGCTATCTGGGCACCTGTGACGGCAATATGCAAAACGGCAACCTGCGCGCCGATGTGAACGTGTCGGTCTGCCCCCCCGGCCAATATGAGAAATACCAGGCGACCCAGGATTTCAGCCATCTCGGCACCCGCTGCGAGATCAAGAACATGAACTCCATGAGGTTCATGACCCAAGCCATTGATTATGAAGCCCGCCGCCAGATTGCCATTCTGGAGGATGGCGGCGAGGTCATTCAGGAAACCCGCCTTTATGACCCGGACAAGGGTGAAACCCGCTCCATGCGGTCCAAGGAAGAGGCGCATGATTACCGTTATTTTCCATGCCCTGACCTGCTGCCCCTGGAAATCGAACAGGCTTGGGTCGATGCTATCGCCGCCAGCATGCCCGAACTGCCCGACGCCAAAAAGGCCCGTTTCATGGGCGATTTCGGCCTGACCGATTATGACGCCAATGTGCTGACCGCCGATCTGGACAGCGCGGGCTTTTTCGAATCCGTCGCACAGGGCCGTGATGGTAAAATTGCCGCCAACTGGGTTATCAACGAACTTTTCGGCCGCCTGAACAAGGAAGGCCAGACCATCGCAGACACCCCGATGTCAGCCGATCAACTTGGCGGTATCATCGACCTTATCACTTCGGGCGAAATCTCGGGGAAAATGGCCAAGGATCTGTTTGATCTGGTCTGGACCAAAGGCGGCAACCCGGCCGAGGTCGCGGCGGCAAATGGCATGAAACAGGTCACCGACACCGGCGCGATTGAGGCGGCTGTGGATGAGATCATTGCCGCCAACCCCGCACAGGTTGAAAAGGCAAAGGCCAACCCGAAACTTGCCGGCTGGTTTGTCGGTCAGGTCATCAAGGCCACGGGCGGCAAGGCGGCCCCGGCGATGGTGCAAGAACTGGTGGCCCAAAAGCTGGGGCTGTAACATTGCGCGCGTAATCTGCGCAACTTTCTGCCAGACTGCCCGCGATCACGGCAAAGTTGATCGTGGGCAGGCTCGACATCGGCGACCAGATGGCCGATTACCCCCATATGTCGATACGTGCATTCATATCCCTGTTGATGATGGTTCTCATCTTGCCATGGGGCGCTTATGCCGCCGGCCCGGTGGCCGCCGCACCACAGCTTGCCACGCAAACGGCCATGCCCGACGATACCGGGCTTTATGATGCCAAAGGCGCAGAAATCACGGCCCGCAAACACTGCCGCACCGCGATTCTGCCCGGCTCTCTCTGCGGTGCCGATTCCATTTTGCCGAACAGGGCGGTTGGTGCCACCGATACGCAAGGCCCGACAGTGCAGATGCACCCGCTTGATTGGCCGGGGCAGGGCCAAAGCCCATCACCCCCCCGCGACCCACCCCGCGTAATCTGATCGGTCGCTTGGCGCACAGCCACCCCATCAGAATAACAAGGATTTTCAGAATGTTGACCAGACGCAGCTTTGTCGCCTGTGGCGCAATGGCGGGCCTTTCGGCCTGTGTTCAAACCCCTTTCGCACAAGTGCAGGCCCCGCCACCGCCGCCGGTCTACCCGCCGCTTCCGGCGTTTTATGGCCCGGTTTACGGCGAGCCCTTTCCAATTCCGGCGGTCGAAGAGGGCATCATCAACCCCGAACTCTGGCGGCAAGAGGTGCAAAACCCTTGGCCCAACCAGGCACGCGGCACCATCATGATCGACCCCGATGCCGCCCTGTTGCATTTCATCGAAAGCCCCGACATGGCAATCCGCTATGGCGTCAGCGTTGGCGCGCAGGGGTTTTCGTGGAATGGCACCGCGCGGCTGCAATTCACCCGTAAATGGCCAGTCTGGAAAGTGCCCGCCGATATGATCAAACGCCGCCCCGATCTTGCCCCCTATTCGGTCGCCAATGGCGGCATGCAGCCCGGCCCCGGCAATCCACTTGGCGCGCGGGCGCTGTATCTGTTCCAGAACGGCGTTGATACGCTCTACCGCATCCATGGCGATGCTGGCGCCAAGGAGTTGGGGCGCGCGGTATCGTCGGGCTGTATTCGGATGCTCAATCAAGATGCGATTGATCTATATGATCGGTCTGTCCATGGCGCTGCGGTCACTGTTTTGCCCTCACTCTTGCCGCCAGGTTTGGCGGGGCTGTATTGAGGGCCGCTTTTTTTTTGGGGGGGGGCTTTTGCCCCCTTTCCGGTTGCTGCGCCACGTCTTCGCAAACACCCCCTTTCCCCGCGCTGCCCAATCGGCTAGTTTCCCTCGATACCTATCCCGGAGGCCCCATGAAACGCTATGAATATCAGGTGGTTCCCGCCCCTAAAAAAGGCGAGAAGGCCAAAGCGGCCAAAACCACGGCCGAGCGTTTTGCCGTGGCGCTGACCACCTTGATGAACAAGATGGCGCGCGAGGGGTGGGACTATCTTCGCGCCGATACCTTGCCTTGCGACGAAAGAGCGGGGCTTACGGGTACAAAAACCCTGTTCCAGAACATGCTGGTTTTCCGGCGCGAGCTGCATGCCGAAGCCGTTGAAATGCTGGAACCGATGGCCCGTCACAAAGCCGTGCCGCCGGTTCGCCATGCGCCCAAACCCTCGCCCGTTCCGGTCGGGCTTTTCGCTGAAACGGCGTCAGATCAGGCGGACCCCATGAAGACGGGGCCAGATCAGGTGGAGCCAGATCAGGTGGAGCCTGTGAAGGAAACGCCCAAATCCGGCAATTCGGTCATTGCCCCCGCTGATCAACTGCAGGCCGAACACGGCCCTGCAGGCCGTATCATGCCCGGCTGATCCCCTGTTATCCCCGCGCAGCGTTCAAAGCCGCTGGCAAGGCCGCAGCAAAGATGGCCAGCGCCGCCTCATCGCCCAGACTGACCCGGAGACAGCGGTCCATCGGCGTGATGGCTGGCATGCGTACAAAGACACCCCGCGACCCAAGCTCTTGTAAAACCCTGCGGGCAAAATCGCCGTCGCGGCCGCAATCCATACAGATAAAATTTGTGGCCGAGGGCAAAGCCTGCAATCCATTTTCCTGCGCCACGCCCGCAAAGCTTTGCCGCGCCGCGATCACCTTTGCCTTGACGCTGGCCAGCCACGCCTGATCGTGCAGCGCCGCAATCGCCCCCGCTTGTGCAATCCGGCCGACCCCGAAATGATTGCGCACCTTGTTGAACGCCTGCACCAGATCAGGGGCTGCGATGCCATAACCAACCCGAAGCCCGGCCAGGCCATAACCCTTGGAGAAGGTTCGAAACCGGATCACGCGCGGGTCATCTGGCGCGATATTCGGGGCGCTGCCGTCAGGGGCAAGGTCGATATAGGCCTCATCCAGGATCAACAGGCAACCCTGGGGAAGATGCGCGATCATGTCCTCGATCACAGTCGCGTCCAATTGGCTGCCCATCGGATTGTCGGGGTTTGCCAGATAGATCAGCTTGGCCCCAACCGCATGGGCGCGGGCCAAAAGCGCTGCCGGATCTTCAAAATCGCCATGATAGGGCACTTTGTGAAGCGTGCCGCCAAAGCCTGTGACATGAAAATTGAAAGTCGGGTAGGCACCATCCGAGGTTACAACCGCATCACCGGGGCCAACCACCAGCCGCACCAGATATCCCAACAACCCGTCAATGCCTTCGCCCACAACGATGTTTTCGGGCGTGGTGGCATGGTGCTGCGCAAGGGCCGCGCGCAGGTTGTGAACCTCGGGGTCGCCATACATCCAGACATCTTGTGCCGCAGCCGCCATTGCGGCGATGGCCTGCGGGCTGGGGCCGAACATATTTTCATTCGCGCCAAGCCGGGCCGAAAAAGGCCGGCCAGCGGCACGTTCCTGCGTTTCAGGGCCAACAAAAGGCACAGTTGCCGGAAGCGAGCCGGCGAGAGCGGTATAGCGGGGCGTTTTCATAGCACAATCCATTACCCGATTTCACCAAGCCGGGTCAGCGCGGCCTGTATCTTTGCAATTTCATCTTCACCCAAGGTCAGCTTTTCACGGGTGTCCTCGACGACTTCCGGCTTGGCGCTCTCGACAAATTTGGGGTTGTTCAACCGCCCCCGCAACCCGCCCATATCCTTTTCCAGCTTTTCCAAAGCCTTGGAAAGACGCGCCTTTTCTTCGGAAATGTCGATCAGCCCGGCCAAGGGAATGGCAAAGGTTGCGCCTTCGGCGGCAACAGTAAGCGCCCCTTTGGGCACGGCCGCAGCTTCAACCGCGCTGGCAATGCGGGCGAGGCGGAAGATCAATGCCTCATTCGCGGCAAAGGCCGCTTTGGCGTTGTGGTCCAGCCCAACCAGCAGCAATTCCACCTTGAGCCCGGCCGGCACATGCATCTGCGCACGGGCCGAGCGGATGCCGTCAATCAGCCCGGTGACCCAGTTCATTTCACGCAGGGCATCGGCGTCAATCAGGGCGTCGCCATAATCCGGCCAATCGGTATGCGCCAGCATTTTGCTGCGGGCGCCGGTGGTGGCCCACAGCTCTTCGGTGATGAAAGGCATGATGGGATGAAGCAGGATCATACATTGATCGAGAACCCAAGCCATTGTTTTCTTT
This sequence comes from Pseudorhodobacter sp., assembly GCF_034675685.1. Lineage (GTDB taxonomy): Bacteria > Pseudomonadota > Alphaproteobacteria > Rhodobacterales > Rhodobacteraceae > Pseudorhodobacter. Next base: position 142,632 of record NZ_JAUCDA010000013.1, on the reverse strand, counting down.
GTTTCATCTGCTTGTTCGCCGTCAAACAGCGGCTTCGCGAATTCGACATACCAATCACAGACCTTGCCCCAGACAAAGGCATAAAGCGCGTTGGCGGCATCGTTGAATTTATAGGCTTCCAGTGCGGCGTCCACCTCAATCCGGGTCTTGGCGGCCTCGGCGATGATCCAGCGGTTCACGCGGGCCTGTGCATGCGGTGGCTGGCTGGTGGCATGGCCTTCCCAAACACCGTTCATTTCGGCAAAACGGCAGGCATTCCAAAGCTTTGTGCCAAAGTTGCGATAGCCTTTGATGCGATCTTCCGAGAGTTTCAGCACACCGCCCAAGGCCGCCATCTGCGCCATGGTAAAGCGCAGCGCATCCGCGCCGTATTCGTCGATGATCACCAGCGGGTCAATCACATTGCCCCGCGTTTTCGACATCTTCTCACCCTTTTCGTCCCGCACAAGCTGGTGCAGGTAAACGGTGTCAAAAGGTTCCTTGCCGACCACGGCAAGCTGCATCATCATCATCCGCGCGACCCAGAAGAACAGGATATCCTGGCCGGTGACAAGCACGTTGGTCGGGAAATACTTCTGCAATTCCGGGGTGTTATTTGGCCATCCTAATGTGCCGATAGGCCAGAGGCCCGAGGAGAACCATGTGTCGAGGACGTCGGGGTCGCGAAATATACGCGCCCATCCGATTACTTCTTTTCCAACTCAGGTTTTTCCGGGTCTGCATATCTGTCAGAGATTTGTGGCCCTATCAGTGCGTCAGCTATTTCTTCTTGGCTGCCAGTGGGCAATTCAGTCACTACCACCACCTTCGCACCCTGATAGTATTTATCAAAGGCATAGACGGCTTCGTTTTCGGTTGCAGCGCAAATCGAGTGGAATTCATCGAAGTAAACTATCCGCCTGCCATGACTGTCAATTCTTGCACTTCGTCTATTTTGGCCCATACCAAACCGGAATCTGATGCCCCCACCAAAGCTGGCGCGAGATGCACCACGGCTCGATATTCTCCAACCAGTGGAAATAGACCTTTTCACCCGATTCCGGCATGATTTTTGTGCGGCCTTCGCGCACCGCGTCCAGCGCGGGTTGCACGATTGCGGCGGTGTCAACGAACCATTGATCGGTCAGCATCGGCTCTATCACCACACCCGAGCGATCGCCAAAGGGCTGCATGATCGGCTTGTCTTCGACCACGGGAACAAGCTGCAGATGTTCGGAATTGGTTTCCGGGTCGATGGACTTGACCAGTTGGGTAACGGCAAGCCCTTCGTAGGTGATGTCGGCAACGACGCGCTTGCGGGCCTCGAACCGATCCAGGCCGCGGTATTCCTCGGGTACAAGGTTCATCGCGGCGATAGAGGTCTCGGTAAAACTTTCTGTACCGTTTGCAATGGCTTGCGCGGTAGCCGCCTCTTCGGCGTAGGGGCGGCCATCGGCACGCATCGCGCCGCGTGTATCCATCAGCGAATACATCGGGATGTTGTTGCGCTTGGCGACGGCGTAATCGTTGAAGTCATGCGCGCCGGTGATTTTCACAGCCCCCGAGCCGAAATTCTTGTCGGGATATTCATCGGTAATGATCGGAATCAGGCGGCGCTGTGCCTTGGGGCCAACCGGAATTTCACATAGTTTTCCGATGATTGCGGCGTAACGTTCATCTGATGGATGAACTGCGACTGCGCCGTCACCCAGCATGGTTTCCGGCCGCGTGGTGGCGATGGAAATGTAATCGCGCGTCTCGCGCAACGTGATATTCCCATCCTCGTCGCGTTCGACATATTCATAGGTTTCGCCGCCCGCCAGCGGGTATTTGAAATGCCACATATGGCCTGCAACTTCGATATTCTCGACCTCAAGATCCGAAATCGCGGTTTCAAAATGCGGGTCCCAGTTGACCAGCCGCTTGCCGCGATAGATCTGGCCCTTGTTATACATTTCCACGAAAACCTTGATCACGGCATCGTGGAAACCGGCGTCCATCGTAAAGGCGTTACGCGCCCAATCACAGGACGCGCCCAGGCGTTTCAACTGGTTGATGATGGTGCCGCCGGATTCTTCCTTCCACTCCCACACCTTGTCCAGAAAGGCGGGGCGGCCCATTTCGGCGCGGCGCGGCAGGCCCGCAGCGGCCATCTGGCGTTCAACCACAAGCTGGGTCGCGATGCCCGCGTGGTCTTGGCCGGGCTGCCACAGCGTGTCATAGCCCTGCATCCGCTTCCAGCGGATCAAGATATCCTGGATGGTGTTGTTGAAGGCATGGCCGACATGAAGCGACCCGGTGACATTGGGCGGCGGAATCATGATGCAGAAAGTTTCGGCTTTTGACGCGTTCGCACCGGCACGAAAGGCGCCCTTGGCCTCCCATTCGGCGGAAATGCGGGCTTCGGCCTCGGCGGCGTTGAAGGTTTTTTCCATCGGCATCTTGCGGCTCTTTCTGTCTGACTTTTGCACGGGTTCTAACCCGGCAGGGCGCGAAGGGGAAGCGGGGTTTGCGGAAAGCTGCGGCCCTTGCAATCACAGCGAAAGAGGCCGCCACAGCCCCGCTAGACGGCGCGGTCGATTTTGGTTGATAAATGGATCAGGCTTTCCGAAGAGCGAACCCCGGTAATGGAGCCAATGTCATCAAGCACATGATCGAGGATCTGGGTGCTGGCCGCCGTCACTTCCAGGAGCAGATCAAAGCGGCCCGACGTGGTGAAAACCCGCTCTACCTCGGGGATGGATTTCAGCCGGGTCAGGCAGGCGGCCTGGCTGCGCGTTTCTATTGACAGCAAAACCGAGGCACGCAAACGATTTTGGCGCCCCACAGCCCCCAGTTTAACCGTGTAACCGGCGATTGTGCCATTGGTTTCCATCCTTTCAAGCCGGGCCTGAACGGTAGAGCGGGCAAGATTTAGCCGCCGCGCCAAGGTTGCAACCGATATTCGCGCATCTGCCCCAAGCAGGGCGATTATCTTTTGATCAAGCTCATCCATACATATTGCCTGCCATCTTCGTCATTTCAACCAAAATACTTTACATATCTACCACAATGATCGGTGATATTGCAGCCTAATTCGGTGATCTTCAGGGGGAATTGATTTGGTGGGGCGGGGCCGCCCGCTGCAGGTAAAAAGGTGATCCGATGGAACTTTCAAAAACGATTTGGAGCAATCCGGCTGACTATCTCGGCACGCTGCAGCCGGAAAATCCGGTGCTGTTTTTTGCGCCATCGGTATTGCAGGCTACTGCGCGAAACTTCATCGACGGGTTTGCGGGGCTGGTGACCTATGCGGTCAAGGCCAACCCTGCGGAAGCGGTGATCGTGAATCTGGTAGCTGCGGGCGTGCGCGGGTTTGATGTGGCCTCGCCCTATGAAATGCGGCTGGTCCGGCGGCTGGCACCCGATGCGGCCCTGCATTACAACAACCCGGTGCGGTCGCGGGCTGAAATCGCACTGGCGGTTGATCTTGGGGTAAAGTCATTCTCGGTTGATTCGATCTCCGAGCTTGAAAAGCTGATCGAGGCTGTGCCTGCCGATGGCACAGAAATATCGGTTCGCTTCAAGCTGCCCGTCGGTGGGGCTGCCTATAACTTTGGCGCGAAATTCGGGGCTACGGCAGAGCTGGCGGTCGAGTTGTTGCGCAAAGTGGCCGCCGCAGGCTTTGTCCCCTCGTTGACATTCCATCCCGGCACACAATGTACCGATGCGGCGGCGTGGGAAACCTATATCCGCAAGGCGGCTGAAATTGCCCAAGAGGCGGGCGTTGTGATTGCGCGGCTGAATGTGGGCGGCGGCTTTCCCAGCCATCGGTTGGCGGGCGGCACCCCCGACCTGGCGCCTATTTTCGCGACGATTGACACTGTGGCCAATGACGCCTTTGGCGCCTGCCGCCCGCAGTTGCTTTGTGAACCGGGGCGCGGATTATGCGGCGATGCGTTCAGCGTGGCAACCCGTGTGAAAGCGGTGCGGGATGGCAGCCATGTGTTTTTGAACGATGGCGTCTATGGTTCGTTGACCGAGTTTCAGTCTATCGGTCTGGTCGAACGGACCGAGGTGATCACCGCCGATGGCAGGGCGCGCGATGGCGAACCGCTGGGGCGGGTCGTGTTTGGCCCGACCTGTGATTCGCTGGATCGCTTGCCGGGCGAAATGCCGCTGCCGCGCGATCTTGCCGAGGGTGATTATGTCTTGTTTCATGGCATGGGCGCCTATTCCACGGTCACCAACACGCGGTTCAATGGCTATGGCGAATTGACGCTTGAGACAGTTTTGACCCTGCACGGGTGATTTGGCACTATCCTTGTTTGCGACCAGAATTTCGCCCCCCGGCTGGACAAACCCGGTCGGGGGGTTAGTATTTGTTGCGCATGGCTTGGGGCCGATGCCATCAACACCCATGGCGCAGGGGGTGAAGCGCTGCTGCGAGGCCGGGACAGTGGGCGCGCTTGGGGATTGATGGCGCACCACAATGTGATGCGCGTTGAGAGGTCGTTTACGCTTTTGCGTCTATGGTCATGGCTACAGAACGCCGATGAAGATGAGGAGGAGCCCCTGTCACTGTTCAGCCGCATTCGTTCATGGTTTCGGCATCAACCCACGGTCGTGATCGAGGGGCGGGGGGCCGATGGCTATCCGCATCGTGGGTCGGTGGATCATATCATCATTCTGGATGGCACGCTGTCTTCGCTGGAAAACGGGTATGAGAGCAATGCCGGGCTGGTGTTCAAATTGCTGTCCGAGAACGGGCAGACGGTGCAACGGCGCCTGTATTATGAGCCGGGCGTGCAATGGGTGGATTGGTCGCAGCTAGCCGATGTGGCGCGGGGGCGCGGTATAAACCGGCAAATCCAGCGGGCATACGGGTTTTTGGCCAGCCACTACGAGCCGGGGGACCGGATTTTCTTGCTGGGCTATTCGCGGGGGGCCTATGCCGTGCGGTCGCTGGCCGGGGTGATAGACCAGGTTGGGTTGCTGCGGCGCGAAAATGCGACCGAACGAAATGTGCAACTGGCCTACCGCCACTATCAGCTTGCCCCCAATGGAAAGGCCGCAACCGCCTTTGCGCGCGCGTTTTGCCACGACTCTGTGCCGATTGAGATGGTCGGCGTCTGGGATACGGTCAAGGCGTTGGGCGTGCGGCTGCCGTTTTTATGGATGCTGACCGAGCATGAGCATGCGTTTCACAACCATGCGCTTGGCCATTCGATCAAGCACGGGTTTCACGCTTTGGCGATGAATGAAACGCGGGTGGTGTTTACGCCGGTGCTGTGGACCTGCCCACCCAATTGGGTGGGGAATATTGAACAGGTCTGGTTTCGGGGCGCACATGCCGATATTGGCGGTCAGATAGGCGGCTTTCAGGCGGCCCGCCCGCTGGCCAATATCCCGCTTGTCTGGATGCTGGAACGGATGGAGGCTTGTGGCACCGCAATGCCCCATGGCTGGATGACGCGTTTCCCCTGTGATCCGGGAGCCCCGATGGTGGGCACATGGCGCGGTTTCGGGGCCTTGTTCTTGCTGCGCAGCCGGCGGCAAATCGGGCGAGACGTGTCAGAGCATTTGCATCCCACAGCGCTGGCAAAGCCGTCGCGCTGGCGGTTGGGGCCAAATATCGTGCCGGGGCACCTGCGCCAGCGGTGACGTCACGCCGCGCTTTGCACCATGCCCCGCCAATCAAGGCGGCTCTTTGATCGCCGCATGTTTCATTGTAGGAGGGCGGCAAGAGGTGGCAGGCAGCTTTTCAGATGTGGAGCAGCCAAAGGGCAGAGGTAGGCGATGCGGGCGATTCTGGCAATCCTGACGGTCATAGTGATGGCGCTTTCCTCGGCCAGCGCGCAAGAACTGTCTGCGATTGCCCGGCTTGTCCCGGACCTCTCGGCAATTTCTGACAAGGGGCAGGGGGTCACTGTCAGCCTGTCCGTATCGCAACCTGTGCCGTGGCGGGTGCGGGTGTTGGATAACCCACCCCGTCTGATCCTCGACACGCGCGAGGTGGACTGGTCGCAGATCGCAGCGGTTCCGCGCAAATCGGCGCGGGTCGTGGATTTGCGGGCGGGGGTCTTTCGCCCCGGCTGGTCGCGGCTTGTGCTAGAGCTTTCGGGCCCTTTTGCGATAGAAACCGCAGCGATGCAGACCGTGGATGGCGCAAGAATTACCCTGCGCCTTGCCCCGACAACGCCCCAGGAATTTGCAGACCTGGCGATGCGCCCGGAACCAGAGGGCTGGGCGCTGCCCAAACCCGCCGACGTGCCGAAAACCCTGCCGCGCGGCAACGGGCCTTTGGTCGTGGTGCTTGATCCTGGCCATGGCGGTCTTGACCCCGGCGCTGAAAACGAAGGCCACCGTGAAGCCGATCTGATGCTGACATTCGCCCGCGAGTTCAAAGAGGCGCTTCAACGCAGCGGTGACTTTCTGGTCGTCCTGACGCGTGATGAAGATATTTTTGTGCCGCTGGAGCAGCGAATTTCCATTGCGCGGGCCACCGGGGCAACGGTGTTTATCTCGCTGCATGCTGATGCGCTGGCAGAGGGCGATGCCACTGGCGCGACCCTCTATACCCTGTCGGATGAGGCAACCGATCTGGCCGCCAAAGCCCTGGCCGAGCGGCATGACCGCGATGACCTGCTGGCAGGAGTTGATTTGACCGATCAAGATGATTTGATCGCCCATGTGCTGATGGATATGGCGCGGGCCGAAACCGCGCCAAAGGTCGCGCGTCTGGCCGAATCCCTGAAGGTCGCAATCAAGGCCGGAGATTTGCGGATGCATCGCAGGCCGATCCAATCGGGCGGGTTTTCAGTGCTGAAATCGCCAGATATTCCGTCAATTCTAATCGAATTGGGCTTTCTATCCTCCAGCCACGACCTGGCCCGGCTGACCGAACCTGCCTGGCGGGCGCGGATGATCGCGGCGCTGCAGGCTGGCCTGACCACATGGGCCGCCACCGAGGCCGCGCTTGGCGGCGGCAAGACGCGCTGAGTGGCCACCAAAGCGCGAATGATCAAGCGGGTTCACGCCTTAATGATGGGGACATCTTTTGACCGCCCCCTATTTGCTGTATATAGGGCGATGTGTGGATGGTGACGGAAAACATGGGGAAATTGCCTTGATCAGATTTGTCGGTTCAGTCTTTGGCGGGCTTTTCACCTTGCTGACCATGGGGGTGTTTTTTACAGCCCTGTCGATCGGCGCGATTTTTTACATGTACAGCCGTGACTTGCCCAGCCATGAAAGCCTTGCGCAATATGCCCCGCCGACCATCAGCCGGGTCTATTCCGGCGAAGGCAGGATGATGGATGAATTTGCCAAGGAACGCCGAATTTTTGTCAGCAGCGAAGAAATTCCGGCGCTGATCAAATACGCTTTCATCAGCGCCGAAGACAAGAATTTTTACACCCATCACGGCTACGACGCGCGCGGCATCGCGGCGGCGGCGATTGAGGCGGTGAAATCACGCGGCGAAACGGTGCGCGGCGCCTCGACCATCACGCAGCAGGTGATGAAGAACTTTCTTTTGGGCGGAGAGCGCAAGGCCGAACGCAAGATCAAGGAAATCATCCTTGCCACCCGGATCGAAGAAACGCTGAGCAAGGAAAAAATCCTTGAGCTTTATCTGAACGAGATTTTTCTTGGTCAGAACTCTTACGGTGTCGCCGCTGCCGCCCAGACCTATTTCAACAAGACGCTAAGCCAACTGGCCCCGCATGAGGCGGCAATGCTGGCGGCGATGCCGCAGGCTCCGGGCAAATACCACCCCGTTACCGAAAAGAAACGGGTGACCGAACGGCGCAACTATGTGCTGCGCGAGATGTGGCAAAACGGCTATATCGACGAGGCAACCTATCGCGCGGAAAAGGAATTACCGCTGAAATCGGTGCAGAATGGTGATTATACCGCCTTTCGCGATGCCCTGCCGCCGCGTGATTATTTCACCGATGAAATTCGCCGTCAGCTTTCCGGCACCTTTGGCGAAGAGGAATTTTTTGGCGGCGGCCTGACCATTCGCGCGACCGTCGATCCTGAATTGCAAAAAGAAGCGGCGATGGCGCTGCAAGCCGGGCTTGAAGGGTTTGACCGCAGTCAGGGCATCTGGAACGGCACGCGCAAGGTGATTGACCCGTCAAAGCTGGGGTCTGAGGAAAGCTGGCGCGAGGCATTGGCCGCGGTTGATATTGCCCGCGATATTGAGGGTTGGATGCCCGCTGTGGTGCTGGAAATCGGCAAGACTGCCGCGCGGATCGGCATTGAAGATGTCGCAGAGGATGGCGACGGGCATTTCATCCCGGCCGAAGATGTGACCTGGGCCCGCAAACGGCAGGCCGATGGGCGGCTTGGCAAAAAAGGCGCAAGTTGCGGGCGATCTGCTGTCTGTCGGCGATGTGGTGCATGTGCGCGCCATGACAAAGGACAGCGACGGCAGTTTTATCCGCTGGACCCTGCGTCAGGTGCCCGAGGTCGAAGGCGCCTTCATGGCGATGGACGTGGATTCGGGCCGGGTTTTGGCGATGCAAGGCGGGTTTTCCTATCAACATTCGGTGTTCAACCGCGCCACCCAGGCACAGCGACAGCCCGGTTCCAGCTTCAAGCCATTTGTCTATGCGGCCGCGCTTGATAGCGGCTTTACCCCGGCAACCATCGTTGTCGATGCCCCGATTGAGGTGAACACCCCGCAAGGCATCTGGCGCCCGCGCAACTCTTCAAACAAATTCTATGGCCCGACCCCGGTGCGAACCGGGATCGAACAATCGCGGAACCTGATGACCATTCGGATCGCACAGGAAATCGGGATGGATGTGGTGGCAGGTTATGCCGAACGCTTTGGCGTTTATGACAAGATGGGGCAGTTTTTGGCCAATTCGCTGGGGTCTGAGGAAACCACCTTGTTCAAGATGGTTGCGGCCTATTCGATGTTTGCCAATGGCGGCGAACGGGTGGAGCCGACGCTGGTAGACCGGGTACAGGATCGTTACGGCAAAACCATCTACCGCCATGACCAGCGCAAATGCGACGATTGCCAATTGGCGGTGCTGAACCCCAATGAGCTGCCCAAGATCAATTCCAACCGTGAGCGGGTGATGGACGCGATCACCGCCTATCAGTTGACCTCGATGATGGAGGGGGTTGTGACGCGCGGCACTGCGGCCGGGATCAACCTTCCGGTGCCGATCGCGGGCAAGACCGGGACCACCAACGACGCCAAGGATGTCTGGTTCATAGGCTTTTCGTCGAATATCGCGGCGGGGTGCTATATCGGCTATGACAATCCGCGCAGCATGGGGCGCGCCTATGGTGGCACGACTTGCGGCCCGGTGTTCGAACGGTTCATGGCCAAGGCCATCGCGAAATATGGCGGGACCAAGTTCAAGGTGCCACCGGGCGGCTATTTCAGAAAGATTGACCGCTTTACCGGCGGGGTATTGCCTGATGATGCAACTGGCGATCACGTGGTTTCGGAATATTTCCGCGAGGGCGAAGACCCGATCAACAGCATCGGCTTTATGGTTGACGGTGGCTTTGGCATGGGGTCCAACCTGCCGCTGTTTGCGTATGGTGAAAGCGAGACAACAGCCCCGATGACCAGCACCGTGACCACAGCAACCGGAAAAACCAAGGTCTTGCCGAAAAAAGCTGATTTCGGCACCCTGAGTTCGGGCGGGCTTTACTGACCTGCCACGCCTGACTTGGGGGCAAAGTGGCGGGCCTGCCGCCCATGCCACAGCACGCACCCTTGCCCAATGCGGGCCAAACCGTTATCACGCAGCCCTGATCCCGCCTTCAAGGAAGTACCCTCATGCGCGCCGAAACCCAGTCCAATGTGGAAAAGATCCGCAAATCGCTGACGCTGCTGGCGCAGCGCATGGATCTTGAAACCGCACCGCATCGGTTGGAAGAATTCAACGCGATGATCGAAGATCCAGAGCTGTGGAATGACCCGGCCAAAGCGCAAAAGCTGATGCGCGAACGCCAGGCCGTTCTGGACCAGCTTTCCACCTATAAGCTGATTGAAACCGGCCTGTCTGACAATGTTGAACTTATCGAGATGGGCGAGGCCGAGGATGACGCCGATATCGTGACCGAGGCGGAAGATGCGCTGAAAGAGTTGTTGCTTGTTGCCCGCAACAAGGAGTTGGAGGCGCTGCTGAACGGCGAGGCCGATGGCAATGATACTTTCCTCGAGGTCCATTCCGGCGCGGGTGGAACGGAAAGCTGTGATTGGGCTGCGATCCTTGCGCGGATGTATGTGCGTTGGGCCGAGAAAAAAGGCTATAAGGTCGAGCTGCAATCCATGACCGATGGCGAAGAGGCTGGCATCAAATCCGCCACCTACAAGATTTCCGGTGCCAATGCCTATGGGTGGCTGAAGTCCGAATCGGGCGTGCATCGGCTGGTGCGCATCAGCCCGTTTGACAGCGCCGCGCGGCGGCACACCTCATTTTCTTCGGTTTGGGTCTATCCGGTGGTAGATGATAATATCGAAATTGATATCCCCGATCGTGATATCCGGATTGATACCTATCGGTCATCGGGTGCGGGTGGCCAGCACGTCAACACCACCAACTCGGCGGTGCGCATCACCCACTTGCCGACCAATATCGTTGTAACCTCGTCAATGAAATCACAGCACCAGAACCGTGAAGTCGCGATGAACGCGCTGCGCTCGCGGCTGTATCAGATGGAGCTGGACAAACGCAACGCGGCCATCAACGCCGCCCATGAAAACAAGGGCGATGCGGGCTGGGGCAACCAGATCCGGTCCTATGTGTTGCAGCCATATCAGATGGTCAAAGACCTGCGCACCAGCGTTGAAACCTCGGATACCCAAGGGGTGCTGGACGGCGACCTTGATAAATTCATGGCCGCAACGCTGGCGATGGATGTCGTCGGTAAATCACGCGCCGAGGCAAATTCAGGCGACTGAAGCGTTTCGGGAAAGACCTGTTCCAATCGTTGATCGCCCTGGCGCTTCGGATTTTTTTGCCGAAACGCTGCAGGATCGCAGTAGATCAGGGCCAACGGCCCTGTTTAAACCCGATGCCTAAAATTCAGCTTTTAGGCTGCCCCCTTGATCGTTAGGCTTTAGCCAAACCAGAGAGGGAGCGGTCGATGTCTCATCATGCGGTGCAAAGCGCCAAAAAGCCTGAAGTCTTGATACTGGAGCTGGGCGACCTGCGGGCAGCGCTGGCCGCGGGCTGGGGCGACTTTCGCGCAGCGCCTCAATTCGGGCTGTTCTTTGCAGCGGTTTATATCGCCGGCGGTTGGCTGATTGTCTACGCGCTGACGGCAACCGGACAAATATGGTGGAGTTTGCCGGCTGCTGCCGGTTTCCCCATCCTTGGGCCGTTCATCGCCTGCGGTCTGTATGAGGTCAGCCGCAGACGGGAAACCGGCCAGCCGCTTGATTGGCCGGGTATTCTGGGCGTGATCTTGCGGCAAAAAGATCGGCAGATTCCCTCAATCGCGGCGGTGGTTGTCGTGTTTTTTCTGTTCTGGAACTTTCTGGCGCATATGATCTTTGCGCTGTTTCTTGGGCTTCAGGCGATGACCAACATCAGCAGTTCCTTCGAAGTGTTTCTGACAGGGAATGGGCTGACGATGCTGTTTATCGGCACCGTGATTGGTGCGATATTTTCGGGCGTGTTGTTTTCGTTGATGGTGGTCAGCCTGCCGCTGCTTTTGGACCGCGAAATTGATTTTGTAACCGCGATGATTACATCGGTGTCCGTGGTACTGCGAAATCCGAAGATCATGCTGATCTGGGGGGGGCTGATTGCGGTTTTGCTATTTGCGGGCATAGCGCTTGGGTTTTTTGGCTTGTTTGTCAGCTTGCCGTTGCTTGGGCATGCCTCGTGGCACCTTTACCGCCGCGCTTTGGAAGAGTAAGTCAGCAGCCTGTCAAACAAAAATGGGCACCCGATCGGGTGCCCATTTTCATGTAACCCTGATGTCGGGTTGGTTTCAGTTGTTGCTGCTGGCGGGTTTGGCTGCCGCAGCAGAGGCCGCAGATGTGCCCGTGGCAGGCGCAGGATTCGCCACGGCGGCCGCGGCGTTTGCCCTGCCGGTGGCCAAGGGGTCATCCTGGCGCTGTACCGAGCCTTCAAAATGCGCACCCAATTCGATGGCGATGGTCTTGTGGATGATGTCACCCTCAACCCGTGCCGTCGATGTCAGGCGCACCTTGAGGCCACGCACGCGGCCAATAACGCGGCCATTGACCACAATATCATCCGCTACAATTTCACCGCGGATCGTGGCGGTTTCGCCAACGGTCAGCAAATGCGCCCGGATATCGCCTTCAACCGTGCCTTCAACCTGAATATCGCCTGTGGTGCGCAGATTGCCTGTGATCGTCAAATCTGACGAAAGCACCGACGCCGCAGGCTTGGCTTTGGGCGTAGAAGACGTGAATTCCATAGAGCCTCTTGCGGTCGGCTCTGGTGGCCGGGTTTTGTCTGCATCGGCCTTTGGGCCGGGTTCGTTGATTTTGCTTTTAGAAAACATCTGTCGCTGCCTTGATAAAGGTCATCGGGTTAACAGGTTTGCCCCCGATCCGAACCTCGTAGTGAAGATGAGTGCCGGTAGACCGGCCTGAGTTCCCCATATCACCGATACGATCGCCACGCGATACCCTTTGTCCGACTTTTACGCGGATATTTGATTGGTGGGCGTAGCTTGTCTCAATTCCGAACTCATGTTAAATCTTTACTTGCCGACCATAGCCGGAATTCCATCCCGCATAGGTCACAACACCGTCAGCGGTCGCATAAATCGGTGTGCCATAGGCCCCGGCGAAATCGGTGCCGGCATGCATGCGCGTGCCTGCCCCCTTGGGGTCACGGCGATAGCCAAACCCCGAGGTGAAGCGGAACGCCGATTTGATCGGAATCGCAAAGGGTGATTTGGCGGCGGCAAGGCGATACAGGTTCATGCGGTCAAGCCCCTGCAAAATCGCATTGGCCCGGATTTCATCATTGCTGAGCGTCTCACCCTTGGTTGACAGTGAGAAGGGCGTAAGCGGCCCACCTTGCCCCGAATAGCCACGGCGAACCGATTTCAGCAAGTCATCGGGCGACATGCCAGCCGAGCGGAACATCTTGTCCAGTGGCTCCATCGAAATGGTCACGGCTTCTTCCAGCTTGGCGAAAATCACGTCGTTCTTGGTTTCCAGCGCGCGTTTCTGGGCGGCAATGGCATCGGTTTCATCCTTGGCGGCCATGGCAACCATGGCGATGCTGTCGCGCTGTTCAGCGATGCCTGCCAAAGCCTCGGCCAGAATTTCCACAGTCGACGAGGCATCCCGCGCCCGGCTTTCACCCGTGCGCCCCGATCCGGTTTCCGCCTGCAGCGAGGCGGTCAGCATGGTTTTTTCTGTCCGCGCCTCATCACGCTCTTTAATCGTGCGGCGCAGTGTGCTTTGAATCACATCAACCCCGGTTTCCAATTCGCGGCGGCCATCCTCTGAGGCCAGCAGCCTGCCTTGCATTTCGCTGACTTCTTTCAGCGCAAGGTTGAAACGCTCTTGTGCGCGCGCCGCTTCCTCTGCCCGCAAATCGCGGTCGGCCGAAAGCGCGTTCAGACGCGCCTCATACAAGACTTGCTGGCGTTGTGCCTGGTCGCGCCCCGATCCGGCCGAGATCAATTCAATCAAAAGAATGGATGTTGCCAGAATCGTCCAACCCAAAAACAGCGCCGCCCCCGAAACCGCCACCGCCTGAGTCATCGGTGCAAGTCGAATGAACCGGGTATCATTATCAGATTTCAAAAACAGCCGTTGCTCGGGGAAATAGCGTCCGACAACCCCATTGATCCGATAAGACAGTCGTTTCAGCACTGAACAGGTTCCGCTTTTGTTGGCCAGAAATGCAAGCACCCAAAGGTCGTTCGGGGCGTTGCGTCAGGGAGTTGGATACAAACCCAAGCCCCAAGGCGCAACCAGATTGACCGCAGCGACCCGGTTTATGCCTGTTTTGGCGAAAAACAGGCATAAAACCGCCGAAACCTCAGGCGCTTTGCGGTGGCGCCTCATCCGGGGCAGGTTCGGTCAACGGCCAATAGAAATCGGGTGGAAGGCCTGCCTCGGCACGTTTTTCCTCATTGAACGGTGGCTTTAGGGTGCCGTGAAAATAGCGCCGCACCAGGGTATGAAACGCCTCTTTTGGGTCAAGCCCGTCACGGCCGCACAGCCAGTTGAACCATTTTGAACCATAGGCGACATGGCTTACCTCTTCGGCATAGATCGTTTTCAGCGCCGCAATCGGTGCGGCCTCGCCAGCTTTTTCAAAAACCTCTATCATCCCCGGTGTTACATCAAGGCCGCGCGCCTCCAACACCATCGGCACCACGGCAAGGCGACCAAACAGGTCATCCACCGTGTCTTCGGCCGCGCGCCACATGCCTGCATGCGCGGGCAAAGCGCCGTAATGGCTGCCCAACCCTTCCAGACAATCGCACATCAGGTTGAAATGTTTGGCCTCATCATCGGCGGCGCGCACCCAGTCATCGTAAAAGCCCAGCGGCATCGGCACATCGGTAAAGCGCGCGATGATGTCCCAATGCAGATCAACCGCGTTCAACTCGATATGGGCCACGGCATGCAGCAAGGCGAGGCGCCCGGTTGGCGATCCGGGGCGGCGGCGCGGCATGTCACGCGGTGGCAAAAGTGCAGGCGCATCTGGCCGGGCAGGGCGCATCGGCGGGGCCGCCGTGCCGATGGGCAAGGCGCTGCCCGCTGCGCGTGCCGCAAGCCAGGTTGCTGCGTGTTTGCGCCCAAGTGCGGTTTTTGCGCGCCCATCTGCGGTGCGCAATACCTCTACCGCCATATCGGCCAAGGTTTTATCGGAACTCGGATTTTCGGGCAGGTTTTGTGTCATGTGCCCTGGGCCGCCTGTAAAACCGCCTCGGCATGGCCCTTGGTCTTGACTTTGCGCCAGCTTTGCGTGATCCGGCCATCGCCGCCGATCAGAAATGTCGCCCGCTCAATCCCCATATAGGTCTTGCCATACATCTGCTTTTCTACCCAGACACCGTAGTCCTCGCAGGTCTGCCCCGTCTCATCCGAGGCGAGGATCACAGCCAGTTCGTGTTTGGCCAGAAATTTATCATGCGATTTAACGCTATCTTTGGAAATGCCGATCACGGTTACACCAATGGCCGCGAAATCGGCAGCCATCATGGTGAATTCCTTGGCCTCGACCGTGCAACCGCTGGTATCATCCTTGGGATAGAAATACACAACCGCCCGGCCCGGCCGCAGCGCTGACAGGGTTATTGTGCTGCCCCCATCGCGGGGCAGGGTGAAGTCGGGCGCCATTTCGCCGATGTCGGGCATCATCTCTCTCCTCTTCGCAAAGCCGTGCTTTGTCTTTTGGTTGCCTTTGCGCAAAGATAGGGGCAATCCCCCCAAGGGCAACAGGGGAAAGGGTAGCATTGTAATGGCGGGTCCGAAACCGGATCTTGACGGGCGACTGAGCCTTGACGAGTCTGAGGCGCAGCCAGCGTCGGGCAAGGTCGTGGCTGCGCCGGATGCTGGCCCCGAGGGGGCGCAGTTCTATCCGGCAACGCCAGGCGCGGCCAATCTGCCACTGCCTGACCTGACAAACCCCGACAGTCCCGATTTTCTGGCGGCGAAACTTGCGTTCAACGGACCACCGGACGCCCCCGAGCCGCCGCATGCCCAAGATCGCGCCCGCCCAAGGCCGCACCGTATTCGCCGCTATCACCGCCGCCACCGCCGGGGCACGTTCTGGCTGATCCCGACCCTGATCTTTCTGGCGCTGGGGGGGCTTTTCGCCGGGCTGGCCCTGTCGGGCAAGTTGCTGCGCCTGCCGGTTTGGGCGGTGGTCGAGGCCGAAATCGCGCATCAACGCCACCCTGCGTGAGATCACCGGCAATGCCGCCGCCCTGTCTATCGGCGGCGCGGTTTTTGTGGTTGATGAAGATTGGGTGCCACGTTTGCGGTTGGAGGATGTGCGGCTGTTGGAGGCCGATGGAGCCAGTTTCCTGTCCTTGCCGGAGCTGCGCGTGGCGATTGACCCCACGGCGCTGGCGCAGGGCAAGATCCGCCTGCGCAGCCTGCGTCTGATCGGCGGCACGATGAACCTGCGTCGATTGGCGGATGGGCAATTTCATATCGCGCTGAATATGAACATGAAGCCCAGGCCGATTGTTGGCCTGTCGGGCCTTGTTTCAACCCTTGTGGCCCTGTCCGAACTTCCGGCCCTGGCCTATTTGCGGCGGGTAGAGGCACAGGCGCTGAGCGTGACGGTTGATGACCGCATGCTGAACCGGGTCTGGGAATTTGGCGATGGTCGCCTGGTTTTGGCGAACCGTGATGATGAACTGGCGCTGGAACTTGGGGTTTCGGTGAATGGCGGCCAGACCAGTGCTGCGGCTCAGATCACCCTGATCGCCGCAAAATCGGATGCCAGTGCCCGCATGACCTTGGCGGTGGACCGGGTTGCTGCGGCCGATATTGCCACCCAGGCCGCGCCTTTGGCGTGGCTGGCGGTTCTGGATGCCCCGATTTCGGGGCAAATCGCCTCAAGTCTGGACCGGTTTGGGGCGCTGGCATCGCTTGATGCCTCGCTGACGCTTGACAAGGGGGCCCTGCGCCCAACGCCGCAAACCAAGCCAGTGCCGTTTGAGGGGGCGTCGCTGTTCTTTTCCTTTGATCCGGCGCGCGAACGACTGGACCTGAATGAAGCGACCGTAACCAGCAAGGATCTAACGCTTCACGCGTCGGGCCACGCCTATCTGCCGGGGGTAGCAAGCCAGATCCCACAAGAGATTCTGGCCCAGATTCAGGTAGACAGCCTGCATCTGGACCCAGAGGGCCTGCTGGATGCACCCGTCACCTTTGAACAGGGCGCTGTGGATTTCCGGGTGCGGCTGGCGCCGTTTGGCCTTGATATCGGGCAAGCAACCCTGACCCATGAGGACCAGCATTTGCAGGCCTCGGGGCAAGTGGAGGCGGGGCCGAATGGGTGGTCGGTCGCGGTGAATGCCCAATTGGACCGGATTCCCCACAACCGCCTGCTGGCGCTTTGGCCGCCGCAAGTGGTGCCCAAAACCCGGCTTTGGGTGCGCGAAAATGTGCAGGATGGCAGCCTGTCCAATGTCCGCGCCGGGTTTCGCCTTGCCCCCGGCACCGAGACCGTGTTTTCGCTGGGGTATGACTTTTCGGGGGCCGATGTGCGGTTTTTGAAAACGCTGCCACCGATCGAGGGCGGGCGTGGATATTCGGTGATTGATGGCAAATCCTATACGATGGTGTTGGAGCAGGGGCATGTGACCGCCAAATCCGGCGGCATGATTGATGCGGCGGGGTCGGTGTTTGCCGTTGCGGATGTGACGCAAAAACCGGCTCAGGCCCGGATTGACCTGAAGGTGGTCGGTGATGTCACCTCGGCGCTGTCTGTGCTGGATGAAAAACCCTTTGAGTTTCTGAAAAAGGCAAAGTTGCCGATCGACTTGGGGCAGGGCCGTGCCGATGTGATCGCCACTATTCACACGCCTTTGCGCAAAGGCGTCAAAATTCAGGATGTCGATTTCGATGTGGCCGGCAAGATTACCGGCTTTTCATCGGACCGTCTGGTGCCGGGGCGGCCGCTGCGGGCGGATCGGCTGAACCTGCGTGTCACCCCCGCAGGCCTGGAGATTGCAGGCAAAGGCACTTTGCAAGACGTGCCCTTTGACGGCAGTTTCACCAAAACTTTCGGCCCCGAATTCATCGGCATCTCCAAAATTCAGGGCAACGCCGAGCTTAGCCCGAAAGCTGCCGAAAACCTGGGTATTGCCTTGCCGGATGGGTTGATTTCGGGGCGGGGGACGGTATCGGTGGCGGTTGATCTGCATCAGGGGCAAAGCCCGGTGCTGCGCCTGCGCTCTGATCTTGTGGGGTGTCGATGGGCATCGCCGCGCTTGGCTGGACCAAAGCTGCCAGCAGCAAGGGGCAGTTGGCCTTGGATATCACGTTGGGAACACCCGCCTCGGTGGACCGGATCACACTGGAGGCCGCAGGCCTGCGCGCCACGGGCAGCCTTGGCCTGACCGGCGACGGCGGGCTGGATGTGGCGCGATTTTCATCTGTGCGTCTGGACAATTGGCTGAATGCCAGCGCCACGCTGACCGGGCGGGGCAAAGGCCGCGCGCCATCGCTGGCCGTAACCGGCGGCAGCGCAGACCTGCGCGGCCTGCCCAGCCGCAGCGCCTCGGTTGGCGCTGCATCAGGGGGGCCGATCACCCTGAGCCTGGACAGGCTGACCGTCACCCAAGGGCTTGCCCTGACCGCGTTTCGCAGCACCCTGACCCCCAGCGCCAGCGGGATTTCAGGCGATTTCACCGGGCGGGTCAACGGCCAGGTGGCCATCAAGGGCAGCCTTGCGCCCACGCCCAAAGGCAGTGCCTTGCGCCTGAGATCAGACGACGCGGGCGCTGTCTTTTCGGCGGCGGGGGTGTTTCCAAATGCCCAGGGCGGCAGCATGGACCTTGTCTTGAACCCGACCGGGGCCAAAGGCACCTTTGACGGCGCCTTGACCATGCGCAATATCCGCATTCGCAAAGCGCCCGCGCTGGCCGAGTTGATCAACGCAATCTCGGTCGTGGGGTTGCTGGAACAGTTGAACGGCACCGGCTTGTTGTTCAGCGAAACCGAGGCCCGATTCCGCCTTGGCCCGCGCGCCGTTCAAATCACCCAAGCCTCTGCCATCGGTGCATCGCTTGGTGTGTCCCTGTCGGGGCTTTATGTCTTTAACGGCGGGCGGCTGGATTTACAGGGGGTCGTTTCCCCGATCTATCTGCTGAACGGGCTTGGCGCGATTTTTACCCGCAAGGGTGAGGGGTTGTTTGGCTTCAACTACAAGATAAAAGGCACCGCCAAAGAGCCGAGCGTCTCTGTCAATCCGCTATCCATCCTTACGCCCGGCATGTTCCGCGAAATATTCCGCAGCCCGCCCCCCAAACTGGAGCCGACCGAGTGAAGCTTGATGATTTCGACTTTGATCTGCCTGAAACGCTTATCGCCACCCGGCCCGTGCGCCCGCGCCCTTCGGCGCGGATGCTGGTGGTGGAAGGGAATGTGCTGCGTGATCAGCATGTCTGTGACCTGCCCGGCCTGTTGCGCAAAGGCGACCGTCTGGTGCTGAACAACACCCGCGTTATCCCGGCGCGCCTTATCGGCAACCGCCATCGCAACAGCGCGCAAGGCCCGGTTTCGGCCAAAATAGAGATCACCCTGATGGAGCCGCAGGCGCAAGGCGGCTGGCGCGCCCTGGCCAAACCCCTGCGCAAGCTGGTGCCGGGTGAGGAGATCCGGTTCAAGGGGGGGCTGACAGCAACCGTGGCCGAGAAATCCGACAGCGACCTGCGGCTGGTGTTCAATGTTGATGGCGCCGGGTTCGAGGCGGCCTTGCTTGCTGCGGGTACTATGCCCTTGCCGCCCTATATTGCCGCCAAACGTGCGCCCGATGCGCAAGACAATGACGATTATCAAACCGTCTTTGCCCGCACCCCCGGCGCTGTCGCAGCCCCGACCGCCTCGTTGCATTTCGACGCGGATCTGTTGGCGCAACTTGCTGCTATGGGGGTAGACACGACCGAAGTGACGCTGCACGTTGGCGCGGGCACTTTCCTGCCGGTCAAGGTCGAAGATGTGACCACGCATAAAATGCACGCCGAATGGGGCGAGGTGACCCCCCGTGCGGCGGCCGAGATCGCCGCCGCCCGCGCCGCTGGCGGGCGTATCATTCCCGTTGGCACCACTGCGCTTCGCCTGATCAAATCGGCTGCCCGCGCCACCGGCAAAGTGGAGCCCTGGATAGGTGAGACTGACATCTTTATCTATCCCGGCTTTCAATTCAAAACCACCGATGCGCTGATGACCAATTTCCATCTGCCAAAATCAACTCTTTTGATGTTGGTTGCGGCCTTGATGGGGCAAGAGCAGATGAAACAAGCCTATGCGCATGCGGTCACGAAAGAGTATAGATTTCTTCTCTTACGGTGATGCATCTTTGCTGATACCCAGCACCGCTTAACCGTTGCAATCGGTCGCATCACGGGCAGACCACTGCCCGCCCGCATTGGCAGACTGTACCAAAGACCTGAAAGGCCAACGCTATGATTGCCGTATTGCGAAACTCCTGGGCGCTGCTGCTCGGAATGATGTTGTTGATGCTGGGCAATGGCATGCAAGGCACGCTGCTGGGCATTCGCGGCGGTCAGGAAAACATGACGACGTTCCAACTGTCGATTGTCATGTCCTGCTACTTTGTCGGGTTTCTGTTCGGGTCGCGCATGGCGCCCGATATGATCCGCCGTGTCGGCCATGTGCGCGTGTTTGCGGCCCTTGGCTCGCTGATCTCGGCGGTGTTGATCATGTATGCGGTGGCGCCAAACTGGATTGCATGGTCGTTGATGCGGGTGTTGATCGGGTTTTCCTTTTCCGGGGTCTATATCACCGCGGAAAGCTGGTTGAATGATGCGTCAAGCAATGAAAACCGGGGCCAGGCGCTGTCGCTTTACCTGATCGTGCAGATGATCGGCATCATCGCAGCGCAGGGGCTTTTGAACCTTGGCGATCCGAACGGCTTTATCCTGTTCATCATTCCTTCGGTTCTGGTCTCTCTTGCCTTCACCCCGATCTTGCTGTCGGTCAGTCAGGCCCCGGCGTTCGAATCCACCAAGCCGCTCAGCTTCAAACAGCTTTATGACGCCTCGCCACTGGGCTGCATCGGCATGTTTGTGCTGGGGGGGGTGTTTTCGGGCGCAGTTCGGCATGGCTGCCGTTTGGGGGTCGCAAGCGGGCCTGACCATCCGCGAAATTTCCATATTCATTGCCGGCATCTATATCGGCGGTATGATCTTTCAGTATCCGATCGGATGGCTGTCTGACAGGATTGATCGCCGCAAGGTCATCCTTGGGCTTAGCGCGTGTGGCGGGGTCGGGCTGATAATTCCGGTGTTCTGGGATGTTCCGTTTTGGGCGCTTTGCGGGGTTGGGGCCTTGGGGGGCGCGGTATCCAACCCGCTTTATTCGCTGCTGCTGGCCTATGTGAATGATTACCTTGATCGCTCTGATATGGCCGCAGCCTCGGCTGGTTTGTTGTTTATCAATGGTCTGGGCGCAATCTCGGGCCCGCTGATCACCGGCTGGATGATGGGCGTGGTTGGCCCCAGCGGGTTTTTCCTGTTCATGGCCCTGCTGTTTGCCGCCCTTGCGGTCTATGCCCTGTGGCGGATGTCGCAGCGCAAACGCAGCGCGGATGCCACGTCAAGCTTTACGGCGGTTTCGCCCTCGGGCACGGCGATTGTGTTGGAAGTGGCGATGATCGCAGCCGATAATGAAGGCCCGGAAAGCGAAAGCCATCTTGCCGGGGCGCAGGCCAAAGCAGAGGCAAGACAAGACGGGACAGATACAAATCAACCGTGATATCAGGGCATTGAAACCCCGGCGCAAACCTGCCACGCTTGGCCGACAGGTTAACGCAAACAAGGGGGCGTGATGTCTGATCCCGCAACACTACTGACGTTTTGGCTGAAAACCGTCGGCCCAAAGGGCTGGTATGAGGTGAACCCAAAGATTGATGCCCAAATCACCGAGGATTTTGGCGCGCTTTGGCAAGCCGCCCATGATGGCGGGTTGGAGCATTGGGTTGACGGCGCGACCAGCACACTGGCCTATCTGATCCTTACCGATCAGTTCCCGCGCAACATGTTTCGTGGTGATCCCCGCGCCTTTGCCACTGACGCCCGCGCCCGTGCGGCCGCCCGCAAGGCGCTTGCGCAAAACTGGGATCAAGATATCCCCACACCCGAGCGCCAGTTTTTCTACATGCCCTTTGAACATTCCGAGGATATTGCCGATCAGGCCCTTGCCGTCGATTGCTTCAAAACCCGGATGGATGACCCGCACAGCGCCCTGCATGCCCGCGCGCATCAGGCCATCATTGAACGCTTTGGCCGCTTTCCATTTCGCAATACAGCCCTTGGCCGCATATCCTCGGCCGAGGAAGAGGCGTTTATGGCATCGGGGGGCTACGGCGCGATTGTGCAGGAATTACAGGACAAACTCTAGCTATGCACCCAGCACATACCCCAAAGGCGGCAGAATTATTGCTGGAACGACAAATATAGTTTAATGGCAAACTACTTTTTCGGAGGAGAGAAAAATGGCGGCCAAGGCATATGATGTGATCGTGATCGGTTCCGGGCCGGGGGGGTATGTCGCCGCCATACGGGCGGCACAACTGGGGAAATCGGTCGCGATTGTCGAGCGTGAAAACCTCGGCGGCATCTGCCTGAACTGGGGCTGCATACCAACCAAGGCGCTGCTGCGTTCCGCCGAGGTGTTTCACCTGATGCACCGCGCCAAGGAATTTGGCCTCGCGGCCACGGGCATCTCATATGATCTGGATGCTGTTGTTGCCCGCTCACGCGGGGTGGCCAAGCAGCTTTCGGGTGGCATTGGCCATCTGATGAAAAAGAACAAGATTACCGTGATCATGGGTGAGGCGAGCTTGCCGGGCAAAGGCAAGGTTTCGGTGAAAACCGACAAGGGCACAGAGGAATTGACCGCCCCCGCCATCATCTTGGCCACTGGCGCGCGCGCGCGCACCCTGCCGGGGCTGGAGGCCGACGGCGATCTGGTCTGGACCTATCGCCATGCCTTGCAGCCAAAGCGGATGCCGAAAAAACTTCTGGTCATTGGCTCTGGCGCGATTGGCATAGAGTTTGCCAGTTTTTTCAACACGTTGGGCGCAGATACCACCGTGGTAGAGGTGATGGACCGCGTTTTGCCGGTTGAAGATGCGGAAATCAGCGCCTTTGCCAAGAAAGCCTTTGTCAAACAGGGCATGAAGATTCTGGAGAAGACCACCGTCAAGAAGCTGGATAAAGCCCCCGATGCCAAAGGCGGCGGCAAGGTGACCGCGCATCTGGAATCGAACGGCAAGACCGAGACGATGGAATTTGACACGGTAATTTCTGCCGTGGGCATCGTCGGCAATGTCGAAAACCTTGGGCTAGAGGCGTTGGGCGTTAAAATCGACTGCACCCATGTCGTCACCGATGAATATTGCCGCACCGGCGTTGACGGGCTTTATGCCATAGGCGACATCGCGGGCGCACCATGGCTTGCCCACAAGGCCAGCCATGAAGGCGTCATGGTGGCCGAGCTGATCGCAGGCAAACACCCGCATCCGATCAAGCCAAATTCCATCGCAGGCTGTACCTATTGCCATCCGCAAGTGGCCAGTGTTGGTCTGACCGAGGCCAAGGCGAAGAGGCCGGTCACGCCATAAAAGTTGGCCGTTTCCCGTTTATCGGCAATGGCAAAGCGATTGCCTTGGGCGAGGCGGAAGGCATGATCAAAACCATTTTTGACGCCAAGACAGGCGAGCTTTTGGGTGCGCATATGATCGGTGCCGAAGTCACCGAATTGATCCAAGGCTATGTCATCGGTCGCCAGTTGGAAACCACCGAAGAAGACCTGATGCACACCATTTTCCCGCACCCGACGCTGTCGGAAATGATGCATGAGTCGGTTTTGGATGCTTACGGTCAAGTCATCCATATGTGACCCGACAAAAGGCTGAACATTTCGCCCGGTCCGGTAAAAGGGGCCGGGTTTTTTCATGGCAACCTTCGCAGCCATCGGCTAAGCACCTCTTATGAACCGCTCGCCCCTCATCATCATTCTGGTCCTGTGGGGCGCGGGGCTTGGGGCCGCCGCGCAATTTGGCAAGATTTCGATCCTGTTTGACCGGATCGCCAGCCATTACCCCGGCGCAGGGCAGGTCACGTTGGGGCTTGTCGTTTCGGTTGTCGGGCTGATTGGCCTTGTCTTTGGTACCACCGCGGGGCTGTTGGTGCAGCGTCTGGGGTATCGGCGCGTGTTGGTCTGGGCGCTTGGGGCAGGGGCCGTGCTGTCGGCTTTGGAGGCCAGCTTTCCGCCACTGCCTGCCTTGCTTGCCCTGCGTGCGATCGAAGGGTTTTCGCATCTTGCCATCGTTGTCGCGGCCCCGGTGCTGATCGCCCAAACGGCCCCCCTGCGGCATCAAGGGCTGGCAATGACGCTTTGGTCCAGCTTTTTTGCCGTCTCTTTTGCGCTGACAGCAGCGCTTGGGCGTCCCTTGGCGCTGGCTTGGGGCGATGGCGCGCTATTTCTGGCACATGCCGGTTATATGGCTGTTTTTGCAGGTTTTATCTGGGCTGTTCTGCCCAAGGACAGCCCCGAATCCACGCCATTTCCCAAGGTCAGCGCCCTGCTGAGGCAGCATGTCACCATCTACCGCTCGGCGCGGCTTGCGGCCCCAGCGATGGGCTTTTTTTGCTACACGCTTACCTATGTTGCCTTGCTGACATTGCTGCCCCCGATGATCGGCGGCCCGCATCAGGCGTTTATCGCCACAGCGATGCCGCTGGTGTCTATCGCGGTTTCGCTGACCTTTGGGGTCTGGCTGTTGCGTTGGGTGCCGGCGGTGCGCATGGTGCAAGCAGGCTTTGCAACCAGCGTTCTTGCGGCGCTGTGCCTGTGGGGGTTCTGGGGCCAGGATTGGCCGATGGTTTTCGCAGCCCTTGGCCTTGCTGGCATGCTTGGCGTCGTTCAGGGGGCCAGTTTTGCTGCCGTTGCCCAGCTGAATGCCACGGGCGAAGCCCGCGCCCGTGCTGCCGGGGCCATTGCCCAGCTTGGCAATCTTGGCACCACCTCTGGCACGCCGTTGCTGGCACTGCTGATTGCGGGGCAGGGCGTGCCCGGCATGGCGCTGTTTGTCGTGATCCCAAGCGTGATTGGCATCGTAGTGCATCAAGTTCAGGCCCGTCGCCGTCTATTTGACGTAACTTAATCGACACTCTGCAGCTTTGTTCACTAATCGTTCACCTTTTTCGATTGGAGACTTCAGGCAAAAGACCCTATCTATAGCCGGTAGAAATCGGGGGCGGGCATGGCCGAACAGAAATTCATCGAAGTGCGCGGCGCGCGGGAACATAACCTTAAAGGCGTCGATGTGGATATTCCGCGCGACAAGCTGGTGGTGATCACGGGGCTGTCGGGCTCTGGCAAATCCTCGCTGGCTTTTGATACGATCTATGCCGAAGGCCAGCGCCGCTATGTCGAAAGCCTGTCGGCCTACGCGCGGCAATTCCTTGATATGATGGGGAAACCCGATGTTGATCACATCTCGGGCCTGTCGCCTGCGATCTCGATTGAACAAAAGACCACCTCAAAAAATCCGCGTTCGACCGTTGGCACGGTGACCGAGATTTACGACTATATGCGCCTGCTGTTCGCCCGCACCGGCACCCCCTTCAGCCCCACGACCGGCAAGCCGATTACCGCGCAGCAGGTGCAGGATATGGTTGATATCATCATGGCGATGGAGGATGGCACCCGCGCCTATCTGCTGGCCCCGATCATCCGTGACCGCAAGGGTGAGTATAAAAAGGAATTCCTGGACCTGCGCAAACAGGGGTTTCAGCGGGTGAAGGTCAACGGGCAATTCTATGAGCTGGAGGATGCGCCGACGCTGGACAAGAAATTTCGTCACAATATCGACGTGGTGGTCGATCGGATTGTGGTGAAAGAGGGTATCGAAACCCGCCTCGCCGACAGCCTGCGCACCGCGCTTAACCTTGCCGATGGTATCGCCATTCTGGAACTGGCGAATGAAGAGGCCACGCGCACGACATTCAGCGAAAAATTCGCCTGCCCGGTGTCAGGTTTCACCATCCCCGAGATTGAACCGCGTCTGTTCTCGTTCAACGCGCCCTTTGGCGCCTGCCCGGTTTGCGATGGTCTGGGGGTTGAGCTGTTCTTTGATGAACGTCTGATCGTCCCCGACCAAAACCTGACTCTTGCCCAAGGCGCGCTGGCACCCTGGGCAAAGTCAAAAAGCCCCTATTTCATCCAAACCATTGACGCGATTGCAAAACATTACGAATTTGACAAGAAAGCCAAATGGAAAGACCTGCCCGAAAAGGCCAAAGAGGTGTTTCTGCGTGGCTCTGGCGAAGAGGAAATCCAGTTTCGCTATGATGAAGGCGGGCGGATTTATCAGGTTTCTCGCGTGTTTGAGGGCGTTATACCCAACATGGAACGCCGTTTTCGCGAAACCGACAGCAACTGGGTGCGTGAGGAATTTGAGCGTTACCAAAACAACCGGTCCTGCGGTGCCTGCGAAGGCTTCCGCCTGCGCCCCGAGGCATTGGCGGTGAAAATCGCGGGGCTTCATGCGGGTCAGGTTGTGCAAATGTCGATCAGCGAGGCGCATGATTGGATTTCCCAGGTGCCCGAACATCTGACGGTCCAGAAAAACGAAATTGCCCGCGCCATCCTCAAGGAGATTCGCGAACGGCTGGGGTTCTTGGTGAATGTTGGCCTGAATTACCTGTCGCTTTCGCGCAATGCAGGCACGCTTTCGGGGGGGGAAAGCCAGCGTATCCGACTGGCCAGCCAGATCGGCTCGGGCCTGACTGGCGTGCTTTATGTGTTGGATGAACCCTCTATCGGGTTGCATCAACGCGATAATGACCGCCTGCTGACCACGCTGAAAAACCTGCGTGATCAGGGCAATTCGGTGATTGTGGTCGAGCATGATGAGGATGCGATCCGCGAGGCGGATTATGTGTTCGACATGGGGCCGGGCGCTGGCGTGCATGGCGGTATGGTGGTTTCGCATGGGACACCGGCGCAGGTAATGGCCGACCCTGCCAGCCTGACCGGCCAATATTTGCAAGGCACCCGTGAGATTTCTGTTCCCAAACAACGCCGCAAGGGCACGGGTAAAAAAGTGACGGTGGTCAAGGCCACGGGCAATAACCTGCAGAATGTCACTGTCGACTTTCCGCTGGGCAAGTTCATCTGCGTCACCGGGGTTTCGGGGGGGGGGCAAATCTACCCTGACCATCGAGACCCTGTACAAAACCGCCGCCACCCGCCTGAATGGTGCCCGTGAAACCCCCGCCCCTTGTGAGACGATCAAGGGGTTCGAGCATCTGGACAAGGTCATCGACATCGACCAGCGCCCGATTGGCCGCACCCCGCGGTCCAACCCCGCGACCTATACGGGGGCGTTTACGCCGATCCGGGATTGGTTCGCCGGCCTGCCGGAATCCAAGGCGCGCGGCTATGCGCCGGGTCGGTTCAGCTTCAACGTCAAGGGGGGGCGCTGTGAGGCCTGCCAAGGCGATGGGCTGATCAAGATAGAGATGCATTTTTTGCCTGATGTCTATGTGCAGTGTGAAACCTGCAAGGGCAAACGCTATAATCGTGAAACTTTGGAAATAAAGTTCAAAAACAATAGCATAGCAGACGTTCTTGATATGACGGTTGAAGATGCGCAAGCCTTTTTCCAGGCGGTTCCAAGCATCCGTGAAAAAATGGATGCCTTGGTGCGTGTGGGGCTTGGCTATATCAGCGTTGGACAATCCGCGACCACCCTGTCAGGGGGTGAGGCGCAGCGCGTGAAACTGTCAAAGGAACTTGCCCGCCGCGCGACCGGACGCACGCTTTATATCCTTGATGAACCCACCACGGGCCTGCATTTCGAAGACGTGAAAAAGCTGCTGGAGGTGCTGCACGAATTGGTCGATCAGGGCAACACCGTGATCGTGATCGAACATAACCTTGATGTGGTCAAGACCGCCGATTGGGTCATTGATATCGGCCCCGAGGGCGGCGATGGCGGCGGCGAAGTTGTGGCCACAGGCACCCCGGAAACGATCGCGGTGGTAGAGGCAAGCCATACCGGCCGCTACTTGCGCGACATGCTGAAACCCCGCAAGGTCGCGGCGGAATAGTTGCATTTGGCCCTGAACGGCCAGCCGGGTGCGTTGCCTTTTTTCAAGGCAACGCACCCGGCAGATGCAACGGCCCAAGGGTTACGGCTTGCGCATCGGGCAGCTTGACACCCCAAACAGCGAATAGGCCGGGCAGGTTTTCATCAACCCGGTCCCCAAAGCAAGCAGACCCAGCACGATAAACACCCAGCGATAGCCAAAGCCCGGCATCAGAAAGAACGCCGCCAAAAAGGCAAGACCAACGACGATACGCAGCACACGGTCATAGCCGCCAACATTGGATTTGAACATCTCACACTCCTGCAAATGGGGCAGGGCTGCCCCGCTGAACTGAGTGTACTACATATTCCAATTATTGCAATTGATCTGCGTCAGCCGCGCCCGCGTTTTTCGAACCGAGGCAACATCGCGCTGAAATCCCGGCCCTTTCCATCCTCATCTTCCACAAACTGGGCATAGAGCGCCGCAGCCATCTGCCCCATCGGTGTATCGGCATCTACCGAAACCGCCGCCTGCTGCGACAGCCGCAGATCCTTGAGCATCAATTCCGCTGCAAAGCCGGGGGTATAGCCGTTATCTGCCGGGCTTTTGGGCCCGATGCCGGGGGCCGGGCAATAGGCGTTCATTGTCCAGGAATAGCCCGATGAGGTGGATACCACATCAAACATCTTCTGACGATCAAGCCCCAGCTTATCGGCAAGGGCAAAGGCCTCGCAGGTTGCAATCATCGTCACGCCCAAAATCATGTTATTGCAAATCTTGGCCGATTGTCCGGCGCCGGCATCGCCGCAATGCACGGCCTTTTGGCCCATGATCGCAAACAAGGGCTGCACTTTTGCAAAAGCTGCCTCCGTGCCGCCGACCATAAAGGTCAGCGTGCCTGCCGTAGCCCCACCGACACCGCCCGAAACCGGCGCATCCAGCGCGCCAAGGCCAGCCGCCGCCGCCGTTTGTGCCACCGTTCGCGCCGCCTCGACGTCAACGGTCGAACAATCACACAGCACCGCATCCGCCATCATTGCCGGGATCACCTCTGCCGCAACCTGGCGCAAAATCGCCCCATTGGGCAGCATCGTGATCACCACGTCTGCGCCCGTGGCCGCTTCAGCCGCCGATTTTGCCGCCGTCACACCCGCAGGCATGGCGGCCGCAAGATCAAACCCCCGCACCTCATGCCCGGCGGCCACCAGATTTGCAGCCATTGGCCCGCCCATATTCCCAAGCCCGATAAACCCTATCTTCATCTCTTATCCTTCTACTGTCCAAGCTTGTGCACCCAAAGGCAGCAGCATGGCTGCCACCTCTGCCGCCGCGACGGTCTCTATACTTTTATGAAGCCACTTCGGCTTGCGGTCTTTGTCGATCACGGCCGCGCGAATCCCTTCCAGAAAATCACCCTTTTCCTGGGCGCGAAACGTATAGCGATACTCCAATTCCAGCGCATCAGGCAGGGCGGGGCTATCACCCAAACGGTGCAGCATTTCAACTGCGGCGCAGGCGGCCAGTGGTGAAACCCGGCGCAATGCCTTCAAAGCGCCAAGCGCGAACGCCCCGGAGTCGCCGCGCAAAGACCGCAGGGCATCGCCCAGGGACTCCCCGCAAAAATGCGCATCAATCTGGCCTTGCTGGGCGGCCAAAACCCCCTCGGGCGCGGGCGCAACAAACCGCGCCAATGCCCCAGTACCTTCGGCCACCAGTGCCGTGATCAGGGCGGGCCAATCGGGCTCTGGCACAAAAACATCGGCAAACCCCGCGTAAATCGCATCGGCTGGCCCCATCCGCGTGCCGGTACTGGCGAGATATTCACCCAAGTACCCCGGCGCATGTGCCAGCAAATATGACCCGCCAACATCCGGCACCAAACCAATTCCACATTCCGGCATCGCAATCTGGCTGCTTTCCCCGACAATCCGGTGCCCGGCATGGCAGCCCACACCTACGCCGCCGCCCATGGTAAACCCCTGCATCAGGCTGACCACGGGTTTGGGATAGTCTGCGATGCGCAGGTTCATCCGGTATTCCTTGTGCCAGAACGCCTGACCATGGGCATAATTGCCAGCCATTCCCGCTGCATATAGCTTGGCGATATCACCGCCCGCGCAAAAGGCCCGATCGCCTGCGGCATCAATCACCACGAGATCAACGGCGGCATCCGCCGCCCAGGCCACCAGGGCCGCATCAAGTGCCACGCACATCGGCTCACTCAGCGCGTTAAGCGCGGCGGGTCGGTTCAGGGTCACGCGGCCACAGCGCCCCTCAATCCTGATCAAGATGTCGTTCATCGGTCGGCCAACATCTGGCGGGCGATAATCACGCGCATAATCTCATTGGTGCCTTCCAGAATCTGATGCACGCGCAAATCGCGCACGATCTTCTCAATTCCGTAATCTGCAAGATAGCCATAGCCGCCATGCAGTTGCAAACAACCATTGGCCACCTCAAAACAGGCGTCTGTCACATAAAGCTTTGCCATGGCACAGAACTTTGTCGCCTCGGGGGCGCCTGCATCCAGCAAACCAGCCGCATGGCGCAAAAATACCCGTGCGGTTTGCAGCTTTACTTCCATATCGGCCAGACGAAATTGCAAGGCCTGAAACTGATCAAGGCTTTTGCCAAAGGCTTTTCGTTCGCCCATATAGGTCAGCGTCGCATCCAGCGCCGCTTGCGCCCCGCCCAAGGCACAGGCCGCAATATTCAACCGCCCGCCATCCAGCCCCGCCATCGCATAGGAAAAGCCGCGGCCTTCCTCGCCCAGCAAATTTGCCTGCGGTACAAGGCAGTCATCCAGTTGCACTTGCCGCGTGGGCTGTGATCGCCAGCCCATTTTGTCTTCAAGCCCGCCAAAGGACAGGCCCGCAGTGCCATCCTCGACAATCAGTGCCGAAATCCCTTTTGGCCCCGCGTCCCCGCTCCGCGCCATCACGATATAGGCGTCCGAATAGCCGCCCCCGGAAATAAACGCCTTGGTCCCGGTCAGCCGCCAACCGTCAGTGCCGCGGATAGCCCGCGTTCTTAACGCCGCCGCATCCGACCCCGAAGCAGGCTCGGTCAGGCAATAGGAAAACACTGTCTCCATTGTACAGATTTTCGGTAACCAGCGCGCTTTTGCCTCGGCTTGGCCGAACTTATCAATCATCCCGCCGCACATGTTGTGAATGGACAAGAAGGCCGCGACCGACGGGCAAGCCATCGCCAAAGCCTCAAAGACCAAGGTCGCATCAAGGCGCGTCAGCCCTGCGCCGCCAAAATCCTCCGAGACATAAATTCCGCCCAGCCCCAGCGCGGCCACCTCTGGCCACAGGCTTTTCGGAATCTCTCCCGCCCTCTCCCACGCTTGGGCAAAGGGCGCAATCTTCTCTTGCCCGAACCCATGGGCCATCTCAAAAATCGCGTGCTGCACTTCGGTCAGGGTCATTGAAAGGCCTCTCAACAGGGATACGCCGGAATTGAACACCTGTTTAAGTCACAGGTTTTTCAACACCGATGCAAGCACAGTCGCCCCGTATTCTTTTCGGCAAAAATATCCACAGGGGGGATGACCGGTTAAAAACGCCCCAATGGGGGGGCGTTTCAGTGAAGAACGCCTGCCCCCTGTGGGCAGGCTGGGGGCGCGTGCGCCCCCAGCGGTCAGCCATCAATCCATCGCTTTGAAGTTGAACGCAGCACCTTCTTTGATCCCCGAAGGCCAGCGCGAAGTCACCGTCTTGGTGCGCGTATAAAAGCGGAACGCATCCGGCCCGTGCTGGTTCAAATCGCCAAAGCCCGATTTTTTCCAGCCGCCAAAGGTGTGATAGGCCAGCGGCACCGGGATCGGTACGTTGATGCCCACCATGCCCACATTCACCCGGCTGGCAAAGTCGCGCGCGGTGTCGCCGTCACGGGTGAAAATCGCGGTGCCATTGCCATATTCATGGTCCATGGCATAGCCGAGGGCCTCTTCATAAGTCTTGGCGCGCAGACAAGACAGCACTGGCCCAAAGATTTCCTTGCGATAAATCTCCATGTCCGTCGTCACGTTGTCAAACAGATGCGGGCCAACAAAATAGCCTTCTTCGTAACCCTGCAATTTGAAATCGCGGCCATCAACCACCAGTTTCGCGCCCTGCGCGATGCCCGACTCGACCAGTTTCAGGATATTTGCCTTGGCCGCTGCCGTGACAACCGGGCCGTAATCAATGTCATTGCCCGCTGTGTAAGGGCCAACCTTCAGCTTCTCGATCCGTGGCACCAGCTTTTCGATCAGGCGATCTGCCGTTTCAGCACCAACCGGAACCGCAACCGAAATCGCCATGCAGCGTTCGCCCGCAGCGCCATAGCCTGCCCCGATCAGCGCATCTGCGGCCTGGTCCAGATCGGCATCGGGCATGATGATCATGTGGTTCTTGGCACCGCCAAAACATTGCACGCGCTTGCCGTTGGAACAGCCGCGCCCATAAATATATTCCGCAATCGGGGTCGATCCAACAAAGCCGATGGCCTGAATGGTTTCATTGTCCAGAATCGCATCCACCAACTCCTTGTCGCCGTTGATCACCTGCAACACCCCATCCGGCAGGCCCGCTTCCTTGAAAAGTTCGGCCAGCATCAAGGGCACCGAGGGGTCGCGCTCGGACGGTTTCAAGATGAACGCGTTGCCGCAAGCCAGTGCCGGACCCATTTTCCACAGCGGAATCATCGCCGGAAAGTTGAAGGGCGTAATGCCCGCCGCCACACCCAAGGCTTGACGCATCGAATACATGTCAATGCCGGGGCCGGCCCCATCGGTAAACTCGCCCTTCAGCATCTGGGCGGCGTTGATGCAATATTCAATCACCTCAAGCCCGCGCTGCACATCGCCTTTGGCGTCGGGAATGGTCTTGCCATGCTCGCGTGACAGGGCCTCGGCCAGCTTGTCCATGTCACGGTTGATGAGGCCAACCATGGCCATCATCACACGCCCGCGCTTTTGCGGGTTGGTTGCCGCCCAGGCGACTTGTGCCTTGGCCGCATCGGCCACAGCCGCATCAAGCTCGGCTTTTGACGCCAACGGCACCCGTGCCTGCACTTCGCCCGTCGCCGGGTTCATCACATCGGCAAACCGCCCCGATGTTCCCTTGACGTGTTTCCCGTTGATCCAGTGGCTCAGGTCTTGCATGGCATCCTCCAATATGAATTTCACCCAGTCTAGCCTTGCAAATTTGCCTGATAAAGAGGCAATATGTCAAAATAGTTTTGCAAAAATGCAAAGGCAAGGTGAGGCGCCATGGATTGGGATGATTTGCGCATATTTTTGGCCGTCACCCGTGCCGAAAGCCTGTCTGGTGCCGGTAAAACCCTGCGGATTGATCCCGCAACTGTGGGCCGCCGGATTGCCAGGCTCGAATCCACACTTTCGGCGCGTCTTTTCACCAAAACCCCGCAAGGCTATGCCCTGACCGAATACGGGCAGCGCTTGATAGACCCGGCATTGGCCGCCGAGGCGGCATTCGCCCGCGCCAGCGACAGCCTGCATGAAAGCGACACGGGGCTAACCGGGCAGATCAGACTCGGCGCACCCGATGGCAGCGCAAACTATCTGCTACCCCAGGTGCTGACCCAGATCAGCTTTGACAATCCGGGGCTGGAAATTCAACTCGTTGCTTTGCCGCGTGTCTTCAACCTGTCAAAACGCGAGGCGGATATGGCCATTGCCGTTTCTCGACCGGAAACCGGGCGGCTGACCGTGCAAAAGCTGACCGATTATCACCTGCATCTTGCCGCCAGCCGCGATTATCTTGCACAAAATCCAGAAATAACCTGCCGGCAAGACCTGCAGGCCCATCGAATCGTTGGCTATATTTCAGACATGATCTTCGAT
This sequence comes from Pseudorhodobacter sp., assembly GCF_034675685.1. Classification (GTDB taxonomy): domain Bacteria; phylum Pseudomonadota; class Alphaproteobacteria; order Rhodobacterales; family Rhodobacteraceae; genus Pseudorhodobacter. The sequence goes on along the minus strand of NZ_JAUCDA010000013.1, from coordinate 109,022 downwards.
AAGGAATTGGATTATCTGGGTGAATTCGGCACCTCGGCCCCCAATATCTCGTCCAACTCGGTTTCGGTGCAGACGCAACTGATGCGGGCAGGGGCAGGGGTCGGCATGGTGCATGATTTTGTGATGCCTTTCGCCCCTGAATTGGTGCATGTGTTGCCCGAAACGCTTGCGCTGACCCGCAGCTTTTGGCTGGTGCGCCATGCCGACGATGCCCAGATCGAACGCCTGAACAAATTCGCGGATCTGCTTGCTCTTGGCCTGCGTCGTGAATTGCACAGGCTGGAAGCATTGGCGGGCCATAAGGCGTGACGGCCCTTCAGCTTTGACTTGACAGGCGGGGGGCGCCGGACGACCCTGACGGTAGTGCTCAAATGGAGGTCGAAATGCTGGTCCAACAAATCCTGTCATCGAAAACCGTGGCAGAGGTGTTCACCCTTGCCCCCGGTGCCACGTTAAGCGAAGCTGCAGCCTTGCTGTCAGACAAACGGATTGGCGCCATCATCGTGTCGCGCGACGGCAAACACCCCGCAGGCATCCTGTCTGAGCGCGATATTGTGCGCGAGTTGGGACAACGCGGCGTGATCTGCATGACCGATAGCGTGGATCAGGTGATGACGAGCAAATTGGTGGGCTGCGCCAAATCCGATACGGCCGATAGCGTCATGCAAAAAATGACGGACGGGCGTTTTCGTCACATGCCAGTCATGGATGGCGATGTGATGATCGGCCTTATCTCTATCGGGGATGTGGTCAAGGCGCGGCTGTCAGAGCTGGCAATGGAAAAAGATGCGCTGGAAGGCATGATCAAAGGCTTCTGATGCCAGCAAAAGGGCTTGCGAATTTTCGTCGAAAATTCTGATTTTTCGACGAAAAATCGGTGTCTCTGCCTTGCAATCTGCTGCGCTATAATGTTGCGTGGTCCGGGTCATAAAAGGATCAATCATGCGCACTGGCCTCTACCCCGGCACTTTCGACCCGATCACCTTGGGCCATACAGATATTATTCAGCGCGCAATGGCGCTGGTGGATAAGCTGGTTATCGGCGTTGCGATCAACCGCGACAAGTCGCCTCTGTTCAGTCTGGAAGAGCGGGTTGCGATGGTTGAGGCCGAATGTGCCCCGATCATCGCCAAGACCGGCGGACAGATTGTCGTCCATCCGTTTGAAAACCTGCTGATTGATTGCGCCCGTGATGTGGGGGCAAGCGTTATCGTGCGGGGCCTGCGCGCTGTTGCAGATTTTGAGTATGAATTTCAGATGGTTGGCATGAACCGCGCTATGGATGCCTCGATCGAGACGGTTTTCATGATGGCAGACGCCCGCCGTCAGGCGATTGCGTCGAAGCTGGTGAAAGAGATTGCCCGGCTGGGCGGGGACGTTAGCAAATTTGTCCCCATCGCCGTGCGCGACGCTTTGGTTGCGCGCTACAAGTAACCCGTTCGGCCGCGCAAACGGCCGATTGTTTCGCGTCAGGCGGTATCAGTTCCAGACTGCCTTGCGGGCAATTTCGTTTGCATCACCGCGAGACAGGCCCAAATCAAGCGCTACGTCCAGCGGCAGGCGCGCGATCTCATTGCGGGTGGCTATGTAGCGTGCATGATTATGCAGCGCCGTTTTCAACTTCTTGATCAGTATTTTCATCTTTTCGCTCACATACATCTGAAAACCCAGCCCCATGCCGGATATCCTGTGCCCTATATCGGGGTAAATGCTTGCGCTAACAATGCGCAGGCCCGAAACCCCGCTATGCGCTGGGTGCATGGCAAATAGGCAAATAGGCAAAAGGGGCGCATGGATGCGCCCCTTGATGTCATTAACTTATTGAGGTTGCTAGGAAACTTAAAGAAACCTTCCCATCGCCACGGCCGTATCCGCCATGCGGTTAGAGAAACCCCACTCATTGTCATACCATGCCAAAATCCGCACCATGTTGCCATCCAGCACTTTTGTCTGATCAAGGTGAAAGATCGAAGAGCGCGGGTCATGGTTGAAATCACAAGACACATTCGCCTGAAGTCGTAAAACCCAGAATGCCTTTCAACGGGCCATTGGCCGCTGCGACAATCGCCGCATTCACGTCTTCAACGGTTGTCGGACGCGAGGATTCGAACGTCAGATCAACGGCAGACACATTCGGCGTCGGCACACGAATCGCTACCCCATCAAGCTTGCCGTTCAATTCCGGCAACACCAAGCCTACCGCTTTTGCAGCCCCGGTTGAGGTCGGGATCATGCTGAGCGCCGCCGCACGGGCGCGGTACAAATCCTTGTGCATTGTGTCCAGCGTGGGCTGATCGCCGGTATAGCTGTGGATCGTGGTCATAAAACCCTTGGTGATGCCCACCGCATCATTCAGCACCTTGACCACCGGCGCCAGGCAATTGGTGGTGCATGAGGCGTTGGAAACGATCAGATCCTCGGCGGTCAATATGCCATGGTTTACACCGTAAACGATGGTCTTGTCGGCCCCTTTCGATGGGGCGGATACCAGAACCCGGCTTGCGCCATTTTCCAGATGCACCATTGCCTTTTCTTTATCCGTAAAGATGCCAGTGCATTCCATCACAATATCAATATGCGACCATGGCAGGTCTGCGGGGTTGCGAATCGCGGTTACGGCAATCGGGCCACGGCCGACATCAATCGTAGTCTCGGTGGTCGTCACCTCGGCCGGAAAACGCCCATGCACTGAATCAAAGCGCAGCAGATGGGCGTTGGTTTCTACCGGCCCAAGATCATTGATGGCTACCACCTCAATGTCGGTGCGGCCCGATTTAATTATCGCGCGCAGAATGTTGCGGCCTATACGACCAAATCCATTGATGGCAACTTTAACGGTCATGGCAATTTCCTTATGCTTGGCAGGGAATATCCCGGCTTGCTAGCGCTAACATCACGATTTGCGCGCAAAGTTCAAGCACAGCCTGCCAGATTTATCGCCAGAAAGACAGATATTCTATGAAGACCGCGAATTTTCGCAAGATAAACATCAGCGCTTCGCCGCCGTTCAGGAATATATCCCCCAGAATGGCGGCGAAGATCAGCATGCCCAGCCATATCGCCAGTGTGTTCGTCATACGGCCCCTAACGTCCTGGGCCGCGTGCCACGGCCTGCCTTACAAAAGACGCCCCATTGCCCCGGCCACATCGGCCATCCGGCAAGAAAAGCCCCATTCATTATCATACCACGCCAAGACCCGCACACAATTGCCCACGACCTTGGTCTGATCTGGCGCAAAGATAGAGGATTGCGGCGTGTGGTTGAAGTCAATAGACACTTTCGGCTCGGGGTCATAGGCCAGAACCATGCCCATATAGCCGGCGGCTGCCTCGCGCACTATTTCATTCACTTCGGCCACGGTCACGGTCTTGCGGGAAATAAAGGTCAAATCCACCGCTGATACGTTCGGGGTCGGCACCCGCATCGCAGTGCCGTCCAGTTTTCCCGCCAGTTCTGGCAGCACCTCACCCAGGGCCTTGGCCGCGCCCGTAGAGGTCGGGATCATCGCCATCGCCGCCGAGCGCGCGCGGTACAGGTCATCGTGGCGACGGTCCAGCGTTGGCTGATCGCCGGTATAGCTGTGGATCGTCGTCATGATCCCGCTTTCAATTCCGATGGCATCATTCAAGACCTTGGCCAAAGGTGCAAGGCAATTGGTGGTGCAGGACCCGTTGGAAACCACATGATGATCGGTCGTCAATTGCCGATGGTTCACCCCGTAAACCACTGTTTTATCTGCCCGTTTCGCTGGCGCAGAAATCAGGACCCGCTTGGCGCCACGGGTCAGATGCACCGCAGCCGCATCGCGGTCATTGAATTTGCCGGTACATTCCAACACCACATCAACCCCGTCCCAGTCCAGCTCGTTCGGGTTGTAGGTGCTCATCACGCGCATCGGCCCACGGCCAAGATCAAGCGTGTCGCCCTCAACCCGCACAATTCCCGGAAACCGCCCATGAACGGAGTCATATTTCAACAAATGCGCATTGGTCGCTATCGGTCCGGTGGCATTGATCGCCACCACTTGCACATCATTGCGCGCACTCTCTGCGATATGCGCCAAAGTGCAGCGCCCGATCCGGCCAAACCCGTTGATCCCGATAGTGATTGTCATGTCAAACCCTCATATCCACGCAAACGTCAAGTGGCTGATACACAAACAAGACGTCATTTCAAAGGCCAGAAATGCCACAATTTCATCATGTTAGCGCAAACCTGCAATGTTTCCGCTAACGATTGTTGCTGTTTTCGCTAACGGCTTGCCCCTGACATCAAATCCGCTAGTTTGGTTCGGTACAGATGAAGGAGAATGTATGAGCGGTTTGCTGGCCCTGTTGGATGATGTTGCGGCGATTGCCAAAGTGGCCGCAGCCTCGGTTGATGATGTCGCGCTGGCCGCGGCCAAGGCCGGCAGCAAAACCGCAGGCATCTTGATCGACGACGCCGCCGTCACCCCGACCTATGTTGTCGGTCTTTCGCCCAGCCGTGAATTGCCGATGATCTGGCGCATCACCAAGGGATCATTGAAAAACAAGCTGATTTTTCTGCTGCCTGCAGCCCTTCTTTTATCAAACTTCGCGCCTTGGGCGATGACGCCCTTGCTGATGTTCGGCGGCGCTTACCTGTGTTTTGAGGGCGCCGAAAAGATCTTTCACAAGGTCTTTCCGCATCGGGTGCACGCGGTCGATGCTGATATGTCCCCCCGCGACCCGAATTCGACTGGAAGAGGCGCGCGTCGCGGGCGCGATAAAAACCGATTTCATCCTTTCGGCTGAAATCATGACCATCTCGCTTTCTGTGATCGAGGCCCCGAATATCTATATGCAGACAGCCACGCTTGCCATGGTCGCCGTGGGTATCACCGCAGCCGTTTACGGTGTTGTGGCGCTGATCGTGAAGATGGATGATGTCGGGTTGCACATGGCTGCCAATGGCCATTTGCGTGCCGCGCGCAGCTTTGGGCGCGGCCTTGTGCGCTTCATGCCGCATCTCTTGAAGGCGCTGTCTTTCATTGGCACCGGGGCGATGCTTTGGGTTGGCGGCAGCATCATCACCCACGGGCTGGATGTGCTGGGCTGGCCATGGCTTTATGATCAAATCCACCATCTGGCGGTTCTCGCATCCCAATCTGTCGCCACGGCGCGCGGCGCGGTGCAATGGGCTGTCACCGCCACATGCGATGGCATTTTTGGCCTTGCCTTTGGGTTGGCCCTGATTCCGCTGGTTACCAAGGTGATCGGCCCGGTCATCGCCAAAGCCACAGGCAAACCCACAGGGCATTAAGGGGCGGGGGGGCAACCTGGCGGATTGCCCGATTGCGTCGCTGTTTCCCGCAACGGTCATCGAAAAAGGGGGGAAGCCCTTGTTTCAAAGGCCCCCCCCCATAGCGCGCTTAAATTACAGACCCAGCAACGCCTTGGCCTTGGCCACGGCGACCTCAGCCGTGATGCCAAATTCCTTGTAAAGCCGCTCTGCCGGGGCCGAGGCGCCAAAGCCCTCCATCCCCACAAAAGCTGCCTTTTGTTCGCGCCCACGTTCGCCCAAAAGCCAGCGGTCCCAGCCGGTGCGCACCCCGGCTTCTATCGCCACCCGAACCGGGCCGGGGGGCAGGATCTTGCGACGGTAGGCGTCGTCTTGCTCGGCAAAAAGTTCCATGCAAGGCATTGAGACCACGCGACAGCCGATCCCTTCGGCCTCTAGCAAATTCCGGGCTTTCAGGGCGATTTCAACTTCTGTTCCGGTCGCCATCAAAATCACCTGCCGCTTGGCTTCGGCCTCTTCCAGCACATAGGCGCCTTTGGCAACCATATTCTGATTGAGGTGCTTTTTGCGAACTGCGGGCACGCCTTGCCGTGACAAAGCCATCACCGATGGGGTCTTTGTTTGCGAAAGCGCCACTTCCCAGGCCTCGGCGGTTTCGACCTGATCGGCGGGCCGCAAAACCAGCGTGTTCGGCGTGGCGCGGCTGATGGCAAGATGCTCGACCGGCTGGTGGGTCGGGCCATCCTCGCCCAGACCGATGCTGTCATGCGTCATCACATAAACCACCGGAACGCCCATCAGCGCTGACAGCCGCATCGCGGGGCGGGCATAATCGGTAAAGCACATGAAAGTGCCTGAATAGGGGCGCACCCCGCCATGCAAGGCCATGCCATTCATCGCCGCAGCCATGCCATGCTCGCGGATGCCGTAATAAACATAGCGCCCCGAGCGATCCTCGGGTGAGAACATGCCCAGATCACCGGTCTTGGTGTTGTTGGAACCCGTCAAATCCGCCGACCCGCCGATGGTTTCCTTCATCACCGGGTTGATCACCTCTAGCGCGTTTTCCGAGGCCGAGCGCGTTGCCAGTTTTGGCATCGTCTCAACCGCTTGCTTTTTCAACGCCCGAACCACCGCCGCGAGCTTGGCCGGTGCCTCGCCTTTGAAGGTGCGGTTGAACTCGCCCCGGCGCGATTCGGAAATCTCGGTCAGGCGGCCCTCCCATGCTTTGCGGGGGGCAAGACCACGGGCGCCAATCGCTTCCCAGGCGGCTTTGATCTCGGCTGGAATTTCAAAGGCGCCATAGGGCCAGCCATAAACCTTGCGGGTTTCGGCGATCAGATCCGGTGCGGTCAGCGCGCCATGCCCTTTGGACGTGTCCTGCGCCGAGGACCCAAAGGCGATATGGGTGGCACAGGCAATCATTGCCGGGCGCTCCGAGGCCTTGGCCGCCGTGATCGCGCGGTCAATATCCACCGGGTCATGGCCGTCACATTCAAACACATCCCAGCCGCTGGCCGCAAACCGGGCCATTTGATCGGTAATATCAGAAAGCGAGACCTTGCCGTCAATGGTGATGCCGTTGTTATCCCACAGCACGATCAGGCGCGACAATTGGTGTTTGCCGGCAAGGCCGATCGCCTCTTGGCTGATGCCTTCCATCAAACACCCGTCACCGGCGATGACATAGGTGTGATGATCCATCAGCTTGGCCCCCCAAACTGCGCGCAGATGCTCTTCTGCCATGGCAAAGCCCACGCCGTTTGCAATGCCCTGCCCCAAGGGGCCAGTGGTTGTCTCTATGCCTGTGGCGTGGCCATATTCGGGGTGGCCTGCGGTAATGGCCCCCCATTGACGGAAGTTCTTGATCTGCTCCAGGGTCATGTCGGCGTAGCCGGTCAGGTGCAGCAGCGCATAAAGCAGCATCGAGCCATGGCCCGCCGACAGGATGAAACGATCACGATCAGGCCAGTTCGGGGCTGTGGGGTCAAACTTCAAGTGCTTTTCAAACAACACGGTCGCCACATCGGCCATGCCCATCGGCATGCCCGAATGGCCAGAGTTGGCGGCAGCGACGGCATCCAGTGTCAGGGTGCGAATAGCGCAGGCTTTGTTCCAATGGTCGGGGTGCTGGGCGCGCAGCGTGGCTATATCCAAGGCGATGATCCTTCTGGTTGTTGTGGTCAGGCCGCGCAGGGTGCGAAGGCCCGTGCTTGCAATAGCATGTGTCAAAGGCAAACATGCACGCTTGCCCATTGGTTTGAAAGCTGCATATCAGCCTTGTCGGCAAGATCAAGCATGTCTGGCAAAGGCTTGATCCTAAAGGGGGGCGCAATTGCCCCCAGCTTTGGGATAGGATCAATAAAACGGCCGACCAAGACGATTCGCTTGTTGTGAAACAGGCTTGGCGGTAGTGGTTTGGCAAGGTTGGTCCAAGGATGGACGCAAGACGAATGAAACGGCGTCCCATACAACAGGACGACAAGGCAGAGGCAAGGGGGCATTTGAATGAGTGATCAAAGCAATATTGCAGAGCTGGAGCGGCGAATTACCGCCGCATTGGGCCGCATTGGTGCCGGGTTGGACAAATGGACCCCAGCCCCCGCTGTCGTGCCCAGCAGCAGTGAGGCGGCTGCCCCGGAAAAGGCGGCAGAACGCATGGAACCCGCGCGCCAAGAGGCCGAAACCATCGCCGCGCTGGAAGCCGAGATTGCCAAACTGAAAACAGCACTTGCTGCGGAAAAGACCAGCACGGCCCAATTGAACGAGCGTTTGAAATCGGTCAAGGACCGTGAACATTCGTCGCAAGGCCAGCTGGAAAGCAAGGTTGAAAAGATGACCGAACAGCTTGATGTGCAGGGACTGGAGTTGCAACGGATGCGCAAATCAACCGTCCAATTGCGCGAACATCTGCGCGTCTTGCATGAGGCGGCAGCCAGTAACATGGCCGAGCCGCAGTTGATCAACAAGGCGATGCTGGCCGAATTGGAAAGCCTGCGCGCCACTCGTCATACGGAAACCGTTGAAATGGATGAGATTTTGGCAGAGCTGAGACCACTTGTCGAGGAGGCCCGCAGCAATGGCTGATCTGGAAATCAACATCGGTGGGCGCAGTTTCATGGTCGCCTGCCAAGAGGGCGAAGAGCATTTCCTGCGAACCGCCGCGGCGATGCTGGACGCCGAGGCGCAGCCCTTGGTCACGCAGATGGGGCGGTTGCCGGAATCGCGAATGCTGTTGATGGCTGGGCTGATGCTGGCTGACCGCACCGCTTCGGTTGAAGATCAGTTACGGGTTTTGAAGGCGCGGGTGGAGGAATTGGAAAACCAGCCAGCCCCCGCGCCCATCAAGGTTGAAATTCCGGTCATTCCACCACAAATCCCCGAAACGCTGGCTGAAATTGCAGCGCGGGCAGAGGCGTTGGCGCGCAAGGTCGAAGAAAAACTGGCGCAATGAGAAAACTGGTTCTTTTGCTGGCCCGCAGCGTTTCGACTTTGGCTTGAAGCCAAGCCCATCATTTAACGTGGTGAAACCTTTGATTTCAGGCCGCGCTATCTGCTCAAGGCGAAATGGCGCTATTTTTTGGGTGTGCAAAGCGGAGCGGGGGCCGGCGATGGCTGAACATATCGCTGACGATCGTACACAGGGGCGTGCATGCCACGGGGCAGGGTAGCATTTTACTACCCTGCCAATCAGTCAAAAGGCGTTCTTCAAGCGTTGGCTTCGCGGATTTTATCAGCGGCTTCCTTGTTGAAGGCCACACCATTGGCCTCAAGCAGTTGATCCATCTCACCGTTCAGCGTCATTTCGGTGATGATATCGCAGCCGCCTACAAATTCGGCTTTGACATAAAGCTGCGGAATCGTGGGCCAATCGGAAAAATCCTTGATGCCTTGCCGAATATCGGCATCTTCCAGCACGTTCACATCGGCAAATTCGACGCCCATGAAGTTAAGAACCCCCGCCACGCGCGAAGAAAACCCGCATTGCGGCGCCAATTTGGTGCCTTTCATGAACAGAACAACATCGTTCTTGGTGATAATGTCTTGAATTTTTGCTTTTGCGTCGGTCATCGCTTATTCCTTGGGTTTGGACTTCCTGAAAGGAAGATTGTTTTAATGCTGCGTCCACATTCAGGATGGGAAATGCAAGCAAGACGGCGATTGCGCGCCCCTATTGCAGGCGCCAGGTCACTTTAATCAGGGGCTTTGGTCGTCAGCGCCAGCGCATGCAATTCGCCATTCGCCCCGTCCATCTTGCCCTTCAGGCTGGCATAGACCGCACGTTGCTGTTGCACGCGGTTCAGGCCCTTGAAGCTTTCGTCGATCACCTCGGCAGCCCAGTGATTGCCGTCGCCAGCCAGATCGGTGATGGTAATCTTGGCCTTTGGAAAGCTGGCACGGATCAGGTTTTCAATGTCTTGCGCTTGCATGGCCATTTTTTTGCGTCCTGTTGGGGTATTCATCTGTAATGTAGGGCGGTCTGCGGTGGCGTGCAAGATCAGCCGACCGCCTTGGCAAAGGCGGTGCGGTAGAGCGTTGAGAGATCGGCCAAAGACGCAGAATTGGTGCCAAAACACACAGATGTACCGCCAAACTGGCCCATTTGCGTCACTTTTACACCTGCTTTTTCCCCTGCCGCCATCAATTCTGCCGCATGCGCCAAATCACATGCGACCAGATAGCGCGCCTGATCTTCGCCAAACAGCGTCGCAATGCCGCTGCTTTCAACCCAGACGCCGGTATTCGCGGCATCGGCCATTTCAAACGCGGCCAGGCCAAGCCCGCCATCGCTCAGGTCTGTTGCCGCGCGCAGCAGCTTGCGGTTGGCGCGCAAGAATTCGCCGTGTTTACGCTCGGCCTTCAGATCAACCGGGGGGGCATCGCCGGTTTCCATGCCGAACGCCTCGGCCAGCAGTGCCGATTGGCCAAGATGGCCCTGCGTTGTGCCGATAACCAGCAGCATGTCGCCTTCGCGGGCCAGGCCCGAAATCAGCTCGTCTTCCGAGGCCAGAATTCCCACAGCGCCGATGGTCGGTGTGGGCAGAATGCCGGCACCGTCGGTTTCATTATACAGCGAGACATTGCCTGAAACGATCGGCATATCCAGCGCCTTGACCGCAGCGCCAATCCCTTTGATCGCGCCCACAAGCTGGCCCATGATTTCCGGCTTTTCGGGGTTGCCGAAGTTCAGGTTGTCGGTCGTGGCAAGCGGGCGCGCGCCAACGGCGCAAAGGTTGCGATAAGCCTCGGCCACCGCTTGCTTGCCACCCTCGACCGGGTTGGCCATGACATAGCGGGGGGTGACGTCAGAGGTGAAGGCCAGCAGTTTCGGCGTGCCATGCACCCGCACCACACCCGCCCCAAGGCCGGGGCTGCGCACGGTATCGGCCATGACCATGCTGTCATATTGTTCCCAGACCCATGCTTTATGGGCGTAATTCGGGCTGCCGATCAGGGCGCGCAGGGCTGCAATCGGCTCAATCCTTGGCACGTCGCCCACAGCGCCCGCGGGGGGTGTTTCAACCCAGGGGCGATCATATTCGGGGGCCGAAGACGCTAGTTTTGACAGCGGCAAATCGGCCTTTACCTCATTGCCCTGCAAGATCAGAAAGCGGTCTTCGGCGATGGTTTCACCGACAATCGCGAAATCCAGATCCCATTTCACAAAAATGGCGCGGGCTTCGGCCTCCAGCTCGGGGTTCAGCACCATCAGCATCCGCTCTTGGGATTCCGACAGCATCATTTCATAGGCGGTCATTGCCGATTCGCGCTGTGGCACGTCATCCAGTTGCAACTTGATGCCCAGCTTGCCCTTGTCGCCCATCTCGACCGCCGAACAGGTCAGGCCAGCGGCCCCCATATCCTGGATCGAGATCACGGCACCAGTTTGCATCAGCTCCAGACAGGCTTCCAGCAGGCGCTTTTCGGTAAAGGGGTCGCCGACCTGTACGGTGGGGCGCTTATCCTCGATCGTGTCGTCAAATTCGGCACTGGCCATGGTGGCCCCGCCGACGCCATCGCGCCCGGTTTTCGCGCCGAGGTAAACCACAGGCATACCAACACCCGAGGCAACCGAATAGAAAATCTTGTCCGCATCCGCCAGCCCCGCGGCAAAGGCATTGACAAGGCAGTTGCCGTTATAGCTGCGGTGAAACCGCACTTCGCCGCCCACGGTTGGCACGCCAAAGGCATTGCCATAGCCGCCGACCCCTTCCACGACACCCTTGACCAGATGCGCGGTTTTGGGATGCTCGGGCACGCCAAATGACAGGGCGTTCATCGCGGCAATCGGGCGTGCGCCCATGGTGAATACATCGCGCAAGATACCGCCAACGCCGGTCGCAGCCCCTTGATAGGGTTCGATGTAGGAAGGGTGATTGTGGCTTTCCATCTTGAAAATGACAGCCTGGCCATCGCCGATATCAACCACGCCTGCATTTTCACCAGGACCGCAAATGACCTGCGGGCCAGTGGTCGGCAAGGTGCGCAGCCATTTCTTTGAGGATTTATACGAACAATGCTCATTCCACATCGCCGAGAAAATGCCCAATTCGGTAAACGATGGCTCGCGCCCGATGATTTCCAGCAAACGCTCATATTCATCCGGCTTCAGCCCATGTGCGGCAACAAGCGCTGGCGTGATTGCGGGTTCGGACACGGTTACAGACATGGCATTTCCCATCGGCTCAATGATGCCGCGTCCATAGGACAAAGCAGGGCAAAGGGGAAGGGGAAAGGCACATCTGCCACGCAAGGCAACCGTTTTTGGCCTATTGCCGGTTGAGGCTGCGGATGGGCCGCCACAAGGCCGGGTTGGCTTTACCCGCTTTGAACAGCGAAAAAAAAAGGCCGAGCTTTCGCTCGGCCGAGTCCAACAGGGAGGTATGAAAGAGACAAGAGTAACTCATAGCCGCTTTCGTAGCCTCAGATAGGCCGCCTGTTGCCATGGTGCAAGTTTTTTGACCGTGCAGTACAGGAATGTCCGCCATGCGCGCCGTGCATGGCTGGGGTGGGCTGCGCGGAAGCGGCAGAGTTTTTGCCGTGGAGCCTGTCGAATATGCCGGTGTTCTGCCAATATCCCGAACGGGTTATGCAGGCCACGGGGCGCTGCCTGAAGCCGTGCCCCTGACGCGGCGCACCACGCTTCAATCAGCCGGGTCGCCAAGTTCCCTTTGCCGTTTGCGATAAGCAAAAATTTCTTCTGTCACGAAATCCCGGAATGCAGAAACCCGCTTTGATTGCCGCAGCTCCTCGGGGTAGGCAAGGAAAACCGGAACATCGGCTGATTCCACGTCGGGCAATACCCGAACCAAATGCGGAAAATCCTCGGTCAGGTAGTCGGGCAGCACCCCAATACCCAGATGGCTGAGCACACCTTGCAAAACGCCAAAATAGTTGTTGACCGTCAAGGTTGACGGAATGTCATGCAACATCAGTTGCTGCACCAGCAACGCGCCTGCAGCAACCTGAGGCGTTCCGGTGTGCTGCGAAATCAACCGGTGATGGGCAAAATCTTCCATCGCTTTCGGTTCGCCCGCCTGCTCCAGATATTCCTTGGTTGCATAAAGCCGCATCCGAATATTCATCAAGCGCCGCCGAATAAGATCGGCCTGGCTGGGCTCTTTCATGCGGATTGCCACATCGGCCTCGCGCATCGGCAAATCAAGCACGCGTTCTTCCAGCATCAGATCAATCTTGAGGCTGGGGAACTTGGCGTAAAGCGCAGGCAGGCGCGGGGCAAGCCAGAGCGTGCCAAACCCGGTCGTGGTGGTGACGCGCAATTCGCCAAACACCTCATCCTCGCTGTCTCGAATCCGGGCGGCGGCGGCATCAAGCCGTTTTGCCATGGATTTGGTTGCCTCAAACAGCAGCTCACCCTGTTCGGTCAGAATCAGCCCCCGTGCATGGCGGTGAAACAGGGTCACGCTCAGGCTGTCTTCCAATGAGCGTATTTGCCGCGAGACGGCAGATTGCGATAGATGCAGAACGTCGCCGGCATGGGTCAGGCTGCCGGCATCGGCCACCGCGTGAAATATTCTTAGTTTATCCCAGTCCATCCTGATACTCTCACAAATTTGCCGCACGCTAACACGAACTGTTCTATGTATCGACTACCATCGTCATATAAACAGTCTGCAGGGCAAAAATTTCTGCTTTGTAGGTCAGCTTTTTTGACCTATATTGGACCCAATCGCAAGCACTGGGGAGGACACGCTGTGACCAAGCAAGAAATATCACTCCATGATCGGCTGGATTTGACAAAATCCCAGGTGCTGTTGAATGGTACGCAGGCATTGGTGCGACTGATGCTGATGCAAAAGGCCCGCGACATGCAGGCGGGGCTGCATACGGCGGGGCTGTGTACGGGGTATCGCGGCTCGCCTCTCGGGGCGGTCGATCTGCAGATGGCCCGCGCACAAAAAGAGCTTTTGGCCGCTGACATCACCTTTCAGCCCGGCCTGAACGAAGATCTTGCCGCCACCGCGATCTGGGGCAGCCAGCAGGCAGAACTGCGCGGGCAGGGCAAGTATGACGGGGTTTTCGGGCTTTGGTATGGCAAGGGGCCGGGGGTGGACCGGTCGGGCGACGTCATGCGCCATGCCAACCTTGCCGGCACCTCGCCGCATGGGGGGGTGATCATGGCCCTGGGCGATGACCATACCGGCGAAAGCTCTACCACCTGCCATCAGTCGGAATGGGCGGCGGTGGATGCCTCTATCCCGGTTCTGTCGCCTGCGGGGGTGCAGGAAATTCTGGATTACGGCTTATATGCTTTTGCCTTGTCGCGGTATGCCGGGGTCTGGACCGCGCTCAAGCTGATGAAAGACACGGTCGAGGCGACGAGTGTGGTCGACGCGCGCCTTGACCGCATGGCCTTTGTCACGCCTGATTTTCCAATGCCCAAGGATGGCTTGAATATCCGTCTGCCGGACCACTGGATCCAGCAAGAGGAGCGGTTGGTCAACCACAAGCGCTACGCTGCCGAGGCGTTTTCGCGCGCCAATGGCATTGACCGGCGGGTTTGGGGCAAGCCGGGGGCCAGGATCGGGCTGGTTGCGGCTGGCAAGAACTGGCTGGACCTGACACATGCGCTGTCGCTGCTGGGGATTGATGAGGCCGAGGCGGAACGGCTGGGGGTTACCACCTACAAGGTTGGCCAGCCCTGGCCGCTAGATATGCACAGCTTTCACGATTGGGCCGACGGGCTTGATCTGATCATCGTCGTTGAGGAAAAACGCAAACTGATCGAAGTGCAGATCAAAGAGGCGATTTTTGATGATCGCCGGGGCCGCCGGGTTTGGGGCGGGCGCAAAGGCTCACCCGAGGCGGAGGTGCTGTTTCCAGTGCCGATGTCACTTGATCCGGTGATGATTGCCGCCAAGCTGGGGGAGATTTTGATTGCGGAAGGGCGCGGCAGTGACAGGTTGAAAGACGCCTTGCAACGCATTGACCAAGCAACGAAATCTGATAATGCTACCGATATCGCAGCGCGCTTGCCCTATTTCTGTTCGGGCTGCCCGCACAACACCTCGACCCTGCTGCCAAAGGGCGCGCGGGCTGGGGCGGGCATCGGCTGCCATTTCATGGCGGCATGGATGGATCGTGGCACCTCGGGCGTTACCCAGATGGGCGGCGAGGGGATGAACTGGGTCGGAGAGGCGCCGTTTTCCAACACCGAGCATGTGTTTCAAAACCTTGGCGACGGCACCTATAACCATTCCGGCATGTTGGCGATCCGCGGGGCTTTGGCCGCCAAAACCAACATCACCTATAAAATATTGTTCAATGATGCCGTGGCAATGACGGGCGGCCAGCATAATGAAGGCGATCTGGATGCGTACCGGATTGTCGCCGAGGTGCAGGCGATGGGGGTGCAGGCGGTGGCTGTCGTCTATGACCCCAAAGAGGCTGTGGATCTGTCACGCTTCCCCGCCAATGTGGAAAAACACACCCGCGAAGCGATCATTCCGGTTCAAGAGAAGTTCAGCAAAATCAAAGGTGTGTCGGTCATTGTTTACATCCAGACCTGCGCCGCCGAAAAACGCCGTCGCCGCAAGCGTGGCCAGTTTCCCGATCCGGACAAACGGGTGTTCATCAATACCGATATCTGCGAAGGTTGCGGCGATTGCGGTGTGCAGTCGAATTGCGTTTCTATCGTGCCGGTTGAAACGGAATTGGGGCGTAAGCGGGCGATTGATCAATCGTCGTGCAACAAAGATTATTCATGCGTTTCAGGGTTTTGCCCCTCGTTCTTAACGCTGGAAGGCGCCAGGGTGAAGAAAGCGGCGACCGCAGAGATTGTTTTGCCAGACCTGCCCGAACCAAAGCTGCCCGTGATCAACGGCACGCATAATGTGGTGATCACCGGGGTTGGTGGCACCGGCGTTGTGACGGTGGGGGCGATTCTGGCGATGGCCGCCCATGTTGATGGCAAAGGCGCTGGCATGATGGAAATGGCGGGCCTCGCGCAAAAAGGCGGCGCGGTTCACATCCATTGCCGGCTTGCGAATTCGCCCGCCGATATTTCGGCCATTCGGGTTGCCGTCGGCGAGGCAGACGCGGTTATCGGCGGTGACCTGGTCGTGACTGCCGGGGGCAAAACGCTGGGGCTGATGACAACGGGCCGGACCGGGGCTGTGGTGAACTCTCATGAAATCATCACAGGAGATTTCACCCGCAATCCAGGATTTCGTATTCCTTCCGATAGGTTGCAGCTTTCTCTTGAGGCAAGGCTGAAAGATCGTTGCAGCTTTTTTGATGCAACAGAGCTTGCCCGCGCGGCTTTGGGTGACAGCATCTATTCCAACATGCTGGTGTTTGGGGCAGCTTGGCAGCAGGGCCTGATTCCGCTGTCGCTGGACGCGATTTCCAAGGCCATCACCCTGAACGGTGCGGGGCCAGAACGAAACCTGCGCGCGTTCAACCTTGGCCGATGGGCCATGCTGTATCCGACCGAGGTGCAGCGCATCCTTGCACCTGAAACACCGCAAACGCCTGACCCTGTCGCCGTTCGCGTGGCCCATCTGCGCGAATACGGCGATGAGGCGCTGGTTGCGCGCTTTTTGAAGCTGGTCGAGGCAGCGCCCGGACCATTGCGGGAAAGCGTGGCAAAAGGCTATCATAAGCTATTGGCAATAAAGGATGAATACGAAGTTGCGCGGCTGCATCTTGATAGCATGACCAAGGCGCAGGCAGAGTTTGACGGCGTCTTGCGCCCGACATTCCACCTTGCGCCGCCGTTCCTGCCCGGCAAGGACGCGCAGGGCCGCCCGAAAAAGCGCGCCTTTGGTCCCTGGATCATCCCTGTGTTCCGATTGCTGACCAAGATGAGGCCCCTGCGCGGCACGGCGTTTGACCCCTTTGGTCACAGCACAGAGCGGCGGATGGAACGGGCCTTGATCGCGGAATATGAGCTGGATCTCGCCGAGATCATCGCCGGCTACGCTGTTGCAAAACACGCGGTTGCGCATGAAATTGCCGAACTTCCGCTGACCATCCGTGGTTTTGGCCCGGTCAAGCAGGCCAATGCGGAAAAAGCAGCGCGCCAACGTAAAGCCCTGTTGGCGAAATGGCGCCAAGACGGCGGCGGCGGGACTGCAATGGCCGCGCAATAGGTGGGCAAAGGGCTGGCAAAAGGCAGGCCTTTTCCTGCGTCCAAACACGGCCTATGATCGCTGCCATAGGATCGGGGCGCAGGAATGGCCTTGAACGCAAAAGGGACAGGCCATGGCAGTAGGCGTTTTTGACAGTGGGCTGGGCGGTTTGACGGTGCTGGATGCGCTGGTCAAACGCCTGCCGGACCAAGCTTTTATCTATCTGGGTGACAATGCCAATGCGCCTTACGGAACCCGCACGGCCGAGGATATTTTCACCCTGACCTGTGCTGCGACCGAACGGCTGTGGGCCGAGGGCTGTGATCTGGTCATTCTGGCCTGCAACACCGCCTCTGCTGCCGCCCTGAAACGGATGCAGGAAACCTGGCTGCCCGCTGACAAGCGCGTTTTGGGGGTGTTCGTGCCGATGATCGAGGCGGTGACAGAGCGTCAATGGGGCGACAACTCGCCGCCGCGTGAAGTGGATGTGAAACATGTGGCGCTGTTTGCCACGCCCGCAACTGTGGCTTCGCGGGCATTTCAACGTGAATTGGCCTTTCGTGCGATCGGCGTGGATGTAGAGGCGCAGCCCTGCGGCGGCGTGGTCGATGCGCTGGAGCAGGGCGACGAGATGCTGGCCGATGCTTTGGTGCGCAGCCATGTCGAGGCCCTGCTGCGGCGGATGCCACACCCGCAAGCCGCCGTCTTGGGCTGCACCCATTACCCGCTGGTTGAGCAGGTCTTTGCCGATGTTCTTGGCCCGCAGGTGAAGGTATATTCGCAACCAAACCTCGTCGCGGCCGCACTTGCCGATTATCTGGAACGCCGGCCCGAAATGAAAGGCGCAGGCACAGCGTCAAAATTCCTGACCACAGGCGACCCCAAGCGCGTTGGCAGCAAAGCGACCCAGTTTTTGCGCCGCAAGATTGATTTTGAGTCGGCGTGAATCGGTCAGGCTGCTACCTTACGCCCCATGCATCTTGCGTTTGAATATGATATATTCGACTTGACACTAATCGCCGCAATAAAAAAACCGGAGACAGCATGAAAAGCCTAAAGAAAACGCGTCGTATTCAGGTGATCGTTTTGGCCTTCGTGGCATTGGCCATCTCAACCGGGTTGATCGGCTATGCCATGCGTGATGGGATCAACTTTTTCCGCGCCCCGGCGCAGGTGATGTCTGACCCGCCGCTTGAAACCGAAACCTTCCGCCTTGGTGGTCTGGTTGAGGAAGGCTCGCTCAAGCGGGGGCAGGGCGAAACCATCACCTTCAACGTGACCGATGGCGCGGCCACCGTTCCGGTTGCCTTTACCGGCATTTTGCCCGACCTCTTTTCCGAGAACCAAGGCATGATTGGCACCGGAAAACTGATCAGCGGCGTGTTTGTCGCCAATGAAATTCTGGCCAAGCATGATGAGACCTATATGCCCAAGGAAGTGATCGACGCGCTGAAGGATCAAGGGGTCTACCAAGCGCCGAGCGGTTGATTTGCATGGTTTTAAGGGTGTTCAACCCAAGCTGACCACCAAGCCGGGGGAAATATCCCCGGCGTTGGAGGCCAGATATGCAAACGATACAGGAAATCGCGCGCGGCATAATTGCGCGCGAAGGTGGTTATGTCGATGACCCCGATGATCCCGGTGGGGCTACGAATTTCGGTGTGACCATTCACACCATGCAACGTCTTGGAATTGACCTGACCGGCGACGGGGTGGTGGATAAGGCGGATGTTGCCGCCCTTGGCCCGGATCAGGCAGTAGAGATTTATCTAGAGCATTACTTTACCCGCCCCGGCATCGGCCAATTGCCCGCGGTGCTGCAAGCCTCGGTTTTTGATATGATGGTCAATTCCGGGGTGAATGCGGTCAAGCTGTTACAGCGCTTGCTGACGGATATGGGGTTTGCCTGCATTCCCGATGGGGCGATAGGGCCACAAACCATCGGTGCGGCGCAGCGCGCCTATGAGGCAGCACCCGCTTTTCTGGCCGATGCCTATGCCATTGCGCGGCGCAACTATTACTATCGAATCGCCGATGCCCGCCCCGCCAGCCGCAAATATGCCCGCCAGCGCAACGGCGGCAAAGGTGGCTGGATCACGCGGGCCGAGGCGTTCATGTCGTCAAACTATCACTTGTCAGCGGCCGATCATGCCAAGCGGGTGGCCGCATGGGAGTGATTACAAATCTTTTCGGCGGCGCCAATGCCGTTACCGCATTGGGAACGGCTGCGCGCGGGGTGGCCGAGGTTTTTACCCCCTCGGCCACACGACAGATGGAGCTTTCGGCCGAGGCGCAAATGGCCGCCCTGCGTCAGCTCGGGGCCGAATATGTGGACCCCGGCCTTGGCTGGTTTGATCGGATGGTCAATGGGTTGAACCGGCTGCCGCGCCCTTTGCTGGCTTTTGGCACGCTGGGTCTTTTTGTCTATGCGATGGTCGAGCCCGAAAGTTTTGGCAAGCGTATGGTCGGGCTGAACCTTGTACCGGACCCGTTGTGGTGGCTTTTGGGGGCGGTGGTTGGCTTTTACTTTGGCGCGCGTGAGGCGTTTCACTATCGCCGCGCCAGCGTCATTGCACCGACAGCCCCGCCCACGGCCGAGATGCCCAGCCTGTCCGAGCCAAACCCGGCCTTGCAAGCCTGGCGCAGCGCCAAGGGCTGATCCAGCCCGAATTTTCGCCGAAAATTCCGCGAATAGCCCCGTTGCATGCAGACTGATGCGGCGGGGCATTGACCAAATGCTTGGGCTCTGGCATCCCGGTCCTGATCCAAAGGACGGGACTGATGAACCTTTTTTCTGATATTCGCACGCTGGTTTTGGCCGAAATTTCCGCAATGATGGCCGCGGGTGACTTGCCGGACGGGCTGGAGCTTGGTGCGGTTGCGGTAGAGCCGCCGCGCGATGCAAGCCATGGCGATATGGCAACAAATGCCGCGATGGTGCTGGCCAAACCTGCCGGATTGCCGCCCCGCGCCATTGCCGACAAACTGGCCGCGCGATTGAAAGCCGACCCGCGTATCGCGGATGTTGCAGTTGCCGGGCCGGGTTTCTTGAACCTGTCACTGGTGCCTTCAATCTGGGCGGGCTTGCTGGCCGCAACCCTAAAATCCGGCGCGCAGGTTGGGCGCGGCACGATCGGCGCCGGTATCAAGGTCAATATCGAGTTCGTTTCTGCCAATCCCACCGGCCCGATGCATGTGGGCCATGTGCGCGGCGCGGTGTTTGGCGATGCCCTGGCGCGGTTGCTGGCCTTTGCCGGCTATGACGTGACCCGCGAATATTACATCAACGATGGCGGGGCGCAGGTCGATGTGCTGGCACGCTCGGCCTATGAACGCTACCGCGAGGCGATGGGCCACGCGCCCGAAATTCGCGAAGGGCTGTACCCCGGCGATTATCTGATCCCGGTGGGGCAGGCGATGAAGGCCAAATGGGGCAACACGCTGTTGGACCAGCCTGAAGACGTCTGGCTGCAGGATGTGCGTGATTTTGCCACCGAAATGATGATGGACATGATCCGCGCCGACCTGGCCGCGCTGAATGTGCAGATGGATGTGTATTCGTCGGAAAAGGCGCTTTATGGCACCGGCCAGATTGAGGCCGCGATCAACACCCTGCGCGATATGGGCCTGATCTATGAAGGCACATTGGAACCGCCAAAAGGCAAGCTGCCCGACGACTGGGAGGCGCGTGAGCAAACGCTGTTCCGTAGCACCGCGCATGGCGATGATGTCGACCGCCCGGTGATGAAATCGGACGGGGGCTGGACCTATTTTGCGCCCGACATTGCCTATCATTACAACAAGGTGCAGCGCGGCTTTGATCAGTTGATCGACATTTTCGGGGCCGATCATGGCGGCTATGTCAAACGGATGAAGGCGGCGGTTTCGGCGCTGTCGGGGGGCCGGGTGCCGCTGGATATCAAGCTGATCCAATTGGTCAAACTGTGGAAAAACGGTGAACCGTTCAAGATGTCCAAGCGGGCAGGAACGTTTGTGACCCTGCGCGATGTGGTCGAACAGGTCGGCCCTGATGTCACCCGGTTTGTGATGCTGACCCGCAAAAACGACGCGCCACTGGATTTTGACTTTGCTAAAGTGCTGGAGCAATCCAAGGACAACCCGGTTTTCTACGTTCAATATGCCAATGCGCGGATAAATTCGGTGATGCGCAAGGCGGCAGAGGCGGGGGTTGCCATAGATGACGCCGCATTGGCCGCGGCCGACCTGACCCAGCTTAGCCACGCGGCAGAGATCAATCTGGCCAAGAAAATCGCTGAATGGCCGCGGCTTGTGGAAATTGCCGCGCGGGGCAATGAGCCGCACCGGGTCGCGTTCTATCTCTATGAACTGGCGTCCGAGCTGCATACCCTGTGGAACCGGGCCAAGGATGAGCCGTCTTTACGCTTTATTCAGGACGATACTGCAACAACCCAGGTAAAAATTGCCCTCGCACGGGCAACGGGCGTTGTGATTTCTGCTGGTCTTGCTATCTTGGGGGTTACGCCGGTTGAGGAAATGCGCTGAACAATAGCGCCCGTCGGTGTGCAAACAGGCAAGACAGCATGGCCGGATATCCGCCCATGCAGTGAGGCAGAGAGCATGGCAGACGTGAAATTCGAAACTTTCGATGGCGGTGCGGCCGCGCGCGATGGTGTGGTGGGGCAAACGACCCGCCTGTTTTCGATGGCAGGGGCTGTGACATCGGTAGCCTTGGTTCTTGGCATGGGCTACTGGGGCTATAGCCTTGCGGTGCGCGATATGACCGGCATCCCGGTGGTGCGGGCCATTGAGGGGCCGATGCGCATTGCCCCCGAAGAGCCGGGCGGGCAAATCGCTGACCATCAGGGCCTGTCGGTCAACAACATCGCCGCTGAAGGCGGCATATCGGCCCCGGCTGACACGCTGGTTTTGGCGCCCGCCCCGATCAACCTGAGCGAGGACGACATGACGGGCCCCCCAGCGGCACAGGATGCCGAAGGTTCGCCCCTGTCCGTCGGCGTGCCTGGCCTTGCCAGCGCGGCGATGACCGGCCTCGATGCGCAAAGAGACGGTGAGGAAGACAGCTTTGACCCGCTGCAAACCGTGGATGAAAATACCGATATGATCGCCTTGGCCGATGCGCTGAGCACCGGGGTAACGCCTTTGTCAGGCGATTTGGACATCACGCTTGATCTTGGCCCGCAAACCGCGCCTTCGTTGCCAAAGGGCGCTTTGGCCTTGTCGCCCCGCCCCCGTCCTCGCCCTGCCGGTCAGGTCACAATGGTTGCGGTCAAGGTTGATGCTGCCGAAATCACAGGCGAAAATCTGGCCTCGGGGACGCGTCTGGTGCAGCTTGGGGCCTTTGACAGCGAAGAGATCGCCCGCAAGGAATGGGACCGGCTTTCCGGGAAATTCGCAGATCTTTTGACCGGCAAAACCCGGATTGTGCAGGCGGCATCAAGCGGCGGGCGCATGTTTTACCGGCTGCGGGCCATGGGCTTTGATACCGAGGCAGATTCGCGCCGTTTTTGCTCGGCTCTTGTGGCAGAGCGCGCGGCCTGTATTCCTGTGGCTGTGCGATGACGGCAAGCACGATCGGCGCAACAATCCTTGGCTGTCTTGGCCCTGACCTGACGGCGGAGGAGGCCGCTTTTTTTCGCGCCGCGAACCCTTGGGGCTTTATCTTGTTTGCCCGCAACGTCGAAGACCCGGCGCAATTGCGCGGCCTGACGACCGATCTGCGCGAAGCTGTTGGCCGCGACGCCCCGATTTTCATCGACCAGGAAGGCGGTCGCGTTCAGCGCATGCGGGCGCCGCATTGGCTGGAATGGTTGCCGCCTTTGGATATGGTGCATCTCGCCAAGAAAGGCGCCGCACAGGCACCAGAACCGGGCAGGGCGCTGGCCGCCGCCTGCCGTGCAATGGAACTGCGCTACCGGATCATCGCATCCGAATTGCGCAGCGTTGGCATTGATGCCAATTGCGCCCCTTGCCTTGATGTCGCTTCGGATAGCACGCATCCTTTCTTACGCAACCGCTGTTTTTCCGAGGATGCGGCAGAGGTGGCGCAGCTTGGCCGCGCCGCCGCCAATGGCCTTTTTGCCGGCGGCGTGCTTCCGGTTGTGAAACACATGCCGGGCCATGGCCGCGCCAGCCTTGACAGCCACAAGGATTTGCCGGTTGTTGCCGCCTCTCGCGCCGCTTTGGCCGCGCATGATTTCGCCCCGTTCACGGCGCTGAATGACCTGCCTTTGGCAATGACGGCGCATATCATCTATACCGCGATTGATGCCGCGCGCCCGGCGACCACCTCGCCCCTTATGGTCGAGGTTATCCGCAATCAGATCGGCTTTGACGGGCTGTTGATGTCGGATGATCTGTCGATGAGCGCGCTATCTGGCAGCTTGGGCGAGCGCGCAGCAGCGACCCTTGCGGCTGGTGTCGATATTGCCCTGCATTGCAACGGCAAGCCCGATGAAATGGCCGCCGTGGTCGCTGGTGCGGGCTATCTGCGCGCCGATGCGGCCAGACGGGCAAGCAAAGCCCTGGCTGCCCGAAAACCGGCTGATAGCGTTGACATTGCCGCCCTGCGCTCTGATCTTTCGGCTTTGCTGGGCGGGTAAGGCAATGGCAGACACCTGGGCTGAGGGGCAGGAAAAACTGAGCGTCGCTGACCGGCTTGTCGCTGAGGCGCTGATTGTTGATGTCGACGGCTTTGAGGGCCCGCTTGATTTGTTACTGTCGCTAAGCCGGACGCAAAAGGTTGATTTACGCAAGATATCGGTTCTGCAACTGGCCGAGCAATATTTGCTTTTTGTCAACAAAGCCGGTGCTTTGCGTATCGAACTTGCAGCAGATTATCTGGTTATGGCGGCATGGCTTGCCTATCTCAAATCCCGGCTGTTGTTGCCGCCTGACCCGACCGAGGAAGGCCCCAGCGCCGAAGATCTTGCCGCCCATCTTGCCTTTCAGCTTGAACGCCTGCAAGCTATGCGTGAGGCTGCGGCGCAGCTGATGGCCCGTGATCAAAGGGGCCGCGATTTTTTTGCGCGCGGGCTGCCCGAAGATGTCACGCGCCGCAAGAAGATCACCTATTCTGCAAGCCTGATGGATCTGATGCAGGCCTATGCCCGGATCCGCACCCGTGATGATTTCCGCCCCTTTGTGATGGACCGCAACAATGTGTTTACCATGGAAGAAGCGCTGGAGCGTTTGCGCGGGTTGCTTGGCTATGCCGGGGAATGGACCGACCTGACAAGCTGGCTGCCTGCGGGCTGGGAAACCAACCCGCAGCGCCGCCGTTCCGCCACCGCCGCGCATTTTGCCGCCATCCTTGAAATGGCAAAGGCGGGCCAGCTAGAGCTGCGCCAAGGCGAAACCTTTGCCGCCATCCAGGTTCGCAAACGCGAAGGGGGCCGGCCATGAGCGAGACCAGCAGTCTGTTTGCCGCCCCGCCACAAGCCGAACAGGAACGTATGGTCGAGGCGGTGCTGTTTGCCAGTGCCGAACCCGTCACCCTTGCCGAACTCAGCGCGCGTCTGCCGCATGGCTGTGATGCCGCCGAGGCCTTGGTGACCCTGCGCAAACGCTATGCCGGGCGCGGCGTGCATCTGGTCAAGGTGGGCGATGCCTATGCGTTTCGGACTGCGCCCGACCTTGGGCACCTGATGCACAAGGAATTGGTCGAGACGCGCAAACTGTCGCGCGCCGCCGTGGAAACCCTTGCGATCGTTGCCTATCATCAACCCGTCACCCGCGCCGAGATAGAGGAAATTCGCGGTGTCGCCGTCTCACGCGGCACCGTGGATCAGTTGATCGAGCTGGAATGGATCAGGTTTGGCCGCCGCCGCATGACGCCGGGCAGGCCGGTGACCTTTGTCGTGACCGAAGGCTTTCTGGACCATTTCGGGCTTGAATCCGCCCGTGACCTGCCGGGGTTGAAAGACCTGCGGGCGGCTGGCCTGTTGGACAATCGCCCTAGTTTCGTCACAGGTCTGGTGCAAGATGACGAAGATGAAAGCCCCGAGGGCCAGAGCGAATTGTTTGAGGATTAGGGAATGGACCGCATTATCAGAATGATCATCAATCAGGTGATCCGCCGCTTTGTGAATGTTGGTGTCAACAAGGGCATCAACCATTTCGCGGGCAAGGGCAAACCCGCTGCGCAAATGTCTGACGCGGAACGCGCACAGGCCAAAACCGGGCGCGAAACCGCGAAACGCGCGCGACAGGCGGCGAAAATCACGCGGCGGTTAGGGCGCTAGCCGCGCGCCGAAAATCTGGTCTTGCACCGCTAAAATCTCGGGCGGCAGCGCCTCGATTGGCAGGTTCATTGACCCGCGCTCAAAGGTCGTGGCGTTGGAAACGCTCCACTCTACCGCGATCGTATGGCCTTGCGATTGTACCCCCATCTCTGTGCTGACGGATTTTATGACCGCGCTCACAGCCGCCGACAGCAGGGCAATCTGTTCAGGGGTCGCCACGACTGCGTTATCCAGATCTGATTCGGCATCAACGTCGCCACTGGTGAAAAAGTTGATCATACCCTCACCAAACTCGATGATTTGTGTCGCCGTGGGCGCGTTCTCTTCGCCCTCGGGCCAGAGCATCAGGTAAAGGTTCATATCTGCCGGTTGTGCCCAGACAGGCAATGGCGTGATCAGCAAAAGGCAAAGGGCGATGATCTGTTTCATACCGTAACTTTCCGACAGCCCGCGCCTGAAGGCAAATGACAAATGCAGTTATTGCGGCATCTTGAAATGTTTGGACAGTTTCAGCCCCTGGCCCTGATAATTTGAGGCAATCCCGGTACCATACAGGGCCTCGGGGCGCGCAGCCATGCGTTCATACACCAACCGGCCAACCACCTGCCCATGTTCCAAGACAAAGGGCGCCTCATGGCAGCGCACCTCCAGCACCCCGCGCGACCCCGCCCCCCCCGCCGCAGCCCAGCCAAAGCCGGGGTCGAAAAAACCGGCGTAATGCACCCGAAACTCGCCGACCATGGCCAGGTAGGGGGCCATTTCGGCCGCGTAATCGGGCGGTATTGTCACCGCTTCACGGCTGACCAGAATGTAAAATGCGCCGGGGTCGAGAATGATTCGTCCCTCACGGCTGCGCACATCTTCCCAGAAATCCCGCGCCGGATAATGGCCGATTTTGTCCAGATCAACCACGCCAGTATGTGGCTTGGCCCGAAAGCCGACCAGATCATCGCGCCCCGCCTGCAAATCCACCGAAAACCCCAACCCTTGGGAAATCATCGCCTCGCCAGACACCAGCGGTGCGGATTGGTGCAACGCGGTCAAGGCGGCGTCATCCAGAACTGCCTGCCCATCGCGAAACCGGATCTGGTTCAGCCGCATGCCGGGGCGCACCAGCACCGAAAAGCTGCGCGGGCAGACCTCGGCGTAAAGCGGGCCCACATAGCCGGGCGCGATGCGATCAAACTCTACCCCGCCATCGGTAATGGTGCGCGTAAGCAAATCCAACCGCCCGGTTGAGGATTTGGCATTGGCGACCGCCGTCAGCCCCGTTGGAAGCGCCAACCGCTCCATCAAGGGGATCACATAGACGCAGCCTTTTTCCAGAACCGCCCCATTCGACAAATCAACGCGGTGCATCTCAAACTCTGTGATTCGCTCGGCCACACTGCGCCCATGCCCTGCCAGAAATGAGGCCCGGACGCGGTAAGCCACAGTTCCCAAACGCAAATCCAAACTGGCAGGTTGCACTTGATCGGCCATGACCGCAGGCTGTGCTGTGATGGCACCACTTTCAATCAGACCGCGCAGGGCTTGGGAAGGTAAAACTCCGGTCATGGTCACATCCTTTTTACGGGGCTGTCGCAGATACGAAACCGCCCGCGCCTGTGGTAAAACAGGGCGGGCGGTTTTCGGATATGGTCGGGCTAGCGAGATTCGAACTCACGACCTTTCGTCCCCCAGACGAACGCGCTACCATGCTGCGCTATAGCCCGACACTGGCGCTTTCATACTGATATTCCGCGCGGGGGCAAGCCTGAAAGTACCAATTGGTTTGATTTAGCGTTTGTGTCTAGCGACGGGGCACGCGGCCCAGATCACCGACCCGGTTGCGCAAGATCTCCAACCGCTCCAAAATCGCTCTGACCTCATCTTGTTTTGCGCCAAAGGCACCGGGATAAAGTGACCGCAAATCGGCAGGCAACCAATGGCCAGTGATTTCCATTGCGGCTGGCAGCGGGCCGGGCAGAGAGGGCTGCGGTTTGGCCCCGTGATCGGTGATCGCGGTTTCCTCGGGCGTGGCAGGCGTGTCAGCGGTGCCGCTTGCTGCCTCTGGCGTCGCTGCGGGCTCAGACTGGCCCGCGCCCTTGGCCGGGGCGACAGGGGCGGCGGAAAGGGCCGGCGCCTCAACCGCAGCGCTGGAGGCGGCAATTGGGGGCGCGGCGGGGGGGAAGGTGCTGTCGGCTTCGGTTTCGGCCGGTGTTGTCGATTGTGGCGTTGCCCCTGCCTTTTCCGCAACACCCGCAGCTTCGGGCAGCGTTGCCGCCTCTGCGGGGGGGGCGACTTTGTCTTGCGCTGTTGTGGCAAGATCGGGTTCAGCAGGGTCGGAAGCCACATCGCCGCTTTCCGGGGTTGCAGGCCCAACCCCCATCGCATCGGCACTGCGCAAGGCATCATCATCCGGGCCTTTTGCAGCGTCGCTTTCGGGGGGCGCCGCAGCGACCGCGACCGCGACAGGGGGCTGACCTGCCTCAACCGGCGGCTTTGGTCGCGGAAACAGCACGATCGGATCTGATGAGGTCTTTGCCGTCGCCTCGAAAGGCAGGTCCAAATCCTCCGACTCGTCCTCATCGGATAGGCCGGAAACATGCCTGACGCCTTGCTCTCGCAAGATTTTCTGGACGCCGCGAATGGTCATGCCGTCGTCATGCAAAAGTCTGCGAATACCGATCAGCAATTCGACATCAGCGGGGCGGTAATATCTGCGCCCTCCGGCCCGCTTGACCGGCTTTATTTGCGGAAACCGACTTTCCCAAAACCGCAGAACATGCGCCGGCGTCTCCAATAAATCTGCCACTTCGCTGATCGTGCGAAAGGCGTCAGGCGACTTGTTCATAAGCGTCCCTCGGGCCAGAAGCGGCATATGCGGGGGCTGAGGCAACAAGCCAAACGCAATACGCCACGATACCAAATGCTTGCCTGCCCAGATCTGTCGGCGATCGGGTCAGGAAGCTGTGCAAACCACTTTACCTTTTGCCTCCGGCGGCAACACGGTCTTTCATCAGATGCGAGGGGCGGAAGGTCAAAACCCGGCGCGGGCTGATCGGCACTTCATCGCCGGTTTTTGGGTTCCGGCCAATCCGAGCGGTCTTGTCGCGGATCGAAAACGTCCCGAAAGAAGATATTTTCACCGTGTCACCAGATGCCAAGGCATCCGACACATGCATCAAAACGCTTTCGACCAGTTGCGCCAACTCATTGCGTGACAGACCCACTTCGCGAAACACCGCTTCGCTAAGGTCCATACGTGTCAATGTCTTTTCACTCATTCCATCCCCCTGATTTTTCCGGTAAGAATGCGTGGTTTGAAAACCCAAGTCAATATCAGAGGCTTGCGTGACGGACCTAAGACTGCGTATTAGGCCCGAAATAGCCTACCACCGCAGCACGACCGCGCCCCAGGCAAGCCCGCCGCCAATCGCCTCGACCACCAACAGATCGCCCGGCTTGATCTGGCCGCGCGCAACGCCAACCGAAAGCGCCAAAGGGATTGATGCCGCCGAGGTGTTGCCGTGATCTTGCACTGTCAGCACAACCCGTTCAATCGGCACATTCATCCGCGCCGCTGTCGCTGCGATGATGCGCAAATTGGCCTGATGCGGCACGATCCAATCGACATCGGCGCCAGACAGGCCAATCTTTTCCAAGGCTGTATCCGCCGTTGTTGCCAGCTTTTCAACCGCTTGGCGGAACAGCACGTTGCCTTGCATCCGTACCTTGCCCGATTGCCCGGTGGTCGAAACCCCGCCATCGACAAAAAGAATATCCTTATAGCGCCCATCCGAATTCAAATCCGCAGACAGCACGCCCCGATCGCTCGTCGTGCCGGTTCCTGTCTCGGCCTCCAGCACGACAGCACCGGCACCATCGCCAAAAAGCACGCAGGTTGACCGATCGGTCCAATCAAGGATTCGGCTGAATGTCTCGGCCCCGATAACCAGAACCCGTTTTGCCTGGCCTGAAACGATCAGGGCATTTGCCGTGGACAGGGCAAAAACGAACCCCGCGCAAACTGCCTGCACATCAAAGCCAAAACCGCGGGTCATGCCCAGCTTTTCCTGCACCATGGTCGCAACCGATGGAAATGTCAGGTCAGGGGTCGAGGTTGCGACCACAATCGCATCAATATCATTCGCTGCCAGCCCTGCATTTTCCAACGCCATGACTGCGGCCTTTGCCGCCAGATCCGAGGTGGTTTGCCCTTCGGCTGCGAAATGCCTGCGCTCTATGCCGGAACGGCTGCGGATCCATTCATCAGAGGTATCCAGCGTGGCCTCAAATTCAGAATTTGGCACGATGCGTTCGGGCAAATAATGCCCAACGCCCTTAACAACGGCGCAAATCGTCATGTGGCCCTACCATTCCCAGAATCTACATCCCCGCTGGCATCTTGCCCCGCGCGGCCCGCAGATGCAACGCGTGCGGCCAACCGTTCATTGAACCCGGATTTGGCAAGCTCGAACGCCAGTTTTATGGCCGCCGAAACGCCTGTTGCATCGGCTGACCCATGCGATTTTACCACAGTGCCGTTCAGGCCCAGAAACACCCCGCCATTCATCCGGCGCGGGTCCATCCGCTTTTGCAATCGGCGCAAAGACCCCAGGGCCAAAAGCGCGCCCAGTCGCGACAGCAGGCTGGCCCCGAGCGCCTCTCGGATGAAATCCGACATCAGTTTGGCCGTGCCCTCGCCGGTTTTCAACGCGATATTGCCGTTGAATCCATCGGTCACGATCACATCCACCCGGTCGCCGGGAATGTCGCCGCCTTCAACGAAGCCCACAAAATCGAAATCGCCAACGGCGGCCACGGCTGGCATCTGTTCAAAGGCTTGCTTCAGCTCTGGTCTGCCCTTGTTTTCCTCGGTGCCGACATTCAGCAGGCCCACACGCGGACGTTTCAGGTTCAAACCATTGCGGGCATAGGAGGCGCCCATGGTCGCAAATTGCAACAGATCTTCGGGTTCGGCCTTAACATCGGCGCCCACATCCAGCATCACATTGAAGCCACCGGGGTTGCGAGAGGGCCAGAGACAGGCAATGGCGGGGCGGGTTACGCCGGGCAGACGGCGTAGGCGAATCATCGCCACCGCCATCAAGGCGCCGGTATTGCCGCAAGACACGGCAACCGTTGCCTCACCCAGTTTGACGCTTTCAATGCAAGACCACATCGAGGTGCCTTCGCCATTGCGCATCACCTGGGCAGGTTTGTCTTCCATCGTGACCACGCGCGGCGCATGACGCAACGCACAGCGCCCCGACAACTCGGGGTGCTTGTTCACCAAAGGGGTCAGAACCGCCTCATCTCCATGCAGGATAAAGGCGATTCTGGGGTTCATTTCTGCCGATAGCACAAGCCCCGCGACAACTGCCGCAGGGCCCCGGTCACCGCCCATGGCGTCAACCGAAATCACAATTCGCCCTGTAGCCTGCCCGGAAGGGCCCAGTTGGGTCGTGTCAGCTGTATCGGGGCTCATCGTCATGCGTTAGGGCAATGACGGACGGCTTACGCCGCGTCCTCGTCCAGATCAGTCTCGGCTGTGGAGGCGATAACTTCGCGGGCGTCATAGTGACCGCACGCACCACAAACATGGTGCGGGCGCTTCAACTCGCCGCAGTTAGAGCATTCAGCCGGGTTGGAAGCGACCAATGCATCATGTGCACGGCGCATGTTGCGCTTGGATTTTGTAACTTTGTTCTGCGGGACAGCCATGGCTCGACCTCGGGGTTTTGAGGGCTAATGCCCTGATTTTCCTTTGGGATCTGGCCGTTACCCGATGGTCTGGGCGCGTCTGATCCACTCTGTAAACGAAGCGCGGAACATACTGCAATTCTGGCTGTGTGCAAGTCCTTTCTGACAGGCATTGAAAACCGCACAGCCAAGCGTGCCCTTCTTGCCTGTGTGTATCAGTCTTGCGGTGGCGCATCATCCGGTTTTTCCAGCCGGGCCTTCAAGGCGGCCAGGCCGGCAAACGGTTTCAGATCGGCGTCGCGCAAAGGGGCGGTGCCGGGGGCTGTGAACTCGGCCACTTCCAAAACCGCACCGGGGGCGCGTGGAAAGGGGGGCAGCGCCAGCGCCAGCGCCTCTACGGCCACATGGCCTGCATCAATCACCTCGCCCAAGGCCTCGGTGCTGTCATCCTCGGGCATTTCCATTTCATCGCCCTGTGGCTCTTGCCAGTTGGACAGATAGACGCGCAGCACGTCTTCGCGCAGCTCTGTGACCACCGGTTCAAGGCTGATCGCGCAGGCTTGCTCTACCACCGCCTCCAAAACCGCCTCCAGAATAAAGTCATGCCGCCCTTTGGGGGTGATCGTGCCAACAAACCGCAGCTTGCGAACCGCTGTAATCGCCAGATAATCCGCAATCGCAGCCCGCATCCGGGCGTTTGGAGCAAGGTCAAACCGATTGGGTTTGCGGCTGGACAGGCCCGCCACGCGAAACGGCTCGGTGAGGGGAATGGCGGCAAGGCCGTGATCATGGGTCTGGGTCATGCTTTGTCCTTTGATCTGTCACAGCCAAACCTGAGGCTGCCGATATTGCAACGCGATCCGGCGCAAATGCGTTCCTTTCTTGAACAGAAGCCTATCCTTCTGTAAGCCAAAGGTAACGCCGGGAAACCGGATCGGGATACGGGGCTTGTGCCTCATAGGCAAGAGGGTGCAATGGAAGTGCAGGCAAGCAAGATACGGGCGCGGTTCGCGCAGCTGGTCATGGCAGGGTGCATCGTGGCGCTTTCTGCCTGTTCGGCGGTCTATCGCAATCACGGCTATGTGCCCACCGACAACGATCTGGAAGCAATCAAGGTCGGGGTGTCGTCGCGCGATGATGTGGCTGGAATCATCGGCAGGCCCTCGGTATCGACACTTTTGAACGAGCAGGGCTGGTACTATGTTCAAAGCACGTTCAAGCAGCTAGGGCCCAAAGCCCCAGAAGAAATTGACCGTCAGGTGGTTGCGATCAGCTTTGATCAGCGCGGCGTTGTCGAGAATGTCGAACGCTTCGGGCTGGCGGAAGGGCGCATCGTGCCATTGTCGCGGCGTGTGACCGAAACCAATATCAAAGGTGTAAGTTTCTTGCGGCAGTTGTTCAGCAGCGTCGGCAGGCTTCGCGCGAAAGATGTCATTCAGGAATAGGCCTGCACCCAAGGCGTGATCCGGGGCTGAAGCCGATTGGCCTTCAGCCCCTTAGCCTTGCCGGGATGATCCTGCAGCCGCAGCCCCGTCGCAGCCCGCCAAAAACAATTCGCATTTTCGGGGCCGGGGCGTAACCAAGCATCGGTTTGGCTTGCATCGCCCTGCGGCACCCTGCATATTTGCCCCATCGCCCACCATGCTGCCCAGGCCAAAAGGATGGATCGGTTGTTGTATCTGCGCAAAGGGCGCTATCTTGCCCGGACCGCCTCGGGCCGCGCCGATCTGAACGCAGCATTCGCCTTGCGGGGCCTGTGCTTTGGGCAGGGCAATGGCGCCGATACCGACAGTTTCGACGCGCGGTGCAGCCATATCCTGATAGAGGACAGCCAGATCCCGGCTTTGGTCGGGTATTTCCGGGTTTTGCCGCTGATGGCCGGGGCTGACATCTTGCACAGCTATTCTGCGCAGTTTTATGACCTGTCTGCGCTGACCCGGTTTCCGGGCCCCATGCTCGAGATCGGGCGCTTTTGTTTGCACCCCAACCACCCTGACCCCGATATCTTGCGCATCGCCTGGGGCGCGTTGACCCAATGGGTCGATGCAACCGGGGTGCGGCTTTTGTTCGGGTGCAGTTCATTTTCCGGCGATGCCGCCGAACCGCATCTGGAGGCGTTCGGCTTGCTGCACCGCAAATACCGTGCCCCGGCGCAATGGGCGCCCAAGCCCAAAGCGCCAGAGCGGTTTGATTTTGAAACCGGCCTTGCAAGCCGCAGCCTGAACCAGCCCCGCGCCCAAGCCGATCTGCCGCCTTTGCTGCGCACTTATTTGCTGATGGGGGGCTGGGTCAGCGGCCATGCGGTTTATGACCGGCAGTTACATACGATGCATGTGTTTACCGGGGTCGAAATTGACGCCATTCCCCCCGCAAGGGCGCGGTTGCTGCGGGCTGTCGCGGGGTGATGCGCTTGGCTTAAATCGCCGCCCAGTCCCGAAAGACCGTCTGGCCTTGCTGCTGGCTGCTGCTGGGTGCTTGTCCCTGCTGTTGCGGCGATTGGGTCGGGGCAGGGGTGCTGCCTTGTTGTTGCGAAACAGGGGCTTTGGCCATGATTTTGGTTCCGATTGTGACGACTGTCTTGCACCAGTCAGATCACTAAAATTTTAGGGGTCAGTTGCGGCCAGCGATTGGCAGCAATATGGCAAGAGTGCGGCGATCTAGTCGCGTAAATTGCCAACTTCAAGAGGGGGTGGGCGGTGAACACGAAGTCTTGTGATAAAGGCCACAGCGGGCGGCAGGTTTCAGCCGAAGCCGTCGTGTTTTTTTGCGCCGCAGGCCCCCAAAACCCTGCGGTCAGGCCACTTTAAGCAAGGCTTTCAGGCCCGTGTTGTTGTGTACAAGATCCGCCAGCGTGACCCGATCCAGCGAATCATAGAACGCCTTCAGCGCGTCGGAAAAGGCACAGGTCAGCAAACAGCTTGCGACAAGCGGGCAATTGCCACGATCGGCGCTTAGACATTCCGTCAGCGCGACCGAGCTTTCAAACCAGCGCACCACTTCACCAACCGGCAGGCCCGCCGGGTCGCGCCGCAGCAAAAGCCCGCCACTGCGCCCCCGTACCGTTGTGATGAATCCGGCTTTTGCCAGCTTGTGGATCACTTGCGACAGATGGTTTTCCGAGGCATTGCACGCCGTTGCCACCTCTTGCTTGCGCACTGTGCGCCCCGGATTGGCGGCACAAAACATCAGCGTGCGCATGGCAAGGTTGGTTCGGATTGTAAGTTTCATGCGTTTCCCCTGAGGCCCAAGCCATCAAGCCTTATCGCGCAAAATACCGGAAAACCATGATCTAGATCAGAGGTTATGGCCTAAGTCACGGCAATAAACCCCGCTTTGCTTGACTTTGTTAGCGCTATCGGTGATTGCAGTGCAAGATAGCATCGTGCCGCAGCCATTGGGTGCTTGCCGTTCCTGGGCCATATGCGCAAACTGAACCATAGCTTTTTTCCGTCCCGAAATCGGGGCCAACGCCACATTAGGAAACCACTCGTGAACACGCCGCTCAAACCGCTTCAAGCTGCCCCCTCTGTGACGCATGGCGCCTTGGCTGATGATGTGCTGCGGCACCTGACCTTTACCCTTGGCAAAGACCCGGATCACGCCAGCCGCTATGATTGGCGCATGGCCCTGTCTTTTGCGATTCGTGATCGGGTGGTTGGCCCGTGGTTCACCTCGACCCGCCGCATTTGGGCCGAGCAGCGCAAGCGGGTCCATTATCTGTCGATGGAATTTCTGATCGGTCGCATTCTGGAAGATGCCGCCATGAATTTGGGGCTGGACGCCGAGGCAAGCACGACCATGGCCGCGTTCGGCCAGGATTACCGCGCCTTGATCGAGGATGAGCCCGACGCCGCCCTTGGCAATGGTGGTCTGGGCCGCTTGGCCGCCTGTTTCATGGAAAGCATGGCAACACTTGGCTGCCCGGCCTATGGCTATGGTATCCGCTATGAGCATGGGTTGTTTCGCCAGCGGTTTGAGGGGGGCGTTCAGATTGAAACCCCCGAAGACTGGCTGTCGCAATCCAACCCGTGGGAATTTGCCCGCCCCGAGGCCGCCTATACCATCCCCTTCAAAGGCCAGATGGAGGGCAACAGATGGGTACCGGCGGAAACGGTTTGCGCCTCGGCCTATGATATGCCGGTGGTTGGCTGGCAGGGCAAATGGGCCAATACGCTGCGTTTGTGGGGGGCCAAGGCCACCACCCAGTTTGATCTGGAACGCTTTAACCGGGGCGATTACGCCGCCGCCGCCGAACCCGAGGCGCTGGCCCGCACGCTTAGCCGTGTGCTGTATCCCGATGACACTACCTATCAGGGCAAGGAGCTGCGCCTGAAACAGGAGTTTTTCCTGACTTCCGCCGCGCTTCAGGACATCGTGCGCCGGCATGTCGCCGCTGGCCTTGATGTTCGCGCCTTGCCCAATCACGTCGCCATTCAGATGAATGACACGCATCCCGCCATAGCCGGGCCGGAACTGATCCGCTTGCTGGTGGATGACCACGGGCTGGCGTTTGATGAGGCGCTGAAAACCACACAGGCCTGTCTTGGCTACACCAACCACACGCTTTTGCCCGAAGCGCTTGAAAAATGGACCACATTCACCTTTGGCACTGTGCTGCCGCGCCATATGCAGATTGTCGAGCAGATTGACAGCGCGCATCGGCGTGCCAACCCCAACCGCCCGCATTACATCGGCATCGTGAAGCACCATGAGGTCAGGATGGGCGAGTTGGCCTTTATCACCGCGCATCGCGTGAATGGCGTCTCGGCGCTTCATTCCGATCTGGTGAAACAAAACCTGTTCCCGGAACTCGACAAACTTCACCCCGGCCGCATCATCAATCAGACCAATGGCGTCACACCGCGCCGCTGGCTGCGCATGGCAAACCGCCCGCTGGCCGGCCTGATAACCGACAGCATCGGGGCAGGCTGGGAGGATGATCTTGATCGCCTGAAAGCGCTTGAACCTCATGTCGAGGATGCCGCTTTTCGTGACGCTTTCGATGCGGCCAAGCGCCAGAACAAGGCGGCGCTTGGCGATTGGCTAGCCGGCGAATGTGGCATCAAGGTCAATCCCGACGCGATATTCGACGTGCAGATAAAACGCATCCACGAATACAAACGCCAGCTTTTGAACATCATGGAAACCGTCGCCCGCTATCAGGCGATCAAGGCCAACCCCAACGGAAATTGGGTGCCCCGCGTCAAGATTTTTGGCGGCAAGGCGGCACCGGGCTATGTTGTGGCCAAGGAAATCATTCGTCTTGTCAATGATGTGGCGGCCGTTGTTAACAATGACTCTGAAGTTGGTGACCTGCTGAAAGTCGTGTTTCCCGCCAATTACAACGTCTCGATGGCCGAACGGCTGATCCCGGCTTCGGATCTGTCGGAACAAATTTCGACCGCCGGCAAAGAGGCATCGGGAACCGGCAACATGAAGTTCATGATGAACGGGGCGCCGACCATTGGCACGCTTGACGGCGCGAATGTTGAAATACTGGAACAGGTCGGGGCGGAAAACTTCTTTCTTTTCGGGCTTACGGCAGCCGAGGTCGTTACCCGCCGCGAAACCCCCGATCACGCCCGCCGGGCGATAGAGGCCAGCAGCCCCTTGCAAGCCGTGCTGCAAGCGATTGCCGAAGGGCAGTTTTCGCCCGGCCAATCTGATCGCTACCATGATCTGGTCCATCGCGTGTGGCATCACGATTACTTCCTCGTGGCGGCTGATTTTGACGCCTATCTTGCGGCTCAAGCCCGGGTGGATGTTGCCTATGCAAACCGTGACCTGTGGTTGCGCATGGCGGCGTTGAATACGGCGCGCTCTGGTTTCTTCTCGTCTGATCGCACAATTCGTGGCTATATGACTGATATCTGGTCTGTAGAGTCGGCCCTGTAAGGGCCAAAGGGGGGGCTATGCCCAAGGGATCGACCAAATCGCTGGCCACCCGCAGCGTGCGCGCGATTGCGCAAGGGACGCATGGCGACCCGTTTTCGGTGCTTGGGCTACATCCCGTGGGCGAGGCGTGGCAGTTGCGCGCCTTTGTGCCGGGGGCCGAAACACTGACGGTTCTGGCACAGACACAGATCGTGGCAACGCCCTTCAAGGATGTTCCCGGCTTTTTCACCGCTGACCTGCCAGACCAAACCGCCTATCGCCTGCGCGCCAAGGGCAGCGGCGCGGAATGGGAATTTGACGACCCTTTCCGCTTTGGTCCGGTTTTGGGGGCGCTGGATGAATACCTGCTGGGCGAGGGCAAGCACAAGCGCCTGTGGCAAGGTCTGGGCGCACATCTGATCACCCATGAGGGGGTAGAGGGCGTGCATTTCGCCGTCTGGGCCCCCAATGCACAGCGCGTCTCGGTGGTCGGTGATTTCAATATCTGGGATGGCCGCCGTACACCGATGCGCCTGCGTGGTGGAACAGGGGTGTGGGAAATTTTTGTCCCCGAGCTGACCGAAGGCATGATCTATAAATATGAGCTGCGCAGCCATGATGGCGCTGTGATGCCGCTGAAATCCGATCCGGTTGGTTACGGGTCAGAGCATCCACCCGCCAATGCATCTGTGGTGCGTGATCTGCGAAACCCCGATTGGCAGGATGCTGAATGGATGCAGACCCGCGGTGCCGCGCAGTCGGTTGATGCCCCCATTGCCGTTTATGAGGTGCATCTGGCATCTTGGAAACGCGCGCCCGGTGATCGCATGCTCAGCTATGCCGAACTTGCCGATCAGCTTGTCGCATATGTTACCGATATGGGGTTTACCCATATCGAGCTGATGCCGATCTCGGAATACCCGTTCGATGGCTCTTGGGGTTATCAGCCCGTCGGCCTTTTTGCGCCCACGATTCGCCACGGTACACCACCTGAATTTCGGGCCTTTATCGACGCGGCCCATCAGGCAGGCGTCGGCGTGTTGCTGGATTGGGTGCCTGGCCATTTTCCATCGGATGCCCATGGGTTGGCCCGTTTCGACGGCACCCCGCTGTATGAGCATGCCGACCCGCGCGAAGGGTTCCACCAGGATTGGAACACCCTGATCTTCAACTACGGGCGGGTAGAGGTTGCGAATTACCTGATCTCCAATGCGTTGTATTGGCTGGAGGAATACCATCTGGACGGGCTGCGCGTCGATGCTGTCGCCTCTATGCTGTATCGCGATTACAGCCGCGATGCGGGCCAATGGATCCCCAATCGCGATGGCGGGCGCGAAAATTACGAAGCGATTGCCCTGCTGCAAAACATGAACATCACCGCCTACGGCGAGGTGGCGGGCATCATGACCGTGGCCGAGGAAAGCACCGCCTTTCCCGGCGTCTCACGGCCGGTTGATCATGGCGGGCTTGGCTTTGGCTTCAAATGGAACATGGGCTGGATGAATGACACCCTGTCCTATATGAAACATGATCCGATCCACCGCAAACACCATCACCACCAGATGACTTTTGGCCTGCATTACGCTTGGTCCGAAAACTTTATCCTGCCGATCAGCCATGATGAGGTGGTGCATGGCAAAGGTTCGATGCTGGCCAAGATGCCGGGCGACCGCGACCAGAAGTTCGCCAATCTGCGCGCCTATTACGGGTTCATGTGGGGCCATCCGGGCAAGAAACTGCTGTTCATGGGCTGTGAATTTGCCCAAAGCGGCGAATGGGCGCATGGCCGCAGCCTTGATTGGCACGAACTTGACGGCGACCATGGCCTGCCCCATCGCGGTATGCAAAGCCTGATCCGCGATCTGAACCGGCTGTACCGCACCACCCCCGCGCTGCACCTGCATGATACGCGCGCCCAGGGCTTTGACTGGATTTCCAGTGAAGATGCCGACGGCTCTACCTATGCCTTTGTTCGGAGCGGCGGGCCCGACGATGCGCCGATGGTGGTTGTCTGCAACTTTACCCCGGTTGAGCGTCATATTCGCCTTGGCCTGCCAAAAGCAGGGCGCTGGAAAGAAGTGCTGAACACCGATGCCCTGTGCTATGGCGGGGGCAATCGTGGCAATTTTGGCGGCGTGCAAACCGAGGCCACGCCAAGCCACAACCAGCCACAATCGGCAATGATCACCTTACCACCACTGGCGACCGTCTTTTTTCAGCAAGGCCGATGACCGCCCGGCACCGCCGGGGCATATGATTTCACGGGAGGGGAGACCGAATGCAACCACGCACACATCAAAGGCTGTCATCGCAGGCCATGGCTTTTGTTCTGGCCGGTGGCCGTGGCAGCCGCTTGAAAGAGTTGACCGACAAGCGCGCCAAGCCTGCCGTTTATTTTGGCGGCAAGACCCGGATCATCGACTTTGCGCTGTCCAACGCGCTGAACTCGGGTATCCGCAAGATGGCGATTGCCACGCAATACAAGGCGCATAGCCTGATCCGCCATATGCAGCGCGGTTGGGGCTTTTTCCGGGCCGAGCGTAATGAATATCTGGATATCCTGCCCGCCTCGCAACGGGTGTCCGAGAACAAATGGTATCTGGGCACCGCCGATGCCGTGACCCAGAATATTGATATTGTTGACAGTTATGGCGTGAAATACGTTGTCATTCTGGCCGGTGACCATATCTACAAGATGGATTATGAAATCATGCTGCAGCAGCATGTTGAAACCGGGGCCGATGTGACAATTGGCTGCCTGACCGTGCCTTTGGCCGAAGCCTCGGCCTTTGGTGTCATGGATGTTGATGCCGAGCTGCGCGTCACGGCCTTTCTGGAAAAGCCGGCCAACCCGCCCGCTATGCCCGGCGATCCGGATTCGGCGCTTGCCTCGATGGGGATCTATGTTTTCAACTGGGATTTCCTGCGTGATCTGCTGATCCGTGATTCTGAAAACAGCAATTCCAGCCATGATTTCGGCAATGATCTGATCCCCGATATTGTGAAAAACGGCAAGGCGATGGCGCATCGCTTTTCCGAAAGCTGCGTGACCAGTGGCCTGGAAACCGAACCTTATTGGCGCGATGTCGGCACCATTGATGCGTTTTGGCAAGCCAATATCGACCTGACCGATTTCGTACCAAAACTTGACCTTTACGATAATGCCTGGCCGATCTGGACCTATGCCGAGATCAAGCCCCCCGCAAAGTTCATCCATGATGAGGACGACCGCCGTGGTTCGGCGGTGTCGTCGCTGGTCTCGGGCGATTGTATTGTTTCGGGGTCGTCGGTATCGAACAGCCTGTTGTTCACCGGCTGCCGCACCCATAGCTTTTCCAGTCTGGAATATGTGGTGGCCCTGCCCGATGTGATTGTGAACCGCAAAGCCGAGTTGAAAAACTGCGTGATTGATCGAGGTGTGATTATTCCCGAGGGTTTGGTGGTGGGGCAAGACCCGATTGCCGATGCGCGATGGTTTCGCCGGACCGATGCCGGTGTGGTGCTTGTCACGCAAGATATGCTGGACATGCGGGCGCGAAAACTGGGTTAGCGCAGGGGGCCGGCGGCCGCCGGCCCGGGGGGCTTTCTGCCCCCCAAAGTCGCTTTGCTTTTCCAAAGAGACTTTGGAAAAGCAAAGCGACACCCCCCGAGGATATTTGGGCCGAACAGAAAGGGTTTGAAGATGGGACGCGTGCTGTCTGTTGCGTCGGAATGTGTACCGCTGTTGAAAACCGGGGGGTTGGCCGATGTTGTCGGTGCCTTGCCGCAGGCCTTGGCGGGGCAGGGTTGGGAGATGCGGGTCTTGATGCCTGCCTATCCTTCGGTTTTGCCACAAATTTCGGGTTGGCCCGAGGTTTGGGCCGAGTCTGACCTGTTTGGCGGGGCGGGGCGGGTGGTTGCGGGACAGGTGGCGGGGATTTCCATACTGCTGCTGGACGCGCCGCATTTGTATGATCGTGAGGGCGGCCCCTATTCCGGGCCGATGGGGGATTGGCCGGATAACAGCATTCGGTTTGCTGCATTGAGTTGGGCTGGTGCGGCAATTGCACGCGAGGGGCTGCAAGATGGCTGGCGCCCGGATGTGCTGCATGCGCATGATTGGCAAGCGGGTTTGGCCCCGGCCTATCTGGCCTATTCCGGCGCCAGCGTGCCAAGCGTGATGACCGTTCACAACATCGCATTTCAGGGCTTTGCGCCGGCGTCGCAGCTGGCTGCGCTGCGCTTGCCGACGCAACACTATCACCCCGATGCGCTGGAATATTTCGGTGGGCTTTCCAGTTTGAAGGCCGGCCTGATCACGGCCTCAAAGATAACCACGGTTTCGCCCAGCTATGCCGGAGAGTTGCGCCGGGCTGAGTTTGGTATGGGATTGCAGGGGGTTTTGACTGCCCGCGCGGCCGATGTGTCTGGTATTCTGAACGGGGTGGATACGGCTGTCTGGAGCCCTGAAACCGGCGCGCACCCGTATTCGGCGCGCGCACCCAAAGGTAAGGCCCATGCGCGCACCGCGCTTTGTACCGAGTTAGGGTTGGATGTTCCCGGCCCTTTGGCCATCATCGTCAGCCGGTTGACCGACCAAAAGGGTATCGACCTTATTCCGCTGGTGGCCGCAGAGTTTCTTGCCGCTGGTGGCGGGCTTGCGGTTCTGGGCAGTGGCGACCCCGGCCTGGAGGCGCAAATGCGCGCACTGGAGGCGCAATATCCGGGGCGTGTTGCCGTAAGTATCGGCTATGATGAAGATCTCAGCCAGCGGATGTTTGCGGGGGGGGATGCGGTGCTGGTGCCGTCGCGGTTCGAACCTTGCGGGCTGACACAGATGTACGGGTTGCGCTATGGCACCTTGCCGGTTGTTGCCGCCGTGGG
Organism: Pseudorhodobacter sp.; assembly: GCF_034675685.1. Taxonomy (GTDB): domain Bacteria; phylum Pseudomonadota; class Alphaproteobacteria; order Rhodobacterales; family Rhodobacteraceae; genus Pseudorhodobacter. Next base: position 67,497 of record NZ_JAUCDA010000013.1, on the reverse strand, counting down.
CGGGCTTGCCGATACGGTGATCACCGCCAATCCGGCGGCGGTAAGTGCAGGCGTGGCAACCGGCATCAGTTTTCATCCCACGGATGCTGCGGCCTTTGGGCTGGCCTTGCAACAGCTGATCCGCTTGTATGCCGATCGCAAGATCTGGGCGCAAATGATGCGCAACGCCATGCGCCATCCCGTTGGCTGGGAGGAAAGCGCCGCGCGTTACGCCGCGCTTTACGCGGGGCTTGTGGCGTGACGCACAGCCCGTTGCCCAGCAGCTTGCCTGGGGTGAAAGCCCACCCCGGTTCAGCCTATTCTCTTGGGGCGACGCCGCAAGATGGCGGTGTGAATTTCGCGCTGTTTTCGGCGGCGGCCCAACGGGTGGAGCTGTGCCTGTTTTCCCAAGATGGCAAGCATGAGCAGGCCCGTATCGTGATGCCTGACCGTGACGGCGATATCTGGACGGCGCATATTGAGGGGCTGGCGGTAGGTGCGCGCTACGGCTACCGCGTCCACGGCCCCTATGCGCCCGAAAAAGGTCAGCGTTTCAACCCCGACAAGCTGCTGCTAGATCCCTATGCCCGCCGCTTTCAGGGCAGTTTGCGCTGGTCCGATGCGCTGCTGGGGTACAAACCCGGTTCGCTTCGCGCTGATCTGTCCATCGACCACCGCGACAGCGCCGCCTTCATGCCCAAATGTGTTGTTGCGGCCCCGATTGATCCTGCCGATCGCGGGCCCGGCCATGCCTATGGCGACAGCGTGATCTATGAGGCCCATGCCAAGGGCCTGACCATGCAACACCCGGATATTCCTGCGGGTTTGCGGGGCCGCTACCTTGGGCTTTGCGCCGCGCCGATGCTGGATCATCTGCGCCAGCTTGGTGTCACCGCGATTGAACTTTTGCCGGTTCACAGTTTTATTGATGACCGTTTTCTGGTTTCCAGGGGGCTGCGCAACTATTGGGGCTATCAGACGCTTGGCTTTTTCGCCCCTGACATGCGCTATGCCAGCACCGATGCGCTGAGCGAGTTTCGCCAGATGGTTGCCGCATTCCACAGCGCCGGTATCGAGGTGATTTTGGATGTCGTTTACAACCACAGCGGCGAGGGGGATGAGCTGGGCCCGACCCTTGCTTACCGCGGCCTTGATAACGCCAGCTATTACCGGCTGCGCGATGGCGGGCGTTATTATGTGAACGATACCGGCACCGGCAACACGCTGAACCTGTCACACCCGATGGTGCTGCGTATGGTCATGGATTCCTTGCGCTTTTGGGCGCGTGATATGGGCGTCGATGGCTTTCGCTTTGATCTGGGCACTGTGTTGGGTCGTGAGGACGGCGGGTTTGACGCGGGCGCAGGCCTGCTGGATGCCCTTCGCCAAGACCCCACGCTGGCGCGTAGCAAGCTGATTGCCGAACCGTGGGATATCGGCCCCGGCGGCTATCAGCTTGGCAATTTTCCGCATCCTTTTGCCGAGTGGAACGACAAGTTCCGCGATGGCACGCGGCGGTTTTGGCGTGGCGATGCCGGTATGGCCCCCGATTTTGCTGCCCGCCTTTTGGGCAGCGCCGGGCAGTTTGACCATCACAATCGCCCCGCCACCGCCTCCGTCAATTTCGTCACTGCGCATGATGGCTTTACCCTGACCGATCTCACGCAATTCACCGTCAAGCGCAACCTTGCGAATGGGGAAGATAACCGTGACGGCCATGGCGACAACCATTCCGACAATCTGGGGGTAGAGGGGCCAACAGACAACGCAACCATCATCGCGGCCCGGCATTTGCGCAAACGCAACCTGTTGGCAAGTTTGCTGCTGGCCCAAGGCACGCCAATGATTTTGGCGGGCGATGAATTGGGCAACAGTCAGGGCGGCAATAACAATGCCTATGCGCAAGATAACCCCACGGGCTGGATCACCTGGGAAGACGCGGATGAGGCCCTGATTGCCTTTACAGCCCGGCTGATTGCAGTGCGCAAAGCCCACCCGGTTTTGCGTCAGCGCCATTTTCTGCACGCAGCCACCCGCGCCGATGGGGTGCGTGATGTTGTCTGGCGCCGTCCCGATGGAAAGGAACCCACTGCCGCCGATTGGCATGATGCCGGTTTTCGCTGTCTCGGGCTGGAATTGCGCCATGCGGCGGCCGCCGGGAATCCCTGCACCGATGCTTTGTTTATCGTGTTCAATGCCGGGGCCGAACAGCCCGTCCACTTGCCTGATGCCGCAAACCTGTGGCATTTGATCCTTGACACCACGCGCCCCGATTCCCCGTTGCAAACGCCTTTGGTGTCGCCGCTCGTCGCGCCCGCACAATCAGTGCTCGTCTTCGCCACCCCCCCTGAACAGCAGGAGCCGCCCCATGATTGAAACCATCCAAACCACGCCTTTTGAGGGCCAGAAACCGGGTACCTCGGGGCTGCGCAAGAAAACACGGGTGTTCATGCAGCCGCATTATCTGGAATGTTTTGTGCAGGCGCTCTTTGATGCGATTGGCGGCGCTGCGGGCAAGGTGTTCGTGATCGGCGGCGATGGGCGGTTTTACAACGATACCGCCGTGCAGATCATTTTGCGTATGGCCGCCGCACAAGGGGCCAAATCAGCCATTGTCGGGCAGAGTGGGCTGCTTTCAACCCCCGCTGCCAGCCACCTGATCCGGCTGAACAAGACCGATGGTGGCATCATCTTGTCGGCCAGCCATAACCCCGGCGGGATTGACGAAGATTTTGGCATCAAATTCAACACGCCCAACGGTGGCCCGGCCCCCGAAACCGTAACCGAGGCGATGTTTGCCGCCACCAAAACCATCAGCCACTACAAGACGCTGAAGACCCCCGATATTGACCTTGGCACCATTGGCAGCACGCAACTGGCCGAAATGTCGGTGCAAATCGTCGATCCGGTGGCGGATTATGCCGCGCTGATGGAAAGCCTGTTCGATTTTCCGGCAATGCGCGCGCGGTTCGCCGATGGGTTTACCATGCGCTTTGATGCGATGAATGCCGTGACCGGCCCCTATGCCCGCGACATTCTTGAAACGCGTCTTGGCGCGGCCAAAGGCAGCGTTACCCATGGCACGCCGCTGCCCGATTTTGGCGGTATGCACCCCGATCCCAACCCCACCTGGGCGCATGAACTGATGGCCGAGATGATGGGGGAGGCGGCCCCTGATTTCGGTGCCGCCTCGGATGGTGATGGTGATCGCAACATGGTTGTCGGGCGCGGTGTCTATGTCTCGCCCTCTGACAGCCTTGCGGTTCTGGCCGCCAACGCCCATCTTGCCCCCGGCTATAGCGCTGGCCTTAAGGGGATCGCGCGTTCCATGCCGACCTCGGCGGCCGCTGACCGTGTGGCGCAGGCGATGGGGGTGGAACATTTTGAAACCCCGACAGGCTGGAAATTCTTTGGCAATCTGCTGGATGCCGGGCGCTGCACCATTTGCGGCGAAGAAAGCTTTGGCACCGGTTCCGACCATGTGCGCGAAAAGGATGGGCTGTGGGCGGTGCTGCTCTGGCTGAACATCCTTGCTGTGCGGGGCCAGTCCGTAGCTGAAATTCTGACCGAGCATTGGGCCAGATATGGCCGCAACTACTACAGCCGCCATGATTTCGAAGCGATTGAAACCGCCAGGGCCGATGCCATGATGTCGGCGCTGCGTGTCAAATTGCCGACTCTTCCCGGCACTGAATTTGCGGGCATGACCATCCGGGCCGCCGATGATTTCGCCTATACCGATCCGGTGGATGGCTCGGTCAGCAAAAATCAGGGGGTGCGCATCATTTTTACCGATGACAGCCGTATCGTCTATCGCCTTTCGGGCACCGGCACCGAAGGCGCTACCCTGCGCGTCTATCTGGAGCGTTACCTGCCCGGCCCCGGCGACCTGCACCTTGACCCGCAAGCAGCACTGGCCCCGATCATCACGGCGGCCCATGCCCTGGCCGGGATTGACCAGTATACAGGCCGCACCAGGCCCAACGTCATCACCTGATGCGGTTTGCACGCAGTTTGTCCTATTGCGTTTTGCGTTCGATCTACCGCGACAGATCTACCGCAAAACGCTTTGGCGGCGCGATCTGACACCCATCTGTCGCCAATCGCCGCGACATAGCCACGGGCAAAGCAATAGCTTCTGTTTCAGGCCCGAAAACAGGGCTGTTTCAGGAGGTGTTCCCCATGAATGACGTCAAACCACAACGCAGTGGCCGCCAGTCCCGTCAGGCCCAACGCGCCACACGCGGGGGCGGCATGGGGCGGCCCTATATCATGCGCAATATCCCGACCTATGACGTGCTGTCCGAAGAAAATCTGCTGAAGATCGAGTCAACTGCCGACCGTATCCTTGCCGAGGTCGGGATAGAGTTTCGTGATGACCCCATCGCACTTGACCATTGGCGGCGTGCCGGGGCCGATGTGCAGGGCCTTTTGGTAAAGTTCCCGCCCGGCCTGCTGCGTGAGGTGCTGAAATCGGCCCCCGCCCAATTCACCCAACATGCGCGCAATCCGGCCAATAACGTCGAAATCGGTGGCAAATCCGTAGTCTTTGCGCCCGCCTACGGCTCTCCCTTTGTGATGGATCTTGATCGGGGCCGACGCTTTGGCACGATCGAGGATTTTAAGAATTTCATCAAACTGGCGCAATCCTCGCCCAATTTTCACCATTCGGGCGGCACAATCTGTGAGCCGACCGATATTGCGGTGAACAAGCGTCATCTTGATATGGTGATGGCACATCTTACCCTGTCGGACCGCCCCTTCATGGGCTCCGTCACCGCCGAAGATCGCGCCGAGGACAGTATCGACATGGCGCGCATCGTCTTTGGCCGTGATTTCGTGGATCAGAATTGCGTCATCCTTGGCAATGTCAACGTGAACTCGCCGCTGGTCTGGGATGGCACGATGACCAACTCTTTGCGCGCCTATGCCCGCGCCAATCAGGCGGCGGTCGTGGTGCCGTTTATCCTTGGCGGTGCAATGGGGCCGGTGACCACCGCAGGCGCATTGGCGCAATCGCTGGCTGAAACCATGGCCGGTTGCGCGCTGACCCAGTTGGAACGCAAAGGCGCGCCGGTGATTTTCGGCAATTTCCTGTCGTCGATGTCGCTGCGCTCGGGCTCGCCTACCTTTGGCACGCCCGAACCTGCAATCGGGTCCATGGTCATCGGCCAGCTTGCGCGCCGCCTGAATCTGCCACTGCGCTGTGCGGGCAATTTCACCACCTCAAAGCTGCCCGATGCGCAGGCCATGTCCGAGGGCACGATGTCGATGCTCTCGGCCATCCATTGCGGCGCGAATTTCATCCTGCATTCGGCGGGGTTTCTGGATGGCCTGCTGGCGATGTCCTATGAAAAATTCATGCTCGACGCTGATCTGTGCGGGGCGCTGCACACCTATCTTGACGGCATCCAGATCGACGACAACCAACTGGCGCTGGACGCTTTCCGCGAGGTTGGCCCCGGCAATCATTTCTTTGGCTGCGCCCACACGCTGGCCAATTATGAGACCGCCTTTTGGGATTCCGACCTTGCCGATAATGACCCGTTCGAGAAATGGGAGGCCGCAGGCGGCCTTGACGCCGCCACCCGCGCCAATACGCTGTGGAAAAAACGGCTGGCCGAATTTGTACCCCCCGCGCTGGATGCGGGCATCCGTCAGGGGTTGGAGGAATTTGTTGCCGCCAAAAAGAGCCAGGTCAAAGATATGTGGTACTGATTGCATACCCTGCCGCTGATGTGCTGAAGACCTGTGTGCCCGACTGCGCACCCAAGGCTGGTAGCGCCGAAGATCGGTTTGAGGCGGTCGGGGTGCAAAAGTTCGGCCCGGTGACGGAGCGCTTGACGGGGCGCTTGACGGGGCGCGCGTTCGCTTGCGGTAGCAGGCTTGGCGATCATGGCCAAAGGCAAAAATCGCGGCCGATCTGCTTGCGACGGCAGCGGATGGCATCGGGTTCAAAAAGGGTAGTTTTGCGGTTGCAGGCGCCGACAAGGCCAGCACCCCTGGCGAAAGGTTTTTTGGCCCGCCGCGCTTCGGCTGAAAGCCTTTCTCATATATCGCTGCCTGAAATAAAGGATTTCAACGCGTTATGTGACAGGCCTTGTTTCAGGCCCAAAGTGAGTCGCACAATATCCCGCATGACACTCGGCTGAAAACCCAAGAGCCGGGGCTGGAAGAAACCGCCCTTTACTCACCCGGCGATTGAAACCCCGCCCAACCGCTGCCCGGCTTTAGCCCTGCGCACCCTGATGCAGATATACGGCACAGCCGGTCAGGGCGGCAAAATCATCCTCGATCACCGAGACCGAAAAGTTCTGCATGAAGCCAGCGAACCGGCCTTTATCCCGAAAGGCGGCTTCAAACCCCATTGATTCCAGATGGGGGGCCATGGCGCGTGACACCCCGCCACATAGATAGATGCCGCCAAATGGCAGATGGACAAGAGCAAGATTTCCCGCCTCTGCCCCCAAAAGCCGCACGAAAAGGCGCGCTGTATCACTGGCCAGCCCGGTGCCCTTTTCCGATGCAAGCGCCGCGACGATATCGGCGGCAGCGCGCTCCTCGGGCGTGCCTGCTTCGTTGGATACGAAGGCAAACAGCCGTTCCAGCCCGCGCCCCGACAGCACATCTTCAACCCCCGGAAAGCCATGCGCGGTTTCGACAAAATGCGCGAGCCGCAAATCCGCCTCGGTGCGGACCGGCATATTCACATGCCCACATTCCGAGGCCGCGACGATGCGCCCCCAAGGCGTTTCATGCACCGGGGCGGCGTTGAACCCGGTTCCGACCCCGATCACCAGTTTGGCCGCCCCCGCGCTGGGTTCAGCCTGCCCGATAACCGGACGCAGATTTTCAAGCGCGATATGGCCCAGGGCATGGCCCTGCGCCTGAAGGTCATTCAAGATCGCAACCACCCCTGCGCCGGTTGCCCGTTCCAGCGTGGCACCATCAATCGTCCAATCCAGATTGGTCATCGTGGCCACGCCCTTCGCCACCGGCCCGGCCACAGCCACACAGGCACCCGTGCATACAACCCCGCCCTGGGTTTGCAAATACGCGCGCAAAATCGTTTCCAGGCCGGGATAGTCGGCGTTTCGATAGCGCCGTATCGTGGACGCCCGCAAAACCTTGCCATCGGCCAGCGCAACCCGTGTATTCGTGCCGCCAATATCGGCAACCAGATTCAGGCGGGCGGTAAGGGGCGTAGACATGGCGTTGCTCCGATCTCAGACGCGGCGCAAAAGAGCAGCCTTGAGCGCGTGATAGGATGCTTTGGGGGTGCGCTGCAAGGTTTCGAAATCGACATGCACCAAACCGAAGCGTTTTTCATAGCCATGTGCCCATTCGAAATTATCCATCAGTGACCAGGTGAAATAGCCCTTTACCGGAACCCCTTCGGCAATAACGGTTTGCACGGCGGCCAGATGCTGCGCCAGATAGTCAATCCGGGGTGTATCATCAACCACCCCGCCGCGCAAAACATCGGCCCCGGCCATACCGTTTTCGGTGACATAGATCGGCAAATCGCCGGAATAATCGGCAGCGGTGCGGCGCAGGAAAAATTCCAGCCCCTCGGGGTAAATCTCCCAACCCACTGCGGTCTTGGGCAAGGGGCCGTCCACCTCATGATGTGCGGGCCATGGGCCGGGGGCAGGGGCGATCAGCTTGCGGGTGTAATAGTTCACCCCGACCCAATCGACGGGTGCGGCGATTGTCGCCATATCGTCTTGCCAGCCCTGCGGCATATGGGGGCCAAGCCCTTGCAGCACATCGGCGGGGTATTCGCCGCGGAACATCGCTGACACAAACCAGCGGTTATAGTACCCGTCGTAAAGGCTGGCAGCGGCGGCGGCGGCGGCACTGCCATTGGCGGGGGCTGCGTATTCCATATTGCACACGGCCCCCAGATTGCCGATGCCAAGCCCGCGCATCACCTCTATCGCGCGGCCATGGGCAAGCCCGACATGATGCATCGCCCGCGCTGTGGCCCGAATATCGCGCAAGCCCGGCGCGTGATGGCCCAGAAAATGCGACAGCCAGGCCACGCACCACGGCTCATTGATCGGGGCCGCAGACCAGACCCGGTCCCCGATCCGTTGCATCAAAACCTGGGTATAATCGGCAAACCACCCGGCAATATCGCGGTTGCGCCAGCCGCCCAGATCGGCCAGCGCCGAGGGCAGTTCCCAATGATAAAGCGTCAGCGCGGGCTTTATCCCGCGTTCCAGCAGGCCGTCGATCAAGCGGTCGTAATAATCAAGCCCTTCGGCATTCACCGCACCGCGCCCCTCGGGCATCACCCGCGCCCATGAGCTGGAAAAACGATAGACATCAAAGCCTGCGGCCTGCATCAGGTCAAAATCCTCGGGCCAACGATGATAGTGATCGCAGGCGAGGGCGCCGTTTTCGGCGCGAACCACATTGCCGGGGGTGGCGGCAAAATCATCCCAATGCGTGCGACCTGCGCCGCCAAAGCCATGGCCCTCGATCTGATAGCTGGAGGTGGCGGCCCCAAACAGGAAATCCTTCGGAAACTCAGCGCGTTTTGGCAGCATAGTCAGGGCCTTTGGGGTGCGGGGCCGGTGGATTGGCCGATGATCAATTCGGCCTCCAGCAGCCGGTTGGAAGGGGCGGCGGCAGGGGTGGCGATGGTTTCCAACAGCATGGCTGCCGCAAGCCGCCCCGCTTCGCGTACCGACGACCGGGTCGCGGTGAAAATCGGTACATCACCGCCGTTTTTCATATAGCTCAGATCATCGTCATGGATGATGACGGAAATATCGCGCCCGATCCTCAGCCCGGCTTCGTCAATCGCCCGCCGCGCCCCCAGTGCGATGATCATCGACGACAGCAAAAAGGCGGTGGGCGGCGCTGGCAGCGCCAGCATCTCGCGAACCGCCTGATAGCCAAGCCCCTCGGTCATCTCGATAGATCGCATAAGCTGGCAATCAACACCCACATTGCGCGCCGTCAATGCCTCCTGATAGCCGGTTCGGCGGCGGATCGCGAAATCCATGAACTCCAGCCCATTTACCAGCCCGATACGGCTATGGCCCAGATCCAGCAAGAAATCGGTGGCGCGGCGAAAGGCGCGGCGGTTATTCACATCCACCCATGAATAGGGATGCCCGGCCCCGGTTGCACGACCATGCACCACAAAGGGCATCTTGATTTCATGCAGCAGCTTGATGCGAAAATCATCTTGCTTGGGCGAATGGACGATCACCCCGTCAACATTGCCGCGCGATTTCATTTCGCGGTAGACGCGCGCCTCATCCCCATCTGGCACGATCGACAAGATCAAATCATACCCGGCCTTGGAATAGGTTTCGCCAGCCCCCGCAATAAAATCGGCAAAGATCGGGTTCACGATTTCATGCCGGGTTTCCACCGGGATCACATGGCCAACCGCCATCGCCCGGCCCGTTGCCAGCCGGATCGCGCGGGTGTTTGGCTGATAGTTGTAAAGCCTGGCTGCGGCCATCACCCTTTCACGCGTGGCCGCGCTCACCTCGGGGTAGCCATTCAGCGCACGGCTGACTGTCGTGGGCGAGAGGCCCAGCTTCAGGGAAAGGTCTTTCAGGTTCATCAAATTACCCAAAGCGGTTTGGATTTATTGAAATCGTAGCGGGAACTTCGGGTAAGGTCAAAGCCTAACTTGGCACGCCTAGGCCCGGTTTTGGCTGTAGCCAAAGCGGTTGTGATAAGGCCTTTTTCTGGATATGTCGGCATTTTCGCCGCCAATCCTCGCATGCCGTCATTGACACACTGATGAAATTCGCTGAAGATAAATCACCCAAAGCGGTTTGAAATTGATTCTGCCGCCAAGATATCAATCACAACGCCAAAAGGCGTGATCATCGGGAGGATGATATGAAAACCAGTTATTTTACGGGGGCGGCTGTCATTGCCTTGCTGGCAGGTGCCGGGCACGCCCAGGATCTGAAGTTTGCTCCGGGTGAGGATGCGCGCTTTCACTGGGACAGTTTTGAAGCGCTGAAAGCGGCCGACCTGAAGGGCCAGACGCTGAAGATCGACGGGCCTTGGGGCGGCGTTGACAAGGAATTGTTTGAAAGCGTGATCGCGTATTTTGAGGCGGCGACCGGTGCCGATGTCGAATATACCGGCGGTGACGGGTTTGAGCAGCGCGTGATGATTGATGTCGAGGCGGGCTCGCCCCCCGGTATCGCCGTGATTCCGCAGCCCGGCCTTGCCGCCGATCTTGCCAAACGTGGCAAACTGACGGCCTTACCCGCTGAAACAGCCGATTGGCTGAAGGAGAATTACGCCGCAGGCCAATCCTGGGTGGATTTGGCAACTTATGCAGGCCCCGATGGCGCCAAGGCGCTTTACGGTCTGTTCTACAAGGTCGATGTAAAGTCGCTGGTCTGGTATGTGCCTGAAAACTTTGAGGATGCCGGTTATGAGGTGCCAACCTCGATGGAAGACCTCAAGACGCTGACCGAGCAGATCGTTGCCGATGGTGGCACGCCCTGGTGCATTGGTCTGGGCTCTGGCCCTGCGACCGGCTGGCCCGCGACCGATTGGGTCGAGGATATGATGCTGCGCAACAATACGCCCGCCGATTATGACGCCTGGGTCAGCAATGAGATGAAGTTTGACGACCCCAAGGTCATCGCCGCGATTGAGGATTTTGGCTGGTTTGCGCGCAATGACAAATTTGTGGCCGGTGGTGCGGGTGCCGTGGGGTCCACCGATTTCCGCGACAGCCCCAAGGGCCTGTTTGCCTCGCCGCCCGCCTGCTACATGCACCGTCAGGCCAGCTTCATTCCCTCGTTCTTTCCCGAAGGGACCGTTGTCGGGCAGGATGCCGATTTCTTTTACTTCCCGGCCTATGCCGACAAGGATCTGGGCAAACCGGTGCTGGGCGCAGGCACGCTGTTTGTCATCACCCAAGACAGCCCTGTCGCCCAAGCCTTTATGACCTTCTTGCAAAGCCCGATCGCGCATGAGGTCTGGATGGCGCAAAAAGGTTTCCTGACCCCGCATAAAGGCGTCAATGCCGATGCCTACGGCGACCCGACCTTGCAGAAAATGGGTGGCATCTTGTTGGGTGCCGATACCTTCCGCTTTGACGGCTCTGATTTGATGCCGGGGGCGATTGGGGCAGGCGTGTTCTGGACGGGGATGGTAGATTATACCGCCGGCAAGGATGCGGCGGCCGTCGCGGCCGATATCCAAAAGACATGGGACAGCATCAAGTAAGCAACCGCACAGGTTTCCCCCGCCGGCCATATGCCCTGCGGGGGAACGACAAGTCCAAGCCGGGTCCACAAGCGGAATTTTCGGAGAAAATTCGGGGTGGCTTTGTGCTGGCACTCAAGACGGAACAGGGGGATCATGGAACAGTTCGTAATGGCGGCCGTGACGATTATCGTCGGTGTGTTTGGCTGTATTTGTTACTTTTTCTTGTCAAACATTGCGCTTGATCGGCTGTTTCCCGCGTCCGGCCCCAAGGCCGGGGCCAATATCAACCGGGCCAATCAGATCCGGCCCTGGCTGTTCATGTTCCCGGCCTTGGCCTTGCTGACGGTCTATCTGGTCTACCCGGTGTTCGTGTCGGTCTACCTGTCTTTCATGGATGCCGAGGGTGATAATTTTGTCGGGGCGGCCAATTACATCTGGCTGATCAATGACGATAAATTTCGCGAAAGCATGTTCAACAATCTTTTGTGGCTGGTGTTCGTGCCTGCGGCCTCTACCTTTTTCGGGCTGGTTGCGGCCGCCGTAACCGACCGTATCCGCTGGGGGAATTTTGCCAAGGCAATGATTTTCATGCCGATGGCGATTTCCTTTGTCGGGGCGGCCGTGATCTGGAAGCTGGTCTATGAATATCGCCCCGATGGGCAGGAACAGATCGGCATCCTGAACGCACTCTGGACCGGGATGGGGGGGCAGGCGCAAACCTGGCTCACCTCTCCCGTCATCAATTCCTTTCTTTTGATGATCGTGCTGGTCTGGATCCAAACCGGCTTTGCCATGGTGATCTTGTCGGCGGCCCTGCGCGGCATCCCCGAGGAAACCATCGAGGCCGCTATCCTTGATGGTGCCTCGCCGTTGCAGGTTTTCATGAAAATCAAGGTCCCACAAATCTGGGGTACGATTTTGGTGGTCTGGACCACGATCACGATCACCGTGCTGAAAGTCTTCGACATTGTGCTGACCATGACCAACGGCCAATGGGGCACGCAGGTTTTGGCGAATCTGATGTTTGACTGGATGTTTCGCGGCAATGATACGGGCCGCGCCTCCACCGCCGCGATCGTGATCATGCTGATGGTGACGCCGATCATGATCTGGAACATCCGAAACGCTGCAAAGGAGGCGCGCTGATGGATAATATCGTCGGCACCCGATCGCGGCTGGTCTGGGCGGTGAACCTTTGCGCCTTGGCGCTGGTGGTGCTGTGGACTTTTCCAACCTTTGGCCTGCTGGTATCCAGCTTTCGCGACCGTGATCAGATCAGCGCCTCTGGCTGGTGGAAGGCAATGTTTCCGTCCGAGGCTTCGGTGCAATATCGCGCACCGGGGCCGGATACGGCGGTGCTGAAAGACGGGCTTTTTGTGATTGAGGGCAATATTTTCGAAGGCGGCGCGGGCAAGGTCAGCGCTTTTGGCACCTCTATCCGCGAACCCGGCGCGCATGCGGTGGGCAGCAGCGTTGTGACCAAGGATAATGAAACCGTGACCGTTGCCCGAAATGGCGATTTCACCATCACCTCTTCCACAGCGATGGACGGCAACCGGGGCATGCGCATCTTTGCAACCACGGTGACACCCGCGCGCTTTACCTTTGAAAACTATGGCCGCGTTTTGGGGGCCGAAGGGTTAGGGCGGGCGTTTTTGAACACGATGACTGTTTCCATTCCGGCAACAGTCATTCCGATTCTGGTTGCCGCCTTTGCCGCCTATGCGCTGGCCTGGATGGAGTTTCCTGGCCGGGCGCTGATCGTGGCGCTGGTGGTTGGCCTGTTGGTGGTGCCGCTGCAACTGGCGCTTATCCCCTTGTTGAAGCTGCATAATGAAATCGGCATCGGCAAAAGCTATATCGGCATCTGGCTGGCGCATACCGGCTTTGGCCTGCCACTGGCGATTTACCTGTTGCGCAATTACATGGTCGGCTTGCCGCGTGAGATTATTGAAAGCGCGCGGGTGGATGGCGCGACGGATTTTCAGATTTTCCTGAAAATCATCCTGCCCTTGTCCTTTCCCGCGCTGGCCTCTTTCGCGATTTTTCAGTTTCTGTGGACGTGGAATGACCTGTTGGTGGCCCTGGTGTTTCTGGGCAATTCGGCGGATCAACTGGTGATGACCGGGCAGTTGAAAAACCTGATGGGGTCGCGCGGGGGCGATTGGGAAATTCTGGCAACCTCGGCCTTTGTCACCATTGCGGTGCCGCTGGTCGTGTTCTTTGCGATGCAAAAATATCTGGTCCGGGGCCTGTTGGCCGGATCTGTGAAGTAAGGGAAAAGGGATGGCAATGGCTGGTAAATTGGACGCGACAGCGCGGGCGATGGATACGCAGTGGTGGCGCGGGGCGGTGATCTATCAGATCTATCCGCGCAGTTTTCAAGACAGCAACGGCGATGGGATCGGTGATCTGGCAGGCATCGTGCAACGCTTGCCCCACATCGCCGAACTGGGGGCGGATGCGATCTGGATCAGCCCGTTTTTCACCTCGCCGATGAAGGATTTCGGCTATGACGTGTCGGATTATTGCGATGTCGACCCGATGTTCGGCACCCTGGCCGATTTTGATGCGGTGATCGCGGCGGCGCATGGCCTGGGCCTGCGGGTGATGATTGACTTGGTGTTGTCGCATACCTCGGATCAGCACCCTTGGTTCATTGAAAGCCGCGCCAACCGCACCAATCCGCGCAGAAATTGGTATGTCTGGGCCGACCCAAAGCTGGATGGCACCCCGCCGACCAATTGGCTTTCCATCTTTGGCGGCTCGGCCTGGCAATGGGATGCGCGGCGCGAACAGTATTTCTTGCACAATTTTCTGACCACGCAGCCCGATCTGAATTTCCATGAACCGCAAGTGCAGGCGGCGCTGCTGGATGTGGCGCGGTTTTGGCTGGAACGCGGCGTTGACGGCTTTCGCCTCGATACCATCAACTTTTACACCCATGACAAATATCTGCGCGACAACCCCGGCCTGCCGCCGGAATTGCGCAACGCCGATACAGCACCCGCGGTAAATCCCTATAACCACCAGATGCATCTGTTTGACAAAAGCCAGCCCGAGAATGTCGAGTTTTTGAAAAAACTGCGCGCGGTGATGAAGCCTTATAACGCGGCGGCGGTGGGCGAGGTGGGCGATGCCCAGCGCGGGCTGGAAATTCTGGGCGAGTATACGCGCGGCGATGACCGGATGCAGATGTGCTATGCCTTTGAATTTCTGGCCCCTGACCGGCTGACCCCGGCGCGGGTGGTTGAAACCTTTCGTGCGCTGGAAGAGGCCGCACCCGATGGCTGGGCCTGCTGGGCGTTTTCCAACCATGACGTTGTGCGCCATATCACGCGCTGGGGGCTTTCGGTAGATGCAGCAAAGGCTTATGCGACGTTGCTGATGTGCCTGCGCGGCTCTGCCTGCCTGTATCAGGGCGAAGAACTGGGCCTGCCCGAGGCCGAGATTGCGTTTGAAGACCTGCAAGACCCCTATGGCATCGAGTTTTGGCCCGAGTTCAAAGGCCGGGATGGCTGCCGCACGCCGATGGTCTGGCAAGCGGATAATCAGGCCGGCGGCTTCAGCACGGGCAAGCCCTGGCTGCCGATCCCGGCCCAGCACTTGCGCCTTGCGGGGCCAGAGGCAAAGGGCAAAGACAGTCTGTTCGCGCAGTATCAGGCCGCATTGGCCTTGCGGCACCGACACAAGGTTTTGCGCAGCGGCGCGCAAAGCGATATGATGGCCGCGGGCGATCTGCTTTGCTTCATGCGCAGCGATGCGACGGATAGGGTTTTTTGCGCGTTCAACCTTGGTGAAACGACGGTCACAACCACCTTGCCGGCGGGCAACTGGCACGCGTTGGGGCAGGAAGATGGGCCGGTTCTGGGCCAAACCATCATCTTGGCGCCGTGGCAATCTTGCGTGGC
Source organism: Pseudorhodobacter sp. (assembly GCF_034675685.1). Taxonomy (GTDB): domain Bacteria; phylum Pseudomonadota; class Alphaproteobacteria; order Rhodobacterales; family Rhodobacteraceae; genus Pseudorhodobacter. The sequence goes on along the minus strand of NZ_JAUCDA010000013.1, from coordinate 52,399 downwards.
CGTCAAGCAATGAAATCGGGGGGCGGCAGCAATGGCTGATCTGAAGCTGACGAATGTTGAAAAGGCTTACGGCGAGGTAAAGGTCCTTGCCAATATCAACCTCGACATCAAACAAGGTGAGCTGATCGTGTTTGTTGGCCCTTCAGGCTGTGGTAAATCCACGCTTTTGCGGATGATTGCGGGGCTGGAGCGGATTACGGGCGGCGAATTGCAGATTGACGGCAGGGTCGTCAATGATGTGCCGCCCGCGCAGCGCGGCATTGCGATGGTGTTTCAGTCTTACGCGCTCTACCCGCATATGACGGTGCGCGAAAACATGGAATTCGCGCTGAAAATCGCCAAGAAAAGCAAGGATGAGATTGCCGCAGCCGTGAACAAGGCCGCGACCATCTTGCAACTGACGCCCTATCTGGACCGCCTGCCCAAGGCGCTTTCGGGCGGGCAACGCCAGCGCGTGGCCATTGGCCGCTCGATCGTGCGGGACCCAAAGGTGTATTTGTTCGATGAGCCGCTGTCCAATCTGGATGCGGCCTTGCGCGTGGCGACACGGATTGAAATTGCCCAGCTAAAGGAACAGATGCCCGATCGCACGATGATCTATGTGACCCATGATCAGGTTGAGGCGATGACGCTGGCCACCCGGATTGTGGTACTGGCAGGCGGCGGGATCAGCCAGGTTGGCAGCCCGCTGGATTTATATGAGCGGCCACAGAATGAATTTGTGGCCCAGTTCATCGGCTCACCCGCGATGAACCTTTTGCCGGGGCAAGTGGTGGAAACCGGGGAGCAGACCGTGGTCAGGCTGGCGGGCGGCGGTGTGGCGCGATCATCAGTGCCGACTGTTGCAGCGGATTTGGGCATGACGGTGAATATCGGCGTGCGCCCCGAGGATCTGGTCGCGACCGAGCGTGAGCCCCTGTTCACCGGCGAAGTGGAGATTACCGAAGCCTTGGGTGAGGTCACCTTGCTTTATTTCAAACGGCAGGGGGGCGCGGCGCAGGTTGTCGGAAAATTGCCGGGCATCCATGCCGGATTGCGGCATAAGGTGGTGCATCTGACGGCCGACCCCAAAAAGGTGCATATGTTCCACAACGGGTTGTCTTTGCTGTACAGATAAGCGTCATAGCAGCGCCACGCCCAGCAAGAACACGGCACAAAGGCCCAGGGAAACAAGGGTAGGCACCCAAAGCGTATAGCGCGGGGCGGGGATGGGTTTCATGGGCGGCCCTCAGGGTTTTTCAAATTGCTTGCCCTGTCTTAATCCCACATTCAGGTTTCTGATGTCTTAAGGGCGTATGGATATCCGCTGGGATCAGGCAAGCGAAGATGAATGGCAAGCCCGCATGGCCTGCCACGCCCACATGCCTTTGCGCCAAGACTGGGCCTTTGGCGAGGCGATGCGGCGGCTGGGGGTGAAAACCGGCCGGGCCGTTATTTATGATGCGGGGCAAGCGATTGCCGCCGCCCAGGTGTTGCAGCGGCGCGGGCTGCAAATCATCGGGCAGGGGCCCATATGGCTGGCCGAGGTGCCCCCCGCAAGAAAACGCCGGGCCCTGCGCTGTCTGGCCCGCCATGCCGGGGCGACCATTGTCACCCCCGATGCACCTTTGTCCGGCTGGGGAATGATACCCCTGATCACAGCCAAAGCCTCGGCGCTGTGGCGGATTGATGGGACGACACAGGCGCTGCGCCAGGGCTTGCAGGCGAAATGGCGCAATCGTTTGGTGAAGGCTGAAAAGACCGTGAAGCCAATGCCTTTGGCTGTGCCAAAGCTGCAAGCCCTGTTGGCCCAAGAGGCGGCACAGCGCCGCGCGCGGGGATATGGCAACCTGCCGGGGGTCATGGCGCTGGATTGGTCCGGTGGCATTGTGGCGCTTGGCTGGCACGCAGGCGGGGCATTGCAAGCAGGCATGGTGTTTTTGCGGCATGGCCATTGTGCCAGCTATTTTCTGGGCTGGGCCAGCCCTGCGGCCCGCGCCGCTTTTGCGCATGGCCCGATCTTGTGGCAGGCGGCCCTGGCCTTGCGGGATCGCGGGGTGCAGGTGCTGGATCTTGGCGCGGTGAACACAGAAAACGGTGCAGGGCTTGCCCATTTCAAGCTGGGCACCGGGGCAAGCGTGGTAATGGCAGGCGCGACCAGCCTGATAGTGCCGGGATAGCCAGCAAGGGGCAGGCGGCCTGGGCGGCATTTGGCCCCTTGCGCCGCCCTGGGCCTGCCCCCTTTTGCCTAACTGCCCCCCTTTTACCCAAGTGGCCCCTTTACCCAAGTGACAATGCGCCGCGATGTGATGACGGCGGGGATGGGCTATATCTGTAAAGTGCTGTCTGATACCAATAGCTACCAAGGCCCTGCCGCTACCAAGGAACACCCATGAAACGCCCGCCGATCTTTCCAGCCCCACAATTTCCACCCGTCAAGCTGCGCGCGTTTCAGCGCATGCCGCCAGCGGTTTTTCCCGCGATCATGGGCCTGTTTGGCCTTGGCCTTGCCTTGCGGCGCGGGGCCGATGTGATTGGCTATCCGCTTGCCATCGCTGAAATTGCCTTGGGCGGTATCAGCCTGCTATGGGTATTTGCAACGCTAGGCTATTTGCTGAAGCTGTGGCAGCGGCCCGGCGTGATCATGCAAGACCTTGCGATTTTACCTGGCCGTGCGGGTTTGGCCGCGATGTCGCTTGGCCTGTTCTTGTTCGCGGCGACCTTGCTGCCCTATGCGCCAGGTGCGGCAAGCGGTTTGATGTTTGCCGGGCTTGGCCTGCACGCAATTCTGGCGGTGCTTATCCTCATCGCCCTTCGTCGCGGGCCCGCCGAGGGGCGTCATGTGACCCCGGTCTGGCACCTGAGCTTTGTGGGTTTCATCATTGCCGCCCTGGTTGCGGCGCCTTTGGGCTATGCCGGGCTGGCGGCCGCTATCCTGGGCGTAACCGTGATCGTGGCAATCGGTATCTGGGCCATCAGCCTTGTGCAACTGGTCAAACGGGTTCCCCCCGCGCCCTTGCGCCCGCTGCTGGCGATCCATCTTGCCCCCGCGGCCCTGTTCGGCAGCGTCGCCTTGCTGCTGGGAATGCCCGTGCTGGCCATGGTCTTTGCTGTTCTGGGGGCGGGGATATTGCTTGCGATGATCGCATGCGCCCACTGGATAACCGAGGCGGGGTTTTCGGCCCTTTGGGGGGCCCTCACTTTTCCGTTGGCCGCGTATACCAGCCTGTTGCTTGGGCTTGGCGGGGCAATGGGGCCGGCCAACCTTTGGGTCTGGTGCGGTATAGCCGGCCTTACGGCGGCAATCGGCATCGTGCCAGCCATTGCGCTGAAGGTCATCCAAGCCTGGACCAAAGGCACGCTTGCGGCAAAAACCAACGCCGCAACCGCCTGACGTCTAACACCCGATGGATTGAAGGCAGGCCAGCACCGACCACTATATGCCCTGTTTGCGCTGTTGCGGCAGAGCAAAGGCAAAAGCTTTTGGCGGTTTTGCGTTGAATTGGCCGGGGGCGCGAAAAGCGAAGGGTTTTGGCCTTGCCATTCGTGCCCATGCGTGAAACAGAAAACCGCCAAACGACCGCTCCCACGGAGGTTTCTCATGGAGATTCGCGAGGCTCTTACATTCGATGACGTTCTGCTTGTTCCGGCAGCAAGTTCGGTCCTGCCCTCGGATGCCGATACGTCCACCTTTGTTACCCAATCCATCCGGATGAATATTCCGTTGCTGTCCTCGGCGATGGATACCGTGACCGAAGGCCGGATGGCGATTGCAATGGCGCAGGCCGGAGGCATCGGGGTGGTTCACCGCAACCTGAGCATTGACGAGCAAGCCCTGGAAGTGCGGCGGGTCAAACGGTTTGAATCGGGCATCGTCTACAGCCCGATCACCTTGACCCCGGACCAGACGCTGGCCGATGCCAAGGCGCTGCAAGCGCGCTACAATGTTACCGGTTTTCCGGTGGTTGACGCGATGGGGCGTGTGGTTGGCATTGTCACCAACCGCGATATGCGCTTTGCCTCGGATGATCGCACGCCGGTCAAGGTGATGATGAGCGCGGAAAATCTGGCGATATTGCACGAGCCTGCCGACCGTCAGGCCGCAATTTCCCTGATGAAGGCGCGTCGCATCGAAAAGCTGCTGATTACCGATGGCAAAGGCGTGCTGACGGGCCTGCTGACGCTGAAAGACACGGAACTATCGGTATTGAACCCCCATGCCTGCAAGGATGATCTGGGCCGCTTGCGGGTGGCTGCGGCCTCGACCGTTGGGGATGCCGGGTTTGAGCGTTCAATGGCGCTGATTGATGCCGGCGTGGATATGGTGGTGATCGACACGGCACACGGCCATTCCGAAGGTGTTGCACGCGCGGTTGAACGGATCAAGGCCATTTCTAACGCGGTGCAGGTCGTCGCAGGCAATGTGGCCACAGCCGAGGCAACGCGGGCGCTGATCGGTGCGGGCGCGGATGCGGTGAAGGTGGGGATTGGCCCCGGCTCCATCTGCACCACGCGGATTGTGGCCGGTGTGGGCGTGCCGCAACTGACCGCGATCATGGACGCGGCCTCGGCGGCGGGCAATGTGCCGATCATCGCGGATGGCGGCATCAAATATTCCGGCGATTTTGCCAAGGCGATTGCGGCGGGCGCGTCCTGCGCCATGGTTGGCAGCGCCATTGCAGGCACTGACGAATCGCCCGGTGAGGTGATCTTGTATCAGGGCCGCTCGTTCAAATCTTATCGGGGGATGGGCAGTCTTGGGGCCATGGCGCGCGGCTCGGCCGACCGCTATTTCCAAAAGGATGCCGCAAGCGACAAGCTGGTTCCCGAAGGGATTGAAGGCCAGGTGCCCTACAAAGGCTCTGCCGCGGCGGTTGTTCACCAGTTGGTCGGTGGGCTGCGGGCCGCGATGGGCTATACCGGCAACGGCACTGTGGCCGAAATGCGCAGCAACTGCACTTTCGTCAGAATAACCGGCGCAGGGCTGAAGGAAAGCCATGTCCATGATGTGCAGATCACCCGCGAAAGCCCGAACTACCGCATCATGTAAACCGCGAACCGCCTTTCGGGGCCAGAGTATACCATGACCCCAGCCGCCCGCCATGCCGCCGCAATTGAGATCCTCGACAAGCTTTTGTCGGGGGAGGCGGCCGAGAAAGCCCTGACAAACTGGGCGCGTTCCAACCGTTTTGCGGGGTCGGGCGATCGGCATGCCGTGCGCGACATCGTGTTTGATGCGCTACGCTGCAAACGCTCTTATGCCAGTCTTGGCGGGGCGCAAACCGGGCGTGGGTTGGTTTTGGGGGCGTTGCGCGCTACCGGTGTTGCGCCAGAGACGGTGTTTACCGGTGCCGGCTATGCACCCGCGGCTTTAAGCGCCGAGGAATTTGCTGCGGGTCTTGTGCCATCGGGCGCTGCGGCCCTTGATTGCCCCGACTGGCTGGTGCCCGAACTCAAACGCAGCCTTGGCACCAAGTTTGCGCCGGTCATGCAGCGCTTGCAATCGCGGGCTCCGGTATTTTTGCGCGCCAACCTGCGCAAGGCCTCGCCCGAGGCGGCGATGGATGCCCTGGCCCAAGAGGGGATCACCACAAGCCCGCATCCGCTCGCACGCACCGCGTTGGAAGTGACCGAGAATCCGCGTCGGGTGCAGGGGTCAAAAGCCTTTTTATCGGGGCTGGTAGAGCTGCAAGACGCGGCCTCACAGGCTGTCGTGGAAACCCTTGCGCTGACACCGCAAATGCGGGTGTTGGATTACTGTGCGGGGGGGGGGCGGTAAATCGCTTGCTATGGCGGGGGGGGGGCGATGCGCGTTTTTTTGCCCATGACATAGCCCCCGGCCGGATGAAAGACCTGCCGATACGGGCCAAACGCGCCGGGGTTCGCATTGAAACGCTGGCCACTGCTGCCCTGCAACAAGCCGGCGGCTTTGATCTGGTCTTGGCCGATGCGCCTTGTTCAGGCTCTGGCAGTTGGCGGCGCGCACCCGAGGCCAAATGGGCGTTGACGCCGGATCGTCTGGCACATCTTTGCCAAACCCAAGCCGAGGTGATGGATGCTGCCAGCGCCCTGGTGCGCGGCGATGGCATTTTTGCCTATGCGACCTGCTCTCTTTTGCAGATGGAAAATGAAGATCAGGTAACCGCTTTTCTGGGCCGAAATGCAGGTTGGACCTTGCTGCAACAGCGGGTCTTGACCCCGCTGGAGGGGGGCGATGGGTTTTACATCGCCGTACTGCGCGCCAAGGCCTGAAGCGTTTCGCCGTGAACATGATTTGCATGTCACTGTCTGAAATCAGATATTTCAACGCGTTATGTGACCTGTTCTGCTGCGCCGCCGGGCTTGCACAGCCGCAGCAACGGGCCAAAACGAAGACGCCGGTTTTCGCGACCGCTTGATAATCCCGGCCGGCGATAAACCGGGGCTGGCGCTTTCAATCGCAGCATTTTGCCACGCGGTGGCTGTTCTTGTCTGTTTGGGGGTGAACCCGGTCCCGTGTCGCGCTATATACGGGCCAAGCGGTAACGGGGGCATCGGGGGAAACCCGCGCCTCCAGACCCGATCGCAGGCGTATAGGCAGGAGGGTTGCGGGTGAGCCGTGGGTTTTTAGCAGGGGTAGGCTGGGGCACCGTTGTGGCGGGGTTCGGTTTGATCGTCGCATCACAAGTCACCGATTTACGGCCCGGCGGCCTGAAGCACGGACCGCCGGCGGTGGACGTGGCGAATGCCCCGGCAGAACCAACCGTTGCGCCAAATGCTGTGGATGTGAAGGTGCCAGAACCGTCTGGCGCGAAGGACAGCGCAGATATGGGCACACAGGGCAAAGCACTGGGTGACGGCCCGCAGATGCCACAAGATACCGCCCCGTCATTGATGGCGTCAGCGCCTGACAGGGCTGCGCAGCCAGAGATGCCGGTAGATAATGGACGCCCCCCAGTAACCAGTACACCCGATGCGCTTGGCCCCTCCGTGGCGGCAGATGCCCCCACGGTGAAATCTGAAATCCCGGCCTTGCCCGATGTCCAAGCCACTATGGAAAGGCCAGTGACGCCTGACGCCGATGGGGCCGATGCGGTATCTGATGCCGCTCGCCGTGCCTTGCCCGTGACGCCCCTGGCCGTTGAGGCCGCGCCGGTTGAAACCGCGCGCGCAGGCGCCGATTTACCGGTTTCCGACGCTTCCGACCGCTCGCCAGAGCCAGAGCCTGCTCTGCCCGAGCCGCCCGCGGTGGATGCCGCAGCAGCCTCCGGGATGGCCTCTGCCCCCGTGGCGACCGAGGCCGCACGCGATGAAAAGCTGCAAACGGCAGCGGCCCGCGCGCCCGATCCGGCCCCGATGGAAGCCGCGCCAGACATGGCAGAAAATGGCGATCTTGGTTCTATTGATGACAGGTTGACGGCCGCGCCAGCCCTGCGCCCCGCGCCGGGGCTTGCCAGCACGGTTGACGGGGTGAAAACCGGGCGCTTACCCGTAATCGGGCTGGAAACGGCGGTGGAAACTGCACCTGACGCCGCCCCCAATACCGCCCCCTCAGCGGCGGAAGATGCCAGCTTGCCGCCGGTAGAGCGGTTCGCACGGGCCTTTGAGAATACCAACAAAAAACCGCTTTTCGCCATTCTGCTGCAAGATACCGGCGGGCCGGACATCGACCGTGAAGCGCTGGCGGCGATTTCCTTTCCTGTGTCATTTGTGATTGACCCGGCCCTGCCGGATGCGGCAATGGCGGCCCAGATTTACCGCGCGGCCGGGCAAGAGGTTTTGATGCTGGCCTCGGGTATTCCGGCAGGGGCCACAGCATCCGACATCGCAATCAGCCTTGACGCGATGGCGGGTATTCTGCCCGAGGCGGTCGCCCTTGTTGATCCGGCAAGCGGCGGGTTTCAGGGCAACCGCACCCTTGCCGCACAGGTGCTGGCCGTGGTTTCAGATCAGGGCAGGGGTGTGGTGTCATGGGATCGCGGGCTCAATTCCGCATCGCAGGTTGCGCGGCGCGAAGGGATTCGCAATGCGGTGATTTTCCGCGCCCTGGATGACGCCGATGAGCGCCGCACGGTGATCCGGCGCTATCTTGACCGGGCCGCCTTCAAGGCCGCGCAGGATGGGCGTGTGGTGGTGCTTGGCCAAACCCGGCCAGAAACGGTTGCCGCTGTGTTGGAATGGGCGGTCGAAGGCCGCGCGGCCACAGTGGCGCTTGCGCCCGCTACGGCGGTGATGACAGCGCAATAAACCCGGCTGGCCTGGGCCGGGATACGGATTCAAAGCGTTTCGGCTTGAAGCCTTCCTCACATATCGCGGCTTGAAAGCAAAGATTTCAACGCGTTATGTGAGGATAGGCCCTGTTTCGAGGCCAAGGGCGAAACGCTTTAACGGTTCGTGTTGGTGAACAGGCCCGCATCCTCGGCGGCTTTTCGCAACGCGTTGGATTTGTTCACGGTTTCTTCAAATTCCGCTTGCGGGTCGCTGTCATAGACCACGCCGCCACCGGCCTGAATGTAAAGCTGTTTGTCTTTCAGGACGGCCGTGCGCAGCGCGATACAAAAATCCATCTCGCCATTGGCCGCGAAATAGCCGACGCCGCCGCCATAAACCCCGCGCTTTTCGGGCTCCAGCTCATCAATGATTTCCATGGCCCGTACTTTGGGCGCGCCTGATACGGTGCCCGCAGGCAGGCCCGCCAGCAAGGCTGACAGCGCGTCTTCGCCATCGGCAATCTGGCCAACGACGTTGGAAACGATATGCATGACATGGCTGTAACGCTCGATGATGAATTCTTCGGTCGGGCGCACAGTGCCTATTTTCGCCACGCGGCCCACATCATTGCGGCCAAGGTCCAGCAGCATCAGATGTTCTGCCAGTTCCTTTGGGTCCGAGATCAGATCGGCTTCATTGGCCCGGTCTTCCTCGGGGGTGGCGCCGCGTTTGCGGGTGCCTGCAATGGGGCGGACGGTCACCTCGCCATCGCGCAGACGCACAAGGATTTCAGGGCTGGCACCGACAACCTGAAACCCGCCGAAGTTGAAGAAAAACATGAACGGCGACGGGTTGGTACGGCGCAAACTGCGGTATAGCGCAAAGGGCGGGGCCTCAAACCGTTGTTTCCAGCGTTGGCTGGGCACGACCTGAAAAATATCACCCGCGCGGATGTAATCCTTGGCCGTCTCGACCGCTTGCAGATAGCCTGCATGGGTAAAGTTCGATTGCGCCTCGCCCACTTTGGCGACCGGCCCGAAATCACGGTCAGCACGCGGTGCGCGGTCAAGGTCGCGCAGCGCGTCCATCACCCGTTCGGCGGCCTGGGCATAGGCGGCGCGGGCGGACAGGCCAGCGCCCACCCAGGCGGGAGCAACCACGGTTACCTCGCCCTTGACCCCGTCCAGCACGGCCACCACCGAGGGGCGCATCAACACCGCATCGGGCAGGCCCAAAGGATCTGGATTCACGTTCGGCAAATGTTCAACCAGCCGGATCATGTCATAGCCCAGATAGCCAAACAGGCCCGCCGCGATGGCGGGTAGATCGCAGGGCATGTCAATCGCGCTCTCGGCAATCAGGGCGCGCAGGCTTTGCAGCGGCGGGGTCGGGTCGGCCTGAAAAGCCGCCGGGTCAAACCGCGCCTCGCGGTTGATGTCAACCTCGGTGCCACGGCAGCGCCAGATCAGATCGGGCTTCAGCCCGACAACCGAGTAGCGGCCCCTGATCTCGCCGCCGGTGACGGATTCAAGCATGAACGTATCGCCACGCGCCTCACCCAGTTTCAGCATCAGGGATACCGGCGTATCCAGATCGGCAGCGATACGCGCATAAACGACCTGGTTGCGCCCGGTGGCCCAGCCTTTTTCAAAACTTGCAAAGTCGGGGATCAGGTTTGCCATGATGTGCCGTTACTGAAATTGCGAGTGGACGGCGCTTATGGCCGCATTATTCAAGGTGATCCCGGCGTTTTGCGTCAGGGAGTTGGTGTAAAGCGTAAAGGCATCTTGTGCCAGGGCTTGTTCGGCCTGGGCTGCGATTGCGCCTTTCAGCGCATCGGCATCCGCGCCATCCTCGGCACCGGGCGTGATGAACTGCATTTCCACCAGTGCCACAAAATCACCTTCCTCGATCACGCGGATCTGGCCCGTCTCCATCGTGAACACGGTTGCAACCAAAGAGGCAGGCGCCCCCTCGACCGTGCTGGATCGGGTCAGATCGGGGATGGCCTTGGTGGTGCCGAAACTGCCAAGCGACTCGCCGGCCTCGACCTTTGATTTGATGCTGATCGCCAGGTCGGACAGCGCCTTGGCGGTGGCCTGCGCACGCCAGCTTGCATCAACGGCATCATGGGCCTGTTCCAGCGGAATCGGCGTTGGGGGGACGATCTCATCAAGCCGCAGGGCAAACAGGCCGCCATCATCGGTTTGAACCGCCTCGGGAAAATCGCCTTGCGCGGCCTCTTGCGCGGCGGTGCGGAACGCGGGATAGGCGGCCATGCCCTCACTGGACCCGGCAGAAAAATCAATCTGGCCCAGGGTCATATCGGTTTCTGCCGCAAGCTCTTCCAGGGTAGCGCCGCTGGCCAGACGATCATCTATATTCTCGATCTGGTCGGCGATTGCGCGGCGGGCGGCATCAGCGGCCAGTTCCGCAGCCAGATCGGCGCGGGCCTCTTCAAAGGTGATGTTCTGGGCGGCAAGAATACCATTCATGCGAAACAGGGCCGGCCCAAGATCAGAGGTGAAAGGGCCAACAACGCCCGGCTCTTGCAAGCCGAACAGCGCAGGCCCGGCAGCGCCAAGTTCGGATTCGGACCTGTCGCCAAGGTCGATATCCGAAAGTTTCACGCCGCGGTCTTCGACCAGGGTTTCAAAGGGCGTGCCCGCGTCCAGCTTGGCCTTGGCGGCCGCAGCGGCTTCCTCGGTTGGAAACACCAAGCGTTCAACCAAGCGCCGTTCCGGCTGTACAAATTCCGAGATCCGCTCATCATACAGTTTTTTCAGGGCGTCCTCATCAAGCGTCATCTTGTCGGCGATGTCTTCGGGAAGCAGGGCCGCAAAGGTGATGCGGCGCGCCTCGGGGGCGGTAAACTCAGCGAGATTGGCTTGGTAATGCGCGCTTAGCTGCTCTTCGGTCGGGTCGACACTGTCATCCACCAGATCGGCGGTGGTCAGACGCAAAAGGCTGATGCCGCGGCGCTCTGAGATATAGGCATAAAGCGTATCGGTCAGCACAGATGGCGCGGCAAAGCCGCCAGAAACCGCACCTTGCAGCAAGGCGCGGCCAAGGTCTTCGCGCATCTTGGTTTCATATTGCGCCTCGCTCAGGCGGTTGTTTTGCAGGGTGAAGCGATAGGTTTCACGATCAAATTGCCCCGAGGCCCCTCGAAACGCGTTCGAGCCGGTGATCTCTTGGGCAATGCGTTCATCGCCTGCCGAAATGCCGATGCGGTCTGCCTCATTGTCCAATGCGGCAGCGTTGACAAGCTGCTGACGGACCTGTTGGTCAAGGCCCATTGATTGCGCCTGTTGCAAGCTGAGTGTGGTACCAAACTGGGCGGAGAGCGCGTTCATTTGCTGTTGCAGGGCGCGGGTATAGTCGTTCACTGCTATCTCACGCGCGCCCACCTTGCCGATCGAGGTGACGCCGCCGCCAAAGTTGGTGATGCCAAAGCCACCAAGGCCAAGCACCAGCATGGCCATCAGCGCCCAGACCACGATGCTGGTCCCTTTGCCTTTTTTGCGGCGGGTCGTTTCGTCAGAGTTTGCGCCAGAAGTTGCCATATGTATGCCCGTTGGTAAAATCGTTTTGACGTATCTAGGCGGTAAGGCCGCAAGGAGCAAGGCGCGCTGGGGGGCTTGTGGCGCTTTGCGGTTGGGCAGGCTGCGAATTTTCGACGAAAATTCAGATTTTTCGACGAAAAATCGAGTGCGATCTCAGAGTGACAGGCTGTGAAGGCGGCGGAAAAATTCGGTGATGCCGACACTGTCTATATTGGCGAAGGCGATACGCAGCTGGCGCTTTGCGGCCTCTGCGCCTGCGGGTTGGAACATGGTGCCAGGCAAGGTCAGGATCGAGGCTTTTTGCACCAGCGCTTTGGCAAGCTGATCTGAAGGCAGGGCGTAGGGGTGTTCGACATAGGCGAAATAGGCCCCGCAGCCAAGCAAGGTCCAATCGTTCAACCCTTTGAAGCCCCTTATCATTGCGCTGCGGCGGCTCAGAATTTCAGCGCGTTCGCCGGCCACCCATTGTGCAAGGTTCTGCATGCCCCAAAGCGCGCCGATCTGGCCCAGTTGGTTGGGACAAATGGCGACGGTATCCAGAAACTTCTCAACCTGCACAAGCCGGGATTCGGACGCGACGATTGCCCCGACGCGGTGGCCTGTCAGGCGATAAGCCTTTGAAAAGCTGTAAAGATGGATCAGGGTATCGGCCCATTGCGGGTCGCTGAACAACGGATGCGGCGCCCCTGTGCGGCTGTCAAAATCGCGGTAGGTTTCATCAACGACCAAAGCCAGGCCACGCTCACGGGCCAAGGCCATGAAATCACTCAGGGTTTGTGCAGGGTATTCCGCGCCGCCGGGATTGTTGGGGCTGACCAGCACAAGCGCGCGGGTGCGGGGCGTTATCAGGGCCGCAGCATCGCTGGCTTTGGGCACCAGCCCCGGCCCGCAAACCAGCGGAACCGCCCGCACAGCTTGCATATCAAGCCACATCTTGTGGTTGAAATACCATGGCGTCGGTATGATCACCTCATCACCGGCACCTGCAAGGGTGGACAAGGCAGCGGCAAAGGCCTGATTGCACCCCTGCGTTATCGCGACCTGATTTTCCTGAATGTTTCCAGCATAGGCCACAGACCATTGCTGCGCTATTTCCGCCCTCAGGGCCGGCAAGCCAAGCACCGGGCCGTAAAGATGCGCCGCCGGATCGTTCAGCGCCGCCTCGGCCAGGGCCTTGCGAAGGGGCAGGGGGGGCAACTCTGTCGGGGCGGCTTGCGAAACATTGATCAGCGGGCGATCTGCTGGAAAAACCACGCCATCAAGCCAGCGCCGCGCCTCCATGACGGGGGGCAGATCGGTGGCAGCCATGGCGGGGTTGATGGGGGTACTCATGGGCAGGCTCCGATGGGTGGTGAATGAAAGGCGGCAAAGACCCGACAAAGCGTCACTTTCGGGCCGGCCGGTCTGTCAACCAGCCTGCAAGCGCCCCGGGCATGTGTCAATCTTTGCCGCGATAGGGCTGCACATATTGCAGCGCCATATCCCAGGGAAAGAAAATCCAGGTGTCCTGCGAAACCTCGGTGATAAAGGTTTCCACCATCGGCCGGCCCAGCGGCTTGGCGTAGACGGTGGCGAAATGCGCCTTGGGATAAAGCGCGCGCACCACCTCCAGGGTTTTGCCGGTATCAACCAGATCATCGACGATCAGAATACCGGTGCCATCGCCCATCACATCGGTTTGCGGGGCTTTGATGATGCGGGCTTCGGCCTGCTGCTGATGGTTGTAGCTTTTGACCGAGATCGTATCGACAACGCGAATATCCAACTCGCGGGCCACGATCATCGCGGGCACCAGACCGCCACGGGTGATGCCAACCACGGCCCGCCATGCGCCATCATCGGGGCCTTTGCCATCCAGCCGCCAGGCAAGGGCACGGGCGTCTCGGTGAATTTGATCCCACGAGATGTGAAACCCTTTTTCATGTGGCAGACGGTCGGTCATGGCTGGTCCTTTACGCTTCGTGTCTTGGCGGTGGCGCGGTGCAATTGCACGGCCGGGGTATCAGAGGGTGATATAACTTGCGCGGCGCGGCGCAAAGCAAAAGATGGTGTGGGCGGCGTTTTTACCCGTCAAAGGTCAAGGATCAGCATCACCGCAAGCGCGATCATTGCAAGGGCTGCGATCGTATCAATCCAGAACTTCGTGGCCAGATAGCGCTTGCGCATCGCAGTGGTGGACATGGTGAGGGTAACGGTTGCGTACCAGAAAAGCTCTGTCATCAGGGCCGTGGCATAGATTGCCGTGATCATGGCGCCGCCTTGCGGGTCGGGGAACAGGGTCAGGATGACGGCAGAATAAAACAGCGCCGGCTTGGGGTTTGACAGGCTGAGAATCATCCCGCCGAAAAAGCCATTGCCAAAACGGCGCTTGGCGGCCTCGGGCAGCGGGCTTCGCGCCCCGCGCCACAGGCCCCAGGCCATATAAAGCAGGTAAAGCCCGCCAAGAAATTTGGCGGCCAGAAACAGCGGCGGATAGAGCTTGAACACAACCGCCATGCCAAACAGCGCAAACAGGCACCAAAGCGACGCGCCAAAGGCAAGGCCCAAGCCAAATGGCAGCGCCTTGTCACGCCCTTGCGACAGGGCCATTTGCGTGGCGGCAATAATCGACGGACCCGGCGCCAGAATCGCCGGGGTCAGAACTGCGACCAGCGCCAGAAACGGCTCTGGGTTCATTCACCAGCCGCTTGGCCGTTGCCTTTTTGGGCTTTGGCAGTCACCACGTCGATATCGGGGGCATCAACGGCCTTCATGCCAACCACATGATAGCCCGCATCGACATGCAGATTTTCGCCGGTGGTGCCAGAGCCAAGGTCAGACAGCAGATAGACAGCGGCCTTGCCAACCTCTTCTTGCGTCACGTTGCGGCGCAGGGGTGAATTCAGCTCATTCCAGCGCATGATATAGCGGAAATCGCCGATACCGCTTGCGGCCAGGGTCTTGATCGGGCCAGCAGAAATCGCGTTGCAGCGAATGCCGTCCTTGCCCAGATCCTCGGCGATATATTTCACCGACGCCTCCAGCGCGGCTTTGCACAGCCCCATCACGTTGTAATGCGGCATCACCTTTTCCGCGCCGTAATAGGTCAGGGTCAACAGGCTGCCGCCGGGCTTCATGATGGCGCTCGCGCGCTTGCACACGGCGGTAAAGGAATAGACCGAAACATCCATCGACATCAGAAAATTCTCACGTCCGGTATCGACATAGCGGCCACGCAGCTCATTCTTGTCGGAAAAGCCGATGGCGTGGACGACGAAATCGACTGTGCCCCAGATGGTCTTGATATGCTCAAACACGGCGTCAAGCGACGCCTCATCGGTCACATCACATTCAACCAGTTCCGAAGAACCGACCGAAGCCGCCAAAGGTGCCACCCGCTTTTTAAGCTGTTCCCCCTGATAGGAAAACGCCAGTTCGGCCCCATGTTCGGCGCATTCCTTGGCAATACCCCAAGCGATGGATTTATCATTGGCCAACCCCATGATGAGCCCGCGTTTGCCTGCCAATAATCCTGCCATAATTCGCCCACCTGTGTTCATTGCGTTGCCTTGAGGTGTAGGCGATCCGGGGTGCGGCATCAAGTCTCGTGGCGGCCTCTTGCGCTCGGGGCTTGCCCTTATCTGCGGGCGGGTTAGTGTAAAGCGTGGCGACATGGGGATGCCATCTGCGGATGCACCCTGTCGCGCGGCAATAATCAAATGAGGTGACCAATGGACCGGGGCGGTATTTTTGCAGGCGATGACCCGTTTGTCCTGGCGAAAAAATGGCTGGCCGAGGCCGAGGCCAGCGAGGTGAATGACCCCAATGCAATCGCGCTTGCAACGGTCGATACCGACGGCATGCCGAATGCACGAATGGTTCTGCTGAAGGATATAGAATCGGCCGCTTTTGTGTTTTACACCAATTACACCAGTAAAAAAGGCGAGGAAATCGCCGCCTCGGGCAAAGCCGCCTTTGTGATGCATTGGAAAAGCCTGCGCCGTCAGATCCGGGTGCGCGGGGTGACAGAGCGCGAAGAAGGGCAGGCGGCGGATGACTATTACGCGTCACGCTCGCTGAAAAGCCGCTTGGGCGCCTGGGCATCGGCGCAATCGCGCCCGCTGTCATCGCGCACGGCCCTGATGGCCGAAGTTGCGCGCGTAACCGCCACGCAGGGGCCCAACCCCAAGCGCCCGCCGTTTTGGGGCGGGGTGCGGCTGATCCCGACCGAGATAGAGTTTTGGGCCGATGGCATGTTTCGGCTGCATGACCGCTTTCGCTGGACCCGCAGCGCGGTTGGCGATCCGTGGGATGTTGTGCGCCTGAATCCGTAGTCGTGCGCATATGCAGGGGATTTCGTGCGCATATGCGCTAAATAGCGCTTGAACCTTGGGGCGACTTCCAACAGAACGGGCTTTCAAAGGCTAAATCTGGGGAAGAGGCCTGATTATGGACGCAGAAGAAAAGGCCGTGCAGGTTTTGCATGGTCGGGTAAAGTGGTTTGATCCCGTAAAAGGTTTTGGGTTTATCTTGTCTGAAGAGACGGGGGCTGACGTTTTGCTGCACGCGAATGTGTTGCGGAATTTCGGTCAAAGCACGGTTGCCGATGGCGCCGAAATCGCCGTGTCTGTTCAAGAAACGCCGCGCGGTGTGCAAGCGGTCGAAGTTTTGTCCATCACGCCCCCCGAAGGCGCTGCTTTTGTGCTGGCGGGTGAGGGCAATACGTTCAGCACCGAAGAAATCGCGGCCTGTCCGCTGGAAGCGGCGCGGGTAAAGTGGTTTGACAAGGCCAAGGGCTTTGGCTTTGCCAATGTGTTTGGCCGGGCAGAAGATGTGTTTGTTCATATTGAGGTGTTGCGCATGTCGGGCTTTGCCGATTTGGCCGCCGGCGAAGCGATTTGCCTGCGCATCATAGAGGGCAAGCGCGGCCGGATGGCAGCGCAGGTGCTGGCCTGGGACTCCGCAGTGAAGGCATTGAAATGAAAGCACTGTTTTGGGCGCTGGGGGTTTCACTGCTTGGCACGGGGGCGGCGATGGCCGGTTGTGCGCCAGATCAGCTTGAGGTCAGGCTGGCGCCGGCAGGGGTTGTGCGGTTTTCGGTCGAGGTGGCAGACGACCCGGAAGAACGCGCCCGCGGCCTGATGTTCCGTGAAACCATGCCAAAATCGGCAGGGATGATCTTTTTCTACGAACGCCCGCAACATGCGGTCTTTTGGATGAAGAATACGCTGATTCCCCTGGACATGATTTTTGCCGATGCCACCGGTCTTGTGACGCGGGTTCATGCCAATGCCATTCCGCATGATGAAACCGGGATTGATGGCGGGGATGAGGTGATGGCGGTGCTGGAAATCAACGCCGGGCTTGCCAAACGGCTGGGCATTGCCCCCGGCGCCGTCATCCGGCACCCCGGTTTTGAACAATCGACCGCAAGATGGCGCTGTGATGCGCAATAAGGCTTTTCAATCCCAAAAGCTTTCTGTAGGAAGCGCACATGTTCGGATCTGGTAACAGATTGAACGCATGAGATGTCGGGGCGTAGCGCAGTCTGGTAGCGCGCCAGTTTTGGGAACTGGATGTCGTAGGTTCGAATCCTATCGCCCCGACCATTTCATAGATCGGCCCGCTTCAAGGGCCTTCCCTATCGAGACGCAGTGATTGACCTTTCGCGCCCTTCCGGGCGACATTGGTCTTTGAACATTTGCAGGATTCCCGCGCCCATGAATGAAACCATCACGGATCGGCTGGCAGAGCGGCTGCGCGCGGCGCGCAAGGCCAAAGGGTTAAGCCTTGATGCCGTGGCCAGAATTTCGGGGGTAAGCCGATCCATGGTCAGCCAGATCGAGCGCGGCGAATCAAGCCCGACGGTGGCGACGCTGTGGAACTTGACGCAGGCGCTTGGGGTCGATTTTGCCGGCTTGCTGGAGGCCAAGCCAGAGCCGGGAATCGATGTGACCCGCGAAGCGGCCGCGCCTGTGATGACCGGGCATGGCAAGGATGTGCGGATCAGGATTTTGTCGCCTGCCGAAACCGTGGGAAGCCATGAGGTTTATGATCTGTGCTTCAAACCCGGCGCCGCGCTTGTATCCGCGCCGCATTCTCCGGGCTGCCGAGAGCATCTGACGGTCATAGAAGGGCGGTTGCGGCTGATCTGCGGTGCTGAGCAGGCCGAGATTGGACAGGGCGACACCGCCCGGTATTTTGCCGACCGCGACCACGCAATTCATGAGGTGGCCGGGGCGAATGCGCGCGCCATTCTGATCGTCCAGGGCAGTTGACCCCGCGGGCGCTTTGGGTTCGGCGGCAAGCGCCGTGGCCTTGGCGCGTCTTGACCCCTGGCGGATCAGCAAATACTTTTCCGTTATGGCGGAATTAAATCCTTTATATTGACGCGTGGGCGCTGCTGTGGCAGTGATTATGTGACTGCGGAGGAGTAATCGGCGATGTCAGACTTTCTGGATCATATAAAAAGCGAACTTGCGGCGATTGAGGCCGATGGGATGACCAAACGGGAACGGTTGATATCCGGACCCCAGGGCGCATATATCGAGATGGAAGGTCAGCGCATGCTGAACCTTTGCGCCAATAATTACCTTGGGTTGGCAGACCATCCAACCCTGATTGCAGCGGCAAGGGCTGCGTTGGATGGGCAGGGGTTCGGGATGGCCTCGGTGCGCTTCATTTGCGGGACGCAAGCAGCGCACCGGATGTTGGAAACACGGCTGGCAGCGTATCTTGGACAAGACGATTCGATTCTGTTCGCAGCCTGCTTTGATGCCAATGGCGGCCTGTTTGAGCCGTTGCTTGGGCCCGAAGATGCGGTGATTTCAGACAGTCTGAACCATGCCTCGATCATTGACGGCATCCGGTTGTGCAAAGCCCGGCGCTATCGCTTTGCGAATTCGGATATGGCGGATCTGGAAACGCAGTTGCAGGCCGCAAAAGCGGCGGGGGCGCGGTTCATCATGATTGCCACGGATGGCGTGTTCTCGATGGATGGATTTCTGGCAAAGCTGCCGGAAATGCGTGCTTTGGCAGATAGATATGGCGCGTTGCTCATGGTTGATGACTGTCATGCCACCGGGGTCATGGGGCCGCAAGGGCGCGGCACGCCGGCGCATTTCGGGCTGCGGGCGGACGTGCTGACCGGCACGCTGGGCAAGGCGCTGGGGGGCGCTTTGGGCGGCTATATCGCGGGGCCGCAAGCCGTGGTTGACCTGCTGCGGCAACGGGCGCGGCCCTATCTGTTTTCCAACGCGCTGCCGCCGGTGATTGTGGCAGCCGGTTTGGCGGCGCTGGATTTGGTCGAGGGGGCCGATGATTTGCGCGCGCAGTTGTTCACGAATACCCGCTATTGGCGGGCCGGGCTTGCCCAGGCGGGGTTTACGTTATTGCCGGGCGAGCATCCGATTGTGCCTGTGATGCTGGGCGAGGCCAGGCTGGCGCAGGCGATGGCCGCCGAACTGGCTGCGCGGGGCGTGCATGTGGCGGGCTTCTTTTTTCCGGTGGTGCCAAAGGGGCAGGCGCGGATCAGGACGCAGATGAACGCCGCCCTGACGCGTAAGGATCTGGATTTTGGGCTGGAGGCGTTTACGGCTGCGGGCCGCGCTGTGGGGGTGCTGTGATGCGCAACAACGATATGAAAGCCCTGGTGAAGGCACGGCCAGAGCCGGGTTTGTGGATGGAGCGGCGCGGCGTGCCAGAAATCGGGCCGGATGATGTGTTGATCCGCATCAGGAAAACCGGAATTTGCGGAACAGATATTCACATCTGGAACTGGGATGATTGGGCGGCAAAAACGGTGCCGGTGCCATTGGTCACAGGTCACGAATTTTCCGGTGAAATCGTGGAAATGGGCCGCAATGTTGAAGGGCTGAGCCTTGGTCAACGCTGCTCGGGCGAGGGGCATCTGATCGGCAAGCAAAGCCGCCAGAGCCGGGCCGGCAAGTTTCATCTTGACCCCGCGACACGCGGCATCGGGGTGAATGAGCCGGGCGCCTTTGCCGAATATCTGCGGCTGCCCGCGTTCAATGTGGTGCCGTTGCCCGATACCATTGACGATGAAATCGGCGCGATTCTGGACCCGTTGGGCAATGCGGTTCACACGGCGTTAAGCTTTGATCTGGTAGGTGAGGATGTGTTGATCACCGGCGCGGGCCCGATCGGGATAATGGCGGCCGCGGTGGCCCGCCATGTTGGCGCGCGCCATGTGGTGATTACCGATGTGAACCCGGCGCGATTGGCATTGGCGGCAAATGTCGCTGATGTGGTGCCGGTAGATGTGACGCAGACCGATTTGCGGGATGTGATTGCGGCCTTGAAAATGAAGCAAGGGTTTGACGTGGGTATGGAAATGTCCGGCAATCAAACGGCTTTGGACCAGATGGTCGAGGCGATGACCATGGGCGGGCGGATTGCGATGCTGGGCATCCCGCCCGGCAAAAGCCCGGTAGATTGGAGCCGGATCGTGTTCAAGGCGATCACCATCAAAGGGGTTTATGGGCGTGAGATTTTTGAAACCTGGTATAAGATGATCGCCATGCTGGAGAATGGTCTGGATGTGCGGCGGGTGATCACGCATCGCTTTGCGGTTGATGAGTTCGAGCAAGGGTTTGATGTGATGCGCTCGGGCCTGTCTGGCAAAGTGGTACTGGATTGGACCTGACTTGTTCTGCCAAGGGCCTGAGGCCGATTGTCCGGCCCTTGGGCGATTTGGCCGCGACGACCCGACAGATCTGATCGCAATTTATCCGGTGAACGCGGATTCCGTGGCAGCGCAGGCGCTTTGGCTGACCATACTTTGTAACCACAGGCGGGGTGGTTACAGGCGGCGGATACGCTCGGTCAGCAGCGCAAAGAACCCGTTTGCATCGACATCGCCGATAAACAGCGCATTGGCGGCGCGATCCGTGACGCGCCACCAATCGGCTACTGTCATGCCAAGCGTCAGCGCAGAATTGGTTTCAATTTCAACATTGATCTTGCGGCCGGAAAACAGCGCGGGTTGCAGCAGCCAGGCAATGACACAGGGGTCATGCAACGGCGCGCCACCAGAACCGTATTTCTCTTTGTCGAAACGCTCAAAGAAATCGGTCCATTCGGCAACCATGCGCCCAGCCTCGGTGCCCATATCGCGAAAGGCTTGCACGCGGGGTTGGGTGGTCAGCACTTTATGGGTGACATCCAGCGGCATCACTGTGATCGGCGCACCGGATTTGAAAACAATTTCAGCGGCTTCCGGGTCGACGTAAATGTTGAATTCGGCGGTGGGGGTGATGTTTCCCACCTCGAAATAGGCCCCCCCCATCAGCACGATCTCTTGCACGCGGGGCATGATATCGGGGGCACGAAGAAAGGCCTCGGCGATATTGGTCAGCGGGCCAATTGGGCAAAGCGTGACAGTGCCAGGCGCTTCATCGCGCAGGGTTTCAATAATGAAATCAACGGCGTGTTTGGATTGCAGCGCCATTTTCGGGCTTGGCAGTTGTGGGCCGTCAAGACCGGTTTTGCCGTGCACATGCTCGGCCGTGACCAATTTGCGCTTTAGCGGCGCATCGCAGCCCGCAAAAACAAGTGTGTCAGGTTTTCCGGCAAGCTCGCAGATGATGCGGGCATTTTTTGCGGTCAGCGGCAGCGGCACATTGCCCGCGACGACGGTGATCCCCAAAACCTCCAGTTCCTCGGGCGAGGCAAGGGCAAGAAGAATGGCGACGGCATCGTCCTGGCCGGGGTCGGTATCTATGATGATCTTGCGCGGTGCCATCTGTGTCTCCCTGAGCCGTGTCTGCCTGCGGATGTTACGGGACACAAAAGCCTATGGGCGCGGATTTGTCCATGCGATAAAAAACGGGGGCCGAAAGGCCCCCGCAAATGGCTGTCTGGGCGGGTTCAACCGTCGAAGTTTATCTCTTCCATAATCCGAAGCGCGGCGGGGCGGGCCTTGGCAACGGTTGCAAGATCAAGGCTGTCGGCGGTAAAATCGCCCCAGCTTTGCACAAGTTCCGAACGGGCCACGCCAGCTTTTACCGGAAATTCATAGTTGGTTTCGGCATAGATCTTTTGCGCGTGATCCCCCGACAGCCATTCCATGAATTTCAACGCGGCGTCCTTGTTGGGGGCGGCTTTGGTCATGGCCACGCCAGAGATATTCAGATGGGTTCCGTCACCTTCGAACACCGCAAATTCAATACGCAGCGCATCGGCCCATTCTTTTTGATCGGGGTCATTGACCATCTGGCCCATGTAATAGGTGTTGCCAATGGCAATATCACATTCCCCGGCCCAGATTGCCTTGGCCTGATCGCGGTCACCGCCTGCAGGTTTGCGGGCAAGGTTGCCTTTCAGCCCCTCGGCCCAGGTTTTCGCATAGGCTTCGTCATGGTGGGCGATGACGGCCCCCAACAGGGCGACGTTATAGTCATTGGTCCCCGAGCGTGAGCACAGACGGCCTTTCCACCGATCCGAGGCAAGGTCTTCATAGGTCGTGATTTCGCCGGGGGCGACGCGATCCTTTGAGGCGTAAATGATGCGCGCGCGTGAGGTGAGGCCAAACCATTGGTTATCCGTATCGCGCAGATTGGCGGGGATATTGGCTTTCAACACCTCGGAATCGACAGGCTGCGTAACACCCGCATCAACAATCTGGGTCAGCCGCGCAATATCCACAGTCAGCACCAGATCGGCAGGGCTGCGGTCGCCCTCGGCCACCAGACGCTCGGCCATGCCTTTGTCAACAAAAGCGATATTTACGTCGATCCCGGTTTCGGCGGTGAACGCATCGGCCAGCGGTTGGATCAGATCTGGCTGGCGGTGGGAATAGACGTTCACCTCTTCTGCCCATGCCGGCACGGCAAGCGCGCCAAGGGCAGGGGCAAGGATGGCGAGTGTGGAAAGACGAATGGACATTTGTTGACCTCTTTAGTCGGGTTTATGGCATTCCTTAAATCTGACTCTTTTGGTTTGGTCAATACCTGACTGATATAGTCGGATAAGTTTTTTCCCTGCGGTCGGGTGATGCGACCTGATCAGCCTTGGCCTCACTCGGCGCCTGTTCTGTTCTTCAAAGCTGCTTTTCTTCGGCCTTGGCGCGGTTCCACAAAGCGTCCATTTCGGCCAGATCGCTTTGCGCGGGCGTCTTGCCCTGCGCGGCCAGAAAATCTTCGATCCGGCCAAAGCGCCGGGTGAATTTCAGGTTCGCGGCCCGCAAGGCTGCCTCGGGGTCTATATCCAGATGGCGCGCCAGATTGGCCATCACGAACAGCAGGTCACCGAATTCCTCGGCCTGTTCTGCCGCGCTCTGGCTGTGTCGGGCCTCGACCAATTCACGGGATTCCTCGATGATCTTGTCCAGCACCTCATCGGTTGAGGGCCAGTCAAACCCCACCCGCGCCGCACGCTTTTGCAGCTTTACGGCGCGGGTCAGGGCCGGCAAGCCCAGCGCCACACCGTCCAGCACCGGAACAGGGCCGCGTTCTGCGGCCTTGAGGCGATCCCAGTCTATGGTTTGCTGTTCGGGGCTTTTGTCGCGCGACTCATCACCGAACACATGCGGGTGGCGGGCGATCATCTTGTTTGAAATTGCATTGGTAATACTGGCAAAGCTGAACAAGCCCGCTTCTTCACCAATCCGCGCATGATAGACCGATTGCAGCAGCAAATCGCCCAGCTCGCTTTCCAGTTCCTCCCAGGCCTGCCGGTCTATTGCATCGGCCACCTCATAGGCTTCCTCAATCGTATAGGGGGCGATAGAGGCGAAATCCTGCGCGATATCCCACGGGCAACCGGATTGTGGGTCGCGCAACCGCGCCATGATTTCCAACAGCCGGGGCAAGCCGCCATGGGGGTTGGCGATCAGCGCATCACTATGCGCCCGGGGCAGGGGGCGCGGAAAGTCAGGCGTGGTCATTGCGATTCCTCTTGAAGTGCGGTCTGATGCCGGATGAATTTATGCACAAAGGAGTAGACCATGCCCGTCGTGAATGCCATTGCCGGATATGCCGACGAGATGAAGGGATGGCGGCGGCATTTGCACCAGCATCCGGAGCTGCGGTTCGAATGCCACCAGACGGCAGCGTTCATCACCGAACGTCTGCGAGAATTTGGGGTGGATGAACTGCATGGCGGCATTGCGACCAGTGGCATCGTGGCGATCATCAACGGTCAGGGCGATGGGCCGACCATTGGCCTGCGCGCCGATATGGATGCGCTGCCGATCACCGAGGCGACGGGGCTGGACCATGCCTCGACCGTGCCGGGGCGGATGCATGCCTGCGGCCACGATGGGCATGTGACGATGCTGCTGGGGGCCGCGAAATACCTGTGTGAAACCCGGCGGTTCAAGGGGCGGGTGGCCTTGCTGTTTCAGCCCGCCGAGGAAGATGGCGGCGGCGGCGAGGTCATGGTTCAGGAAGGGGTGATGGACCGCTTTGAAATCGCGCAGGTCTATGGCATCCATAATGCGCCGGGGGTCGCTTTCGGGCATTTTTCTACCACGCCGGGGGCGCTGATGGCCTCGGTTGATACGGCGACCGTGGTTGTGACGGGCAAGGGCGGGCATGCGGCAACCCCGCATGAATGTATAGATCCGGTGGTGGCGATTGTCGGCATGATTCAGGCGATTCAAACCATCATCCCGCGCAATGTCTATGCCCTGGATGAGGCGGTGATTTCCGTCACGCAAATTCACACCGGTTCGGCCAGCAATATCATCCCCGAAGACGGATGGTTCTGCGCCACCATCCGCTGTTTTGATCCAGAGGTACGCGCGCTGCTGAAGCGGCGGCTGCATGAGATTGTCGAAGGCCATGCCATGGCTTACGGCGTCACGGCTGCGGTTGACTATGAGTGGGGCTATCCGGCAACCATCAACCACCCTGAGCAGGCCGCATTTGCGGCTGAGGTCGCCGTGGAAATCTCGGGCGCCGATGCCGTAGACGCGAATGCATCCCGCGAAATGGGGTCAGAGGATTTCAGCTATATGCTTGAAGCGCGACCGGGGGCCTATCTGTTCATGGGGATCGGGCAGGGGGCAGGCTTGCACCATGCCGCCTATGATTTCAACGATGATGCAGCCCCGGTTGGGGCAAGCTTTTTTGCTCGGCTGGTAGAACGGGCCCAACCGCTGGGGTGACACTCCACTGGCCTATGGGGCGGGTGCAGGATTTTCGGCCCGAAAATCCTGCTCGGCCCAACCTTGAGGCGATGCGTGCGGGCCTTGGCCCGCTGGCGTCAACGAATGGCGGGAGCGGCCCCTTGCCGTTCAGGCGTTCCCTATCTTGTACCATTGCAGTACAAGGAAGCGATGCGGCCCCATTGACCACCCGTTTCAAGCCGCTGCATCGCAACAGATCGGGGCGCCAGTTTCTTGGGGCGTCATCCATTCGGGTTACCAGCCCCCACCGGGCAGCACGTTGACAAATTGGGTTATATCATGGCGTTGGAAGATGCAAAAAACGAGATAGACGGTGCCTTCATGCGGCCGGGCCTGCGCGGGCTTGCCTTTGAAAATGCCTTTGCCGGGGCGACGTCGTTTCTGCGCCGTCGCTACAGCAAGGATCTGACGGGCGTGGATCTTGCCATTACCGGCGTTCCGTTTGATCAGGCTGTGACCCACCGCGGCGGCGCGCGCTTTGGTCCGCGGGCAATCCGCGAGGCCAGCACCCTGCAACCGTTTGACCCGCCCTATGGCTGGCCGACCAACCCCTTGGCCGATATGGCGATTGTTGATTACGGCGATGTTGCCTTTGACTATGCCCACACCCCCAGCTTTCCGGGGCTTTTGACCGATCATATCCGCAGCATTCTGACGGCGGGGCCGGGTACCGTGACGCTGGGCGGCGACCATTTTATCACCCTGCCGATCCTGCGGGCCTATGCCGAAAAGTTCGGGCCGATGTCGGTCATTCATTTCGATGCCCATTCCGACCTGTGGCAAGATGATGATATGGACCGGATCGACCACGGCACATTTTTCTATAAAGCGGTGAAATCCGGCATCATCGACCCGAAAACATCGGTTCAGATCGGTATCCGCACGCATTGTGACGATTATTTGGGGGTGGAATATATCGACGCGCGCAGCGTGCATGAAAAAGGCTGTGCCTATGCGGTGGCGCGCGCCAAGGAAATCGTCGGCCAACGCCCGACCTATGTAACCTTTGACATTGATTGCCTTGACCCGGCGGCGGCCCCCGGCACCGGCACCCCGGTCTGGGGCGGTTTGCAAACATGGCAAGCGGCGGCCTGCCTGCGTGACCTTGCCGGTATCAACTTTGTCGGCGGTGATATTGTCGAGGTATCCCCGGCCTATGACCCGTCCGGCGCGACTGCAATCGCCGGTGCCCATATCGCGCATGAGCTGATTTGCCTCTATCATTGGGCGCATCACCGTAAATGAACCGCCCATGAAAGGCCGCGCCATGATCTTGGTTTTGCTGTGCTTTGCCATCGCGCTTGTCGTCGTGCTTGTCGGGGGGATGGCCTATGTCCGTCTTGCGCCGTCAGACCCGGCGCGCTGGCATGCAAACCCCAGCAAAGCGCCTGTCTGGGCCGAAAGCAGCCCTTGGGGGCAGGTCATTGCGCGCAATGATGGGGCCGTATTGCGGCTGCCGCCCGATGCGGGCCTGCTTGCCCGGCTTGATGCCATTGCCCTTGCCACCCCGCGCACAAGCCGCCTTGCCGGCAGCCTGGGCGAAGGCCGTATCACCTGGATTACCCGCTCTGGCTTTTGGGGCTTTCCTGACTACACCACCGCCGAAATGCGTGGCGATGGCCTATACCTCAACGCCCGCTTGCGATTTGGCAAATCGGATCTAGGCGTGAACGCGGCCCGCCTGCGCGATTGGCAATCCAAACTCTGACACGTTTCATTCCGACAAAAACGCCTCGGCAGCGCCGGGACGCCCATCTTGGCGCAGACATCCCGCGCGCGCCCCCGACTGCCCCCCCCCCCACTCCCCCCCGACTGCCCCCTTGACCAAACACCCGGCTTAGGACAAACCGCCACCATGGTTCCACTCGATACCCTTGCCCAGATCACCCAACGCTTTGAGTTTCTCGAAGCGAAGCTGTCGGCGGGCCTTGCACCTGCCGAACTTGCCAAACTGAGCCGCGAATACGGCGATCTTAAACCCGTCGTCACCGAGATTGCCGCTTACCGCCGCGCCCTGGATGATCTGGCCGAGACCGAAATGCTGTTGGCAGACCCCGAAATGCGCGGTCTTGCCGAAGATGAAATTCCCGGTCTGCGCGATCAGATTGCGGAAATGGAAGCGGCCCTGCAACTGGCGCTTTTGCCCAAGGATGCCGCCGACGCACGCCCTGCGATTCTTGAAATCCGGCCCGGCACTGGCGGCGAAGAAGCGGCGCTGTTTGCCGGGAACTTGCTGAACATGTACCGCCGCTATGCCGAAAATCGCGGCTGGAAATTTGAGATTCTGGAGCTTCAGGAAAGCGATCTGGGCGGTATACGCGAACTTACCGCCCATATTCAGGGGGCTGGCGTCTTTGCCCGGATGAAATACGAATCCGGCGTGCATCGTGTGCAGCGCGTTCCCGAAACCGAAAGCGGGGGGCGGGTGCATACTTCAGCCGCGACCGTGGCCGTGCTGCCCGAGGCCGAGGAGGTGGATATCGACATCCCCGCATCGGATATTCGCATTGACACAATGCGCGCCAGCGGGGCCGGCGGTCAGCATGTGAACACAACCGATTCGGCGGTGCGCATCACCCATCTGCCCACCGGAATCATCGTTGTCTCGGCGATGAAATCGCAGCATCAAAACCGGGTGGCGGCAATGCAGGTTCTGCGCGCCCGGCTGTTTGAGGCAGAGCGCGACCGCGTCAACGCCGAACGCTCGGCCAGCCGCAAAAGTCAGGTGGGGTCGGGCGACCGGTCTGAGCGCATCCGCACCTACAACTTTCCGCAAGGCCGAATGACCGACCACCGGATCAACCTGACGCTCTATTCTCTGGGGCAGATCATGGGCGGCGATCTTGACCCGGTGATTGATGCGCTGATTTCCGATGATCAGGCGCGCAAACTGGCCGAGATGCAATGACAACGCTGCTGGATGCGCGCCGCTTGGCCGTGGCGCAACTGGTGGCGGCGGGCGTGCCGGGCGCGGCGCAAGATGCGGCGGTGTTGTTGGCGCATGTCATGGGGGTGGGGCGTGCCGATCTGGCACTGCTTGCGCCGCAAACAGTCTTGACCGCAGCGCAGGCCACACAACTGGCCGCAGCCATCACCGCGCGGGCAAATCGCCAGCCGGTCAGCCAGATCACTGGCACCCGCATGTTCTGGGGGCGCGCCTTTGGCGTGACCCCGGATGTGCTTGACCCACGCCCCGAAACGGAAACGCTGATCGCGGCCGCCTTGCGGGTGCCGTTTGCCTCGGTGCTGGATTTGGGCACCGGCTCTGGCTGTATCTTGCTGACCCTGCTGGCAGAGCGGGGGGCGGCAACCGGATTTGGCGTGGATCTGTCGCAAGCGGCGCTTGATGTCGCACAGGCCAATCAGCGCCGCCTGGCCCCACAGGCAGCAGTTACATGGGGGCAGGGCAGTTGGTACGCGCCCGTGACAGGGCGGTTTGACCTGATCGTGTCCAACCCCCCTTATATTGCCGCCGATGAAATGCCCAACCTGTCACCCGAGGTCCGCGAGTGGGAGCCGCATCTGGCGTTGACGCCCGGCGGCGATGGGCTGGCGGCCTATCGCGCCATTATACGCGGGGCGGCGGCGCATCTGATGCCGGGCGGGTGGTTGATGGTGGAAATCGGGCCAACGCAAGGCGCGGCGGTTGCCGGGTTCTGTGCCGACGCGGGGCTGTGCGACATTGGCTGTCTGCCCGATCTTGACGGGCGCGACCGCGTGGTTCTGGCCCGTTTCACCGGGGATATTTCGCCGCATGATGCGTGAATTTCCCCACAAAACGGCAAGAAAATGCTGGTTTTCTGGGGATAAATACAAAGATTACCAGTTTTCCCTTGTCTCGCCTGCAAACCCATGGTTAGACAATAGCTGTGACAGGGGAAGGCGTAGGGGTAACCCGGCTCTTATCCCCGCACGCAATGCCAAAAATGCCTGATGCGCCCGGTCTTGGGGAAGATGTGTCCTCGACGACCGCCGCTGCATAGACAAAGCCAGATAGATCTGGATCAAAGGACAAGATGAGATCTTCCAAGTCCCGCTCGCGTTCGAAATCGAACCGCCCGCGCACCCTCGGTAATATCACCAACCGTGTCTTCGACAGCTCCGGCCCCGAAGGCAAGGTGCGGGGTACGCCGCAGCAAATCATAGATAAATACATTCTTCTGGCGCGCGATGCGCAGCTTTCGAATGATCGGGTGAATGCGGAGAATTTTCTTCAGCACGCCGAGCATTATACCCGAATGTTGGGCGAAGCGACGCGCGAGATGCAGGTGGAACAAGATGCCCGCCGCCAGCAGGACAGCCAGAATCAGCAGACTCAGCAACGCGAGTATCAGCCGCGTGATCGCCAGCAAGATCGTGGCGAAAGCCAGCAACCCGATCTGCGCGACGACCGCCCTGATACAGCGCGCGATGATCGCCGCGACGACAACAAGCGTGACGACAGCAGGCGCGACGACAACAAGCGCGATGATCGCCGCGACGAGAAACGCGAAGACACCAGGCGTGACGATCGGCGCGACCGCGATGCGACCCGGCCAGATACAGCCCGGTCGGATTCGGCCCGGTCAGATGCTGAGGGCCGCGCGCCCGAGGTGATTGAAACCGCTAGCAATACGGATGACAGCGGGTTGGTGGAAACCCCTGAAACACGTCGCCCACCGCGGCAACGTGTTGCACGCCACAAACCCGCTGCGGCTGCGCCGACCCAGCCCGAACTGGCTGCCGCGCCCACAGAAAGCGAAAAGTCGGATCGCAGCCCGCGCAAACCCCGAGGCCCACGCAAGCCCAAAGCCAAATCTGTGGCCGACAGCCCAGCCGAAGCCGCCGGAAACGAAGCCGCTGAATAATCAAGAAAAGCCGGGGCAAGCGCACCCGGCTTTTTTATTGGCCTTGGCGGTTCAACCGGATTCAATGCGGTTCGCAGCTTCATCCAGAAATTTCTTGCATAGCCAAGTTGAGCGCAGACCAAGGGGGCCGGCAAGTGAAAACCGGCGCCGCTCTGGTGTCGTAACAATGGCTACAGGCCAGATGCGTCAGTCAAATCCCCGCGACAAGGCGCAGAATTTTTCCAGCGATATTTCTTCGGCCCGCGCCGTGGGGGCGATGCCAACCGCTTCCAGTCGCGCCTCGATATCCGGGCCCATCGCCTTGAGGCTGGAGCGCAGCATCTTGCGGCGTTGGTTAAAGGCCATTGCCGTCAGCCGCGACAGCATGACGCCATTGGCCGGATAGCGCGGCTGATCAAGCCGGATCAGATGCACAACAGCGGAGTGGACCTTGGGCGCGGGGCTAAAGGCCTCGGGCGGCAAGGTCAGCACGATTTTCGGATCGGTGCGCCATTGCGCCAAAAGCGCCAGACGACCATAGGCCTTGTCGCCGGGTTTTGCGACGATGCGCTGCGCCACTTCTTTTTGGAACATCAAGGTCAGGCTTTGCCAAAACGGCGGCCACTGCTCGGGCGACAGCCAACGGACCAGCAATTCCGTGCCAATATTATAGGGCAGGTTGGCCACCACGCGCACAGGCGGCGTCAGATGTGCCGAAATATCAATGCCAAGGGCATCCGCATTCAGCACCTCAAGCCGCCCTGGATAGACGGCGGCAATTTCGGCCAGGGCGGGCATGCAGCGGCTGTCTTTTTCCACGGCCAAAACCCGTCGCGCGCCCTCGGCCAACAGCCCGCGGGTCAGACCACCGGGGCCGGGGCCAATTTCCAGCACATCGCATTGCGTCAAATCCCCGGCTGACCGTGCAATCTTGGATGTCAAATTCAGATCAAGCAGGAAGTTCTGGCCAAGTTGCTTTTTCGCCACCAGATCATGGGTACGAATGACCTGGGCCAGGCTTGGCAGCCCGTCAATCGCCGCCATTTCCGGCCCCGCTTTCATCTTGGTTGAAATGCCCCACGGGGGCGGCCCCCGCGCGCGTTTGCGCCATATCTTGTGCCATGCGCAGCGCCGCAATCAGGCTGGTCGGGTCAGCCCGGCCTTTGCCCGCGATATCAAAGGCAGTGCCATGATCGGGCGAGGTTCGGATAAAGGGCAGGCCCAGCGTCAGGTTCACGCCCCCGGCAAAATCTATGGTCTTGATCGGGATCAAGGCCTGATCATGATACATGCACATCGCCACGTCATAGCGGGCGCGGGCGCTGGCATGAAACAGGGTGTCGGCAGGCAGGGGGCCGATAATCTGCATGCCTTCGGCGCGAAGCCGGTCCAGCACCGGGCCAATCAGGGTGATTTCCTCATGGCCCATGGCCCCGCCCTCACCGGCATGCGGGTTCAGGCCGGCAACCGCGATCCGCGGTGCTGCTATCCCGAAATCCTGGCGCAGACCCGCATGGGTAATTCGCAGCGCGTGTTCAAGCGTGCCGGCGGTCAGCGCACGGGGCACCTCTGCCAAGGGAATATGGATGGTCACCGGCACCACGCGCAGCTCTGGGCAGGCCAGCATCATGACCACCCGGTCGACAGCGCCAAGTGCGGCCAGATATTCTGTATGCCCCGGAAACGCAAAGCCGGCACCATCCTTCAGCGCTTTTTTGTTGATCGGCGCGGTACAGATGGCCGCCGCCGCACCCGCCTGCACCAATGCCACCGCACGGGCAATAACGGCAATGACATCGGCGGCATGTTCGGGCTTGGCCGTGCCTGCCGTTGCGGGGCTGGCAAAGGGGTGAGGCAAGACCGGCAGGGTATCGGCTGCGACCGAATGGGCCTGTGACGGCTGTTCGATCAGACAAAAGCGCGTGTTTGCAGGCAGATGCCGCGGGTCGCCGATCCAGAAAAATGGCAGATCGGCCCCCAGCGATTTGCGGGCCAGAACAGCAATTTCGGGGCCAATGCCGGCTGGTTCACCACAGGTAAGCGCGACAGGCGCGAGGGGCAGGGGCATGCCTTATGGTTCGCGGATGATGGCGTTAAAGCGCATCTCTTCCAACAGGTTTTGCGCCTTTGCCGCAAGCCGCTCATTCAGCAGCCGTTCACGAATCGCCTCACGGCTGGCCGGAACCTCTTGCACCGGGTTCCGGGCGCAAAGCATCACAAACACATGTGCCGCCCCACTGGGAAAATCAACGCTTTCTCCGGGGTCAAGTGGGGCCAGCGCGCGACCGATATTGGTCGGGATCTGGGCCGTGGTTTTGGTTTCCCGGATAAGGCGATCTGCTGGCTGGCCCTTGGCAATGGCGTAAAGGTCATTGCAGCTATCAACCTTGGCGCGAATGGCCGCGGCCTCAGCGGCGCCGGTTTTGGCCGGAAGCGTGTATTGTGCATAGTCGATGCTGACAGATTTCGGGCCCTGACCGCTGGCTTCCTTGATTTCGCGCAGCAAGAACAGGCCAACAGCCCCGCCCATGGCGACGGGTTGTGATACCTGGCCGGGCTGTAGCCCCATGATGACCGGGGCGATACCCGCCGGCAGGTTGGAAAGCGGCATCCAATCAAGCCGCCCACCACGCCCCGCCGTCGCCGATGTGGACACGCGCCGCGCGACGGCGCCAAAGCTGGCTTCAGACGTGATCTCGGCGCGCAAACGATTGGCCTGTGCAAGGGCTGCCTGTTCTTGACCGGCGGGTGCCGACAGCACGATTTCCGAGATCAGCACGCGCAGGTTTGGCAGACCCTCATCGGTCGCAATCGCGCGATCAACCTCGGCATCCGAAACGAACACCTTGCCAACATAGGTTGCACGCACAACCTCACGCCAGACCAGGCCCGCCTCTACAAAGTCACGAAATGTTTGCGGCGAGACGCCGGCCTGCCCCAAAGCGGTGACGAATTGGTCAGCCGTCAATTGCGCGCGGGCGGCAAACTCTTCCATCCCGGCCTTTATCTGCTCGGGGCTGACGCTGAGTCCCATCGCTTTGGCTTTCGCCATCCGCAGCCGATCTTCGATCAGCGCCTTTAGCGCCTCTTTTTCGATATCGCCGGGGCTGTTGAAAAGCCGCAACATTTGGGAACGCTGCTGCACCTCGAATTCCGTAATTGCACGGTCATTCACATAAATGCGCGGGGTGAACAGGTTTTGGGCCTGCACCGGGGCGGCCCCCAGCAAACTGCCGGCAAGGGGAAAAAAGAGGGCGGCGATAAAGGGGGCTACTGCGCGGATCATCGGTTTCTTCTCTTGGCAAGGATCTTTCGGCCTTTCGGCGGCGATCTGGTCAATCTGTGGTACTCTGCCGGTCGGGGTCATGGCAACACCTTAACCGCTGCATGCGGCAGCGGGGCCGCGTTTCGCTTTGCCGCCAAACCCCAAAAGATCAACCGAAAGGCCGAAACTGGTGGTCGCATTGACGCTGCTGGATGAGGTAAAGCGCCGTGCCATCGACACATCCAGCTTTAGACATTCGTTGCGGAACGCCACATTCAGCCCGGCCGAGGCGGCGCGGTTCGCGACAAAATCATAGCGGGTGTTCAGGTTGGCTTCCCAATTCGGGGCGAATTGATAGCGCCCCTCCAGGTTCAGCTCGGATATGGCATCGGCGCGGCCTTCGCTGGGATCGGCCAAAACCCGTATATAAGATGAGGCGAGGCCGTAGTTTTCCCGCTCCAATGCCAACCGCATTTCACCCTTTGTCAGTTTGAACGCATCATTGAAAACCATGCGGTTGGTCAAGGAAACACCATCGGCCATAGAGAGGCGAATGGCCGCAAGCCAATCTGATTTCTGGCCCTGCAAGCCCGAGGCGGCGCTGAACTGGCCATAGTTGGATGTGTGGTAAACCCGCCCAAAGGTCAGGCCAAGCGACCAGCCGGCCGGGTCATAGCGGGTATATCCAAGCCCGATATTGGCGTAGGAGCCCTGCTCGACCTCATCAGAGCCGGGAAAGCGGTTGATGGAAAACAGATTGCCCTCATCAAACTCGACCAAGGCACTGTCTTCATTTGGCACGCTGCTGTTGTTTTGCTTGGCCAAGACCAGTTGCATGATCGGCTCTATCACATGGCTGACACCGTTTTGCGCGGCACGAACCAGCGGCCAGCGCAGTTCAACCCCTGCGGCTGTCGCGCCACGAAAGCGGTTGCCCTCAAAGGGGGTATCCTGGCGGATGCTGTAAAAATCGCCGGTCATTTCGGTCATGGTCGCTGCCAAAACGCCACCCGGCAGCAGCCAGTTGCGTCGCCAATCCGCAGTAAACGACAGGCGCGCCATGTCGCGGCCATCGCTGATTGTGTCACCATCGCTATCGACCGGGCTGTTGGAACTGCGATAATGACTGTGGTTTTGCACCCGAAACCCACCCTCACCGCCGATCAATCCCGGTGAAAAGCGGCGCTGATACGTCACATCAGAGACGATGGACGGCAAGGTGCTGTTTACATCGCCGTCGCGAATGGAGCGGTAATTGATCAGCCGGGCCGAGATATGTTCATTGCGTCGGGTACGCGCGATTTCAACGCGGCTTTCCAGCCGGTCGAGGCCGGACACGCCATAATCCAGCAGATACGCCTTGTCCGAGGCCATGATCCCGGAAAATGACAGGATGAAATCCTTGGGCAGGTTGAACCGGCCGAGGGCGGTCAGATAACCGCGGGTTTGGTTGGGAACAAGCTGATCAGAAGACAGCGCCCCGTTCAATTCAAGCCGCCCGGTTCGAAACGCCTGACGATAGCGCAAATCAACGCTTTTCACGTTTTTACTGGCGATATAGGGCGTAACGGTCAGGTCTTTGTCATCGCCGATGCGGATGAAATAGGGAATTTTTACCCCAAACCCAAGGTCGCTGGTGGTCCGAAAAGAAGGGGCCAGAACGCCGGTTTGACGTTTCAGCGTGGGGTCGGGTATCCGCAGATGCGGCAGCCAGAAAATGGGAACACCAGCAAGCCTGAATGAGGCATTGTCAAAATAGATCTGACGCTCCTGCTCATCATGGACCACGCGGGCGGCGCGAATTTCCCACAGCGGGGTGGGGCGGCTGGCGCAGACCTTGCAGGATGAAACCACGGTATTGGACAGGCTGGTGTAGCGCCCACCGATGCGCATCATTTCAGACGAAGCAAGCTGCAATTGCTGGTCAAGCACCAGCCGCGCGCTTTGCAAGATACCGTCAGACAGGTCCGACGACAGGTCGGCCTGATCGGCAATGACAATGGTGCCATTCTTGTCTGTCAGAACAATTGGCCCCGAAATCAGCAAGCGGTCAGCACCGCGATCATAGGTGATCCGCGACGCTTTCAGCCGCAACCCATTCTGAAACACTTCGACATTACCCTGCGCGACAAGCGTATCATTCCCGGCAATCTCGACCCGATCGGCGACAAGCGACGCCAGATCCTGCGCCCGCAGCGGCGCGGCAGAAACCACCAAAGACAGAACTGTGGACAAAAGCAAAAGCCGGATGGTCCGCAAGGTCAGAGGCATCAGCCATCCTCCAGATGCAAAAGAAGCCCGAGTGCCAGTAAAATCGCGGCAACGGGCGGCGTCCATGCCGCAAGATACACCGGTATCTGGCCGTTTTCACCCAATACCTGCGCGAAATTGCGTAAGAAAAAAATCGCAAATCCCCCCGTCAAGGCAAACACAACCCGTTGCCCGGTCTGTCCAAAACGGGCATGACGCATGGTAAAGCCAGCCGCAACCAGCACCATAGCCGCCAATAGCAAGGGTAACGCCAGTTCCATCTGCAACCAAACACGATGCGCGCGGGCCGTAAAACCAGCCAGCTCCAGCTTGGCTATATAGCTGGGCAGCGCCCAGATTGGAATGGCCGATGGGGTGCCGAAACTGTCCCGGATACGATCGCGGGTCAGTTCAGAGGCAAGTCTGGCGCTGGATTTCATCTCGGCACCAACTTCGGGGTTTGCTGTCGTCAGGTCCCAGTATTTTGCATTGCGCAACACCCAGGAACCGGGTTCAAGCAGCGCCTCTTCGGCCTCTATGCGTTGGACGGGGGTGCCTTCGGGGTCAAAGATCAGAAAAGTTGCGGCAAACAGCCGGGTTCCATCAAGATCGGCGCGCGCGGCCTGAATAACGGTTTGCCCATCCACTCCGCCCTGGCGCAGCCACAGCGCATCATCGCTAAGCGACAGCACACTTTCCACGCCGCGGGCCTGATGCGCATAAAAAATGTCATATTGCTTGGAGGTCGCCGCGACCAGCGGGTTCAGAACCGCCACGGCAAAGGCGCCCAACAGCAAGGCGGCGGTCACCGGTGCCAGCAAGAACTGCAACCCCGAACGCCCGGCCGCGCGCACCACCACTAATTCACTGCTTTTTGCCAAAGCCAAAAACAGCGCAATCGCGGCCAGAATAAACACCAGCGGCAAGATGAGATAAAGCGTGGCGGGCACATTCAGCAGCGCCAAAGTAGCGGCATCGGCCAATGAAATGCCCTGACCGGAAAACCGGCGCAACTGCTCGACCATATCGGTCAGCATCAAAATGCCGAAGAAAACGAAAAAGACCTGGGCAACCACCTTCACGAAACGCCGGATGAAATACAGGCTCAGGGTCATGTCATCGCCCTTTCGCGGCTGTGCGGGCCGGGGCCTGCGGTATGGCGGCGGCGGGGGCGTTGGGCAATCCACAACATGACGATGGATAGCATGATCCCGGCGATCGGCGCAACATAGACCAAGACCCACGCCCCGTCACTGCGCAGCGATGCCGAAAACCCCGCATTGTTGATCATCTGCACCACAATCAGCACCACCACGGCACCGATGATTTGTCGCCACAGCCCAAACCGGCTGAACGCCCCCAAAAGCAGGGCCGAAAACCCGATAAGAGCGGTTGCAAGCGCAAGGAAAGGCTGGCCGATCCGTGCATGCCCATCTGACAACAGGGCCGCGCGGCTTGCCCCGACCTCGGCAATCACAGCCGGGGTCGGAAACAACAGGTCCAGCGTTGACAGTTCATCCAATGTGCGGGGCGGGCGCTTGTCAGACAGCAAGAAGTCGCCAAGATCATAGGTGAAATCGGTGAAATGGGTAACCGAGAGCCGCTTTTTCCCCTGACTGTACCCTTGGCTCATACCGTCAAACATGATCAGCTTTGGCTCGGTGTCACCGCGCACCAACAGCGCACGCCGGGCGGTATAGGTTGTGGTTTCATCGGGCTGGCGACTGTCGGTCAGAAAGATGTCGCGCAACTCTCCATTGTCGCTGATCTCTCGAATGTAAAAGGTGATGCCATCGGTTGGGTGCATGAACGTGCCTTCAACCAGCAGTCGCGCGGTCAGATTGGCGCTGATCTCGGATGTGCGCTCGGCCAGCACGCTGCGGCTGGCTGGCACGATGACATTGTAAAGCACGACCAGCATCAGCGTGACCGACAGGCCAAAATACACCACAGGGCGCGCCAGCCGAAACGC
Source organism: Pseudorhodobacter sp. (assembly GCF_034675685.1). Taxonomy (GTDB): domain Bacteria; phylum Pseudomonadota; class Alphaproteobacteria; order Rhodobacterales; family Rhodobacteraceae; genus Pseudorhodobacter. The sequence goes on along the minus strand of NZ_JAUCDA010000013.1, from coordinate 15,222 downwards.
GGAAAAGCCGGTGGCCTGCATGACGACCAATTCGCCATCCTGGGTCAGCCGGTTGGTGGTATAAACCGCAGCCGCAAAGGCCGAAACCGGCAGCACCACGCGAATGACGTTTGGCAGCGTCAAAAACGAGATTTCCAGAAAGACCAATGCCGATTGGCCATCGCCAATGATGCGGTCAAACAGCCCGACAGCGCGGTTGACCCAATAGATCAACACCAGAATTAGCGAGAAAAACCCGAAAAGCGCAAGAAATTGCGACAGCAGGTATCTGTCGAATCTGGACACGCGCGTTTTCTCCCACCATCAAAGCTGCGTCGACACTAGCGGAAGTTCGCGCCGGGGAAAACTCATATCTGGGCGGGTAAGGGGCTGTTTTGGGCGATTATCGGCCTGAAACGAAGTATCAGGTCGGGTCTGGTAAAGCGGTTTGCCAAGGGCTAGGCTTTGCGCTGGAAGGGCAGGGGCAATCGCGGCCTGCCTGCCACCATGACCCAAAAGCGGAATGATGCCTGATGACCAATCCCTTACCCATAAAGTTTCTTGAAACCGACCTTGAGGCCCTTGCCGGAATCAGCGGGCGCATTGCCTTGTTGGTTGCGCCCGATGACAATGCGGCCCGCAGCCCGGCGGCGCGACGATTGAACCGTTTGACCAAGGGCGCCTTGAACAGGTTTCTCGGCTCTGATGCCTGGGGCAAGGTGAAACCGGGCGAGGCGACAGACTTGGCCTGGCCTGCAGGGCTGCAAGCCGAGGCGTTGCAGATTGTCAAAGCCGGGCCGCGCGCCGATGTGGCCACGGCCCGCAAAGCCGGGGCTGCGATTGGCAAGGCCGTGGGCAAGGCCGGGGTTCTGGTGCTGGCAGGCTCCATGCTGCGCGCGGCCGATGTCTCGTTTGGTCTGGCACTGCGCGCCTATGATTTTGAACCGCACAAGACCGCAGAGCCAACGGCGCGCGGCCCTGTGCAAATGATGGTCAAAGACCCCGAGGCGGTGGCGCTTGCAGCCAATCCGATGGCGGCTGTGGCCGAAGGCGTGTTTTTTACCCGCGATCTGGTGAATGAGCCGGCCAATGTGCTGACCACCGATGATTTCGCCGCCCGGCTTGCCGCAATGCAGGAATTGGGGCTTGAGGTGGAAATCCTTGAGGAGGAGGCGCTTGAAGCCTTGGGCATGGGGGCTTTGCTGGGGGTCGGGCAGGGCTCGGACAGCCCTAGCAAGGTTGTTGTCATGCAGTGGAACGGCGGCGGCGAAGGGGCCCCGTTTGCGCTGGTCGGCAAGGGCGTGGTATTTGACACTGGCGGCATTTCCATAAAACCCGCAGCGGGTATGGAAGAAATGACCATGGATATGGGCGGCGCGGGCGTGGTTGCGGGTGTCATGCGCACACTGGCGCTGCGCCGGGCCAAGGCCAATGTGGTCGGGCTGGTCGGGCTGGTTGAAAACATGCCGGACGGGCGGGCGCAACGCCCCGGCGATGTCGTCAAATCCATGAAAGGCGACACGATCGAGGTGATCAACACCGATGCCGAGGGGCGTTTGGTGCTGGCCGATGTGCTGTGGTACGCGCAAGAGCGCTTCAAGCCGGTGGGAATGATCAATCTTGCGACCTTGACCGGGGCGATTATCATTGCCTTGGGCCATGAAAACACTGGCGTTTTCAGCAATGATGACGGGCTGTGCGATGCGTTCCTGACGGCTTGCAAATCCGAAGGCGAAGGCGCTTGGCGGATGCCGATGGGCGACGCCTATGACGCCAAACTCAAATCACGGATTGCCGATATGATGAATGTCGGTGGCCGCGATGGGGGGGCGATTACGGCGGCACAGTTTCTGAAACGGTTTGTCAAAGAGGGTATGCCCTGGTGCCACCTCGATATTGCGGGCACCGCCTTGGTGAAAACCGACACCACGCTGGCCCCCAAAGGGGCTACGGGTTGGGGTGTGATGGCGTTGGACCGGCTGATCCGCGACAGGTTCGAGGGCTGAGCCATGGGCGTGGTGATGTTTTACCACCTCACCACCTCCAGCGCCGAGGCGACCGCGCGGGTATTGCTGGCGCGGTCCTTGAAAGCCGGGTGGCGGGTCATGCTGCGCGGCACAGACAAGGCCCGGTTGGAACGACTGGACGAAGTTTTGTGGCAGCACCCGGCGGATGGGTTCTTGCCGCATGGGCTGGAAGGTGGGCCACATGACGCGCAACAACCGATCTTGCTGGGCCGGGGGCCGATCGGCAACGACGCACAGGCGCTGATGGCGGTTTACGGGGCAACGGTTGACCCGGCCGAGGTGGGCGGGCTGGAACGGGTGTTTATCCTGTTCGATGGCCATGACGAAGCGGCTGTAATCGGCGCGCGGGGCCAATGGAAAGCGCTGACAGGCGCGGGCCATGCCGCACAATACTGGTCAGAGCAAAGCGGTGGTTGGGAAAAGAAAGCGGGCTAAGCCCACGCAGACAGCGCTTGGAAATCCTAAAAACCGACAGTGCCATTACCCCGCAACGCCTTGCGTTGGCAGGATAATGGCGAGGGCAGTCGGTTTTGCCAAGCGTCTCGACTTTGCCTTGAAACACAGCGCATCCCCTAACGCTTTGAAATATTCGATTTCAGGCTGCGATAGGTGAGGCAGATTCAAGGCAAAACGCTTCAAGCGTCAAAAGTGGTATTTGTTGGCAAAAAGGCGGCGTACTTCTTCGCCGCGTGTGGTGCCGCGTTCTGCAAGCTGTGCATCTGTCAAAGCGTTCAGCTTGTTCACGGCTTCCATCCGGGGGTTCATCTCTGCCAGCAAGATCAGAAGATTATAGAAGGCGATAAAGGGCCGCGCGGCAAGACTGGCAAGCGAGGCGACGGGTTTGGCAGCAGCAACGTAAGTCATTGGGAAACTCCTATTTGGGTGTGTTCATCTTCCCTGCCGCCAATATGTTCTTTTACATCGGTAAGTTAAACCGACGTTCCCGACTTGCTGCAATGCAGAAACCGCATGGCTCATCCGCTTTTGGCTGCGGCGTCTCTGCAAGCAAGGTCTGGTTTGGCCTTGCCTGCATTTTTTGTGTGGGGGGGCGCCATCCAAGCGCGGCTGAAGGCCGCCCGGGCCACCCGATTATTCGGCCCGATCTTTGCAACAGCCGGTTTGGTGGCAATGACCAAAGCCCGGCGACGTCAAGCCGAGATTTGTTCGCGCAAGATTGCTGCGGTCATCGAGATCATCAGATAGATGCCTGCAAAAATCAGCATCGCGACCAAAGTGCTTTCAAAGGCACGGGGATAGGTTGCTTCATCGGGTAGAATCGGTTTGACCGAAAGCGAGAGGTAGCGGGTTTGCCGGTTGGCTTCGGCCCGCGCGGTTTCCATTGATTGGATGGCCTGCGCCAGCATCAACTGGCGGGTCTGAACATCGGCCTGTGCCACCAGCAATTCACTTTGGACCTGCGGCAAGGATTTGCCCCCTTCCGAGCCTTCGGTCAGCTTGGCACGCAGGGCCGCAATCTCGAACTCCAAAGCGCCGATCCGGCGTTCCAGCGGCTCCATCCGTGCGGCATTGGGGCGGGCGTTTGATTTCATTTGCTGCAACGACAGCCGATCTTGTGACAGCATCGTTTCCAACTGGCCAATCTGCGCCGTGATCAGGGTCACCTCGACCTCTGACGAGACGACCTTGAACTTTTCCTGCAACTCGACAACGCGCCGCTGCGAAACCAGCATTTTTGCCTCGGCATCCACATAGCCTTCGCGGGCGCCGCGCATCTGATCTTCGCGCAGACGTTGGGTCAGATGGTCAACCTGACCCTCGGCATATTCGATCAACGCATCGGCAAACTCTACCGATTTTTCCGGTGTTGTGGCGATGACCTCCATCTTGACCAGCCCTTCGGTCGGGTCATAGGAAATCTGGAAGTTGCGCTGATAGACTTTATAGGCGGCCTCCAGCGTGGCATCGGGTTCCAGTCGTTGAATGGGATCAATTTCCGGGGCGCTGTAATGCTCGCGAAAACCGTGGTCCTGATCCAGTCGCAGCATCGCTTCACGCGATTGCAGATAGCCCTGCACCGCGATACTGTCTTGCGAAGTGGCCATGGGCGAGCCTTGCAGCAAGCCGCTCAGGCCACCCGCACCGCCGGTAGGGTTTTGCGATTGCTGGATAACAAATTCGGTCTTGGTCGCATAAAGCGGGGTTGCGACCATATAATAATACCAGCCCGTCACGATCGTGGGCAGCACGACAAAAAACGTCAGGCGCATCATCATCAGAACGGATTTGCGCCGCCGCCGCCGCGCCAGATCGCGCTGAATTTTCATGATTTCGGCGGCGTGATTAACTTCGGCCCGCGCCTCGGTTGAGGGAACCTGAATCGGCTTGATCGTCTGTGGAAGTTTATCGCCCGCACCGGGGGGCAGCTTGGCCAAGGCACGCGAATCCTCGGTCTGGATCGGGGTGCCGGCGCCTGTCACCAGATCCAGCATGGAGCTGCGTTGAAACGGGTTGATGCCCGCGGCGCGCAGCAGGCGGATGGCGTCAAAATCGGATGTTGCGGGCAGACCGTGTTTTTGCGCCAGATTGCGTGCCATTCGCAACTGACGGCCGGTCAGCCCTTCGTGGCGGATCGCTTCAATGGCGTCCTCTGATGCGGATTCGGCCGGTCCGGTGGCCGGTCCGGTCTGATTGGCCGGTTTCGCGGTGGGAAATATGCCAGAGCCGAAACCATCATCATGATTGTCAAACAGCCCTGCGTCGCCTTCCACCGGGGCGGGCGGAAATTCCGGGCGGCGGATGCGGAACCGTTTAGCTGTGAGCTTCATAGTCATACAGACGTTTCGCTTCTTCGAGGGTTTCGAACATATAAAGCTGGCCATTGCGCAGCACCGCAGCCGAGCGGCAGAATTTTTCAAGCGTGGCGGCCTGATGCGAGACGACGATGATCGTCGCGTTTTGTAAGCGTTGTCGAAGGATCGCACCGGCTTTGGTGTTGAACTCAACATCGCCGGTAGAGGGCATGCCCTCATCTATCAGATAAAAGTCGAATTCCAAAGCCAACATCAACGCAAAGGAAAACCGTGATCGCATGCCCGAGGAATAGGTGCCCACCGGCATGTCGAAATATTCCTTGATCCCGGCCAGCCAGCGGCAAAAACTTTCCATGTAATCCGGGTCCAGCCCGTAAAGGCGCGCGATATAGCGGGCGTTTTCGGTGCCGGTGTGCTTGTTCATTACCCCGCCCATGAAGCCCAGCGGAAACGATATGCGCGAGGTTCGGACGATCTTGCCCTCATCCGGCTTTTCAAGCCCGGCCATCATGTTGATGATCGTGGTCTTGCCCGTGCCATTGGGGGCAAGGATGCCCAGCGAGTTCCCACGCTCCACCTTGAAACTGGCCCGGTCAAGAATGATCTTGCGGGTCTTGCCGGTCCAGAAGGACTTGCTCACATTTTCAAACGCGATCATTGATCTGCTTTCAGCCTGGGCCTCTTGTTCTCGGTTTGATCCGGGATACGACTTTTTGGTTAACGATCTGTCACCAGCACTATAGATGGATGGTTCGCCAAGGATTAAATCAGCATTCTGGCAGCATTATGTCGCTTTCACCGCATTACAGCAAGGTGATCAGCGGCCTTATTGGCGCCGTTATTGGCCGGGGGCCGTTATCGGTTGCGTGACAAAGGCAAGCCGTAGCGCGACAGCAGTACCAGGGCGGGCCCCATTGTCAGGCTTAACCCCAGCCCAAGACGTGCCGCCTCTTGCATGGCACCGCCGGGCAGGGCGGTTTCAAGGGCCAGTAACGGCAGGGTAAAGCCAATCGCCATAAGCCCCGCAATATAGCCGATCTCGCGCAGTGTCAGCCGATTTGGCAGCGGGTGGCCGACCACCCTCATCCCCCAGGCCGCAACCAGTATGCCCAAGGGTTTGCCCAGCCACAGCGCCCCAAGCATGATCCATGTTGTCGGGCCAAAAGCCCCAAGATCCATCGCGCCCCGCGTCAGCCCAAGCAAGAACAAGATCACAATCACGGGCCGCATCAAGGCGTGCGACAATCGGTTCAGCGGGTCGTTCAACAGGCCTTCTGCCTCGGCAAACAGGCCAAAGCTGTGGTTGCCATAGGGCATCGCCGGCAGCAGCGGCAAAAACGCCAATGCGGGCGGCAGGCCCGAAGCCGACATCGCGATCCAACTGAACGCGCCCAGAATCAGCCAGGGCCACAACCGGCCCGCCCGCTGCCGGTCCCGCTCGGTCACGCGGGGATTTTGTAGCGGGCGGGTCAGCCGGAAATAGCCAAAAGCAGCGGCACAAAACGGCACCAGCAGCCACAACGCGCGCAGATTGCCGTTGATGGGCGCCGAAAAGCCGCTGATCAGCAGCCCAAGCACGCCATCAAGAATACACATGAACAACAGAACCTGAAGCGCGGCATGGCCCTTGCCAAAGATCATCCGCCCAAAGAAAAACGCCAGCACCATATCGCTGCCAAAGGGCATCACCCAGCCGATTGCATCAACCGCTTCCTCGGCGGTTTCCAGCCAGGCCGTCAGCGCCAGCCAAACCAGCGCCGAGGATACCATGCCGCCCAGCACCATCGCAACCGGGGCCAGGGCCAGCTTGCCGCGCAAGCCGCCATGATCTTGCAGCAGGGCCTCCCAGATTTCCTTGCCGATCAGCAACACGAATACCGGCATCAGCAAGCTGGAAACCAGTGTGGCAGGGGTGAAACCCGGCCAGAACAGCCGCAGCTTATACAAGGGGTCGCTGTCGAACGGATGCCATTCGATGATGTCGTAATACAGGCTCGGGGCAAGGTTGACCGCAACTGTGGCCAGCGCCGCACCGGCCAAAAGCGCCTTGGCATAATGTTGCAGATGGGGGGAGGCAGGGGTCACGGGGCGGCAGCCTTGTGAAAGAATCCGGGCATCAAACGTTGCCCCTGCATAGTGTAGCCGCCACCAAGTCGCAATTGGCCTTGCCGGAAATGCCGCAGGTGTGCTGTGCTTGCATCTTGTCCCGGTGCCTGACGGCGCTTAAGGCTGGTCAAGACACAGCAGCGCGGGGAAATATCATGGCAGCGAGCAACGCAAATGGTCTGGACATGGCGCATAGCGCGATGATGGCCGCACCTGATGATGACGCGGCCCGCATGCGCTATTACGCGCGGCTGGCCGATGGCATGCTTTATCTGATGCTGGAACAGGAAACCGAAGACGGTGCGGTGCAGCCGGTCGTCGTGACGCTGGAGGATGCGCAGGTCGTCCTGGCCTATGATACCGAAGAGCGGCTGGCGGCGACCACAGATGCGCCTGTACCCTATGCCGAACTGCCGGGCCGGGTGATCGCGGCCCAGCTTGCCGGGCAAAATGTAGCGCTTGGCGTCAATCTGGGGGTGGGCGAGGCCGAATTTCTGGTCTCGCCCGAGGCGCTGATCTGGCTGTCGCAAACGCTGAACACCAGACCCGCCAACATCTCGGCCCGCCCCGTGGCGTTTGAGGCACCGCAGGGGTTGCCCGCCAGCCTGGTGCAAGCACTGGAGGCAAAACTGGCGCGGGCAGGGGGGCTGGCGCAAGCGGCCTTGCTGGCGGCCGTGCGCTATGAGGATGGGCGGCGCAGCCATATGCTGGCCTATATCGGGGCCGTGCCGGGGGCCGAGGCCGCCTTGACGCGGGCAGCAAGTGAGGCGCTGATCTTTTCGGGGGTCGAGGCGGGGGAAATGGATGTGACCTTCCTTGCCGCCGATCTGCCGGTGGTCGATCGCATGGCCCGTGTGGCGCAGCATTTTGATCTGCCGGAACCTGTGGCGGCGCCCCCCACCGGCCCGGCAGCCCCGGGAATGGACCCATCCAAGCCGCCAAAATTGCGTTAATTTTGGGGTATTATTATACCTTTCTTTTAAGTCATTGTTATGCAACAATAAATTAAACATCAAGTGACTTGACTGTGCATCTGCGTTGAAAGATATACACCCCATCCGAGATACCGGGGCCTTTCCCCGCAACACTTCAAAGGGTGTGAAATGAAAACCTTTACCGCAACGCCTGCGGATATCACAAAGAAATGGATCTTGATCGACGCCGAAGGCATCGTTCTGGGCCGTCTCGCCACAATCGTGGCTGGTATCCTGCGCGGCAAGAACAAGCCGACCTTTACGCCGCATATGGACATGGGTGACAATGTGATTGTCATCAATGCCGAAAAAATCCAGATGACTGGCAACAAACGCGCTGACAAGCGTTACTACTGGCACACTGGCCATCCGGGCGGAATCAAGTTCCGCACCGCGGCACAGGTGCTGGAAGGCGCACATCCCGAGCGTGTCGTGACAAAAGCCGTTGAACGTATGATCACCCGCAACTCGCTGGGTGCCCAGCAGATGACCAACCTGCGCGTTTATGCAGGCGCTGAGCATCCGCATGAAGCACAATCGCCGACCGTTCTGGACGTTGCTGCGATGAACCCCAAGAACACGCGGAGCGCTTGATCATGTCAGAAATCAAATCCCTCGACGATCTGAAATCGGCAGTTGCCGATACGCCCGCCGCAGCCGTGCAGGCCGCTGTTGTGCGTGAACCGATGCGCGACAAGCTGGGCCGCGCCTATGCAACCGGCAAGCGCAAAGATGCGGTTGCCCGCGTCTGGATCAAGCCGGGCACTGGCAAGGTTGTGGTTAACGGCAAGACGATGGCAGAGTATTTTGCCCGTCCGGTGCTGCAGATGATTCTGCGCCAGCCGTTCACCGTTGCTGGCGTTGAAGGCCAGTTCGACGTGATGGCAACTGTTGCCGGTGGTGGCCTGTCTGGTCAGGCTGGCGCGGTAAAGCATGGCGTCTCCAAGGCGCTGCAGCTTTATGATCCAACCCTGCGCGCTGCATTGAAAGCAGCAGGCTTCCTGACCCGCGACAGCCGTGTGGTTGAGCGTAAGAAATACGGCAAAGCCAAAGCACGCAAGAGCTTCCAGTTCTCCAAGCGCTAACAGCGAGCGATTATATTTCTCAACAAAAACAAAGGGTTCGCATTATTGCGGGCCCTTTTTTTATGCGCAATTGGCGTGCTGGTTTACAGCGTTTCGTCTTTGACCTGAAACAAGGCCTGTCACATAACGCGTTGAACTCTTTAACTTCAGGCGGCGATATGTGAGCCAGGTTCAGCGCGAAACGCTTTTTACACAACGATAACAGTCAGGGCATGTAGAGAAGAGGGCAATTTCTTGCCTGCAGATCATATTCCGATAATCAATATTATGTACAATGGGTTATGGGGGTAACCTAACCCCCTACTATAGCAGGGGGTTAGGTGGGCAGGAGAACTAAACTTCAACTGCGTAGCTATCTCGCAGCGGTGTCGAACGCGACCTGATGCCGCACCGCCCGACTAAAATCGGGTCCGGTCCTGCCAGAAACTTATATACATTGATTATCTGCTTGGAAAGGGCAGAGTGGCAAAGGCCAAGTACATAAGCGATTTTGAGCGCGATGTGATCCGCATAGGCGTTTCTAGGGGTATCAAGGCCCCTGCAATAGCCCGCTTTCTAGGGCGGCAGAAAATGGCGGTTTACAACCACATAGCAGCAATGGAAGCAGACGGAACGATAGGCAATGTTCCCCTTGCCTTTGTCGCAGATGAAATTGCGAGGGCAATAAATGCGAAGGAGTAGCGGCGACTATAGCCACGCATCGCACATTGCAAAAGTCATCTCGGGATCAAAGGCGCGTTGTGGTGGTCGTTCGGTTCTGTTTGCAATGTGCCAGCGGGCGGAATTTTCAAGGCCAGAGGTGACAATAACAAAGGCCCAACTGCAAAAAATGACAGGCCTAGCCCGCAAGGCCGTCCAGTACGGTTTGGCTAAACTTAGGGACGAAGGGTCTATAGTGCCTATTGCACATTTTGAGGGCGGTTCTGGCCATGCAGTAACCTATAGGCTGGTTGCCCTTGGGCAGGCGCAAGAGGCACAGATTAAGCCTAACGCAAGGGCAGAGGCCGTTCTAAGCGCTACAAGTCAATTCCTTTCTGAAAACCCGCGTTTGAGTTACGGGGAGGCGCGAGCCATGGCAGAACGAAGCATTTAGAAAATTACACAACGAAAACAGGGGCTTATGCCCCTTTTTTAACGCGCTTAAAAAAGGGGGTCGGTTTTGGACCCCCTTAGCATAAAAAGGGGGTCGGTTTTGGACCAAAAGGGGGTCTATTTTGGACCAAAAGGGGGTCTATTTTGGACCCCCCATCCTTATATTCCATTTATTCCATAGAGGAAAAAGGCCGTTGCTAGTCGCAACGATGGATAAAGCGCTAGTGTCGGGTGGCGGGGGTACTGATCGGGCCGGGGAAGATTAAGGGGCCGCTAAAGCGGCGCTGTGAATTAAGAAGTTGCGGGGATTTAGCGGCGGTCGCTTAAGGGCAGGGCTGGAACGGGGCCAAGGGCCGCAAGGATTGGGGCAGGGCTGGCATGGTATGGGGTTTGGCGGGTGGCAGTGGCCCAAACTACCTACTTGACCCCTTGGCGGGCAAAATAGGGCCATTTTGCAGATCGGGCCGGGGCCGCGTTGCCCTTATGTAGAAAAAAGCCGCGCCGAATCGGTATTGATTGCAACCGAAAGGCGTTTTCCCCTACGTTATATTATCACATTACATAGGGGAAACAGGTGGCGACATTATCAGAACGGGCGCGGGCGTTGCGGGATCGTGGGCAGGAATTGAAAACCGCGCCAATCCTGACGCGCATGGCAGCGGCGGCGGCGCTGGGTGAGGAGCTGGCCGCGTTCATGGTAGACCTTGCGGCGGCGGTAGATCATCTAACGCCATATATCGACGAGGGCGCAGACGCGTCAGGGGCAGGGGCCGAAACCCTATGTAATGTAACAGAAAAAACGGCAGGGGGGGCGCATGGCTAACCTTGCGGTCGGTACTATCGTTCACAAAAAGCCGTGCCCGAATTGCGCCGGTGATGTGTACATAAAGCTGAACAAAAACGGCAACGCTTACTTTTACTGCAACGGCAGCGATGAATCGGGCAAGCCTTGTTCCCATCATGAGAGGTACGGCAAAGCTGCATCGCAGCGCCTGCAACTCGCATTTATCCAAAAAACACGCAAAACCAAAACGCTAGGGGTCGAAGATGACAAGACGCTTGAACCTATCCGAGCCGACAACGACAACGAAAAGCCAAGCGGCGGAAACTTCCTTTTCGGTGGATAAGTCCGAGGCCGTAGACTTTGAATTTATGGAGAGTTTCCGGGGACCAGAGATCGGGGGGGAAGGCGATATTGAGCATGATGTTCTAACGCCTGAACAAGCTGAACAAGTTGACCAGGACGAAAAGCCAGAACCTATCGACAAGGGCGCTTTCTGGATCGTCTTCAAGGCGGGCTTTGCAATTCCCGGCGGGTTCTTTCCTGACTTTGTGCCGCTGGCGATCCAGCCGCACGAAGAACCACCGGCGCGGGTGGCGTCCGATGCAATACACGACCTTTTGGAAATCTATTTCCCGGCAGCCCTTTTGCCGCAGTCAAAGACATTGGCGCTTGCTTTGGCGGCTGGTCCTTTCCTGATTATGAAAGTTGCGGTTGTGCGGGAAATCATGCGAGCGCGCCGGCTGGCGATGATAGAAGCCCGCAGACCTGCAAACCTTAATCAAGCCCCAAGCGGCGGCGGCGGCGATCCGCAGGCACCGGCAGGGCGCGGCGGTTATGTATCGCCTTTGGGCTGGATGGATAACGAGGGGGCGGCGGCGTGAGTTCAAGCAGCAACGCGGGCCGCTTGGGTGTTTGGGGGCGATCGGGTTCAGGCAAATCATCATGGGTGAAACGCTACCTAACAGGGGCGCGGCGGGTCGTGGTATTCGATCCGCTGGGCGAATACCAAGCAGAAGGATTTAAGCCGCTGGAACATAGGGCAGGCGGGCTTGATGCCGTGCGGGTCGCCATGCGTGACAATTGGTCAGGGTTCCGGCTGGCCTATGTTCCACCGGCAGGCAAAGAGGCGGCGGCGCTTTCTGGCCTGTCGCGTCTTTTGATGAAAGCACAGACCCCATATTTCAACGGCGGCGGCGGGCCGCAAATGACGCTTGTAGTCGAGGAAATGAATCTTTCATTTCCGGTAGCGGGCGGCGTGGAAAAGGCCGCAGGCTTTGCCGATATTTGCAGCCGTGGGCGACACTATGGAATTGAGGTGGTGGGCGTCTCGCAACGCATTGCCGAGGTAGCAACGCGCTTTCGCGGCAACTGCACTGAAACAGTGGTATTTGCCCAGAAGGGGCCGCGTGATGTTGCGGCGGCGGCGGCTGAATTGGGAACAGATCAAGGCCGCATAAAAGCCCTTCAAGCCCTGCAATACCTGCACGAAATCGGCGGCAAGGTAGAGGCTGGAGAGATAACTTTTAAGAAAGCCCGCAGATAGGTATATAAGGTTAGCTTACCTTACATAGGTTTTGAGCCTGAAACTTTATCGGCCATTGATTGCCCCATGCCCCGCGCGGTGTGGGGCTTTTTCAATTGGGTTGGTTGATGGAACGGCAATTCTTAACCTCTGTTATCGCGGCGCTTTCGGCGTGGTGGTTGATTGAGCAAATCAAGAAATATCGCACGCAAACGGTGGCAGACATTAGCCCTGTTTCCGGCATTGCTGAAGCTGAAACCAATTCTGAAACGATGGTTTAGGAGAGGCAAAACATGCCAAAGAAACAAGACTTGAAAGCGGTGGGAATTGTGACTGTCGGCGTGATGCTGGCGGGCTTCCTTATGTACCAATTCCGCGATGTTCAGTTGATTGCGCAAGCGTCCGCTGGCTTTGACGTTTAAGGGGGGCCGGCTATGACTTTCGCAGTTAAGCGGATGCCTACCCCGCAGGGCATCGGCGCGGGGCAAACCGCGTCTATCAACTTGCCCCTTGGCCTGACGTATACCCGCCTTATGATCCGCGCTAAGGCGCTTATCGGCGGGTCGCAGGTCGATCTTGCCCCGGCCAACTGGGCAACCGTCTTTGGCGAAATCCGGCTGATGGTGAACGGTGACGCACAAATCACAATCGACGCGGGCGACCTTGTTAAGCTGAATCAGTTTTACGGCAAAACGCCAAAGGTCGGGGTTCTGCCCTTGTTCCTTTCCCGCCCTTGGATTCGCACTATAGGCGGCGAAGATCAAACCGGCTACGGCACGGTTGGCATGGATACCTTTTCGATTGAAATCGACATCAAGTCCGGCCAAACGGTTTCGCTGTTGGAGGTATACGCGGTTCAATCGGCGGCGACGGTTTACGGGCCGCACCTTCGCATTCAGCGGTATACGTGAAATCAGGGCGTAACAGGTCCGGCAGAGATTGCCGACATTGTGCGCGGTCCCTACGCAATGCTGGCCTTGCACGTCAATACCGATGATATTTCAACGGTCGAAGTGCATACCGACGGTCGAAAGATCATGGAAAGCGACAAGCAAATCCGGGACGCGCATGGCGACATTGCGGGCCGCACGGCGCAAGTTGATACGACGCATATCGACTTTCTGTCTGAAAACCGCCTTCAGGAAGCGTTGCCAATGGCCTTGCAGGATTTTCGCTTGAAAATGGACTTCACGGCGACCGGCAACTTTTCGATTTATGCGGAAAGCCTGACAAGCCCGAATTGATCCAGAGCGGGGGCAGCCTTTGCCCCCCATTCCCAAAACCTTAGATAAGGTGCCAAAAAATGGAACGCTTTCATATGGGGGGGTTCAGCCTAAGAAATCCCTTCTGGCCTACATCAATTCGACGAATACACCTGCCCTTACCTTTGGCGGTGCGCCTACTGTGAACACAAATGGCGTATTCTTGGGCAGCAACAAAAACACATATTCCAATCTTTCCATGGGCCAGCCCGCAAAATCAAGCGGCGGCTTTTTGAACGGTTTGGGCGATATATTGGGCGGCTTGTCTTTTGGTACACCTGTGCAGACAGGTGGCGGCTTTGCGGGCGGAAGCTTTGCTGGCAGCTTCTGGCAGGCTTCCCACCAATCTTTCCATGGGCGCAGAGGTCCAGCCCGTTTACAGCGGGCGCGGCGGCGATCCGCGCCAATACGGCGGGACTGCGCAAGAGTGGCAAACCGCAGTTGCAACGGGGCAGGTCGGGCAGATCAAAACCGCACAGCTTGACGGGCAAAAGGATTGGGTATCCGGCCTGAAAGATACGCTTGGCGGCATCCTTGGCTATATTGGTTCATCTGGTGACGCGTCCGGTCAGGTCGTGACGCCCGTTTCCTATCAAGAGGAAAGCGGCACCAATTGGCCCATCATTATCGCGGCTTTGGCGGCGGCTGGTTTGGCAATCTATGCCTATCAGTCCAAGTAAGCAGGGCGAAGAAATGGCAGGATTGCCCCCCCTTCAACTGTCGAGCGGTCCAGCCATATCAGGCGGGCCGACAACGGCGAACGGGGGGGGCCTCTGGCGCGTTCTATGTCCAGCGAAAGGCGGATTGGAAAGCGCAGCTAACGGCGGCTTTGCCGTATGTAATCATCGGGGGCGTTGCGCTGTGGATTTACCGGAAATAACGCTTGAGCCTGTCGAATGGTCGCCAAGGGTAGAAGGCTGGTTGCACAAGATTGCAGGCGTGGAACGTCACATTGAGGCAATCGCAATGCGGGTGAAAGCGGCGAATCAAGCCCTTTCAATTCGGGCGAATGGGGTTGAAAGCGGTATGCTGGTCTATTCGGTTGAGCTTGAACCCCGCGGGGCCGTGCTGGTGGCAAATGCCTTGGCGGGCAGATTTTGCGGTGTTGATTTGACAGTGCTTTGTCTGAACGTCTTGACAGAAATGGGCCGAGCTGTTGGCGCGGTCGCGGTGCGCTATTGGACGGATCGGCGCGGGCTTGTCCGAAAGTGTGAAAAAATGGGGCTAGAAAGCCGTTATGTGCTTGCTTTGAGGGGCAAAAATCTAAATGGTTAGCAGCAGCACCCGCGTGAATGATCCAGTAGCGAAACAAAAGACAATCGTATTGTTGCCAGTGAACGGGCCATTGCAGTCAATTCAGAGGGCGGCGCGGTACAGGTCCAAGTTGTCGCAGATGAGGCCTTTGAATTGGCGGAAATGTCTGTCGATCGGTTGGCAGACAGCTTTGACAGCACCACGCGCATTTTCTCGTAAAATCCTTGCGCGACACGCAAAAGGCCTATACGGACTGAAAGCGCACAGCTTTCTGAACAGATCATCAAAATTGGTACCCTTCCGGCGCTGGCGCTGGTGTTCCTTGTTGGCAAAATGAAAGGCTGAAAAGATGGATAATAACCGGGT
>NZ_JAUCDA010000012.1:0-107276 GCF_034675685.1 Pseudorhodobacter sp. | reverse complement strand
AATTGCCACTGAGAATTGACCCGGCAACTGCCAAAATTGTCACTGAGAACTGCCCCATGTGCAACCTTGCCCCAGCTTAAACCAGTTGGGGGCATATGGAGTGATCGAGATGGGATTTTTGAAGGTTATCAGGACATGGGCGCTGCGAGACAAGATGCCCATTCGCGAGATTGCGCGGCGCACGGGCATTTCGCGTAACACAATCAAGAAGTATTTGCGGGAGGGGATTGTTGAGCCTGCGTTTCAGACGCCGGATCGTGCGAGCAAGCTGGATCCGTATGCCAGTCAGCTGACAGGATGGCTGGTTTCGGATCAGCGCAAATCACGCAAAGAGCGCCGGACGGCGAAGCTGATGCATGCCGATTTGGTGAAGCTGGGATATGAGGGTTCCTATGAGCGAGTTGCGGCCTTCATTCGGGAATGGAAAGGCGAACGGCAGCGGGCGCATCATACGACGGATCGGGGAACTTTCGTGCCGCTGGTGTTCGCTCCGGGCGAGGCATTCCAGTTCGATTGGAGCGAGGACTGGGCCTATGTTGGCGGCGAGCGCATCAAGCTGCGGGTTGCCCACATCAAGCTGTCTCACAGCCGCGCCTTCCTTGTGCGAGCGTATCTTCTGCAGACGCATGACCCTCTCGTGACATTTCCTGCAGAAATGCACTGCCGGGCAATGGATGCTGTTCGACGCGCATTGGCATGGCTTCCGCTTCTTCGAGGGCATCCCGCGCCGCGGCATCTATGACAGTGAGGCTTGACCGCCATGGGTCCGAGGTCAGGCCGAACGAAGACCGCCGTCGACAAGGTCGGCATTGGCAAGAAGCGCGATGTGAATGCGCGGTTCACGGCGATGACCAGCCATTATGTCTTCGATCCCGAGTTCTGCAATCCGGCCGCAGGATGGGGCAAGCCATTGGTGCGCCATTGGTTCAAGCCCAATGGCGGCGGGCAAGTCGAGAAGAATGTGCGCGATGCTCGTCACCGCATGTGGCAGCTGATGCCGGCCTTTCCTGATCTGGATGCGCTGAACATCTGGTTAGAAGATCGCTGCAAACTGCTGTGGACTGAGACGGCCCATGGCAGGTTGCCTGGAAGCATCGCCCCTCTCATGGTTTGCATGCAAACCACTGCCGGGCAGTGGATGTGTGGGAAGCTGAGAAGCCTGCGCTGATGCCGCTCCCCACAATGTTTGATGGCTTTGTCGAGGAAAGAAAGCGCGTCTCGCCGACCCGCTGCCCGGCAGCGCATGCTTGCATGCGCGAGAGGGGGCTTGATCAACTTTGATCGCACCCGTTATTCTGTGCCCGCCAGTTTTGCGAACCGCCCCGTCAGCCTGCGCATTTACCCTGAGCGGTTGATGGTTGTGGCCGAGGGGCATGTAGTCTGCACGCATGAGCGAATTATTGATAGATCCCACCGTCAGCCGGGGCGCGTGATCTATGACTGGCACCACTATCTGGCGGTAGTGCAGCGCAAGCCCGGGGCGCTGCGCAATGGTGCCCCCTTCGTGGAAATGCCCGAACCTTTCCGCGTATTACAGGCAAAGATGCTGCGCCAACCCGGCGGGGACCGCGAAATGGTCGATATCTTGTCACTTGTCTTGCACCATGATGAGCAGGCGGTGCTCTGTGCCGTGGAAATGGCGCTCGAAGCAGGTGTGCCGACCAAAACCCATGTGCTGAACCTGCTCCACAGGCTGCTGGATGGCAAGCTGACCGACCAGCCGGATGTGAACCCTCCAGCCGCCTTGTCGCTGAGCAAGGAGCCTGAGGCCAACGTCGCGCACTATGATGGGCTGCGCACCCAGAAAGGAACCCGTCATGCGTCATGATCCCGCGGGTGCTGCGCTGATCATCATGTTACGCAGCCTGAAGATGCCAGGCATGGCGCAGGCCGTGCAGGATCTGCATGAGCAAGGCTCGCCTGCATTTGAAGCTGCCATGCCGATCCTGTCGCAGCTGCTCAAGGCCGAAATGGCCGAGCGCGAAGTGCGCTCGATCGCGTATCACATGAAGGCCGCCCGCTTCCCGGCATACAAGGACTTGTCCGCCTTCGACTTCGCGGCCAGTGAAATGCGTGAAGCTCTGGTCCGCCAACTTCATCGATGTGAATTCCTGGATGCCGCAGAGAATGTGGTGTTGATCGGCGGCCCTGGCACAGGGAAATCCCATGTTGCGACGGCGCTCGGCATTCAGGCAATCGAGTATCACCGTAAGCGCGTGCGCTTCTTCTCAACGGTCGAATTGAATAGCCCCGAGTTTCCTAGACACCTTGCAGCTTCAGTTTTTGCTGCTGTTCGAAGTCAATCGGTGACAGCATGCCATTCCTAACGTGTTTGCGCTGTGGGTTGTAGAAAAACTCGATGTAGTCGAACACGTCCTGACGGGCTTCAGCGCGCGTTTTATACTTTCTGCGTCGGATGCGTTCGCGTTTGAGCAGGTTGAAGAAGCTTTCTGCCACTGCATTATCCCAACAGTTCCCGCGACGGCTCATGCTTTGCGTCAGATTGTGCTGTTCGAGGAACTCTTGCCACTCGTAACTGGTGAATTGTGAGCCTTGGTCGGAATGCACCTGAACTTTGGTCTTTGGTTTGCGCCGCCAGACAGCCATCAGCAGGGCTTGCAGCGGCAGATCGGTATATGTGCGGCCTTGCATGGACCACCCAACAACGCGCCGGGAAAACAGATCGATGACAACTGCGAGATAAAGGAAGCCCTCGTGGGTGCGGATGTAGGTGATATCTGTGACCCAGAACTGGTCCGGAGCGTCGACATCAAACTCTCGGTTCAAGGTGTTGTCGGCCACGACCGCAGGGCTGCCGCCATAAGAGCCGGGCTTCTTTTTGTAACCAATCTGGGCCCTTATCCCTGCTAGACGCGCCAAACGCCAAGCCCTGTTGGGGCTGATGTCTTCGCCCATGTCGCACAGATCATCGTGCAACTTGCGGTACCCATAGACCTCTCCGCTGTCATCCCAAGCCTGCTTCAACAGCACCGTTTGGCGCTGATCCTCCAGCGCACGCTGACAAAAAGGTTCACGCAGCCATGCATAGAAGCCGCTCGGATGAACGGCCAGCATCCGGCACATAGCCCTGACGGCAAAGATTGGCCGGTGTTCGGCGATAAACGCATACCTCACCGGGATTCCCTGGCGAAGTATGCGGTCGCCTTTTTTAGGATGTCCCGTTCCTCCGTGACCCGCAGCAGATCTCGCTTCAACCGGCGGATCTCATCAGCTTGCGCATCGACCTCTTGGATCACCTTTGCGGGCCGCGAAAACTGCTTCTGCCATGTGTAGATCGACTTGGTGCTGACCCCCAATCGCTCGGCCACCTCGCGCACCGGATAGCCCCGATCCTCGACCTGTGCGACCGCATCGCGTTTGAACTCATCTGTGAATTTGTTCGTGGACATATCGTCCTCCTTGCTTCCAAAATTACCAAGCAAGGCGTCTACAAATCTAGGGGCTATTCAAGGATCAGCCGGTCATAGCCTTCACCGCCAGTGATTTGGGCCACCCCATTTACGAAGAATACATCCTGTGCATCGGCGTAGATCACGTCGTGACCAGCACCGCCGTGCATGACATCGCGACCAGTGCCTCCCGCAAGGACGTCGCTACCATCGCCGTCGTTTCCACCAAAGAGGTTATCTAGGGCCGCATCAATGGTGTTCCCTACCTTTCCAAGGAAGCCGGACCGGTTGTGGACACGCACCCCACCCGCCACATAGGTGTGAAGGTCTTCGACCTCGAAATTGTATGTTTGCCAGGCGTCGATTGCGGCGGGCTTCAGGGCGGCGTTGCCTGCAATCATCCCTGCGACCTGCGCCTGTTCGAACAAATGCGCGGCTTCGGCGCTGTAGGCAATCCGCTCAGCACTGACTTCGGTCAACTCGCCCGAGGCAAGCACGACCGTCGCGCGGCCATTCTCCAGCATCTCCTCAATCGTCGGGAAGTTGCCGAAACGGTCGAGGAAATGGTGGCCGGGCGTGGCGACCAGTTCCTTCGTCTCGCCACCCTCAACCCATGCGAGCTTCACCCACTCATCTGTGGTATTCCTATACAGCCGCGCCACCTTGCGCGGCACCAAGGCACCACGGCCAAGATCGGCTGCAGGATCAAAGGCCAGAACAGTGTCGCCCACCCGGATGTCGGCGATAGGGCGGGTATCGGTCAGGGAAATGGCGATGGGGGTGGAGGAGGGGAAGCATTCATCCCAAGGACGACTTTCCATGTATTTCTCGATGGTAAGCCCATAGCCACTGAGCGTATCAGCGTACAGGTTATTGTAAAGTGTAGCAATCGCGGCTGGCGTTGCATTGGGCAATCGCTCTTGGATTTCAGAAAGAAGCTTGGCTGTGCGTTCAATGTTTAAAGATGGAGAATTCCGCACTTGGTCAGGCGTTACACGTAGGGCTTGTTGAGATTCAGGATTCACAATTTGGCTGACTTCTGATTCACTCCTTCAAAAAAGGAGGTTTGGATGTTGAGCGAGCGTTTTGTTATCAACGATACCCAGTGGGCTTTGATGGAGCCGCATTGTTTTGGCAAAAAAGGTGACCCCGGTCGCACGGGTGGGGACAGTCGCGTTTTCATGGAGGCGGTTTTGTGGATTGCCCGAACCGGTGCCCCGTGGCGTGATCTTCCAGCTGAATTTGGCAACTGGAACACCATTTTCAAACGCTTCCGACATTGGGTCAAAGCCGATGTTTTCAAACGGATATTTGACGCCGTGTCGGGTGATCCTGACATGGAATGCGTCATGATTGATGGCACAATCTGCAAGGTTCACCGCCACGGACAGGGCGCAAAAGGGGGACTCAAAGCCAGGCTATAGGGCGATCTCGCGGTGGAATTACCACAAAAATTCTGGGCCTGACTGATGCGCTCGGCAATCTGGTTTCATTTCGTCTGATGCCGGGGCAAGTCCATGATCTGCGCGAAACGGCGGAGATCATTGAGGGTATTTCCTGCAAAATGTTCCTTGCGGATCGCGCATTTGACGCCAACTGGCTGCGCGAAACCCTGAGTGTTTCAGGAATTATTCCGGTCATCCCGCCAAAATCCAACCGAAAATTCCCGCCAGAGTTCGACAACCATAGTTACAAATGGCGGCATCTGATTGAGAACTACTTTCAAAAACTGAAGGAATTCAAACGTATAGCCCTGCGGGCCTGTAAAACAGACCAGAGCTTCGCTTCAATAATCTATCTGGCCGCCGCTATCATCAACTCTCGATGAATCTTAGGGCTTGTTGAGATTCAGGATTCACAATTTGGCTGACTTCTGATTCACTCCTTCAAAAAAGGAGGTTTGGATGTTGAGCGAGCGTTTTGTTATCAACGATACCCAGTGGGCTTTGATGGAGCCGCATTGTTTTGGCAAAAAAGGTGACCCCGGTCGCACGGGTGGGGACAGTCGCGTTTTCATGGAGGCGGTTTTGTGGATTGCCCGAACCGGTGCCCCGTGGCGTGATCTTCCAGCTGAATTTGGCAACTGGAACACCATTTTCAAACGCTTCCGACATTGGGTCAAAGCCGATGTTTTCAAACGGATATTTGACGCCGTGTCGGGTGATCCTGACATGGAATGCGTCATGATTGATGGCACAATCTGCAAGGTTCACCGCCACGGACAGGGCGCAAAAGGGGGACTCAAAGCCAGGCTATAGGGCGATCTCGCGGTGGAATTACCACAAAAATTCTGGGCCTGACTGATGCGCTCGGCAATCTGGTTTCATTTCGTCTGATGCCGGGGCAAGTCCATGATCTGCGCGAAACGGCGGAGATCATTGAGGGTATTTCCTGCAAAATGTTCCTTGCGGATCGCGCATTTGACGCCAACTGGCTGCGCGAAACCCTGAGTGTTTCAGGAATTATTCCGGTCATCCCGCCAAAATCCAACCGAAAATTCCCGCCAGAGTTCGACAACCATAGTTACAAATGGCGGCATCTGATTGAGAACTACTTTCAAAAACTGAAGGAATTCAAACGTATAGCCCTGCGGGCCTGTAAAACAGACCAGAGCTTCGCTTCAATAATCTATCTGGCCGCCGCTATCATCAACTCTCGATGAATCTCAACAGGCCCTAGATCAGCACGAATAATGTCCAAATTCTGCTGCAACAGCCATGAGTCAGCCATCTCGGGCGGCAACGGCGCATGCAAGCCCTCGACTGAAATGTGTTTCCAGGCGGATTTCGTCGCGTTATCGTGCCGAAGATCGTCTTCCGGGTCACGCGAGTCAAAGCGCCGCAGCATTTTCAGCTTTTCGATCTTATTGCGTTCAAGTCGCACTACGTTGGAGAGCCACTTTCGTGCTTCCTCTGCCGTGATCTGTTGATCAACCACCTTTTCCATAATCATATCGCTCTCCGCACTGATCTTGCGGGATAATATAAGGGCAACACTATAGTCTGTCGTCCCCAAGGAGAGCTTGAGATCGACGATTCCTGTGGATTGTCTGTGCGATCTGCGCCGCCATTGATAAACATTGCCACGTTTAGCGAGGTGAGGATGAGCCTGCATGTTTGTGTCCGATCGCGTTTGGACAGGCATGAAAGGCCACGGTGGGGTGCCACACCTACGAAGCCACGCTGTGACTTCGTTAGGTTTTTCAACAACTTACGTTGAAGTTGGCTCCGGCGGTAGGGATCGAACCTACGACCAATTGATTAACAGTCAACTGCTCTACCGCTGAGCTACGCCGGAACATGTTGAGCGATATAGCAAGCTGTTCCGGGGGCGTCCAGAACCTATCTACATATTTTGAGAAAATAAATGTAAGGTGATCGCAGGCATCTCTTGGCTTGCCTTTGGAAGTGGTGCCGTGGCTTGTTTGGGCTTATCCAACCTTGTGGGCGCGCCCATATCGCGGTTGCTGAGGGCGTTTTGACTGCTTTTGGGGACTGGTTTCACCCTTTCAGGCGGGTATAGCCGCCATCAGTCGCCTGATTCCGATCGTGGCGACCATGCGCTTGATGTTGTAGGCCAGCACGTTCAGCGCCATTTCGGTCCTGACATTCTTCAGGCGGCGCATCAGGAAATGGGTGGTTCCCATCCAGGCCTTGATCGTCCCGAAAGGATGCGCGACCGTGCTGCGGCGCTGCGTAGGCGGTCGCGCATTTCATCCACAAGATGCTCATATTCCAACGGGTGACGCGGCGTTCCGTGCCCCTGGTGCAGCGCGACTTAACAGGGCAATGCTGGTATTCATTGGTCCAATATCGCCCGACACCGAGCCCGACTTCCTTGCGCCTGTAGCGGTAGATCAGCCCATTTTCTGTTGGGCAGATGTAGACATCCCGCTCGGCGTCATATTTGAAGTCGGCCTTCACATACATGCCCTTGCTGCGGTTCCCGGATGTTTCAGGGCGCGGCATCACCACCGTTATGCCAGCCTTGTCGCAGGCGGCAATCTTTGCGCCGCTGAAATAGCCCCTGTCGGCAAGGTCGGGTACAATCAGCCGCTTGTATCCGGCATAGTCGTCCATTGCCCGGTAGGCGAATGGAACATTCGCCGTTAGGGGGCTTGTAAGATGCCGCCAAAGCCCTGCAATATCCGTTCGGTAAGCAACCCGCCCCGGCCAGGTGCGTAGGTGAAGGCAACGCCCAGTGGCGCTGCACCTCTCCACGGTCGGTCATCGCGGGCCAGCGCCCAGAAGTATCCGGTCTTGGTCTTCTTGGAACCTGGGTCGAGCACCGGGGCACGGGCCTCGTCTGTTAAACTTGGGGCGGTTCACTGTGTGCCCGGCGCGCCTGACCGTTCACAGACATGAAGAGGACAGAATGTTCAAAAACTGGCAGCAAGAGAAAGCCACCACAGCCCTTATTGACGAGGCGCAAGCCCTGACCGAAAAGCTGGCGACGGCAAAACCGCATTGGCTGGAAAGCCACGCCGCATTCGCCGAGTTCTGGCGACATTCCCACCTTGCAAACGGGCAGGACCTTCAGGATGTGAAGCTGTGGAAGCCCGCCATCAGGGCGCGGTTCATCAAGGCGACAGAGGCCCAGATCGCAGCACTCCGCAAACAACGGGAGTATGAAAGCAGCGATGGCCTGACGGTTTGGCTGCACACCGCGCGTGCCGTGACAGAGCCGCGCATCGCGCCCGCGGTTCGTGACCTGTGGCAACTGCTTATGCATGCCGGGCCCAACGCCGACGCGATGGCGGATGATTTATTGCAAGACGCAGACCTCTCTCCCCAGCGAAACCGCCGCATTCCGACGGGTTTTCAGGGTGATGATGTGTAATTCACCACCCCGGTCTGACCGATCACAATCGCCAGATCCGGCTCTGCACAGATGCCCCCCTGAGGAGAGAAAACGCGAAACTTCAAGAAATTGATAGTGAACTGTAAGCGTTTGCAGCCGCTTTCAAATCAGGCCCTTAGCGACAATCAACCTACAGGCTGTTGACCTTCGTGCGCTTAACTGTGGCGCTGCTCCAGCGTGATGCGCCAAGACAACGCCTGGGGCACCTGACATATACGCGCTTATACAAAGCTAATCGGCCAGCGCCTCGGACACCGCCATATCCGCCATTTCCAACACAGCCTGTCGGGAAGCGGCCACCGCGATAAACCGACCGTTGTGGCAAAACTTCGCCCCTGTGACGCCGCTGGCAGCTTCAAGCGCGGCGTCGGTCAATCCCGCCCAGGCGGCAGGAAGGTCCGCACGGTTGTCAAAGCTGTCATCGCGCAGGCGGATCGTGGTCAGCGCCCAATCGGTGCCGCGAGGGTGGATCACGAACAGCAGATGATCAGCGCCCGCCTTTTCCACCCCCGCACGAAACGGCATACCCATCGGCAATTCCAGAACGCGCCCCTTACCCGCCGCCTTGATGGCAGCCATCACCATCGCTTCGGCCCGGTATTTCGCGGCCTTGCGTTTGACCTGCGCCTCAACAAAAGCGCGCGCCACGGGCAAGGCGGCCCTGAATGCGCGGTCATCAGACCCGTCATCGCGGTCATCAAACACCGGTTTCAGGCTTTCCAGCAGAATCGGCAAGGTCAGACCAGCAAACAACGGCCCAGCCTCGGCCGCGTTCACCGCGCCGTTGTCGAGCAAATCGACCGGCAGAACGAAGCCGCAGTCAAGCGAATCGTGGATCGCCTCAATATCCTGCGCGGGCACGTCAAAGGCGCGCAGGTAGTCGCGGCCATACTGCGCCCAGATCAAACCGAAAGAGCTATAAGGCTGGCCATCTGCGCGCAGCGGGTTGGGGCGCTGGTGGTGGTCAAAAATCTGCGCGCCTGCATCGAACTGGCCACCGACGTCATAGATGATCCGATCTTCACCGGGCGTGATCCACGCCTTGTCCCGGCTGCGGATCAACTTTGCTTCGGGGAACAGGCGCATCAGGATGACCGAGGACAGCAGCTCATCGGCATGAAAGCCACCGGAATGGGTGACAAGGTGGGTGATGGTCATCAAAGGCAGGCTCCAGCCGGGCTTGAAATGATTTGGGCGGCCTTACAAAAGCCGCCCGTCGGATTATCGCGATAGAGGTTCTTGCGAGGGTGGGCGCTGCGCCACATGCTGCGCCGCAAAAACGCCCGCCTACCCCATATAGGAAAGCGAACAGCTAGACGGGGCTTTCACCCCACCCCGAGACACTATTGCCCTGATTTACAGACTGTCAGTGTGTCCAAACACCGCGCCGATTGGTCGCAAAGTTGTCGCCGTAGCCACCGGGACGAATGTTGACTTTGCGGGCGTTCGGCTCAGAAACAGCATAGGCAATTCCATGCAGTTTGGCATAGGCCTCGGCCGCCACACGGCTGTCAAACTGCAAGCGCACTTGCGAAGTCATATCACCACTTGATGTCCAGCCCATCAGCGGGTCCAGCGACCGAGCCGATTCAGGGACAAAATCCAGCACCCAGCTTTTCGTATTGGCTGTCCCCGATTGCATCGCGTTACGGGCGGGTTGGTAGATACGGGCGCGCATGAATATACTCCTTGGCGTAGGGCAGGCTTGGGGTATATGGCTGAAAAACCGTGGGATTTGCAAGTGCTTTGGGGCTGCCCCAGCTTAAAGTGCTGTCGACCAATCGCTGGGAGTGTGGGTGGGGTGTGTGGTGCGATTGGCCGACAGTCTTTGCTGCTTGCCCCTTTACTCTGCATCATGCCTTCCAAAAGCTCAACCAAAAGATGCAATCTTGTCTTAGATATTCTTTAAAATTGAACTTCTATTCCTAACTTTTCCGAAACCTCGGTTAACAACGGCTTAACGCCCCCTTGAACCAGAACAAAAACAGATCAAATCTAAGGGGTCAAAGAAATCATCATGCCCCATAACAATACCAACGCCCCAGCAATACGGCCTGACGTGCTGACACGCCCGAAACTGGAAGGCGGGCGGCGGTTCAAGCTGTCCACACCGTTTGAGCCTGCCGGCGACCAGCCCACGGCAATCGTAGAGCTGTCAAACGGCATCATTGCAGGCGAACGTGATCAGGTTTTGCTGGGCGCGACGGGTACGGGCAAAACCTTTACGATGGCCAAGGTGATAGAGGAAACGCAACGCCCCGCGATCATCCTTGCCCCCAACAAAACGCTTGCGGCACAATTATATGGCGAATTCAAAGGTTTCTTTCCCGAAAATGCTGTCGAGTATTTTGTCAGCTACTATGATTACTACCAACCCGAGGCCTATGTCGCCCGTTCTGACACCTACATAGAAAAAGAATCGCAAATCAACGAGCAGATTGACCGGATGCGCCACTCGGCCACCCGTGCGCTTTTGGAACGCGATGATGTGATTATCATCGCCTCGGTTTCGTGCATCTATGGCATCGGCTCGGTCGAAACCTATTCGGCGATGACGCAAGACCTGAAAACCGGCGAAAGCTATGATCAGCGTCAGATCATCGGCGAACTTGTGGCCCAGCAATACCGCCGCAATGATCAGGCTTTTCAGCGCGGCTGCTTTCGGGTGCGCGGTGACAGCCTTGAGGTATGGCCAGCCCACCTTGACGATCGCGCCTGGCGGTTTTCGTTTTTCGGCGAAGAGCTGGAAGCGATTATCGAATTTGACCCGCTGACCGGGGCCAAAACTGATTCCTTCGATCAGATTCGTATCTACGCCAATTCCCACTACGTCACCCCGCGGCCGACGATGAACCAAGCCATTATCGGCATCAAAAAAGAACTGCGGATGCGGCTGGACCAACTGACCGCCGAAGGCAAATTGCTGGAGGCACAGCGCCTGGAGCAGCGCTGTTCCTTTGATCTGGAGATGTTGGAGGCGACGGGGGTTTGCAGCGGGATTGAAAACTACTCCCGCTATCTGACAGGCCGCGCGCCGGGCGAGCCACCGCCGACCCTGTTTGAATTCATCCCCGATAACGCCATTGTTTTTGCTGATGAATCCCATGTTTCTGTCCCGCAGATCGGCGGCATGTACAAGGGCGACTTCAGGCGCAAGATGACATTGGCCGAACACGGCTTTCGCCTGCCCTCTTGCATGGACAACCGGCCGCTGAAGTTTGAGGAATGGGACGCGATGCGCCCCCAGTCCATCTTTGTCTCGGCCACACCATCAAAATGGGAGCTGGAACAGGCGGGTGGTGTTTTTACCGAACAGGTCATCCGCCCCACCGGGCTGATCGACCCGATGGTCGAAATTCGCCCCGTGGAAATGCAAGTTGATGATTTGCTGGATGAAATCCGCCGCGTTGCCCTGCAGGGCCTGCGCGTTCTGGTTACCGTGCTGACCAAACGCATGGCCGAGGATCTGACCGAATATTTCCACGAACAGGGCATCCGCATCCGCTATATGCACTCGGATATCGACACCATCGAACGCATTGAAATTCTGCGTGATTTACGCCTTGGCGCGTTTGACGTTCTGGTCGGCATCAACCTGTTGCGCGAGGGGCTCGATATTCCCGAATGTGGGCTGGTAGCGATTCTGGACGCTGACAAGGAGGGATTCTTGCGCTCGGAGACTTCGCTCATCCAAACCATCGGCCGCGCTGCGCGCAATTCCGAAGGTCGCGTGATCATGTATGCTGACCGTATCACCGGCAGCATGGAGCGCGCGATCGGCGAAACCAACCGCCGCCGCGACAAGCAAATTGCCTATAACACCCTGCATGGCATCACCCCTACGACCGTCAAGAAGAATGTAGAGGACGTGCTTGCCGGCCTCTGGAATGGCGATACCGACCAATCGCGCATCACCGCCAAGGTTGACAGGCCGATGGTCGGCTCCAATCTTGCCGCCCATCTTGACGGGCTGCGCCTGCAAATGCGCAAAGCCGCCGAGAATCTTGAGTTTGAGGAAGCCGCCCGGCTTCGGGATGAGGTGAAGCGCCTGGAAGCTGTAGAGCTTGCCATTGCCGACGATCCCCTTGCCCGGCAATCGGTGGTTGAAGAGGCCGTCGAAGAGGCGCAAAAAATGGCTGGCCGGTCAACAGGTGGTCGCGCCGGCATGCGTGGCGGAAAAACCAGACGGGGCCGCTAACGCATGAAGAACCCGCCAATCAACGGCGGGTTTGCGCTGCTGGCAACAGGCCTTTGCCTCTGTCGGCAGCAGCGCGGGTTTCGCAAAATCAGATCTGGCAAGACATTACGCTGCCCCTACCTTTAAGCGCCCTCGGGCCCTTATCTTGTTTTCTGGAAACGGCTGCGCAACGCAAGAAGCCATGCGGCAATTTTTCGTACCGCCGACACCAAACGCGCACCAGCCGCCAAAGCGATGCAAATTCACCAACTGGATAGATGCCCCCCTTTCGTGACCCGGTTCCAACGGCAGCAGAGGCCCAGTTTGTTGTCTATCGGTAAATATCCCGTTACCGCGTTAAAACGTCTCCACCACCTCATACATCACCGGTTCAAAACTGCGGCACAGCGTGTGAATGACCCGGTTCCGTTCACGCATTTCCGGGGTACGCAGCATCGCCTGATAATCCTCGCGCCGCTGCCATTTTGAATAATTCGCTATCCGGGTCTGCGCGTCGTTCATGTGCAACCCGGCGCCCAGAAACCCCGGCTGATGGCGGATGAATTCGGCATAGGCAACTTGTAGCGCCTCCATCAAATCCGCCGCCGTTCCCGGTGACATCTCAAACGTCGTGATCACGGTCTGTCCGTTAAACTCTTTCGAAATCTCTGGCATCATCAGCCCTCCTCTTTTGCCGTATCCTGCCACAGCTTCCGGCGTATTGTCGCCGTTAATTTTGCCGCAGTCCTGGCCAACCCCTGCAAATCCCTTGCGTTCTGGGCAAGTTGACCGTATACAAGAGATGCGACGTTATCTCTATCGACCACTGTCTACCGCCTAACGGCCACAGCAACTCGATTACTAGCTGACGTGCCGAGCCGCCGCATTGTGTGGGCGGACCTAAGACAGGAGATCTCACGATGGCCAAGGGCACCGTGAAATGGTTCAACGAAACTAAAGGCTTCGGCTTTATTGCGCCAGAAGGCAGCAGCAAAGACGTGTTCGTGCACATCACTGCACTGGAGCGCGCTGGCCTGCGCACGCTGGCCGATGGCGCAGCCGTCACCTTCGATATTGAAGCTGGCCGCGACGGTCGCGAATTTGCGACCAACCTCGCATTGGCATAAGCTGATCGCCTGATCGCTCAGGCATTGAGAATACAAAAAGGGCGTATCTATATGGTGCGCCCTTTTTTTTTCGTGATACTGGCTGATCGCGTTTCGACCTTACCCTGAAACACAGCCCATCACATAACGCGTTGAAATCCTTGATTTCACGCAGGGATATATGAGCCAAGCCTCAGGCGAAACGCTTTGACCAAACGAAAACAGCGCTTCATCCGCCCGGCGTTACGCCCAGCCGCCCCCCGCCCCGACATGCGCTTACCGATGCCTTTGATCTGCGTCCACTCCACGAAAAAGCTTGGCCTGCCCGCGCCCTGCATTCTTGCAGGCATAAAGCGCCTCATCCGCATCGCTGAGCATTTTATCAGCGCTTGGCTGTCCGTAATCCGTTGAAATCGTTATGCCGATGCTGGCCGAAATCCGACAGACCGCGCCTTGAAAAATACTGGGTTCGCTAAGCTGCGCAACCACCCTGTCGGCGATCCCAGACAGTTTCGTGGGGTCGGTCAGATCACGGAACACGATCACGAACTCGTCGCCGCCAACCCGCGCGACCGTGTCACCTGCACGGGTAACCGATAAAAGGGTCTTGGCAACTTCACATAACACATGGTCACCGGCCGCATGGCCCAAGGTATCGTTCACCGCCTTGAAATAATCCAGGTCGATATGCATCAATCCAAAGGGAACCTTGCGGTCAATCCATATCGACATGGTCGCATCAAGCGCCCGCCTGTTGCGCAGCCCGGTCAACGTGTCTGTCAGCGCCTGTTCTTCTGCCGCATCCCGCGCCCCCTGAAGCCGCAGGTTCAACTGCCGCAGCTCTTCGGTCACGGCGGTCTTTGCCTCGACCACATACAGCAATTCCATCGCCAGATCGGTCGCGGCAAAATCGGCATCCGTCAGCCGATGTGCCGAAACCGCTTCAATCACACCAATCCCAAACGACAGGTTCACCAAAACGCCCCCGCATTTTGGCAATCCAACCGCAACCCCGCGCAGGCCTTGTACCTCGCATGGGTCTTTCGGGACGATTTGCAGCCGCGCACCATCATGCCTGCGCATATCTTCCACTGTGAAGACGCCGCCGGGGCGGCGAACCTCAAACAAATCGAAAAACCGGCCCCCGACCAGGGTCTTTGCCCCAAAGGCCTTGCGCAATGTGCTGCCCGCTGATTCGATATGGCCCTTGCCCGATATCCAAAGATGCATGGGCATCAGCCGATCAAGTGCCGCCCTCTCAATCTGCATTGCCCCATTGATCATAGTCCATCAACCTCTCGTGCGCCCGGTATCGCCAACTGAAAGCTGCGGCCCGCAGCATATGACATTTCCAGCAGTTGAATAAGGATCATCTCACCCTCAAGGCTCTCGCCATCATGATCCAGCAAAACCAACGCGCCATAATCATCTGCCATCGCCCGCAACAAACCTACGATCACATGACCGGCCCCCTCAATCGGGAATCGGCATTGCAGCGTATAAAGGCTTGGCGAAATCTCAAATAGATCCAGATCGGGCAAATCCAGATCGGGCAACGCCAAACGCCCGCGTCCGCGCGTATCCTCCAATGTTTGCAGAAAATCCGTAAACGTAACCCCGCCGAAACGCAGCAATCGGCGCAGCGCATCCGAGCTGTGGTTGGAGATAAGAAAGGTTCCCAGATCTTCAAGTATCGTCTCACGCGGCCGGCCCAGAATCGAAACGCAGCCCGTCAGCACAGCTTCCGTCACCGCGTCATCATAGGCGAGCATCGTCTCAAACCCCTCAAACCCAAGCCCGGCGTGGCGTGCAACCTTTTTCCAAGCCAATTCGCCATGCGTATCGCGCACATAGCATTGGATTGCCCTGTTAATTAGTCCATGCATCCCACCGTTCCCTTGTATCTGGCGTTCAAGGTTAGCGGTGAAACTTTAATTTCCTTCTCAACACGGCTTTGAAAACCAACGGCCATTGGCAAACGCTTCGCAAGATACGAGCCATGCAGAATTTTGCAACCGCTTGGATTCAAACCAATAGCAGCCCTGCGCGCCCATGAAATCCAGTGGCTCCGCGGCAGGTTCTTCAAATTTGCTGTACTTTATCTTTTCAGATACCCCATTTCACACCTTCCCCATTACAATCAATCAGCCGCCCGCTTCGCCCCCTTCCCCCGATTTCAATTCCCCTATATACCCCGCCAATGACCCAAAATCCGCCCAACCTCCGCCCTGATCTCGCGCCCAAAGCGCGCCTGTCCGAACCCCGTCGTCAGGGCCAGCCGATGATCGGCATGGTCAGCCTTGGCTGCCCCAAGGCGCTGGTTGACAGCGAGCGTATTCTGACGCGCCTGCGTGCCGAAGGCTACGCAATCAGCCCCGATTACGCCGGTGCCGATGCCGTGATCGTCAATACCTGCGGCTTTCTCGACAGTGCCAAGGCCGAATCCCTTGATGCCATCGGCGAAGCGCTGAAGGAAAACGGCAAGGTGATTGTGACTGGCTGTCTGGGCGCAGAACCCGATTACATCCGCGAACATCACCCCAACATCCTTGCCGTCACCGGCCCGCACCAATATGAACAGGTGTTGGATGCGGTGCATATCGCCGTGCCACCGTCCCCCGATCCGTTCATTGATCTGCTGCCGGCCTCTGGCGTTACCCTGACCCCGCGCCATTACAGCTATCTGAAAATATCCGAGGGCTGCAACCACAAGTGCAAATTCTGCATTATTCCCGATATGCGCGGGCGGCTGCAATCGCGCCCCGCCCATGCTGTTATTCGTGAGGCGGAAAAGCTGGTCGCTGCCGGTGTGCGCGAACTGCTGGTTATCAGCCAGGATACCAGCGCCTACGGTGTTGATATCAAGCACGCGACCGAGAAAGGTCACCGCGCCCATATCACCGACCTTGCCCGTGATCTGGGCAGGCTTGGCGCCCAAAATGAACTCTGGGTGCGTCTGCACTACGTCTATCCCTACCCGCATGTGCGCGACCTGATCCCGCTGATGGCCGATGGGCTGATTCTGCCCTATCTCGACATCCCGTTTCAGCACGCCCACCCCGACACCCTGCGCCGCATGGCCCGCCCGGCGGCGGCGGCAAAAACGCTGGACGAAATCGCCGCCTGGCGCAGCATTTGCCCCGATATTACCCTGCGAAGCACTTTTATCGTTGGCTATCCCGGCGAAACCGAGGCCGAATTCCAGACCCTGCTGGATTGGCTGGACGAGGCGCAGCTTGATCGCGTTGGCTGTTTCCAATACGAAAACGTCGCCGGTGCGCGGTCAAACGCCCTGCCCGACCATGTGGCGGATGCGGTAAAGCAAGACCGCTGGGACCGCTTCATGGAAAAAGCGCAAGCCATATCCGAGGCGAAACTCGCCGCCAAAATTGGCCAGACCCTTCAGGTGATCGTGGATGAGGTCGACACCGAAGGCGCCACCTGCCGCACCAAAGCCGATGCGCCCGAAATCGACGGCAACCTGTTTATTGACGAAGGGTTTGAAGGGCTTGCCCCCGGCGATATCGTGAGCGTTGAGGTGGAAGAGGCGGGGGAATATGATTTATGGGGGCGGTTGGTGTGAAGTTTTTACACCGCTGAACAACTTATGCTTGCGAAAAAAATTGTTCCCCAGTCTAATGTGATTATATTTTCACATTGGAGCTGGTATGGATTTTTCTCAAAAAGTTAAGGACTTAGCAAAACGCTCCACCCATGCGACCAAAAGCGCGCTAACCGAAGAGGCAACGAAGACATCTGTCGTGTTACCCCTTATTCAAGCGTTCGGCTTTGACGTTTTCAATTTGGATGAGGTTGTCCCTGAATTTATTTCTGATGTCGGAACGAAGAAAGGCGAAAAGGTTGACTTCGTATTGAAGATCGCAGGAAAGCTCTCGGTTTTGATCGAGGTCAAGCCTATCTCTATGTCCCTTGGCAGCTCGCAATACAGCCAACTATATCGTTATTTTGGCGTCACCGATGCGCGGCTCGCAATTTTGACGAATGGTCGGGATATCTGGTTTTTTTCCGACATTGATGAACCGAACAAAATGGATAAAAAGCCTTTTTTCGTTTTTGACTTGCAGTCCCATGATGCCGGGCAAGTCCAGGAACTTGCCAGGTTTCAAAAGTCCGACTTTACAATTGAAGGTATTCTTGAGGCCGCCTCTACACTCAAGTACACGACTGCCGCTGCGAACTATATAAAGAAGCAGCTGAAAGACCCGGATGACGAGTTTACGAAACTGGTTGGGCGACAGATTTATACCGGAATGCTGACAAAAGCAGTTATTGAGCAACTGCGCCCCGCGATACAGGCGTCATTGGACGAAGTGATTAGGGATAGAATTCAAGACAAACTCAACATCGCATTTCGTCCTGATGCACCAGCTGTCGAACTCAAGGAAAAGACGGTAGAGCCAACCGGTACTCAATCAGAAATTGAGACAACAGAAGAGGAAATCCAAGCATTCATGATTGTGCGTGCTATTGCAGGGCGCGCCATAGATCTGGAGCGGATCACAATGCGCGATGCCAAAAGCTATTGTAGCGTTTTTGTAGATGACAACAATCGCAAGCCCATTTGTCGCTTTTATTTCAACGGGAAATCCACAAAGTCCGTTGGGGTTTTTGATGCCGCCAAAGATGAAGTAAAACATCAAATTACTGGGCTATCGGACATTTACGGCTTAGAAAAATCAATCACAGATGTCGTCAAAGCCTACGCAGGCTAACTTTGCTGCCGCCCCCAACCAATTGGACCACCCCATGACCGACACCCCCAAAATCGCCCAACCCTCCCCCTTTCCTGTCGAAGTCGAAGCCGGGAAATCCTATTTCTGGTGCGCTTGCGGGCAGTCGGCAAAGCAGCCGTTTTGCGATGGCTCGCACAAAGGGTCCGGCTTTGCGCCGGTGAAATACACGGCCGAGGTCAGCAAGAAGGTGTTTTTTTGTGGCTGCAAACACTCGGCCAAAGCGCCGCTTTGTGATGGGGCGCATAAGGCGTTGTAAGTGCGGCAGCCCGCCGCCGCCCTACAATCGGGCGGCGCTGTAAATCCGGGCCAGATCGCCGCCCCATGCGCCGTGATACAGCGACAGATAACGATCTGCCTGCGTGACACCGGTTTTCACGCCTTCGACCACAGGCGCCAGAAACGCCTCTTCGCCAAAGCCCCGCGCCGCCAGCCCCGCATGCGAAAGGCCAACCGCCGCGCGGGCCAGATCGGCCAGCTTCACACCGCCCGCCTCGGCCTCCAGCCCGCGAACGGAAGCAGCCACCCGCAACCCTTCGCGCGTTTCGGCATCAAGACCCTTTACCAGATCCCAGGCGGCATCCAGCGCGGCGGAATCATACATCAGCCCCACCCAGAACGCAGGCAAAGCCACGGTATAATCACGGCTGCCCATATCGGCCCCGCGCATTTCAATGTATTTCTTCACCCGCGCCTCGGGGAAAACCGTGGTCATATGGTCGGCCCAATCCGACAGCGTCGGCAATTCACCGGGCAGCGCGGGCAATTCCCCCTTCAGGAAATCACGGAAAGATTGGCCCAAAGCGTTGATATATTTGCCATCGCGATAGACAAAATACATCGGCGCATCCAGCACCCAATCGACATAGGCCTGAAAGCCCGCGCCATCCTCAAACATGAAAGGCAACATGCCGGTGCGCGCGTTATCCAGCCCGCGCCAAATCCGCGAGCGCCAGGATTTATGGCCATTCGGCTTGCCCTCAAAGAACGGAGATGAGGCGAACAAGGCCGTCGCGACCGGCTGCAACGCCAGGGAAACCCGCATTTTCTTGACCATATCCGCCTCGGACGCAAAGTCGAGGTTCACCTGCACCGTGCAAGTGCGATACATCATCTGGGTGCCATGCGTCCCCACATGCCCCATATAATCGGTCATCAACCGGTAGCGCCCCTTGGGCATCCGGTCCATCTGGTCATGCGTCCACTCGGGCGCGGCCCCCAGACCCAAAAAGCCAACCCCCATCGGCGCGGCCACTTGCGCGACCTCGGCCAGATGGCTGTCCAGTTCCGCCGCCACATCCCCAACCGAGACCAGCGGCGCGCCGGAAAGCTCAAACTGCCCGCCGGGTTCAAGGCTGATATTCGCGCCATTCCGCTCCAGCCCGATCAGATGGCCCTGCTCCTTGACCGGGGCCCAGCCAAAGCCATCGCGCAACCCTGCCAACATCGCCTGCACAGACCGCGCGCCCTCATAGGGCAAGGGCGCGTGCGTGTCGGTCAAAAAGCCGAATTTTTCATGCTCGGTGCCAATGCGCCAATCTGCGGCCGGCTTGCAGCCGCTTTCCATATAGGCCGCAAGCTGATCAAAGCTTTCAATCGGGCCGCCACCGGATTGGGGAATAGACATGAAGACGCTCCGATCTCGTTTCTGAATCTTTGTGGCAGACCTGTCGTTTTGGCGCAGTCAAGTCAAGGCCGCGCGCGCAGGATGACGCCAAATCACGCGACTGTCAGCCGCGATTGCAAGCCCGTGCTGTGCCTTGGCACCTGCGACAGGGTCAACCGCCGCCACCAGCACCCCGGTATCCATGCCCGGCAATCCGGCAAAGGCATCAAACAAGCGCTCTGCCCCCATCGCATCAACCGGGATCAGCAGCGCCTGCCCATCTTGCTGGCGCAACCGCCACAACCTGCGCCCACCCACCTTGATCAGCCGCAGCTCCACCAATTCGCGCAACGCCACGGCGCCGCCAAGATCGGGCCCGAAATAGCTGATCTGCCCCTCATCCAATTCGACCACGCCCGGCGCATCGCCAGTTTGGGCAAAGCGCAACCGCCGCCACGCCAGCAACCCAAAGCCTGCCGCCAAAGCCACCACAACCGCCCCCAGCGGCAGCAGCACAAACCCACCCAGCGCCGCCAGCCACAGCCCCACCGCCGCCAAAGCCACAGCCGCAAACAGCTCACGCCAGCGCCACAACGCGGCCTGTGCCTCGGGGCGGATCAGGTTCATCCTTGGTCCCCCACCCAATCGCCCAGATGCGCTTGCCACAGCACCAGCGCCGCAACCGCCGCCGTATCGGCCCGCAAGATGCGCGGCCCAAGGCTGGCCTGTACCACCTGCGGCATTGCCGCCAGACGGTCCTGTTCTTCTTGCGAGAACCCGCCTTCGGGTCCGATCAGCACCGCCCAGGGGCCGGTGTCGCCCCCTTTAGGCAAAGCCTCGGCCACCCCCGCCAAATGCTCATTGCACCATAAAATCCGCCGATTTGCGGGCCAATCAGCCAGAACCTTTGCCAGCGGCATCACGTCATCCACCTGCGGCACAAAGGTTCCGCCGCATTGTTCCGCCGCCTCAATCGCATGCAGCCGCAGCTTGTCCACCTTTACCCGGTCGGCATTGGTGAACCGCGTCTGCACCGGCATCACCCGTGCTGCGCCCAACTCGGTCGCTTTTTCCACGATAAAATCCGTCCGCGCCTTTTTGATCGGTGCGAACAACAGCCACAGGTCCGGGGGCATCCGCAACCGCGCGGTCTGCTCGACACAGATCAACACGCCTTTGCGCTTGCCCGCCTCTGCCACCTCGGCCCGCCATTCACCATTCTGGCCATCGAATACCAAGATCGACGCGCCCACGCCCAGCCGCATCACCGCAAACAAATAATTCGCCTGCGCTTCATTCAGCGCAACCGCTTGCCCCGCACCAATCGGCTGATCTACAAAGAGTCTGATTTTTGCATTTCCCATAGGGGCAACTTATGACCGCATCCAGACAAATGCCAGAGGCCAAAACGGTCGCTGATGCCCCTGCTGGCAACTGGGTAGATCGTTTCGCCCCTGCGCCCACCCGCCCCTACCTGCGCCTTAGCCGCGCCGACAGGCCCATCGGCACCTGGTTGCTGCTTATCCCGTGCTTTTGGGGGCTGGCGCTTGCGGTTGCCGCCGATCCGGCGGGCTATCGCCTCTGGGATGCATGGATCGCCCTTGGCTGCACCCTCGGCGCCTTTTTGATGCGCGGCGCGGGCTGCACCTGGAATGACATTACGGACCGCGAGTTTGATGCCGCCGTCGCCCGCACCAAAAGCCGCCCCATCCCCTCGGGTCAGATCAGCGTCAAACAAGCCGTGGTCTGGATGGGCCTGCAAGCCCTGCTTGCCGCGCTGATTCTGTTCACCTTCAACGCCGCAGCTATCGCCCTCGGCATCGCCTCATTGGCGCTGGTCGTGGTTTACCCTTTTGCCAAACGCTTTACATGGTGGCCGCAGGTGTTTCTGGGCCTTGCCTTCAACTGGGGGGCATTTGTGGCATGGGCGGCCCATTCCGGCAGCCTTGGCCTGGGGGTGGTGCTGCTTTGGCTTTCCGGCATCGCCTGGACGTTGTTTTACGATACCATCTACGCCCATCAAGACAAAGAGGATGACGCCCTGATCGGCGTCAAATCCACCGCCCGCCTGTTTGGCGATGACAGCAGCAAAACGTGGCTGCGTGGTTTTCTGGTGGCCTCGGTTGTCTTGATGGCCGCCGCCGTTCTGCTGGCGCTGCTGCCAACCGACCCAAGCCTGACCAAGCTCATGCTGGCGCTTGCAGGCATCTGGGGCTTTGGCTGGCATATGGCCTGGCAACTGGCCCGGCTTGACACGACAGACCCCGCCAGATGCCTTGCGCTGTTTCGTACCAACCGCAATGCCGGCCTGATCCCTGCGCTGTTTTTTGCCGGTGCGGCATTGCTTTGATTGATCCTTTCGCCCCAACGGCCTAAGGATCATCCAGACGTGGCAGATAGTGGTCTAATGCACCTACGAAAAACAATTCTCATGCTTGCAGCCATTCTTGTCGCTGGGTTGCTTGCTTGGCTTGCGGCCTGGTGGTCGGCACTGGCGATTGAAAAGCGGTCTGCGGCTGCCGTCACCTCGCGCCTTCTTGGCGAGGGCGTCATGTGGGCGACGGTCGAGACAGACGGCTTGCAAGTCCACCTGATCGGCACCGCCCCGAATGAGGCCGCGCGCTTTCGCGTCGTCAACATGGTGGGTACAGTGGTACAAGCCAACCGCATCCGCGACGAATTTGAAGTCGCCGCAATGCGCGGAATTGAAGCGCCACGTTTTTCGGTGGAAATCCTGCGCAATGATGACGGAATTTCCCTGATCGGGCTGGTGCCGGGCAAAGAGGTTGATGCAGCCCTGTCCGAAAATGTCGCCGCCCTGACCAACGGCCTGCCGATTTCCGACATGCTGGAAAGCGCCGATTACGCAGCCCCCGAAGGGTGGGATGCTGCGCTGAAATTCGGTCTTGCCGCGCTGCGCATCCTGCCCCGATCCAAGATTTCCGTTGCCGCCGATCTGGTTGAAATCACCGCGATTTCAGATAGCCCGGACCAAAAGCGCAAATTTGAAAGCGATCTGGCCCGTCTTGCGCCCAAGGATCTGCGCGTGAAGATGAACATCTCGGCCCCGCGCCCGGTGCTTACCCCTTTCACCCTGCGTTTTGTGATTGATGATGTGGGCGCGCGGTTTGATGCCTGTTCGGCCGATACCGACAAGGCCCGCAACCGGATTTTATCCGCAGGTGTCACCGCTGGCGTTGTGGGTAAATCGGTTTGCACGATTGGCCTTGGTGTGCCAACGCCGCGCTGGGCCGAAGCCGCCGAAGCCGGGATCAAGGCCGTCGCCACGCTCGGCAAGGGTACTATCACCTTTTCCGATGCCGATGTCACGCTTTTGGGGGCAGTTGAAACCTCACAATCCGATTTTGACCGGGTTGTCGGCGATTTGCAGGCGCAGCTTCCGCCGGTTTTCTCGCTGAATGCAACGCTGACACCAAAACCTACGGCCAGCATCGCAGGCCCCACCGAATTTACGGCGGCGCTGGATGAGGCGGGCAAGGTGCAACTGCGCGGGCGTCTGTCCGATGATACCCAGCGCGCGGCCGTCGACAGTTTTGCGCGCGCGCAATTCGGCGCCAAAAGTGTATATACCGCAACCCGCGTTGATGAGAGTTTGCCCGATGGCTGGGCGATTCGTGTGCTCTCGGGCCTTGAATCGCTGGCATTTTTGCACCACGGCACGCTGCTGGTTCGCGCCGATACGGTAGAGGTAGCAGGCGTTACCGGCAATCCTGATGGCCGCGCCCTGATTTCGCAGGTTCTTTCCGACAAGTTGGGTCAGGGAAAAAGTTTCCGCATCAACGTCACCTATGATGAAAAATACGACCCATTGGCCGCCCTGCCCACCCCCGAAGAATGTGCCGCCGATCTGAACGCCATCATGCGGCGCCAAAAAATCTCTTTCGCGCCCGGCTCTGCCGAAATTGACGCTTCCGCCTCGCAGATCGTCGATGCCCTGTCCGAGGTGTTGGGCAAATG
The DNA here is from genome assembly GCF_034675685.1 of Pseudorhodobacter sp. Lineage (GTDB taxonomy): Bacteria > Pseudomonadota > Alphaproteobacteria > Rhodobacterales > Rhodobacteraceae > Pseudorhodobacter. The sequence continues at coordinate 83,388 of NZ_JAUCDA010000012.1, read as the reverse complement.
CCCGCCCCTGGAAATGGAAATCAGTGGCCACACGGACAGCCAAGGCTCTGACGGTGGCAATCGTGCGTTAAGCCAGGCACGCGCCGAGGCCGTACTGACCGCCCTGCAGGGCCGCCGTCTGAGTGTGGAAAATTTCACCGCCAAAGGTTATGGCGAGGATGCCCCGATCGCCGATAATGCAACCGAAGACGGGCGCGAAGCGAACCGCCGCATTGAATTCAAACTGCTGAGCGAACCCGAGCCCGTGCCTGCCCCATCTGCGATTGATCTGGTTGCAGCCGCCATGGCCGAACAAAAGCCCGCCGCAAAAACCGCTGCCGCACCAGAACAGCCCGGCAGCGGCAATGAATCAGACGGAACCAAGGACGACACATTCGTTTTTGAACCCACAACTGAAAAATGGGCGCGGCCCAAGCCCAATCCGAAATCTGACTCCCCCCCCTAAATCACGGCCCCGATGACGCCGCTTGCCCCGCCCGACAGCTCTGGATACAAATACCGCCATGAACCGCACCGAGTTTATCATTGCCACAACCATAATCCTTTTCGTGGCCTTCATGCTGGGCTGGTTCGCACATTGGCTGCTGCATCGTTTCACCCGCGTTGCAGGTGGCGATGTGACCGAGGTCGACACCCTTGCGCAATCACTGCACGACGCCGAGGAAATGCGCGATCAGGCAATCTTGTATCTGGAACAGCGCGAGGCAGAGCTGACAAACCAGATCAGCCAAACCGAAGCCGAATTACGCGCCGCGATGGAGGGTCTGCGCGACGCACGGCATGAGGCCGAAGAAATGCGCACCTATATCGAACGATTGCACAGCACCGCCAGCTAAAGCATGTTGCGCCCCGTCAAAAGCGCGGCATTGGAAAATACCCCGAGGCAGCGTTTGCAGTGCCTGAACCATGCGGGGGACAGGCTGAATGTGGTTCGGTGAAACCGCTTTGCAACGGCCAGCTTTTTTCGGTGTTGCCCGGCACTGAACGCAAACCGCGTTACGGCGCGGCGCAGCCCTGAATTTCCACGGCCCGATTCTTGCCCAGAACCGTCAGCAAGATCGCATCGCGCTGCACGGCAATCGGCCCCCCTGCGGTGCTGACCATGTCAACTTCGGCCCGCAATTCCTTGCCCTGCCGCGTTACATCGGCAGCCGAGACCCAAACCCCCGGCAGCCCGGCCTCGACCACGACCACCTCATCCCCGCCCAGCGACGGCAGTTGCAAAATCGCCGTCAGCTTCACGCCATCCTTTTGTGGCGTAAGCTCACAGCGGGCGGCGGAAACGCCCGCCTCTTGCGCGGTTGAGGGGCGTTGACGCAGGGCGCGACGAATGGCGCCATCCTCGGTGCCGGGGCGCGGCAAAACCGCTGCCACCCGAAACGAGGCCGGAACACAAATATCGGAACACACCCCCAAATCCACCGCCGCCATCACCTCTACCGGCTTGGATGGGTCCAGCGGCACGATCTCGACCGGCAAAACCAGTTCTTGCGCATAGCCAAAGGTCTGCATCCCCGCCAAAGAAAACACTTGCGGGCGCGGCCAGTGAAAACGCACCGCTTTCACATTGCGCGAGCCGGCCCAATCAAAGCTGGGCGGAATGCCCGCATCGCCCGGCGCGCGCCAATAGGTTTTCCAGCCATCACGCAGGTTCAGATGAATCGCCACCATCTGGCTACCGTTCTGCATCTGCCAGCCCACGCGCAGATTGGCGGTGAAAACCTCTGGCTGGGCCGTGGCAGGCGCGGCCCCCGAAAGGCAGGCGAAAACGGCAAGGGCGGCAAGCGGGTTGGGTATATGTGTCATACCGACTTGATAAGCGCCCTGCCGCCGCCTGCACAATCACATTGCGGCGAGGTCGATCTTATACCTCCCGGCTGTGCCAAATGTGACAAATAAGGACTTGAGCAATCGCCCCGCCCGCCCCATGTTGAACAAATGAAAACCCAAACCGCGATGGACCTTACCGGAAAACTGCTGATCTCCATGCCCGGCATGGAGGACCCGCGGTTTGACGCGTCGGTTATCCTGATCTGCACCCATACCGGCGATGGGGCGATGGGGCTGATCGTCAACAAACCGGTCACCGATCTCAGCTTCAAGACCCTGCTTGAACAGTTGGGCATCCCGCATTTGCCTGCTGGGCGCGGCATTTCGGTACATTTTGGCGGGCCAGTCGAACGCGGTCGCGGGTTTGTGCTGCACTCGCCCGATTACTACGCCAAAGACGGCACGATGAGTATCACGGGCAGCTATGGCATGACAGCGACCCAAGACGTCCTGCGCGCCCTTGGCCGGGGCGAAGGGCCAACACAGGCCCTTTTGGCACTGGGCTATGCAGGCTGGGGGCCGGGGCAGCTAGAGGCCGAGATTTTGCGGAATGATTGGCTGACCACCGACGCACCCGCCGATCTGGTCTTTGCCAGTGATGCAGGCGCAAAATGGGGGGCCGCCCTGCGCCATCTGGGCGTCGAGCCAATGGCGCTTTCATCCACCGCTGGCCGCGCCTGAAACCGATTTCGGCGCGTTTCCAACGGCCCTGCAGCGTTTCGCCTTTGGCCTGCAACCCAGCCCATCGCATAACACATTGAAATCTTTGATTTCAGGCAGCGATATGTAGGCCGGTGTTAGGGCGACCCGCCCTAGCGCACAGTCACCGAAGCCGGTGACAGGCCGTCGATCTCGACCACGCAGGTTTGCCCTTGCGCAATCGGCCCCACCCCGGCTGGCGTTCCGGTCATGATCAAATCGCCCGGCTGCAACGTCACCAGCCCCGACAGATAGGCAATAATTCCCGCAACAGGCCAGATCATCTCGGCCAAATCTGCATCTTGCCGTATCTCACCATCGACCAGACAGCGTATCCTGCCCTGCGGCACTGCGCCGCCTGCCGCGCGGTGCAATGCCCCGACGACCGCAGATTGATCAAACCCCTTGGCCATATCCCAAGGCCGCCGCGCCGCCTTGGCCGCCGCCTGCAAGTCACGCCGTGTCAGGTCATTTCCCGCCGCATAGCCCCAGACATGGTCCAGCGCCGCGGCAACCGAAATATCTGCACCGCCGACACCGATCGCAACCACCAGTTCCGCCTCGTGGTGCAAGTCCCGGGTTTGCGGCGGATAGGCGATCACGGCTCCGCTTTCGACCACCGCATCACCGGGCTTGGTGAAAAAGAACGGCGGTTCCGCATTGGGGTCATGCCCCATTTCCCGTGCATGTTCCGCATAATTGCGCCCCACGCAAAAAATCCGGCGCAGCGGAAAGCGGGCGACCGTTCCGGCAACCGCAAGGCTGGGCAGTTCGGGGGCGGGAATCACGAAAACAGGTTCGGCCATTGCATCCTCGGTAATGCGTTTCGTTTAGGCAGAGATTAGCGACGCCATGGGCCAAATGACACCCCACCGCCCGCAACTTGCGAACCGCCCCACGTCACGGCCCTATGGTAAAGCATTGCACAGCCCGCGCCTGCAACCGGCGGCATGCCAGATCGGCCTGCTCACGGCTCAGCCCCATATAATTCGCATCATAGCCGCCGCTGCGTTCAACCACCTTGCGCAACCCATCGCGCAACGTGGCGCTTTCGGCCAGCGCGGTCTGCATCAGCGTCCGTTCGGCAACCCCGCGCGAGGCAAAGCGGCCAAGGTTAACCCCCCAATGCCGCCCACCCGAAGTAGAGACCCGCGTCACAACCACCGGGGCCGCTTCAGGGGCTGCCTTGCGCTCGGTCTCGGCACTGGCCATCAAAAGCTTGACGGGGCGTTTGCGGGGCGTGTCAGCGATCACAACCTGCGGCCCCTCTGGGGGCGTCGGGGGCTTTGCGATCTCTCGCATCGTGGCGGCAATCTCCACCGGCTTGGGCTCTGGTCGGGCTACAATATCTGCCGCTGTCGCCACAGAAGTATCCGCCCCCGTATCCAGCCCCGTATCCAGCCCCGTATCCAACCCGGTATCCAACCCGGTATCTGCTGCGGTTTCCATGACGGCCGCAACCGCCGCATCCGCGACCTTGACCGCTGGCGAAAGCTCGGGCGGGGGTGCTGTGGGGGCAATAACTTCGGCCAGAATACCCGCAATATCCTCTTTCATCGCCAGCACGGCGACTTCGGTCTCGGCCACTTTTTCGGCACTCACCGGGCGGGACCGCGGCCGGGGTGAGGTCGCCATAGAGGTGACCAGCCGAATGGTTTTACCCGCGCTGCGCCCGTTGCCGTTGCCTTGGGTGCCGTCGCTGCTTGCCACCAGTTCGGCATCTGCCCCCGGCAAATCCGCCGGGGCTGGCCTGCGCACCGCGACATTGTTGCGCGCGTTGCCAAACCCAAGATCAAGCAATTCAGCAATTTTGGCGTTACGATTCGCCGTCGATGTGCCACCAAAAACCGTGGCGATAATGCGCTTGTTGCCGCGCTCGGCCGAGGCTGTCAGGTTAAACCCCGCAGCCGAGGTGTAGCCGGTCTTGATTCCATCCGCGCCCGCATAGGCATCCAGAAAACGGCGATTGGTGTTGCGCACTTTGGTTATGCCCGCATCGGTTTCGCGGCGCGAAAAGATATTGTAATATTCCGGAAAGTCATAAAACAGGCGGCGCCCCAGCGTTGTCATGTCGCGCGCGGTTGACAGGTGCCCGGCCTCGGTCAGGCCATTCGCGTTCTTGAACGTCGAATTTCGCATGCCCAGCGCCTTGGCCGTCCGGTTCATCCGTGCCGCCCAGCGTTCTTCATTGCCGCCCAGCGCATCCCCGATCGCCGAGGCCGCATCATTGGCCGATTTTACCGCCGCCGCCCGAATCAGATAGCGCAACGCAATTTTCTGCCCCGCCCGCAGCCCCAGTTTCGACGGCGGTTTTGCCGCCGCGCTTTTGGATACCGTGATCATCGAATCCAGCGATATTTCGCCCCGCCTGATCGCGTCGAATGCGATGTAAAGCGTCAGCATCTTCGTCAAGGACGCCGGATGCAGCCGCGCATCGGCATTTTGCTCATACAAAGTTTCCCCGCTGCGCGCGTCAATCACAATCGCTGCAAAAGGCGCTGCCTGCCCTGATAGGACAGACGAAATTGCAATAAGCGTCGCAAATGCGAGCATTAGGAAGATTCGGGCGAGAAGCCCTTTAAGCGATGCCACGTCGCTGGTCCTTGTACTGCCTCATTGTGCCCCGGTTTTTTGGTGGGGCTTTAACTGCTTCGACAGAACCGTAGCACGCGGGAGGGTGTCGGAAAACCCCAAATTTTCCCAAAAGTATCAATAGCTTTCCGCCCGATCTTCACAGCGGCAAACAAGCGCCACATATGCGCATCCCCCCCGGTCAATCCGCAACCTATAGATGATCACCCCTTGATGCCGGATTGTAACGCCCGCAGCAAACCTGCCAAAGCCCCCAGATCGGCCAGGCTGTGAAAGCGCGGGTTGTCCAGTGGCGCCTCTGCCTGTTCCAACGCCCAGATCAGCCCATGCGGTATATGCACGCCATAGCCACCCGCCGTAATCACCGGCAAAACATCAGACTTCAGCGAATTTCCCACCATCAGCGCCCTGTCGGCCCGACCACCATGGCGCGCAAAAATTTTCACATAAGCCTCGGCTGTTTTGTCCGACACGATCTCGACCCCATGAAACAGATCCCCGAGACCCGATTGCGCAAGCTTTCGTTCCTGATCCAGCAAATCACCCTTGGTGATCAACAAGACTTGATGTTCCTGCGCTGCCGCCACCACCGCCTCTTGCGCATGTGGCAACAGCTCGATCGGATGCGCCAACATCTCACGCCCCGCCGCCATGATCTCGGCAATCACGGGGGCCGCAACCTTTCCGTCTGTAACTTCAATCGCGGTTTCAATCATTGACAGCACGAATCCCTTGACGCCAAAGCCATACTGCCCAAGGTTGCGCCGCTCTGCCGCCAGCAACCGTGCCTCCAAATGCTCAGGCTCAGCGTAATCGGCAAGCAACTCGCTGAAATATGCCTGCGTCAGACGAAAAAACGCTTCATTTTGCCACAGGGTATCATCTGCATCAAACGCAACTGTCGTAATGGATTGCACCGCTTTTCTCCTGAACATCAGCACAGCATCATCGGTTTTTGCGTCGGTTCAAGCAATCCCCTTGCAAGATTTTCAAATCCGCATCGTTCCAGCAAGGGAAACACGCCGAAATGCCGTTCCGCCTTGCGTGCTTGCGCTGCCCCCTTTGCGCCCCGGCATAATACGCTATACTAGGCGCAAACACGTCACCATCCGAATCCCATGAAGCGGAGCAAGCCTTTGTCAAACCTGCCATTCCAGATGTCTGAAAAGCCGGACGGAACCAATGGCGACCCCGGCTTGCTGACCAAGGTCAAACCCAAAACCCAGCGCCCCCCGATGTATAAGGTGCTGATCCTGAACGATGACTACACGCCAATGGAATTTGTCGTGCATATTCTGGAGCGGTTTTTTGGGCTTGATCATGCCCAGTCCTTTGAAATCATGCTGACAGTACATAAAAAAGGCCTTGCCGTGGTTGCTGTATTTTCCTTTGAAGTCGCGGAAACCAAGGTCGCACAGGTGATGGATTTCGCGCGCCGCCATCAGCACCCGTTGCAATGCACCATGGAAAAAGAGTAAAGCTGCGCCTTTCGGCCAACCAACGAACCCATAAAAGGAGCCGAGCCGTAGTTACGGCCGCCCATGCGCTCAGATCGTCTGACATTCGCGTTGCGAAACAATTTGCTGGCCCTGCCCGAGGCGGGCGAGATTCTGGTTCTGCGCCCGCGTGGCGGCGACAGTCTTTCGATGCTGCCCAAGGCGCGGTTGACGGTGGTGCAATCCTTTCGCCCTGATTATGATGATTTCGCGGCACGCGGCTACCACGTTTTGGCCGAAACGCCAAAATCCGTGCCGTTTGCAGCCGCCCTCGTCTGTGTTCCCCGCGCCAAGGCCGAGGCTTACGCCCTGTTGGCCGAGGCTGCTGCCGCCATTGGCCCTGCGGGAATCATCCTTGTGGACGGTCAGAAAACCGACGGCATTGATAGCCTGTTGCGCGATCTGCGCCGCCGCTTCACCCTGTCCGAGCCAGTCGCGAAGGCGCATGGCAAGCTGTTCAGCTTTCGTCCCGGCGCGGATTTGATGCCGGATTGGGCCGCCAAGCTGCGCACCGTTGGCGACCATACCGAAGGCAATTCGGTGGCCCCGCCCGAGCAAGGCTTTCAAACCCTGCCCGGTGTGTTTTCTGCCGATGGCCCCGATGCAGGCTCTGCCCTTTTGGCCGCAAATCTGCCTGCCAACCTGCCAGCCCGCATCATCGACCTTGGGGCAGGCTGGGGCTATCTGTCTCGGGCCATCTTGTTGCGCCCCGGTGTCAAGGAATTGCATCTGGTCGAGGCCGAGGCGACCGCGCTGAAATGCGCCCGCCTTAATATCACCGACCCGCGCGCCCAATTCCATTGGGCGGATGCCACCCTTTTCAAACTTGATCGCGGCGTCGATGCCGTGATCTGCAACCCGCCCTTCCACACCGCCCGCGACCCGGACCCGGCACTTGGCCTGGCCTTCATACAAGCCGCGGCGCGGCTTTTGGCCCCGCACGGCACGCTGTGGATGGTTGCAAACCGCCATTTGCCCTATGATCGCACCTTGGCCACCCTGTTCCGCGAAGTCGAGGACATCGGTTCAGACCGTCGTTTTCGCCTGACCCGCGCCGCGCGGCCAATCCGCCCGCCCCGCCCATAGATCAAGCCAATAACGCATGCTTGTGATCCGACACGATATTCAAGCACATAAAACGCAGGAGAAACCCCATGTCGTTTTCCCTTTCCGGCAAGACCGCGATTGTCACCGGGTCTGCAGCCGGTATCGGTCTTTCCATCGCGCGGCATTTTCTGGCCAAAGGTGCCAATGTCATGTTCGCCGATATGGATGAGGCCAGACTGGACAATGAATGCGGCGAAGAGGCCAAAGCCGATGGCGCCTTGCAGTTTTTCGGCGGCGATCTGCGCGAGAAGCTGACGATCGCGAACCTGCTTTCCGCCACCATTGACGCCTTTGACCGGGTGGATATTCTGGTCAATGCCAGCCGCAAAATGTACCCATCTGAGCCGCTCAACCCTGATGCCGATGTGGTAGAACTGATGTGGCAGCAAAACGTGCTGACCAGTCTGCGCCTGTCCCAAATGACGGCCAAGCGCATGATATTTCAGGCCGAAAAGGCCGGAGATACCGAAAACACCATTGGCTCCATCATCAATATGTCGTCTATTGCGGCGCGGCGTACCCAGCCCGGACTGCTGGGCTATTCGATTTCCTGCGCAGCCGTCGAACAGATGACCCGCTCGCTTGCCGTTGCGCTTGCGCCCAACCGGATTCGCGTTAACGCTGTGTCCTTTGGCTCGGTGATGAGCGACAGCCTGCATTGTGCGCTGAAGGGAAACCCGGACTACCGCGAGACGATTGTCGCAGCCACCCCGCTGGGGCGCATCGCCGCCGCGGATGAGCTGGCGGAAACCGTGCAATATCTGGCCTCTGACGCCTCTGCGTTCATGACCGGCCAGATCATCACCCTTGATGGCGGTCGCGGCCTGATTGACGCCGCCGCAGCACCGGCACATTAAGGCATCCCGCCCCCATCACGGTTGGGGTTGAGGGCAAACAGACTGGCATGCGACGGGTATCTGTCGCATGCAGATCAGTCTTTTTCATTTGGGGTGGGTCAGCTTGCACCTGGCCACAGCCGGCCCGCTTGCCTTTGCCAGTGCAGCGCGCTTCTTTTTCAGCTCATCCAGCTTGATCTGCTCATCGGCAAGGTTGATGGCACGCGGTTCGGTCACTGTATAGGCATGTTCGCGCATGCACATTTGCGGCGCCTGCGCCGCCTCGGTCGCCGTGGCAGGCCGCCCCGGCTGGCACACCGCCCAGCGCAGAGAGGTTTTTTCAACCTCGACCAAGGCATAGCCCCGGTCCAGATTGCCCTGTACCTCTGCCGTCAGCCGGTCAACCACCCGCAAATACCGTGTTGCCGCCGCAATGCAGCGTTCTTGTGGCGTGCCACAGCCCGCCAACGCGGCCAAAGCCGAAATCAAGACCAAGCGTTTCATGCCCACACCCCTCAAACCTGTTTCCCAGTTACGCCGATGCAAAGCACAAGTCATCCAAAGATGCGACGCTTTCCTTTGCCCATGCCCCTGCCTGCCCCCCCCGAGTCTGATCAGGTACAGGCCCGCCCAGTCTAACGCCTTGCATCCCCAAAGCAAACCGCGCGATACTGTCTCGGCACCCGCAGAAAGCCCCGTCATGGTCATAAGCAAACCCATCCTCGACTTCCCCCCCGGCAGCGAGTTTTCGGTACGCGTCACCCCCAAGGCCGCGCGCAACGCGGTTGTTGCCCAAGGCGATACGATCCGGGTTTATGTCACCAGTGCGCCAGAAGACGGCAAGGCCACCAAGGCCGTGATCAATTTACTGGCCAAATCCTTGGGCATTGCAAAATCCCGGCTTGTCCTGATCCGCGGGGCCACCAGCCGCGACAAACAGTTCCGGGTCATGTAACGCCGATGCACAGCCGCATTGCAGCGCGGTTTGGCAAAGAGATGTTTGACCTGCGGTGTGACCGGCGAAAGATTTTCTCCTATAGCCTTTCCACTTTGACTTGAAACACAGCCCATCAGATAGACCGCTGAAATTTCTGATTTCAGGCGGCGATATATGTGCCAGAGTCAAGGCGAAACGCTTTAGGCGTTCGTTGCCTGCCGCATCAGCCGATAGCTTCCCTCGGGCAAATCAAGCGCTGCCAACAGATCTTCCACCTGCACCATGGAAAGCGTCAGCACAGCCGGAACGCCGCTGCGCGGGTCAAGCTGCGCCAGCGTCACACAATCCTCAAACGCCGAGATCGTTACATCGTCAACAAGAGTGGGCGCACCCTCATCAATCAGGGTGATAATGGTCGCATCAAATTCATGCTCTATGGTAAACATCGGCGCATCCTTTTCCCCGCTGTTCTGCTGTTCATCCCCTTGTCGCAAATTACACCCCTGCGTGATAGGGGCTTTTCCCGGCGCTGACATCTGCTAGGTAGATGGCACTGGGGCCAAAACTTGGAGACAAAGGTTGACCATACGCCTGATCGCCGCGCTGTTGCTGTCACTCTCGCTTGCTGGCTGCGTTGTTCCCTCTGCGCAACCGCCCACCGGGCACCCCGCCCCCCAAGCCAAGCCGTTGAGAATACACAAGCTCTGCCCCCCTCACAGGCCGCAAAAAACTTTGTCACCGCCGTTGCTGCGGTCGAACCCGTGGCCGAGCAGATCTGCCGCGCCCGCACCCGTGGGCTGAACTGCGATTTCCTGATCGCGATTGATGACCGCCCAAATCAGGCCCCCAACGCCTATCAATCCCTGGATGATTACGGCCGCCCGATCCTTGCCTTCAACCTCGCGCTGATCGCCAACGCCCGCAACGTCGATGAAATCGCTTTTGTCATGGGGCATGAGGCCGCCCATCACATCCTGGGCCACATCCCGCAACAACAGCAAAGCGCCAGCCAGGGCGCGCTGTTGGCTGGCATCCTTGTCGCTGTCGGCGGCGGCGATACGGCCACCATTCAAGAGGCGCAAAAGATCGGGGCCTCGGTAGGGGCCCGCCGTTTTTCCAAAGGGTTTGAGCTGGAAGCAGACGCGCTTGGCACCGAGATCACCGAGCGCGCGGGATTTGATGCGCTGCGGGGGGCAGCCTTCTTTGACCGTCTGCCAGATCCCGGCAATACTTTCCTTGGCAGCCATCCGCCGAATGCGGATCGCCGTGCCACGGTGGCACAGGCGGTCGCTGCCCTGCGCTAGGTTTGAAACGCCAATCCCCTTGCCAGCCGCCCCAGCGGCGGGCAGGCTGCGGCCATGACCCATAGCAAAGGCCCCACGCATGATCTCCAAATGGCGGCTGTTTCTGAAAGAACTGTTTGAAAAGCTGTGGTTCGTGGCTTTGCTCTATGCTGGCCTGGCGGTTCTGACCAATGGCGCGGCCATGTTCATCGGCCCGCTGCTGCCCGATGGTCTGGGCGAGATTCTTGGCGCCGATTCGGTAGAGGCGGTTCTGACCATCCTCGCCAGTTCCATGCTCTCGGTCGTCACCTTCTCGCTTGGGATCATGGTTTCTGCCTTTGCCGGGGCTGCCAATGCGGTCACCCCCCGCGCAACGGCGCTGTTGAAAACCGACCGCACCACCCAGCGCGTGCTGGCGACGTTCCTTGGCTCGTTTCTGTACAGCCTGATCGGGATCATCGCCCTGAACGCCGGGGTTTTGACCGGCAATGACCGGCTTGTGCTGTTTATCGGCACCATCCTTGTGGTTGCCATCGTCGTTATCGTCATTCTGCGCTGGATCGCCCATCTTACCGTCTTTGGCCTGATGTCAGATTCCATCGACAAGGTTGAAGCGGCCGCTGCCCACGCTCTCAACACCCGCATTGCGGCCCCCTATCTTGGCGGCCACGGCCATTCTGGCCCGCCCCCACCCGACGCACATCCGATCACCCAAGCCAAAATCGGCTATATACGCTATGTGCATATGGATTGGCTGCAAGACGCCGCCGAGGCTATGGACTGCCAAATCTATCTGGCCGCGCTGCCGGGGGCCTTTGTCTATCCCGGCGCCATTATTGCCTATGTTTTGGGCGAACAACCCGAAGATGCCGCAAGGATCAGCAGCGCCTTCAAGATCGGCAACACCCGCAGCTTTGAACAAGACCCGCGCTTTGGCCTTGCCGTGTTAACCGAGATTGCCGAACGTGCGCTGTCGCCCGCGATCAACGACCCCGGCACCGCGATTGATGTTCTGGGCCGCGCCGTGCGCCTGCTTGCCAGTCTGTCCGAACACCGCGACCCGGAATTGAAATTCACCCGCATCTGGGTGCCCGCCCTTACGCTTGAGGAAATGATGGAAGACATCTTTCCCGCCATCGCCCGCGATGGTGCCAGTTTTTTCTCGGTGCAGATCCGGCTGCAAAAAGCCCTGTTGGCCTTGGTACAAATCGCGCCCGCACAATTTGGCAAGCAGGCGTTGCATCAGTCGGAAATGGCGCTGAAGCGGTGTCACGACAGCTTGCTGGCGCATGAACGTGCCGCCCTCGCCGCCGTCTCGGCCCAGATCAGCGCCAGCGCCGGCCCCATACGCAACCGCCCGCTTTAGCGCCGCTTCCCCGCCCCACGGCCCACGGCCCCGGTTTTGCGCAAACACCTCGCCGCTTGATCTGCGTCAAGGCGACACCGGTCGATCTGCCACACCCTTGCAAGACCCGCAGCTTGCAAAAGCCTTTCCAGCAAGCGTGGAGCGAAACAATAGCCTATGAGGGAAAAACCATGATCGGATTTGTCGAAGCACCCATCACATGGGGTCTGGTTCGCGGCATGGCACGCCGCGCCGGGCTTGACGTGCCACGCGCCGTAGTCGATGGCTGGCTGACGCGGGCCGAATTGGCCAGGATCGTAACGCGCTGCCAAACCGCAGATTGTGCAAAGGGTTGCATGGATGTTCTGGCCCATCCCACCGGCCCCGCCACCCAATCACCGCCCAGCTTTTGCGCGATCAAGGCCGAACTGGAGGCACTGGCGCCCGAACGCCCCGACGCGTAAACCTCGCCGTTACTGGAACAAAAGGGGCGCAAGATGCTGCAAATCCTGAACGTGGTCAGCGACCGCGGCTCTCGCTATGCGGTGTCTGGCGGCCCGGTACACAGCAAGGCCGATATCGACAGCTTCCTCAAGGCCCTGAAATCATCCAAGAAATTTGCCAAAGCCACGCATAACAGCTGGGCGGCACAGCTAAGCGCCGACGGGCCGCAACGCAATGACGACGGCGAATCCGGGGCCGCCGCCGCCATTCTGCGCATGTTGGAACGCGAAGGATTGACCGATCACATCATCACCGTGACCCGCTGGTACGGCGGCACGCATCTGGGCGGCGATCGCTTTCGCCATGTTACCGCCTGCACAAGGGCCTATCTTGACGCGTTGGCAGCAACCAGCGCCTGAAGTGTTTTGCCTTTTTGCGCGGTCGCAGCAAGGTAAACGCGGTACACGCGCTGGCAAAAAAACCCGCGCGCGCCCTCCCCCTCGCCCGAAATGCCTCCAACGTCAGCCCCAAGCGGATTTTTCGGCGAAAAATCGGGGGCGGAAAATCGGGGGCCGAAGGTCAGCCCTTTTTCCCGATCTTCGGCTCGGTCCCCGCCTTCAACCGCTTTATGTTGGCACTGTGCCGCCAATAGACCAGCAATGTCAGAATGATGCCCAAAACCATCATCTGCCCGTGGCCGAAAACCAGCATCCAGATCGTTGATGATGCCGCCGCAACCAGCGCGGCCAGCGATGAAATCCGCCCGATCAGCGCCGCCACCAGCCAGCTTGCACAGGCGGCCACGCCCACCGGCCAGGCCAGCGCCAGCAGCGTTCCCAGAAATGTGGCAACCCCCTTGCCGCCCTTGAAATTCAGCCAGATCGGAAAGATATGCCCCAAAAACGCCGCCAGCGCTGCAAGCTGCGCCGCATCATTTCCCACCGCTCCCCGCGCGATAAAGACTGCAATTCCGCCTTTGCCCGCATCCAGCAGCAATGTCGCCAGCGCCGCGCCCTTGTTTCCCGTGCGCAGCACATTGGTCGCCCCGATATTCCCCGATCCGATGGTCCGCAAATCGCCCAGGCCCAGCGCCCGCGTGATCACCAGACCAAACGGCACCGACCCCAGCAGATAGGCCAGCACCGCCACCAGTATCAGCACCATCGGCGCAGATGTTATCTCAGGCATTTACGCTTCCTTCCCCAAAAACCTGACGGCCCGCCACAAAGGTCGCGATCACCCGCCCCTCCATCCGCTGCCCGTCAAACGGCGTGTTCTTTGATTTTGACTGCAATTTGCTACGGTCGAGCACAAAGGGCGCGTCCGGGTCAAACAGCACCAGATCCGCCGGTGCCCCCTCTTGCATCCGCCCCTGTGGCAGGCCCAGCCGCTTTGCCGGGTTCAGGGCCATCGCCCGGAACAGCCCTGGCAAATCCATCGCCCCTGCATGATAAAGCCGCATCGCCGCCGGCAAGAACGTCTCCAGTGCCACTGCGCCTGACGCGGCGTCTTCAAACGGCAACCGCTTGCTTTCCTCATCGGCAGGCGTGTGCATCGAACAGATGATATCAATCAACCCGCTTGCCACCGCCTCTACCACCGCCACCCGGTCATCTTCGGGGCGCAACGGTGGGGTCATTTTGAAAAAGCTGCGATAGTCGCCCACATCCAGATCATTCAGCGTCAGGTGGTGGATAGACACCCCTGCCGTCACATCCAGCCCATTGCGTTTCGCCCGTGCCAAGGGCGGCAAAGACCGCGCGCAGGTGATCTGATCGGCATGATAGCGCACGCCCGTCATCTCAACCATGCCCAGATCCCGGTCCAGCCCGATGCGTTCGGCCATCTGGTGCACCCCAGGCAGGCCCAAAAGCGAGGCGAACTTGCCGCTGGTCATCGCCGCCCCTTTGGATAATCCGGGGTCTTGCGGATGCCCGACCACCAAGGCCCCAAGGCTGCGCGCATAGGTCAGCGCCCGGCCCAAAACCTTGGTATCCGTGACCACATGGTCAAAATCGGTAAAGGCCACAGCACCGGCATCCAGCATAAAGCCGATCTCGACCATCTCACGCCCCAACCGCCCCTTGGTCAGCGCGGCCATATGATAAATCCGCACCGGAACTTCTGCCGCGCGGCGGGTCACGAACTCCAGCACCTCGGGCGTGTCAATCGCGGGGTTCGTATCGGGCCGCGCGATGATCGTCGTCACCCCGCCCGCCGCCGCAGCCAAACCCGCCGAGCGAAAGCTCTCACGGTGCCGCTCTCCCGGCTCGCCGATCTTGACGCCGATATCCACGATCCCCGGTGCCAGCACTTTGCCGCCACAATCCACAATCCGCGCACCCTTTGGGGCCGTAACCGCCCCAATCGCCGCGATCATCCCGGCGTCCAGCACCAGATTGCCCCGTGTCTCGGACCCGGCCTCGGGGTCGATAATCAAAGCGTTTTCCAGAAAGACTGTCATAGTGGCTACCAATGCAAAAAGGTCCGGGCACCGCCCTGTGCAGGATTATAGCTATGCAATCCAAAATGAAAGCTGCCATGCAGCGCAATCACCCTCATCGCGCCCGCCCCGATTTACGCCCGGATCGGGCCGCCTCTATCGCCGCCACCACCGCCCCGGCATCCGCCATGTATTTCATCAGATGTTTGTCGCCCGCCTGCGTCACCACCTGCACATCGCCCAGAAACTTCCGCACAGTCTTGATCTGGCCAAGTGAGATATTGCGGCCACCGGGGCCTTGCAACCGCTGATCGCTTAACCGCCATTGCGCCACCAGGGCCTCGGATGCCAGATACCAACCGCGCGCGCCCATCGCCGCCACCGCCGCCACCGGCCCGACCCAGGGCGAGGGGTTGCCGATGGCCACCAAAACCACACCGCCAACAAACCCACCGATCACGGCCATGATCGCATGGCTGCGCCAATAGCTACCCTTATCCGCAGGCCATTCGGCCAGCATCACCTCACCGGGGCGCAGCGGGGCCATGACGCCCTGCCCCATCACCGTGTCGCGTGGTAACTCAGGCATCTCCATCCCCTTTCACATTGTTTTTTGTCACATTGCCCCCTTCCGGGTTTGCCTGTGCAATCTGCACTTTGCGCATCATCGCATACACCTCCCGCGCATTGGCAAGCCGTTCAAACCCGATCCGCGCTTGGCTATTGGTCGCACCACCGCGCATAACGCCACGCCCCGGCTGCACCATGACGCGCGGGCGGCTGTAGCTTGCCCGCGCAAACCAGATCGCCCCCAAGGTGCCTTCCTCCAGTGTAATCGGGTTATTCGGCCCGATCGCATAGCGATCAAGGCTGCGCGTGCCCTTGGTCCTTACCCCGATATAGGCTGCGCGATTGGTCAGCGTATAATGGCTGTTGCGGCGCCTGCGCGCATCGGCCCAGAACCGGCCCAGCAGCAGCTGCAAACCAACCAGCAAAAACGGCACGCCGAACAGCGGAAAAGCCAGGTGAAACACCTGCCCGATATTATCCGTCATCTGCGCCGTCATCGAAAACGTCAGCATGATCCAGAACAGCGAAAACCCGGTAAAAAATACCGCGAAAAGCGATTGCAGCGACCAGATCCCGCTAAAATCCACCGCCCCATCCGGCGCTCCCTGCCAGAGGATCGTCTCGCCCTCCTCTAAAATCCCGTCCCAGCCGGACGGCGACAGGCCGCGCCCGTTTCTCACACCATCACCCCGGCCGCCTTTGCCCCACGCTCTGCCCGCAGATTGCGCGCCAAAAGGTCCATGCAGGCCATGCGCACCGCAACGCCCATTTCCACCTGTTCCTGAATGACGCTGCGGTTGATGTCATCGGCAAGCTCGCCGTCAATCTCTACGCCCCGGTTCATCGGGCCGGGATGCATCACAATCGCATCGGGTTTGGCATGGGACAGCTTGTCGGCATCCAGCCCGAAACGGTGGTAATATTCGCGCTCTGACGGAATGAAGCCACCATCCATCCGTTCTTTTTGCAGCCGCAGCATCATCACCACATCCGCGCCTTCAAGCCCCTTGCGCATATCGTCAAACACCTCGCAGCCAAATTCGGCCACACCCGCAGGCATCAGGGTTGGGGGCGCAATCAGCCGGACACGGTTTTCCATTTTCCCCAGCAATATCAGGTTGCTTCGCGCCACTCGGCTATGGGCCACATCGCCGCAAATCGCCACGGTCAGCCGCTGAATCCGCCCCTTTGCCCGCCGAATGGTCAGCGCATCCAACAGCGCCTGCGTCGGATGTTCATGCCGCCCGTCACCCGCGTTCAGCACGGCGCAATTCACCTTTTCCGCCAACAGGTTCACTGCCCCTGACGCCCCGTGCCGCACCACCAGCAAATCCGGGTGCATCGCATTCAGCGTCAGCGCGGTATCAATCAGCGTCTCGCCCTTTTTGACGCTCGACTGCGCCACAGACATGTTCATCACATCGGCACCCAGCCGCTTGCCCGCCAGCTCAAAACTCGCCTGCGTGCGGGTGGAGTTTTCAAAGAACATGTTGATCTGCGTCATCCCCGCCAAGGCGTCGGATTTCTTGATCGAGCGGCGGTTGAGATCGACATATTTGTCGGCCAAATCCAAAACCGCCCTGATCTCATCGGGGGCAAGATGCTGGATCCCCAACAAATGACGCGCGCGAAAACTCATGTCTGCCTCACATTCTGGATTGCGGTCTGGCCTGCACCGCTTATGGCAAAGCCGCGCCAAGGGGGCAACGCTTTCTTCGCGGCCCAAAGCGCGCGGCGGCCAAGCCACCGCTTGCCCCGCCCGTTGCGCCGCCTTACTCTGCCCCAAATGGGAATCGACACGCATATTACGGATTATGACTGGAACGCCGCCCTGGCTGCACTTGTGTGGCAGGTGGAGCTTGGCGTGGATGAGGTGATCTGCGAGTCCGCGATAGACCGTTACGCCTTGCCGGATCGTCAGGCGCCCATAATCCCCAAGGCCAAGCCAGCCGCCCCCGTCATGGTGCAAGACGCACCCAAACCCGACACGGCCCTGGCGGCACAAATCGCCGCCGCTGCCTGCAATGATCTTGCCTCTTTGCGCATGGCCCTGGACGGGTTTGAGCATTGCGAGCTGAAAAAGGGCGCGCGCAATCTGGTCTTTGCCGATGGCACCCCGGGCGCGCCGCTGATGATCATCGGCGAGGCACCGGGCCGCGAGGAAGACCTTGATGGCCGGCCCTTTCTGGGCAATGCGGGCCGGTTGCTTGATAAAATGCTGGCCGCGATCGGCCATGACCGCAGCAGTCAAGAGGCTGAAAAGGCTGTCTATATCACCAACACCGTCCCATGGCGCCCCCCCGGCGACCGCGATCCATCACAAGATGAGATTGCCATGATGCAGCCCTTCCTTGCCCGCCATATCGCACTGGTCAAACCCCGCGTGATCATCGCGATGGGCAATATCGCCTGCGCCGCGCTTCTGGGCCAAAGCGGTATCTTGCGGCTGCGCGGCACCTGGGCGCAAAGCCAGGCTATCCCCGTCATGCCCATGGCCCACCCGGCCTATCTGCTGCGCAACCCGGCGGCAAAACGCGAAGCCTGGGCCGATTTGCTGAATGTGCAGGCAAGGTTGACCGCCGGGGTGACCCGATGAGGCCTGCCATGAGTTTCCCGCCTGTCGTCCTGCCAATGCGCCCGGCAGATTGGCTTGCCCGGATCACCGCCGCCATCACGCCGCGCTTTGGCCGCACCCCGACCGGATCAGCGCGGATGTGTTTACCGCCCTCCGCCCTTGCCATCCGCCCTCGCCCTTTTGCAGAAGGTCTGAACAAATGTCGCGTATAGATGAAACCAAACCCTTTTTGCCGGTTAGCATTGCCGTGCTGACCGTATCTGACAGCCGGCAAATGAGCGATGACAAATCCGGCGATACCCTTGTCGCGCGGCTGACCGAGGCCGGGCATATCCTTGCGGCCCGCAGCATCATCCAAGACGAGCGCGCCGAGATTGCCAGCCAATTGCGTGACTGGTGCGCTGACCCGGATATTGACGTGATCCTTTCGACCGGCGGCACCGGCCTGACAGGCCGCGACGTGACGGTAGAGGCGCACCGCGATGTCTACGAGAAAGAGATTGAGGCGTTCGGAACCGTCTTCACCATGATTTCCATGCAGAAAATCGGGACTTCGGCGGTGCAAAGCCGCGCCACCGGCGGCGTTGCCAATGGCACCTATCTGTTCGCGCTGCCCGGAAGCCCCGGTGCCTGCCGCGATGCCTGGGATGAAATTTTGAAATGGCAGTTGGATTACCGCCACCGCCCCTGCAACTTCGTCGAAATCATGCCCCGGCTTGATGAACACCAGCGCCGCAAATAGGCAGAATTCTTTCATCTCTCTGCGACGGAATCGCAAACCCTCATCGTATCACATCCATGATATTGTTTTTCATCCGCCTGCCCGGTTTGGGCGTACAGGTAAACAAGGCCCCGTCGGCCCCGTCGGAGTGAATATATGCGGTTTTTCAGACGGTCACTGACTGGTCTTTTTCTGTTTGCACTTACGCTTGGGCTTTTGGCCATGGCGGGCCAAGCCATTCGCACAGCGTTTGAGACAAGACTGGCAAGTGGTGGCCCCGGCCAACCCGCCCGCGAGCGGGTGTTTTCGGCCAATGTCGTTACGGCAACCCCAACCACATTCGCCCCAACTCTTACCGCCTTTGGCGAAATCCGTTCGCGCCGCACGCTGGAGCTGCGCAGCCCGCGCGCCGGCACCGTAATCGCACTTGGTGCAGGCGTCGAAGATGGCGCCGCAGTCACCGCAGGCCAGCTTTTGCTGCGGCTGGACCCGGCCGACGCCACCGCCGCCCGCGATCTTGCCCGCTCGGATATGGCGCGGGCAAATGCCGAACTGCTTGAGGCGGGGCGCGCGCTGTTGCTGGCCCGCGATGATGTGACAGCCGCGCAAACCCAGGCAGGCCTGCGCACCCAGGCCTTGGACCGGCAGCGTGATCTTGAAACCCGCGGGGTCGGCGCGGCGGCTGCGGTTGAAACGGCGGCCCTTGCCGCCTCGGCCGCCGATCAGGCTGTGTTGTCGCGCCGCGCGGCCCTTGCTGCCGCCGAAGCGCGGGTGGATCAGGCCAGAACCGCGCTGTCCCGGCAGGCGATCACCTTGGCCGAGGCGGAACGCGCCCTGCGCGAAACCGAGCTTTTTGCAGGGTTTGACGGGGTTCTCAGCGGTATTTCCACCGTTCCGGGCCGGATCCTTGGCAGCAATGAACGCATTGGTGACCTGATAGATCCCATGGCGCTAGAGGTGTCCTTTCGCATATCTACCGCCCAATTTGCCCGACTGATCGACGCGCAGGGCCAGCTTATTGCCACCACGGTCAGCGCCGCGCTTGAGGTGTCGGGGGCCGAACTCATCGCCACCGGCACTTTGTCACGCGTCGGCGCGGCCGTGGGTGAGGGCCAGACCGGGCGGCTGGTCTATGCCACTCTCGGTTCTGCCCCCGGTTTTCGCCCCGGTGATTTTGTCACAACCCGCGTATCCGAGCCGCCCCTTGCTGACGTGGTCCTCCTTCCCGCCACAGCACTTGGGGCTGATGGCGCGGTGTTGGCCCTGGGCGCAGAGGATCGGCTTAAATCGCTGCCCGCCCGGCTGTTGCGACGCCAGGGCGATCAGGTTATTCTGGACGCTGCGGGCCTTGCCGGGCGCGATGTGGTGCGCGAACGCTCGCCGCTGCTGGGGGCCGGTATCAAGGTCAAACCCATCCGCCCGGAGATCAAAACCGATGCCCAGCCCGCCCAACCCGAGCTTGTAGACCTTAGCCCCGAACGCCGCGCCGCCCTGATTGCCTATGTCACCGGTAATGACCGGATGCCCGCCGATGCGAAAACCCGCATCCTTGCGCAACTGGCCGAAGACAAGGTTTCCGCCCGCGTGATCGAACGGCTGGAAAGCCGGATGGGGGGCTAAGCGATGGCCGCCCCCTCCCGCACAGGCCGCACGCAATCCAAGGGTATTTTGTCGTATTTCGCACGGCATAACACGCTGTCGAACCTGCTTTTGGCGGTGATGATCGTCGCAGGCCTGGCCGCCACGACGCGTATCCGCGCCCAGTTTTTTCCCGATATCGTCAGCTCTGAGGTCAGCGTCTCTGTCGCGTGGCAAGGGGCGGGCGCAGAAGACGTTGATCACGCGATTGTACAGGTTCTGGAACCGGCGCTGCTGACGATTGATGGCGTCACCGATGCAACCTCTATCGCCTCGGAAGGGTCTGCACGGATCACGCTGGAGTTTGAGCCGGGGGTAAATCTGTCGCGCGCGGCTGAAGATGTGCAAACGGCGGTTGATGGCCTGAACACCCTGCCCGCCGATGCCGATGAACCGGTGGTGCGCCGTGCGGCCTGGCGTGACCGCGTGACCGATGTCGTCATCACCGGCCCTGTGGCCGTCGATCAGCTTGGCCGATTTGCCGATGAATTTGTGGCGCGATTGTTTGATGAAGGGATCACCCGCACTTCCATTCAGGGGCTCGCCGATCCCGAAATCACCGTTGAGGTGCCTTCGGTCAATCTGATCCGCCATGATGTGACCATGGCCCAGATCGCCACCGCGATTGCGGCTGAAACCCAATCTTCGCCGGCGGGGGATGTGGGCGGCGGCGCCTCACGCGTGCGTACCGGGCAAGAGGCGCGCACGGCCGATCAGATCCGCGCGATTGTGCTGCGCCAAGCCAGCGACGGCACTTCGCTGACCGTGGGCGATATCGCACAGGTTCGCAAAGAGCCCGCCGACCGGGGGCGCGCCACCTATGTCGGCCAAAACCCGGCAATGACCGTGCGCGTTGACCGCAACGATACCGGCGATGCCATTCGCATGCAGGCCAATGTGCAAAGCGTCGTTGACAAAATGACCCCGCTGCTGCCGCCCGAGGTCAGGGTGGAGCTGGTCCGCGCCCGCGCCGAACAAATCTCGGGGCGGCTGGAGCTGTTGTTGGATAATGCGCTGCTGGGGCTTGGCCTTGTGGTCGGGCTGCTGTTCTTGTTCTTGAATGCGCGCACCGCGCTATGGGTCGCCGCCGGGATTCCGGTATCGCTGCTGGCGGCAGTCGCGATGATGTATGCCTTTGGCCTGACCATCAACATGATCTCGCTTTTTGCCCTGATCATCACGCTGGGCATCGTGGTCGATGACGCCATTGTGGTCGGTGAGCACGCCGATTTCCGCGCCCGCCACCTTGGCGAAAGCGCGATAGAGGCGTCTGAAAACGCCGCCAACCGTATGGCGATGCCGGTTGTCGCCTCAACGCTGACCACGGTGATCGCCTTTGCCGGGCTGGTCACCATCGGCGGGCGCTTTGGCACCTTGATTTCCGATATCCCCTTCACCGTGATTGCGGTGCTATTGGCCAGCCTTGTCGAATGTTTCTTCATTCTGCCCAGTCACATGGTCCACGCCCTGCGCGCAGCACAGGTTGACGCATGGTACGACTGGCCGTCGCGTCAGGTGAACAAGGGCTTGGCCTGGCTGATCCGCGTTGCCATCCGCCCTGTGATTGCCGTTGTCATCCGCGCCCGTGCCGCCACGATTGCGCTTGCACTCTTGCTGCTGGCTATGCAAGCCGCCGTTTTCATCAGTGGCGATCTGAAGTTCCGTTTTTTCAACTCGCCCGAGCAATCCTCGGTCACCGGCAATTTTTCCATGCTGCCCTCGGCAACCCGCGCCGACAGCTTTGCGATGATGCGCGAATTGCAGCGCGCGGGTGATGCCGTCACCGCGCGCTACCGGGCCGAACACGGGCTTGACCCCACGACCTTTGTGATGGCCCAGATCGGGGGCGGGCTTGGGCGCGGGTTGTCCAGTGCGGGCACCAAGGATGCCGACCTGCTTGGCGCTATTTCCATGGAGCTCATTGACCCCGATGATCGCAGCTATACCACATCAACCTTTGTGGCCGACCTGCAAGATGAGGTGAACCCCCACCCGCTGCTGGAAGAGCTGAGCTTTCGTGGGGGAAGCTATGGCCCCGGCGGCGATTCGCTGGCGGTTGATCTTTCGGGCGCCGATGCCGAAACGCTGAAGGCCGCCGCCGAGGCGCTGAAAACCACGCTGGCGCCCTTTCCCGAAATTTCGGCGCTGGAAGACAGCCTGGCCTATGACAAGGAGGAGCTGATCCTGTCGCTGACGCCGCAGGGTCAGGCGCTTGGCTTTTCCATCGACATGCTGGGCCGCAACCTGCGCGAACGCCTGAACGGGATCGAGGCCGCAACCTTCCCCGATGGTCCGCGCTCGGCCAGTGTGCGCGTCGAATTGCCCAAATCCGAACTGACCGCCGATTTTCTGGAAAGCACGCTGCTGCGCGCCGGGCCGGGGGTCTATGTGCCGCTGGGCGACATTGTGACGGTGGAACGCCGCTCGGGCTTTTCTACCATCCGGCGTGAAAACGGGCTGCGCATTGTCACCGTCTCGGGCGATCTGGCCGAGGATGACCCGGCCCGTGCCGCCGAAGTGCAACGCGCCCTGACGCAAGACATCCTGCCAAAGCTGGAGCAGGACTTTGGCATAACCACCCATCAATCCGGCCTTGCCGAACAAGAACGCGAATTTCTGGGGGATGCCGCACTGGGGATGCTTCTGTGCCTGCTGGGCATCTACATGGTGCTGGCCTGGGTATTCGCAAGCTGGACCCGCCCCGTGGTGGTGATGGCCATCATACCCTTTGGCCTGATCGGCGCGATTTACGGGCATGATGCCTGGGGCGTGCCGCTGTCGATGTTCTCTATCGTCGGCATGATCGGGATGACCGGGATCATCATCAACGATTCGATCGTTCTGGTGTCAACCATCGACGAATACGCCGAAAAGCGCGGGCTGTACCCGGCGATCATCGACGCCGTGGCCGACCGTTTGCGCCCGGTTTTCCTGACCACAGCAACCACCGTTATGGGGCTGGCGCCTTTGCTCTATGAACGCTCGTCGCAGGCTGAATTTCTGCGGCCCACGGTTATCACCCTGGTTTACGGCCTTGGATTTGGCTTTGTGCTGGTCTTGGTGCTGGTTCCCGCCATTCTGGCGGTGCAGGCCGATATCGGTCGCCAGTTCCGCGCCTTGCGCCGGGGGTTGCGCAGCAGCGCCGCCGCTGCCGGGCGTGCCCGCACCATCCTTGGCGTGGCAACGCTGGCGGTTTGCCTGTGGTTCGCGGTAACGCTGGGGTGGGTCGTGGCAACGGGCATTTTGTTCGCGGGATTGGCGGGTTTGATGCCGGCCACGGGGCCGATGACGGCAGCATTTGTGCTGTTTTTGGCCGGTACTTGTGTGATTGTGGGTCTGGCTTATGCGGCCGGTATGCTTGTCTTTCGGCCGATGGCGAAAGAAAGCCGCTGACGCGGCTTGCCTTCGGCGAGGATATTTTTTCCGAAAAGAAAGCGGGGTCAGGCGCTGGCGACCAAAATTTTGACCAAGGCCGAGTGTGGATCTTGCATCGCATCGCAGACGTCGAAATGGTGCTTGCCGGGGGCGACAGTCCAGTCGCAGGCCCAGGCCTCGGACAGCAATCGCGCCTGCCACAGAAAACTTGGCCGCTCTTGCCCGCCCACCCAGATATGGGCTTGCACGCCCGGACGCAGCGCCTGGCGCGCGGGCGACCCTGTGGATATTTCATCCGCATCCAGACGCAGCACCGCTTGCATTCTGGTCTGGGCAATCGGTGCCAACTCGGACAAGGGCGAGATTGGAACCACCCGCACCACCCCCGGCACAGCCAGATCGGCACAGCCCATCCGCGCGCTTAAATGCCCGCCCGCCGAATGGCCCGCGACCACCATCGGCCCCGGCACCTCGCGCCGGATCGCGGCAATCGCCGCGACCATTTCCGCCGTCATCTGCGTTATCCGCCCCTCGGGGGCCAATGTATAGGACGGCATGGCGCAGGCCCAGCCCCGCGCCAGAACCCCGGCCGCCAAATGCGACCAGGAAGATCGGTCAAACGCCATCCAATAGCCCCCATGAATAAAGGTTACACAGCCCTTGGCCGGGCCGTCGGGCAAGAACAGATCGAACTGTTGCCGCGCAGCGGGGCCGTAGGCCAGGCCAAGCCGCGCACGCACGCCCAAACCATCGCGAAACGCCGCCGCTGCTGCAGCCCAGCGTGGCGGAAACCCCTCTGCCCCCGGAATAAACGCACCATTGGCATAGGCCATATCCGGATCCATCGCCATCACATCCCCCATTTCCATCGAAGAACTGGACATCTCCGCCTGCCCATGATTTGCATATGCCAAACTGAAATGGGAGGCTTCAATGTCCAATATTGCATCCGAAACCGTGAAATCAACGGCAACCGATTTGCGCGCCATGCTCAAAGACCCCAGCCTTTTGGCGACAAAGGCCTATGTTGCGGGGGAATGGGTGGATGCCGATGATGGCGGCACCTTTGACGTGGTAAACCCGGCGCGCGGCGATGTGATTTGTTCGGTTCCCAACCTTGGCCGCGCCGAGACCGCCCGCGCCATTGCCGCCGCTGATGTGGCGATGAAAGACTGGGCCAGCCGCACCGCCAAAGAGCGGGCCAATATAATGCGGGCCTGGTACAACCTGATGATCGCCAACCAGGATGATCTTGGCGCGATCCTGACCGCCGAGATGGGCAAACCGCTGGCGGAAGCCAAGGGCGAGGTCGCTTATGGCGCGTCCTTCATCGAATGGTTTGCCGAAGAGGCCAAGCGCGTTTACGGTGAAACCATCCCCGGCCATATGAAAGACAAGCGCATCACGGTGCTGAAACAACCCATCGGGGTTGTCGGCTCGATCACGCCCTGGAACTTTCCCAATGCGATGATCACCCGCAAATGCGGGCCCGCCCTGGCCGCAGGCTGTGGCTTTGTTGCGCGCCCCGCTGCAGAAACGCCATTGTCGGCGCTGGCGCTTGCCGTATTGGCCGACCGTGCGGGCCTGCCAAAAGGTATCTTCTCGGTCATCACCTCCAAACGCTCGTCCGACATCGGCAAGGAATTTTGCGAAAACCCCATCGTGCGCAAGCTGACCTTTACCGGCTCCACCGAGGTTGGCCGTATCTTGCTGAAACAGACTGCCGATCAGGTGATGAAATGCTCGATGGAACTGGGTGGCAATGCGCCGTTCATCGTGTTTGATGATGCCGATCTGGATGCCGCCGTGCTGGGTGCCATGGCGTCGAAATTCCGCAATAACGGCCAGACCTGCG
The DNA here is from genome assembly GCF_034675685.1 of Pseudorhodobacter sp. Classification (GTDB taxonomy): domain Bacteria; phylum Pseudomonadota; class Alphaproteobacteria; order Rhodobacterales; family Rhodobacteraceae; genus Pseudorhodobacter. The sequence continues at coordinate 57,642 of NZ_JAUCDA010000012.1, read as the reverse complement.
TTTGTGCCAACCGGATCTATGTACAGGCCAGCGTTTACGATGCGTTTGCCAAAAAGCTGGCCGAGGCACTGGCGAAAACACGCGTCGGCGATGGATTGACCGAAGCGGTAGAGTTTGGCCCCTTGGTCAATGTCGCCGCCGTCGAAAAGGTTGAAGAACATATCAAAGATGCGGTTGCCAAAGGTGGCAAGGTGATGACCGGCGGCAACCGCCATGCGCTTGGCGGTTCGTTCTTTGAACCGACAATCGTGACCGGCGTCACCCAGGACATGATGGTGGCCCAGGAAGAAACCTTTGGCCCCATGGCCCCCCTGTTCCGCTTCGACACAGAGGAAGAGGTGATCGGCTACGCCAATGATACCATCTTCGGCCTCGCTGCCTATTTCTACGCCCAGAACATCGGCCGCGTGACCCGCGTGCAAGAGGGCCTTGAATATGGGATCGTTGGTGTAAACACCGGCATCATTTCAACCGAGGTTGCGCCCTTTGGCGGCGTCAAGCAATCCGGGCTTGGCCGCGAAGGCAGCCATCACGGAATGGAGGATTACCTGGAGATGAAATACATCTGCCTTTCTGTATGATTAACCAATGAAAATCAACGACCTAACTTGATTCAGGATCACCTTGCTGGAACATTATCGGGACGTGTGCTGGAACCGAGGGGAACCAGAATGCGTCCCAGATAGCCGTCTGGTTTCGAAAGCAGCCAGTCAAAAACGATATGCGTGAAATGCGGCAATCTACCTATGGCAGGTTGTTTGCCGCATTGGCCAGCGCCTTTTATGGCTGCGCCAATCACACGGCTTGCCAGACCCACCGTGCGGCTATCAGCATCCGGCCCAAGCTGTTCTGTCAGGTACAGCTTTAAAGCTTCTCGCTCAGCCCCCCCCAGCGTGGCTTGCCACCTCTGAGACCCCAGCCCTGACAATCTTGCCCCGCTTTACCTCAGCGTGATACCGAGAATACGCCGCAAAGGCTTCCCTCTGGAAATTGCCCAGTTTCCGCTTGAACTCCCGCTTGGTGATGATCGCGGAAACGTCCTTGGGGCCCCTGCGGCAATCTTGGAAACTGCCTCATTTGGTGCGTTCAACATGCTTCAAGCCTAGCCCCATGTGTTCCCCGATCTGCACCGGTAGGGACCGAAAATGATGGAAGCTATTGGTTGATTTGATTTTTTGACCGGTCATATGGAGCGGGTGAAGGGAATCGAACCCTCGTCTGGAGCTTGGGAAGCTCTCGCTCTGCCATTGAGCTACACCCGCACGGCCATCTAGATAGCCGCAGACGCCGACAAGCGCAAGCCATGCAATGCCAAACTCTTGCTAAATTGGTCGTGCCACGCTTGCAGTCCAGTCTTGCCTCATTTGGGCATTCTTTCGTTTGAAGGCCACGGAGCTTTTGCCACTTGGCGATGAATCTCGGCGATGCGGGTTACCTGAACCGCCCCCTGGGATGGCAACTGAGAGGTTTACGCTGTCCGCAAAACCTGGTGGCAGTTGTGCCGCGAAGGTGAAGCTGTGGCGCGCCATATGAAAGGCATGGGCCTGACGGTGAATGCAAGCATTCACCTGACGGCTGACAGATTGCGGGGCATTGTTCGAGGAAATATCCATGAAAACAACGATCTCCGATACGTCAGTGCCATATCCGCACGACAAGCTGAACCGCAAATTCCGGGCGCCAGCGCCAAATATGCTGTGGGGGTGTTCATTGTGGCGCCATTAGCTCAAGCCCAACGAACGACGACTTCACATTTGTCTCAACCGCTACCCGGCAACACATTCAAAGAATGTGTGAGAGGGGTGGCAAGGATTTGTTTGCCTCGCCTTCGTGATCGACACCTTCGCCAACTGAATCGTCGGTTGGAAAGCGTCGCGATCTGCCAAGACAGATTTTGTCTTGCCTTCTCGGGCTTTTGCGCTGCGAAACCCTGCCGGGTCACAGATGCGTTGGAACAGGCGCTTTATGCCCGCCGCCCTGCCTATCAGGCTGGTTTGGTTCATCTCCGGCGGCGTAGCTCGGGGAAAACCATGGAAGCGGTGGGGTTTGAAACGCTCAAATGGCCTTACGGCGATGCAAGCATCGCCTACCGGCCACCAGATCGGCGGTAAGATCAGGACGGGCCTCATCATCGAGAATTGGCCAGACATCCTGCGGGCCGTGGCCATGATGGCGGCGGGCCTCCTGCCGCCCAGTCAAGTGCTCAAAAAATTCGCGGCCTAACGCATAACGCCCTGATACCGTTGGATTCAGGCGGCGTTATGCGGGTCAGCTTCAGGTTGAAACGCTTTTGGCTGCGGGGTTTTCGATGATGACTGCGATCCCTTGGCCCCCACCGATGCACATCGTCGCCAAGCCATATCGCCCACCGATGCGGCGCAGCTCATGGATCAGTTTCACCAGAATGATAGCGCCGGATGCGCCGATCGGATGGCCAAGGGCAACCGCGCCACCGTTGGGGTTGGTACGGTCAGCATCAAACCCCAATTCGGCGGAAACAGCGCAGGCCTGGGCTGCAAAAGCCTCGTTTGATTCGATGACCGCCATATCCGCCGCCGTCAGCCCCGCCCGTGCAAGGGCTTGGCGCACAGCCGGCACCGGCCCCATGCCCATCACATCGGGGGCTACGCCGCCAAGCCCCGAAGCGACGATACGCGCCAACGGGGCAATATCTTTTGCAACGGCAGTCGCGGCATCCATCAAGACCAGCGCCGCCGCACCATCATTTAGCCCGCTCGCGTTACCTGCGGTCACGGTGCCATCTTTGGCAAATGCCGCGCGTAGCTTGGCCAGATCTGCGGCGGTAACATCGGGGCGGACATGTTCGTCTTGGTCAAACACCCCCTCACTACGGCCGCGTTTTACCGTGATCGGGTGGATTTGATCGGTGAAACGCCCTTCGGCAATGGCGCGGGCGGCGCGGTGATGCGACTCGGCGGCAAAGGCATCTTGGGTGGCGCGGTCAATGCGGTTGCGCGTGGCGATGTTTTCGGCCGTGACCCCCATATGGCCGTTGCCAAACGGGTCGGTCAGCGCACCGACCATCATATCAATCGCCCGCACATCCCCCATTTTCTGCCCCGTGCGCGCCTGCGTCAGCAAATGCCCGGCGCGGCTCATGTTTTCTGCACCTCCGGCAAGGGCAATGTCGGTATAGCCCAGCTTGATCTGTTCGGACGCGGTAATCACCGCCTGCAAGCCAGAGCCGCAAAGCCGGTTCAGCGTCAATGCGGGTGCGGTTTCCGGCACCCCTGCGCGCAAAGCGGCAACGCGGGACAGGTACATATCCTCCGGCGCGGTGTGGATGACGTTGCCGAACACCGCCTGGCCAATATCGGCCCCCGTCAGGCCTGCACGCGCAATCGCGGCGCGTGAAACCTCGGCCGCCAGATCACAGGGCGAAATACCTGCCAAAGCGCCGCCAAAATCCCCGATCGCTGTACGAAGGGCGGAAACGATAACCACGTCTTTTGTCATGTTTTATCCTTTTTTAAGGGGGGCATCGGGTTATGATATAAGAATACCGCTATCCACCGGGATCATATGTCCTGTGGTGCGCCGCGACTCATCCGACGCCAGAAACAACGCGGCCATCGCCACATCGCGCGGCTCTGCCAGGCCAAGAAGGTAGGAATCCCACTGAGACTTCAGATGCGGCTCCCGCTCATAGAAACTCAACACCCGTTCGGTGCCCACTGCGCCTGCAACCAAGGTGTTCACCCTGATTTTATCTGGCGCATATTCCACCGCAAGCGACCGTGTCAGCGCAATCACCCCGCCTTTTGCGGCAGTATAGGCATCGCGGTTGGGCAGGCCCATGGCCCCCATGATCGAGGCTGAATTGATGATCGCGCCACCGCCGCGCCGCTGCAGATGCGGAATGGCAAAGCGGCAGCCAAGGAAAGTGCCGAACAGGTCCACCCGGATGCAGCGCCAGAACTCATCCAAGGACGCCTCGGTCACCGGCCCATCTGCCGCCGACGATCCGCCAGCATTGTTGTAAAGCACATCCAACCCACCGAAATGCACGGCCGCCGCATCAATGGCAGTCTGTGCGCTTTCAGGGTCGCCGACATCCATCGCAAAAAACGCCGCAACACCGCCCGCGGCATGGATTGCGGCGACCACCTCGGCACCACGGCCAACATCACGGCCCGCGACGGCAACCGCTGCGCCCTCGCTTGCGAACAGCTCTGCTGCGGCGCGCCCGATGCCGGACGTGGCGCCGGTGATCAATGCTACTTTCCCTGCCAACCGCCCCATGCGCCCCTCCTGATTGCTTTTGATGTTTTATCGGGTCGATTTTGCGTGGCCATCGTCCGGCTGGACGAAGCGCGCTATTTTCTGGCCCTGTAGTAACACGCAAACGCAGTTGACCGAGGAAATGATGGAAACGCTGAACCAGATGCTCGCCCGCAATATCGCGATACTACCGGATCGCAATTTCCTGATTTTTGAGGATCGCGGCATCAGCTATGCCGAATTTGGGCAGCAAACCGCGCGGATGGCGCAGGTGATGGCGGCGCAGGGCTTGGGCAAAGGTGACCGCATCGGGCTTTATCTGCCATCGGTGCCGTTGATGGCCGTTGCCGTGTTTGCGTGCCAGCGATTGGGCGCAGTGCCGCTGCCCCTGTCGGCCATGTTCCGGCAAGATGAATTGCGCCGTGTGGTGCAGGCCAGCGGCATGAAAGCAATCATTGCCGATGCCATGACATTTGCCGAATTCGCCCCCATCCGGGCAGAGTTCCCGGCCCTTGGACAGTGCTTTGTTACCGGCGGCGCGCAAACAGATGCGCTGGACCTGGATGCGCTGATGGCACTGGCGCCTGATCGGTTTGACGATGCCCCCAATCAGATGGGCGATGTCGCCGCCCTGTTTTTCAGTTCCGGCACCACCGGCGCGCCAAAGGGAATTTTGCAAAGCCACCTGAATCATTGTTCGATTCTGCGTGACATGATGGTCGCCCATGGCAGCCGTTACGGGCAAGAGGTGTATTTATGCGCCGTGCCGCTGTTCACCAATTTTGGCCTGACCGCGACCCTGAATTTGTGCATGTATACCGGCGGCACGCTGATTTTGCATGAACGCTGGAACACCGACAAGGTGCTAACCGATATTGCGCATTACGGTGCGACCTATTTTGGCGGTACACCCACGATGTATGTCTATATGGTCAATGATTATGATACCACGCGGCACAATCTGTCGTCGCTGCGGGTGTGTACCACGGGCGGATCACCTGTTCCGCAACCGGTTATTCGCCGCTTTGAAGAGATTTCGGGCGTGAAGGTGGCGCAGGTTTATGGCGCAACAGAAACCTGCGGCCAAAACGTGATAGAGCCGGTTACGGGCCTGCGCCGTTCGGGCGCGGCCGGCCTGCCCATCGGCTCGTCTCGCATCTTGATCGTGGATGAGGCGGGTGAATTGATGCCACAGGGCGAGATTGGTGAAGTCATCATCGGCGGGGATTCCGTTGCGCTTGGGTATCTGGATGATCCGGCGGCAACGGCGGCGGCCTTTGGCCCCCTTGGTTGGAAATCCGGCGATCTTGGCTATCTGGATGAGGATGGTTTTCTGTTTATCGTGGACCGCAAGAAAGATGTGATCATCACCGGCGGTCACAATATCTTCCCGTTAGAGGTGGAAAGCACGCTATACGAACACCCTGCCGTTGCGGTTTGTGCGGTTGTGGGTGGCCCGGACGTGGCCAAGGGTGAAATTCCGGTGGCAATCATTGTGAAAACCCAAGGGGTTTCGGTGACCGCTGAAGAAATTCAGCGCTACTGCCGTGAACGGCTTTCGGCCTATAAAGTGCCACGTCAGGTTGAATTCATTGACGAAATGCCGGTGGAGGCCGCGAAAATCCGCAAGCGCGATCTGGTGGCCGCGCTGCGCGATGATACGCTGGACAAGTTTCGGCGCCAAAGCGTTTCGCCTTGAACCTGAACCACATATCGCGGCCGAGAATAAAATCTTTCAACGCGTTATGGGAAAAGAGCCGTTTCAAGCAAACATCGGAATGCTGCAGGCTTGGGGTTTTACCCCTCGCCGGTGCGGATTTTGCGAACATCGCCTGCCGCACCATATGCCGCCCAGCCCCCATCGACAGGCAGCACGGTGCCGGTGATATATGATGCCCAATCCGACAGCAAGAACGCCGCGGCGCGGGCCATTTCTTCGGGCATGGCAAAGCGTTCCAGCGGGGTGCGCTGTTCGATCAACGTGGGGTCAAACACGTTTCTGTCCAGCAAATCCTGCACCATCGGCGTGCGGGTATAGCCCGGCGCGATACAGTTCACGCGGATTCCTGCCGCACCCCATTCACAGGCCAGCGTCTTGGTCAAATGCACCACACCCGCCTTTGAAACACCATAAGCCGAGCGCCCCGGAAATGCCCCGAGGCCCACGATCGAGGACACGTTCACAATGGCCCCCTGCCCCCTGCGCAGCATCTGCTTTCCGGCGGCGCGGCACATCAGATAGGTGCCACGCAGATTCACATCCAGCACATGCTGCCAGCGGTCAACCTCTTGTTCATGCACGGGAAGCAGATCATCACCAATACCCGCGGCGTTGAACAACAGATCAACCCCGCCCATGATCGCCCCCGCTTCCTCTACCATGCGGTTGCAGTCTGCTTCTGACACCACATCGCCAGCAGTGATACCACAAGCCCCCGTGCGCAGCCGCGCCGCCGCCAGTTTGTCAGCGGCAAGATCTGCAATCACCACCTGCGCGCCAAGCTTTGCCAAGACCTGCGCAGTCACCTCGCCGATACCACTTGCGCCGCCGGTCACCAATGCCTTGCGGCCGGTTAAAGTCAGGGTCATCTGTCCGGATCTCCTCCATCGTCCGCGCCGGGGCGAAAATGCACATCCGGCGTCCATTCCTGCCGCGCGCGCAGATGTGTTTCCCAATAGGCGGCGGCCACAAGGTCGGGGTCATAGGGCGTGCCTGTTGCCATGGTGCCGTGAATGGCGATGGTTGCCACCTGCACCCCCAGCGGTGCCAACTCCAACGCCAGCGAATGGCCAAGGCTGCGCAGGGCGGCCTTGCCCAGCGAAACGGCCCCCCATTCGATCCACGGACCAAAGGCCAACACGCCGCCCGTCAGCAAAATAGTACCATGCCCGCGCGCGATCATTTCCGGCGCAACGCTTTGCGCGGCCAGCAGCGCGCCGGTCACATTGGCCCGAAGACCAGCTTCGAAGCTGGCACTATCAATTGGCGCCCCGCGCGCGGCCCAACCGGGTGCGTCGGCATAGCGCGCCTCGGTTATGCCCGACGGGGTTACAAAGCGCGAAGGCTCTACAATCGCGGCATTATAGATCAGCACTTCGGGCGCACCATGGGCCGCGCGGGCCTGCGCCAAGGCGGCGACAAGGCTGGCCGGATCGGCGGCATCGCCCACGATGCCCAAGGTCGCCAATCCCTCGGCCTGCAGGCTGGCGCTGTACTTGGCCACCGCCGCAGCCCGCCTGGCAACAAAGGCAGTCTGCAAACCTTCGCGCGCGAAACGACGGATCAGGGCAAGACCAAGCCCCGGCCCCGCACCGATGATGACCGCGCTGGTCATTTGTCGCGCGCCCGATTGGCGCGGCGGGCCAGGAAATCCTCAAACGCGCCAATCACGCCTTTGCGCAAGAACAAGACGCACAGCACAAAGGCACCGCCCTGAACCACCACGACCCACGCGCCCAATGGTGCCAATTCTCGCTGCATGGTGACCACCAGAACCGCGCCGACAATCGGGCCAAGCAGCGTGCCAACCCCGCCGATCAACGTCATCAGCAGCACATCGGCCGAGGTCATGAAGTTCAGATCTGCCAAGGACGCGATTTGAAACACAATCGCCTTCATTCCGCCCGCAAGCCCGGCAAGCATTGCCGAAAGGGTAAAGGCAAGCAGCTTGTAGCGATCGGTCGAATAGCCAAGCGAGATCGAGCGCGGCTCATTCTCGCGTACCGATTTCAACACTTGCCCAAAGGGCGAACGTACCATCCGCGTGATGAAGGCAAAGGCAGCAAGAAACACGACCAGCACAACGAAATACATGTTCATCGTGTCGTTCAGGTCAATCAGCCCGAACAGCTTGCCGCGCGGCACCGATTGAATCCCGTCCTCGCCATGTGTCCAGGACGAGGTGACGGCGTAGAAATACACGATCTGCGCCAGCGCCAGCGTTATCATCGCAAAATAAAGCCCCTGCCTGCGGATTGCCAACCAGCCAAACAGGGCGCCGATTGCCGTTGCAACCGCGACCCCGGCCAGAATCGACAGCTCTGGCGGCAAGCCCCACACAGCGGCGGCATGGGCCGCAACATAGGCCGAACTACCAAAGAACGCCGCATGGCCAAAGGCAAGCAGGCCACCATAGCCAAAAACAAGGTTATAGGCACTGGCAAACAGCGCAAAACACAGAATCTTCATGGCGAAAACCGGGTAGATCACGAAGGGCATCACCACCCCGACTCCCGTCAGCACGATCAGCCAAAGCTGGCCATTTTCCAGGATACTTTCGCGCCGCACATTGGAAATATCGTTGCCGGAATGGCTGACCGTATCCTTGCCAAACAGCCCTGCCGGACGCACCACCAGCACAATTGCCATGATGACGAAAATCACGGTCGATGCCGCTTCGGGCCAGAACACTTTTGTCAGCCCCTCAATCACGCCCATCATGATACCCGAGACAATCGCCCCGAAAATAGAGCCCATGCCCCCGATCACGACCACCGCAAAAATGGTCACAATGATCGACTGCCCCATATATGGGCTGACCTGATAAATCGGCGCCGCCATAACCCCGGCCAGCCCCGCAAGGCCGACCCCAAACGCATAGGTGAACATCAGCATTCGCGGCACGTTGATGCCAAAGGCGCGCACCAGATCGGGGTTTTCGGTGGCCGCGCGCAAATAGGCACCAAGGCGCGTCCGCTCGACCACATACCATGTCGCAAGGCACACAACCAAGGCGGCCACGATCACCCATAGCCGGTATATCGGCATGAACATGAAGCCAAGGTTCACGCCGCCTTTCAACGCCTCTGGCACACCGTATTGCTGGCCGGCCGCGGAAAAATGCACGTTGAAGCCACCTTCAAGCACCATGCCCAGACCGACTGTCAACAGCAGCCCATAGGCATGTTCCAGGTCATAGACCCGGCGAATGAATACCCGTTCTGTCGCGGCCCCCACCAGCGCCACCATCGGGGGCACCAGCAAAAGCGCCCACCAATAATTCACGGCAGGCAGGCCCAGACCCGGAAATATCGTGGGCAGGTTTGCCAAAAACCACGCACCATATGCACCCAGCATATACATCGCACCATGCACGAAGTTGCCGATCCGCAGCATGCCAAAGATGATCGCCACACCCAGGCTCATCATCGCATAGAACAAGCCGTTGATAAGGCCGATCAGCAATTGACCGAACAGCAACGGCGCAGAAATTCCCAGCAATTCCATCATGGTTCAGGCTTTCAAGTAGGTCTGGATGCGATCCAGCTTTGTGGTCACATCGGCGGCGGTGAAACTGTCGATCACCTGACCATGTTCCACCACATAATGACGATCGGCGAGTTTGGCGGCGAAACGAAAATTCTGCTCTACCAAAAGCACGGTATAGCCCCGCTCTTTCAAGGCGCGGATCACCATGCCGATTTGCTTGATGATAACCGGGGCCAGCCCCTCGGTCGGTTCATCCAGCAGCAAAAATCTGGACCCGGTGCGCAGGATGCGGGCGATGGCAAGCATTTGCTGTTCGCCGCCTGAAAGTTTTGTACCGGGGCTGGTCCATCGCTCGCGCAGGTTGGGAAACAGGGTCAGGATCGCGTCAACATCCATTCCGCCGGGTGCGATGACCGGCGGCAAAAACAGATTTTCCTCGACGGTAAGCGAGGCAAAAATTCCCCGCTCCTCGGGGCAATACGCAAGTCCGCGCCGGGCAATGGTTTCGGCGGGCAGCCCAAGGATCTCTTGCCCATGAAACGTCACTGACCCGGTTTTGCGGCGTAAAAGCCCTATGATCGCGCGCAAAGTGGTGGTTTTTCCGGCACCGTTGCGGCCCAAAAGCGTAACAACCTCGCCTTCATTCACCACAAAGCCCATGCCGTGCAAGGCTTGGCTTTCGCCATACCAACCGCGCAGATCAGTGACTTGCAGTATTGGGGGTTTGTCAGTCATCCTCGCCTCCGATATAGGCTTCAATCACGCGCGGGTCGTTCGAGACTGCGGCATAATCACCCTCAGCCAGTATTTTTCCGCGGGCCAGAACGGTGATCCGATCTGCCAGCCTGGACACGACCGACAGGTTGTGCTCGACCATCAAAATGGTCCGGTTTGCCGCAAGCCGGCCGATAAGATCAGAAATCTTATCCACATCTTCATGGCCCAGACCGGCCATCGGTTCATCCAGCAGCAGCACTTCTGGGTCCAGCGCCAGCGTTGTTGCCAGTTCCAGCGCGCGTTTGCGGCCATAGGGCAAATCAGACGCAAGGCCGCTCTGATCTGCCTCCAGGCCCACGGTTGCCAAAAGTTCCTCTACCCGAGGGGCAAGACTGGCAAGGCTGGATTCCGATTTCCAGAAATGGAAAGACGTGCCGCTGGGGCGCTGCAACGCAATGCGCACATTTTCCGCCACCGTCATTCGCGGGTAAATCGCTGATATTTGAAACGACCGCACAATCCCGCGCCGCGCCACCTGTGCAGCACCAAGCGCTGTGATATCCTCACCATTATACAAAATCACGCCCTCGCTGGGGGGCAAAACCTTGGTGATCAGGTTGAATACCGTTGTTTTGCCCGCGCCATTCGGCCCGATCAGGGCGTGAACAGAATTACGGCGAACACGCAGATCAACGCCACTGACCGCCGCAAAGCCGTAAAAGCGTTTGGTCAGACCGTGGGTTTCTATAACATAATCGGTGGCAGCTTGGGCTGTCATATGCGGCTCTTTTCTTCAGATTCGGGTCTTCAGATTCGGGTCTTCAGGGTCGCGTCTTCAAATTCGGGTCTGGCAAGTCAGCAGCGCCGACAAGAATACCCCGCCCGGTAGAGGCGCGCTGGCGCAATTGTGCCAAGGCTTTATAGGGGCGCGAGTGATAGAAATCATGCGCGGCCTGAAAGCTGGGAAATTCCACAACCGACAGGGATGTGGGGGTCCAGCCCCCCTCCAGCGGCTCGATCTTTTCGCTGGCAAACACAAAGCGCCCACCGGCCGCCGCCATAAGCGGTGCTGCAATATGGCGGTATTCGTCCCAGGCGGCGGGATCGGTGATGTCTATTTCAAAAATCATATAGCCGCGCATGGGGTTTCTTTTTTTTTCTGTTGTCAGGGTTTGCGGGGGCAAATTGGCGCCCCCGGCTTTTCAATCCAAAACGTGCCGCCTTTACTTCTTGATAAGCGGGCAAGTGGATGCGGAAATGTCACGGAAGGCATCCGCAGCCGCCACTGTCGAAACCAGCTGAAAGTAATCGTCGCCTTCGGTAAGCTCTGCCGGGGCTTTCACCTCTAGCAGGTGCATGTCATGGGCCAGGCGGCCATTCGGATACAACGTGCCGTTTTTGACAAACATGTCGTTCAGGTCGATTTCCTGAAGGGCGCTGAACACTGCATCCGCGTCATCGGTGCCAGCCTTTTCAACCGCGCGCAGATAGGCCCCCACAGCAGAATAGTTGCCCGCCGCAATCCAGCCCGGCGCGTTCCCGGTCTTGGCCTTCATCGCCATGCCAAACGCGCGCGAGTCGTCGTCCTGGGTCCAGAACCATGGGGCGGCAAATTGAATGCCCTGCAAGGATTCCGCACCGATCGCGCGGGCGTCGGATTGATGCAAGAAGGTCACGGAAACCGCCTGGCCCTGCTCGATGATGCCAAATTCCTGAATTTGTTTCAACGCGTTGATCAGCTCCGACCCGTTCAGGTTGATCTGGATGGCTTTTGCACCCGACGCTTGCGCCTGAAGGATAAAGGACGAGAAATCAGTGCCGCCCAAAGGTGCGCGCACTTTGCCAACCACGGTGCCGCCGCCTTCGGTCACAGCGGTTTCCACCCATGCCTCTTGTACCTTGCCGGCTTCATAATCGGGCGAAATGATGAAAAAGCTGTCCAACCCCTTTGCAAGCTGCGCCTTTACGGCTGTGCCTACAGTCGAATAGGCATCATAGGCCCATGCTGCGACATGGCCGTTGCAATCTGCCTCTGTCGGGCGGTCGGTCAGCGGCGAGATAAACAGGCCCAGCTTGCCCTTTTCGCCGATCAGCGTATTCACACCCAATGCGATGGCAGAGTTTGCAACGTCCACGATCACATCGACATCGCCGGTTTCCAGCCACTCGCGCGCGATCGACAGGGCCACGTCGGGCTTGTTCTGGTGGTCGGCAGAAACCACCTCGACAGGTTTACCAAGCGCGGTGCCGCCATGGGCCTCAACCGCCAGCGCCACGGCTTCGATCACCTCAGTCCCGCCAAGCGCAGAAAAAGAGCTGGATTGATCGTTCAAGATTCCGATCTTTACAGCGCCGTTTCCGGTTTGCGCGGCACCCGTCAACGGGATCAAAGCCAGTAAACTGGTTGCCAACAAAAGTTTCTTCATGTCATTCCCTCCCTGAAATCCAACCAGGCAACGCCTGACAAACCGGTGCCGCCATTTGCGGACATCCCCGCTTGTGGCTACAGATTTGTACAACACGCCGCGGTCAACATCGTCCTATCAGACTAAAGTCGATGGCTGCACGGTCACACAGCCGGCTGATTTGCGGCGCGCGCATGCATTTCATCGCGCAATTCGCGTTTCAAAATCTTGCCCTGCGCGCTGGTTGGCAGGCTGTCGCGGATCTCAACCGAACGGGGAACCTTGTAATTTGCCATGTTTTCGCGCGCCCAGGCGATAATATCGGCCTCGGTTGTGTGCGCATCTGCCCGCAGGGTCACGAACGCCTTGCCAACCTCGCCCAGGCGCGCATCCTCAACCCCGATCACAGCGACTTGCCCTATGGCCGGGTGGCGCGACAGCATCCGCTCTACCTCGGCCGGATAGCAGTTGAAGCCGCCGGCGATGAACATTTCCTTCAGTCGGTCTTCAATATGCAGATTGCCTGCCTCGTCAATGCGGCCAATATCGCCGGTATGAAGCCAGCCGTTGGCATCAATCGTCGCCGCTGTCGCCTCGGGGTTATCAAGATAACCCTTCATCACGATATAACCGCGAATGACCACTTCGCCCGTTTGACCCTTTGGCAAGATCTGGCCTGCCGCATCCATCATCTCGATCTCGACGTCCGGCATCGGTTTACCGGCGGTATTGGCGATCACCTCGTTGCTGTCGTCATGGCTGCACATCGTGCCATAGCCGCCACATTCGGTCAGGCCATAGCCGTTGCAAACACCGGTAAAGCCCAGCTCACTGCGCATCCGTTCCACCAGAACGGCCGGAATCACCGCACCGCCGGTGATGCCAAGGCGTAGGCTGGAACGGTCAAATTCGGCCAGGCGCGGATGGGCAAGCATGCCCTGAAAAATTGTCGGCGGCCCCGGAATGACACTGATCTTATCACGGATCACGCGGGCCAGCACCTCATCCGCGTCATAGGTCAGATGCGGCAGGATCGTGGCCCCGACAATGATCGACCCAATTGCACCGCCACGATAGCCAAACGCGTGGAAAAACGGAGGAATGACCAAGGTGCGGTCGCCCCGTGTCAGGCCAACGCGGCGGGCCCAGGCACTTACCACCCGCAAGAACTGGCCGTGCGCATACATCACACCTTTGGATTGCCCGGTGGTTCCCGACGTGAACAAGATATCGCAGATGGTGGCCGGGGTGATGGCCGCTGACCGCGCGTCCAATGCCGCTTCGGTCACGCTGGCCGCCCGCGCAAGGAATGCATCCCATGCCAGATCATCGCCCTTTGCGGCCCCAATCACCACCACTTCGCGCATCAGCGCACGGGTGGCGGGGGTCAGCATGTCGGGGTAGTATTTCCCCAGAAAATCCCCGACCGACACCAACAGCGTGGCGGCGCCACGCTGAACCAAATCTTCAACCTCGGCACCTTTGAACCGGGTAGAGGCCGGGATCATCACGGCACCCGCGCTGGCAATGCCCAGGGCCGCCACCAGCCATTCGGCACTGTTGGGGGCCCAGATCATCACCCGCTGGCCCGCCTCGATCCCCGACGCCATCAGAGCGCGGGCAAAGCGGCGCTGCATCTGGTCCAATTCGATAAAGCTGATCCTATGGTCACCATCTTCAATCGCGGGCGCATCGCCATAGATTTCGGCAGCGCGGGCACACAGGGCGGGCAGTGTCGTGAAGGTCCAGTTTCCGGTTTCCAGCATTGCAAGGGGGCTTTCTTGTAAGGGTATGGCGGCACGGGTACTTATCAACGGCTTGGTATCTGCTTCATCGTCCAAAGGGACGAAGAATTGCAAGCCGACACACGCCAGATCTGGTCAGGACAATTCAGCCCCACCCAAGGAGACCGCCCGATGCAAACGCCCCTTCCAACCGCCACGATCCGCCTAGATGGGCAGGTCGCGATAGTCACCGGCGGCACGCGCGGTATTGGCGCGATCATTGCCCAAACGCTGCTGGCGGCGGGGTGCGACGTGGCTGTCTGCGGCCGCACCGCGCCCGAAACCCTGCCCGAGGCCGATGGCCGCCGCGCCCGCTTTTGGCAATGCGATGTGCGCAAGCATGAAGAAGTGACAGCGTTCGTCGATGCCGTAGGGCAGGCCTGTGGCCGCGTGGATATTCTGGTGAACAACGCCGGCGGCTCGCCGCCGGTCGATGCCGCCAGCGCCTCGCCACGGTTCCATGAGGCGATTTTGGCGCTGAACCTGACGGCCCCTGTGCATATGTCACAAGCGGCAGCAAATTGGATGCGGCGCAACGCCTCGGTTGGGTCGATTGTGAATATCGCGTCGGTATCGGGGGTGCGCCCTTCGCCGGGAACTGCCGTTTATGGCGCGGCAAAGGCGGGGCTGTTGGGGCTGACCCGCAGCCTTGCGGCGGAATGGGGCCCGGATATTCGGGTCAACGCGATCGTGGTCGGGCTGATTGATACCGAAGGCGATGAATTGCCTTACGGGTCTGACGCTGCGCGCGATGCGATTGCCGCGTCGCTTCCGGCCAAACGAATGGGGCATCCGCGCGATATTGCGATGGGGGTCTTGTACCTGGCCAGCCCGATGGCGGCCTATGTTTCCGGGGCCACACTGGAAATTCATGGCGGGGGCGAACGCCCGATCTTTCTGGATCTGGTCGAACGCCATGCGCCATAGCGAAAGGGGCCTATAGCCCCTTTCGCCGTTTCACGACATGCCCCAGACCGGCTTGGCGGGCGGGCGCGCCGCCAAAATGGCATCAATCGCCGTGCCAATCCCGGCACTTTCATAGCGGGCATGCACGTCATGCGCCGGGCCTTCGTGCCAGCCAAGCGCCACCGAAAGCCGCCCGCCCAGCAGTTCAAAAACCTCACCCGTCACATGCGCGGATGCGGCCGAGCATAGCCATGCCACCAAAGGCGCAGTGTTTTCGGGCGCATACAGGTCCAGATCGCCTTCTTTGCGCTGCATCGCCTCACCAAAGGCGCCTTCGGTCATGCGCGTGCGGGCTTGCGGCGCAATCGCATTGGCGGTGATGCCATAGCGGCCCAGCTCTGCCGCTTGTACCAGCGTCATCGCGGCAATTCCGCCCTTGGCCGCCGAATAGGCCGTTTGCCCGATAGACCCCTGAAGCCCCGCACCCGAGGTGGTGTTGAGGATGCGGCCATCTACCGCTTTCCCCGCCTTTTGACGTGCGCGCCAGTAATCGACCGCGTGGCGCGATGTGCAGAAATGGCCGCGAAGATGAACCTGCATAACCGCATCCCATTCCTCTGGCGTCGCAGAAACAAACATCCGGTCGCGCACAAAGCCCGCATTATTCACCACCGCATGCAGATCGCCGAAGCTGTCCAGGGCCGTCTGCACAATGCGCCCGCCCGCCTCCCAATCTGCCACATTGTCAAAACTGGCGACGGCTTGCCCGCCCATGGCGTGGATCTCGGCCACAACCTGATCGGCGGGCGCCTCTTGTGTCGTCTCGCCGTTGTTGGTCACGCCAAGATCATTGACAACAACCGCCGCCCCCTGACGCGCCAATTCAAGCGCATAGGCCCGGCCCAAACCGCGCCCCGCCCCGGTCACGATAACCACGCGGCCCTCACAAATTCCCATCACAATATCCTTTCATCTGTCCCCGGCAAGGCACGCAGGCCCCGTCCCTCACCCGTGTGTTCATTGCCGACCCAGCCGCACCGGGCGCGCCTGGCCTGCCTGCCGCTTGCGGTCGGGTTCACAGGCGGGCAGCGGCGCACATTCCACCAGCGTTTCCAGCGCCGCTTGCGCAAGCCGCTGATATTCGCCATCACCATCGTTTTTCCAGCCGATTTCGGCCGGGTCCAACGCGCGGATCACACGCGCCGGATTGCCCGCAAGCAAATGCCGCGCGGCAATCACCTTGCCGCCTTTCACAAGGCTCATCGCGCCAACAAGGCATTCATCGCCAACCTCAGCCCCATCCAGAACCACCGAATTCATCCCGATCAGCGCGTTTTCCCCGATACGGCACCCGTGGATCACCGCGCCATGCCCAATCGTGGCCCCGCGCCCCACCACACAATCTTGCTCGGCCGATCCATGCAGCACGCAGCAATCTTGGATACTGGCATCGCCCACAACCACAATGCGGCCGAAATCACCCCGCAACGAGGCAAAGGGCGCGATATAGCACCCAGGCCCAACGATCACATCGCCAATCAAGGACGCTTGCGGATGCACAAAACTGCTCGGGTCCACAACCGGCACAATACCGTTGAAAGCATAGCACGCCATCACAGACGCTCGATGATTGTGACATTGGCCTGCCCGCCGCCTTCGCACATGGTTTGCAAGGCATAACGGCCGCCGCGCCTTTCCAATTCATACAGCATGGTCGTCATCAGGCGCGCTCCGGTAGCGCCCAAGGGATGACCAAGCGCAATGGCGCCGCCGTTCACGTTGACCTTGTCGTGGGGTATATTCAGCTCTTTCATCCAGGCCATCGTTACCGATGCAAAGGCCTCGTTACATTCAAACAGATCAATATCGCTGACCTTCAGGCCCGTCCGCGCCAGCGCGTGCTGCGTGGCGCGGATCGGGGCGGTCAGCATCCAGACCGGATCATCGCCGCGTACCGTCAGGTGATGGATGCGCGCGCGGGGCTTTAGCCCGTGATCTTTCACGCCGCGCGCAGAAGCGATCACCAACGCCGCTGCGGCATCGGCATTCTGGCTGGCAATCCCGGCGTGAATGGTGCCGCCCTCCAGCAGCGGATTCAACGTGGCCATGCGCGCCAGCGTGGTATCGGCGCGGGGCGGCTCATCCACTGAAATCCCGTTCAGGGGCGCAATCTCGGCGGCAAAGCGGCCTTCGGCAATCGCTGCAAGCGCGCGTTGGTGGCTGGCAAGGGCAAATTCCTCCATCGCCACCCGCGACAGGCCCCATTTATCCGCGATCATCTGCGCCGATCGGAACTGGTTTACCTCTTGCCCGCCGTAGCGCGCATTCCACCCCGGCGAGGTGGAGAAAGGGTCTGGAAAACCGAATTGCTGCCCTACGATCATCGCGGCGGAAATCGGCACCATGTTCAGGTTGGCAACACCGCCCGCGATGACCAGATCTTGCGTGCCGCTCATCACACCCTGGGCCGCAAAATGAATGGCTTGCTGTGCCGATCCACATTGGCGGTCCACGGTAACGCCGGGCACATGGTCGGGCAGGCCCGCGACCAGCCAGCAGGTGCGCGCAATGTCGCCCGCCTGGCTGCCGATGGTGTCAACGCAGCCGTAAACCACGTCATCCACAGCGCCCGGATCAATGCCTGTCCGTTCGATCAGCACCCTGATGGGATGCGCGCCAAGATCAGCGGAATGAAGCGTGGCAAGCCCGCCTTTCTTGCGCCCGATGGGGGTACGGATAGCGTCGATGATATAGGCTTCGGCCATGTCAGCCCTCCTGAGGGAATAGGGTTTCGATTTCCAGTGGCGCGCCAAACACTCGCGCCGCCATACGGTCGCGGTGCCAGGCAGGCGTGCCCCAGGCATTGGTCAACGCCAGCGCGCGTTTAAGGTAGAAATGCACATCCACCTCCCAGCTATAGCCCATGGCGCCATGCACCTGCACCGCATTGCGCGCAGCCAGATCAGCCGCATCGCCACAGGCAAGCTTTGCGTGCGATATCCGCGCCGCCGTGGCCACCCCTGCGCCGGGGGCCAGCGCCGAGGCCGCATGCAAGACCGGGCGGGCAAATTCAATCTTTACCTGCGCCGTGGCAAGATGATGCTTGACCGCCTGATAGGTTCCGATGGGTTTGCCGAATTGCTTGCGCTCGGATGTATAGGCCACCGAAAGATCAACACAGCGCTGCGCCATGCCCAGCATTTGCGCGGCGCCAAAAAGGGCGGCGCGATCAACGGCCTGTTCGGCCAGTCTGGCAGCGGCTTTCCCCGTCGCCAAAATCGTGACGCGCCTTTCATCAGCCTGCATGGTAAACACGCGCCGCAACGGATCGACCGAGGGTCGCGCCACTAGCTGCACCGCATTGGCCGGGATCAGGTCTATCCGGTCAGGCCCCACGCGCAAAATGGCATCGGCGCGGTCGGCATCGACAATCACCGGGTTCAGGGGGTGCGACAGGGCCACAAATGCCTGCCCCGCCATCGCTTGCGCCAACAGGTCCGGCCTGTCCAGCGCTGCAAGCAAGGGCAGCGTCACCCCTGCCAACTCTACCAAGGGTTCGGGCAGGGCCACATAGCCGCAGCCTTCGGCCAGTTGCACAAAATCGACACAGCTCAGCCCAAGCCCGCCTTTATCCTCGGGCACCAAAGACCCGGCAAGGCCCAGCCCCATCAGCTTTTCCCAGCGATCTGCATCGAAATTCTGCCCCGTCGCCAGCAGGCTGCGCAGCCGCGCCGATGTACATTCCGCCGTCAGCAGTTTGCGCGTCATTTCGGCCATCATGGCCTGTTCATCGGTAAAGGTGAATTGCATCCCTGTTACCCTTTCGGCATGCCAAGCATACGCTCGGCGATGATGTTACGCTGAATTTCATTGGTCCCGGCATAGATCGGCCCGGCCAGTGAAAAAAGATAACCATCAAGCCATGCACCCGCCTCGGCCGCCTCTGGCGCGGTCGGCAAAAGTTCGGCCCGCGCGCCAAGGATAGACAGGGCAGCCCGGTGCAGCGCAATATCCATCTCTGACCAGAAAATCTTGTTCACACTGGCCTCGGCGCCAATATGCCCGCCCGCGATCAGCCGTGATGCGGTGGAATAGATCGACAGCGCATAGGCCTCGGCATCCATCACGGCTTGCACCACCGCATCGCGGGCGGCAGGTGGCGCGCTGGTTGCATGGCGCTGATACAGATCAACCAAACGTTTGGCCGCCATCTGGAAACGCGCGGGGCTGCGCAACATCAAGCCACGCTCAAACCCGGCGGTCGCCATGCAGATTTTCCACCCTTCGCCTTCCGCACCCAAAAGGTTGAAGGCCGGAACACGGACATCTTCCAAGAACAGCTCGGCAAAGCCGACCTCGCCGTTGATCTGCGCGATGGGTTGGCGCCTGACCCCCGGCGCATCCAGCGGAAACAAGATCAGCGTCAGGCCGCGATGGCGATCAGATGCGGGGTCGGTGCGAAACAGGCCAAAAGCCCAATCGGCAAATACCGCGCGCGAAGACCAGATTTTATGCCCCGACAGAACATATTCATCCCCCTCACGCCGCGCCTTGGCCTGCACCCCCGCAAGGTCAGACCCGGCCTGCGGTTCAGACCAGGCCTGCGCCCAGATTTCATCGCCCGTCGCCATCTTTGGCAAGAAACGTGCTTTTTGGGCATCGGTGCCAAATTCCATCAAGGTTGGCCCCAGCAGGAAAATGCCGTTCTGGTTCACCCGTAACGGCGCGCCAGCGCGGTAGTATTCCTCCTCAAAGATCAGCCATCGGATCAGGTCCAGCCCGCGCCCGCCATAGGCCTGCGGCCAGGTGACCATCCCCCAACGGCCCGCGTTCAGCTTGCGTTCCCAGGTGCGGTGGGCTTCAAACCCGTCCGCATCGGCATCAAAGGATTTCAACGGCGCGGGCGGCACATTGGCATCCATCCAGGCCCGCACCTCGGCGCGAAAAGCCTGCTGTTCGGCGGTGTAATTCAAATCCACAATGCCCCCCTGTCAGCCCTTGGCCGCGTCTTTATTCGCCGCAGCCATCTTGCCCGCATCAAGCCCCGCAAGGTTGTTGCCTGTCAAAATCTGGTTCTGGGCATGGGCAAAATGATGCATGTGATAGACGGCATCCATCGCGCTGCGCTTGCCGCGCAACTCTTCGACATGATTGACGGCCTGCTTGGTCAGCCACAGGCCAAGCGACGGCATACCGGCCAGCTTTGACGCCCAGTCCGATACGGTCGCGGCAAGCTCCGCGCGCGGTACAACCTTGTTGACCATGCCAAAACCCTCGGCGCGCTGCGCCGACATCCGGTCACCGAACAACAGAAACTCTTTGGCGACACGCGGCGGCAGTTCAAACGCATGTGCAAAATATTCAACGCCCGGAATGCCCATGCGGATCACCGGGTCCTGAAAAAACGCATCATCCGAGGCCACAATCAGGTCGCAAACCCAGGCCAGCATCAGCCCGCCCGCAACACAGGCGCCCTGCACCATCGCAATCGTCGGCTTTTGGCAATCGCGCCAGCGGCGGCACATGCCAAGATAGACCTCTTGTTCACGGGTATACAAGAACTCGGCGCCGGGTTTGTTGACGTGATCCGCCCACAGCAAGCGCCGTTCAAAGCTGCGGTCAACATCACGGCCGGGTGTGCCAATGTCATGGCCGGCCGAAAAATGCTTGCCCTCGCCCGCCAGCACGATCACCTTGACCGCATCATCATTGACGGCACGGATAAACGCATCATCCAGCGCATAGGTCATCTGCGAGTTTTGGGCGTTGTTGAAGCCGGGGCGGTTCATGGTGATCCACGCAACCGGGCCATCCACACGGTACAGCACCGGGGTTTCCGTCTCATAGGTGATTTCGGGGGTATTTGTCATCGCGTATGGTCCTCGGTTTTCTGGCATAGCAACAGTCTAGCGTGCCGCATCGCCGCCTCATCGTCTAATGGGACTAAAAGACAGCGGTCAGTCAGGTTGGCGCTGGCCTGTCACGCGCCTGCCGATGCCGGGGGGCACTGGCAAGGCGGCGTGGGCCTGCGCCATTTCCTGCCATGCAGCGACCAGATCTTGCCTGACCATCGCCCCGGTTTGGCGAGTTTCAAGGTCAACATAAATCGCGATGCAATCCAGCGTGGCCGAGCGCTGGCCGCTTTGTGCATTCCAAAGCTGATGGAACAATTGTACGCGCTTAAGATCCGTCATGACAATATAACTGGTCACGACAATCGGCGTGCCAAGCCGCAGCTCTGCCTGATAGCGCAGGTGTTTTTCCAACCGGAAAAACCCTTTGCGCTGTTCAAGCGCATAGGCGCGGGTGATGCCCAGATTTTCAAAAAATGTGGTTTCTGCGGCTTCAAACACCGCATCATAGGCGCGCACATTCATGTGGTCATTGCGGTCGATCCACGCCTGTTCCACCTGCCCGCGATAGGTTGCTGCGCCCGCATCGCGCCATGCGTCAAACCTGGGCATAGCTTTGGGTCCGCGCTTCGTGCATCTGCGCCAATCGTTTATCCAGATCGACCGAGGCACAGGCCAATGCCACCTCGCCCCGGCGAATGATCATCGCGTTATCGGTATAGGGCTGGGTGATTTTCAGATGTTGCTCCACAATCACCACCGCCGTTCCCGATTTCGCCCAGTTGCGCAGAAACGACAGGATCGGCGGCAACAGCATTTGCGCCACCCCCATTGAGGGCTCATCGCATAGCAGCACCTTGGGTTGCGCGATAAACGCCTGGCCCAGTGCAAGAATCTGTTGCTGCCCGCCAGAAAGATCGCGCGCCCGCTGTTTGGTCTTTTCCTTCAGAATGGGAAACACCGCATAAATTTCCTCTAATGAGTTTTGAAACCCAGCGCGGTCGGATCTGCGCGCGGCAATGCCCATGCGCAGATTGTCATAAACCGTCAGTTCCGGGAAAACCCGGTGATTGTCCAAGACCAAACGCAACCCGGCCTGGGCGGCTTTTTCCGGGGCCATCCCGGTAATTTCCACGCCATTCAGCATGACGCTGCCGCCGGTGGGTTTGTTGAACCCGGCAATCGCGCGCATCAGCGTCGATTTTCCAGCCCCGTTTTCGCCCCCGATCAACAAGATTTCGCCGGCATTCACGCGCAGCGATATGTCGCGCAGCACCGGAATATCGCCGTATCCCGCCGTCAGATTGCTGACTTCAAGCATCGGTGCCTCCTACAAACAAATGTTGCACGGCCGGGGTCGCGTGCCAGATCTGCTGGCACACCTTGCGCCACAACACGGCCCGTTTCCAAAACCGTGATACGGTCAGCAATGCCCCAAACCAGATCAAGGTCATGTTCCACCAAAATGACCGCCTTGCCCAATTTGCGGCTAAGCAAGTGCACGAGGCTTGAAAACGCGGCGCGCTCTTGCGGGGAAAGCCCGGCTGCGGGCTCGTCAAACAGCACGATGGACGGGTCTTTCATCACCACGCGCACCACCTCCAGCAAACGGCGCTGCCCGTGCGACAACAGCGCGGGGCTGTCGTCGCCATGCGCCTTGCGCAAATCCTCGATCAGCCGGGCAACATCAGCCGACGGCTCGGTCTGGCGGGCATCCAGCCCGATCTGAAGATTGCCCCAGACCGAAAGCGATTGGAACACGCGCGGCGTCTGGAAGGTACGGCCAAGCCCGCGCAGCGCGATATCTGCCGCAGGCAAGCGCGTCACATCGGCACCGCAGAAATGATAGCTCCCGCCATCGACCCGGCTTAACCCACTGATCACATTCAACAACGAGGTTTTGCCCGAGCCATTGGCCCCGACCAGCCCGTGAACCTCTCCGGGGCGCACCTCCATATCCACGCCATCAATCGCCACAACCGCGCCGAACCGCTTGGTCGCCCCCTTGACCGAAATGATCGGGGTCATATCGGCCGCCGGTGGGGCATCGGGCAGGTTTTCCAGCACGGCCGTAAAGCTGCCAAGGCTGAAGGCCTGTTCGCCGCCGCCCTGCTGATTGCGCTTGCGCCGCCACGTCTCGAACGTGCCGACCACGCCATCGGGAAACAAGATAACCACCGCCAGCGTCAGTATGCCATAAACCAGCGGCTTGTATTCCACCAGCTTTACCAGGAACACCGAAGGCAGGATAAAGATGATCCAGATACCGATAATCGGCCCCAAAAGCTGCCCGCGCCCGCCGACAACCACGGCAAAGAAGAACACGAAAGACAAGTCGATCAAGAATCCCTGCGGCGAAATAAAGCTGACTGTCGGCACATAAAGCAGCCCACAAATTCCGGTGCCAATACTGGCAATCACAAAGGCAAGTGACCGCATCAGGCCGGGGCGAATACCAAGCGAGCGCGCCGCCTCGGGGCTTTCAGCCGCAATGCGCATCCGCCGCCCCAAAGGCATGCCGCGCAACAGATAATGCAAGGCCAAGGCGGCAATCGGCACCAGCGTTACCATTATCGTCAGCCAGCTTAGCCCAAAAACCGGCTTTGCCAGCAATGCGGGCATATTCATCGAAATCCCGTTGATGCCGCCTGTCAGTTTATCGAACTGGTTCAAAAGCTGCGGAAACACGATTGCAGCACTCATCGTCACAAAGCCAAGGTGAAAGCCCTGCACCCGCAAGGCGGGCAACGCGAACAGCAGCCCCCCCCGCCGTTGCCGCCCCTACCCCGGCCAGCATCCCCACGACAAGCGGCATCCCGTGCAAACCCGATGCAACCGCAAGCCCATAGGCCCCCAGCCCCAGAATAGCCCCCTGACCAAAGGATTTCTGCCCGGCGTCGACAAACAGAAAGTTCTGGATCACCGCAACCGCAATATAGATATTCACCAACTGAAAGGTATGTTCCCAATAGGAATTACCCAAAAGGCTTGGCGCAATCCCGGTGAACAGGATCAAGGCCACACCCACCAAAAATTGCTGCCAGTCAGAGTTGTAGCTGCCCTTGCCGCTTGCCGTCGCATTCAAAGGAATGGATTTCGTTGTCATCGGCTTACACCTTCCGCGCCGAAGCGCGCCCAAACAAACCTTGCGGCAGGAACATCAGGATCACGACCAGAACCAACAGCGACGACAGGTCTTGATAGGCACCGCCAAGGTAAAAAGTTGTCAGCGCCGCAATCACCCCAACCAACGGCCCGCCAATCATCGCGCCGCTGTTGTTGCCAACCCCGCCCACGACCGCCGCAACAAACCCGTTCAGAACATAGCGCAGCCCTGCGTCCGGGCTGACCGAGATCATCGGCGCGACCATGAAGCCGACCGACCCCGCAATCATTCCCGAAATTCCAAAGGCCAAAAGCTGCAAACGCCGCACCGGAATACCTGCCGCGCGGGCTGCGTCAAAGTCTTGGCTCAACGCGCTGATCGCCAGCCCGGTAAAGGTACGGCGCAAGAAAAAGCGGAGCACGACATACCACGCAAACATGGCGCCAATCGCCAGCAGAAACGCGCCCGGTGTTCGCACCCCAAACAGGGTGAAACGCGGCATCGGCCCTTGCACAAAATTCCCGCTGGACCCGTAGACCAGCATCAACCCCGAGGCGATGATTACCGAAACCGACACGGTCGAAATCAGCCAGCTGTCTTGCTCTACAGACGAGCGCAGCGGCAAAAGCGTGATCCACCCCTGCACAGCCGCCAGCACCCCGATCACAACTGTTGCAAGGATCAGCATCAGCGCCCACATGCCAAAGCCCGCGTCATTCGCCAGCACATAGGCGGCAAACCCGCCAAGAATAAAAATATTCCCCTGGGCAAAGTTAAAGATGCCGGCAGCGTTGTGAACGATATTAAAGCTCATCGCGATGATGGTGAAAAGCGACCCGATAGCCACCCCGCGCAGGATAATGGTCATCAAATCATTGATGTTGGGCAAAAGTTCGGTGATCATTGTACCTCCTCTGACGATTGCATTCCTGTGCAGCACCAAAAGGGCGGCCGCGCCTGAATCAACGCGCAGTTGTTCGCAGTTGTTCGCAGTTGTTCATTGTGAATAGGCTGGATTGTCCGGTGCGCTAAATCATCGTTCAACCGGACTACAGGCAAGGTTTCAGGTCAGCGTGGCAAGCAATTCGCTGATATCAACCCCAATCATGCGCAGGCGCTGGCGGGTGTCATCCAAAACCCGATCCTGCACCGAACTGGACCGAATGCTTGCAAGCGCCAGATCGGCAATGACCACGGCAACCTCGGCGCTGGTCATACGCCCCTTGGGGTTGAACCAACGCGACGTCCACGTTCCCATGCCGATGATGCCAAAGGCCGCTATATGCGAATCGACTGCACGAAACTCACGCGCGGCGATGCCTTCATCAATCAAATGCACATATTCATCAAAAATCGCGCGGCGCGACTTATTGTAATCTGCCCGCAGATCGGGTGGAATTTGTGCCTCCAGCCGCGCCAGACGCACGAACCGCGACCCAGACGACAGCCGCCGCACCACGCCATCTGTCACCACATTGCGCAGCCGCTCTGTCGCGGTTTTGCCCGGTTCATGGGCAAGAACCCGCATCCGGTTTACCGGCACATTCGCCTCTGAATCAATGATGGCAGCAAGAATTTCGTCCTTGGAGCCGAAGTAGTGATAAACTGCCGATCGGCCCAGGCCAACCTCGCTGGCGATCATCGCCATGGATACCCTGTCAAAGCCGCGTTCATCGAACATGCGCGCGGCAATATCCATCAACTCCTCACGCACCAATTCCTTGCGGGGGTTGGAATCGCGTTTGGTGCTGCGGTTGGTTTGACCGGACGCAGTTTCATCAATCCTCAACTCGGTCATGCCTGTGCCTTTCCTGTCGCTTTTGCAACGTCCACGACACGCCGCGCCGTTTGATATGCCTTTTGGCACAGCGGGCGCAACGCCATTTCCGGTGCCTCCGGGCCAATCACGTCAACCGTAATCGGGGCGCTAGCGCCCATCTTTGCAAGACATGACAGAAAACCTGCAATATCTAAAGCGCCCTCGCCGCAAAAACGGCGGTTACGCGTATCTTCTCTAAAAGCACCGCGCGGGGTTGCGTCTGCATCACGGATCAGCACCCCGGCCTAGCCCGAGAAAATTTCAAACAGGCCCGCCGCACCCATTCCACCGCCGATACACATGGTCACCACGCCCCAACGCGCCCCGCGCCTGCGCCCTTCCATCAAGACATGCCCCGACAGCCGCGCGCCGGTCATGCCAAAGGGGTGGCCCACCGCGATCGCACCGCCATTGACGTTCAACTTGTCATTGTCGATGCCCAATTTGTCGCGGCAATGGATTGCCTGACTGGCAAAGGCCTCGTTCAGCTCCCACAGATCAATATCGGCCACGCGCAACCCATGCTGCGCAAGCAACTTTGGCACCGCAAACACCGGGCCGATTCCCATTTCCTCGGGCGCGCACCCCGCGACAGCCATCCCGCGGAAGGCACCAAGCGGGGTCAGCCCGTCACGCGCTGCCGCCCCTGCCTCCATCATCACCAGGGCCGCGGCCCCGTCTGACAATTGCGAGGCATTGCCCGCCGTGATGAAGCGCCCGGCCTTGACCAGCACGCCATCCTTGTAAACCGGCTCCAGCGCCTGCAACTGCTCCAGCGTGGTAGTGGCGCGAAAGCCCTCGTCACGGTCCAGCGTCACCGCAACGGCACTGATTTCCCCGGTTTCGCGGTCTTTCACCTGCTGAATACTGGCCATCGGTGCCAGTTCATCGGCAAAGCGCCCCGCTGCATGCGCGGCCGCCGTGCGCGCATGGCTGGCCTGGGCAAAAATATCCTGCGCCTCGCGGCTGATAGCGTAACGATCCGCCACAATCTCGGCGGTTTCGATCATTGGCATATACATATGCGGCAGTTGCGCGGTTACCGCAGATGAAATGTTGCGATGCGTGTTCTTGAACTTGTTTTGCACAAGCGAGATTGAACTCGACCCCCCCCGCAACCACAACCTCCATCCCGTCATGGATGATCTGGCGCGCGCCAATCGCCACCGCCATCAACCCCGAGGCGCACATCCGGTCCACCGCCATACCCGGAACGCCCGCGCCAAAGCCTGCGGCAGCGGCGGTCAGGCGACCGATATTATAGCCTTGCGTGCCTTGCTGCGCCGAACAGCCCATGATCACATCTTCAATCCGCGCCGGGTCCAAACCGGCACGCGCCACGGCCTGCTTTGCTGCATGGCCCGAAAGCGCCGGGGCCTCGGTATCATTGAACGCCCCCCTAAAGGCTTTGCCGATCGGGGTGCGGGCAACCGAAACAATCACTGCATCACGCATATTCAAACGGGCTCCGTTTCACTAGGTGGCGTGGATGGGCCACGGATATGGGCAAAAAAGCCCCTTTTCCTTTCGATAAAGACCCAAGCCCCGCGCAACATCGTCCAAGAAGACTAAGCCCAAAACGCCAAAACTTGACACCTGCTGCATTTTTTTGACGGATGCATGTTTTATTTGACAGAGCGTCAAATTTTTGCCAGCTTGTTGAAGTGCGAACGGGCGCAGTCTTTAAAACAAAGCTGCACCGCGCGACCAGGGGAGGGAAAACCATGCTCGATAGTCTTGGCGTTACGGATGAGCGAAACTGCGTGATTGAGGCGATTTACGACTTGTTGACCGAAAAGGGCGATCTTCAGGCTGCGCTGGCGCGTGTACGTCTGTCCTTGGATGCCGATGCCACTTTTCTGGTTGCTGAGACGCGCGGCCTTGGTGCCCCCGTGGTTATCGCCCGCAGCATCTTGAATGGCGCTGGCGCGGAAATGGCCAAAGCCTGTGAAGCCTTGCTGACAGGGCGCAACGCCGGGGCAGGTTTTGCCGAGGGTTTGCAGCATGTTATGGCTGAAAGCAGCTATTCAGACGGGCAGACCCGTTATCAACTTCACGCCCTGCGCGCGGCAGGTGCTCGCCCCTTCAGCCCGATGACCTCTGGCACCGTCGCTGATTTGCTGGGCCATATCCGCCGCGCGCATGCCTTGGCCGGGCGTATCGGCACCGCCAATACCGAACGTCAGGTTCATTCTGCCTTGCTTGACAAGCTGGCAGTTGGAACAATCTTTTTGAACGCGCAGGGCCAGGTTTTGCAGCAAACCGGCGTTGCGATGGATATTTTGCAGCGGCGTGATGGCTTGCAACTGGCGCGCGGCGGCATTGTCGCCAGTGTCGGCGCGGATGACCGCAAGTTTCAGGCCGCAATCCGTATGGTTCTGGGCGATGCAGCCACGGATAGCACGGACCCTCAGGTTGTCTCGGTGGGGCGGGCCTCGGGGCAGCGCGATCTGGGGCTGATTATTCACCGTCTGCCGGCAACAACAAAGAGCGACAGCGGCAACCAACCTGCCGCTGTCATCTTTATCCGCGACCCCGAAAACAACCGAGAGCCCGAACGCACCATGCTGCGCCGCTTGTTCGACCTGACCCCAGCCGAGGCAGAACTGGCGCGCAACCTTGCGACCGGCCTGTCGCTGGATGAGGCGGCACTGGCGCTGAACATCAGCCGCAACACCGCGCGCGCCCATCTGCGCGCCGTGTTTTCAAAAAGTGGGATCACGCGCCAGACAGAATTGATGCGCGTTGTTCTCAGCTCTGCCGCGATGTTGGGCGAACGGCCAATCTTCGCCAACTGACCGCCAGTCGCGCCATTCCGCTCCCGGTGGCTGACAAAAAAAAGCCCCTCGCCAGAATGATCTGCGAGGGGTTTTTCATTCATGCACCTTGAGAGCGTTAGCGCCCCGCGCTTCGTTTGGCGGGTTGGTTTTCGTTTGGTCGCGCGCAGCAATGTCTACTCTGCCAGCCCTTAAATCGAATAGCCGCCATCAACGCTGATCACCTGCCCGGTCACAAAACCGGTGCGGTGATTATCGGCAAAAAAGGCCACGGCTTCGGCAATATCACGGGCCGCGCCGGCACGGCGCAGCGGAGTCGCTTTGGCTGCGGCCTCCATATAGCCGTCATGGATATAGCCCAGCTTGGTCAGTTCGGTATGTTGCCCGGTCTCGATCAATCCAATGGCCACACCATTCGCGCGCACCCCAAAGCGACCTTCCTCTTTGGCGATGCCCAGCATCAGCGCCCGCACCCCGGCTTTCGGAACAACCGACAAGCCATCTGCAGGCGCGTAGCGATATTGCGCCGCCGAATGGCAGGCAACGATATTGCCCTGCGCCGCGCGCAAATGTGGCAAGGCCGCATGGACCACGTTGAAAAAGCCAAGCGTATCCTGGATCAGATGCGACTTCATCTGTTCCGGCGTGATTTTGCTCAGGTGAATCAGCGGCACCAACGGCCCTGCTGCATAAACGACTGTGCCAATGCCGCCATGGGTTTTCACCACATTGGCGACCATCTGCGCAACCGCTTCGCTATCCGAGATGTCAACCCCGTGGGTCGAACCCGCCTGCCCCACTGCGTGAACGGCGGCACAGGCAGTATCTGCCTTGGCCTTGTTGCGGAAGTAAGTCACCGCGACATCCCAGCCATCGCGGGCCAAGACCTGACAGATATCTGCCCCGATCCCCCCGCTGCCGCCAATGACAATGGCAGCGCCCCTGCGTGTGTTCACCATCGGATCAG
Organism: Pseudorhodobacter sp.; assembly: GCF_034675685.1. Classification (GTDB taxonomy): domain Bacteria; phylum Pseudomonadota; class Alphaproteobacteria; order Rhodobacterales; family Rhodobacteraceae; genus Pseudorhodobacter. The sequence goes on along the minus strand of NZ_JAUCDA010000012.1, from coordinate 27,858 downwards.
GCCGCAGCCGCGCGGATGCCGGGCGGGTTGCCCTTGATCGTGGCCCCGCGCATATCTTGCGGATCAAGCTTGCGGATAATTGCCAGATCTTCGGCGGTCGGCGCCTTGGTCTCGGCCATTCCGGGGGCTGCGATCAGCGGAAATCCGGTATTGGCCTGAACATGGTCAAAGCTGACACCCGGATGCAGGCTGATCACCCGTGCCGCATGGTCTGGCCCGTTGAAGTCCATCACGCACAGGTCAGATATCACCAACCCAAACAGGATTTCGGGCGGCGTCATGCCATCGGGCCAATGCTTGTTGGAATACCCGACCGAAGAAACGACATCCACCTCCCCCTCGACAAAGGTCCGTTTGGTGTGCGAGGTGACAAGCATGGAGTTGCGGTGCGAAATAGAGTTGCCCGGAAACCCGCGCACACCCAGCATTTGCACCTTTGGCTTGGCAAAATCGCCAAGGCACGAAATATTGCCTTGCGCCCAGCGGTCAATCTGCACCGGCGTCACCATCGCATGCCGCCGCCCCGACCACAGAATATCAAAAATCCGGTGAAACGGCGACCAGCCGACAAAGCCGGGGCGTTCACTGGCGGATGAGCCAAGGACGATAGGCGCCTCGGTCAGATAGGCCTCGCCATCTGTCATCAGCAGGTTGTCATTCATGGTCAGTTTGGCCAGTCCGACGGCAATTCTGGGCAGGGTGCCGATGCCATGTGCCAGCAATTCGCCATCCTCGCGCCACGCATCAGCGGCGGCAACGATCATCAGTTCGGCAAGGGTGAAATCAGGGGTATTGGTCATGGTCGTCACCTCAAAACAAAGGGATGGGCAGCCGGGCAACCGCTTCGGCACCACCAAGCTTTTCAAGATAGGCAGCCTCTCCGGGCAGTACGAACTGCTCCATATAGGCTTGCCAACCGCCCTCCTCACCTGCGGCGGCGCTATAGGCGGCAAGGTGCTTCATGTCCCAGCCATAGGCGTTGTGCAGCGTGGTCGGATGCGCGCCCGCTGCCGCATGGACCACCGCCGACACGTTCAGACGGTTGAACAGTGACGTTTGCGCCCCCTCGGGGAAGCTTTCATCAATCCGGTCGCACAGCACTTCGGTACTGACAATCACCTGTTTGGCGGCGCGCGCCATCAGCCCGTCAAAATAGGGGTCTGGTCCATCGGTTTGGGTGTTTCCGCGCCGATCCGCACGGTTGACGTGGATCAGCGCCACATCCAGATAAATCGCGGGCATCGCCAGAAACACCTGCGACGGATCATAGGGCGAGGTCACGGTTTTCAGATGCGGATTGTTGGCCATGACATCGGTTCCCAGCCCTACCAGCGTCGGCGCAAAGGGCACGCGCTCCGCAGCGGCGCGCAGCCCCAGCAGCAACAAACCTTCGTCCAGCTCCTCGGCCTCGATCGTGCCAGCCTCGCGGGCTTTGCGAAAATGCGCCTCCAACGGGATCTTATCAAGCGAAACAAAGCCATAGATCGCCCGCTTTACCTTGCCAGCCGCGCACAGCATACCGATTTCCGGCCCGCCATAGCCCACAACAGTCAAATCCTTCAGGTCAGAGCGCAAAATTTCGCGGACCAGCGCCATCGGCTTGCGCCGTGGCCCCCATCCGCTGAAACCAATGGTCATCCCATCACGCAAGGTTGCAACCGCCGCTGCAAGATCAAGTTCTTTGTTCATCATTCTGCCCGTTCCTTCAGCCCAGCCATGACGGACCTTATCCCGCCGCTTCCCCGTCACTATTGCCCGCAACATCGCTGCCTTCATCGTCTGTTGGGACTAACGCGCACGCCCTTCAGCCCGGCAAAAACGCATAGCGTTGCAAAGTGTCGGCGACACAGGCAGGCTTGTCCGCGCCCTCAATTTCAACCCACATGCGCACCGTGGTTTGTACGGTGTTTGCCGCTGTCGGTTTGGCGTCGATCAACTCTCCCGTTACACGAATGCGGGAATTGACCGGCACCGGCGCAGGAAAGCGCACCTTGTCCACGCCATAATTCACCCCCCAATCCAGATTGTCGGGCATGAACAGATCGGGTAGCACCATATTCAGCAAGGACAGCGTCAAAAACCCATGCGCGATGGTGCCGCCAAACGGGCCGTCAGCCGCGCGGGCCGGGTCTACATGCAGCCATTGAAAATCGCCTGTGGCCTGCGCGAATTGGTCAATCCGGGTCTGGTCGATGGTGATCCAATCGGTTGGGCCCAGCTTTTGGCCGATGGCCGCAATGGCCTCATCCGCCGATGAGAAACGAAATGTCATAGGGGCCTCCTCAGGCGTGTTGGCTGGAAACAGAGACGACTTCGCCCACCATGTAAGAGGCGTAATCCGAGGCGAGGAACATGATCACATTGGCCACCTCCCACACCTCTGCCGCGCGGCCAAATGCTTCTTGCGCGGCAAGCGCGTCCAGAAATTCTGCCGGGGCAGACCGTTTCAGGAAATCATGCATGGCGATCGACGGCGACACCGCGTTGATGCGGATGCCATGTTCGGCAGCCTCCAGCCCTGAACAACGGGTCAGCGCCATCACCCCCGCCTTGGCGGCAGCGTAATGCGCCTGGCCCTTTTGCGCCCGCCACCCCAGCACCGAGGCGTTATTCACAATCACGCCTTTCTTGCGCGGAATCATCCGGTTCAGCGCGGCGCGGGTCATGCGGAAGGTGCCGTTCAGCGTGACATCCAGAACGCTGGTCCATTCGGCATCCGTCATCTCGGCCACGGGTTTCAGCCCGCCAAGGCCCGCATTATTGACCAAAACATCAATCCCGCCCAAGCTATCCTCGGCCGCTGCAATCAGGGCCTGCACCTCCGCCTCTTGGGTGACGTTGCACAGCTTTCCCGAAATCGGCACATTCGGTGCAATGTCGCGCAGCGCCGCAACGGCGGCTTCGGTCCGGCCCTCATGGATGTCGGAAATCATCAGGGCGCGCGCGCCTTCTTCCAGCGCGCGGCGGGCGGTCGCAAAGCCAATACCTTTGCCCGCCGCCGCCGTGACAAGAACCGAGCGCCCCTTTAGCAGCCCATGGCCAGCAACGTAATCGGGAACAGCCCCCATAACCTCAATCCTTTCTGGAAAAATCTGCCGTGCCGCCAGAGGCGACAAAAGCATTCCGGGTTTTTTGCGAATCTTTCTGTCAGATAGGCCTGCGCGGTAAAACCTTGTTCCCAGCGGTAGGCCGTCTCAAGGTTGCTGGCTTCGACCCCATTCAGCGCCTCTTTCGCCAGGGCGATCATCACCGGGCTTTTCGCGGCAATCTTGCGCGCAAGGGCAAAAGCGGTATCGCGCAGCGCATCCTTTGGCACAACCGCCTCGACCCCGCCGAAACGGAACGCTTCCTCCGCAGCGATAAAATCGCCGGTGAAATACATCTGACGCACCTTTTGCAGCGGCAAGATGCGCTGCAAATGCGCCCCGCCCCCCAGCGCCCCACGGTCCACCTCTGGCACCCCCAGCGTGGCACATTCCGACAAGATCACGATATCAGCCGCACCACAAATCCCGATGCCACCGCCCAGAACAAAGCCATGCGCCGCTGCAATCACCGGCGCGCGGCCCGTGTGAATGGCGCGAAACGTATCGTAATTGCCCTTGTTCACATCAACAATCCGGGCGGGATGCGCCTGAAGTTCCTTGATGTCCACGCCTGCGCAAAAGCCGCGCCCCTCGGCGCGGATCACGATCACCCGCACATCCGGGTTTGCATTCAGCCCGTCGATAGCCGCCGCCAGCGCAAACCAGCCTGCGGCGTTCAGCGCATTGACCGGGGGCCGCGCGATTACCACCTCGCCGATATGATCCGTCACCGATGTGTGTATTTGCTCGCTCATGCCGTATCCTTTCCGTTGCGCCGCAAAGCGGCCAGGGCATCAAGACGGCCTTCCGCCTCGGCCATGATCCGCGAAATCAGCGCCTCACAGCTTTCCAACCGGTCAATCAATGCCGCCACCTGACCCGAGGGCAGCAGCCCGCCCCTGGTATCCCCATCCACCAACCCCGCCTCGACCAGGCGCGGCAAGTTCGGCGCCATCACCGTGGCCGCAAAGCTGAAATCCTCGGACATCGCCGCTTTCCACGCCAGTTGCAGCATTTGCGGCAACGACATGCCCGCCTTGCGCCCCCAAGCCACCCCGTGCCTGACCGAGGCCGCAAATCGCGCCGCCCCGCTCATGCCTTCAAGCTGGCGGATCACCTCATTTTCAACAAAACGCTGCGGCAATCCGTCAACGGCTGTGGTGATACGAATAAGGTTCGGATCTTTGGTTTTCAGATAAACGTCAAGCGTGGACTGGTTTACCGGGCTGTCCGAGGTCAGCAAAAACCGCGTTCCCATCGCAATTCCCGCAGCGCCCCAGGCCAATGCAGCCGCCAACCCGCGCCCATCATGAAAGCCGCCCGCCGCGACCACAGGCACGTCAACCGCGTCCAACACTTGCGACAAAAGCAACGTGGTCGGAACCGAGCCGGTATGCCCGCCGCCCTCGCCGCCCTGAATGGTAATGATATCGGCCCCCAAAGCCACCGCTTTGACCGCATGTTTCACCGCCCCAACGGTGGGCATACAAATAATCCCGGCATCCTTGAACCGCCCTATCGTTGCCGCCTCTGGCCCACGCCCATAGCTGACAGCGCGAACCTTGTGGCGCAAAACCGCCTCAATCACCTCTGCCGCGTTGGGGGAAAACATGTGGAAGTTAACGCCAAACGGGCCATCGGTGCGCGCCTTGACAGCCTCGATCGCGGCATCAATCCCGCCCAATGGGATCGACGCCGCCGCCAGAAAGCCAAAACCCCCGGCCTTGGTTGTCGCTGCCACCAATGCGGGGTCTGCCACCCAGCCCATCGCGGTTTGCACAATCGGCACGCGACAGCCCAAGCGCTGCGTCAGCGCGGTTTCCAGCCCATGCGTCATCCTGATCTCCTGTCCTCGTTGGCGGCTTTGTCGCCCTGTTCCCCGGATTTGGCATCGTCCGAACGGGGGGGCTGTTTCAGTAAAACACACGGCCCCCGTTCACCATCAAGGTCTGCCCCGTGATATAGCGCGCCTTGCCCGAGGCAAGGAACAGGGCGGCGTTGGCAATATCTTCCGGCTCGCATATTTCCAGCATCGGCACCGAGTTTTTCGCGCGCTCAAAAGCCTCCTTGGGGATAAGCTGCATCGCGCGGGTATTGGTCGGGCCGGGGCAAATGGCGTTGACCGTCACCTTATGCGGCCCCATTTCACGCGCCAGCGCCCGGGTAAAACCCAAGACGCCCGCCTTGGCCGCCGCATAATCGACGCAACCAAGATCGCCGTTCATCGCACTGTCGGATGAGATTGAAACAATCCGCCCCGCCCCGCGCGCCTTCATGCCGCCCACAACCTGACGGGTGCAATGCACCGTCGCATGCAGCGAGATATCCAGAACAAACTCCAACACCTCATGCTTGGCCTCGGCAAAATCCGAATAGTTTTCACGAGCCGTCTGGCCCAGATTGTTCACCAGCGTATGCACCGGGCCAAAATCAGCGGCGATACGGGCGAAACTGTCAACGATCGTCTTGTGGTCCAGCAAATCCGCCTCGATGCACATCACCCGCCCGCCAAAGGCCCGCGCCGCATCGCCGGTTGCGGCCAATGCCGCCCCATCACGGTCCAGCAAGGCAACATCCGCCCCTTCGGCCGCAAAGCCAAGCGCCATTGCGCGGCCAATGCCATGCGCCGCCCCGGTAATCACTGCAATTTTTCCACTGAATTCTTTCATCTTTTCCATCCTTTGGCATGCTATGGCCCGAACCTGCGAAGCAGGGGCAAAAGACTGTAACTTGCATCTTGCGCACCCGCTTGGCCGCGGGGACTTTGCGCTGCGAAATCATCCCAGGCGGCGGGGTTTGCGGGGCGTGTCTCGGCCCAGTCGATCACCACGCTGCGTGATTGGAACCGCCATTCGCCATTGCGGCGGCTGTAATGGTCAAGGCTGCGGCTGCCGGTCGTTGTCTCTATCGCCTGCGGCCCATGGGTGCGATGATAGTTGATTTTATGGATTTCACCCTCGGCCCGGTCGCCCTGCAGGTCAAACAGGGTGTTGACGACGTAATGCACCGTCATCTCATACCGAGACAGGGCAACCCGCACAAAATCCAGATACCCGGCAACCCCGCCAACAAACATCTGACCATGGCTGTCGGTCGCATCCGGGTGATACAGGCTTTCCAGCAGCGCAAAATCGCGCCGATCAATCGCGCGGGAATAGGCGGTGACCAGCCGTTGCAGGGCGGCCATATCAGCCAGTTCGGCCAGCACAGGCGGGCGCAGCCCCATCAGCCCGGCTTCCCCGGCCCGCGCGCCTCTCGGGGCATTTTCAAACCTTGTTCGGCAATGATGTTCAACTGGATTTCATTCGTGCCGCCATAGATGGTTTCTGACCGCGCAAACAAGAACATATGCTGAAGCCGGGCGCGGGCGGGGTCATCAGACATCGCAGCCCCCATCGGCCCCATCGCCGCCAGCGCCAGCTCTCCCAGGCTGCGGTGCCAATTGGACCATTCGTATTTATAGCCCAACACCTCCGGCCCTGCCTGCCCACGCGCTTGCGCGCCCAACATCCGCAAGGCCCCGTGGCGCATCGCGCGCAACCCGGCCCAGGCGCGGCCCAGCCTTTCGGCCAAATGCACCGCGTCATTTTGCGCCATGATGCCAGCCACTTCCGCCAGTTCGCGGGCGAATCCCATTTGCTGGCCAAGGGTGGAAATGCCACGTTCAAAACCCAGCAGCGTGGTAGCGATTTTCCAGCCTTCCCCCGGCGCACCGATGGCATCCGCCGCCTTGGCGCGCGCGCCGTCAAAAAATGTCTCGTTGAACTCGGCCCCGCCATTGATCTGGCGGATCGGACGAATATCAATTTCAGGCTGGTCCAAAGGCATCAGCAGCAAAATCAGGCCCTCGCGCCCGACCGATCCATCTACCGCCCGCGCCAACACAAAAATCCAATCCGAGTATTGCGCAAGCGATGTCCATGTCTTCTGCCCGGTCACCAACCAATCGCCCGTGTCCGGGCACAGCCGCGCGCGGGTGCGCACCGCTGCCAGATCAGACCCTGCACCCGGCTCGGAATAGCCCTGCGCCCAAAATGCTGTCCCTGCCAGAATGCCGGGCAAGAACCGCGCCTTCTGATCTTCGGTGCCAAAGGCCATCAACGTCGGCGCAACCAGCCCTTCGCCGATATGCCCCATTCGCCCCGGCCCCCCGGCGCGGGCGTATTCTTCGTTGAAGATCACCTGATCGGCAACCGACATCCCGCGCCCACCCACAGATACAGGCAGGCCTAACCCGACCCAGCCGCCACTGGCCAATTCGGCCTCCCATGCCTTGCGCAGCTCCACCAGCGCCTCGCCATCCCCGGCATGACCACGATTGCGCAGCGGCAAAAAGCGGTCCGTCAAATGCCGCGCCAGCCAATCCGACGCCTGCGCACGAATGGGCGCGCTGTCACTTGCCGCCGGCATGGCCGAAATATCGCCCGCCATCAGTGCCGCGCCCAGCCCAGCAAAGGTTTGCTCGGGCGTATTCAGCAAATAATGCTGCCCGAACGCCCGTTTCAAAAACAGATGTGGCGCATATTCCCAGGTGATGCCCACCCCGCCATGCAACTGCACCGCCTCGGCCGCCACCGCTTGCGCCACGTCACGCGCCATCGCCCAAGCGGCAAGCGCCTCGGCACCCGCCAGCGCCGCATCGCCATGGTCAAATTCCATGGCAGTGCCGACAACCAAAGCCTCTGCTGTGTTCAGACGCACGAAAAGATCGGCCATGCGGTGCTTGATCGCCTGAAATGACGCGATGGGGCGACCAAACTGCACCCGGTCGGTGATATATCTGAGGGTCAGATCATAGGCCCCCCGCGCGGCCCCCACAGCCTCGGCTGCAAGCGCAAGGCGCGCACGATCCAATGCGGCATGAAAGACCACGGCAAAATCGGGCGCATCAACCCGAACGCCCGCCACCCCGGCAAGATCAAGCCGCGCCAACGGCCGGGTCCGGTCCATCGCATCCAGCGGCGTGATGCCCTGCACCAGCGGCACAGCGAACAAGGCAGGCTTGCCATCCAGCATTGCAGGCACCAGCGCCGTATCCGCCCCCGCCAGATCCACCACGGGGCCAGAGCGCCCGGTCAGGAAAATATCCGCGCCCGCCCGGCACGCGGTAAAATCATCAAAGCCACTGGCCACAACTACGGCGCGCGCGGCACCCGATGCGATGGCGGATAGCAGGCGGGCTGCCTCGGGCCCGGCTGCGGCATGGGCCAAAACCTGCGCCGCAATCCCTACGGTGGATATATAGGGCACTGGCGCCAACACCCGGCCCACCTCTGCCGCGATCAGCACAAGCTCGGTCATGCCAAGGCCAAGCCCGCCTGCTTCTTCGGCGATAGCCACCCCGGCGAGCCCCAGCTCGACCGACAAACCAGACCATAGCGCAGCATCCCCTGCCCCATCCGCAACCCGCGCGGCAGCGTCCAACCCGCCGGCGTTGGCCAGAAATCGTGCAACTTCATCGCGGATCATGCGCTGCTCATCGGTCATTGTCAGATCCATGCTCTCTGCCTGCTTGCTGTTCATCGTCTTGCCGGAATTAACTCTGGCGCGGCACCGGGCGGCAGGCATCGTCCAAATGCACGATGCCACCCTGCCCGCCTGCGGCAGACTGGCCATGAACCAGCCCGAGGACAACATGCAAAGCCTTGAAACCCGCCTGCGCGCGATTGAAGATCACATTGCCATACAATCCATCATTGCCGCTTATGGCCCGGCAGTGGATACCCCCGACGGTAACGTGATCGGCGCGGCCTATGCGAAAACCGGGCGCTATCAGGCGGCAGAGTTTGTTTTTGAGGGGCCGGAGGCCGTTGCAGGGCTGGTCGATATCAAGACCCACCAAGACTATCTGGCACGCGGCTGCGCACATGTGCTGTCGCCCCATCACATCAAGGTCAGCGGCGATACCGCCACGGCACAGGGCCATTCGGTCGTGTTTTTACACGGCGTCAACGGCTGGGCCGCCGAACGGGTCAGCGCCAACCATTGGGCATTTATCCGCACAGTGGACGGCTGGAAAGTCACACAACGCCTCAACCGCTTGCTGGATGGATCAGCGGCGGCACGCGCCCTTTTGGCACCTTGCCCCGCAGATCATCCCGCAGATCATCCCGCAAATCAGCCCACAGACCACGCCCCATCTGCAACAATCACCTGACCAGAGACATAGGCGGCATCCTTACCCGCAAGCCACAGATAGGCCCCGGTCAGATCCTCAGGCGCGGCCCCCTCTTCCATTCCTGCCAGCTTGGCACGATGCACCGACAATTCTGGCCGCGCGCCTTGCAACGGGGTCAGGCCCGCACTGATCGCCGTTTTCACCCGGCCCGGTGCCACGGCATTCACCCGAATGCCCAGATGGGCCAGTTCTGCCGCCAGGGATTTGGTCAACGCAATCACCCCACCTTTTGACGCGGCATAGGCCGCAGCATATGCGATACCGCCAATCCCCGCAGTAGAGGTGGTATTTACGATTGCCCCCTTGCTGCGGGTCAGGGCAGGCAAGGCGGCCTGGCACAGCTCAAACACCCCTGTCAGGTTGATGCGCAGCATCCGGTCCCAATCGCTGGCGGCAAGATCGGCAAAATGCGCGCGGTGATAGGCACCCGCAACATTGATCAGCGCATCCAACCCGCCCAGATTGTCCACAGCATCCGTGACCATCTGCGCGCCGTTCCCCGGTATCATCGCATCATGCGACAGCGCCACAGCCCCCAGATCACGCGCCACGGCCTTTAACCCGTCAGGGTTGAGATCGGCCAGCGCAAGCCGCGCGCCTTGCGCGGCAAAGGCCTGTGCGACCGCGCGGCCTATACCCGATGCCGCCCCGGTTACCAAAACCGCTTTTCCGTCAAACCGTCCCATATTTCCCCCTTAATGCCCGGCGGGCGCAATAGACAGGCCCAGCGGATGCTGGCCCGCGCCAAGTGTCTGTGCAACATTCCAATCGTCAACATCGCCGGCAACAACCAGCGCGCGCGCCCGCTGCCGTGATCTTGTTTGCAATGCCTTGTGCTGCTGCTGCATGCTTATCATTGACCACCACCGCCGCACCGCGGGCCGCCAAATACTGCGCATAGGCCGCCACCCGCGCCGGTAATTACCACTGCCTGCGCCTTGCCTGTGTTTTGCATCTCATTCTCCGCATGACCCTGCGCCACAGCGTGACGCGACCGCGCAAATGCGGCATACCCAAAACGGACGATGCCAGCCACGCCCCGCACAGTCACCCTGCCCCCAAGCGCAAAAACCACGGGAAACGCCAATGACCGACCCAACCCTTGCCGAAATCCTGACCCGTCTGGACCGTATCGAATCGCGTGACGAGATTCGCCAACTGGCGTCGAAATATGCGCTTGCACTGGATATGCGCGATATGGACGCAATGGCGAACCTGTTCCCGCAAGATGTCTCGGCCGGGGGCGGGCAAAAAGGGCGGGCAGCCCTGAAGGCATGGCTATCAGATACAATGCGCAAGCAGTTTGACGGCACCTCGCACCATATCGGCACCCAGATTGTTGAATTTTTGGATGCGGATACGGCAGTCGGTATTGTTTATTCCAAGAATGAACATGAAACCGGCGCGGAATGGGTCATCATGCAAATGATGTACCATGACCGGTATGAGCGTGTTGACGGGCGCTGGTATTTTCGCCGCCGCCAGCCGCTGTATTGGTACGCAACCGATCTGAACAAACCGCCCATCGGCAGCCGCAAGATGCGCTGGCCGGGGCGCGAACCCTATGAGGGCAGCTTTCACGCGCTGTTCCCCAGTTGGGCGGAATTCTGGGCCAACGCGGCTGATGACAGCCCCGCGCTTGCAGACCCCGCCCCGCTGGAACAATTTATCGAAACAATGAGACGAGGAAATAATGTCAGATCTGTCCGTGTCCGTTGATCGCAGGCTTGCACCGCTGTTCGAACCGATCACGCTTGCCGGCGTGCCCTTGCGCAACCGTGTGGCCATGGCCCCGATGAGCCGGTATTTCTGCAAAGATGGCCAGCCGCATCAAGGGGTTGTCGATTACTACCGCCGCCGCGCGGCAGGCGGGGTCGGGCTGATCTTGTCCGAGGGAACCTATATTCCGCACCCCTCGGCGGCCAGCTATGAAAATGTGCCGCATTTTTATGGGGCCGCGCTGGAGCAGTGGAAACACGTCATTGATGCGGTGCATCTGGCAGGCGGGCGCATGTTTCCGCAGCTTTGGCACACGGGCAGCTTTCGCCAGACCGGCATGGGGCCAGACCCGTCTTTACCCGGCTTGGGCCCGTCGGATAATTCCAACGATTTCACCAACCTGCCCGAACGCACCCGCGCCATGACCGAGGCCGAAATCGCCGATGTCATCGCGGCCTATGCCGCCGCCGCCGCCGACGCCCAGCGCCTGGGTTTTGACGGGGTAGAGGTGCATGGCGCACATGGCTATCTGATCGACGAGTTTTTCTGGGCCAACACCAACCGGCGCACCGATGAATGGGGCGGTGACCGTGCGGCCAGAACCCGTTTTGCAGTGGCAGTCATCCGCGCCATTCGCGCCAGCACCGGCCCGGATTTTCCGATCAGTTTCCGCTTTTCCCAATGGAAGCAGCAAGATTACACCGCCAAACTGGGCGAAACCCCGGATGAATTGGCGCAGGTGTTGCGCCCCCTTGCCGATGCCGGGGTCAGTATTCTGCACTGTTCCACCCGCCGCTTTTGGGAGCCAGGATTTCCCGATCTGGGTGAAATGACGCTGGCCGGCTGGGCCAAAAAACTGACCGGCCTGCCGATCATTGCGGTAGGCGGGGCCGGCCTTGACCGTCCGGGCATCAAAGATGCCGCCGCAGCACCACTGGACCATGTTGCCGAACCGCTTGCGCGCGGCGAATTTGACGTGCTGGCCGTGGGCCGCGCGTTGCTGGCCGATCCTGACTGGCTGCAAAAGATGCGCATGGGGCACGAAGATACCTGTCTGGGCTATAACAAAAGCCATCTGGAAACACTGTTTTGACGCAGCCCACCTTCAGCGCATAAAAAAAGGCTGGGCAAATTGCCCAGCCTTTCCCATTTCAACGGGACCGGTTCAGTTACACTGAACCCGCTCAACCAAGCCATCCTCACGCGGGTTGAACGCGTTTTTGGTGACCACAAGGCCATCAGCCGACGGCAGAAAATGGCTTTGCGCGCTTGCCCCGAATGTGCCCAGCATATTGTCGATCTTGTCTGAATTTGCTTCGATCCAGGCGGCGATCTTGTCGCCTTCCAACAATTCCGCCCCTTCGATCGCCGCTTTCAGGATCAGCGGTTCAACATAATAAGGCGCCAGCGCAGACGAGCCGCCCAGTTTGTCGATATCAGCAATCGCCGCCGTGGCGCGCGCGTCGAACTTGGCAAAGGCAGACGCACCGATCTCATCGCCTTCGCAATAGGTCATGCCCATGAACTGCACAGACAAAACGCCCTCGAACACTTCCTCACCCAAGGCCTTGGCATTGCCCACCGCATAGTTTGTCGTGGTCAAGCTGCCCAAAACCGGAACCATCCAGCCGATTTCATCGCGGTTTTGCAAGAACTTGCGCGCATCATCCCCGATAGAGTTGATGAGCAAGACAACTTCGGCCCCGCTATTGCGCAGCGAAAACAGTTGCGGGGTCATATCCTCGGCCTTGAAGGCAAATTCCTGCACCTCGACTGGCTCTACGCCCTTTTCTTTCATGTATTCGATGATTTCATTCACGGCGGCTTTCGACATGCCACCATTGTCTGAAATCAGGCCGATTTTCTTGGCGCCAAGAACATCAACCGCATAATTGATGTTGGGGATCATCTGGTTCAACCCGGTAGGAGAGTTGGAAAAGTGATAGGGTGCTGCCTCGGGCGTCAGGCTGGCCGAGGCTGCGGTGGTGATCTGTGCTATCTTTGCCGCAGTGGTGATCGCCGTTACCGGGATAACCTCTTGCGAGGTGACAGGGCCAACCATTGCCATGATCTTTTCGTTCTCGACCAAGCGGCGCGCCTCGCTGACCGCGTGGGTCGGGTCGGTCTGCGTGTCGGCGATAACGATTTCAACCTGCTTGCCCATAATGCCGCCATTGGCGTTGATATCCTCAACCGCCAGGTTCCAGCTCAAGGTCGCGACCGCCCCGATCGACGCACCGCCGCCGGTGATGGACACCATGCCACCGATCTTGATCGTCTCTTCTGCCTGGGCGCTGATGCCTGATGCCAACAGTGCAAGCACCGAGGCCATACCAAGCAACTTTCTGCGATTACGGTTCACCATATTAATCCTCCCGGTTTGTGTGGCGCGGTCCAAGGCTTTCGCCCCGCCATTGGCGAAGTCTTGCACAGGCTGTCTGCGGTGCATCGTCTGATTGAACGATACGAAATATATATCGCGGCAGTCTTGGCGGGCACAGGCTCTATGGTTCGTCTGGACGATGCCACAGGGCCTGCGCACAGCCAGCATCAGGCAGTAAAATGAAAGGCCCAGCATGAAAACCCTGATCGTCGGCGGAACCGGCATGATTGGCGGCAACACCGCCCTACATCTGCGCCACCTTGGACATGACGTCACGCTTGCGGCCCGCAAGCCCGCCCCACCCGGAACGCCAATGGCAGATATGCCCACGATCTTTGGCGATTACACCAAGCGCAGCTTTGCGAAAGCCGATCTTGCGCCGTTTGACGCCGTGGTTTTTGCGGCGGGAAATGACATTCGCCACGCCCGCCCCGATCAGCAAACCGATGATTTCTGGCGCATGGCCCAATCCGAAGGGGTGCCCGCCTTTGCCGCGCTTGCGCGCAGTGCAGGCGTGCGCCGCTTTGTGCAGCTTGGCAGCTATTACCACCATCTGCGCCCCGATATGGCGCTGACAAATCCCTATGTTCGCGCCCGCCAATTGGCAGATGCAGGCGCGCGCGCTTTGGCAAGCGATGATTTCAACATCTGCACCCTGAACCCGCCATCCATCGTGGGGGCGGTGCCGGGGCTGGTAGCACCCCGATATGTCACGCTGGCTGCCTGGGGCAAAGGGCTGCGCTCGGAATTGCCGAATACCGCACCGCCGGGCGGCACGAACTATATGTCTGTCCGCTCCCTTGCGCAGGCCATTGCCGGGGCGCTGGAAAATGCGGCAACCGGGCGCGCCTATCTTGTTGGCGATGAAAACCTCAGCTTTCGGGATTTCTTTCAGCTCTTTTTCGATCTGGCCGGCAACCCGGTACAGATAGAAACCGTAGACGCCGATAACCCACTGCTTCCCGACGCCTTTATCGTGCAAGGGCGCGGCAATCAGATAGAATATGACCCCGACCCGCAAGAAACGGCACTGCTTGGCTATGACCGGGGCGACATCCGCCGCGCGGTGGCCGAAGTTGTCAAGCAAACGGAACAAATCTGACCAGAGGCGCGAAGATGTAACGCCCTGCCCGAAAGGGCGAGGTCCACGAACGCGCGCTGCGGCTTTTGTTCGCGCGTTGTGATGCGTATCAGGGCGAAGCGGCGGCGCTGACGGCAAGCAATGAGGGAGGGGCCATGGCAATGGTTTTTGCCCCCTCCTCCGCCTCGGTATCGTCAAAATCGGGCTGGCCCTTCAGATACTGCCGCAGGCTTTCGCCGTTCTGCCCCACCATTCTGACGCTGTTACGTCGAGAGGCGAGCAAAACACAAAATAGAGGGTTCGATCATCTTGAAAGAACGCCACCGCGAGGCCACGATCACGTCACGCTTTTCTCGGGATTGCGTTTGACGCTGCATGCATGAACTCATCTGCGTGAGCCGTATCGGCTTTGGTTAACAGACTGCCCCCAATGAACAGGATGGTCGCAACCGGAAGGCCGAGAACGCCAACATTTAACCCAAAGAAAGAATTTCCCGTCAGATACATGCCCGCAACGAATAATGTGCCTCCAATGATTGACACAAGCGCGCCCATATCTGTACCCCGCCGCCAGAAGAATGCCCCAATCGTTGCAGGAACCATCAGCACAAGACCGACAGACGCGGCAACCGCCAGAATCGCAACCATGCTGAACTCCATCCAAGCAAAAGCCAGCGCCAGGAGTGAGATAACCGGAATGACCCACTTGCCTATTAACAACTGCCGAGCATCATTTTTGTTGCCGCTTAAATTGCCATAAACGTCACGCGCAAAGATTGAAGAAAGCGTGAGCAGGATGGAATCGATGGTCGAAACCGCTGCCGCCAGAATACCGATCATCACGATCACACCCAGAACGGGTGGAATAAGATTCGAAGATAGAAGCGCCGATGTGGCAAGATCGGGCCGTTCAAGATCAGGGATCGCCACAAGGGCTAAAAAACCCCAGATGACGGAAACCAATGTGTATATCAGTCCAAAGCACAGAAAAATCAGTAACATTCGACGCAGCGCACCTATTGAGGCTGGCATGAACAAGCGTTGGCTGACTTGTGGGTTTGAAATAGAGAAAAACAGCCATGGAAGCGTAAGCCCCAGAAAGGTTGTGAAGCTGAAAAAGCCCACGCCAGGCACCCGCAGCATTTCGGGCCGTGTCTCGGACAAAGTGCTGAACATTCCGCTGAAATCCGCCCAGCTTGGATACGACCAGCCCTGTGGCCAATACGGCGGCAAGAAGCATCATCACAGCCTGCAGGCTATCGGTCCACATGACCGAACGAATGCCCGCGATATAGGAAAAGACGATTGCCAGAACCGTCGCAACCACAATGCCGACCCCGAACGGAATACCGCCATCGGTCATGCCCGCCAACAGATAGCCAACCCCGGCAAGCTGGACCGCAGAATACGGGATCAGAAAGACCAGGCTGACCAAACCTGCCGCAAATGCAACCCAGCGGTTGCCATAGCGGTTACCAAGCATTTCATAGGGTGTGACGAAACCGTATTTCCGCCCTACCGCCCAAAAGCGTGGGCCGAAAACCGCGACCAGCGAGACACCAGCAAAATAGATGATCTCAAACCCCAGCGCCCCCACGCCGCCGCGATAGGTAAGACCCGCCAGCCCCACCATCATGAAGGCCGAATATGTTGTAGCCGAATAGGATAGCGCGGAAACAACGCCGCCCATCGCCCGCCCGCCCAGAAAATAATCTGACATCGAAGATGAGGGGCCGACCCGCGAAAGATAGGCGATCAAGAGAGAGATTGCAGTGTAAGTTGCGATCCCCCAAATCACGAGGGACATTGTCATTTTGCGTCTCCATTGAAGCCGAGTGTCGCGATGACGTTCAGGACAATCGTAAAAACACCTGCCAGCGTCCAAAACAGAAAACTACCGTGCCAAGTTTCGACCGATTGAAGCAAGAGATAAGGGACCGCGTAACAGGCAACGATCAAGATGCCGACGAGCACAAGCGAGATTTTTCGTAACATTGGAACCGTCCTGTTGTTTACGGCCTGTTTCAGATCATAGTTGGCCCCGGCATCGTTGCGCCGGGCGTTGTCATTGCCTTTATATAACCGCGTGGGTTCACGATGTGAATCATCAATATTTGGGGCATTAGGCGGCCCATGACCAGCTAGCCAAGCTCCACGGACCTGAGCGCCAGCACAAATCTGCGCAGATAAATGGGGATGATCATCCCAATAAGCGCCAACGTATTGATGAACAGCTATGGGCTTCTATCCGAATGACGCAAAAACACATACCAACCCGGACACGCGCTTACCCGCACAAAGTTGCCTGTCGCTCTTGAGAAACCGGTTTTGGGGTCAATCCGAGACTGCATCGACAGTCTGGGGCGCAAAGAGGCCCAAATTGTAGCCTTCCAACTTCACCCTAGACGAGAATGGGTCGTCAAAGTGAAGCATTGTGGCAGTGCCGGGCGTTACTGGCACCAGTCTGTCTTGCGAAAGGCCCAGAAAAGCAGTCAGCGCCGCACGGATAACGCCGCTGTGGACGACGGCAAGCACGTCACCGTCAGTCTTGGCCAGCCAATCGCGCAATCCCGCAACGACACGATCAACGAAATCCTGCCACGCCTCGCCGCCGACAGGATGCCAGGCCCCCGTCCGCCACGCCCAATAGTCCTCGGGATGTTCTGCGATTAGGTCGGGTTTGCGCCGCCCTGTCCATTCGCCCATGTTCAATTCGCGCAAACGTGCATCGGCGGGGGCGTCACCGAACCCGATCAGTTTCACTGTTTCACGGCATCGTCCCAGATCAGAGGACACCACAGCTTTGGGGCTAAGGCCATCAATCAGGTGCCGGAAGGACAAGGCTTGCTCGATGCCGCGTGGTGACAGATCGGCATTGTCATGCCCCTGCAAGCGCTGTTCGGCATTCCAGATGGTTTCGCCATGCCGCATCAAAATTAACCTCATGTTGAGATCCTCTTGCCATCGGTGTTGAATATTGCGTCAGGTGCGCGCAGAAATGTTAGGTCGACTTCGGCGCCCGGTTCCGCCCGAAAGAAGCCATCCACCATGGCCGTGACCCGCAACCCCCCAATCAGGCAAGTCACCATTGACTGCCCGGCAATTGGCGCCGATTTAACATATATCGCCTTCAGTCCGGGCCTGCCTTCACGGCTGCCCACAGTCATGTCCTGTGCGCGGTAAAGCAGTTGCGCATGGTTCAAACCCGGTGCCAAATCGGCAGAGGCCAGATCAATCCCATTGAAGCTCAGTGCGGCGCCGTTGCGGATGACCGGCACAAGGTTGCCGGCTGGTGTGCCCAGAAAGGTCGCGACAAAGGTGGTCTGTGGTTTCAGCAACAGCGCGTCCGGCGGGCCAAATTGCTCCACCTTGCCATCCCGCAGAACTGCAACATGGGTCGCCATGGTCATCGCTTCAACCTGATCATGTGTGACATAAACCGACGTGGCCTTGGTCGCACGGTGGATACGCATCAACTCGCTTCGCATGTCTACCCGCAGTTTTGCATCAAGGTTTGACAACGGCTCATCCAGCAGCAAGATGCCGGGCCGCGGCCCAATGGTTCGCGCAATGGCGACGCGCTGTTGTTGACCGCCCGAAATCTCGGCGGGATAGCGATCGCGCAACGCCTCAATATCGAGAAACTTCAGCACCTCATCAATCCGCTCTGCCCTATCTTTTTTTGACCAGTTGGCGACTTTCAAAGGCCAGTCGATATTGCCCTCGACCGTTTTATGGGGCCAAAGCGCATAGCTTTGAAACACAAGGCCGGCATCGCGGGCGGCGGCATTGGTCATAACGCCGGACTGGCCGTCAGAGACGAGCTTGCCACCAAAAGAAATCTCGCCCTCAGTTGGCGGCTCCAACCCTGCGAGCATCCGCAAAAGGGTGGATTTTCCGCAACCCGAGGGGCCAACAAGCACCAAGAAGGAACCGGGAGGAACGCTGATGTTCACGTTGTCGACCGCAGTGTGACCGCCAAAACGTTTGGTCAGATTGGTGATCGAGATTGCCGGGGTGGCAGCAATGTTTCGACTTTGCACATTCATGCGGTTTTCCATCCCTGTATCCTATTTTGCAAAACGTGAACCAAAGCCGACGCAATCAGACAGATCACCAAGATAATCAGCGTGATGGCATTGGCGAATTGCATGAACCCGAGGCCGGCATAATTGAAAGCCATCATGCTAAGCACGGGCGTTGTGGAGCTGAACAGCAACACGACAAGCGACAGGTCACGGACGATCTTGATGAACACCAGCAACCCGCCGGCAAAGATGCCGCGAATGGCCAAAGGCAGAATGATCTCAGTCATCCGCCGGATCGGGTTGGCCCCGGTCATGCGCGCGCTTTCCTCAATATCATTGGAAATCTGGCTCAGCACGGCGCGGCCTGATTGGACCGCATAGGGCATAAGGTTTGCCGTCGCGGCCAGAACCAGAAGCGTGAACGTGCCGTAAAGTGCCGGAATGGGGCCAACCGATGTGCCGTACATGGCGATATAGGCGGCGGCCATCGCGATGCTGGGAATGAACAACGGCAAGAACGCCAACTGGCTGAGAAGGTTACCAAGGAATGTGCCTTTGAACCGCACGATAGTATGGGCAATGACAAGCCCAATTATCATGGTCGTTGTGGCGACGGTCAGGCCTAGACGAATTGTCGTCCAGATTGCATCCATCAGTAATGGATTGCGGAAAATGCCTGCCTGGCCCTGCGCAATGTCAGTCCCTGCCGGACCGATCCAAAAATGCAAAGTCCAGTTTGTGAACAGGCCGGAGGATTGCTGCGCCATGCTGGAGGAAAACAGCACAATGACGGGAATAACCGTGGTCATCATTCCAAGGCCCAAGGCCACAAAGAACAAGGGCCACCGCCACTTGCCAAGCGGGAAACGTTTGGTGCGCGCGCCTTTTCCGGTCACCGTAACAAAGGCCTTTCGGCCAGAAACCAATCTGTCGCTGAAAAACAGCAGGGCAGCGGCGGCAACGATCAGCAGCAGCGCCAGCACATAGCCGCGCTCAATGTTGCCAGTCTGCACCATGCCATAGACGCGCGTCGAAAGGGTCTGCATCCGCACCGGCGCGCCCAGCAAAGCCGGCGCGGCGAAATTGGACACAGCACCCGCAAAGGTCAGCATTCCCCCCGATACAAGGGCGGGCGTGACCACGGGTAGAATAATGCCAAACAAGATGCGCGACCGCTTGGCCCCTGCCATTTCAGCAGATTCCACCAAATCGGCGCTGACAGAGCTTAATGCGGCGGCGATCATTGTATAGGCCAATGAATAGTAATGCGCGACCAGCACAATGAGGGTTGGAAGCAGCCCCCACGCCAGCCAGTCCGGAATGGTCATCCCGTTGGCGACGAAATAGCCGGGCTGCCCACCCAAGCGGTCGTTGCGAAATAACGTGCCCCAGGCCAGCGCGGCGGCAAAACTGGGGATCATGAAGGGCAAAGTGGACAGGACACCCAGAAAGCGCCGCCCAGGCACATCCGTCAACACCACCAGCCAAGCGAGAAATCCACCCAGCAACAAACATCCAGTCGCAACCCCGGCACCCAATAGCATCGTGTTCGCAATCGGTCGCCACAGCAGGTTGGTGGACAAGGGACTGGCCGTCACGGCCTTCCAAGCCTCCAACCCTTCTGGCGTCAGCGATATCTGCATGATGCGCAGCAACGGAAAGATGACGAGAATAGCTGTGATACAAACCATGACAAAGGGCATGAGGTTGCGTGATTTAAACAGCCTGGCGAACATGCGCGGCCGGATGGCAAGTCCTGTCATTATACAAGTCCTAGGTGGCGCGTGCGGTGCTCGGCCTGTCCGGGCACCGCACTGGTACAGTTACTGGAGCATGATGATAAGGTCGAGGATCCGGCTGCGGGCAGCGCCTGTGGCTGTCGGGTCCATCGTCCAAAGGTTCACTTTCTCCAGCGGGACGGCATCAGGGTGATCGGCGATCGTGCGCCGCGCGGCATAGTCGCCTTGCACAAAGAACGGCTCAAACCCTGGCCCGCCCGAAGGGGTGTCGTCGCCCATCATGTAGTCAATCACAAGCCGTGCCGCAGCCGGATGAGGCGCGTCCTTGGCGACCACAAGCACTGCTGGAAACAGGATGCCTGCCGATGGAACTGTATCATTTGAAATCTGAAGCGCCCAACCTTCTTTGGCGTTGTCTTTAGCGGCCGAATAGGTGGTCCAGCCGACCGACGGATTGGTGGCCTTGATGTCACCAATTGCAGCACGCAGTTGGGTGCTGTCGTTCACCATGACCAGATCATTGTCAAACAATGCGCGGATGAACTGCTCTCCCGCGCCATTCAGGTCGCTGTCGACAATAATCGGCTTTCCGAATTGCGCCTCATAGGCGGCCGCCATCTCATCATTGCGCAACGAGATTTCGGTCAGCAGGTCCAGGGCTTCACCACGCTGACTCGGGTCTTCCATCAGCACCTTGCCGCGCCAATCCGGCGTCGTCAGTTGCCACAGGTTCTTGATCGGGGTGCCATCAGGATAGGCTGCCTCGTTGTACATCAATGCCCGTGACGAAAGCCGGTGGGTCAGCACATCCTTTTGCAATGCGGCAGGAACGCTGTCGCCGATACGCGGAGGCACATATTTCGTGACCTTGCCTTCCGGTATCAGGTCACGCAGCACGATGGGCGCTTCCGACAAATAAAGCACATCAACAGCATAGATGCCGGCGCGTTGTTCGGCATCCAGACGCGCGATCTGCTTGGTCGAGTTGAGGTCGACCCCGATCAGATCAATGCCGGGGTATGTTTCTTCAAAGGTCGCCTCGATTTTTGCGATCCGGCTGGACAGCGAGAATACCGTAACGCTGCCTTCCGTCTTTGCGATCTCATAAAGCTCATCCGCCGACATGGCATCAAGATCCTGTGCCAGCGCAGGTGCTGCCATCAGGAGTGCTGCACCCAAAAGGGCACTTGTCATTATATGTTTCATTCTTTCCTCCTCCAAGGATTATTAAAAGCCGTCAAACAGCTTCGACAGTTTCTCCAATGCCCCGATTGTTTCCTCCTCATGACGCGCAGCCATTGTCAGCAAAATTGCACTAATGATAACAAATGGCACCGTCGGGGTCTGAAACTCGCTGCCCGAGCGCCCGCGTGGCGCTGCAAGCGTAATGTCTGACTCTGGGGTCATGATCAGGCCCGCCAAATCCGATACCAGAATAGACTTGGCCCCAACGCTGTGGACATGCTGCATCATCGGCGCATAGGTAGACGGTTGCTTGCGAAACGCCAAGGCGATGACAATGTCGTCCTTGGACAGACCGACCAGACGTTCCGCCACATCACGCCCACGACCCGTCAGCGAAACCGTTGTCATGCCAAAGCGATCCAACCGCCGGGACAGAAAATATGCGATGGATTGGGCATGCCCCTGCGCGAAAATGAAAACGTTGCGCGCGCCAAAAATTGCATCCGCAACTTGATCGATCGCAGCTTGCGAGATCAGGTCATCCAGATTTTGGAGTGCGGTGACCTCAGATGCGATCAGATCAGACAAATAGTTGCCTGCTTCCGCCGACTTGACCGAACGGCGCATCCGCAATGCAGCATCTTGTGCGTTCAGCATATCCGCTTGCAGGACGCTGCGCAGTTCTGGAAAGCCTTTATAGCCAAGCTTTTGGGCAAGCCGCGTGGGCGCCGCCCCATGCACTTCAATTCGCTCAGCCAGTTGTGGACCAGACAGAAATACCAGCTCTTCGCGCCGATCCAAAAGGGCGGCGACCATCTTTTGATCTGTTTCGGTCAATCGTTCGGCGGACTGCGATAACCGAGTAAGGAAGTCTGAAGCCATAGAATGATTCCTTTCAATTATGAACTGAAAGGAATTTTTCCGTTCAGTCAAGTCGCTTTCTTTCTTGGCGCCTGCGGTGTTTGTCAAACAAGTTGTCCGCCGATTTCAAGCGGCGTCTCTGATTTCGGAGGCGCTGGTATCGCGTTCCGGGTTCAGCCAGACGGGTCCGGCGGGTTGCCAGTTGCGGGTTTTTCCTGACCACCGTTCCGGCTTTTGTGCGCGGGCATTTGCATAGAGCAAGGCCCGGTTTGCGAGGGCATCGCGGTCTTGTCCTGCGTGGCGCATGCTGGGTGTGACGAAGCGGATGGCGCTGTGAAGGTGCTCCCCGTTATACCAGCTGGTGAAGGATTTCACCCAAGCCTGCGCCTCGGCTTTTGTCGCGAAGCCCTTGGTTGGCCAGTCCGGGCGATACTTGCAGGTGCGGAACAGCGCCTCGGAGAAGGGGTTGTCGTTGCTGACGCGCGGGCGACTGTAGGACGCCATGATGCCCAGCTTTTCCAGCGTCACCTTCATCGTAGCGCCTTTCATTGGGCTCCCATTGTCGGCGTGCAGCACCAAGGGCCGCGCGATGCGGGCCTCCGACCAGACCGCCTTTTGCACCAACATCGCCGCAAGATCCGCACCCTCGCGCTCATGGACTTCCCAGCCCACGATCTTGCGGCTGAAGATATCCACGATCAGATAAAGGTAGAAGAACATGCCCGCGACCGGCCCCGGCATCCAAGTGATATCCCAGGTCCAGACCTGACAGGGTGCGCTGGCTTTGTAACTAGTTGGAGGCTTGCGCCGGACGGGCGACTTGGACCGACTACGATGATGCTGTTGCCCATCTGCGCGCAGGATACGGTAGAAGCTGGATTCTGAGGCCAGATAGTGCCCCTGATCGGCTAGTTTCGGCACGATCTGGCTGGGTGGAAGGCTGGAAAATTCCGCAGAATTACAGATGCTTAGAACAGCGGCGCGTTCCTCGTCGCTGAGCTTGTTAGGAGGCTCCGGCCGTTGGACCAAGGGACGTTGATCAGCGTGAACCTGACCGCCTTTGGTCCAGCGGCGCAAGGTCCGTTCGCTGATTTCCACCTCAGCGCAGGCTTTGGCGCGGCGGGCGCCAGCGGTGACGGCCCCTTCGATCAGCAGCGTGGCGGTTTGGCGATGTGGGGTGCTGATCATGCGTCCTCGTCGCCCCCCCAGATCGCCGCCAGCTTTTTTCTGAGCACCAGAAGCGCCGCAGTTTCGGCCAGGGCGCGGTCCTTGCGGGCCAGCTCGCGCTCCAACTCCTTGATCCGCTTCTTCTCTTCCTTCGTCGCCTGGCTCACCTTGGCCGTGCTGGTACGGTCCCAGTCATTCGCCTGCTCGCACGCCCCGCGCCATACCTTGATTTGCTCGGGAAACAGCCCGCGCTTGCGGCAATACTCCGCCAGATCGGCCTCATTCAGCGCCGCCGTCTCCAGCACCGCCGCAAACTTGTCGCGCGATGCCCAACCGGAAGGGCCGGCATCGGCATCGGGCAAAAGCTGGCCCTTGCCACGCGCCTCAGCACGCCACTTGTGCAGCGTCGCCTCCGAAATCCCCTCCTCCTGCGACAAGCGCCGAATGGCCATGTTGTTCGGAGGCAGCATCCGCTTCAGCACCGCAGTCTTGCGTTCCTGTGAATATCCCACGTCATCGTCCTATCCCGCCCACCTGAAAAATAGAGAAAAGTAGAGCAGCGGACAACTAGCCTGACACAGGGGGCAGATGGGCAACAGCATCATCGTAGTCGGTCCAAGTCGCCCGTCCGGCGCAAGCCTCCAACTAGTTACAAAGCCAGCGCACCCTGTCAGGTCTGGACCTGGGATATCACTTGGATGCCGGGGCCGGTCGCGGGCATGTTCTTCTACCTTTATCTGATCGTGGATATCTTCAGCCGCAAGATCGTGGGCTGGGAAGTCCATGAGCGCGAGGGTGCGGGATCTTGCGGCGATGTTGGTGCAAAAGGCGGTCTGGTCGGAGGCCCGCATCGCGCGGCCCTTGGTGCTGCACGCCGACAATGGGAGCCCAATGAAAGGCGCTACGATGAAGGTGACGCTGGAAAAGCTGGGCATCATGGCGTCCTACAGTCGCCCGCGCGTCAGCAACGACAACCCCTTCTCCGAGGCGCTGTTCCGCACCTGCAAGTATCGCCCGGACTGGCCAACCAAGGGCTTCGCGACAAAAGCCGAGGCGCAGGCTTGGGTGAAATCCTTCACCAGCTGGTATAACGGGGAGCACCTTCACAGCGCCATCCGCTTCGTCACACCCAGCATGCGCCACGCAGGACAAGACCGCGATGCCCTCGCAAACCGGGCCTTGCTCTATGCAAATGCCCGCGCACAAAAGCCGGAACGGTGGTCAGGAAAAACCCGCAACTGGCAACCCGCCGGACCCGTCTGGCTGAACCCGGAACGCGATACCAGCGCCTCCGGAATCAGAGACGCCGCTTGAAATCGGCGGACAACTTGTTCCCCCTGTGTCAGGCTAGTTGTCCGCTGCTCTACTTTTCTCTATTTTTCAGGTGGGCGGGATAGGACGATGACGTGGGATATTCACAGGAACGCAAGACTGCGGTGCTGAAGCGGATGCTGCCTCCGAACAACATGGCCATTCGGCGCTTGTCGCAGGAGGAGGGGATTTCGGAGGCGACGCTGCACAAGTGGCGTGCTGAGGCGCGTGGCAAGGGCCAGCTTTTGCCCGATGCCGATGCCGGCCCTTCCGGTTGGGCATCGCGCGACAAGTTTGCGGCGGTGCTGGAGACGGCGGCGCTGAATGAGGCCGATCTGGCGGAGTATTGCCGCAAGCGCGGGCTGTTTCCCGAGCAAATCAAGGTATGGCGCGGGGCGTGCGAGCAGGCGAATGACTGGGACCGTACCAGCACGGCCAAGGTGAGCCAGGCGACGAAGGAAGAGAAGAAGCGGATCAAGGAGTTGGAGCGCGAGCTGGCCCGCAAGGACCGCGCCCTGGCCGAAACTGCGGCGCTTCTGGTGCTCAGAAAAAAGCTGGCGGCGATCTGGGGGGGGCGACGAGGACGCATGATCAGCACCCCACATCGCCAAACCGCCACGCTGCTGATCGAAGGGGCCGTCACCGCTGGCGCCCGCCGCGCCAAAGCCTGCGCTGAGGTGGAAATCAGCGAACGGACCTTGCGCCGCTGGACCAAAGGCGGTCAGGTTCACGCTGATCAACGTCCCTTGGTCCAACGGCCGGAGCCTCCTAACAAGCTCAGCGACGAGGAACGCGCCGCTGTTCTAAGCATCTGTAATTCTGCGGAATTTTCCAGCCTTCCACCCAGCCAGATCGTGCCGAAACTAGCCGATCAGGGGCACTATCTGGCCTCAGAATCCAGCTTCTACCGTATCCTGCGCGCAGATGGGCAACAGCATCATCGTAGTCGGTCCAAGTCGCCCGTCCGGCGCAAGCCTCCAACTAGTTACAAAGCCAGCGCACCCTGTCAGGTCTGGACCTGGGATATCACTTGGATGCCGGGGCCGGTCGCGGGCATGTTCTTCTACCTTTATCTGATCGTGGATATCTTCAGCCGCAAGATCGTGGGCTGGGAAGTCCATGAGCGCGAGGGTGCGGATCTTGCGGCGATGTTGGTGCAAAAGGCGGTCTGGTCGGAGGCCCGCATCGCGCGGCCCTTGGTGCTGCACGCCGACAATGGGAGCCCAATGAAAGGCGCTACGATGAAGGTGACGCTGGAAAAGCTGGGCATCATGGCGTCCTACAGTCGCCCGCGCGTCAGCAACGACAACCCCTTCTCCGAGGCGCTGTTCCGCACCTGCAAGTATCGCCCGGACTGGCCAACCAAGGGCTTCGCGACAAAAGCCGAGGCGCAGGCTTGGGTGAAATCCTTCACCAGCTGGTATAACGGGGAGCACCTTCACAGCGCCATCCGCTTCGTCACACCCAGCATGCGCCACGCAGGACAAGACCGCGATGCCCTCGCAAACCGGGCCTTGCTCTATGCAAATGCCCGCGCACAAAAGCCGGAACGGTGGTCAGGAAAAACCCGCAACTGGCAACCCGCCGGACCCGTCTGGCTGAACCCGGAACGCGATACCAGCGCCTCCGAAATCAGAGACGCCGCTTGAAATCGGCGGACAACTTGTTTGACAAACACCGTGTTTGACAAACACCGGTTCGCTTCGCCTTCACGCAGACAATTCTTCCAAGATCTGATGGGATAATTCTCGGTTCAAAGAACCCCTTTTCTGACTTAACGTAGTGCAGGAGCCTACCGATCACGTCAGTCTTGTTGAATTTGTCAATCTCAAGGTTCAGATCGATCTCATTTTTCTGCTGGTAGGTCAAGCTCGACAGGTTTGAAATACAGCTTACAGTATCAGAGTCGTAATATTTTACTCCAGATGATCTCACATGAAAGACTATGACCTCGCCGTCGATTGAATCGTTCGCTGAGCATGCGAAGTAAAGAGCTACCAGCGGATTTCCAGAGATGTCGAGCAATCTGGTTGGTAAACCGTAATGTTGCATTCTGACCAAGCGGTCGAAACAGTATTGGTCTCCCTGGAACTCTTCATAATGAGCGATGAGGAGCTCTTTCGATATGCGCTCCTCATTTATCAAGAATTTCCAGTCGCCGTTATCCCATTTGCGCAGCAGGATTGGTGTCAGCTCATACTTCGCGTTGCTGTGCCCCCTAAAGAAAGTTTCGGCTCCGACTTTTCCTCCTGATCGTAAAGTAGCTTTAAGAAACTCTCGACGCTATCGGCACCCCCTAAGATTCTTTTTATCCCTAGGTGGGGGGCTCCACACTTGCAACGCTATCAGCATGGATGATTTGGGGATCAACCTTCCCCTCAAACTCGGGCTTTACTTTTTTCAGTCGAGAAAGAATTTCCGCAGCGCTACCGTTTCGTACCGCCCAATGCGTACGGTATAGTTGGAACTGGTCAACTCCGAATACTGATCTAATCGTACCAATATCCTCAAAACTTTCTTCTCCAAGGTCGATTATGGGGTCAAATTCCGCGGAGACCTCTTTTTGAGTGAGAAACAATACTCCGAATCTTCCCGAACTTAATCATCATCGAGACAGACCCCGCTGCCTGCTCGATTTCACTACAAAGGAATGTTGGAAGTCCCTCCAAGAAGGCTATCGCACTTGAATCGAGGACTTCGAGGCGCTTCTCAGTGTCGGCGGGCGTGTATTCGAACATTCGCCCCCGTTTCATGGTGATGTCTCGACCATCGCCTTGAACTCGGTCCCCAGTTCCCAAACGAAATGTAGTTAAAATTATCTCTCATGGGCTCGTACGTATCGCCTACTACAAGTTCATCGCGGAATTCGTAATCCACACTATCCGCGACTTAGACGAACGTCTATCGGCCCTATTCTGGTCAGCATCGCGCAGCCTTGGTGGCCAGTGCCCTTTGTGCGGCGACGTACAATCACAAAGGACGAAGGTGCGTCCACTTGCGTGCAGACGCCCCTAGGGCCCCGTTGTCGGTCACTTCAAGCTGAGATGGATCGATCAACCACATGTAATCGTTGAGGATAATTTTGACGTTGAAATGAAAAAACCCTTGACACCCCTTGCG
>NZ_JAUCDA010000011.1:0-2920 GCF_034675685.1 Pseudorhodobacter sp. | reverse complement strand
TGACTGACGGCCTGGCCGCCGCATGACCGTTTTTGCCCTTGGGGTGGTGATGTTTTCGGCGCTGTTGCACGCCGGTTGGAATGCGATGCTAAAGGCGGTGGATGACCGGGCCGGGGTGCTGGGGGCGGTGTCGCTGGCGCATGCGCTGGCGGGGGTGGTGCTGATTGCGCTTTCACCGATCCCGGACCGGGCAAGCTGGCCGTCGATCTTTATCTCGACCGTGGTGCATTACGGCTATTACCTGCTGCTGTTTCGCGCCTATCGCCACGGTGATTTAAGCCAAGTCTACCCGATTTCGCGCGGCCTTGCCCCGGCCTTTGTGGCGATTTCGGCCTGGCTTTTGATTGGCGAAACGATGCCGCCTTTGGGCTGGCTGGGCCTGGCCACCATCAGCG
The DNA here is from genome assembly GCF_034675685.1 of Pseudorhodobacter sp. Classification (GTDB taxonomy): domain Bacteria; phylum Pseudomonadota; class Alphaproteobacteria; order Rhodobacterales; family Rhodobacteraceae; genus Pseudorhodobacter. The sequence goes on along the minus strand of NZ_JAUCDA010000011.1, from coordinate 2,525 downwards.
CCGGGATTTGTTTGTTGGCGATGCTGCGCGGCGCGGCGCAGGCGCAGCGTTCGACCATTGCGCTGGCGCTGCTGTTGGGGGTTTGCATCGGCAGCTATTCGGTGGCGGATGGGATCGGTATTCGGCAGGCCGGCACGGCGACGGGCTATATGGGGTGGCTGTTTTTATGCGAGGCGCCAGTGCCTTTGGCCATCGCGCTGCACCGTCGCCGCAACGGTGGGTATTTTGCGCCGCGCACGCTGATTTTCGGGCTTTTGGGCGGTGTGGCGGCGGTGACGGCCTATGGGTTGGTGCTGTATGTCAAAACCATCGCGCCCTTGGGGGCGGTGTCGGCGCTGCGCGAATCCAGCGTGATCTTTGCGGCGCTGATCGGGGTTGTGGCCTTTGGCGAGCGGCCGTGGAAGGGGCGGATTTTGGCGGCCTGTGTGGTGGCCTTGGGCGTTGTGATGCTGTCGTCGATGTGAGCCCGGCGCTTGTGGCGCGCGCATTGCCCCCCTTATCGCGTTTCGCCTTTGGCTTGAAACAGGCCCTATCACATAACACGTTGAAATGTTTGACTTCAGGCAGCGATAGGTGAGTCAGGTTAAAGGTGACGCGCTTTAACCCTTGATTTCGGGCCTTGCGGTGCGAACCCCAAAGCGGCACCATCGCGTGATGCAGAACCCTGATCTCTTTCCGCACATTGTCACGGTCGGTTTGACCGGGCTTTTGGTGCGATTTGCGGATAGGCTGACGGACCCGGCCAACCGTGCGGCCCTTGCCTTTCGCGCTGCGGTCGATGCCGAAAGCTGGCCGGGGGGTAGAGGAGACATCTTCTTCGCTATGTGCGACCTATCTGCGGTTTGATCCGCTGCATTTGCCGCATGCGGTGCTGCAAGCGCGCCTGCATGGCCTTTTGGCGGGGCAGGATTGGTATACGGCCGCCGCGCCGCAGGGCCGCCGTTTCTGGCGCATTCCGACGGTGTTTGGCGGTGATCTGGCGCCACAACTGGCCGAGGCGGCAGCGCTTGCTGGCCAGAGTGAGGCCGAGGCCCTTGCCGTGCTGACCAATGCGCGGCCCCGTGTGCTGACGCTGGGTTTTGCCCCCGGTCAACCCTATTTGGGGGAATTGCCCGAGGGCTGGAACATCCCAAGGCAAAGCGCGCTTACCCCGCAGGTGCCTGCCGGGGCGCTGGTGGTGGCGGTGCGGCAGTTTGTGCTGTTTGCCAATGCCTCGCCTACCGGCTGGCGCCATGTCGGGCAAACCGCCTTTCGCTGCTTTCGCCCCGAGGCGGCTGACCCGTTTCCCCTGCGGGCCGGGGATGAGGTAGCGTTTTACGCTATAACCCCCGAAGAATACGACAATATTCGAAAAACAGATCCTTTGGGCGGCGGCGCCAGCACGGAGCCTATACGATGAGCATGCTGCATATCCACAGCATCGGCCCCGGTGTGACGGTTCAGGATCGCGGCAGGCCGGGCCATATCGCCTCGGGGCTGTCGCGCGGCGGTGCGGCGGATGATATGGCCCTTGCCGAAGGCGCGGCGCTGCTGCGGCAGCCGGGCAATCTGGCGGCGTTGGAAATGGCTGGGTTCGGTGGCAGCTTCAGCGCGGATGCCCCCCTGCGTATCGCCCTGACCGGGGCTGTGATGCGGGCCACGATTGACGGCAATCGCGTGGCGTGGAATGCCAGCCATGCCCTGCCAGCGGGGGCAAAACTGGTGATCGGCGGGGCCGAGATCGGGGTTTATGGCTATCTTTCCATCGGCGGGGGCATAGACATTCCGCCAATCCTTGGGGCGCGCGCGACCCATTTGGCCGCGGGTATCGGTGCGGTGCTGGAACGCGGCCAAACCTTGCCGATCGGTGCGGATGCGGGCGGGCCTGTCGGGATGTGCCTTGCCGTTGCCGACAGGCTGCGTGGTGGCACAGCGCGTATGCTCGCCTCGCTGCAAACCAGCCTGTTCACCGCCGAGACGTTGGAGCGTTTCAGCGCAACCCGGTTTCACCGTGACGCCCGCGCCAATCGTCAAGGCGTGCGGCTTGTCGCTGACGGCGGCGGTTTCGGGCTGGCCACGGGCCAATCCATCCTGTCGGAAATCATCACCCCCGGTGACATCCAGATCCCTAGCGATGGTGCGCCCTATGTTTTGCTGCCCGAGGCGCAAACCACAGGCGGCTATCCCCGTATCGGCACGGTTATTCCCGCCGATCTGCCGCTTGTGGCGCAAACCCCCGCCGGGGCTACCCTGCGCTTTGCCTTTGTTACGCTGGCGGATGCGCTTGATATCCAGCGCAAGGATCTGCAGGCCCGTGCGGGGTTACCGGGCAAATGCAAACCCCGGTTGCGCGACCCGGCCAGCATCGCAGATCTGCTTGGCTATCAGCTTATCTCCGGTATGGTCACCGGATCGGAGGATATATGACTTTGACGGTCGATTTGAACGCTGACATGGGCGAAAGTTTTGGCCCGTGGAAGATGGGCGATGATGCAGGGCTTTTTGCCCGTCATCACCTCGGCCAATATCGCTTGTGGTTTTCATGC
>NZ_JAUCDA010000010.1:0-122635 GCF_034675685.1 Pseudorhodobacter sp. | reverse complement strand
TTTCTGGGCGTCAAGCGTCTATTGCAGCGATAGGAAATGATGGCCTGGTAAGAGATATCAAGGCGGGAAGACTACCAGGCATCGACCGGCTTGAAGCCCTATTCAACCTGCTTGATATTGAACTATACATTGGGCCTAGGCGCGAAATGGTTGATGCAATCCAACCGCCCGATGCCGACCTATCTGAACTTGCTAACATCCCGCTCTACAATGCAGATTTGGCGGCCGGTGGCGGTGCGACCAATGGTGAAGAGGAAATCGCTGGATATCTCGCGTTCCGCAGGGATTGGCTGCGCAAAGTGGGGGTAGCGCCGTCTTCTGCTGTCATGGCGCGGGTTGAAGGGGAAAGCATGCTCCCAACCATCTGGTCAGGTGATATGGTGCTGATTGATACCTCAAAGATCGAAATACACTCACGCGGCCGCGCCAGAAAAACCAGCAAACCCCATGTTTATGCCTTTGTCGAAGACGGATCAGCCCGCGTGAAACGGATCGAGAGGGTCGAAACCGATTTCTACGCCGTAATCTCCGACAACCCCGAGTTTCCAATAGAATTCAAATCGCAAAAAGCCCTGGATGACATGCACATAATCGGGCGTGTTATGTGGTGGGCTCACACGGATCAGGGATAGCATAAACCAAACCTCCCACCCAAGGAGCTATGCACTGGCGACATAGCTCAAGAAATCCCTCTGGCCCCCTTTTAATGTCGTATTGGCCTCTTATTTTTGGCGCGCTACACTTGGGCATGCGAAGAAGAAAACGCGTCAGACGGTTTCCTATCGGACATGCGGGCAGGCAACCCCGCCCGGCTGCGGCCCGCTCTCCTATAGCGCAGCGGGCTTTCTTGACTCTGTTTGCGGCGCGCAGACGTTCATCGCGGGCCTATAGCGTTTTGCATTTCACCTGCTGTATCAGGGCAAATACAAAACGGATTAGCCCAGAATATTGCGGGCAATACGATGAAATATCTTGGTGCCTATCGCAATCAGGTCATCGGGGAAATCATAGTCGGGGTTGTGCAGCGCCGGATGGTCGACACCCGCCCCCAGAAAAACCATCGCGCCCTTTGTGCCGGGCAGCGTGCTGAACCGACCAAAATCTTCGGACGCGCGTTCCGGCAACGCGCCCTGGTAATGCGCAATTCCCATCTGATCCAAGACGGTCGCGATATGCTGCATCGCATGCGGGTCATTGGCGCAGGCCGCGAAATCATCGTGATAGCTGATCGCCGGGCGCAACCCATGTGCTGCGGCCTTGGCCCTTGCCAATGCTTCGGCATCGGCGCGCAGGGCAGCCATCGGCGCATCCAGCATCGTGCGCAGCGTTACCCAAACCTCAGCATGCGCCGGCGACACACCAAAGTTTGGCTCGCCCAACACAGCATGTGTGACCGTGGCCAGACGGTAATCTGGGCCAAGCGGGCCGCCCTGGCCCAATGCAGCCAGTGCCGGGATCAGTTGCGCCAGCGCCAAGGCGGGCGAGACCCCGAATTCCGGCTGGGCGGCATGGCTGGTCTTGCCCTCCAGCACAACTTTCATTCCAACCGAGGCGCAATTTACCGGCCCTTCGGCCAGCCAGCACTCGCCCAGTTTGCAGCCCGGCATATTGTGCAACGAAAACGCCCAATCGGGGTGCAAACCGTCAAACTGCGCATCGGCAATCACAGCGGCGGCCCCCGACCCATCCTCTTCGGCTGGCTGGAACATCAGCACAACCCGGCCCATCGCAGGGCGCTTGCGGGCAAGCAACCGCGCAAGGCCCAACAGAATGGTCGTATGCCCATCATGGCCGCACAGATGCGCCTTGCCGTCAACCTGCGAGCGGTAGGGCAGATCCGAAATCTCATGGATCGGCAGTGCGTCCAGCTCGCAGCGGAACAAAACCGAAGGGCCGGGCTGTCCACTGTCAAACACCGCCGCCACGCCATGCCCGCCAAGACCGGCAAGCACCTGATCGGGGGCTGATGGGCCAAGCACTTGAATGACACGCGCGGCGGTTTGTACCTCTTGCCCCGACAGTTCGGGAAAACGGTGCAGCAGACGGCGAAATGCAGTCAGCTCTTCAATATCAAGGTTGGTCAGCATAAAAGCGCCTTTCTCGCGGCCTGCATTTTCATCACCGTCGCAATTTCATGCCAGGCGGTCCGCGCCATAGAGCGAAAGACCATCACCGTAAATCCATCTGCAACACGCAATAAAATCATGGGCATATGCCCAAGGGACGACCGCGCCACCGTGTCCACAGGCATCGCGCGCAGATCAAGCGGCACCAGCCGCGCCAGCACATCCGCCGCCCCCACTCCCGTCACAGACAGCGACGCCCACCCATCGCTTTGATCGGTCAGCGCCGCAAAATCGCCCCAGGCACCGGGGGCTGCGCCGATCAAAAATGCCTGTCCGCGCCCGGTCCAAACCAGCCGCACGGCACCCGCGGCTGATACCCCATTCGGCGCAGGGAAGCACAGGCCCAAAGGCTTCAGCACCGCCGCCAGTGCATTTTCCTGCCCGGCGTAAGGGGCCAGCGATGTTATCTGCCCCAAATCCACCTCGGCCAGCGCTACCCCAGCCAAGACAACAGGCTCTTGCCCCGACAGCGGGGTCTTTGCGATCCATTCAGCCACGCAGTTTTGCCCCCTCTTTGTCATGAAATACCGGATCACAGACCTCGCACAACACGTCTATGCCGCGCAAATGATCGACCAACCGCACCATTTCACCATGCCGCGCCCGCCCGTTCGACAAGAACGCCAGGCCAAGATAGCCCCCCAATGTCGGTGAATAGCCCACGCTGGTCACATAGCCCTGATCCCGCGCGCCGGTCACCGCTTCGCCAGGGTTGAACAAATGCGCCCCCGCCGAAATAGGTGCATCCGTCGCCGGACGCAGGCCCACCAACTGATCCCGCTGCGGCCCAATCAGGCCGGGCCGGGCAGCAGCCCCCTTGCCGATACAGTCTTTCTTGGCCGAGATCATCTTGGCCATACCGATATCAAAGGCGGTGGTGCGCCCGTGAATTTCCGAATGGGTGATAAAGCCTTTCTCAAGCCGCAACACATTCAAGGCCTCCATCCCATAGGCGCCACCGCCCAAGGTTTCAGCCCGTGCCAGCAAATCCCGAAACACCGCTTCGCCATAGCGTGCAGGCACCGCGATTTCATAGCCCTGCTCACCTGAAAACGAGATGCGAAACAGCCGCGCGGCCACCGACCCCAAACTGACTGCCGCACAGCCCATAAACGGCAAATCCACCTTCACCAGCGTCTGCAACAGTGCCTTTGCCTGCGGCCCTGCGACCGCAAACTGCGCCCAGTTTTCAGTAACCGAGACAAAACGCACATCCAAATCGGCACAATAGGCCTGCGCCACAAACTCCAGATGCCGCATCACAAGGCCCGCTGCCGCCGTGGTCGTGGTCATCAGATAGTGGTTTTCGCCCAGCCGCGCCGTAGTGCCGTCATCCAACACATGCCCATCGGCGCGCAGCATCAAACCATAGCGCACCCGCCCGATCGGCAGCGTTGAAAACACATTCGTATAAACAAGGTCCAAAAATCGTGCCGCATCCGCGCCCTGAATGTCAATCTTGCCAAGGGTCGATACATCGCACACCCCGACCAGGCTGCGCACCATCGTAACCTCTCGGTCGCAAGCCTCTCGCCAGGTTGTTTCACCGACACGCGGGAAATAGCTGGGGCGATACCACATCCCGGCCTCGATCATCGGCGCGCCACGTTCCAGCGAGGCAACATGCGAAGTCATGAACCGTTGCGGCGCAAACCCATGCGCCCGCCCGCCCGCCCCCATCGCCGCAATCGACACCGGGCTGAACGGCGGACGGAAGGTCGTAACCCCCGTCTGCGCAATCCCGCGCCCCGTTGCATCAGCCAGCACCGCCAACGCCCCCATGTTGGAGTTTTTGCCCTGATCCGGCGCCATTCCCTGCGTGGTATAGCGCTTCATATGCTCAACACTGGCAAAGTTTTCCTGTGCTGCCAGCCGCACATCCTTGGTTGTCACATCATTGGCGAAATCAAGCCAGGCGCGCCCTTTCCCCTTCACTTCCCATAGCGGCAGGATGTCATAGCCTGCATCCTCTGCCTCTGGCAGCGCCATCGGCAAGGCCTTGTGGCCCAAAACGCCCAGCGCCTGAACGGCCGCCGCCACACCCGAAGCAAAACAGGCTGCCGTTGAAAAAACACCAGCCGCAGCCCCCGCGACATGCATCCCCGGCACAGCCCCTGCTTTTGGCACAAACGCCGCCAAATCAGCATCCCACACCGGCCGTCCGTTCATATGGCAGGTCAAATGCACCAACGGGTTCCACCCGCCCGAGACGCCCAGACAATCCGTCTCTATCTGCACCACGCCGTCGGCATGGCGCAGCGTAATCCCCGTCAACCCATGCCGCCCCCTGGTGCCGATCACCTGTGCCCCGACATAAACCCGACAATCCTCGCTGACCGAGGCATCAGGGCGGGCGTCAATAATCGCCGCCACGTCTACACCGGCTGCCATCAACTCGCGCGCCGTTTGGCGCGCGTGATCATTATTGGCAAAAATCGTCACCCGCTTGCCGGGGGCGACACCGTAAAGATTCAGATAGCTGCGCATGGCCGAGGCCGTCATGATGCCGGGCCGATCGTTATCGGCAAAGGCGATCATCCGTTCCTGTGCGCCCGCCGCCAAAACCGACTGCCGCGCGACAATCCGCCAAAAACATTCGCGCGGCAGGTCGGGGCGCGCGGCCAGATGCAGCCCTACCCGCTCCAACGCGCCAAAGGTGCCACCATCATAGGCGCCGGTTATGGTGGTTCGCGTCATCAACCGCACATTCGGCAAAGACCCCAGTTCCGCCAGGGCATCGCGCACCCACGCGGTCGCGGGCTTGCCGCCGATCTCGCCGCTATCAGCCAGCAAGCGCCCGCCCATCACCGGGTTTTCATCGGCCAGGATCACATCGGCACCGGCACGCGCCGCCTGCAATGCCGCCACCAAACCGGCAGGCCCCGCGCCAATCACCAACAGATCACAAAAGGCAAAGGCTTTCTCGTAATCCGCCTCGTCATGGCGGCCCGACAGGCTGCCCAGCCCCGCCGCACGGCGGATCACCGGCTCATAAATCCGTTCCCAGAATTTGCGCGGCCACATGAAAGTCTTGTAGTAAAACCCTGCTGTCAAGAACGGCGCGGCCAGATCATTGACCGCCAGCAGATCATATTTCAGGCTTGGCCAACGGTTCTGGCTTTTCGCCTCCAACCCGTCATAAATCTCCTGCACCGTCGCGCGCACATTTGGCGTCTGCTGACGCGCCTCGATCACTTCCACCAGCGCGTTCGGCTCCTCTGACCCGGCGGTCAAAACCCCGCGCGGGCGATGGTATTTGAAACTGCGCCCAAACATTCTGATACCATTTGCCAGCAAGGCAGATGCCAGCGTGTCCCCCTGAAACCCAGCATACTCCACGCCATCGAACCGAAATCGAACCGGGGCCGCACGGTCAATCAGGCCCTTGCCCGCAATCCTCATGCCGCGCCCCCTTGCGGTTTCATCATCGCACGAATAGCGGGTCCGACATCTGCCACCAGCTCCACCTTGAAGATCGCATGTGTCACCGTATCGCGCGTGACCGCCAGCCAAGAGGCGCAGCCTGTCTCATGGTACCAAAGGTCGCGCGTTACCCCAGCCGGGTTATTGCGCAAGTGCAAATGTTCGTCGATGGAATCCCAGTCTTCGCCTATTGGCTGCGTCAGATAATCATCTGATCCATAATAATAAAACTCTCTGCGGTCGCGGGTGCCACAAAGCGGGCAGGTGATGCGCATGATGTTCCCTCAGTGCAGATTATGCTGTGATCCGGTGCCTTCTTCATCCAAAAGATGCCCGGTTTTGAAACGATCCAAACGGAAGCGGCGCGCGGTTTCATAGCTTTCCCCCGTGGCCATCAAATGCGCCATACACCAACCTGATGCAGGCACCGCCTTGAACCCGCCATAGTTCCAACCGGCATCGACAAACAGCCCCTCGACCGGGGTCTTGTCGATAATCGGGCTGCCGTCTGGCGTCATATCCATGATCCCGCCCCAGGACCGCAGCACTTTTGCGCGGCCGATCATCGGCATCAGGGTCATCCCCGCCTCCATCACATGTTCGGCCATGGGCAGGTTGCCCCGGCTGGCATAGGACGCGTAAAAATCCAGATCGCCGCCAAAGACCAAGCCGCCCTTATCCGACTGGCTGATATAAAAATGCCCCATGCCAAAGCTGACGACATGGTCGATCACCGGCTTCAACCCTTCGGTCACGAACGCCTGCAACACATGGCTTTCAATCGGCAGTCGCATCCCCGCCATCGCGGCCACCTGCCCCGAGCGGCCGGCAACGACCATGCCCACCTTGCGCGCTTTAATAGCCCCGCGCGTGGTCTGCACGCCCACAACGCGGCCACCTTCAATATCAATCCCGGTGACTTCGCAATTCTGGATCAGATCGACCCCGCGCAAATCGGCCCCGCGCGCATAGCCCCAGGCCACTGCGTCATGCCGCGCCGTGCCGCCCCGCGGATGCAGTAAGCCGCCGTAAATCGGAAACCGCGTCTGCTCAAAATCCAGATAGGGCAGAAGGGCGCGCACCCCTTCGCGGTCCAACAAGACTGCATCATCGCCTTGGTTCACCATGGAATTGCCGCGCCGCACAAAGGCATCACGCTGGCCGTCACTGTGAAACAGATTGATCAAGCCACGCTGCGAGTGCATCACATTGTAATTCAGATCGGCCTCCAGCCCTTCCCACAGCTTCAAGGACTGGCTGTAAAACTCTGAATTTCCCGGCAGAAAATAGTTGGCCCGGATAATCGTCGTATTGCGGCCGATATTCCCCGACCCGATGTAGCCTTTTTCCAGAACGGCAATATTCGTCAGCCCGTGATTCTTGGCCAGATAATAGGCCGTAGACAGCCCATGCCCGCCACCGCCAATGATAATCGCATCATAGCCGGGTTTCGGCGCAGGGTTGCGCCACACGGGTTTCCACCCTTTATTGCCCAAAAGCCCTTGGGAAATCACCTTAAGCCCAGAATAACGCATCCATCGCACCCCTTGGTATCGCGTTAAACAAGACCCGGCTTTTGTCGCAAAGACAAGCGCATCTGCGACAGTTTCTTGTCGCTTGTGCCACTGGCCCCGCCGTCGCCCCCGCCGTTGATGCGCAAGGCATTCACGCTAGCGTGCAAAAGTTGTGATGAAACTTCTTCGCCGCAATGCCGTATATTCATCAGCAAAGAGGAGAAAATCATGCTGTCACGCCGCATATTCATGACCACCACACTCGCCGCAACAGGCCTTGGCGCCTTTCCCACCTGGGCCACCGGCTTTGAGGTCACCCACAGTTCGGCAGAATGGAAAAAACTGCTGTCCCCGGCGCAATATGCGATCTTGCGTGAGGAGGTGACGGAAAAGGCGTTTTCGAACAGTCTCATGGGGGAAACATCGTCGCTTTTGAAGGAAGCACGCAAAGGCACCTATCATTGCGCGGGCTGTGACCTGCCGGTTTACAGCTCGGAAACCAAGTTTGATAGCGGCACCGGCTGGCCCAGCTTTTATGCCTCGCTTGAAAACGCGGTCGGCACCAAAGAGGACAACACGTTTTTCACCAAGCGTACCGAGGTGCATTGCCGCCGCTGTGGCGGGCATTTGGGGCACATCTTTAATGATGGGCCCAAACCCACGGGCAAACGCCACTGTCTGAATGGGTTGGCCATGACCTTCACAGCCGCTTAAATTTGCCATCCCCCGCCCTGAAACAGAGTGGGGGATGGCCACGACAGGCAAGCCTTGAAAAAGCGTGCTAAGGGCAGGTGATAGCTTTCACAATCCCTTGGATTGATAGCTTGCGGCAACACGACTGATCGAAACGATATAGGCCGCAACCCGCAAATCCGCTACATCGCCGCGGCCATGCCAAACCTCTCGCATGGCTTGATAGGCCGTGCGCATGGTGTCATCCAGACCCGAACGCACCAGTTCCAACTCTCCCGCGCCGCGCAAATACTTGCTTTTGAAATTTGGTGACATGGTCCAGCCCAATCCCTTGTCCGCCGACAGTTTCTCCAGCTCATTGACCAACAAGATATGCCGCGCTTCCTCGGCCCGGCGCTCCATCCGGCCAAACCGAATATGGCTCAGGTTCTTTACCCATTCGAAATATGACACCGTCACCCCGCCCGCGTTGGCGAACATATCGGGGATAATCAGCACGCCCTTTTCGCGCAAAATCTCATCCGCGCCGTATGTCACCGGGCCATTCGCCGCCTCTACCAGCAGCTTGGTGCTGATCCGCGCGGCATTGTTCAGGTTTATGACCCCCTCCATTGCTGCCGGGATCAGGATATCACAGTCCTTTTCCAAAACAGCCGCACCATCCGCCACATAGTCACCACCGCTGAATCCCTTGACCGACCCGGTTTTCACGATCCACTGATGCAATTCCTCAATCGCGATCCCTTTATCGCTGATGATCGCCCCATCATGCTCGATTACCGCCGTGATCAAGGCACCATCGTCCTCGGACAGGAATTTCGCGGCGTGATAGCCCACGTTCCCCAAGCCCTGTACAATGATGCGCTTGCCTTCAATCTGGCCCGACAGATTGGCAAGCGCGATATCTTCGGGGTGGCGAAACAGTTCTTGGATGGCGTATTGTACGCCGCGCCCCGTCGCCTCTACCCGGCCCTGAATTCCGCCCGCATTTGGCGGCTTGCCGGTCACGCAGGCCTTGGCATTGATATCGGACGTGTTCATCCGGGCGTATTGATCGGCTATCCAGGCCATCTCGCGCGCGCCGGTCCCCATGTCTGGTGCCGGCACGTTTTGCGCCGGATTGATCAGGTCACGCTTGATCAACTCATAGGCAAAGCGGCGCGTTACCTGTTCCAGTTCACTCTCCTCCCAGGCACGCGGGTCGATGCACAGGCCCCCTTTGGCGCCACCAAAGGGCGTTTCGACCAAGGCGCATTTATAAGTCATCAGCGCTGCCAGCGCCTCAACCTCGTTCTGGTTCACCGACAATGCGTAGCGTATGCCCCCCTTTACCGGCTCCATATGCTCCGAATGAACCGAGCGATAGCCGGTAAACGTCTCAATCTTGCCGCGCAAACGCACACCAAAGCGCACGGTATAGGTTGAATTGCAAACCTTGATCTTTTTAACCAATCCGGGGCTCAGATCCATGAGCGCGGTCGCCCGATCAAACATCAGATCAACAGAGTCGCGAAAGCTTGGCTCGCCAGTAATTTGCATATAATCCTCCCTGTACCCGCCATTTCGATGGGGGTTTGCCCCCCGATGCTAAACCAGACCATCCAAAATTTCATTAAAGAAAAAACCAGCCCGATCAGAAAAGGACATCTGGCGCAATCTTTGCCTTTCGCCAATTCCTAACGCAACAAACCTGCCTGAAAACGGGAAAAACCGCAAATTCAGCCGATTCGCAGGCCCCGTTTTTGCCCGATTTCATTAACCTTTCCAGCGCTTTTACGGGCATTTCAGCCGCAATTCTTGCCCCTTTATCCCTGAAACGCGAACAATACCCGGACCGATGCCATCGGCGTTTCCAATGCTGTCAAATTTTCAGAATTCCCTACAAGAAAAGCCACATTTTTGCCCCATGTTGCAGGCCTATTGGGTGATGGGAAAAGGTGTGTTGTATCCAGACCTCAAGCTTTTTGGATAAGGCCGTTGTCCAACAGCAGTCCGGGCACGCGTAGATAGGAAACAAAAATGGAAATCCAGTCAAAGGCTAACGCCCAGCCGCAGGGCCATATCCGCTGTGCAAACAACCGGTTCAGACTGCGCGCCCTGGCCCCGAACCAGTTTGCAAAAAGCGAAGACGGCTCAATGCTCGTCTTTGGCCTTATTTTGTTCTTGTTGATGGCGATGATGGGCGGTCTTGCCGTGGATCTTATGCGCTATGAACAGCGCCGCACCCAGATGCAGCAAACGCTGGATCGTTCGGTTCTGGCTGCTGCCGCCTTGACCCAACGGCTGGACCCGGAAAGCGTTGTGAACGACTATTTCGCCAAGGCCGGCCTTGCTGACCAGCTTGACTGGGTCAACGTCGACAGCGGGCTTAACTTCCGCGAGGTGACAGCGGGGGCCAGTTCCACCATTGCCCCTTTCTTCATCCAGATGATTGGCATTGATGACATCACTGCGGCAGCCGGGTCGGGTGCAGAACAGCGCATCTCAAACGTCGAAGTATCGCTTGTGCTTGATATCTCAGGCTCCATGGGGGGATCTCGGATCAACAACTTGCGGCCCGCCGCCCGCGAATTTGTAACAGCGGTTCTTGCCACGTCAGAGCCGGGCCGGGTTTCCATCTCGATCATTCCCTATAATGCGCAGGTCAACATCGGCAAACCGATGATGGACGCCTTCAATGTAACCGACACCCAATCCGATTCGGCCTGCATGGAGCTGCCGGACTCGGTCTTCACCTCGTTTGATCTGTCACGAAGTGCCAGCTTCAAACAAAACGCGCATTTCGACCCTTACAACTACACCTATGGGTCAAACAACATGCTGTACAACTGCCCCCCGCAAAGCGGCAACGTTGTGACACAGCTTAGCGACAGTGAAAGCAAGCTGCACGCGGCGATCAACAAACTGGTAGTTGGCGGCAACACCTCTATCGACGTCGGGGTCAAATGGGGTGCCTATCTGCTGAACAAAAACGCCAACCCCGTGGTTCAGCACCTTGTCGCCGCCGATAAGGTATTGCCCAAATTCGCCAACCGCCCGCTGGATGAAACTGCGGAAGAGGTGCTGAAGGTGCTGGTTGTGATGACCGACGGTGAAAATACCACCGAATATAAAATCAAAGACCCCTATAACAGCGGTAATTCGAACATTTACCAGAACAAGAGCAACAATCGCATTTCGGTGTATTTCGACAGATCCTATACCCGAAACGATTGGTGGTGGCCCCGCACCAACAGCTGGAACTCAGATCGGGACGGCGGCGGCAATGACTCCAGCTACAACCAACTGACCTGGCCAGAGGTGTGGAAAAACTATTCGGTGACATATGTTGCCTATCATTTCTACGGGTTGGCGCTGAATCAAGATTACAACGGCTGGCGCAGCAACTTCATGGAATGGGTCTATTCGAACAAAGACACACGCTTGCAGCAGGCCTGCGCCGCCGCCAAAGCCAACAATATCGTGGTCTATGGGATCGGATTTGAGGCACCGGATGGCGGGCGGACCCAGGTTCGCAACTGCGCAACCTCGGACGCCCATTACTTTGATGCCAGCGGCCTGGAAATCGCCACCGCCTTCCGCGCCATTGCCAATAATATTAGTCAGTTGAGGTTGACCCAATGATTGATCATATCGCACAATCGGCAGGTGCGGCCCAAGCGCGGGCCATGCCGTCGTTACTGGCAAAACCTTGCCCTTTGCCCAAGCCTTCGCTGCTGGGTCGTTTCAGAAACCAGCTTGACCGCCTTGCCAAATCCGAGAAAGGCACAGCATCGCTCGATTTTGTGATCTGTGTTCCGGTCATCATGGCGATTTTCATGGCATCCATCGAATCGGGAATGCTCATGACGCGCTTTATCTTGCTGGAGCAATCTGTCGATATCGTGATGCGCAACTTGCGGCTGGGCCAATACCCGAACGCAACAGTGCAGGCCCTGAAGCACGAGATTTGCTCGCGTACCATCGTGATGAGCGATTGCGAGAGCAACATCACCATCGACCTGCAACCCGTCAGCACAACCACATGGGCCTTTCCGTCACAAGAACTGGCTTGCGTTGATCGCGGCACGTCAATTCAACCCTCAACCACATTTAACGTCGGCGCGGCGCATCAGATCATGATGGTTCGCGTTTGCGTGATCCAGGATGCCATCTTCCCAACCACGGGCCTCGGGTTGAAGCTGCCCAAGGATGCACAGGGGGGCTATGGGCTTATCGCCACCTCTGCCTTTGTGAATGAACCATGAGGAGTTATCCTATGTCTTTCCTGTCATATGTGTTGCGCCGCTTTGCCCGCGATGAAAAAGGCAGCCTGGTTGTCGAGGCAGTCATGGTTTTGCCCGCGCTTATCTGGGCCTATGCCGGGCTGTTTGCCTATTGGGATGTCTATCGCTCCATCAACACGGTGCAAAAGGCCTCTTACACGATTTCAGACCTGATTTCTCGCAGCCAGACCAGCGTCAATGACGCCTATCTTGGCGGGATGCGCACGGCCATGAACACGATGCTCGCCGGCGATCAGGCCGGCGACATCCGGGTAACCTCCTACCGCTGGAGCGGGCCGCGTGATCGCTATGAGGTGATTTTCTCACGCTCTCCCAACAATGCAATGGCACCGTTGAACAATAGCAATCTGGCAAGCCTGTCTGATCGCTTGCCAACGATGTCTGATGGCGATAGTGCGGTTCTTGTTGAAACCCGGATACCCTATACGCCTCCGGTTGCCTTTGGGCTGACGCCAGCGGTGCTGGAACAGTTCATCGTCACCCGCCCACGCTTTTTGCCCAAACTCTGCCACACCAGTTTTTCCTGCTGATCTGCTCGACGGCCGGAAAAATAACAAACGCCCGCTTGCTTGGTGGGCGTTTGTTTTTTTTGGCGCGGCGCGGCGACAAACGCAAAAACCGCGCTGGCAGGGCGTGCAGGGCAGCAGGCAAAGCGCCTTTAGCCCACCTGCCCCGGATTCTTTGCCGTAATATTTGCCGTAATCATTTCCGCCATGTAGCGGGCAGGTTGCGAGGGCGTCACTCCGCCAACCCCAACCCGCCTGCCAAAGCGCCACCACAGGCCCGGCACCCAAGCAAACCGCATGCTTTCATGCAAGACAAGCGAGAACCCGTGCGATGGTTTCAACGCAAATGGCCCGCGTGACACCTCACGCATATTTGCCATCTCAGCCAGCAACCGGCCACCGTCTTCGCGCAGCCCGCTGGCCGTCAACACCAATCCCCCGGATGTTGCCCGCCACATCACAATCGCGCCATAAATTCCCGCCCCCGACAAGACCAGCAACACCAGACGCAAAGCCATCTGTTCGCGTGGAAGGCTGGCTGCAAGGCTGATCAGCACCAAGCCCAGCCCGATCTGCACGCCAGCCCCGACGATCCGGCGCGGTTGCGACACATCCAGGCGCGCCAGTACCGGCTCGGCCTCATCCTGTTTCATCTGCCCGTCCATCGCATGCTCTCCCTGCCTGCTTTGCGCCCGCTATAGCAGGTTATGCCCCCAGAACCAGCCACCTCTACAGGCGCGATGTACGAATGTGCTGCGTGGCACAAGGGCCAGGCAACACGCCGGGGCAATTGCCGCATCCACCGCGTCCCCTCACATCCCAAACCCCCAATAGATTTCGGCTGTCCCGCCTGAAGGCGTTGAGGCGCCTCACAGCCGCGATCACACCTCTTTGCCGTGAAAAATGGCAAAACCAACCCTCACGATCGCTTTCCCGCGAAAAAATCTTTCAACAAGGCCGCGGCTGGCGCTGCGGCAATCCCGTCATAAACTTCTGGAACATGATGGCATTGCGGATGCGAAAACACCTTTGCCCCAACCTCGACACCGCCTGATTTCGGGTCTGACGCCCCATAATACAGCCGCGCGATCCGTGCCCCGGCGATGGCCGCAGCGCACATCGCACAGGGCTCCAAAGTCACATACAGGTCATGCCCGCCCAGCCGCTCCGTGCCCAAAGCCCGACAGGCTTCGCGGATCACCAGAATTTCGGCATGGGCCGTCGGGTCACACATCGCCCGGACCCGGTTTCCGGCCCGTGCGACAACACCATCCGGCCCCACCAGAACCGCACCTACAGGCACCTCTCCACGCAGGGCTGCCGCCCTCGCCTCCTCCAGCGCAATAGCCATATATGACGTGAATCCAACCATCGCCCCTCCCCCTTTCACCATCAGCCTTGCCCCGCCCCGCCAAGGGTTTCAACCCTCCAATACCGCTTATCTTTCCAATCCCCCTTGCCCCTTCACCTTGGGCGAAGTACCTTTGGGGGTCCGGGGGGGCAAACCCCCCGGCGCTTTGCCACGTCGCGATGACGCCGCCAGAAAAGGCCGACCCAATGCCCAAGCCAAACCAGATTCCGCCAAACCAGACCCCACCCGAG
Source organism: Pseudorhodobacter sp. (assembly GCF_034675685.1). Classification (GTDB taxonomy): domain Bacteria; phylum Pseudomonadota; class Alphaproteobacteria; order Rhodobacterales; family Rhodobacteraceae; genus Pseudorhodobacter. The sequence goes on along the minus strand of NZ_JAUCDA010000010.1, from coordinate 108,485 downwards.
GGCACCGATACCCCCCCCGCAGGCGACCGCATCGCCAAGGTCCTGTCCCGCGCCGGCGTCGCCTCTCGGCGGGAAGCCGAGCGGATGATCGAGCTTGGCCAGGTTAGCGTCAACGGCAAAATCATCGACAGCCCCGCGCTCAACGTCACCGCCAGTGACCGGATCACCGTTGATGGCCACCCCATCGGCCAGCCCGAACCCGCGCGGTTGTGGCTCTATTACAAACCCGATGGCCTCGTCACCTCGAACGCCGACGAAAAGGGCCGCGACACGATTTTTGATCACCTGCCCGAAGACCTGCCCCGCGTCATGTCGGTTGGCAGGCTGGACCTTAATTCCGAGGGCCTTTTGCTTTTGACCAATGACGGCGGCCTGAAACGCCAGCTTGAGCTGCCCTCAACCGGCTGGCTGCGTAAATACCGCGTCCGCGTCAACGGCAATCCGACCGACCCGGATCTGATACCCCTGCGTCAAGGTATCACCATAGATGGTGAGAAATTCCAGCCGATGATTGTGGTTATTGACCGTATTCAGGGCGCGAATGCGTGGCTGACTGTCGGTCTGCGTGAAGGCAAGAACCGCGAGGTTCGCCGCGCGATGGCCGCATTAAACCTGACCGTGAACCGCCTGATCCGGATCAGCTATGGCCCGTTTCGGCTGGGAGACATGGCCCCCGGTGATGTGACCGAGGTCAAAGGCCGTGTGCTGCGCGACCAGTTGGGCCAGCGCGAACTGCCCGAAGATGCCGTAGCCCCAAAGCCGCGTGGCACCCCCAGTTCAGGCAAACGTGCAGGCGGCCCGCGCATTTCCAAACCCGCAGCAAAGCCCGCCACCAAACCCGAGCGCGCGCCAGTCGATGCGCCACGCGCCAAATCGGCCCGTTCATCCGCCACAGCAAGGCCCGGCCCCACCCCCCCAAAGGCTGCCTACAAAACCGGCCCACGGCACGCCCCCCATCCTGCCCCCGCCCTTTCCGCTGCGCCAAAAGAACCGACAAGCCCTAAACCGGCTTCTAAATCATGGGCAAAGGCTGCCACCAAACCCACTGCGTCGCGCAACAATTCCAACCCGGCCAAACCCCGCAGCAAACCGGCACAACCGCGCCCGCATCGCCCAAAGGGGGAATAAACCGAAACTTTCCCCGCTCTGCCTACTGGCAAGCGGGGCCAGGCCTGCTTATACTTACCAAGGAACGCGGGCGTTCCGATCTGATTGGACAGTCCAGAAATCGACCCGAAGCCGGAGGCTGACAGATGCTTGGATTGCTGCTCAGGGTACTTGTGCTTTTACTGCCATTCGCACTGATTATTTTTGTCATTGCCAAAATCCGGGGGGCAAGATCTGCGCCCCTGCCTGCTGAAGCCCACGGCCAGCCCGAGCCGTTTTTTGGCCTGCAATCGCTGTCTTTTGGCCTGCTTGCCGCGCTGACGCTTTATGTTGCTACAATGGAGGTCGTTTGAATGGCGCAGCGCTTTGGCGGAAAGTTCAGCCCGAACGGCACATCCAATGCCCCCCCCCCAACACCCAATTCATTTCAGGGCAAGCGCCGCAGCAAAGCTGGATTCAAGTCCAACCTATTGTTTATCCTCCCCTTTCCATTCGCGTGGAAGGCGTTTCAGGGTGACCCCACCACGTTGATTTACGGGCTGATGGCGTTTGCGATGATGCTGGGGGGGGCGTGGATGACCCGCGAAGGGCTGTTTGCACAAGAAGCCTATGAGGCGCGCCGCGTTGCGCGCCGCCCGGCCCTGCCGCGCAAGGCAATCGGCGCGATGCTGGTCGGCGGTGGCTTGGGCGTGGGCCTGCTGATGGCGGGGCAAAGCTCGGTTATTGCGACAATTATCGCCACGCTCGGCGCTTTCCTGCATATTGGCGCGTTCGGCTTTGACCCGATGTCTGACAAGGGCGTCGAGGGTATCGACAGCTTTCAAACCGACCGGGTGGCCAAGGCGATTGACACGGCCGAGGCCCATTTGAAAGCCATGAACGACGTGATCTTGCGCGCCCGCGACCGCGCGCTTGAACGGCGCATTGACGCTTTCAGCACGACCGCCCGCGCCCTGTTTCGCACGGTCGAGAGCGACCCGCGCGACCTGACAGCGGCCCGCAAATACCTGGGCGTCTATTTGCAAGGGGCCCGCGACGCGACCGAGAAATTCACCGATCTATACGCCCAGAACCGCGACCCGAAAATTCGTGCCGATTATGAGGCGCTGCTGACCGATCTGGAAACCAATTTCGCCAGCCGCACCACCGCGCTTTTATCCGACAATCACAGCGACCTGAATGTCGAAATTCAGGTGCTTCGGGAACGACTTGCCTTTGAAAACCGTTAAACCGCGCCGCCCCTCCCCGCGCCCCATCGCCGCGCCTGAAAAAGTGAGTATATAATGGCCGAAACCATCCAGCAAAAAGCCGCCGCCACATTGGCCGAAGTTGAACGCGTCACCGCCGTTGTTTTGCCCGAACCGGGGCGTGATCTGGTGACGCTAGAGGCTGCGGCCCCCGCACATGCTGCCGAAATCCAAAAACGGATGGCCGAGATTGATATGGGCAACACCCAGTCCATCATCTCTTTCGGGTCAAGCGCGCAGACCGAATTGCAGGCAATATCGCAAGCCATGCTGGCCGATGTGAAAAACAAGGATGTCGGCCCGGCGGGTGACAGCCTGCGCAATATGGTCAGCACCATTCGCGGATTTTCGGTTTCCGAACTTGATGTGCGCCGCCAACGCACATGGTGGGAAAAACTGCTGGGCCGCGCGGCCCCCTTTTCCAATTTCGTCGCCAAATTCGAAGATGTTCAGGGCCAGATCGACCAGATCACCGAATCCCTGCTGGGCCATGAACATACCCTGCTGAAAGACATCAAATCGCTTGATCTGCTCTATGACAAAACCCTGACCTTTTATGAGGAGCTGGCGCTTTATATCGCGGCGGGTGATGCCAAGATCAAAGATCTGGACAGTTTGGCCATTCCGGCCAAAGAGGCCGAAGTCAGTGCCGCGCCCGAGGATCGCCAGGTGATGAAAGCGCAGGAATTGCGCGACCTGCGGGCCGCCCGTGATGATCTGGAACGCCGCGTGCATGACCTGAAGCTGACCCGTCAGGTCACCATGCAATCCTTGCCTTCGATCCGGCTGGTACAGGAAAATGACAAGTCTTTGGTGACGAAAATCAACTCTACCCTTGTCAACACGGTGCCGCTTTGGGAAACGCAACTGGCGCAGGCCGTGACCATCCAACGGTCTCGTGAAGCGGCCGAAAGCATCCGCGCGGCGAATGATCTGACGAATGAACTGCTGACCTCGAACGCCGAAAACCTGCAGCAGGCCAACCGCATCGTGCGCACGGAAATGGAACGCGGCGTGTTCGATATCGAAGCGGTGAAAAAGGCAAATGCGACCCTGATCGCCACCATCAACGAAAGCCTTGCGATTGCAGATGCCGGCAAGGCAAAGCGGGCGGCAGCCGAGGTGGAACTGGTGAAAATGGAGCATGACTTGCGCGACACCCTTGCCTCGGCCAGTGGCCGCAAGGATGGGTTGGTCACCACCACCGCCACCACGGCCTGACCGGATCAAGAGGAAACATCACATCATGGCCCGCGCGCCCCTTTCACTGCAACCATCGCTAAAGGCCCTGAAAGGGGCGGCCCTTCTGGTCGCCTCGGCCGGGCTTTTAGCGGCTTGCGTGATGGCCCCGGCCCCGCAAGGGCGCGCACCACAGCCCCCACAAGCCCGCAGCCAGAAACCAAAGGCCGCAGCCCCCTCGGCGGCCAGCCAGGCATTGCGGGCCTATTACGCCGGCGTGCAGGCAGAGCTTTTGTCACTCGGGCTGATGCGCACAGACACCGGGGCCAAGGACGCGCCGTTTTCTGCCCGCATATTGGCCAATAACTTCACCCGTATCGCGTTTTTTGATGAGTTTGACAGCTCTAGCGGTACACTTGTGGCCCGCCCAACAGAAAAACGTCTGCGCCGCTGGGGCAATCCGGTGCGCGTCGGCCTCAATTTCAGCGCATCGGTTACCAAGGACCAACGCGCGATCGAAACTGCGCGCGTGCGCTCGTTTCTTGCGCGGCTGTCGCAGGTGACGGGCCATTCGATTCAGCTTGCCAACAGCGGTGTGAATTTTCATCTGCATATCCTTGATACCGATGAAATCAGGGCCCTCGGCCCCACCGTTCGCCGCGACGCCCCCGGCATTGGCGCGGCGGAACTGCAATCCATCACCAACATGCCAGACTCGACCTATTGTCAGGTCACCACCTCGATTGACGAGGCCAGCAACCTGATCGAGCGCGCCTTTGCCGTGATCCGCGCCGAACACCCGGACCTTCTCCACCTGTCTTGTTTGCACGAAGAGATCAGCCAGGGCCTTGGTCTGCCCAATGACAGCCCGCAGGCCCGCCCCTCTATTTTCAACGATGATCAGGAATTTGCCCTGCTCACCCCGATGGATGAAATGATGCTGAAAATGCTGTATGACAAGCGCCTGTCCCCCGGCATGACCGCAGCCGAGGCCCGCCCCATCATCGACCAACTCGCCGACGCCCTTGTCGGCGGCGACAGCTAGGAGCCTGCACATGGTTTTCGACTTTTTCAAAGGCCAATTCATCGACGTTATCGCCTGGACCGATGACACCCGCGATACCATGGTCTGGCGTTTTGAACGGCACGGAAATGAGATCAAATACGGTGCAAAACTAACCGTGCGTGAGGGCCAGGCCGCCGTTTTCATCCATGAAGGCCAGATGGCCGATGTCTTTGGCCCCGGTATGTATATGTTGGAAACCAACAACATGCCGATCATGACCAGCCTTCAGCATTGGGACCACGGTTTTCAATCGCCGTTCAAATCCGAGATCTATTTCATCAACACCACCCGTTTCAACGATCTGAAATGGGGCACCAAAAACCCGATCATGACGCGTGACCCCGAATTTGGCCCGGTCCGTATCCGCGCCTTTGGCACCTATTCGATGCGCGTCACCGACCCCGCGAAATTCATGCAAGAAATCGTTGGCACTGACGGTGAATTCACCGCCGATGAAATCAGCTTTCAAATCCGCAACGTGATCTTGCAAGAAATGAGCCGCGCGCTGGCCGCCTCGAACATTCCTGTTCTGGATATGGCGGCCAATACGGCCGATCTGGGCAAACTGGTCGCCACCGCGATCAACCCGCAAATCGCTGAATATGGCTTGTCTCTGCCAGAGCTTTACATCGAAAACATCTCACTGCCCGAGGCGGTCGAGGCCGCGATGGACAAGCGCACCTCGATGGGTGTGGTTGGTGATCTGGATAAATACATGAAATTCAACGCCGCCGAAGGTATGGCGCAACCGGGCTCTGCTGCGGGGGCCGCGATGGGGGCAGGGATTGGCGCTGGTATCGGCATGGGGATGGCGCAGAATATGGGGGCCCAAATGGCAGGACCGTGGGGGGCCGTGCCTGCCGCCGCCGCCGCCCCGGCGCAAATGCCGCCGCCGCCGCCTGCCCCTGAAAAGCTGTGGCATACTGCCAAGGATGGCACCACCAGCGGCCCGTTTTCGCGCAGCCACCTTGGCCGCATGATTACCGAAGGCAGCTTTACCCGCGACACGCAGGTCTGGACCGCGGGTCAGGACGGCTGGAAACCAGCGGGCGAGATTGCCGAACTCGCCCAGCTTTTCACCATCGCCCCACCCCCACCCCCCGGAGCCTGATGTGACCACAGACCAGAAAAACCGCTGGCCCTGCGACAGTTGCGGGGCCGAGTTGCGCTTTGCGCCCGGCCAGTCGGAACTGGTCTGTGCCCATTGCGGTAATGTCCAACATATCCCGCAAGCCGCCCAATCCAGCCTGCACGCAGCGCTTGGTGAACATGATCTGGCGCGCGGTTTGCGCGATGACCTGCCACAAGCGGCGATGGAAGAGCCGCAAACCACCCCATGTCCGAATTGTGGTGCTTTGGTCGAGTTTGCGGGCGCGCAACATGCCACCCAATGCCCGTTTTGTGCAACTCCGGTTGTCATCGGCACCGGGACCAACCGCCAGATCAAACCGCAAGCCCTGATCCCGTTTCAACTGGATGAACGCAGCGCCCGCGCCGCTATGGCCCGTTGGCTGGGCCGCCTGTGGTTCGCCCCCAATGGCCTTGTCGAATATGCGCGCAAAGGCCGCGCGCTTACAGGCACATATGTTCCACACTGGACCTTTGACGCCGACACACGCTCGACCTATTCGGGCCAGCGCGGCACCTATTATTATGAAACCCGCACGGTCACGGTGCAGGTTGATGGCAAACCCCAGCAGCGTCAGGAACAGGTCCGCAAAACCAGTTGGCAGCCAGTTTCTGGCCGTGTGGCGCGTCTGTTTGATGATGTGCTGGTCCTTGCCACCTCCAGCCTGCCGCGCCGCTATACCGAAGGGCTGCAACCCTGGGATCTGGGCGCCTTGGAGCCCTACCGCCCCGATTACCTGGCAGGCTTCACCGCAGAGGGGTACACAATTTCCCTTGCCGATGGCAACGTCGACGCACATGAAAAAATGGCGCAGGTGATCGCCTCGGATATTGCCCGCGACATTGGCGGCGATGAGCAGCGCATCAACCAGGTCAGCACCGATTACAGCGCTGAAACATTCAAGCACATTCTGCTGCCGATCTGGATGGCCGCCTATAAATACAATGGCAAAACCTTTCAATTCGTTGTTAACGGACAAACCGGAAAGGTGCAGGGCGAACGCCCCTATTCCAAATGGAAAATCGCCTTTGCCGTGGTGGCGGCGGCAATTGTCATCGGCGTTGTGGCCTATTTCGGCCAGCAGCAGTGATATGGCCCCCTCCAGCGCACATCACAATCTTGGCCCAGAATAAACCCACGGCAAAGATTGACTCTGCCAGCGCCCCGCATAAAAGACCCCCAACCGAATGGAGGCTCCGATGATCGACCTGACCCGTGTCCTGGACCATGCCCGCATCCCCGAACTTCCAAACCCGTATTTCGGCAAGGTCCGTGATTGCTATGACCTGCCCGACAATCGCCGCATCCTGATTTCCTCGGATCGAATTTCCGCCTTTGACCGTATTCTTGCCGCGATCCCCTACAAAGGCCAGGTTCTGACTCAGATGGCACGGTATTGGTTCGATCATACCGCCGATATTTGCGCCAATCATGTGCTGGACTATCCTGACCCCAACGTCGTGATCGGGCAGAAACTGACGATCCTGCCCATTGAAATCGTGGTGCGTGGCTATCTGGCCGGAACCACAGGCACCTCTATTCTGACCCAGTACAAAAAGGGCCAGCGGATACTTTATGGTCACGTGTTTCCAGATGGTCTGCGCGACAATCAAGCACTTCCAGCCCCGATCATTACCCCTACCACCAAGGCGTTTGATGGTGGCCATGATGAACCCTTGACCGTCACCGAGATCATCGCCCAGAACCTGCTAAGCCAGACCCAATGGGAGCACCTGTCTGCGACAGCGCTTGCCCTTTTTGCCCGTGGCCAGAAAATGGCGGCGGAACGCGGCCTCATCCTTGTTGATACCAAATACGAATTCGGCACCGATACTGCGGGCAACATCATTTTGGCCGATGAAATCCACACCCCCGACAGCTCTCGCTACTGGCGGGCCGACGGGTATGAGGCCGCCTTGTCAAATGGCACCCGCCCGCCGTCTTTCGACAAGGATATCATCCGCTCTTGGGTGGCTGAGCGCTGCAATCCCTACGCGGACCCTATCCCCGACATACCCGCAGATATGATCACAGCCACCGCCCAAGTCTATATTGACGCCTATGAGACGATCACCGGCCAAACCTTTGTCCCCGATACGACGGGCGCCACCCCTCTTGACCGGGTTCGCCTGAACCTGTCTCGGTATTTTGGCTGATTGCCAAAGTGTTTGCGCTAACAACAAGCGATGTCTATACTGCGCCAAACTTTTGATGGGAAAACGGCGATGATCCTTTGTTGTGGCGAAGCCTTGATTGATATGCTGCCCCGCAAAACGGACCTGGGTGAAACAGCTTTTGCGCCTTACGCTGGCGGCGCGGTGTTCAATACGGCCATCGCCCTTGGCCGTCTTGGGGTGAAAACCAGCTTCTTCTCTGGCCTCTCAACTGATCTTTTTGGTGAGATTTTAACCCAGACACTGGCTGCGTCGAACGTGGAAACCGATCTTGCCGCGCGTACCGATCGCCCGACAACCCTGGCTTTTGTCAAGCTGGTCAATGGGCAGGCAACCTATGCCTTCTATGATGAAAATACGGCGGGCCGCTTGCTTGCCCCCGCTGATTTACCTGCCCTGCCTGCGGATATCTCGACCCTGTTTTTTGGCGGGATCTCGCTTGTCAATGATCCTGCCGCCTCGACCTACGCGGCCCTTCAGGCCCGTGAAGCCGGCAGTCGCGTCACGATGATAGATCCAAACATTCGCCCCGGCTTCATCACCGATCAGGCAGGCTACCGCGCCCGGATGGATGCGATGCTGGGCGCTGCCGACATCATCAAAATCAGCGATGAAGATCTGCACTGGCTTGAAGGGGCTGGCGATGTGGTGGCGCTGGCGCGTGGACTATTGGCACGCGGGCCAAAGCTTGTATTTCTTACCGAGGGCGCAGCCGGGGCCCGCGCGGTCACGGCCAGTCAAAACCGTTTCATGCCGGCGTGCAAGGTACAGGTCTCGGATACGGTCGGCGCGGGGGATACATTTAACGCCGGCGCGTTGGCGGCTCTTTATGCGGCGGGTGCCCTTGGCAAACCGGCCCTTGCGGCGCTGCCCGATGCAACGCTTGATGCGGCGCTGTCGCTCGGCAACCGCGCCGCTGCGATCACTGTGTCGCGCGCCGGTGCCAACCCACCTTGGGCGCATGAACTATGAGGGCCCTTTTGCAACGCGTCCATGCAGCATCCGTATCTGTAGAGGGCGAGACCGTCGGTGAAATCGGCCCCGGTCTGCTGATTTTCATCTGCGCCATGCAGGGCGATACAGCCGCGATGGCCAACCAACTGGCTGCCAAAATTGCCAAGCTGCGCATTTTCAAAGATGCGGCAGGCAAGATGAATCTGTCGCTGAAAGACACTGGCGGTGACGCGCTGATCGTCAGCCAATTCACGCTTGCCGCCGATACCTCTCGTGGCAATCGCCCCGGCTTTTCGCCTGCGGCCGATCCCGATGAAGGCCGCCGTCTGTATGAGTATTTCACTAACGCCGTGCAATCCCTCGGGATCAAAACCGCCAATGGGGTATTCGGGGCCGATATGGATGTCACCCTGACCAATGCTGGCCCCGTTACAATCTGGCTGGACACAGCAGCCTGAACCACCCTTTTATTTTCGGCAACAGCGTATTCGGGCCGACGTAGTTTCCGGGTGCTGGTTCATAGGGTCCATGCATTTTCACACTGAAAATAGCTGCCGGGATGAATGGCCGGCAGGCCCAAGAGGGGGCAAAATGCCCCCTGCCCCGGCGCCCCTTTTCCCTGCCGATCAGGGTTTATACGGGCCGCCTCAAACCCAATCCCATGGTCGGACAAACTGGCCCAGGACAGCGGTCACTGCCGCCTCATCCACGCCATCCATGCGCTGCACCTGCGCGACCAGACCACGCTTTTTATCCTCGACCACGGCCTCCACCCGCACCGGCAGGCCTGCGGTCTTCAGCGCGTCATTGTAAACGCGCCGAATTGCAAGGCGGCGCAGATCTGGCTTGAAGACTTTGCCAACAGCCGTTTTCGGCAATTCATCAAGGATCTCAATGGTTCGCGGCACCGCTGCGCGCTCATGTATATGCTTGCGGGCGTAATCCAGCAGCGCCTCTTCGGTGACTGTCGCCCCCTGTACCAGCTCGACATAGGCACAGGGTATTTCGCCCGCATGCGCATCAGGCTGGCCAATCGCGCCCACCATGGCAACCGCTTCATGGCCTGCCAATGCCTCTTCAATCTCTGCCGGGTCAATATTATGCCCGCCCCGGATAATCAGATCCTTGGCGCGTCCGGTAATATACAGATACCCGTCGGTATCCATGCGCCCAAGGTCGCCCGTGCGAAGATAGATACCCTCGGCAAACAGATCGCGGTTCTTGTCGGCCTCGGTATAGGTTGATCCGGGAAAAACACCGGGGTTAGCGACGCAGATCTCGCCGATCTGATCGACACCACAATCGGTTGCCTTGCCCGCGGCATCATGCTTGAGGATGCGCACATGGGTATAGGGCAAGGGAATACCGACAGAGCCGATTTTCTTAAGCCCCTCCGGCGGGTTACAAGACACAAGGCAGGTACATTCAGTCAGGCCATAGCCCTCGATGATCTGCACCCCTGTCGCCTTTTCAAACCGTTTGTACAATTCCAGCGGCAACGGGGCAGAGCCTGAAAACGCTCCGCGCAGGCTGCTGACATCGGCGTCAATCGGGCGCTGCATCAGGGCCGACAGCGCGGTTGGCACCGTGATCATATAGGTGATCTTCCAGCGCTCGACCAATTTCCAGAAATTGTCGAACACACCATCCCCACGATACCCCGCCGGCGTTGGAAACACCACATGCCCGCCGCTGGCGATCATTGACATCAAGATCGGATAAATCGCGAACACATGGAACATCGGCAAGGGGCAGATCACCACGTCAGATGCTTTGAACATCAGCTTGGCACCAAGCCAGCCGTTATAGACCATGCCCGAAACCTTGTGCTGCGCGACTTTGGGCATCCCGGTGGTGCCGCCGGTATGGAAATAGGCGGCAACCCTGTCTTTGCGCACATCCTCGAACATCAGCTTGTCAGATGGATGGCGCGCGCATTCCGCCGTAAAGTTCAAAACCCTTGCAGTATGGGCCACCGGGTTTTTCGGGCGCACAAACGGCACGATCCAGCTTTTGGGGGGGCTGAGGTAGCGATTCAGATCAATTTCCAGCACGGCTTTCACAGCAGGGGCGTGGCGCACGGCCTCGGCCACCTTTTGCGCCACCTCGGTCTTGGGAAAGGCTTTCAGCGTCACGACCACCTTGGCCTTGGTTTCACGCAAGATAGAGCTGATCTGATCAGCATCCAGCAACGGATTGACCGGGTTCACAATACCCGCAACCGCCCCAGCCAGGACTGTCACAGCCGTTTCGGTGCAATTGGGCAACACAAAAGCCACAACATCGCCCGGCCCAACCCCAAGGCTGCGAAACAGGTTCGCAGCCTGCGTCACCTTGGCATGATACTGTGACCAGGTCAGGGTTTCGGCGCGGTCAGTGGCACCAGACAGCAGTTGAAAGCTGATGGCCGGTTTATCACCATGGGCATCGCGCGCCCGGCCCAGAAACTCATAAATGGACTTTGCGGCGTTACGCTCGGCCCATGGTTTTTCGGCTTCAATCGCATCACGGTCCGCAACCGACGCAAAGGCTTTCATTGGCAGTCCTCCCCTAACCGCCCGCACGCATGTCGGCGGGCCCTTTTTAAGATCAACGATGGGGGTTTTTCGCCTATGTCGCAAGCAAAGACCTGCGTCCAAAACGCAACGTCATAGCGCCAAATGAAAAAGAGGCGCCAAAATGCGCCCCATTCAACTGTCTTGCCCCGCGTTTTTGGGTGCGGAATGGCTGAAATGATCTTTCTCAGCCAGGCCCGGAAACGCGGCCTTGCCAGCCCTTTCAACCTTTACCGCCGAAATTGCCCTGCCTCAGCCGTTTGTGAATTGCAATTTCGCCAGCCGCCCATATAGCCCGTCTTGTTTGACCAATTCATCATGGGTGCCCACGGCCACAATGCGGCCTTCGTCAAAAACGACGATCCGATCGGCCTTTTTCACTGTTGCCAGGCGATGCGCCACCACGATCGTCGTGCGGGTTTTCGACAGTTCATCCACAGCAGCCTGCACCGCCCGTTCAGATTCGGCATCCAGCGCGCTGGTCGCCTCATCCAGCAACAACACCGGGGCATCGCGCAAAATCGCGCGGGCGATGGCGATCCGTTGCTTTTGCCCGCCGGACAGCATCACGCCGCGCTCGCCCACAAAAGTATCATAGCCCTGCGGCAGCGCCGTCAGGAAATCATGGGCCGCCGCCGCTTGCGCTGCGGCCTCAATCTCGGCATCTGTCGCCTCGGGGCGCCCGAAACGAATGTTCTCTCGTGCGGTGGCCCCAAAGATCACCGGGTCTTGTGGCACAAGCGCAATCGAACGTCGAAACTCTGCCCGCGTCATGTCTTTCAGGTCGACCCCATCAAGGGTCACGCGGCCTTGCTGCGGGTCATAGAATCGCAAGATAAGCTGCAAAATCGTGGTCTTGCCTGCCCCTGACGGGCCAACAAGGGCCACGGTTTCGCCCGGTGTCACATGCAGATCGACCCCGCCCAGCGCGCTGGTTTCCGGTCGGGCCGGATATTGGAAATGCACCTCTTCAAAGCTGATCGCACCTTTTACCGGGCGCGGCAACGCCACTGGATTGACCGGATCGACGACCGCATCTTGCGCGACCAGCATTTCAACCAAGCGCTCGGTCGCACCCGCCGCGCGCTGCAACTCTCCCCAGATCTCGGATAATGCGCCAACCGCACCGGCCACCATAACCGAATAAATCAGGAATTGCACCAATTCACCGGGGCTCATCACCCCGGCACGCACGTCGCGCGCGCCGATCCACAGCACACCGACAACGCCGGTGAAAATCAGAAAAATCACGATCACGGTCATCAGCGCCCGTGTCCCGATGCGCTTGTGTGCCGAACGATAGGATTGCTCGGTCAAATCGGCAAAGGCAGCCCGCGACGGGTCTTCATGGGTAAAGGCCTGCACCGCCTGTACCGACAGCAGCGCCTCGGATGCATTGCCCGAACTGTTGGCAATCAGGTCCTGATTCTCACGGCTCAGGACCCGCAAGCGCCGCCCCAGAACGATAATCGGAATGACCACCCCCGGCACGATCAGCAAAACCAGCCCGGTCAGCTTGGCCGATGTCAGCAACAGCGCCACCATGCCACCAAGGAAAATCAACAGATTACGCAGCGAAACCGACACTGACGAACTGATCACAGACAGGATCAGGGTCGTGTCGGTGGTCAACCGGCTAAGCACTTCGCCCGTCATCAGGCGTTCAAAGAAAGCGGGGCTCATGCCCATCACTTTATCGAACAGGGCTTTGCGAATATCAGCAACAACCCGTTCGCCCAAGCGCGTCACAAGATAATAGCGCGCCCCGGTGCCCAGCGCCAACAATATGGCAATCACAAGCGCAGCAAGGAAATACTGATCCAACAGGCTGGCATTATCGGCCGCAAAGCCATCAACCACGCGCCGCACCGCCAGTGGCAGCAAAAGCGAAACGCAAGCCGTCACAACCAGCGCAAGACCGGCCCCGATCACAAGGATACGATACGGGGCCAAAAACGGAACCAAGCCCCGCAATGCGCCCATATGCTTCGATTTCTCGCGCTCTTCCAGAACTGTCGTATTCCGCGCCATAGCACCCGCCTTTAGTTGCAACGCTTCCCTTTAGGCCCTGCGCCTGCTGCTCGCAAGCATCCCAATTGCCGCGCCCCCTTTCGCTTGGTGACGGCATGTGCCAGTTTCGATCAAAATGAAAGCCTTGCGCGATGCCCATCCCCGCCTGCATCCTTGCCGCCTGGAATAGCCTGAACGCGTGCCGTCACCCGAACCCGCCCCGAAAGCGCTTCGTGCGGCCTGACATAAACGATTTCAACGCGCGCTGGGTCAGGCTGTGCTTCAATTCAAAGCCAAAACGCGATATCCATCCAAGCCAAATCCACCCACCCCAGAAAACCGCAGGTGTTGCATGACCCAGTTTTTCACCACATCCGACGGCACAAACCTTGCCTACCGCGATGAAGGCCATGGCACGCCGCTGCTGTGCCTTGCCGGCCTGACCCGCACGATTCAGGATTTTGACTATATGGCCCCACATCTGCCGCCCTGCCGCCTGATCCGCATGGATTATCGCGGGCGCGGCGCAAGCCAATGGACCGGGGCAGCCACCTATACCGTGCCGCAAGAGGCGAAGGATGCGCTGGAATTGCTTGATCATCTGGGCGTTGGCAAGGCCGCGCTGCTGGGCACCTCGCGCGGTGGGCTGGTTGCCATGATCCTTGCCGCCACGGCGCATGACCGTTTGCTTGGCATCTGCTTCAACGACATCGGCCCCGAGATCCACAAACCGGGGTTGGAGCGCATCATGGATTATGTCGGCCGCAATCCCCGCGTCAAAACCCATGAGGCACTGGCCGAGGCGCTGCCCGCCAACATGCCCGGTTTTGCCAATGTGCCGCACAGCCGCTGGCTAGAGGAGGCGCGTTTGCACTATACCGCCACGCCCGAAGGCCTGCGTATCACCTATGACCCGGCCCTGCGCGAAAGCTTCCTTGCCGCGTTCAAAGGCCCCGAGGTCGATCTTTGGCCGCTGTTCGATACCTGCGCGGGCTTGCCCCTGGCCTTGATCCGCGGCGCGAATTCCGATTTGCTAAGCCAGTCTTGCGCAGATGAGATGCGCCGCCGCCGCCCCGATATGGCGTTTATCAATGTACCCGACCGCGCCCATATCCCGTTTCTGGATGAACCCGAGGCGGTGACCTTGCTGCACAGCTATCTGCAAGCCGTCAAAACTCCACCCACAGGCCCAGTTTAAGCCGGGGCTCTTTCGGGCCGATCACACCCACCGAAGGCGAGATTACCAGATGCGTGGGGCCAAGCGCCCAGGCCGCACTGGTTTCCAGCCGCAGGTTTTGATTGCCCGCGCGGTGCCAAAGCTGCGCCTGCCCCATCAGCATGAGCCGGTCATGGGGCTTCAGCCCAAACCCCAGATCCAGCTTGTAGGTCAGCCCCTGATCCAGCCAATCTGTCGTCACCAGCTTTTCCACCTGCGCGTCCACCGTGGCCCAACCGCCCCCGATCCGGGTCTCAAACCCCTTGCCCCAGAACAGACCTGCGCGGAGTGCGATTTCGGAAATACCCTTCAAATGCGGCAACGCGGCCGCTGCTGTGGTTTCGCGCAGCTCTGCCGCGACGCCGGCAGAAAGAATGGCTGTGCGCCCGCGCCAGACCGGATGCTGCACAAACTGGGTCACATCCGGCAGCCGCCGCCCTTGCGGCATCGACACCTCAAGCCCGATGGTCCAATCCTTGCGCATGCCGTATTCGGCATACATCTGTGACCCAACCTGGTCAGCAGACAGCGCGATGAACACCGCGCCTTGCTCTCGCGGCCACGCCCCTGCCTGCGCCGACACCGCAATCCAACCAAACAAGACGGCCCAAAGCCATGCCATGAACGCCCCCCCTTGGCCAAAGACTGGCAGGAAATAGGTTAACAGCGCGTAAAGAAATCAGCTAAAGATTGACCTTCCTGCGCGCGCAGGTCAGCAATGCCTGCAGCACAGACAAGAAAGCACCAAACCATGCCCGTAATTGCCGATATCGAAGCTGCGGCACGCCGCCTTGATGGCCACGCCCGCCGTACCCCGCTGCTGTCCTCACCTTTTCTGGATGAGATTGCGGGGCGCCGGGTCTTTGTGAAGGCTGAATGTTTGCAACACACCGGCTCTTTCAAGTTTCGCGGGGCGTGGTCGGCGGTTTCCGCCATGGAACCCGATCTGCGCGCCAAGGGCGTGATTGCATTTTCATCCGGCAACCATGCCCAGGGTGTGGCACTTGCCGCCAGGCTGCATGACGCGCCTGCGGTTATCATCATCCCCGCCGATGCGCCGCGCATAAAGATTGAAAACACCCGCGCGCTTGGTGCCAGGGTTGTGCTGTATGACCGTGCCACCGAGGATCGTGACGCCATCGGCGCAAGCCTGTCTGCGGCCCACGGCTTGACGCTGATCAAACCCTTTGATGATGTGCGGGTAATCGCGGGCCAAGGCACCACAGGCCTTGAGATTGCCGAACAGGCGGTGAATGAGCGTATCACAGACGCCGATGTCTTGGTGTGTTGCGGTGGCGGCGGGCTGACATCGGGCATTGCCATAGCCCTTGCCTCACACGCCACGGGGTTGCGCGCCCGCCCGGTTGAACCCGTTGGCTTTGACGATGTCACCCGCAGCCTTGCCACTGGAAAGCGCCAGCACAATGCAGCCGCCTCGGGGTCGATATGTGATGCCATCGTGACGCCCACCCCAGGGGAATTGACCCTGCCGGTGATGCAAAACCTATGCGGCCCCGGCATTGTCGTCAGTGATGATGAGGCCCTGCGCGCCGTCGCGCTGGCATGGCTGCGCCTGAAAATTGTCCTTGAACCGGGCGGCGCCGTAGCCTTGGCGGCAGCCCTGTTCCACGGCGCACAGATTGTCACGCCAGATGTCATCTGTGTTGCATCCGGCGGAAATGTCGACCCCGATGTCTTTGCCCGTGCGTTGGCCACCTTAGCGGAATAAGTGCTGCGGTCAAAAGCCAAAGCTGCGCGACTTTGGCAGATCGCCGCAGGCTGCGCTGGCTTGGTCAGGCCTGCCCGTTACCTTGGCCTGTCGCTTTTGGCGCAGCAAACCACCTGCCTTTTGTGAATCAGCTTGATCCTTTCACCGCATCGGGGCAACCCTTGGTGCTGATCGCTTGTCGTTGCATCTTTCAGGGTTTCACCGTTTATGCCGCCCATTCTCGTCCTTCATGGGTTTTGTGCTGGGGCCTTGCCCCTGGGCAGGCTGCCTTGCCCCGGCGTCACAACAACAGCCCTGCGTGACCCCGGCACGCAAAACGCGCAAGCCGCCTGGGTAAACGCGCAAACCGAGGCGGGTTCGTGACGCCGACACCCCGACTCGCGCTCAGCTTTATCCTGATGACCGTAACCCTTGATGCCATTGGTATCGGCCTCATCTTTCCGGTGATGCCCGACCTTATTGCCGCCGTCACCGGCGGCACGCTTGCCACCGCAGCCTTGTGGGGTGGGGTGCTTGCCACATCTTTTGCGGTGATGCAGTTTATCTTTGGCCCGGTAATCGGATCACTTTCCGATTGCTATGGCCGCCGCCCGGTGCTGCTGGTATCGCTTGGCGTCATGGCGCTGGCCTATCTTGGCATGGCAATGGCCTCAAGCATCTGGCTTTTGCTTGCCGCCCGCCTGCTTGCAGGCATTGCCGCAGCAACCCAATCCACCGCCACCGCCTTTGTCGCCGATATCACCCCCGCCCCTGACCGGGGCCGCCGCTTTGGGCTGATCGGGGCCTGCTTTGGCCTCGGCTTTGTTCTTGGGCCGCTGATCGGCGGGCTGGTGGCCAGCATTGACACCCGCGCGCCGTTCTATGCCGCCGGGGGCATGGCGCTGGCAAACCTTGTATTCGGCCTGATCGTGCTGCCTGAAACGGTCAGTGACCGCACCCGCCGCCCCTTCACTTTGGCGCGCGGCAACCCGATTGGCGCGCTTCGCGCCGTCAGCAAACGACCCGGCCTGAAATCACCGCTGCTGACATTCCTGATCATCGCCCTTGCCATGAACGTCTATCCCGCGATCTGGGCGTTCTTTGGCAAAGCCCGCTTTGACTGGGATGCAAAGATGATCGGCTACTCGTTGGGTATCTACGGAATAAGCTATGGTATCGGTCAGGCGCTGCTGGTTGGCCCCCTGATCAAACGCTTTGGCGAACAGCGTGCGGCGCTGCTGGGCATGGGGATCGACGTCGTAACCCTGACAGCCCTTGGCCTTGTCACCTCGGGCCCCCTCGCCCTGATGCTGACGCCCATCACAGCCCTTGGCGGCGTGGTCATCCCCGCCTTGCAAGCGATTTTATCACGCGCAGTGCCCGAGAACGCGCAGGGCGAATTGCAAGGCGTGCTCGCCTCGCTAAGCGCGATTGCGATGATCGTGGCCCCTTTGACAATGACCGCGACCTTCGCGCATTTCACCGCGCCCGATGCCGCAATCTTCGCCCCGGGTGCGCCCTTTTTGCTGGCCGCAATCTTGATGGTGGCCGCTATCTTGCTCCATGTCACAAAATCCAGCGACAAAGGACAAAAGCACCGCTAGCATCCTCTTGGAAAATCACCTCACATGGGGACCGAAGGGCATGACGCCCGCCAGCGCGTGCCACAATCGGAAAGGTTCAATATGCGTCTCCAGTCATTTGAAATCTTTATCGTTGCCCCACCCGCGCCCGGTTGGGGGGGCCGCTATTGGATATTCACCAAACTCACCACTGCTTGCGGCATCACCGGCTATGGCGAATGTTACGCCGCGACCGTCGGCCCAAAGGCGATGTCCGCCGTGATCGAGGATGTCTTTACCCGCCATATGGAAGGTGAAAACCCCGAGAATATCGAGCTGATGTTCCGCCGCGTCTATTCCTCGGGCTTTACCCAACGCCCGGACCTTACGGCCATCGGTGCATTTTCCGGCCTTGAAATGGCGTGCTGGGATATTGTCGGCAAGGCCCGCAACCGCCCCGTCTGGGCGCTTTTGGGCGGCAAAATGAATGCGCGTATCCGTTCCTATACCTATCTTTACCCCGAACCCGGCAAACTCGACCCGGAATTTTGGGTCAACCCCGATATGGCCGCCAAGGCTGCACTGCGCTTTGTGGACATGGGGTTTACGGCGATAAAATTTGACCCGGCTGGCCCCTATACCATCCGGGGCGGCCACCAACCGGCGATGTCGGATATCACCCGCTCGGTCGCGTTCTGCAAAGCCATCCGCGAGGCAGTGGGCGAGCGCGCCGATCTGTTGTTCGGCACCCATGGTCAATTCACCACTGCGGGCGCAATCCGGCTTGGCCAGGCATTGGAACCCTACGCGCCGCTGTGGTACGAAGAACCGATTCCGCCCGATAACCTGCACGAGTTTGCCGAGGTTGCCCGCCACGTTCGCATTCCGCTTGCCACCGGCGAGCGATTAACGACCAAGGCCGAGTTTGGCGCACTGCTGCGTCACGGCGGCGTCAAGATATTGCAACCGGCCCTGGGGCGCGTTGGTGGCATTTGGGAAGCCAAAAAAATTGCAGCGATCGCCGAGGTGTTCAATGCCGAAATGGCCCCGCATCTTTATGCCGGCCCGGTGGAATGGGCCGCGAACATCCACCTCGCCGCGTCCATCCCCAACCTGCTGATCGCAGAGACGATCGAAACCGGCGGCAGTTTTCATCTTGGCCTCATCAAAAATTCGATCAAATGGCAAGATGGCTACATCATCCCCCCCGAGGCCCCTGGCCTTGGCATCGCATTTGACGAAGACCTTGCACGCGCCCACCCCTATACCGGCATGCGCCTGCATCTGGAAATGCAAGAGGCGCCCTGCGATTACGCGAACGGCAACCGATTTGAAGGGGGCGCACCCGCCTGCCCGCCTGATTGATTGATAGTGCCAAGGCGCAGACCCGCACCGCCGATACCCGGACCTGCAAATCAGAAGAAGCAGCGCTATAGAACGGTCGTTCCGGGTGGTGCATCGTGCTTTCGGGCAGGGGGTGTTATGAACTCTGTGTATCTGCCCCGGCCCATGCGGGTTTCAGATAGCCGGCAGGTGAATACCTGAATTCGCCGTAAGGCCACAGGCCTAGCGAACCCATTCTCGGCAGGTTTGCCTTGCAAATCGCCTGCCGGGCAAGGGATAATCTTGTCATCCATGCCGTCGATCCGGGTCTGGCCTTTCATCAGCCCGGCATCGCCAAGCAGATCTTCAGGCCGCGCGCCGCCCTTCAGACGTTCGCAAGCAGTTCCTTGGAAATCGCCATCGTCCCTGCGCCACTTAGAACGCATGGACCAGATCACCGATACACTGAAGGCCAGACACTCTCCGCGCCAGGCCAATGTCAGATATCCTCACCCATGATTTGCCTGGCAGCGGCTCGCCCCAAGTCTCGCGAAATCGCTGCGAAAACCGTGTCGAACGCCCCGAAAACTGCTGTATTCAACGTCTGCCCCGGCCCGGTTTCGGAAAATTCGATATAGGCCGCCAATTCTTCATCCGATAGCGGCCCATAGGCCAGCGCAAGATACGGAAAAACCCAGGATTCCGTCTCGGCCCGGATCTCTGGCTCTTGCCCCCAGACATCCATCAGCATGTCTTCTTCGGTTAAATCCTGGCGCATTGCGCCCACCTCAGCCATGCCCTGAAAGAAGGCGAGGTTTGAATTCATCGCGCCCGAGATGTTCATCTCGACCAGATCATTCACCTCGGAAAAGGCCTGCAAAGCATCAAATCGCGGCACCGCCTCGGCCATCATCTCTTCGACGCGTGCCTTGGCTGCATCTTCAACCGCCTGATCCATAAGAGATCGGCGCGCCTCGATTTCCAGCTTCAAAATCCGCTGCCCAAGGTCGGCGGCAAAAAACTGCTGCATCGCCCCCATATCGGTTTCATGCCCGGCAAGCCGCGCGGCCAGTGCCTCTTCAAACCGCCTCTGCATCGTCGGCCCGTCATAAATCAACTCTACCACCGAAACCCAGGCCGCCCCCCCCTTGCCAGGGAACAGATCCCCCTCCATTTCGGTGCCGTAGCTCAGCCCCTCAAGCCGCATCACATCAATCACCTCGCCGATCCTCAGCGTTTTTGCCAAGGTAGCGACCGATGGGATACCGACATCCTGGACCAGAAC
Source organism: Pseudorhodobacter sp. (assembly GCF_034675685.1). Classification (GTDB taxonomy): domain Bacteria; phylum Pseudomonadota; class Alphaproteobacteria; order Rhodobacterales; family Rhodobacteraceae; genus Pseudorhodobacter. The sequence goes on along the minus strand of NZ_JAUCDA010000010.1, from coordinate 87,970 downwards.
CAAAGGCAGCGGATTGGAAAATGCTTGCCCAATCCCCCCCGCCGAGACAAGCAGACCAAGGACAAGAAGCGAAGGCAGTTTCAGACCAGCAATCATTTTTATAGACCCATAAATACACTTACGCGAAACTAGCCACTCTCTCTCGTTTTGCAACCCGTAGCACCACGCACAGCGCAGGATATTTCCAGCAAGAAAAAGCCGAGGGCCCCGTGAAATTGTTGCAAATCAGACTTGAAACCCCACGCCCGACAAGCTAAACGCCCGATAGACGATCCCCGACGCGGAGAGGTGCCGGAGTGGTCGAACGGGGCGGTCTCGAAAACCGTTGAGCCTGTGAGGGTTCCCAGGGTTCGAATCCCTGTCTCTCCGCCATTTACGCAATCCAAGTCATTGAAATATAAGGGAAACGCAAAATCGCTTCCCCCTATTCTTCCCCCCAGCGCGTCGCGGATGCTCTCGGATTGTAGCGGATCAAGTGCAGCATGTTTTCGGCGCAGTACTGCCAGCACCTGACCTGCCCCCCGGAAGTTCCCTCAGTCTGATGTAGAGTCTGCCCAACCTGAAGGAGCAGACGAGATGAGGAAAAGCCGTTTCACCGAAGCGCAGATTATCGGGATGATCAAAGAGCAGGAGGCTGGTTTGCCGACGGCGGAGCTGTGCCGGAAGCATGGATTGAGCCCTGCGACGTTTTACAAGCTGAAGGCCAAGTATGGCGGGATGGACCTGTCCGATGCCAAGCGGCTGAAGCAGCTCGAGGATGAGAATGCGAAGCTGAAGCGCCTGGTGGCAGATGTCATGCTGGACAATGTTGTGCTGAAGGATCTCTTGGGAAAGCCCTGACGACGCCGATGCAACGGCGGGACGCAGTGCTGCGGGCGACGCGGGATCATCCGATCTCTCAACGCCGGGCCTGCGTCCTGATCGGTGTCGATCCGAAGACCGTGCGGCGCGAGAGGCCGCCCGATAACCCGGAGATCCGTCTGGAAATGAACAAGATTGCTGAGAAGCGGCGGCGGTTCGGTTACCGGCGCATTGGCGTTCTGCTAAAGCGCATGGGCATGATTATGAACGAAAAGAAGCTTTACCGGATTTACCGGGAAGAGGGCCTGTCAGTGCGCCGCCGTAGAGGCCGGAAACGGACGCGAGGCAGCCGCACACCAATGCCAGTGCCATTGCGCCCGAACCAGCGCCCCCTCTCGGTGATTGCTTGCAATCACCTGCCGGGCAACGGGATCCTTGGACTTCCTGTCCGACACTTTCGGGGCCTGTCGCAAATTCCGCATCCTTGCGGTCAATGACGATTGCTGCCGCGAAAACCTATGCCTGGTCCCCGACACCAGCATCTCTGGGGCCAGGGTCGCACGGGAGTTGGATGCGCTGGTTCGGGTCTATGGGAAACCCGCCTGCATAGTTTCTGACAATGGCACGGAGTTCACCAGCAAGGCTATTCTGAAGTGGGCCAACGACAACAAGGTCGAGTGGCATTTCATCGACCCCGGCAAGCCGCAACAGAATGGTTACATCGAGTCATTCAACGGCAGCTTGCGCGACGAATGCCTCAACGAGGAAATCTTCGACAGCCTGACCGACGCCCGCCGAACGCTGGCCCTCTGGCGCTACGATTACAACAACGTCAGGCCGCATTCATCGCTCGGCAACAAGACCCCCACAGAAGCGCGCCGAGCGCTTGAGCTACTTGATGGCATCGCGCCCGGCGCGCTTGCCACACCCGAAACCGACGACTATCAAACCAAAGGACTCTCGTTATGACTGAGGGACGACCGGGGGGCAGGTCAGCTAGACCATTGCCTCTGGTTACATACACGGGTCATGTCCGTTCGCGAGCGCGCTGATCGAAACCATCGGCAACATGTAAACAACAGTTAAAACGGCAATATTGGTTTTGAGGCACCTCATGTGAATTTGTAGGTGCGAAATCGCGCGTCATAAGTAACCTTAGCCCTCCCCCCTTACTTCCCCGGACCTTTGGCGCGCTGGGTGATTTGCAGGGTGGTGATGTTGTTGACTGCGGATAGGCTGGGGTTCATGGTTCGAAACAATGAAAACTCATCTCTTGGCCGGACCACTTCAATGTGTGGGCTACATATGCGCGTAATGACCTTTCATGGGCGCTGATCAAAACCAGCGGCAAGATGTAAACATCGGTTACAACTGCAATACCTTTTTTCAGGCAACACGAACCCAAGGATTCTTAGTCAATAATCTCGCGCAAATGGTGCGCCCCCTTCACAGAGTGTCCCGCGTGCGTGCCAACCGCGATTGGCCGAGCGTTCTCCGCTGATTACCCGTTGTAATGGCCCCGGCGTGGCACCTAGGAGCGCTGTGAGCCTTGTGGTCTTGCCCTGTTTTAGTTCGGGTTTCTTTCGAGCAATGTTTGCTATGAAGGAGATATGGAATGGCAAAGAAGTACACAGACGCGTTTCGGCGTGATGCGGTACGGATGGCGACGAGCAGCGGCTTAACGCGCCCGCAGCTTTCATCGGATTTGGGGGTTGGCGTCTCGACGCTGAATAAGTGGGTTCAACAACATCAGCACGACGATCTGATGTCTGGGCCGCATGAGGATGTTGAGAAAGAAAACACCCGCCTTCGCAAAGAACTCCGGCTACTGCGCGAGGAGAGGGAAGTGCTAAGAAAGGCGGCGATCTTCTTTGCAGGCCAAAGCCGGTGAGGTTCGCCTTCATCCATTGCCCGGCAATCGCTGCTTGTAGCGATGAGAGGGGCCGCCTGGAAAGAAGCTTGGTCTGTGGAGTTTATCTGCCGTATCATGCAGGTCACCTCTCGTGGGTTCCGTGCTTGGCGGGACCGCCCAATGAACCAACGCCAGCGGGACGATATGGTGCTTCTGGCCCATATCCGTGAGCAACATCGCCTGAGCTTGCAAAGCTATGGGCGCCCACGGATGACTGAAGAACTGCAGGAGCTGGGGCTGAACGTCGGTCACGGGCCTGTGGGCCGTTTGATGCGCGAGAACGGCATTAAGGTCATCAGAACCCAAAAATATAAGGTCACAACCGATAGCGATCACACGTTCAACATCGCGCCCAACCTGTTGGATCAGGACTTCACTGCGGATGGCCCGAACCAAAAATGGGCCGGTGATATAAGCTACATCTGGACCAGCGAAGGCTGGCTATATCTGGCTGTCATCCTCGATCTCTACTCTCGTCGCGTCATCGCCCTGCGTGTTTTGCACGCAAAACCCTTCCGGGTAACAGCATGGGCTGTCAGCAACCGCATGAAACGGAACCTGGCGATCCGGGCGCTGGACATGGCTGTGGCGCTACGGCAACCACCCGAAGGCTGCATTCACCATACGGATCGTGGGTCGCAATACCGTTCCAACGAGTATCAGCGCCGCCTGTCAAAGCACGGCTTCAAGGTCTTAATGAGCGGCAAGGGCAATTGTTACGACAATTCTATGGCCGAGACGTTCTTCAAATCCATCAAGGCAGAGCTGATTTGGCGCAACCGCTGGGACACACGCCGCCAGGCAGAAGGCGCGATATTCCAGTATATCAACGGCTTCTACAATCCGCGGCGCCGCCACTCGTCGCCAGGCGGCAAAAGCCCCTTCGCATTTGAGCGAAAGGCCGCATAAATGAGTTGGGAGACCGGAACGTAACCGTGACAAGACCAGACAGACGCTGGCCGGACGAGACGCCACGGATATCGGCTTCAACGGTATAGATTTCGGTGATGCGGTGCAGGCCTTCGGCGGCGATTTCTGAGCCATCGCGGTCAAAGCCTTCCTTCAGCTTGCGGCGCGCGTGCGCCCAGCAATGGCCACGCGAATGGGATCGCCCCCCCCTGCGGGTCATTTTGGTCAGCCGGTTATAGCCTTGGTATCCGTCGATCTGCAGGATGGCGTCAAAGCCGGTGAGGAATGTTTCGGCATTCTCGCCCGCCCGACCCGGTGCATGGAAGTAGACCACACCGGGCGGATCTTCACCGCCCCACGGTCTATCATCGCGGGCCAGTACCCAAAGATACCCAGTCTTTGTCTTTCCGCGTCCCGGATCCTGCACGAGAGCCCATAACGTGCAGCAACCGCATTCACCGTCGCACGCGGCTTTAACGTCTCCGCAACGATCAGCGCCTTGACCTCGTCGGGCCAGCCGCAACTGGCGGCTGACATGGCGTTCCGCCAGTCCGACGGCCTCGGCCAGTTCCTGAATGGTGGCGTACGCACCGGACTCCATGCGCGGCCGATTGCGCGCAGGATGTGCGGATCTTGCGCGCGGCTGTTGTTGGCCCGCTTCCGGGGGCTTTCCTGAAGGATGGCATGCACACTGGCCCAAAGGTCCGCATCAACGATGGCATCATGCTCTTCGGGATAGGCCTCGCCCTTGTGCAGCGCCTCCCGAAATTGCTGATCTGTCGGATCATAACCATCCCGAAGTAATTTGGCCTTCGCTTCATTGAGTTCACCGATGCGCTGTTTTGCCTTCTTGCTGTGGTTCGGCTTGCGGGGGTGCTGCGGACCGAGGCGGGCTTGGTGCGGTTCAAGGCGGGGCTGATGCAACGGCGGTTCTCGCAAAAGCTGCGCTTTACGCAAGACGACGGCTCGGCGTTTCCGGATTGGGACATGCAGGAGTTGCAGGAAGTTGGGCAGCGTTCCAAAGCCAAGAACACTGATTTGGAATTGTCACGCGTACTGACGAATTCGGCCACAATGGGCGTACTGGACCAAGGCGATTGTTTCGATAAGGATATTGCCAATGTCGCAAACATTGGCGGCTATTACATAGTGCGCGAGGGTGATTTCGTCTACAACCCACGCATATCGGTTTCTGCACCCGTTGGTCCGATCACCCCATCATTCCTCGTTCCAACAAAGTGCGTAGTGATGCGAAAAGCGAGCGTTTTTGGCTCTGCGGCTGATTTGGTTTTTTGGGGTTTCCAGAAAACCAGTTTCTTATCGTCTTTTAAGCCTGCGAGATAATAGAGATTATCAGCGCTCCCCTCAATCGCAGACGGGCCGTGTGGGGTGGATGAGTTTCCCTTACCGTGACATGATCTAGCTGATACTGCCGCCAGCATCGAGAAGCAAAGAAAAGCATTTTTTGCGCATCCTCTCATGGTTTGCAAGCAAACCGCGTCCTGCGTCCTTGCCGCGCTGCCTGATCAGGCCCGAATTCACATGCTCGGAGATCGCGGCCAGAGAATTTCCACCGGTTTCGAGACACAACCGCATCTTGGGCCGCAACCACAAAAGTGGCTGATCTGTCTTGGATGAAGGCGATGATCCCGCATCATTCGATTACCTTTTTGAGCAACAGCCGCGCCAATATCACCGACCCACGCGCCAAAAGACTTGCTGATGGTATTATCAAGACGCAGCCGCTTGAAATTGACGAAATGAAGGCGCTGATCCTGGATATGGAAGGTGGGGCTGCGGCCACGCCCGCGGTGGATGGAAAATAACGCTCGGGCAAGAGCCGGGGGTGTACTGCTGGCTTAGACTCTGGTGCCGTGATCCCCGATAAGCCCGCATCTTGCTTGAGTGGGAACACTTGGCCAGATTTGGTATTTATATCGCCCCGAATGGGGGCGCGCCGTCCGAGGCTGCGTGAAACGCCAGTATATGCTGGGGCCACAGGACGCGAAGACATGAAAAGGAAAGACCCTATGTTCGCGGTCCTCAAGACAGGCGGCAAGCAATACAAGGTGCAGGCGGGCGATATTTTGCGCGTTGAAAAGCTTGATTGTGTAGCTGGCGACAAGATCCAGTTTAACGAAATTCTGATGGTTGGCGGTGAAGAGCTGACCGTTGGCGCGCCATTGGTTGCGGGCGCTGCGGTTCAGGCCGAAGTGATCGAACAGATCAAGGGCCCAAAGGTCATCCACTTTGTAAAGCGTCGCCGGAAACATTCCAGCCAGCGCACCAAAGGTCATCGCCAGCATCTGACGCTGTTGCGTGTGACCGATGTTTTGGCAACTGGTGGCGACACGTCGGACGTGAAGGCTGCCACTGGCACCGCCGATGCCCGCCGTGCGGCACATAATGCCGAAGCCCCGGCAGCGACATCCGAGAAGGCTCCGGCCAAGAAAGCTGCTGCAAAAGCGGCCCCTGCAAAGGCGAAAGCCGCTGCGAAACCAAAGGCGGCGAAAGCTGCCTCGACCGAGGAGTAATCCCCCATGGCACATAAAAAAGCTGGTGGTTCATCCCGTAACGGCCGCGACTCAGCCGGCCGCCGCCTTGGCGTAAAGCTGTTTGGTGGCCAGGTTGCCATTCCGGGCAACATCATCATTCGCCAACGTGGCACCAAGATGTTTCCGGGAACGGGCGTTGGCATGGGTGTGGATCACACCATTTTCGCCACCGTCGAAGGCAAGGTTGCATTCAAGAAGGGCCTTAAAGGCCGCACCTTTATTTCGGTTCTCCCGGTTGCGGAGGCAGCCGAGTAAGCCGAACCGTTACACGCAAATGTAATAAGGGGACCGGCTGCAAGGCCGGTCCTTTTCGCATTCTGGGCTGTCTCGAAAGTGCGGGGGCAATTCTTAACCTAAGTGTGATCGATTCGTTTGGTTGTGATTCGGCAAAGTGACCCCAGCTATAAGGGGCAGATGTGTTTTCGGAGGAGAGCGCGATGATGTTGCAAGAGATTGAGGAACAGCTAGCCATACCGGCTGTGCGGTTTGTGCTGCGCCCGGTGCGGATTTCGGATGCGGGGCTGTTTGCCATGCATGCGGGGGATGCGCGGGTCGCCGAGGGGACCAGCTCTATTCCCCACCCTTTGCCACCCGGTGCCGCCGAGGCATTCGTGGCGCGCGCGATGAATGTAGGGTCAACCGAACGCATTTGGGTGATGGATGGGTTGGCCTCGGGCATGCCCGAAGTTTTGGGTGTGATCTCACTGAAGCAGATGGATCGCGACCAGTCAGAAATCGGCTATTGGGTTGCACCGGCGTTTTGGAACGCAGGCTATGCCTCAGAGGCGGTGCAGGCGCTGATTGCTGCCAATCCGCTGAAGAACAAGACGATTTTTGCACAGGTCTTTCAGGACAATCCACGCTCGGCGCGGGTGCTTACCAATTGCGGGTTTGCCTATCTTGGGGATGCAGAAAGCTTTAGCGTGGCCCGCAACGCGCGGGTGCAAACATGGACATATCTGAAGAAAATGGCCTGAAGACATCGCTTGATGGCGGCGCGGCGGGGGCTGCGCCTGCCTTTCAAGCGGTGGTGGCCCGCCCTGATCGGGGTTCATGGCGCGAACCGATCAGGCGCTGCCCGCCGGCCCTGAACGCTGGGCATTGGCGGTATGAGTACCGGTTTTGGCAGGTCGGGCCGGAATTGTGCCCGCAACCGCTGCCGCCCGACCTTGAGGTAAGGCGCATTATCGGGTAACGCAGCGCATTGACCCTTTTGCTGAAAGCCGGACCCATGAAATTCCTTGATCTTTGTAAAGTCTATGTCCGCTCTGGCGGGGGCGGGTCGGGCTGTGTTTCGTTCCGGCGCGAGAAATTCATCGAGTTTGGCGGGCCGGATGGCGGCGATGGCGGCAAGGGCGGCTCGGTCTGGGTCGAGGCTGTCGAGGGGCTGAACACGCTGATCGACTTTCGCTATCAGCAGCACTTTTTTGCCAAATCGGGCCAGCCCGGCATGGGCAGCCAGCGCACTGGTAAAACCGGCGAGGATGTTTTGCTGAAAGTGCCCGTTGGCACCGAGATTCTGGACGAGGATGAGGAAACCGTTCTGGCCGATCTGACCACCGTGGGGCAGCGTGTGCTGCTGGCCAAGGGCGGCAACGGCGGCTGGGGTAACTTGCAGTTCAAATCCTCGACCAACCGCGCACCGGCGCGCGCCAATCCGGGGCAAGAGGGCATAGAGCGCACGATCTGGCTGCGCCTGAAGCTGATCGCGGATGCCGGATTGGTTGGCTTGCCAAACGCCGGCAAGTCGACGTTTCTGGCCAGCGTTTCCAACGCGCGGCCAAAAATTGCGGATTATCCGTTTACGACCCTGGTGCCGAACCTTGGGGTGGTGGGAATTGATGGGCATGAGTTTGTCATGGCCGATATTCCCGGTTTGATTGAAGGGGCCTCCGAGGGGGCAGGCCTTGGCATGCAGTTCTTGGCGCATGTGGAACGCTGTTCCGTGCTGTTGCATCTGGTCGATGGCACATCGGAAACCGTCGCCGAGGATTACCAGACCATCGTGACCGAGTTGGAGGCCTATGCCGAGGCGCTGGGTGACAAGCCACGCATCACCGCATTGACCAAAATCGACGCGCTGGATGCCGAAACCCTTGAGGCGCGGTTTGCCGAATTGGCGTCGGTCGTTGATGGCGAGGTCTTTGCCATTTCGGGCGTGTCAAACCAAGGGCTGGCCGATGTCTTGCGCCGCCTTTATGCGCAGATTCTGGAAGACCGGGTTGTTGTCGAGGATGTTGGGCCGTGGCAACCTTGATCGCGCCCGACGTAACCGCTGCCAAACGCCTGGTGATCAAGATCGGGTCTGCCTTGTTGGTGGACCGGGTCAGGGGCTTGCGCCATGACTGGCTGACGGCCCTGGCGCTGGATGTGGTTGCGGCAAAGGCACGCGGGACCGATGTTGTCATCGTGTCATCCGGCTCTATTGCCCTGGGGCGCACGGTGTTGGGGCTGCCCTTTGCGGAACTGCCGTTAGAACAATCACAGGCCGCCGCTGCCGTAGGGCAAATCCGGCTGGCGCGGGCCTATGAAGAGGCGCTGGCGCCGCATGGGATCACCACAGGCCAGGTTTTGGTGACGCTGGAGGATACCGAAGATCGTCGCCGCTATCTGAACTCACGCGCGACGATGGAGACATTGCTGGGCCTTGGTGTGGTGCCGATCGTGAATGAAAACGACACCGTGGCGACGGATGAAATTCGTTTTGGCGATAACGACCGGCTGGCCGCGCAGATTGCCGTGACGGTGGGGGCCGATCAGTTGATTCTCCTGTCGGATGTGGACGGGTTTTATTCAGCCAATCCGAAAGAAGACCCGGCTGCCGTGCGGTTTGACGTGGTAACGCAGATTACGCCCGCGATTGAGGCAATGGCGGGCGATCCGGTTTCGGGCATGTCAAAGGGCGGGATGAAAACCAAGCTGTTGGCGGCCAAGACTGCGGTGGCGGGTGGCTGTGCAATGGCGATCATGGAAGGGTCTGCGCTGCGGCCCTTGCAAGCGCTGGCACAAGGTGCGGCGCGGACGTGGTTTGTCTCGGCTGCCGACCCACAGCAGGCGCGCAAACGCTGGATCAATGCAATGAAGCCACGGGGCGAGGTGCGACTTGATGCCGGGGCTGTTGCGGCCTTGCTGGCCGGCAAGTCCTTGTTGCCGGCGGGGGTCGCTGCTGTGGTTGGAAGTTTCGGGCGGGGCGATCCGGTGGCGATTATCGGGCCGGATGGTGCCGCGCTTGGCAAAGGCCTGGTGCGCTATACGGCGACAGAGGCGCGCGCGATTGCGGGGCACCGCTCGGGCGAGATAGAGGCGATTTTGGGCTATATCGGGCGAGCGGCATTGATTTACCGCGATGATATGGTGATTTGAAGCGCCAAAATAATCCGCGCGGGCGCTGGTGCCCCTGCCCGCATTCATCCGGCGCTGGCGTTGCAAAGATGAATACGGGCGCGGCTTTAGCGTTTCAACCCGATATTGAGCGTGCCGAGCGCCCAGCTGGTAACATCGCTCAGCAGGGTTTGATTGGCCTGGTTGAAGCCTTCTACCAGGCTTAGGGTTTGGGTGGAGGCAACGACGGCGCTGCTGGTGAAGCTGCGTGAGGAAATCACGGCGGCATCATCTTCACGCACCATACGGGCGGTCAGGCGCAGGCGGATGGTGGCAGTTTTACCATCCGGGGCGGCCTCGGCCTGAAAATCGGTCAGGTCGGTGACCAAGGCGTAATCGCCCGATGTACCCAAGGGGCGGCGGCCGACATAGCGAAAAGCGTTGGTATCTTCAAAGCTGCGGACCAGCAAGGTTTGCAGCATGACCGGCACCTCTTCGGCCCATTTGCCATCGGGCAGATAGGCGGCCTGCAAAGGATGCGGGCGGATCAGGATGCGGTCAGTGTTCAGCGCGCCGGGCGCGGTAGGCAGCTCAACCACAAATTGCCGTGCGCTGGTATGACGCGCAGCCACGGGGTTTGGCGGGGCCGACAGATCATAGGCATCAAGCGGCGTTGCGGCACTGCTGAGCGCCGAAAGGGCCGAGCAACCGGAAAGCAACGCAGTTGCGACAAGCGCGAGAAGGGTAAGGCGCGGGGTGATTGCTGGGGTCATGGCAGGACCTCTTTCCGGTTAACGTTTGTAAACAGGGGTATCCCCCCCGAGGAAGAAGCGCGCAGGATCACGCTGAATTTGTTTTGTAAGCTGTTCAAGATTCTTGATCAGATCGCGGGTTTCGCGGGCCAGGCGGGTGAATTGCGGCAGGGCGGTCACGGTGAAATCGCGGATCGGCGGGTCCGAGGCGGCGACAACGCGCGACACCCGTTCAAAAGTTTCGCGGGCGGCGTTGGCGGCGGCTTGCAGATCGGCGGTGACACCGGGGATCGCATCGGAGATGCCGGCAATCGCGCTATCCAGCCCGTCAATGGTGCCGCGCAGGTCGGTGACGATGGCGCTGATATCCTCATTTATCACGCGGTCGGCACCGTCAAAGGTTTTCTCAGCCGCTACAAGCGTGCGCTCGCCCACGACAAGGGCCGAATTGATCGCGTCCAGCGTGGTATTGGCGCGGGAAAAGCTGTCGGTCACGGCTGCAAGCGAGGCGCTGGCAGCATCCATCAGCCCGTCAACCTTGGCGCTGGCAGAGGTAAGTGACGTGCCGACATCGGCAATCACCTGATTGGCGGTTTCTGTGGCGGCACGGATATCGGCCATCATCGCGGGCAGGTCGTTTTTTGCCGCAGCGGCGATGGGCGCAAGGGCGGCGCGCGCCTCGGCGACCAGCGCGGTCCCGTCAATGTTGACCAGTTTGTCAAAGTTGACCGACGCCTCATCCATGGACACAAGGGTTTCATCAAGCTGCACGATCACCGCATCTGCGGATTTGATCGTGGTCTCCAACTCGACCAGCCGCATCGTCGCCACTTCACCGGTTTTCTTGAACTCTGCCAGCATGGCACGGGCATCATCACTGATTTTGCTGATCTGGGCGCGGGTTTCAGACAGCCCGTCGGTCAACTCTTTGGTGGCGAGTTTCAAATCCTGGTCGATGAACGCTTGCGCCTTTGTCAGCGTTTCGGTGGATTGTTCCAGCGTTTTGGTGCCGGTCGCCACGGTCACCTGGGTTTCCCTGGACAGTTCTGTGATCGCGTTAAGGGTTTCATCGGCGCTGTCGAACAGCTTTTCGGCCTTGCTGGTCAGGCCTTCCAACATGACGTTGAAGTTTGAAATCTCAATCGCAAAGGCCGAAATTGAACCCGCGACGATGGTGAAATCATCAAGCGATTGCGCAAAACCTTCCGAAGCGCGTTCGACATTGATCAGGATATTGTCAATTCGATTGACATTCTCGTTGCTGATCAAGCCTTTAAGTTCGCGAACAACATCCAGTACCTCGGTGACCAAGGCCGGGGCATCCTCGGACAGGCTTTGCAGCATGGATCGGCCAGCCTCGATAAGCGGGATGTCCGCATCGGAGGTGTCGCGTAAGAACGGCTCTGTCGGTTCACCGGGGCTGATGCCGACATAGGAAACGCCGGTGACGCCCTGGCTTTCGATGGTTGCGACCGACCCGGTGCGGACGGGCGTATTTTGGGCAACCTCCAGCCGGACAAGGATTGTGCCGTCATTGTCGGGCGAAAGGCCGACATCAACCACCTGGCCCACGGGCAGGCCGGCAAAGCGCACATCCGAGGCACGCGTCAGCCCCGAGACAGCGGTAAACTTGACATCGTAATAGGCGAATTGCCTTTCAAGTTCGATGCGCCCGAACCACAGCGCAAAAGCCAGCATGCCGATAAAGCCGACTATTGTGAACAGCCCGATCAGAACGTAATTTGCCCGTGTTTCCATGGCTTTATTCGCCTTTCGTCAAAGGTATGGCATCCATCGCGGCGCGGGCGCGGGGGCCGTGGAAATATTCGTGTACCCAAGGATGATCAACCGCCAGCATGTCTTGCATCGTGCCGCTGACCAGGACTTTTTTCTCGGCCAGCACAGCAACGCGGTCGCAGGTAGCGTGCAACGTATCAAGATCATGGGTGACGAGAAAGACCGTCAACCCCATGCTTTTAGACAATTGCCTGATAAGGATGTCAAAATCGGCGGCACCTATGGGGTCCAGCCCGGCGGTCGGCTCATCCAGAAACAGGATTTCGGGGTCAAGGGCCAAAGCACGGGCAAGCCCGGCGCGTTTGCGCATACCGCCTGACAACTCTGATGGAAACTTGTCTCCGGCCAGATAGGGCAAGCCCGAGAGCGCAATTTTCAGATCGGCCATCTGGCTGCGCAAACTGGGGTCCAGCCCTTGAACGTGGCGCATCGGCACCTCTATGTTTTCGCGCACATTCAGCGAGGAAAACAGCGCACCATCCTGAAACATCACCCCCCAGCGGCGTTCAAGCGCGGCGCGCTGCTGGTCTGTGGCGGCCAGGACATTGGTGCCCAGCACATCAATTTCACCCGATTTCGGAATTTGCAGCCCGCAGATAGAGCGGAGAAGCACGGATTTCCCGGTCCCCGAGCCGCCGACAACCCCCAGAACCTCGCCCCGGTACACATCAAGATCAAGGTCATCGTGAACGACATGGGTGCCGAACTGGTTGCGCAGACCGCGAATGCGGATAACGATCTCGGCGTCTGTTGCGGGGGTGGCTGTGGTCATACACCCACCTGCGCGAAAAATATGGAGAATACGGCATCGGTAACGATCACAGCAAAAATGGCGGTGACCACCGAGGCAGAGGTTTTTTGGCCAAGGCTTTCGGCGTTGCTGCCAACCTGCATACCGGCATGGCAGCCGACAATGCCGATGATCAGCGCAAAGAACGGCGCTTTGATCATGCCCACCAACAGATGCCATACGCCGGTGTTTTCAATCAGCCGCGTTTGGAACATGCCGGGTGAAATGCCAAGATCTATCCAGGCCATCAACCCGCCACCGATCAACCCGGACAGGTTGGCGATCAGTCCCAGGATGGGCAGCATCAGCAAAAGCGCAAGGATACGCGGCACGAACAGCGCCCCCGCCACATCAATGCCCAACGTCCGCATGGCGTCAATTTCCTCGCGCATTTTCATCGAGCCGATGGCGGCGGTAAAGGCCGAGGCGGTACGGCCTGCAACGATGATCGCGGTAAGAAGGATGCCGAGTTCGCGCAACACCGAGACAGCGATCAGGTCTACGACAAACACTTCGGCCCCGAATTGCCGCAACTGGGTAGAGCCCTGAAAGGCCAATACAACGCCGATAAGAAAAGACATCAGCGCCACAATCGGCACCGCCTTGACGCCAACTTCGTTACAATGATGCACAAGCGCGGTAAAACGAAACTCGGACGGGTGGCGGATGGATCGCACACAGCGATCCAGAAAAAGGCCGAAATACCCCAGCAATTCCAGAATGAAACCGCCGGCGGCAGTAACGCTGCGCCCCACTTTTTCCAGCCGGTCGGTAAGGGTCAGGCGCTTTGGCGGCGCTGAATCGGGTTTGGGAAGGGCCCTGCGCACAGCCCCCAGAATGGTGACAGCGTCATCGCTGGGATTGGTGATGGCAAAGGGCCGGCCTTTTTCCTTGGCCTCTTGCTCGGCCATGATGATGGCCCAGGCGGCGCTGGTATCCAACCGGGTGACGTTTGCAAGGTCTATCTCAACCGGCCCCTTGGCCACGGCCGCGGCCAGATCGCGGACCAGTGGGGTCAGCGTTGCCAGCGAAAAAGAGCCGCGCAAGACAAACTGCGCGCTACCTTCGGCTGAAAACAGTTCGATCTGGGGTCCGGTCACGATTTGGCAACACCTGCTGTTATTTGCCTTGCCTAACATGCGCGCGGGCGTGGTGCCAATTCAAACCCTGCCTTGATTGCATGCCGCGACAATAAAGACTATTTTGGTGGCAAGTTTGCAGCGGGATGGTGGTATGGACAGCGTGAATATGGGCGGGATGATGGCCGAAATCGGCAAAGCGGCGCGGGACGCTGCGGCAGAGCTTGCCTGTGCCAGTGCCGAACGTAAATATGCCGCCCTTATCGGTGCAGCCGAGGCGGTTTGGGCGGCGCGCGACGAGATCATCGCAGCGAATGCCAAAGACGTGGCCTATGGCGAGGGAAAAGGGCTGTCAGCCGCGATGATTGACCGGCTGCGGCTGGATGAGCTGCGGGTGCGCGCGATTGTGGATACGCTGCGCATGATCGCCGAACAGCGCGACCCGGTTGGCGATATCATCGCGGAATGGGACATGCCCAGCGGCCTGCATATTCAGCGCGTGCGCACCCCATTGGGGGTGGTTGGGGTGATCTATGAATCGCGGCCCAATGTAACGGCGGATGCGGGCGCGCTGTGCCTGAAAGCTGGCAATGCGGTGATTTTACGGGGTGGCTCCGAAAGTTTCCACTCTTCCAGTGTGATTCATGCCTGCATGGTCAAAGGTGTAGTGCAGGCGGGGCTGCCTGCCGCTGCGATCCAGCTGATCCCGACACGCGACCGCGAGATGGTGGCGCAGATGCTACAAGCGGTAGAGTATATTGACGTGATCGTACCGCGCGGCGGCAAGGGCTTGGTAGGCCTCGTGCAACGCGAGGCGCGGGTGCCGGTGTTTGCGCATCTGGAGGGGATTTGCCACGTTTATGCAGATGGCGATGCCGATCTGACCAAGGCGCGGGCGGTCGTGCTGAACGCCAAGACCCGGCGCACCGGAATTTGCGGATCAGCCGAGTGCCTGCTGATTGACCGGGCGTTCTGGGCCCGCCACGGCACAGTGCTGATCGACGATTTGCTGGCTGCGGGGGTTGAGGTGCGCGGGATCGGCGAGATTGCGGCGGTGCCGGGTGTTGTGGCGGCCAAGCCCGATGATTTCGGGCGCGAGTTTCTGGATATGATTATCGCGGCCAAGCTGGTCGACGGCGTAGAGGAGGCGATTGCACATATCCGCGCCTTTGGGTCCAACCATACCGATGCGATCCTGACCGAGAATGACGCTGTGGCGGCGCAGTTCTTTCAGCGGCTCGACAGTGCGATCTTGATGCGCAACGCCTCGACCCAATTCGCCGACGGGGGGGAGTTTGGGATGGGCGGCGAGATTGGCATTGCTACGGGCAAGATGCATGCACGCGGGCCGGTTGGGGCCGAGCAATTGACCAGCTTCAAGTATCTGGTAACCGGGGATGGGGCGTGCCGGGCGTGACCGCAGCTTTCGGCTGTGTCCTTTGCGATCTGCGGTGAGGAAAGGCGGCTGGTACTGCTGCCAAAGCCGGTCAGCCCCGCGCATTTTGGCCCGATAAAACGGCGGCGTGACGCGAAACTTTTCATTCCGGAATTGGGTAGCGCGTTTGTGCAATCAAGGCCCGTAGACATTCAAAATTCTGGGGCCTGTGGTCCTGCACCTTGCCGTGGCCGCGGCACCGCTGGCCTTTCCCGGCAGCGGCCCCGGCTGCTGCCATACATGATCCGCCACCACAAAGCGCTGCACGTTCATTCAAACCGCCATTTGGGAAGTCGGAATGTTCACAGGCCCCGGTAAACTATCGCGGAAATCATGACCCAGCCCGAGATTTCCGCCAACTGTTGCATCGCACCCAAAACATCGCCGGTTTGCCCGCCAATCTGGCGTTTGGCCAATGCCGCAAAGCCAACCTGCACTGCAGCCATTGCAGCCGCGATTGCCGCCCCCGGCCAACCAAAGAATACGACAAGCGCCACCGCGCCTGACACCGCAGAAATCAGCGCCAGATCTGCGGATGTTCCCGCAGCCGATCGCCCCAAACCGTCTGAGCGAGCCGCCGGCATCAGCCATAAAGCAGCCGCCAAGCCGGCACGGCTTGCCATTGCCAAAGCAACCAGCGCGGCGGCGGCGGTCCATGGGCCCGCCAACGTCAAAACACCAGCCAAACCCTGCCAGCGTAGCCCCATGGACAGTATCAGCGCGAGTGCGCCATAGCTGCCAATCTGGCTGTCGCGCATGATTTCAAGCTTGTGCGCTCTGTCACGCCCGCCACCAAACCCATCGGCCACATCGGCAAGACCATCCTCATGCAGCCCCCCCGTGCAAACAACCATTGCCAGCACCCCAAGCCCCGCCGCCAGAGCGGGTGCCACGCCAAACCATAAAACGACAAGCATGACCATGGCCGCCAGTCCACCGACAATTCCCCCCACCAGCGGGAATGCCCAAACCGAGGCGCCAAGGCTGGGCGCCCCCCCCAGACGCCCCGCAGGAAGCCGCGTCATCATCATCACGGCCAGTTGAAACTGGGCAGCGTATTTCACGCTTCGGACACTCCGGCCTCGCCAAAGGTCGCCATTCCATTGTGGCAGGCCAAAGCCCCCCGCAGAATGCCAAGCGCCAGGGCCGCGCCCGACCCTTCGCCCAAACGCATGTCGAATTTCAGAATCGCATCCTTGTTGATGGCGTTCAAAAGTTTCGCGTGGCCCGGCTCGGCGCTTTGGTGCCCTATCAGGCAATGATCCAACAGCCGCGGATCGGTTCCATAAAGAACGGCCGCCGCCGCCGTGCAGATGAACCCATCAAGGATCACAACGATACCGGCGGCGCGTGCTGCCAGCACCGCACCGCAAATCGCCGCCTGTTCGCGCCCACCCAAAGCCGCAAGCACGGCCATGCCAGCGCAGCCCTGATGCCGTGCAAGCCCCGCCTTGACCGCCGCGATTTTACGCGCGATCCCGGCGGCATCCGACCCTGTTCCAGCGCCAACCCAAGCGGCCACCTCGCCGCCGAAAACTGCCGCCGCCATCGCGGCCGCAACCGTTGAATTCCCAATACCCATTTCACCCAGGATCAACACATCGGCCTGCGTATCGACGGCATCAGCCCCGGTTTGCATCGCGGCCAGGGTTTCGGCCTCGGACATCGCGGGCTCTTGGGTGAAATCCTGTGTAGGACGATCCAGATCCAGCGGAATGACCTGCAAATCGGCGCCATTGGCACGGCAAAGCTGATTGATCGCCGCCCCGCCAGCTTGGAAGTTCATCACCATTTGGCCTGTAACTTCTTGTGGATAGGGGTTCACACCCTGCGCGCAAACGCCGTGGTTTCCGGCAAAAACAAGCGCTTGTGCCCGGTTTATTTCCGGGCGCGCGGTTTTGCGCCATCCGGCCATGAACGCAGCAAGGGTTTCCAGCCGCCCAAGCGACCCCGGCGGCTTGGTCAGGCTATTTTGGCGCACATGCGCGGCCGCTACCGAAGTCTCATCAAAGACCGGAAGGACCGCCACAAGATCAGCGATGGTGTTCAAAGAGGTAAATTGCATTTATTTCACTTTCACCGGCAAGCCTGAAACGGCAAGAACAACCTCATCCGCTTCTGCTGCAACCCATTGATTTATCGTACCCGCCGCATCGCGAAACGCGCGCGCCAAGGCATTTTCGGGGACGATCCCCATACCGACTTCGTTCGTGACCAGCACCACGGGGCTGGCCTGCTTCGTCAGGGCCGCAATCAGGTCTGACGTTGCGCCGCGCCAATCATGCCCAGCCAGCATCAGATTGCTGAGCCAGAGCGTAAGACAATCAACCAACCGCGGCCCTTTTCCATCGCTGGCGTGAAGCACGGTGGCAAGTTCGATTGGCTCGGCAATCATGTGCCATTCCGGCCCGCGTCGCGCTTGATGCTCAGCAATGCGGGCACGCATTTCGGCATCATGCGCCTGTGCTGTAGCAATATAGATTGCAGGTCTGCCTATCGACAGGCAGCGTGCCTCGGCGATACGGCTTTTTCCCGACCGCGCACCTCCGGTAATCAGAATCGTCTGTGTCATCCGCAAACAACCTCTTGTTACAGCGCTCATAACAAAGCAGATACAGTGCAGGCGTGAAAGGAGGAATGCGTAATTGTCTGACAAAATGACGGCCGAGCTGATCCTGATACGTCACGCCCCGGCACTGAGCGAGGGGCGGATAGCGGGGCGGCGCGATGTTGCGGCCGATTGCAGTGATACCAAAGCTTTTGCTGCCTTGCACCAAGCGATTGGACCGGTGGATCATATCCTCGTCAGTCCCGCACGGCGCTGCCAACAGACACTGGCACATCTTTGGCCAGAAGCAAATGCCGAGATGGATGCCAGGCTCTGCGAGCAGGACTTTGGCGACTGGGAGGGGCAACATTACGACAAACTGCCCGATCTTGGCGCGCTGGATTTGCCCGAACTTGCGCAGTATCGGCCGCCGAACGGCGAAAGCTTTCTTGATTTGGCCGCCCGCTGCACCCCCATGATATTGGAGGCAGCAGGGCGCAACGGCAGAACCGCGTTGATTGTCCATGCGGGCGTCATAAGGGCCACGCTTGGCTTGGCTTTGGATGCACTACCAATGGGGCTTGCGTTCCAAGTGGCGCCAATGTCGATGACAACCATTCTCGCCCTACCCAAGGCAGCCTGGTCAATAGCGGGCGTTAATCTGGTGCCGCGTTGATCAGGGTCGCAGGGCATTTTGGCGAGCTGATGCAAGGCTGTATCGGCCCATCGGGGCCGGTGGCGCTGATCACGCTGCCTTGTCCGGTCTTGGGTGTCGTGGCGCGGCACCAACCGGGCGTTGGCTTGATCATCGACGACTCGGATCAAGGGCTTCTATCCTTGGATCATGCGCAGAGGTTTCTGAAAACGCTTGGTCTTTCCCTTTCCGGTCAGATTGATATCCACGCCGAGATGCCCGTTGGTGGGGGTGCGGGGGCCTCGACGGCCGCGCTGGTGGCACTCGCGCGATTGGCAGGATACCACGGCGAGGCGCATGCCTTGGCCGCCGCCTGCATCGCAAGCGAGGGGGCATCAGACCCGCTGATGTTTGCAAGCCCTGAACAGCATCTTTGGGCCTCGCGCCTCGGTCAAACGCTTGCCGCTCTGCCGCCCCTGCCCCGATTTGAAGTGATCGGCGGTTTCTATGGCCCGCCACAGCGTACTGATGCAAAAGATAGCACTTTTCCTGATATAGCGCCGCTGCTTCCCGATTGGGTTGCGGCGGCACAGTCAAGTGATTTGCCAGCACTGGCGGCACTTGCCAGCCAATCGGCAAAGCTCACGCTGCGGATGCGCCGGGCACATAGTGACCCCACTGCGGCCGTGGCACATCAACTTGGTGCTCTGGGCCATGTCATCGCCCATACAGGGTCTGCGCGCGGGTTCATTTTTCGGCCCGGCACAGTTCCGGCTGGCGCGAAAGCGATGCTACAAGATGCCGGCTTGCACGGGGTCGTGCAATTTCTTTCTGGGGGGGCGCAATGACTTTTGCCGCGATGATGGTGATCGCGGTTGCGCTTGATCTGGCAATCGGCTGGCCCGCGCGCCTCTATGCAGCGATTGGGCATCCTGTCACATGGATCGGCGCTTTGATTGGGGCGCTGGACCGTCGGCTGAACCGCGAGGGCTGCAGCTTTGCACGCCGCAAATGGGCTGGGGTCGCGGCTGTTTTGATATGTGTTGGGCTGGTCGCTGGGCTATCAACCGTGGTGCAGATGCAGGTATCAGGGTGGTGGGGCATTTTGATCGGCGGTGTGATCGCATGGCCTCTGGTTGCGATGCGGTCCATGTATGAACATGTCGCAGCGGTCGCCAACCCGCTGGCACACGGCGATTTACCTGCGGCGCGTCATGCTGTTTCCATGATCGTCGGTCGCGAAACCAGCACCCTTGACGAGGCGGCCATTGCGCGTGCGGCGCTGGAAAGCCTTGCGGAAAACACATCAGATGGCATTGTCGCGCCCTTGTTTTGGGGTGTGCTTTTCGGCCTGCCCGGAATTGCGGCCTACAAGGCAATCAACACGCTTGATTCAATGATCGGCCACCGAAGCCCACGTTTCGAGGCGTTTGGCTGGGCCGCAGCCCGGCTTGATGATTTGGTCAACCTGCCAGCATCGCGGTTGACTGGCGTGATGTTCGCGGTGGTTTCTGGCCGCCCCAAGCAAGCGATAGCCACCATGCTGCGCGACGCCCCTCGGCATAGATCGCCAAACGCGGGTTGGCCAGAGGCTGCAATGGCCGCAGGCTTGCAGGTGCGGCTTTCCGGGCCACGCGTCTATGCCAACCACATCGCGGATGAGCCGTGGGTGAACGGTGGTGCCGCAGATCCGCTCGCTGCTGATCTGCAGCGCGGGCTTGCGCTTTACCGGCGCGCGTTGGTGTTGGGAATTGCCGCGCTTTTGACGCTGGCGCTACTTTAAGGAGGCAAGATGCGCGACCACGGTGGAAATATCGACGCGGCGATTGCGCGCTTTGGTGGAACGCATTGGATTGACCTGTCGACAGGGATCAACCGCGCTCCCTACCCCGTTCCGGCTATCCCGATCGGGGATTGGACAATGCTGCCAACCAACGCTGCGAAATCGGCGACTTTGGCGGCGGCCCGCACTGCGTATCGGACCGATGCACCGATGCTGGCCACCGCTGGCGCGCAGGCGGCGATCCAGATGATCCCACGACTGACCGTGCCAGGCAAAGCGCGCGTGCTTGGGCCAACCTATAATGAACACGCCGCAGCCCTGCGTGCCGCTGGTTGGCAGGTGCAACAGGTCACCCGCTTTGATCAGCTTGCCGGGGCGGATCTGGCGATTGTTGTCAATCCGAACAACCCCGATGGCCAAAGCTTTGCCGCCGCCGATTTGCAGGATTTGGCGAAAGAGACGCGCCTTGTCGTTGATGAAAGTTTTGGCGATCCGCAGCCCGCCCTGTCGCTGGCCCCCTCGGCGGGTGCGCCCGGCCTGATAATCCTGCGGTCGTTTGGCAAGTTCTATGGGCTGGCCGGGTTGCGGCTTGGTTTTGTGATTGGATGCAGCGATGATATCGCGCGCCTTGACGACATGGCAGGGCCGTGGCCTGTCAATGGCGCGGCCTTGCGGATAGCGACACAGGCGCTAACAGATCATGCCTGGGCCAAAGCGACGATCCTGCGCCTCCAAGCCGAAACGGCAAAGGCTGACGCGCTGGCCAAAGCCGCAGGCTGGGCCGTGGTTGGAGGCACCGAATTGTTTCGGCTTTACGAAACGCCAGATGCCAAAGCCGCGCAGGACCGGCTGGCCCAGCATCAAATCTGGTCACGCATCTTTCCCTATTCCGCCCGCTGGCTTCGCCTTGGCCTGCCCGGAGACGAGGCCGAATGGGCACGGCTAGCTTGCGCGTTGGAAGGCCGGTCAAACTAACCCGCCTGACATCCGAAACGGCGTTTCCCCTAAGGGCAAGCCGCAGGTCATCAGCAGCTTAGTTACCGTGCGAGGGCGATGAGGCCGGCCACATCAACATGTTTTTCAAGATGCGCAGCAAGTGCATCCAGCGTCGCCTCGACCCCCGCCCCATAGTGCAGCCCCGAGGATTGTCCGCCGATGCTGCGCAAAAATCCGGCGCGGAATGCATCATTGCTGAACATGCCATGCAGATAGCTGCCCATCACCCGGCCATCACTGGATATAGCGCCCTCCGGGCGTCCGTTCACCATGGCAAACGGGCGTTGCCGGTCCTGCCCATCCGAGCGACCGATGTGGATTTCGTAGCCCTGCATCGCAAGCCCTGTTGCCTGATGTATCGCATGGGCGCGGGTCAACCGCTTGTCGGGGGTCATCTCGGTTTCAATTGCAAGATGCCCCAGCCCCGATATTTCACCGGCTGGCCCCTCGACGCCCTGCGGATCGCGCACGGAAGTTCCCAGCATCTGATAGCCTCCGCAAATCCCCAGGGCCTTGCCGCCGCGCCGCAGATGGGCGGCAAGGTCAATATCCCAGCCTTGCGCGCGTAAAAACACCAGATCCGCAATCGTCGATTTTGTTCCGGGGATAATGACCAGATCGGTGTCGGCGGGAATAACCTCTCCCGCGCGCAGCATGGTCAGGGCGACCCCCGGCTCTTGCGCCAATGGGTCAATATCGTCAAAATTGGCAATCCGCGACAGGGCAAGAACGGCAATCCTGTATGCCCCCGACCCGCCGCCTTTGGGTAAATCCAAAGCATCTTCTGCGGGAAGCCTGGAGGCCGCGTCAAAGTAAGGCACGACGCCAAAACCGCGCCAGCCGGTCCGTGCAGCAATGAGCTGATAGCCATCAGCAAAAAGCGCTGGGTCCCCCCGAAACTTGTTGACCAGAAAGCCCGAGATCATTGCATTATCGGCGCCGTCCATCACTGCCTGCGTTCCTATGATCTGCGCAATCACCCCCCCGCGATCAATGTCACCGGCCAAAACAACAGGGCAGTCTGCGGCCCGTGCAAAGCCCATATTGGCAATGTCGCCCGCGCGCAGATTGACCTCGGCGGGACTGCCCGCACCTTCCACGATGACCAGATCATTGCAGGACTTCAGCCGCCCAAAACTTTCAAGCACAGAGGTCATCAAACCGGGTTTGAGTGCCGCATAATCGCGCGCCTTGACGGTGGCAACGCGTTTGCCTTGCACGATAACCTGACACCCAGTCTCGCTTTCCGGCTTGAGCAAGACCGGGTTCATGTCGGTATGCGGCTCGATCCCACAGGCCAATGCCTGCAACGCTTGCGCCCGCCCGATTTCGCCACCATCTGCGGTCACGGCGGCATTGTTGGACATGTTTTGCGGCTTGAAGGGTGCCACGCTGAAACCGCGCAGTTTCGCGGCCCGGCAAAGGCCCGCGACCAAAACCGATTTCCCCACATTGGAACCAGTGCCCTGGATCATCAGTGCCTTCATTTACGCTCCTTTTCGCGCGAATATCCGGCCCTGTGCGTGCAACTTACCCGATTGGCCCACGTTAAAACTCCACGCCGGGCTGTGCTTTGATGCCAGACCGGAATGGGTGCTTGATCAAGGTCATCTCGGTTACCAGATCGGCGGCCTCGATCAGCTCCGGTTTCGCGTTGCGGCCCGTCATCACCACATGGGTCAAAGGCGGTTTTTCCGACGCAAGGAAGGCCATAACTTCGGCTATATCCAAGTAATCATAGCGCAGGGCGATGTTGATTTCATCAAGCAGAACCAGACGATTATGCGGGTTTCGGATCAGCTCCTTCGCCTTTTCCCAGCCCTTTGCGGCCATCGCGACATCCCGTTCGCGGTCTTGGGTTTCCCATGTAAAACCTTCTCCCATTGCGTGAAATTCGCACAGTTCGGAAAAATGCGTCTCAATAATCCGCCGCTCGCCAGTATCCCAGCCGCCTTTGATGAATTGCACCACGGCACAAGGCATCTCATGGGCGATGCAGCGCAAGATCATGCCAAACCCGCTGGAAGATTTGCCTTTTCCCGCCCCGGTATGGACGATCAACAACCCTTTGTCGCCTTCTTTACCGGCCATCATCTTATCGCGTGCGGTTTTGATCTTGGCCATTTTTTTCGAATGACGCGCGTTCATATCTTCTGATGGGGTGACAGCGGCTTGGTTTTCTTCGGGGGTGGCGTCTGGGGGCGTCATTGATGTCTCCGATTATGGATAGAGGAAGTTTGCCTCGCAAAAGGCCGTGATTGTAGAAGGCGACGAAAAGGCGCGGGGCTGAGCCATAAGCGTGACGGTACGTTTTGCTCGGTTCAGCCCCATGTCTGGCCGCCTGTCATCACCCTGCGGCGCAAGATATAGATATCCATGATCCAGCCGTGCTGCGCCCGTGCCTCGGCGCGCAGGGCAATAATCTTGCTACCCACCTCTGCCAGCTTTCCCGCACAGATAATCTGCTGTGGCATCCCAACATAGGCGCCCCACCAAATCTCGATCCCCGCAGGGTCAAGCGTCGCAAAGGCCCCGCCTGAATCCAGCATGACAACGGCCGTATCCACGCCCGGCGGCCAGCCTTCGTCGCGCAATCGGCGGCCTGTCGTCACCACAAACGGCGCGCCGATCTCGTTCAGCGCAATCGCATGGGCGGCCGTCAACGCGTGCAGCGAGGTGATGCCGGGAATAACCTCCAGCACTGGGGCGGGGTTCAAACGCGCCGCGATCCGCAGGGTGCTGTCATAAAGCGACGGATCGCCCCAGACCAACAGCGCCACCTTCTGCGCGCCAGCGTGGTAGGCCATTGCCCGCTGCCATGCGACAGCAATGGCATCGTGCCAGTCATCAACCCGCCTGCGGTAATCCAACGTCGCTTCATCCCGCACCGGCAAATCGAACATCACAACCTGCGTCGTGGTATTGGTCAGAACCTCATCGCAGATCGTGCGGCGCAGGTCGGCAAGGTCGGCTTTCCCCTCGCCCTTTTGCGGAATCAGGATCAGATCCTGCCGGTTGATCGCGCGGATCGCCTGCAAGGTCAGGTGTTCGGAATTTCCGGTGCCAATCCCGATAAGCGTCAGATGCAGGCTCATCCCGGTATCCTTGCCAACGCCTTGGTGCGCAGATCGCCCAGCACGCGGGCATCGGCAAATGTGCCGTCCTCCGATGCGTCATAAAGCCGTGCAAAGCTGCGCAGCAAAGGGATATCGGCAGCCGTGATATCACCAAAAAGATAAGCCACCTTGCCGGGACTGCGAAACGCAACCGTCTGGGCATGGCGGCAACCAGACATACATTCGACAGATATGACCGAGCCCCCCCCCCATGCCTCTGCGCGCGAGATCCAGAAAGGAACCATCGGGCGCACATTGGGCACAGACCAACATCGACACCGGCGCGCTCATTGCCGCAAATCCGCCAGCGCACCGTAAAAGATCAGCGCTGGGGTGGTGCTGCTGGTTGCCTCCAGATAGGCGGCCAGCGTGGCAATCGTAAACCGTTCAACCCGCTGGGCCGGTGTCGATACCGCCTCGGCCAGTATAGCGGGCGTATCAGGCGCAAGCCCGTGTTCGATCAACCTTGCAGCAAGGCCGGCAAAAGTGCGCTTGCCCATATAAACCACCGTCGTAGCCATCGAATCGGCAAGCGCCGCCATGTTCACATCCGCAGGCAGATCGCCGGTCACGTCAGCGCCGGTGATGAACTGAACCCGCCGCGCCGTGAGCCGTCGGGTCAGCGGAATACCCGCCGCCGCCGCTGCCGCCGAGGCAGAGGTGACGCCGGGGATGATTTCATAAGAAATGCCCGCCGCCTGAAGGGCCAGGATTTCTTCTTCCAACCGCCCGAAAATACTACAATCGCCGGATTTCAACCGCACGACCTGCATCCCCGCCTTGGCATAATCCACCAATACACGGCTGACATGGTCTTGCTTGGGCGAGGCGCGCCCGGCGCGCTTGCCCACGCCGATCAAATCCGCATCCGCGCGGGCATGCGCCAGAATTGGGCCCGAAGACAGATCATCGAACAGCACCACTTCAGCTGCTTCTAACCGCTTGACTGCCTTGACGGTCAGCAGTTCAGGGTCGCCAGGCCCGGATGAGACGAATGAGACAAAGCCCGTCATGGTGCCTCCGCGATCATGTGGAAAAAGGTGCCCGTGGCAACGCCGCCGCCTTCATAAAGTTTGACCGATCCGGTTTCCGGCACCAGCACGCCGTTGCTGTCGATGATCTTGGCCAGTGCTGCGTCGGGCTCTGACAAGATCGTTGCATAATGAAACTCGTGCCCGCGCAACTGCGCCGGGGCCGGATGGCCGGGGATGCCCACATGCAGATCCGCCTTGCGGTAGCCAAGATGCATCTTGCGCGTGGCGAAAGATGTTTCCAACCCCAACAAGCCCGTCATCTCATGCCGCACACCTTCTTTATCAATAAGCCCGGCACCCATTGCCATATAGCCACCGCATTCGCCATGAACGGGGCGCGTGCGGACAAATTTCTGCAATCCGTTACGAAACCTGTCGGCAGCGGCAATACGGCCCGCGTGCAGTTCCGGATAGCCACCGGGCAGCCAGCAGACATCCGCGCTGTCATCAGGGGCCTCATTGGCCAATGGAGAAAACGGCAGGACCGTGGCCCCCGCCGCGCGCCATCCCGCCAGCAGATGCGGATAGACAAAGGCAAAGCCATCGTCCTGCGCCAGCGCGATGCGTTGTCCGGGCGGGATGACCCGTGCCGGGGGCGGGGCATCTTTCAGCGTTCCTGCGGCGGCAGCGATCAGGGCCGCGATATCGACATGGGCAGCAACAAGACCCGCCGCGCTTGACAATATCTCGGGCAGGTTTTCCTGCTCGCACGCTTGCACAAGGCCCAGGTGGCGTTCGGGCATCGCGATGTCTTTCTGGCGCGGCAGCGCCCCCAGAACGGTGATGCCAACCTGTTCCATGCCAACACGGATGAGCGTTTCGTGACGCTTTGACGCGACGCGGTTCAGCACCACGCCCGCCAGCCTCACATCAGGGCGCATCTGTGCAAATCCCAGCGCTGTCGCCGCAACCGATTGCGCAGCACCCGACGCATCCAGCACCAGCACCACGGGCCAGCCCATTTGCGCCGCGATATCCGCACTGGCCCCGTTGCCGGACGCACCGGGCACAGCGACACCGTCAAACAGGCCCATCGACCCTTCCGCAAGGATCAGGTCTGCGCCCTTGGCATTGCCGACCAGCCCTTCAATGCAGGCATGGTCCATCGACCAGCTGTCAAGGTTGAACGATGCCCGCCCAGATGCAGCGGTGTGAAAGGCCGGGTCGATGTAATCCGGGCCGCTTTTGAACGGCTGCACCGCGATGCCTTGCGCACGCAAAGCAGCCAGCAACCCCAGCATCAGCGTGGTTTTGCCACAGCCCGAAGCGGGCGCGGAAATCAGCAGGCCGGGGGGAATCATTGCGCAGCCTCTGGAAAGCGCGGCGCCGTGCCAACCGGGCGGAAGCGGCGATCATAATCACCAGCGTAAAGGCGGCTTTCGCCAAAGTCCTCTGCCCCCAGCGCATGCCCCACCAGGATCAGCGCGGTGCGCTCCATCTCGGCTCCGATGGCCGTTTGCAGGGTGGCCAGCGTTGCGCGCACGATGCGCTGATCGGGCCAACTTGCCCGCCAGACGACAGCAACGGGGCAATCAGCGCCGTAATGCGGGGTCAGATCTGCAACGACCTTATCCAGCACATGCACCGAAAGATGGATCGCCAATGTTGCACCGGTCCGGGCGAAATTCTCCAACAACTCGCCTTCGGGCATGGCCGTCGCCCGGCCCGAGGTGCGGGTCAGCACCACCGATTGCGCCACGCCGGGCAACGTCAATTCCGCCCCCAATTCGGCGGCGGCGGCGGCAAAAGATGGCACTCCGGGCGTCACAGAGTAGGCGATGCCAAGGGCGCGCAACCGGCGAAGCTGTTCGCCCATCGCAGACCAGACCGACAAATCGCCGGAATGCAGTCGGGCAATATCTTGGCCTGCGGCGTCTGCCTGCGCGATGATCTCCATGATCTCATCCAGTGACATGCGCGCGGTGTTCACAACCTTTGCCCCTTCGGGACAATGCGCCAGCAAAGCCTCTGGCACGAGTGACCCTGCATACAGGCAAACGGGACAAGCCGCGATCAGGTCGCGACCACGCAGGGTGATAAGGTCCGGCGCGCCGGGGCCTGCGCCGATGAAATGGACTGTCACGTATCTGTTCCTTCGTTTTCTGCGATTGCCGCCGTGGCCATTTTATCGTGTGAGACGGCCCGCGCCTCAACCAGTCGCGCGTCTGGGCCGGCGGCAACAAGGGCTGCCGCCTCGGCCAGCGACCCGGTGCCGAATTGGTCCTTGACCCGCTGCGATTGTGTGGGCGTAACCATTCGGGCCAAATCTGATGCCCTGACCGCAAATGCGGGAATGGCAAGCGCCGCTGCGAATTCGCGAAAGGCAGGCGCACGGGCTTTGCTGCTTTCGGTCGCGACCGCCTGAACAGGCAGGCCGTCGCCAATGGCGCGGGCCAGCGCGTCTTGCAAGGAATCCTTGGTCGCAGCGTTCCGAAATCCGATTCCCGCAACCCTCATAGCGTGACATTCCACTGCACAACGGGGCGGGCGGATTGCCAGCCGCGCATGCGCCCAAGCGGCTCGGCTTGCGCAGTTTCGATACGCAGGAGGGAGCCACCACAAGATGCGTGCAGGCTTGTCAGTAGCGCCTCGGTTTCCAGCGTCACGCCATTTGCCACCAGGCGGGTGCCCGCCGGCAGAAGCGCGAACAATTTGTCAAACAGCGCAACCGTGCCGCCACCGCCGACAAACACAGCATCGGGGGCGGCGCGGCCTGCAAGCAGCGTGTGGGAATCGCCTTCCACGATGGTCAGCCGATGGGTCAGCCCAAAATCTTGGGCATTGCGGCGGATGTTCGCGGCCCGGCTTGGCTTTTGCTCAAACGCCGTGGCCTGCCCACCGGCAAGGCACCACTCCACACTGATCGAGCCTGAGCCTGCACCGATGTCCCACAACATTTCACCGGGGCGCGGTGCCAGCGCCGACACTGTAAGCGCGCGGATCGGGCGTTTGGTTATCTGGCCGTCATGGGCAAAGGAATCGTCTGGCAGACCCGCGCAACGCGGCAGGCCAATATCGCGGGGCAGCGCAATCGCAACGGCAACGGGCGCGGAAATACCGGTCAGATCGAAGCCGCTGGCGGTGGTCTGATAAACCCGCTGATCGGCCCCCCCCATTGCCTGCATGACCCATAGCCTCGCGTCACCGGCACCTTGCCCGGTCAGCCAGCTTGCCAGCAACGCCGGTGCAGTTCCGTCACGCAGCAGACAGATCAGTCGTCCATTTGGGGCCAACGCAGGGCGAAGCCGCGCAAAGGCGGCCGCATGTAACCCGTGGCAACTTGTCTCCTCCAACCGCCATCCAAGATTGGCGGCGACTAGCGAAAAGGTTGAGGGCGCAGCAAAGCTCTGCCATTCGCCAGGGTCCAGATGGTCCGACAGGCTGCCGCCGACGCCAAACCAAAAGGGGTCTCCCGATGCCAGAACGGCTGTCGGTTTGCCGCGCTGCGCCAGCACCAGATCAATCGAAAACGGCACCGGCCAGGGCCTCCCCCGTTCCCCCACGTCTGCCAGTGCAAGATGGCGCGGGCCGCCAAAGACCACCGTGGCCGCGTCAAGTGCCGCACGGCTTGCCGCAGGCAGGTTATCTGCGCTATCGTCCGACATTCCGATGAACGAGAGCCAGGGTTTAGCCACGATGCGCGTCCTTCTTTTGGGTGGTACAACCGAGGCGAGTGCGATGGCCCAGCGCCTGTCGCAAACGGGTATCGCAACCATTTTTTCCTACGCAGGCCGAACGCTTGCCCCTGTGCCGCAACCCTTGCCCATGCGGGTCGGTGGGTTTGGCGGCGTTGCGGGGCTGCTGGCGTATCTGAATGCCGAGGCGATCAGCCATGTGATTGACGCGACCCACCCATTCGCTGCCGGGATGAGCCGCAACGCGGTTGCCGCCTGTGCGCAGGCTGACACGCCCCTGATCCGTCTGGAGCGCGCGCCCTGGGTGGCACAGGCCGGGGATAACTGGACAATGGTGGATCGCGTATCGGATATGGTCGATGCCCTGCCGGATAGCCCAGCGCGGGTGTTTCTGGCGATTGGCAAACAGCAGATCGGGCTGTTCAGCGCGAAACCGCAACATCATTACATCCTGCGGCTGATAGATGCCCCCGACGCGCCACTGCCATTGCCACAGACAACGGTGGTGCTGGCGCGCGGCCCGTTCACCGCGCAGGGCGACATCGCAATGATGTGTCAGCACCAAATCACCCATGTTCTGGCCAAGAATGCCGGTGGCACGGCAGCCCAAGCCAAGCTGGAGGCCGCGCGCACCCTGCACCTGCCTGTGATAATGGCCGCGCGCCCCCCCTGCCCGGACCGGCGCTGGACAATGTCGATGCGGTGATGAATTGGCTGGGTCATTCCGCACCCCGCGGCGTATAGACGTAGCGCCCGATGCGGCGCGTCGCGGCGTTTCCAACCAGTACAACCGTGCGCATATCGGCCATCTCGGGCGCGGCCTCTGCCAGTGTGACGGTGCGCAGGGCCTGTTCAGGCGTGCTGACGGCGCGGGCGAATGTGATCAGCCGGTCAGGGCCACATTCTTCGCGCAAGATATCAAGGGCGGCGGCAAACTGATGCGGGCGCGACTTTGAGCGCGGATTGTAAAAGGCCATCGCGAAATCAGCCCGCGCGGCCAAGCGCAGGCGGTGTTCCACCGTCGCCCAGGGTTTCAGGTTATCGCTCAGGTTGATGGTGCAGAAATCATGCCCCAACGGCGCGCCGATCGCCGCAGCGGCGGCAAGCATCGCGGTAATGCCGGGCAGAACGCGGATATCAACAGCCGCATATTCGGGGTGTTGCTCCAACGCCTCGAAAACGGCAGAGGCCATCGCAAAGACACCGGGATCGCCAGAGGAAACCACCACCACCCGCCCCCCTTGTGACGCGCGTTGCAAGGCGTGGACGGCACGGTCAAGCTCTACCCGGTTATCGCTGGGGTGCATGGTCAGCCCCTCACGCGCGGCGACACGGGCGACATAGGGAATATAGCCGATGACATCCGTCGCCAATGCCAGCGTGGCGGTGACTTCGGGGGTCACCAAATCATCCCGCCCCGGCCCCAGCCCCGCAATGGCAATCCAGCCAGTCATAGGGCTGCCTCTGGTCTGCGGCCTTGCCCATGTACCAGCACAATGGCAAAATAGGGGCAATCGGCGTCGCCTACCTCTGACAGTTTCGCGACACGCTGCGCTGGCATGGTGCCTTTTTCCACCAGCCAAGCATCTTGCAGCCGCCCGGTCGCCACCAGCGCACGGCGCACAGCAGGCAGATTGCGCCCGGTTTTCATCACCACCAACGCATCTGCGCGGCGCATATGATCGGTCAGCTCTGCCTCTGGCAGGGTGCCCATCAACACCGTCAGCACATCATCGCCCCAAGTGAATGGCGTATCCAGCACGTTCCAGCAGCCGACCATTCCAGGAATCGCGGGCAGCACGTCGACCTCGGCGCGGCCCTGCAGGCGCGTGTGCAGATGCATGAACGATCCGTAGAAAAAGGGATCGCCTTCGCAGAGCACCACAATATCATCATCGCGGGCAAGATCGGCCAGACGGTCCGCCCAATCGGCATAGAAATCGACCATCAGGCGGCGGTACTCTTCTGACTCAAAGTGCAGTTCTGTGGTGACGGGATATTCCATCGCGTATTCGGTAACGTCATCGCGCAACATTCCGTTAACGATGCTTCGGGCCTGCCCCGCACGGCCTTTTTTGCGGAAATACGCGATGCGGCGTGCAGCGCGAATGACCCGGTCGGATTTTACGCTCATCAGATCCGGGTCGCCGGGGCCAAGGCCGGCACAAATCACTTTTCCCATCTCATTCCACCCGGCTGGCAAGGGCGTTAACCGCCGCAACCGTCATCGCCGAGCCGCCGAGCCGCCCGGCGACAATCATCGCGGGAACCGGCAAATCGCGCATCAGCGCGTCCTTGGACTCTGCCGCCCCAATGAAACCCACCGGGCAACCGATAATTGCAGCGGGGCGGGGGCAGGCAGGGTCTTGCAGCATATTCAGCAAATGAAACAACGCGGTGGGCGCATTGCCGATCGCGACGACCGCGCCGTGAAGATTGGGGCGCCAAAGTTCCACCGCGACAGCAGATCGCGTGTTGCCCATCTCTGCAGCCATCTGTGGCACCATTGGGTCACGCAGGGTGCAGATCACCTCATTCAGCCGCGGCAGGCGTTTGCGGGTTATTCCTTCGGAAACCATATAAGCGTCGCAGAGAATGGGCGCACCGTTTTCCAATGCCACCCGCGCGGCAATCGCCATGCCGGGGGAAAAGCGGATGTGCTGTTCCAGACCAACCATTCCGGCAGCGTGGATCATGCGCACAGCAACGATTTCCTCTTCTGCCGAAAAACTGTCCAGTGCGGCCTCGGCACGAATGGTGGCAAAGGACTGACGATAAATCTCTGCGCCATCAGTGATATAGGTGTGCTTCATGAGAGCGCCTTTTGAAGGTAATTAGGAAGGTCGTTCGGCTGTAGGCCAGTTTGCTCGGGGGCGGCGTCGGCGGTAGCGTTGCGGATAAGATCGAAGCCCGCCGCTGTGGCCGTCAGCGTGACGCTGGCGGCGCGTGGCAACGCGCAGCCCTTGGCACAACCAGCGACATGCAGGGTCTTTCCGGCGGGCACATATCGCGCAAGATTGCGGGCAACAGCGCGCGTGCCGGCATGCGCCTGTGCGCAACCAGGTGCGCCAACGCAGGCGGCTATTCTCAAAAGAGGGTCTTCGGGGTCGCAGATCAAACCGGGGTGCAGCGGCAGCTTATCTGCCCCTTCAATCAGCAGCATCCGCCAAGGGGTCACGCGCAGCGCACCCAGATTGGCAAGGGCGTCAAGGGTGGCCGCGTCGATCTGCCCGAACGCCATGCCAACAAGCGCCCCCGCAGGGTAAAGGCCCGGTTTCGGGCTGGGTGCTGCAGCCTGTCGCGGTACGGTGAAACCCTGCGGCAGCGCTGTGCCGCCGGTCAGCACGCGGAACATGCGGGTGCCGTGGCCAAGGCTCCACCGCGCAAGCGTCAGCATCTGCGAAACAGCTTCGCCGTCAGTCACTGGTTTGCCAAAGCGGTGCGCACCCGCACAAACCAGCAAATTGCCATCGGCACCACGTTCAAGGCGAATATCGGCAGGCGCGGCTTGCAAGACCGGCGTTGCGCCAGCATCGACGGCATAGCCAAACTTGGCGCTGACATCGGGCGCATCTGTGGCGGCCAGTGCGCTCGCAAGTTCTTCGGCAAGCGACTCGTTTGCGTTACCCGCATTACGAAAGGGCGTGACCAGAATATTGCGCCGGCTTTCAACCGTAACATCGGGGTCAATCACCCCCAGCGCCCGCAAACCGTCGATAAGCACCTCATAGCGCCCCGCTGCCACGCCGCGCAACTGCACATTGGCGCGGTTCGAAAGGTCGACAATGCCGTTGCCGCAGCTTGTGGCAAGTGCGGCGATGCCCGATACCTGATGCGGATTCAGACGGCCCAAAGGGGGCCTGACCCGCACGATCAACCCGTCTCCCGACATCATCGGGCGCAGGGCACCGGGGCACCAACCCTTGATCCGAGGGGCGCCGTTCATTGCGCGGCATCCAAGGCAGCGCTGATCGAATTGCGCCGCGTGATCCACAGGCCAGCCTCGCGCAAGGCGGCAAAGCGGCTGCGCAGCGCGTCCAGGGCGGCGGGGTTTTCCGTGGCCATGAACGCCACCAGATCATCACGGCCCAGCGTCGCGTCATAGTAAAGGTCTATCAAATGCCCCGGCACGTTCCGCGTCAGATGCGCGAAGGCGGCCAGATTGTCGAGAGTTGCGGCCACCTCTGCCGCCCCCCGAAACCCGTGCCGCATCATGCCGTTGGCCCAGTCGGGATTGGCGGCGCGCGCGCGCACGATGCGGGCGATTTCTTCGGGAATGGTTCTGGCGCTGGGGGCCCCTGCGCGGCTGTGATCAATATGATACATCGCGGGTTGCACCGCCCCAAGATGGGCCATCGCGGCCGCAAATCCGCCCTCATGGCTGGCATAGTCAGACGCCAGCAGGATATCGCTTTCCAACAAGTCCTGCACATGGGCGAAGGCATCTGCCTTGTGCAGTTGTGCCTCAAGTGCTGCACGGTCGCGGTGCGCCATGCCTTGTGCGTCAATTGCCCATTCCGAACCGGCCAGCCATGCCTGCCCGGCAGCATCACGGCCCGCATCGGAATAATCGTGCAGCGCGCTTTCGATGTTCATGCCGTAAAGGCCGGGCTGGGGGCCAAAGACG
This sequence comes from Pseudorhodobacter sp., assembly GCF_034675685.1. Taxonomy (GTDB): domain Bacteria; phylum Pseudomonadota; class Alphaproteobacteria; order Rhodobacterales; family Rhodobacteraceae; genus Pseudorhodobacter. The sequence continues at coordinate 54,246 of NZ_JAUCDA010000010.1, read as the reverse complement.
CGCGGCGTTTGGGTAAGGTAAGGGTTCATGTCAGGCGCTTCGTCACGGCGGGACAAGGCAGCAGCGCCCGCCTCGAATATCTGTGCCAGCGCGGGGAATACATCACGAAACAGGCCCGATATGCGCAGCGTAACATCAATGCGGGGGCGCCCCAGCAGTGCAAGCGAAACAATCTCAAAGCCCGAAACGCGGTCAGATCCCGCATCCCATTTGGGCATGAGCCCGGCAAGATGCAGCGCCATCGCAACCTCTTCGCCCGCCGTGCGCATGGTCGCAGACCCCCACAGATCAATCACCAAGCCTTTGGGCCAATCGCCTTTGTCCTGAAGGTGGCGGCGCAGCAGTTCTTCGGCCAGCTTCACGCCCTGGGCATGTGCCGCACGGGACGGCACCGCACGCGGATCAACCGAATAAAGGTTACGCCCTGTCGGCAGAACATCAGCGCGGCCCCGATAGGGAGAGCCGGACGGGCCTGCAGGCACGCGGCGGCCATCAAGGGCCGTCAAAAGCCCTTCATTTTCCCCCTGCCCCGCACCAAAGACATGCAGCCCATCGCCGTATTGGCTTTCCTTGATATCGCAGACAAACCGGTCGATCCGCGTCATCGCCTCTGCCGGAGAGGCGGCCAGATCAAGGCCAAGATCGGCTTCGACGCCCGAAGCCTGCGCTTCGGAGCGGATCATACCAATCAGGCGGTCACGGCGGGCCGTATCAAGACCATCAGCCGAGGAATATTCATCCAGAAGACCTTCAAGCCGCAGCAACCCTTCTGGCACAGCGCTGTTTTTCATTGGGGGTGGCAGATGGCCCAGCGTCACCGCAGCAATTCGACGTTTGGCCTGTGCCGCCTCGCCGGGGTCGTTGACAATGAAAGGGTAGATCACGGGCATAGCCCCCGTCAGCGCTTCGGGCCAGCAACCGTTCGAAAGGGCAACCGATTTGCCGGGCAACCATTCCAGCGTACCATGTGCCCCGATATGCACCAGCGCGTGATACCCCTGCGCCCGCAGCCAAAGGTAAAAAGCGACGTAGGAATGGCGTGGAACGCGGGCAAGGTCGTGGTAGTCCGTATCGCGCGCAATCGTAGCCCCCCGTTCCGGTTGCAAGGCAATCAGGGCATTGCCGCATGCCTGCGCCGCAAAATGAAACGCGCCGGCCTTGAAAAGCGGGTCATCTTCTGCCCTGCCCCAAGCGGCGGCCAGATCATCGCGCAAGCGTTGCGGCAGGGCCATGAGCGCTGCCTTGTAGTCATCCAGAGGCCAGGCAATGCGCTGGCGAAGAAGGCTTTTGCCGAACCCGCTTTTGGGCCTCACAGTATACGCGGCGTTGGCAAGCGTTTGCAGCATCACTTCAACCGAGGCCAGCGCATCAAGGCCAACAGCATGGGCAATCTGATCTTCGCGGCCCGGATAGGTCGACAGGACCAGCGCAAGTTTGCGATCCTTTGCGGGTGTGCTGGCAAGCCGGTGCCACGCCTGTACCCGGTCTGCGACAGCATCAACCCGGTCAGCATCGGTGCGGTGGGCAAAGCGTGAAAACTGCAGATCGGGGTCTTTCCTGGTCGGCACCTTGAAGCTGACGACACCGGCAAAAATGCGGCCATCAACCTCGGGCATAACGACGTTCATCACAAGATCAGCAGGCGACAGCCCGCGCTCGCTTGTCGCCCAGTCTTTGCGCTGTGCCGTAGACAGGGCCACCTGAAACACGGGGCATCCGGGCGCATCCAGTGGCGTGCACCCGTCATCGCCGCGCCCCGAAAATGCCGTGGCGTTCACGATCGCCACGGGGGCAAGATGCGCCAAGGCATCAGCAAGGAAAATACGGGCGCTATCGGCCTTGAGCGATGGCACGAAAAGGCCGATGGCGTTAAAACCGCGTTCTGCCAATGCTGCGATCAACGCGTCAACCGGTGCGGTATCAGAGGCCATCAGGTGGCTACGGTAAAAGATCACAGCGACCCTATTCCTGCCCACACCAGCGATGGAAATCACACCTTCCTCGGGGTCGTAAAAGCCGCAATCAGGTACAGTTTTCGCGCCCAGAACCGGAGCGGCATAAAGCCCTGCGGCCAGCGCGAGTTGGGCCAAAGCCGCCTGTGCCGCGATGGGGCCGCCAATGTCACAAAGCCGCGACAGCCGCCGCAGCGTCGAGAGCGGCAACGTCGAATGGGCATCAAGGCCGGGGTCTTCGCGCCCATCGGCTGGCAGAATTGCCAGTGCGATATTATGGCGACGGGCAAAGTCCTGTACATGCATGATGCCATAGGGCCAGTAATTTTCGCCCCCGATCAGCCGGATCAAAATACCTTTCGCCCCGGTCAGCGTCGCCTCGACATAATTATCGACAGACGCGGGATGGCGCAGGGCCACAAGGTTGCACAGGCGCAGGGTCGGCAGCCCCCCTTGCGGCCCGCCCCCCCGATGCCAGCCCGCGGCAAAAGCGCCAAGATCGCTGTCGGAGAAAGACAGCACGACAAGTTCCGCAGGCGTCTGGCCGGGATCAAACGGTGCGTCCGTATCCTCCAACCCGTGACTGTCGCGGAAAATGACGTGCATCCGGTCAGGCCCCCAGAACTTGGCGGATCTTGGCGGCGTCGATGTGGTCATGCTCGGCGATGACAACCAGATGCCCCGCGCGCTGGCCTGCGCCCCAAGGGCGGTCAAACTGGTGGCGAACGCGCGCGCCCACCGCCTGCACCAAAAGGCGCATTGGCTTGCCCGTCACCGCGACATAGCCCTTGACCCGTAAGATGTGCTGCTCATTCGCCAGCCGTTCTATCGCGGAAATCAACGCATCCACATCACCCACCTCTGGCATCGGCACGACGACGGTTTCGAAATCCTCGTGTTCGTGGTCATCCGAACCGTCGTGGTGCGACGGGCGTGCGGCAAGGTCGTCTTCGGCGGCAGCGTTCAAGCCAAGGATCACGTTGGGGTCAATCACGCCCTCGCTCATTTCAAGGATCGGAATTTTGCGCGGGCTCTGCGCCTCGATCAGCTTGCGCGCGGCGGCCAGACCTTCAGGCCCCGCAAGATCGGCCTTTGACATCAAGATGATGTCGGCGCAGGAAATCTGATCTTCAAACACCTCTGCCAGCGGCGTTTCGTGGTCAATGCTGTCATCCGCCAGGCGCTGCGCGTCAACCGCCGCCACATCCGCGGCAAACCGGCCTGCCGCAACCGCCTCGGCATCGGCCAATGCAATCACGCCATCGACAGTGATCCTGGAGCGGATCGCTGGCCAATCAAACGCCTTGAGCAACGGTTTGGGCAGCGCAAGCCCCGAGGTTTCGATCAGAATATGGTCAGGGCGCACTGGCATCGCCATCAGCGCCTCGATCGTGGGAATGAAATCATCGGCCACTGTGCAGCAGATGCACCCGTTTGCCAGCTCTACAATGTTTTCCGCCGGGCAATCCTCATCCGCACAGGATTTCAAGATGTCGCCGTCAACGCCCACGGTGCCGAATTCATTGACCAGAATAGCCAGACGGCGGCCCTTTGAATTGGCCATCAGGTGGCGGATCAGCGTGGTTTTGCCCGCGCCAAGAAAGCCGGTGATCACGGTGACGGGTATTTTGGCAAGGTCGGTCATTTGGAAAACTCCATCGGGGGAATACGGGCAAGGCTTTGCTTGCGAAAAATCACGGGGCGTTCGCGCCACGGCACAAGGCCATCGGCGGTAGCGGCATAAGCTGCGGCGCCTGCAAGAATATCTGCGCTGTCGGTGCAGCGCAGCCTGCCATAGACATAAGTCCATTTCCCGGGCGCAGATAGCGCAATGGACGCGCCCTGCGAACAGGCTGACAGACATTCGACAGGCACGATCTGCACGCCTTCCGGCGCGCCTGCCTTGGACAGGGCGGCATGCAGCAGCGCGCCTTGGCGCGGCGCATCTTCCTCCTGCACCTCGCCGGTGCGGCAAGTTGTGCAGACATGCAAGGTAACGGTCATGCGCAGATGTCCTTTCTGCCGATAAAATGGCCCCTATTCAACGAAGAGAGCCGTATCGGTAGCAATGGGCCGCCCGGCGACCGTCAGCGGTCGGTGAGTGTTGCTGTTCAGCGTGACTTCAACGATCACATTGCCTTGCGGCAGATGTGCGATATGCAGCCATTCGCCGTAAAGTCGGCCCAGCTTTTCCCCGTTGATATAGACATGCGCATGCCCCTCACCCGCCACGTCCCCAAGGCCAGCGGCCTGAGGGGTGAAGGTAAAGTTGGTTGTCTGAACATGCAGGTTATAGCCCTCCACCGGATCGCGGGTCAGCTCAACCGCAATCCCGGGCGCGTCCAGTGCGGGCACTTCAAGGGCGGCGGCATGCGCCATTTCATGCGCGCCCCCACCATGCCCCGAACTGTGATCGTGCCCGTCAAAGGTGATCCCATTGCCCGCAGCAAGCGTGAATCCAATCCCGCCACCGAACACCAGTCCGATGGCGAAAAGGCCAAGAGTCCTGTTCATGCCCCAACGCTCGCTGTGCCCTGCGCCGCCTCTCGCCGCCAGAAATATCCAGCAAAGGCCCCCAGCAATACCCACGCGGCCAAACCGACGCCCAATGCACGCGCCGCAAACAAGGCCGCGATCTCTGGCGGCACTGAGCCGGTAAAGCTGTCCGGCTCTGGCGCGCCGATCAAATGAGGTGCTGCCAGCAAAACCACAGCCAGCCCCCGAAGCGCCCAACTATGCGCAAAAGTTATCAGCCAAAGCGCAACACCTGCCGCCGCGACGGTGGAGAACCACCATATTTGCCGCGCGCTGATCTCTGCCGCAGCCACGCCCGGAACTTCGGGCGCAAGCGTAAAGGCTGGGGCAAGGTGGAATGTGACAAAGCCCGCAATGCCCCACATCATTCCAATGCGCCCGTCAATCCGCGCGCCGCGACCTTCCGCCACTGACATCACAGCGACCAGGATCAAGGCATAGCCGGTATAGGTCAGCATCGTGAAGATCAGGCTCAGCCCGTCACGCACCGCATCAAACCCCGGCAAAATCGGATGCGCCGTAACCAGATCGCCCCCGAAATGCAACAGCTCTCCGCTCTCATAAAGCTCCGCATGCAGCAAAACTGGCTGCACGAATACCAACTGTAGCAGACCGGCAATCAAGCCAGCTACAGCACCAGCGAACAACGCGCTGGTCAAAAACTTAGAGAACATCCGTTAGTGGCAGGGAAAGCCAGTTGCGTGACGCATATCATGGGCTGCGTCATGCAACGCCGAGGCCTGAACGTGGCCTGTCAGCGTAATAAGCGCCAGCCCCAGAATTACCGCGAACAATGCGGGCAACATGCCCGCGCGTGATTTGCCATGGGAATGGCCTTGAACTTGGGTCAGTGTCGTCATTTTAAGCCTCCTCACCGTCCACCCGACGGCATCGCGTTTCAATCATGCTTGGCAGGTCTCCTGGCTCGCGGGTCGTGGCTGTTTGCCCGCCTTCCCCACCGCACCCATCATCGGGTTTGGCAAGTGGCATTATGGGCAACAGCTCACCGCTTACAGTCGCGGGGGCGGCTCCAGCTTCGGGCGGCTGCCCTTACTGAATTCCCTTTTAGGTTCCACACATTTCTGCGCTTTTCGGAACACCAAGCCAGACCATATAACCAGCTAGCTTTTGTTAATGCAACCCAAATTTGTGCCATTCGGCGAACCGTAAGGGCTTGCGCAGCAGATAGTGCATGATTGATCGTGATCACCGCTTGGCGAACGCAAGCCAATCGGGAACATCGCGCGCATAACCCGAAAAAATCATGATTCGCTGGGGACGGCAGCGCATCCTTTTAAAGACCCGTATATTTTGGTGTTGTCGTCAAAAATCGGCTTTCTCAGACAGCCGCGCCTCACCTTGGATTTGCCAGACACGTTCGCCCCGCTTTACCACCCTTGAATGGTAAACCAGCCTTCCTTCCCGATAGCCCGCTTAGGCTCAGCAGGTTCGCCCGATCGTTGCCGGCAGCAGGCCTTGCCACAATCGTTCAAAGTGAACGGCAGAAGCCTCGATTGATTGCTTTCCAAGCCGACGTGCGACCAAAGACACTGCGGAGGCACCCCCCAGCAGAAAAATCCTTTGCCCCGCCCTCAAGAGGGTGTTGTAGTTTTTGTCCCTGGACAGCGCTATAGCAGAGCGGTCCACACCGTCGCCAAGCACTTGCTGGTAGGCAGTTTTGGCCATTTCCCATGCATCAAGCAATTCGTCGAGATGGTCATCGGTCAAACTTGGCTTTCGAATTTCCCAAGGCCCTTCGGGTGAGAAAATTGTGCGCACGGTTCCTCCAGAAACTGATGGTTGAAAGTCTACGCTTCGATATAAGCTTCTTTAGGGCATCAAGTTGGCGAAACCCTGTCATCTCACAGATAGTTGACGGATAAACATAGCAAACTGTTTTTCTGTATTCGCGTTGATTTCGCAAATGCGGTGCCTGGAAATGCTGAAGAATTTTTGGAACCAACAGCCCGCGCCTGCGATCCAGGTTGGCATGGCTTTTGTAGCCAGAATGGCCCTTGCCGTGTTTTTCGTCCAGCATGCCCCCACATCCTTTTATATTCGCCTCACAGGTTTGTCAGCCCAATCCTCGGGCGCTTCATACGTCTTTATGGCCGCGCTCTCGTCACGCATGTTGTGATTGCGCAGCACCGGCACGACGGAAGCGTCAAGAATTTGGCCGCCGCGTGCAATATAGCCTTGGCGGACTGTCAGCACAGACCGCTCACCTGCGGCGCAGGCGAAGACATACCCTCTATAGCCACCTCCTCGGCGAATCGCAATTCGCCGCAAGACAAAAACGGATTCAAGATCGCCCCTCCTTGCCTGCACAACCAAGCGCGAGTCTTTCGGATTTTGGCAGGGTTTTCCACATGAAACTGGTTACCCTCTGCTTCAACCGAGGCTTTGGCAAAGGGATATGGGGTGCCTTGTGAGGCAAAGCGAAAGTCTGCCCTCCACCGGCGCTTATTCAAGGGCGCAATGCGGCAGCGGCCGCTGGTTTCTGGCAAATACAAAGCGTCTGGATACCGGCGCGCCTGCCTTGGCCAGCGCAGCCACCGACAGTTTTGATGCAATCACCGGGCCACAGCATTCCACGCGCCGGCCACGGGCCTGACGGATCGCCTTATCCAAAGCACAAAGACAGGCATCGGCGATGGGATATTGGCCAATCGCTTTGATGAACGCGATTGCATGGCACCCACAAAGCCTTCGGAACATAATGCCTTATATCAAACACAATTTCCGCTAACACGCTATAATATATACAAACTATAAGTTTGCACAGCCGTGCAATACTATGCAAATATCATTGGAATGGCGTGGCATTGCCCGCGATACACGGGATGATCGAGGAGCGGCTTTGGCCGGATCACCCACAGGGAGGAAGACTGAATGACGACGGATAACTTCCGCTCGGCCCCCCCTTATCGAGGGGCTGGCGAATGATACCAAGGCATGATTTCCCTATCGAAAACAACCGTGCGGCACGGCTGAAATATCGCTACCGCCTCGCCATGCACGAGCCGACAACTGTGATCGGCATCTTGATGGCCCTGCTGTTCACTTACCTGATTTTGGTTCCCATCATCTCTATATTGATTGATGCGGGACAGGTGCAATTTGGCGATGATCGCCGTATCGGAACAGATGTCGGGTCGGGCACGCTTTACTATGTAACACGGACGTTCCTGTCACCGATTTCGCGTGATCTGTTTTGGCAACCGCTTTGGAACACGCTCTCGGTTGCATTCGGTGCAATCGCGCTGTCCTTTGTGATCGGCACACCGCTTGCATGGCTATTGAGCCGCACCGATATGTTCGCGCGACGCTGGTTCGCGACGGCGTTGATCGTGCCCTATATGCTTCCTGCATGGACCTTTGCACTGGCGTGGACGACCCTGTTTCGCAACCGTACCATCGGCGGCCAGCAAGGCTGGTTCGAGGCACTGGGGTTTTCTCCGCCGGATTGGCTCGCTTACGGGCAAGTGCCGATCACGATTATTCTTGCGCTGCATTATACGCCGTTCATTATCCTCTTGTTCGGCAACGGCCTGCGCCGTTTCGATAGTCAGCTTGAGGATTCCGCGCGCATTTTGGGGGCATCGGGTTGGACAATTGCCTGGCAAGTCGTTTTGCCGCTGATGCGCCCCGCCCTACTTTCCGCGATTGTGTTGATCTTTGCCAAATGCCTTGGTGAATTCGGCGTCACCTACGTTCTGGGCCTGCCTGTAAAATTTGATGTGTTGGCGACCTCGCTGTTTCGCAACATCGCGTCACGTCAAACTGGCGTAGCAGGGGTGCTGGCAGGCGCGATTATGTTGATGGGCGTACTCACCCTTCTGATCGACACCTATCTGGTGCGGGAGGCGCGGCGTTTTGTGACTGTCGGCTCAAAAGGCTCAATGAACAAAACGGTGAAGCTGCGGCGCTGGCGGATACCGGCGACGGGGTTCGCAGCGGGCATGTTCCTATTCAGCGTTGGCCTGCCGGTGCTTACCCTGGCCCTCTCGACCGTGATGAAAATCCCTGCGCGCTTCAATCTGGATAACTTCACGTTGCAATATTGGATTGGCACCGATCTTGATACGGTCGCGTTACGCACGGGTATTCTGCTTTCGCCAGATCTTTGGTCGGCGGCGTGGAATACACTGTGGATTGTCGGAACGGCTTCGATCTGCTCGGGTATTCTGGGGCTGCTGGTGGGCTATGTTGTGGTCCGAACCCCTGTGCCTGCGCTTTCGGGTTTCCTGCGGCAGATCACGTTCTTGCCCTATCTTGTGCCGGGCATCGCGTTTGCGGCCGCTTATCTCTCACTTTTTGCGGTGCAGCGCGGGCCAATACCTGCCCTTTACGGCACCATCGCGATCTTGATGCTGGCGCTGATGGCAGAGCAGATGCCCTATGCCTCGCGCGCTGGAATTTCCGCGATGATGCAACTGGGGAAAGAGCCCGAGGAAGCGGCCCAGATTTCGGGCGCGGGCTGGTTGCCGCGCATGATCCGCGTGGTGATACCGATTCAAAAAGGGTCGTTGGTGACGGGGGTTCTGCTGCCCTTCATCTCGGGCATCAAAGGGCTGAGCCTGTTTGTCATGCTTGCCGTGCCAAGCACCGACGTGTTGACAACCTTCTCGCTGCGCCTTGTCGATTACCATTACACGCAAGCCGCCAATGCGGTCGTGCTGATCATCGCTGCCATCGCCTATTTTGGAACTTTGACCGCACAAAAACTCACCGGAACAAATCTTGCCGAAGGGCTGGGAGGTTAATATGCCGACGATCAATCTACGCCGTGCGCGCAAAGCCTATCCCGGAGCAAACAGCGACGCGGTTCCCGATCTGGATCTTGAAATTGCCGATGGCGAATTCATGTGCCTGCTCGGGCCCTCGGGCTGTGGGAAAACCACCACCCTGCGGATGATCGCGGGGCTGGAGAACCTTTCGGGCGGGTCGCTTGATATTGGCGGGCGGGTCGTTGATTGCCCCGATCAGGCCGTGTTCATTCCGCCGGAAAAGCGCGAATTGGGGCTGGTGTTCCAAAGCTATGCGCTTTGGCCGCATCTGACGATCTCGCGTAATGTCGATTTTGGCTTGCGCCTGCGCAAAATGCCCGCGGCAGAGCGGGACGCCCGCACTGAAGAGGTGATGACCGCGCTTGGGATCGAAAAGTACCGCGATCGTTTCCCCTCGCAGCTTTCGGGCGGGCAACAGCAACGGGTCGCGCTGGCGCGGATGCTTGCGGTCAGCCCCGGCGTGCTTTTGCTTGATGAGCCGCTGTCCAATCTTGATGCGCGTTTGCGGCTTGAAATGCGCGCCGAGTTGAAGCGTATCCATGCAAATTTCGGCACAACAATCATGTTCGTGACCCATGACCAATGGGAAGCCATGACATTGGCGACCACGATTGCCGTAATGAGCGAAGGCCGTTTGCAGCAAATAGGCACGCCCGACGATATCTATGAGCGCCCCGCCAACCGCTTCGTGGCTGAATTCGTCGGCGCGCCACCGATCAACATCATGGAAATGTCAGGAGATATGACCCCGCTTGCGCGGTTCGCGCGCGGCTACCTGACGCAATGCCTGCCCGGGGTAAACAATGCCGCCTCTATGGCTATACGCCCCGAGGCAATGCGCCTTCTGGCCGGAACGGCATCATCCTTGCCCGAAGGCCAGTTTAGCGTTCCCGCCACCGTCTCGGGCGTGCTGCCCACGGGCGGTAGCTGGATCATCGAACTCCAGGCTGCAGGCCAGACAGTCTTCATGACGGCCCATGTCGCCCCCACCCTTAAGCAAGACGAGATGGTTACAATTGTGATGCAACCCGCATCCCTGCATTTATTCGACGCTAATGGCCAACGCCTGCACGATGCAGACCCGCTTTTGGCAAAACTCGCCGCATGACATCTTTAGGAGGAGATCACATGAAAACGACAAGAAAATATGGCCCACTGACCGCCGCGCTTATTCTGGGTGCAGCGGGCGCAGCTTTTGCCCAAGATGCTTCACTTGAGGCAATGATTGAAGCTGCGAAAGCCGAACCGCCGATCACCGTCTATGCCGTCACGGGCAAGATCGTGGAAACGGCAGAGGCATTTACCAAAGCCTATGGCATACAAGCCACCGGCAAGAAGGTGAACGAAGCCGAGCAGGCCGAGTTGATGATCCGTGAGGCGCAGGCGAATAATGTGGTAGGCGATCTGGCCGTCGCCGGAGATCTCGCGGTGATCATGGGGCAATTGATCCCCGAAGGCATCGCGACGACATGGCTGCCGCCGGACCTTGCGAATGACATCGCACCCCAATCGCGCGATCCGCTGGTCGTCGTCTCCGATCCGCATGTTTGGGCTTACAACTCCGAGGTCCACGACCACTGCCCCGTCAACAATGTTTGGGCCTTCACCGATCCCGAATGGCACGGCAAAGTTGCGATGATGGACCCGCTGGCAAAGCCCGCCTACGCCGATTGGTTCAACCAGTTGGAGACACATCACGATGCCGAAATGGCAGCGGCTTATGAAGCGCATTACGGCAAGCCGCTCGACACCTCGTCGCAATCGGCCACCGCCGCTTGGGTGCAGGGGTTTGCCGCCAACGCGCCGTTGATTGCAGATAGCTCTGGCGTGGCGGATGCGGTCGGCGCGCTTGGGCAGGCGGAACCCTTCATGGGGATCATGTCCACAGCGAAATTCCGCGATAACGTCAAGGGAAAGACCGCGCTTGGCATCTGCGCCGATATTCAGCCGTTTGAGGGTTGGCTTTACCCCGGTGTTGCGGCGATGGCGACAGGCACGAAAAGCCCGAACGCGACAAAGCTATTTGTCCATTATCTGCTTAGCGAAGAGGGCATCGCCCCGCAGACCATTGACGGCAAAATATCATCGAACACCAGCATCCCCGCCAATGCCGAGGAAGCATCTGGCGTCGGCAGCCATATCGAAAAGCTGATGGTCTATGACACGGCGACCGCGATCGAGGATCTCGACAAGCGCCAAGACTGGCAAGACGCCTGGCGCATGGCACTGCGCAACTGAACCTGTCCGGCGGCAGACGCGCCGCCGGATTTTTCATCATTTCAGGGAGGATATAATGAAAACCGGAAAGAAACTTGCGGCTCTTTGTACCCGCACGACGATGCTTTCAATTGCAGCCCTTTCTGCCTTCACCATCAGCGCACAAGCTGAAACGCCCGAAATCGAGGCAATGATTGCCGCCGCCAAAGCCGAGCCGCCACTGCAAATCTATGACAGTACCGGAAAAATCACCGAGATGGCCGATGCGTTCGCCGCGAAATACGGGCTGCAAGCTGTTGGCACCAAGGTAAAGGCCACAGCGCAAGTAGAAATGCTTTTGCGCGAGGCGCGCGCGGGGAATGTCCAAGGCGATGTTTCGATCATTTCCGATGCGCCATCGGTTGTGGGCGAAGTCCTGCCTGTGGGGGCCGCCATCAGCTATCTGCCACCCGATATGGCGGATAAAATCCCCAGCCAATACCAAAATCCACTTGTCGTGGTGACCACGGTCAACGTCTGGGCCTATAACGCCGAACAGAATGAAACCTGCCCCGTGACCAACATCTGGGAGTTGACCGAACCCAAATGGCGCGGGCATGTCGCGATGCAGGACCCGCTGGGCAAAACCATTTACACCGATTGGTTCAATCAAATGGAAAGCCAGGCCGATGCGGCCGTGGCCCAAGCCTATGCCGATTATTTCGGTAAGCCGCTTGAAACGGATCAAGCCAGCGCGACCAAAGCCTGGGTCAAGGCATTGGCCGAAAACGGCCCGCTGCTTGGGTCATCAGACAGCAGCGCTGCAGAAGCTGTCGGATCACCGGGCCAAACCGATGCGTTCATGGGGATGATGAGCTCTGCCAAGTTCCGCGACAATGCGGAAGGCGGCCTCAAACTTGGGCTTTGCAGCGACATGCAACCCTTTCTTGGCTTCGCAAATGCCGGCGTCGGTGTGATCGCGGCGGGAACAGACAGCCCGAACGCGGCCAAGCTGTTTATCCGCTATGTTCTGACCGGCGAAGGCATCGCCCCCCAAGCTGAAGACGGCAAGATGTCATCAAACATCGAGGTTGGCCTGCCCGATAGCGAACCTTCCGGCGTCGGCGCATTCCTGGAGCGCGTCTTGCCTTACCAAATATCCGAGGCAGCATCCGATTGGGATACGCGCCAAGATTGGCAGGACTTCTGGCGCCTGAGCTACAAAAAATGACTGGTACTTCGGAAGGTTCCACAATGGACCAAACCACAGTCGCATGCCCTGACCGGATTGAACTTGCCGCAAGGCTTGCAAAAATCGCACGGGATGGGGCGCTTTTGGTCGGCCCGGCCCTGCGCGCAGCCTTCCGCAGCGCAATGGAGGTCGACCACAAGGTCGATCTCCACGACCCCGTCACGATCCATGACCGCGCAACAGAGGCCGCCTTGCGCAGCTATCTGATGAAAGCCACGCCGGATGCCGTCATCATCGGCGAGGAAGACGGCGCCTCGGGCGAAACCGGCGCCAAAGGCCAAGTCAATTGGTTCGTCGATCCGATTGACGGCACCTCGAATTTCGCAGTCGGGCTGGCATTCTGGTGCGTTTCAATCGGTGCCGTGATCGACGGTGAAATCATTGCCGGTGCGGTTTACGACCCGATGAGCGATCAGATGTTCTGGGCCGATGCCCAAGGTGCGTGGTGCAATAATCAGCGCCTTGCCGCGAAAAGCGTTTCGGATGAGGCCCGCGCGGTGCTGATTACCGGCTATCCGGTCGCGCGAGATTTCCGTCTTGATGGGCGGGACATTGCGCTAGAGCGTTTCGGCCGCCTGGTCGAAGCCTTCGGCACGCTGCGCCGTCCGGGCAGTGCCGCGCTGACGCTTTGCCACGTTGCGGCAGGCTGGACAGATGCAGCGGCAGGTTTCGGCGTAAATGCATGGGATGTCACGGCTGCAATCTTGATCTTGCGGCGCGCGGGTGGGGTATATCACCCGTTGCGGCTTGGGCGTGTGCCGGATGATGCCCCCGATTACGCCTGCCCCGGATACCATGCCTATGGCGCGCAAGCGGCCTACCCTACACTCGAGGCGGTTTGTACCGAAATCGACACCCAACGCAGCCCCCCAAAGTAAACCCGAACCCATAACCACACACCTCAAACTTTGTCCCCGGTATCAGGATTGAAAGCCTTGCAATGCTGTGCAATAGCGCAGTGCACAGGCCCCATTGAAGGACGTAGCCTATGACGAACCAACCGCACCCGCTCAGCCCGGAAACGCTCAGCCGCCGTGCCGATTTTTGCAAAGAGATCGCCCTAAGCGCGGGCAAACTGGCCTTGGAAGGATTTGAACGCCAAAGCCGTCAAGGCGCGCACGTTGGCCGCAAAGGCCCGCAAGATTTCCTGACTGAAACCGATGGCACGGTAGAGGCGCATCTGCGCGCACGCCTGAAAGAAGCCTTTCCCGAGGATGACTTTCTGGGCGAAGAAAGTGGCGGTACGGTCACATCAGGCCATGTCTGGGTGGTCGATCCGATTGACGGGACCGCCAATTTTGCCCGTGGAATCCCGCATTTTTGCATCTCGATCGCGTTTGTTGTCGATGGGGTGATCGAGATCGGCGCCATCAACGCACCCGCAATGGATGATCTTTATTTCGCGCGGCGCGGCGCAGGTGCCACCCGCAACGGCTTGCCGATCAACACCGCCGGAACCGATAATTTTGACGCCGCTTGTATTGAACTGGGTTGGTCCAATCGCATGCCACAAAGCCAATACCTTGCTGTGCTCACTGGAATGCTGGATGCGGGCGCGAATGTACGGCGCGCAGCTTCTGGTGCGCTGGGGCTGGCCTATGTTGCGGACGGACGATCCGACGGCTATGTAGAATTGCACATGAATGCTTGGGATTGCCTCGCGGGCCTTCTTCTTGTGCAAGAAGCGGGCGGTGCCACCTGCGACTTTCTAGGAGCCGAAAACGCCCTTTCGGAAGGTGCCCCCGTTCTGGCCGCCACCCCGGCCTTCGCTGCTCAATTAGGCGCGATCTCCGGTATCCCCCTTGCAAATGCCGGTGCCTTGCGCACATGCGCCGTCTGAATACAGGAAACGATCAAATGTCCCCCGAATATGAACGCCCCCCGATCAGTTTGATTGAGAAAAATGTCACCCCTTATGGTGTATCGCTTTATATCGGGGGCCGTGATGGCGCATCCGATTTGGACCTTTTGCGCGCACACGGCATCACCACGGTCGTCAATTGCGCGGTCAACCTCGATTTCAACCTTGTGTCTGATGAAGGCCGTGACCTGACGGGGGCAGCCGAAGGCGCCGTGACCTTTGGCCAGGGCGCCTTGCGATACTACAAGATCGGCCTTGTTGACGGCCATGGCAACCCCGCAACGATGATGCTTGCCGGCTATTATATTTTGCGCAGCGCCTTGGTGCAGGAACTGCCCGACCGGCCAAGCTATCCGCACCGCGCCAAGGGGAATGTTCTTTTGAATTGTCGCGGCGGGCGGTCAAGATCAGTGTCGCTTGGCGCGTTGTTCTTGCACCGGGCGATGCCGGAAACCTACCCGACATTGGACGCGGCAATCCAACATGTTCAGCGCAAACGCGAACTGCGCCCCGATGAATGGTTCGAAGCACCCAAGCCCGTTTTGGTCGATGCCGCACGGCAGGCGTCAAAGTGGATTGATATGATCGGCCACGATGCGCCGCAGATGCGCGCAGCAAACCCTGTTGAGGGCACGAAGTGACTGTTGCCGCCGCATGGGAGGGGCGGATCGGGATTCTCGCGGACCCACA
Source organism: Pseudorhodobacter sp. (assembly GCF_034675685.1). Classification (GTDB taxonomy): domain Bacteria; phylum Pseudomonadota; class Alphaproteobacteria; order Rhodobacterales; family Rhodobacteraceae; genus Pseudorhodobacter. The sequence goes on along the minus strand of NZ_JAUCDA010000010.1, from coordinate 38,970 downwards.
TCTGCACGCTATTGAGACAGGGGCCGCCTTTGGGCGCCCCGGCCAACACATGCTTCGCAGCTTGAATGACACGCTACATTCGACACGCGTTTTCAACGAAAGTGAACCGGCCCTGCGCGCCGCATTGGACGAGATGGCGGCCAAAGGGATCACGCTGATACTGATCCTCGGGGATATGACGGATGACGGGCAAACCCCGAATTGGGAGGCTGCCGCCACAATCTTGCGCGACTATGAAGCGCGCGCCGGAATGCGGTTTTTCCTGACCCCCGGAAACCACGACCAATGGGTCAATGGCGATCTCGTACAGACAAAGGAATTCTCGGCCGAAGATGGATCGGTTTTTAGCGTCTCAAGCGCGCCTGACAATGGAAACGATGCGACAGCCGCAATGCAACGCCTGAGCTATGCGCAGATGTTCCCCCATGCGTCGGGCTTCGGGTTCGCGCCCCACCCCGATGATCTGCTGTGGGAAACGCCCTTTGGCACAGATCCTGCGGTAGAGTCCCGCATGGGCGCAATCGCCACCGATGACGCTGAAACAATCTTTGTGCCAGATCTTTCCTACCTTGCAGAGCCCGTCGCAGGGCTTTGGATCTTATCTATTGATGCCTCGGTCTACTGGCCCGATCCGGCATCAAACAAGGGCGATTGGCGCGATGGCAGTTCAGAAGGCTGGGCCGCCGTTTTGCAACGCAAAAGCTGGTTACTTGATTGGATGGCCACAGTTAGCGCACGGGCAGAGCGGCTAGGAAAGCGCTTGGTCACCTTCTCGCATTATCCGGTGCTTGATGTTCTGAATGGTGCAAGTGGCCAGATGGATGCCGGCGGCAAACGCCGGATGATGCCGAACGATGGAATTGCCGCGCGCATCGCGTCAACGGGGATAGGCCTGCATTTCAGCGGCCACTGGCACCTGAATCGCAGCGCCACCCGCCTTGCCACGCCCGACGCACCCGCCCTGACAAACATCGCGGCCCCGTCCACGGTCGGCTATCCGGCGGGCTGGAAAGAGCTTGATTTGCAAGGCAATACCGCCGAGATCACCACGCATCTTCTGATGAACGCAGCGGGTCGCGATCACATCAATGACGCCTATCGTATGGCGGGGGCCAAGTTGCCAGAAGCCGAGGACTATCAAAGCTTTCTGCGGTGGCACCTCACAAGGCTTGTCTTCTTGCGCCATCTGCCGCGCGATTGGGAAGACGGTTTTGCCGAACTGCTCGCCACATCAACGCTTGCTGATTTGATCGAGGAAGAAGATTTTACGCAAAGCGCCGCCGAAATTTCAGGCCTCACCGCGATCAGCGATCTCTACCTATTGGAACGCGCCGGAACTTTGGCACAGGTCCCGAAAGAGCGGCTGGCCCTGTATCAAGGCTTGCCGCCGTCCAATGCCGCTGGCCCCGCAGCGCGTCTTCTTTCAACGCTGCACAAACACGCAAATAGCGCACCGGACAATCACCTCAGGATTGATCTTGTGACGGGGGCGCTCACCGCGGTTTAACGCGGACGCACCGAGCGCCGCCAAATCAACTGCGTCTCAAACGTCACGCCCTCGCCCGCCGCTTCCTCATTATCTAGAAGCCGTGAGATATATTCTGCGATTTGATTTATGGGCTGGCGGAATGTCGTCAGCCCATAGGAATCCCAGCCCCCCTGCTCAATGTCATCAAAGCCGATAACACAGCAGTCGCGCGGGATATTCAGATCAAACTCCAACCGTGCGGAATCCATGAACCCCAGCGCAAGAAGGTCCGTTACGCAAAAGGCAGCATCTGCGGCATTCGATCGGGCCAAGACCTGCCGCGCGGCCTTCTGCCCAGTTTCATAGGATGTCGGCCCTGTGGCGACCACTTCAACCTCGACGCCTGCCTGTGTGGCCGCTTCGACATAGGCCAACTCGCGCGCGACAAGGCTGGGGGTACGGTTTGTGCTGGCCACGACGACATGCCGTTTCGCGCCCGCACGTTGATGCAGCAAAAAAGCTTCTTGCGCGGCGGCGGCATTGTTCACCGTGATCCGGTCCGCGCCATCGGGCGTTTCGCTGCGGTTGATCAAAATGACATGCTGCCCGTTCAACAGACATGTATCGACAAGGCTGGAGGAAGGCGTGCCCGTCAAAACAATGGTGGCATCCGCACGGTAATTAAGGCTTTGCTTCAGGGCCTGTGCTGCACTTTCATTGTCGCCACTGGTGTTGATCACCAGCGCCACCCGATTTTGCAGCTGTAAAGCCCGCGTCATTGCATCCATAAGGCTCGCCTGAAACGGGCTTGCGACTTCGGACACAACAAGGGACACGATGTTGCTACGGTCCCGTATCAGACCACGCGCCAGATGGTTAACATGATAGCCCAACTCTTCAGCCGCCTTGAGCACCTTTAGCCGCGTCTCTTCCGACACGCTCGCCCCATCCGTAAATGTCCGCGAAACGGCAGAACGGGAAACGTCCGCACGCTCCGCAACCTTTTGCGCACTTACAAAACCACTACCACGCTGAGAGGATGAATTTGTCACATTATACCCTGTAGCCAAGAAATCCTAAAAGACAATGCCTTACCGTTCGGGCAAAACATCGCATGATGCAAGCCGTTAAAGGGGGCGGAGACGCCCATAGCTGGCGCAAAGCCTATACCCTTGGCTAACTTCTTTACTATCGTTGCACAGCATTGCAAGAAATTCTCATAAAGATCGCATAATGCGGTGACGCCCACAATAAGGATGGTCGATTTGCGCGGCGCGGGGGCACGCCTTATCTGGGGGCTTGGGCCTATCAAAAGCGGTGGGCGCTCTGGGTTTGGCGCGGCACGCCACCGATGGATTTCCACCGGAACGGCAGCACGACTTTGGGCGGCACTTTCTGGTTTTCTGGTTATGCTTGGCCTGCAATCCAGCACAGTGACGGCAAGAATCACTGCATCTTTTGCGGGGCGTGGGCTGCTGGATGGCACGCGGGCGCAGGCGGTCATTCATCATCAGGTGAGCTGTTGTCGCCTAATCACTTCGTCAAGAAGCCAGCCTCTACCCCCTTCCGCCCAGCGGAAATCGCTTTTTTTCAGGGTCGGAAAAGATCCGGCCTTCAAACCGACCGGACAGGATGTTTTTATCGCATATGGCCCGCCCACATGTTGCCAAGCCGTCCACCAGCCCCCCTACGTTCTCACAGGCGGGTGAGCTTTTTTACGGCGTCTTACCATTGCCCGCCGGTCGCTGCATTTTGAATACCCGATTATCTGTCTGGGTTTCCATGCATCACAGCTTCACCCAGCCTTCCGGCGGCTTTCCCTTACCGGGATGTAATGTGCCGCAGCCGGGGCAGGTGCGTGCTTCGGTGCTGTTGTGAAATTTTTCATAGATTTTCGGCAATGCCGTCACGATGCCTTCGGGACCGCCCAGCGCAACCTCTTCGCGGTGCACAAGGGCCTCACAGTTAAAGCAGTACCATTCAAAACCTTCCATCATGCCCGGCTGGCGCGGCGCTTCGACGACAATGCCGATCGAGCCTTCTTGCGGGCGCTGGGGGGCGTGACGGGTATGGGGTGGCATCAAAAACACCTCGCCTTCGCGTATCGGCACATCATAGATTTTGCCGCCATCCGCAATCTTAAGAACCATGTCGCCCTTTTGTTGGAAGAACCATTCTTCCACAGGATCATCATGGAAATCGACGCGGGTATTTGGACCGCCGACGACCATGACGATCATATCGCCTTCCTTGTGCAGCAGTTGGTTTCCAACCGGTGGGCGCAGCTTGTCGGCGTTCTCCTCGACCCAGCGTTTGAAATTGAAGGGCTTGAGTGTCGGGTGGTTTGACATGGGTTTTCCTCCTGCTTGTATGGCGTTAAGGGCGGCGGGCTTGGTCGTTGAGTAAAAGGATAAGCCTACTTGCACAAAAGAAATAACGGTTTCCGGTAAACTTGGTATTATTATTATTTATACCAAAAACTTACCACACCAACAGCGCGGTACCCGTGAAAGCAACACAGGCCGGCAACCATATGCGCCCCGCCCGCAAGCCCGGACCGCCAATCAGGATGGCCCCCAAAAGCGCTGTGAAAAACACTTCCAGAGAGCCAAGCGTGGCCACAACAACTACCGAGGCTGATTTGAGGGCAAAAAACTGAAGAAGCTGCCCGGCACTAAGGGCCAATGCCGTTAGCCAATGCCAAGGCCCGCGATCCAATAGCAATTTGCGTAGGCGTAGCCTCGGGTTTGCACCAATGATGTTTAGGCCCAATAGCCAGATCAGGCCTGCCATCGCGCCCATGAATGTCCCGAAGGCCGCGTCGGGAAGGTGATCCAGGCCATGACTGCGCAGCACATAGGATACTGCATAGGATGCCGCTGATCCTATTCCCAACAACCAACCAAGGCGGATTGTCTGACCGGAATTTGGGACCGGTTTGCCGATGTAGATCATAACCGCCGCGATCACTAGGCCCGCGCCCAAAATCGTCTGCCCTTCGGGGATTTCTGACAGAAATATCACCCCGATGGGAAGCGCAAAGACCGGCGTCAGGCGGCGCAGCAAACTGGCGGCGACGGGGCCGATTTGCTCGGTTGCGCGGTACATGGTCGTGCGCCCCAGCACCATTGAAAACAGCCCTGCGGCGATGAAAACCGCCACGGGTTCAACCGCGGCCGATGTTGCCAGCACCGCGACAGTGACCTGCCCCCAACCCAACCACAAAAGGCCCGACACAGCCGCCGTCAACACAACAGACAAGAACACGCCATTGTCGCCACGCGCGCTGGCCTTGCCCTTTACGATCGACACACCTGCCAGCCCGTAAGCAAGGGCGGCCAGCAGCGCAAAGCCTTCACCGCCCATAAATCAGAGCTTCAGCCCGCAGCCTTCAAACGCCTTTGATGTCGCGGCCTTTTCCGCCTCGGTCAATTCCAGCATCGGGTGGCGCACGCGCCCGCCAACCTGCCCCAGCAATTCCTGCCAATACTTGCCATGCGCCGTGGGCTTGCCGCCGGGTTTGCTGGTCTTGATCGCATCGCGCACCGGATCAAGGCTGTTGCGCACATGCCGCGCCTGATCGAACTTACCCGCAAAGGCCAGTTCTGTGTATTCATGCATCCGCAGATCGTTTTTCGTTTGCAACTGGTACGGCGGCGATGAACACAGATATAACTGCCAGCCAAGCTCTTCGATATTGTCGAGCCATTCATCTTCGGACGAGGTTGAGACCAGAATCTTATCGCCGATCATCTTTGTCAGCCGTGCATACATTTCCCGTGGCACCGAATATTTGATGGCCATGATATTGGGCAGCTCGGAAATCCGCGCACAGGTTTCCGGCTCCATCAGATAGCCGCTGTCAGGATGGCTCCACATTGCGATACCGATATCAAGACGGTCACACAGGTGCTTGTAATAATTATACAAAACCTCCTCGCGATCATGGCAAAAGCTAAGCATTGGCGCATGCACGACCACATAATCCGCCCCGCAACTTTCGGCATGGCGGCCAAGCTCCAGCACGGTATTCACATTCTGGTCCGAGATCGACATGATGGTTCCCGCCTTATCGCCACATTCCTGTGCCGCGACGGTCATGTTGCGCTTGCGTTCATCCAGCGACATCGACCAGAACTCGCCCTGTTTTCCGGCAATGAACAGGCCCTGAATCCCCAGATCATCAATCCAGTGCCGAATGTTGCGGCGCAGACCAGCTTCATTCAGGGCCAGATTATCGTCAAACGGGTTCAGTGCAGCGGCCCAGATGCCGCGCATGGTTTCGCGGGCATAGGCTTTGGCGTCATATTTTGAATATTTCACAATGGGGCTCCGGCGGGTCATGGCGGTTGCTTTGCAAACACTAAAGCGCGGCGTTCGCGCAATTACCAATCTAAACGGGCTTAACTGGCTATTCGAAAATTCGATAGCAGAGGGCTTGGGGTTTCAGGTATAAAGTTGCAAGGACAGGAGTCGCGGATGAAGATTGGGATTATCGGTGAAGGTGCCATTGGGCGCTTTGTGGCGGAAAAACTCCGCGCAGGTGGCAGCGGCCTGCACGTCTCGTTGGTGCGGGCAGCCCGGTTGAGTGCCCCGAATGAGGGCGGAGTGGCCCGCGTGGCCAGTGTGGCTGACCTGCCGGGCGACATCGACCTGATGGTTGATTGTGCTGGCCATGCGGCACTGATTGAACATGGGGCCGCCATTCTGGAACGCGGCATTGACCTGATAACGGTTTCTTTAGGCGCGCTTGCCGATGAAAGGCTGGAGCAAAGCCTGACACGCGCGGCGCAAGCTGGCGGGGCGCAACTGCATCTGGCAAGCGGGGCCATCGGCGCTTTGGATTGCTTGCAGGCGGCGCGGGTTGGCGGATTGAACGCAGTAACCTACACGGGCCGCAAGCCCCCTGAAGGCTGGCTGGGCTCACCCGCCCAAGCGCGCGTTGATCTGGCGGGGCTGAAATCTGCGGCAACCCATTTTGAGGGCAGCGCCCGACAGGCCGCAACCGATTATCCGAAAAACGCAAATGTCGCTGCCGCCGTGGCCATCGCCGGGCTTGGGTTTGACCGCACCAAGGTCACGCTGATCGCAGACCCCGATGTGACCGCCAATATCCACGAGATCCACGCGTCAGGCGCTTTTGGCAGCTTCAGCTTCAGGATCGAAGGCAAGGCCCTTCCAGACAATCCGCGCAGCTCTGCCCTTGCCGCGATGAGCATCATTTCCGCGATTGAGCGCCGCCGCGCTGCAATCACAACTTAAGGCGGGATCGCATGGTTTCCAATCACACGCGCATTGTCGACCGTGCCCTGACACGCCTGAAACTGCGCCAACTGCGGTTGCTTGTGGCTGTTAGCCAGCACGGTAACATCCAGCATGCCGCGCGCGATCTGGGCATCTCGCAACCCGCCGCAACCAAGATGATCCAGGACCTTGAGCTTGATTTCGAGGTTCAGCTGTTTGAACGGACCAACCGCGGTGTCGTGCCTACGGTCTTTGGCGAGGCGCTTATCCGCCATGGCAAGCTGATCTTTGCGCAGGTATCCAACGCCGCACAGGAGTTGGATGATCTGAATGAAGGCAACAGTGGCCGTATCGTTGTGGGTACTTTGCTGGCCGCGTCGCCCACCCTTTTGCCCCGTGCAATCAAGCGGCTGTTTCAGGATCGTCCCAAAGTCGCGATCAAGATCATTGAAGGCACGAACGAGGCGCTGATCCCCGCCCTCCGGTCGGGTGAGATTGACATGATCGTCGGGCGGTTGCCCAGTCACAGGCACCGTTCCAACATCCAGCAGGAAAAATTCTTTGACGAGCGCGTGATGGTTGTCACCGGCAACGCGCACCCGCTGGCCAAAGTTGCCAATGTGACGTTTGAACAGTTGATGCCATTCGGATGGATATTGCCGCCGGTTGAAACGACGCTCCGGCGGCAAACCGATCAGTATTTTGTAAAGCAAGGGCAATATCTGCCGGCAACGGTGATTGAATCCGTGTCCTATCTGACCAATCGAGCACTTTTGCGGTCCCATGATTTTATCGGCTTGCTGCCCACCCATGTCGCGGCCCTTGATGTCGAGGCAGGTCTTTTGACCCGGATTGATTGGGATGTTCCCTTTGGCGGGCGGCCCGTGGGTGTTTCGCATCGGGGTGAAAGCAGCCTGTCGCCGGCGGGAAGCGCCTTTCTGGCGGCGCTGCGCGATGTGGCGAATGGCAGATAGGCGGCACTGGTATCACCGATACCGATAGCAGTATTTGCCCAATTCGGTTGAGCCGATGGCTGCATCCATGTGAACCTTCTAGACAAACCTGTGACTTTGAGAGGGCAAGATGAGCACCTATCCGGATTTGAAGCTGTATATCGGCGGTGAGTGGCGCAAAACGCCTGACGATATGCCCGTCATCAATCCGGCAACCGAGGCCGAGATCGCGCGGCTGCCAAGGGCGCGGATTTCCGATCTTGATGATGCCCTTGCAGCGGCCCAAGACGGGTTCCGGATCTGGCGGCGTACCGCCCCGCGTGATCGTGCTGACATCATGCTGAAAGCCGCAAGGATATTGCGCGACCGCCAGGAAGAGATCGCGCAGTCGATTACCGCCGAGCATGGCAAGCCGCTGTCACAAGCGCGGCTGGAAGTGATCCGGGGGTGCGAATTCATCGAATGGGACGCGGGCGAGGCAACGCGGACCTACGGCCGCGTCATCCCGTCCGGTCCGGGTGTGCGCTATATCGTGCATCACGAACCTGTCGGCGTTGTCCTGGGCCTGTCGCCGTGGAATTTCCCGATGAGCCAGCCTTGCCGCAAGATTGCCGGTGCCTTGGCGACCGGCTGTTCCATTATCCTCAAAGCTGCCGAAGAAACCCCGGCGGGGGCCTTGCACATCATACAGGCGTTTCATGATGCGGGCTTGCCTGCGGGTGTGCTGAATCTGGTTTTTGGCGACCCTGCCCAGATTTCAGACCATCTTATCCGGCAAGACCCCGTGCGGCTGGTCGCCTTTACCGGCTCGACCGCCGTGGGGCGGCATCTGACGACGCTGGCGTCCGAAAACATGACCCGCGTTTTGATGGAGCTGGGCGGACACGCCCCCGTGATTGTCTGCGAAGACACGGATGTGGAAAAAGCGGCTGTGACCAGTGCCATTCGAAAATACCGCAATGCAGGGCAGGTTTGCACATCGCCGACCCGCTTTTTCGTGCATGAAAGCATTTTTGATCGCTTTCTTGAAACCTTCGTCAAACGCGCGGCGGCCACGGTTGTCGGCAACGGCATGGAGGCAGGGGTAGAGATGGGCCCCTTGGCAAACGAACGCCGCGTGCCTGCGCTTGCGGCTTTGGTTGCGGATGCAAGGGCCAAGGGGGCGAACATCCTGACCGGCGGCGGACGGATTGGAAACAAAGGCTACTTCTTTGAGCCAACGGTGCTTGCCAACGTTCCGGACCATGCAAATGTAATGCAGGAAGAACCCTTTGGGCCGCTGGCGGTCATCAACCCGGTTGCGTCGCTGGATGACGCCATAGCGCGGGCCAATGCGGTGCCCTTCGGGCTTGCCGCCTACGGGTTTTCCAATCGAGCCGATTATATCGACCGGATGACGGACGAGGTGGAGGCAGGCAATATCTCCTTCAACACGCTGGAAGCCTCGCTGCCCGAAACCCCGTTTGGTGGGGTCAAATCCAGCGGCTATGGCCGTGAAGGCGGCACCGAAGGGTTGGATAACTATATGAACGTGAAAAACGTGTCCCATAGCATGAAGATTATTTAAGCCAGCACTACGGGTGAACCGCCCCGGCTTTACCGGAGGGTGATTTGTTCAACAACTAGGCGACCATATCGAGTGTGTTCAAGTTTGCATAGAAGGCCTCCTCTGCCTCTGCGGGTGGGATGTTTCCGATGGGCTCAAGCAGGCGGCGGTTGTTGAACCAGTCGACCTGTTGGCCGGTAGGCGATGCTTGCATCCGTTGCCCGGCAGATGATTGCGTTTGCAATCATCGAGAGGGGCCGTAAGGCCATTTGAGGGTTTCCAACGCGACTTCATCCATAGTTCTCCATGAACTGCGCCGGCGGATCACCTCGACTTTATAAAGGTCGTTGATTGTCTCGGCCAAAGCCCTCGCCAGTGGTCTTGAACCAATGGCGTCCACTGGCTCGATCATAGGCATCGCCGACGCTGCCCACAGATGGTTCAATGCCCGCTTTTCCCAAACGTTCAGTATATCGGATCGAGACGCCTTGGCTTCCCCTATCACTGTGATGAATCAGCCCGCCCTGATGAGCCGGACGGCGGGCAGTTTCATAACGCCGTAGTAGCCCGTAGGGAGTCGATCTGCTTCGGCGCTGCCTTCGGGTGGCCAAAGCAGCACCGTGATGCCACAGCGACACTCTGAGCGCGCCTGTGAGTCGCTTGCCACGCCAGAGCCCGCCGCTTGCTTTGGTGCTTGCATCAATTGACCAGATTTCGATGGGCTTTGAGTATGTCTGGATCAGATCTCTCCGTCCGTCAGGAATGGTGCGGCCTTCATACTGTTCGGAATCTCTGCGCCTAGTCTGGACAGGATGGTCGGAGCAAGGGCGAGTTGGTCCAGCAGCGTGGCTGAGTGCGGACCTTTGGCCGAGCCAAAATAATAAAGCGCGAAATCCTGTTGGTCCTCGCCAACGCCGCCGTGGTGGCCGCGCATGGACTGCCCATGGTCGGCGGTTACAATGACTTCATATCCCGCCTTGCGCCAGCGGTCTATCCAAGGCGCCAGCTGATAGTCCATCTGGTAGCAGGCATTGTCCATCTCGTGACAATCGTGGCCGAAACGGTGCCCCATAGAATCCAGTGTGCAGGTGTGCAACATGCCGTAGTCGAGGCCAAAGCGTTCGGTCAGCATGGTTAGGGTGGCGAAGAGGTCATTATCGGCAGGCGTTGCCTGGTTGATCAAGTTGTAACCATACATCGAATGAAACCGCCCGTGGTTTATGCTATCGCTCTCCGGTTCGTCATATTCCAAGTCCCGCACCGGATCGAATGGGGCACGGTTGAAGAACTCGGACCAAAAGGAATGGGCGACGGCGCCAGTCGTACCGCCGCTCTTGCGTGTCTGACTGAAAATATCAGGCTGACTGAGACGCTTGACTGCTTCATTCCCCCAAGTTCCATGCACTTGTGGCGGGGTGCCGGTGTGAATTGTCGCATAGCAGGATGCAGATGTAGACGGCAGCACGCTGCGCATACGCCACACCTGCGCACTGCCTTGCGCGACCCACCCTTCGAGATTGCCGAAAAGGCGACGCCAATTGCGGTAAGGCACCCCATCCAAGATAATGAGTAGCATCTTTTCAGCCATTTCTTCGGTCCTTTCGAAAGTTAATTCTGCAGTCAGCGAAGGCAAACCATGATAGATTGTCCACCACCAACTGCCTGTCACCCCGAGCAAACCAATAGACATCCTTCTACGATAAATCCACGTTGATTTGGTGTTTGCGTTGACCGACCAGATTTTGATGGTTGCCAAATGTAGCTGACTCTAACCTCTCGTGTGTGCGGAATGATCGCGTTACGGTTGCGCTGCCTTTCCCGATCTGCCGGGGACCAAGCGTGGCGTGAATATGCATGCGGATCGCTTGGGCTGGCGCTGCAACCCGGCGCTTGCGCGGCGGCGGTCGGGGCGGGGCGGCGGTTGGGAATATAGCTGGCAACTGTTCCCCAGCCGCGCGCAACGCAAGTTGTTGCAGGCTGTGCTGGCCCCGCGTGCGTTGGTGCGCCCCGAGCGTGGTGAGGTTTGGGATTGGTATGAAGGGCTGCCGCAAGCGGTGAAGGGCAAGGCCTGGAACATGAAAGGCTTCATCTGATGCAGATCGAGGCCGTCATCACCCGCCCGAAAGCCCGCGCCGCCGATCTGCGCAGCGCGGAAGGGGCCGCCCTGACCCAGCAAAATGAGCTGCGTCTCGCAGAGTTGGTCTATGGGCGAGATTCGGTTCAGGTTGCCGATCTTCAGGCCGATGCGGCGCGTGCAGTGCGTGCCGAAATGGTTGCGCAACTCGACATCGCTGAGTCACAGAAAGATGCGCTTATGGCGGCATGGGATGCCACGGCGCAAAGCGAGGCGGCAACCCATGCCTGGGCGGGTGCGATGGCGTCGGTGGCTGCCGAGATTGGCGGAATTTTGTCGGCCCTGTCGCAAATCGGCGGCGGCATGATTTCCAACGCGGCCAAGGCAGTTGAGATTGCCGCCCTTAAATCGGGCAAATCCGTTGGCGATGCGCGTTTGGCCGCGACACGGTCACAGATCGACGCCGAATATAAGGCGCGCGACATGGGGGCGCAAAGCTGGTTTGATAAATCGGTCAATTGGGCGGATCGTGAAGTCAAGCTGCGCGGGCTTACGCTGGACGAAGAGCTTGGGGTCGAACGCGCTGCCACTGCAAAGAGAGAGGCAGAGCGAGACCGCGCAGGCAAGGGCCGCACCTCGGGCGCAGGCCGTAAGAGTGGCACCTCGGAACTGGAAAAGCAGCAAAAGGCGCTGGATGATCTGATCGCCAGCCAAGAGCGCGAGCTGGAGCTGCTGCGCGAGAGCGATCCGATCCGCAAGGAACTGCTGCGCCACCGCGAGGCGCTGGCCGGGGCGACAGATGCGGAACGGGCCAAGGTTGAGGAATTGATCAGCACGCGCATGCGCGAAACCGAACAAATGGAAAGCCTGCAATGGGTCAGCAAACAAGCGGGCAACGCGTTGATTGATGCCTTGATGGGCGGCGCAGATGCAGGCGAACAACTGATCAAGACGCTTCAGCGCGCGATCCTGGAGGCCGCATTGCTGGGAGAGGGGCCGTTGAGCGGATTACTTGGCGGCGGTGGTCTTTTTGGCGGTGGCGGCAAGGGATTTTTAGGGAGCATCGCCGGTTTGTTCGGGGGCGCAGGCGGTGCCCCTGCCACGGCCTCTTTCACGGGCATTTATGCGACCGGCGGCATGGTGCATGGTCCGGGATCTGGGACATCCGATGATATCACCGCCAAATTGTCGAATGGCGAATATGTGGTGAATGCCAGGTCGACCGCACGGTATCGTCATTTGCTTGAGGCGATGAATTCCGGCTCTCCCATTCCCGGCTACGCAGCCGGGGGTGCGGTCGGCGGTTCACGGGCAAGCCTGCACGCCCCCGCCGCGATGTCAGCCCCGCCGTTGTCTTTCGTGATCAACGACTATTCGGGCCAGAAGGTTGAGGCCACACAAGGCAGCGATGGCCGGGGGCAGCCGCAGGTCACAATGACGATCGGGCAGCAGGCGGCGGCTGCGGTGTCGCAGCGCGGCAACGCGTGGCGATAAGGTGGTGCTGAACCATTATATGCTCGACTCGGTGCAATGTTCGGCGCGGGTCAGGGATGTGATTGGCCAGATGATCGAGCTGGATCAGGAGGTCGATCTGGTTGCGGGGCAATCCTATGTGTTACGGTTTCGGGTTTTTGCTGCGGAAAGCGAAATTCCTGACACTATCGGCAGCTCTGTCGTCAGGCCCGTCGCCCCCACGTCCGACACGGGATCAGGGCCGTTGCTGACGTTGACCGGGGCCGGGCCGATGCCGCTGCCGGGCGATGTGGTGCTCTTCGGTCGGGCCTCGGCCGAAAGCCTGCCGCTGATCGTGCGCGGCGTTGAGCGGGCAGCGGAAAATGACGAGATCCTGCATCTGATTGACGAAGCGGCACAGATCGAAGACCTGCTTGCGGCGGAGGCGATCCCGGCATGGTCGGGGCGTGCGGGCGCAGAACTGTCAGAGAGCGCGGCGGCACCGGGCGTGCCACGGTTCACTTTGATCAGCAGTGGTCTTAACGGCACCGGCGATGCGAACCGCATTGATTACCAGCTGGCGGCGCAAACCAGCGGTATCGCAACCGCAAGCTATGCCGTGGCCCACAAGCTGTCTGGCGCGACCGAATGGACCACGATCCTTATTCCAGCGGCCAATGGCGGCGGCGCGATCATGGACTATGCCAGTGGTGACCAGGTGGTGATCCGGGCGCGGGCGGTATCAGCGGCAGCAATCGCCAGCGCGTGGACCAATAACATTGCAATCACGGTCGGCACCGGTGATGCAGGCATTCCTGTGGCCTTGGATGCCGATGCGATCAGTGTCACGACGTTGCTGGGCGGAGCGCTGATCCAACTGGCGACAGGGGCCGATGCGTCCACCACGAAGGTGCAGATCTACCGCTCGACCTCTGCCAGCCTTAACCGCGAAACCGATGCTGTTGGTGAACCCTACGCGGTGGGCCAGATGCAGAGCTATAGCTTTGCCCTGGGCGATACCACCAGATCGAACCTCGCGGTTGACAGCGGCTTTGACAATCCGGCGGCATGGACCCTCGATCCGGGCTGGGCGGTCGCAGCAAGCAAAGCCACCCACACGCCGGGCACGGCGGATGATATCGGGCAAGCGCTGATCGCGCAGGCCGGCAAATTCTACCGGATCGGCTTTAGTGCCGCCGATAGGACCGCAGGCAGCCTGACGCCGTATCTTCTTGGCGGATCGGACCGGCCCGGCGCTGCCGTAACCACCAGCGGGCATCACAGCCAGCGGCTTCAGGCTGTCAGTGGAAATGTGAGTGTCGCGGTTCGCGCCAGCTCTGCCTATGACGGCACGCTCGACGCACTGATCGTCTATCTGGAAACCGAAGGCTGCTTAAGCCAGGGCACCCATTACGTTTGGCTGGAGCCGATGAACGATGACCTCGTGCCCGGACCAGCCTCCGGCCCCTTCACCCTCTCAATTATTTAAGGAAAAAGCCATGTCAGGTGTGCGCACTATAAATCTGGATGACGCTGCAATTGTCGATGAGCTGTTGGGCAACCGCGACGGGGCCACTGTTCGGATCGCATTGAACCGGCTGGTGACGTTGATGACCACCCTGATGGGCCCGAATTATGCAACCCGTGCCGAGCTTCTTGCCGATCTCGTCTGGCCTGATCGCGCACAGGGCCAGATCTGGGGCGATGGATTTGCGGGCTATAACGGCGTTTATCGCAAAGAGGGGGCTGCGGGGACTGGCACCTGGAGTCGGGTCGGCGACCTGCCGTCCGGGGCATTTGATGGCGCAGCCCTCGCGCATGCGCTGGACCTCATCCAGCAGGATCTGGCTGTGGCCTCTGCCCTTCAGGTTCAGACGGGATTGGACCGTGGCGCTGCTGCGCTGTTTGCGGGCAACGCCACGGCCGCCGCCGCCGCTGCGCTTCTTTCCTCCGTTTCCGCCGCTGACCTTGTCAACCTGACTTGGACGCCCCGAACCCTTCTGAAGGACGGAGATGCGGGGATCTACCTGATGCCGCTCGACCCTTTGGCTGGAAACCTGTGGCAAGATGTTGCCCGGACCGTGCCCGTTACAACTGCGGGTCAGCGCGTGAAATCCGCCAGAGTGGCCACGAAGGACGGGTTTCTCTATGCGGAACAGGCCACAGACAGTGACCGCCCATACCTGGGGCGGCTGCCGGCTGGCGGTCTGCGCAACAGGATGCTCAACAGCGCATGTACAGGGGGTGTGCCGGGAACGCCGGGAACCATCCCGACAAGCTGGGGGGCTTCTGGTTCGATCACGATACCTACCCTATGTCTATGTTCTGAGTACCGCCGAGGGGACATTGCTGGAAATTTGCGGGCTGACCGAAAGCCAGCCCGTCTCAGTCAACCCCGCTGTCCGGGTTCGTGGTCCACGCTCACATGTCACGCGGTTTGCGGCTAAAAACGTGCAGCGCCTGACTTTGTTGGAGTTTGCATCGACGGCGATCAATTCAGCACTGACCAAAATGGACGCGGTTGTTCCGGCAACCAATAGCCCGACGCGGGTCGTCTATCTCGCTGGGGCCGTCGGGGTGACGATCAGCGGTGCAGCCATTGATGATCCGTCAAATATGGCGCTGGCAGTTGAGGCATCGGGAGCTGCCAATCGCGTACTCGTGACGGGCAACCGTTTCACCAGAACATCAGGCGCGGTGCTATCGCTGGGCGCGTCAACCACAGGCTGCGCAGTGGTCAATAACATGCTGAACGGCGGCACGATAACTGACGCCGGATCGGGCAATACCGTGGCCCCGAACTATTGATACCTGAGGGTCTATCAATTGAGGGGCGACTGAGAACCGCGTAATCAGCCGCCCCCCTCCATCCCTGACGATACCGCTATAGTTTTTTTGTCCAGAAGCTGGTGTGAAAACATCTGCTGGCCGAAAACCGGGCTTTGGAGAGGCTGGCAATGCCCGCAGTCTCCCAAGCAAATGGCCTCAACAGGAGGCCGGAGGGTGCGCTAAGAGGTGGTCGCGGGAATTCGGACCAGTTGTTAAGATGGATTTCTTAATGAGCGAGATGATCCAGAATGACGAAGAGAAAGAACCACGCGCCCGAGTTTAAGGCCAAGGTTGCGCTTGATGCGATCCGCGAAGAGATGACGCTTTCTGAGCTGTCGAAGAAGTATGGGGTGCATGCGACCCAGATCAGCACATGGAAGCGTGCAGCGATTGATAACATGGCCGCGACGTTTGGACGACGGGGCCCTGATCCTGACACGCCGAGCCCGGCTGATATAGCAAAGCTGCACTCGAAGATTGGGCAGCTTGTTGTGGAGCGGGATTTTTTGGCAGATGCCTCGGTTCAACTGCTCGGGACGCGAGGCAAAAGATGGTGAGCAAGGATCATAAGTTGAGCGTGCGGCGTCAGTGCGCGTTGCTGACGCTGGTGCGGTCGAACCTTTTCTATGAGCCAAAGGGCGAGAGCGCAGAGAACCTGAGGTTCATGGCGATCATAGACAAGCAATTTCTGCAGACCCCGTGGTATGGATCGCGTCAAATGGCCCGTTATATGCAGCGCGAGGACCATGCTTGTGGCCGTCATCGGGTGCGGCGTTTGATGCGCCTGATGCGGCTGGCCCCGATTTATCAGGAGCCCAACACCAGCAAGAAGCACCCGCAGCACAAGATTTGGCCCTATCTGCTGAGAAACGTGGCGATCGACCGGCCGAACCAAGTTTGGTGCGCAGACATCACCTATATACCGATGCAGCGGGGCTTTCTGTACCTGGTGGCAATCATGGACTGGTATAGCCGCAAGGTTTTGGCGTGGCGGCTGTCCAACACCATGGACGCGGAGTTCTGCGTGGAAGCCTTGAAGGATGCCTTGGCCAAATACGGCACGCCAGAGATATTCAACACGGACCAAGGCAGCCAATTCACAGGCAGCAGTTGGGTTGAGGTTCTGGTGGATGCAAAGATCAAGATCAGCATGGACGGCAAAGGGCGCTGGATCGACAACCGTATGATTGAGCGGCTTTGGCGGTCCCTGAAATATGAATGCGTTTATCTGCATGCCTTCGAGAGGGGATCCGAGGCCAAGGCGGGTATTGGAAAATGGTTGGCCTATTACAACGCGGAACGCCCCCACTCCACCCACGGTATCTTGACCCCCAACGAGGCCTATGCCACCCAAACAGAACCAATGAGATTAGCGGCCTGAAATGAAACCCTGATCCATCTTAACAAGGCTGTAAACTGGTCGAAAAACTAGGACCACCTTAGACCACTTGTCTTCTGCTGCCCCATTTACAAGCCCCTTCTCAATTCATAACCCCGATGGTTGGCGATATTGGTTAATGCACTTCGCCAAATCTCCTCGGGCAAGACAGGTCTACAACGACGTGCTTCATGCAAATGCTAACTCCCAAGCCCACTTCGGAAGAGCAGGTCTGGATATGTTTAGCTTCGATCCGGCAAGAGAAGGAAAACTCTATCTTTTCGGTGAAAGTGACCGAATCTTAGCGAGAGAGCAGTTGCTAGATGACGTTCCTAGAACGATTTCGGGTTTTGGCGACGCCGTGACGGTGGGTGAATTCTACCAACAAGTCTACAGCCGTACCCCTTCGCATTCTGATGACCTTCGGAGTGCAATTTTCGAAAGTCCAGATGTTGAAATCCTGACTGAAACGGGCGGCACTCGACGCAAAGCGGGCACCATCAAAGAGGATGACATCCTTCGGATATCGCGGCAGCGTTCATTCTTCTCCACGAAGTGGGGTAGCTGAAGGCGGTTGTGTCCGTTCAAGCGTTCTAGCAAAAAACCGTTCTGCTGCAACATTGCGTGTCAATCACTGCAAAATTGCGTGGCGAGCCACATCGAGCCACACACAGCGAGCCACAGTTGTCCACAGAAGAATTTACAGATTTCCCTTTACAGGGTTTCGTTCCTCAAACACTATATCTAGTAAGGGGTTTGTTGGGGGGACGCTGGTTCTTGCCAAACACTCAGCTTCTTGTAGTCGGTCCATCAATTGTGGGCAGGCCAGCAGGTAGTATAAAAACGAGGCGGAGCATGTCACTTTCAGAAGACTATCTTGCAGAGGATGTCCATCCGATCGACATCGTTGAAACACTGGCCGAACACCACGCTTGGGAGTTTGACCGGGTTACCGATGATCAGATTGCAATGGCCGTTGAGGGGCAGTGGCGTACCTACTCTTTGACGCTGGCATGGTCGGCGCAGGATGAAACGCTTCGGCTGATCTGCACGTTTGAAATGGAGCCGCCTGAGGGCCGAATATCGGCGCTGTATGATGTGCTGAATCGGTGCAATGATATGGTTTGGACCGGCGCGTTCACCTGGTGGGGCGACCAGAAGCTGATGGTCTGGCGCTATGGGCTTTGTCTTGCTGGTGGACAGATTGCGGGGCCAGAGCAAATTGACCGATTGATTTCCAGTGCCGTGATGGCAGCCGAGCGGTTTTACCCTGCGTTTCAACTGGTTACCTGGGCGGATCATACGCCAGAGGCCGCGATGAAAGTAGCGATTGCCGAGGCCTACGGACGAGCATGAACGCGGGAATACTCGCACCCAGGCCGGGCAAGTGCGGATCTTTATCGAGCCCGACACGTGTTTTGATGGCCGCTGCAAAAGGCGTGTAAGTGAAATCCACTTCAAACTGACTGACGAGGAACGCGACGAAAACGCCCCGTGAACATCGAAAAGGGCGGCGATACGGATATCATCATCCATACCAACACGTTGAAAGAAGGATGCGATGTCTCAAACGTGTTCACCATCGCGCCCCCGGCCTCGGACATCCTGACCGGGCAGACCCCGGGCCGTGGCCTATGGCTACCCAATCCGCCCTCCCTCGATCCTTGAATAGCTTGCCAAGGGCCAGTTCCCCCATAGGAAAGCCTTTCGCCAAGGCAGAGATAAGGGCTGCCAGACGGCGGGCCTGTTACAGCCCGGCCAAACAGCCCGGCCAAACAGGTCGTAAGGTTCCGATGGTGATCGGTCTTTGAACCCGTGGCCCGCCCGGCAAGGGCGGGCCCGCAGGGTTAGCGTGCCGTATAGCCACCATCGACCAAGTGATACGATCCGGTGATAAAGCTGGCACGATCCGACAGCAAAAACACGATCAGCGCTGCGACCTCTTCGGGCGTGCCAAGCCGGTTCAGGGCGTGCTCACGCTCAAGCTGCTTCAGCGTTGCGGCGTCCAGCGCGTTGCTGACCAGTGGGGTCAGAATAAACCCCGGCCCTACGGAATTGACCCGCACGCCCGTCGCTGCATGTTCAAGCGCCGCATTTTTTGTCGCGCCCAAGACGCCATGCTTGGCGCTGACATAGGGCGAGGCGCCCGCAAAGCCGACCGAACCAAGGATCGAGGCCACATTGACCACCGCGCCGCCACCCGCCTTTTCAATCTCGGGGATAGCAAATCGCATGCCATAGAAAACACCGGAGAGGTTGATGTCGATCACCTTTTGCCACGCCTCGACATCATAGCTGCCGGTCGGCGCCGAGGGGCCACCGATGCCAGCATTATTGACAATCCCGTGCAACGCACCGGTTTTTTCAACCGCAAATGCCACCATGGCCTCAACCTCGGCGGCCTTCGCCACATCCACGGTACAGGCATGGGCTTTGCCACCCTTGCCCAAAATGCTTTTGACAATGCTATCGGCATTGGCCCGGTCAAGGTCCGCGACGATCACGGTGGCACCGCTCGTTGCAAGCTCCTCGGCGGTCGCGGCCCCAATCCCCGATCCCCCACCTGTCACAATGATCGTTTTGCCGTCAAACCGCAGATCCATGGCTTCTCTCCTTTGAAAACACTGATGCCTCAACCTTTATATGGGGATGCGCGGCGTGGTTTGCATCACTGGCATCGACATTTTTGCAAGATGGGTGGGCGGCAAAAGCCCTTTGGAATGGCATCACCCCTGCCCCTTGATCAGAAGCATCAGGTGCACCTCGAAACCTGCGCGCTGCCCTGTGCGGGGGGATTTCAGGATCAACGGGCTTGCAATCGGGCCTGCTATAGCGGCGACAATGGCAAGGGCGGCAGGGATCACGACAAGCAGCAGCAGCGCGAGGCCGAACTGGATATTGCGTGCAACCTGTTGGCGGTGGCTCAGGTGATCTGCAAGGCGCTCTCGGTATAAAGCCTGTGGGTTGCGATCTGATTAACCCTGTCTGATCATAGGGCGAAAATGCCTCCGCCTCTGCTGCGTGGGATTGCAGCAGCATCCGGCCTTGGCCGTTGAGCTTTTCCACAAAGAAATCCCAGCCGTGCCCATCGGGTATGTCCTCGACGGGGTGAAATTCGAAACAGGCATCCAGCGGTCGCAAAACTTCGCGCAATAGCGGCGCCGAGCCCCTGCGTGCCACCGGTGATGATGGCGATCTTATCTTTGAGGCTGTTTCACTGCGCACCCTCCGAAGATACAACCTCATACCCTGCTGCCGCCATGACGCGGAGCAACTCCCGATGGCCTTTTTGCGCCATTGCAAGCGGGGGTGCGGCCTTGGGGTCTTGTTCCGCTTCAACGACGAACCAGCCCTCATAGCCATAGCCCGCCAGCGCCTTCACGATGACTTCGAAATCCAGACTGCCATCGCCAGGCACGGTGAACGCGCCTTTGACGACTGCATCCAGAAAGCTCTCTTTGGTCCGGTCAAGCGCATTGATCACCTGCATGCGCACGTCCTTGGTATGGACATGGCTGATACGGTCGTGATGGGTGTCGATTACCCGCAAAACGTCACCGCCGGCAAAAGCCATATGGCCCGCATCGAACAACAGCGGCACGGATGAATGTTGCATGAAAAGATCAAGCTCAGCCTCCGTTTCGATCACGGCGGCCATGTGGTGATGATAGCTGATCGGCATCCCCTCTTTCGCGCACCAGTCGGCAAAGTCCGACATCTTGCGCCCGTAGGCTGCGACCTCGGCCTTGTCGAGTTTGGGTTTCGTTGCCAGAGGTGCGGATTTCACCCCCTGGATCGACCGCGCCGTTTCGCCGTAGACGATACAAGGCGCGCCTGCCGCTTTGAAAAATGCCAGTTGTTCGGCGATGCGATCTTTCTCGACCTCAATATCACCGTCGAGCAACAGCCCCGAGAACCAGCCCCCGCACACTGACATGCCGTAAGTGTCGAGAACTGGGCCAAGCTGATCCATGTTCATCGGAAAGCGGCGCCCCGTTTCCATGCCGGTAAAGCCCGCCACCGAAGCCTGCCGAAGACATTCTTCTAGGCTAACGTCGTCGGACAGTTCTTCGAGGTCGTCGTTCCACCATGCAATTGGTGCAATACCAAGTTTAGCTTTCATAATTATACTCCAACACGCTGGTTCATACGGATCGCATCCTGTGATTTGCGGGCTGCACGCACCGATTCAAAATTTGAGATTTCGGGCACACCCACATCCCAATCCGCACCCCGCGGCACCCAAGCCCAGGCATCGGATACGATCGAAAGCACGGGCGGGCCGTCATTGCCCTGTGCCCATTTCATCGCATCTTCAAAATCGGCGAGGCTCTCTGCCTGACGCGCTTTTGCCCCCATTGCTTCGGCATGTTTTACAAAATCAACATGCAACGGGTTGTCTTTATTACGGACACGGCAATCTGTCAGCATATTGTTGAAGCCTGGCACGCCTTTGAATTGCTGAAGACGGTTGATGACCGCATACCCGCCATTATCGCAGACCACGACAATCATCTTGTGACCCGTCAAAGCCGCAAAATAAATGTCGGAATTCATCATCATATAGGTGCCGCCCCCCAGCATAACGATAGGGGTACCGCCGGGGCCGCTTTGCGCCATGGATGCCCCCCACCCTGCCGCGATTTCATCGCCCATAGAGCTGAAACCGAACTCACAGTCAAACGTGTTGGGATGCTTGACGCGCCACCCTTTTGTGATCGCGCCGGGCATAAGGGCGCAGCCGATCAATCGGCCACGTCTCAATCTCGCTTGGCGCGAAGACCAGGTCCATGGGGCGGTTCTCAATTGGCGAAGGGTGGGCATGCCGATGCGCGCGGGCAACTTGGCCAGCGACAGGATCGAGCGCCGCGATGTCAGGAAAACGAAAACGCCCGCGAGGGGATACCTGCGGGCGTAATTCTTCGATGATCAATCGGTAGGTCAAGGGGGCTAGAAATATCAATCCACTTTTTGCTTTGAAATCAAAGTGTTATGAGATGTCCGAAAACTTCTGGCGCAGAGTTGCCTTCCTTTGCTGGCCAAGGGCGAGGGTGGCTTCCGAAAGAAATCCACCTTGCCCGCGCGGTGTACCGGGTAAGTCACTGATAATGAGACATAATGCCGAGATGATCCGTGGGGTGGCTTCCCCGGTGAAAAAGCCACGCGCTAGCGAAATGCCGCGCTGCGCCCCGGTATAGGAATAGGACCCGGGAGGAACCACGCCGGAGCGCGGTTTCGGCCAAAGCCGACTCCCACTCTCGGTTGCGTGCGGCATTGCAGATTCTGCGTTGCGTCTTTTCGCGCGTTTTACAGCTTGGCGGGGTATCCATCGAAAGTCGGTGCAAAGCCACCCGTTGTCGGTTGTCGGCCCTCATAGCTAAATGTGCGGTTTAGTGATGGAAAACAAACCCTGCCTTACCCCGCCAACTGTTTATCCAAGCGCATAGCCAGCGCCGCGCACGGTACGGATCGGGTCGCTATCGCCAAATCGCGTCAGAGCTTTGCGCAGGCGACCGATATGAACATCGACCGTGCGCGAATCCACGAAGATATCGCGCCCCCAGACAAGATCGAGCAGTTGATCACGGCTGAAAACGCGGCCCGGCCGCTCCATCAGCCTGGTCAGAAGTCGAAACTCTGTCGGCCCCAACTTCAGTTCACGATTGTCGCGACTGACTCGATGGCTTTCTGGATCAAGGATGATATTTTCGAATGTCAGCCCAACCCCTGCGACTGCCGAACGGGTGCGCCGCAATTGGGTGCGGACGCGCGCCATAAGCTCATTAACAGAATATGGTTTTGTCATATAATCATCCGCACCGGTTTCCAGGCCACGCACGGTATCGACCTCCTCGGATCGCGCCGAGAGCATGATGACCGGAATGCGCCTTGTTTCGTCGCGGGTCTTGAGTTGGCGACAGATTTCAATTCCGCTTATGAGCGGAATCATCCAATCCAGGATCACCAGATCGGGCAGCGCCTCGGCGACCATCATCATGGCCTCTTCGCCGTTCTCGGCACAGCACACGGCGAAACCCGCCGCTTCGAGATTATAGGTCAGGACCGCACGCTGGGCAGGTTCATCCTCAACGAGCAGGACCCGCGCTTGCTCTGGTGGCATTTCGTCAGACTCCTGATGTTGTGGATGTTGTATCGGCTTTCGGGCGCGCCTCGTTCGGTTGCTTTCCTGTCGCCAGATAGATGACTTGTTCTGCGATAGAGGTCACATGATCCCCCATGCGTTCGGTGTTCTTGGAAATGAAATGCAGGTGCAGGCAGGCGGTAATGTTGCGCGGGTCTTCCATCATGAAGGTCAGTAATTCCCGAAACAGCGCGTTGTACATCTGATCCACATCGACATCGCGTGCGATCACGTCTGCGGCCAGCGCCGCATCACGGTGGATATAGGCATCCAGCGCATCTTTTAGCATCGCCTCAACCGCTCGCGTCATGCGGCGAAGAGTACCGATGCTGTCACTGATTGGCGCGACCTGCGAAAGCACTTCGGTTCGCTTGGCCATATTTTTGGCATAGTCCCCAATCCTTTCAAGATTGCCGCTGATCTTGATCACACTCAGGATCAGGCGCAGATCAATCGCAGTCGGGGCGCGCAACGCAATGATGCGGGCGGCGCCCTCGTTGATCGTCTCTTCAAGGTGGTCGATTGCTACGTCGGCGGCGCGGACCTTTTGCGCCAGTTCTTCATCGCGGGTTTCAAGGGATTTCATGCCAAGGCGGATGGCGTCTTCGACCAGTCCACCCATCTTCATGATTTGTGTCTGAACCCCCTCCAGATCGGTATCGAAAGCCGAAGATATATGCTCATTTGTCATGGCTCATCCAATCCTGCCAGTGATATAGCTTTCGGTTCTTGGGTCTTGCGGGGCGGTGAATATCTGATCGGTATCACCGTATTCCACCAGACTGCCAAGATGAAAAAACGCCGTTTTCTGGCTGATCCTCGCCGCTTGTTGCATCGAGTGGGTAACGATCACGACGCAATAACTCTGTCGTAAGCTGGCGATCAACTCTTCGATTTGCGCGGTGGCGATCGGGTCCAGCGCAGAACAAGGTTCGTCCATCAGCAGAACCTCGGGTGCGGTGGCAATCGCCCGCGCGATGCACAGCCGTTGCTGTTGCCCCCCCGAAAGACCGGTGCCGGGACTGTTGAGACGGTCTTTGACCTCATTCCACAGCGCGGCTTTCATCAGCGCATTTTCGACAATATCCCCCAGTTCAGATTTATTGCGCGCCAGACCGTGAATTTTCGGGCCGTAAGCGACATTGTCAAAGATTGACTTCGGAAACGGGTTTGGCTTTTGAAATACCATACCGACCTTGGCACGAAGCTGCACCGGATCTACATTCCGGTCATAGATATCTTCATTATCAATGCGGATATCCCCTGTTACCTTGCAGATTTCAATCGTGTCATTCATCCGGTTCAAGCAACGCAAAAACGTGGATTTACCGCATCCAGACGGCCCGATAAAAGCAGTCACCGTATTGGGGGCGATGTCCACCGATACGCAGTTGATGGCAACGCTGTCACCGTAGCGAACCTGCACATTCTTTGCCGATATTTTCTGCCGCGTCAGTGTGTTGATGTTTTCGGTCACATTGGTGTCTTTCATGATTTTGTCTGTCTTTACCAGCGGCGTTCAAAGCGGCGGCGCAGCAACACGGCCACCGTGTTCATCACCGCCAGAAACACCAATAAGGTGATGATCGCCCCTGAGGCGCGCTCAGAAAATCCGGGGTCGGCGCGCTGGGTCCAATTGAAGATCTGCACTGGCAGCGCCGTGGCGGCCTCGCCAAATAGCCCAGCAGTATCGCTGTAAGCCGCCGGATAGTCGCGCACGAAGGCAACCATGCCGATCAGCAAAAGCGGCGCGGTTTCCCCCAAGGCTTGGGCAAGGCCGATGATCGTGCCGGTCAATATACCTGGGGCGGCCAGCGGCAGGACGTGATGAAAGACCGCCTGCATCTTGCTGGCCCCGACCCCAAGTGCCGCATCGCGGATTGAGGGCGGCACAGCTTTGAGCGCCGCACGGGTCGAGATGATGATGGTCGGCAAGGTCATCAACGTCAACACCAGCCCCCCAACCAGCGGCGAGGATTGCCGCATCCCGGCAAAATTGATAAAGATCGCCAGCCCGAGGATGCCAAAGACAATTGACGGCACGGCGGCCAGATTGCTGATATTCACTTCAATCAGGTCGGATACCCGGTTCTTTGGCGCAAGCTCCTCCAGATAAATCGAGGTGGCTACCCCGATTGGCAGCGCCAGCACCAACACCACCAGCATCATGTAAAGTGACCCGAGGATGGCGACGCCCAGACCGGCCGCCTCGGGGCGTTGGTCGCTGGCGTCAGGGGCGGTCAGGAACTCCCGATTGAACCGCGTTATGATCACACCGGCATCGGCAAGTTTCTGGGCGAGTTGCAGCGCCTCTGGTGAAGTGTTGCCGTCCAGCGCAGCGCTTTCCATGCTAACCCGGCCCTTGAAATACCCGTCGATCCGCCCGTCGGCCAGAATCTCCATAGTCACATTGCCGCCGATCAGATCGGGGTTCGCCAACACATGGTCGCGCAAGGTTGCTGTCGCCTCCTTGCTCATCAACCCGGCCATATCCTTGTCCGGCAATTCAGAGGTGATTTGTAGCTTTGCCAATTTTCCCAACAATGCGTCACGCAGTAGCGGCGCATAGCCGAAGGTCGAAACTTTAGCCATTGCAACGGGGTCGCGCCTGCCGGACTTGTCCAGAGTTGCCTCAGGCAGGGGGATTTCCAGCGTGATATAGGTTTGACGAAACGCGCCGAGGCCGTTGGACACAACCGAAGTCAGCAAAAGCACCAGCGCCATAGTGGCAACGCCGATCGCGGCCAGACCATAGGCGCGAAACCGTGCTTCGGCCGAATTTCGCCGCCTCGTGCGATAGTCTTGGTCCAGCAGCGAGGTTGTGGAAGTGATCATTCGTATTGCTCCTGATATTTTCGCACGATCATCATCGCAATCACGTTCAGTCCCAGCGTAAAGGTGAACAGTGTGAGCCCGAGGGCGAATGCCACCAGCGTTTCCGGGCTGGCAAAATCGGTGTCACCGGTCAGTTGGCTGACGATCTTGACGGTGATGGTTGTCATCGCCTCGAACGGGTTCAGTGACAGGCGCGCAGCGGCGCCCGCACCCAGCACGACGATCATCGTTTCGCCAATCGCGCGGCTTGCGGCCAGCAGAACGGCACCCATGATGCCGGGCAGTGCGGCCGGAAGCACCACTTGGCGGATGGTTTCGGACCGGGTCGCGCCAAGCGCATAAGACCCGTCGCGCATCGCCTGCGGCACAGCATTGATGGCATCGTCCGATAGTGACGAAACGAAAGGGATCAGCATGATCCCCATGACAAGCCCTGCCGTCATGACCGAAGATGCGCTGTCGCCCAAACCAAGCGGCTGCGAAAAATAATCTCGCAGCAGGGGGCCGATGGTAATCAACGCGAAGAGCCCGTAAACAATCGTCGGAATACCCGCGAGGACTTCAATCAGCGGCTTGGCGACACTGCGCATGCGGGGGCCGGCATACTCAGACAGATAGATCGCGGCGAACAGTCCCACCGGCACGGCGAATAAAAGCGCGATGAAGCTGATGTAGAAAGTGCCCCAAAGCAGCGGCAGGATGCCAAGTGCGCTGTTACCACGAAAGTTCGGGGCCCAGTCCGTGGAAAAGAAGAAATCGCGCCAATCATATTGCTGAAAGAAATGCATCGCCTCGACCACCATCGACAACACAATACCAATGGTGGTCAGTATTGCGACGGTTGCGGCCGCGATCAGCAGGGATTTGATCCAGCATTCGGATGCCCGCTGCGCCCGAAAACGGCGCGAAGACCGCAAGATTGCGCCGATACACCCGATTGCGGCTATGGCAAGCACCACCCAAAAGGCAGACCCGGCAGACAGGGTTTCGATGCCCTGTTGCTGCCCAAGCAACCGGACAAGCAATAGAATGACAAAGCTGGCAAATGCAGGAACAAGAACGCTGAAAAAGGCGTTCATCCCATGTGCCTTCGGCAGTGCCGCTAATTTGCCGATATCATCGCGCGCAGCGACGCGGGCACGCAGCCTTGCGCCAGTGAACCCGAAGATCGCAAGGCCGATCACCAGCACCGGCAGTGAAACGATGGCATCAAAAACCCACATCAAGGCAACTTTCCCGTAGAAGAACGCGGGGCGTGCAGCATGCCCGCCCCGCATAATCTGCTTTACATAGCGCCCAAAAGCACATGATTGGCCACTGCACCCTGCGTCGTGCCGAGA
Source organism: Pseudorhodobacter sp. (assembly GCF_034675685.1). Classification (GTDB taxonomy): domain Bacteria; phylum Pseudomonadota; class Alphaproteobacteria; order Rhodobacterales; family Rhodobacteraceae; genus Pseudorhodobacter. Next base: position 11,709 of record NZ_JAUCDA010000010.1, on the reverse strand, counting down.
TCGGGGTCAGAGACCAGCCCATATTCGGCCAGCGGTCCATTCGGCCCCGCGATTTCATCGCTTACAAAAAAATCGGCGAACGCTTGCAAGCCCGGAATTTTGCCCAGATGCGCCGCCTTGATGTAGAAAAAGAGCGGGCGTGACACCGGATAATCTCCGGCTGCGATGCTCTCAGTGTTCGGGACGACACCGGACATGGTCGCGACCTGCAACCTGTCAGTGTTATTCTCATAGAATGACAGGCCAAAGACGCCGATACCATTGGAGTCCGCTTCGATCCGGGCCAGTGTTTCAGTGTAATCGCCGTCGATATCAACCGAAAGGCCGTCCGTGCGCACTGCCATGCAGGTCGCCTCGGCAGCTTTTTCGTCAGCACCGTTGATCTTCAGGATCGCATCCATCGCACCGCTGTCCTTGCAGCCCTGAAGCAGCACCTTTTCCTCGAACACCTCCCGCGTGCCATGCTTGGTGCCGGGGATAAACGCCTGAATCTGCTGATTGGGAAGATTGGCGTTGAGCGTGTTCCAATTGGTATTTGGGTTCGCAACCATGGCCCCATCTGTGGGCAGTTCAGCGGCCAGCGCCAAATACCAGTCAACGGGTGTAAAGGCAAAGCTGTTGCCATTGATGTCGCTGGCAAAGACGATCCCATCGTAGCCAATGCGCACTTCGACAATATCCGTCACGCCGTTTTCGGCGCAGACTTTGATTTCAGAGGGTTTGATGGCGCGGCTGGCATTCGCGATGTCGATGGTATTGTCACCGATCCCCGCGCAGAACCGCTTGAGCCCTGCCGATGACCCGCCCGATTCAACAACCGGCGTCGGAAAATCGAAATTTTCACCAAAGGCTTCGGCAACGATAGCAGAATAGGGAAGCACTGTGGACGATCCTGCAACCTGCACATTGTCGCGGGCGGCTGCCGCCGTGGCCGATAAGGCCGCGATGGCCAGCGTCGATGCAGTAAGGTTAACGAGTGACATGAAGACTCCTGTCCGATCCGATCAAAGACCACCCCTTGGTGATCCTGACGCGCTTATGGGCGCGGCTTGCTTCGGTTTTGCGACAGGTATGTTGCAGTTTTATGACAATTGAGGTTTTGACCGGATTTTTGCCTGCAAATCATGCGCTCTTGCTATCGGGCGGCAAAACGACGGTGAATTGTGACCCCTGCCCCGGCTGGCTGGCAATCTTCAGCCGCCCCCGGTGACGATTGAGGATATGTTTCACAATCGCCAAGCCCAAGCCTGTACCGCCCAGTTCGCGGTTGCGGTGATTGTCTGCACGATAGAACCGTTCGGTCAGGCGCGGCAGATGAATGGGATCAATACCCGGTCCATGATCGGCAATCATGATTTCTATCGCAGGGCCACGCAGAACGGGATCATGCGCGGATCTAAGGGCGCTGATCTCGACAGATTGATCCGCGCCGCCGTATTTGATCGCGTTTTCCACAAGATTGGTAAAGACTTGCAACAACTGATCGGCAACGCCAATGACGTACAGCGGCACCTGTCCCGGATCGCATCGCAAGGCCACAGCATTCTCCCGCGCCAACGGCTCAAGATTGCTCAATGTTGTTTGCAAAACGTTCCGCAGGTCGAGCCGCGTTGTGGGGCGAACGCGTTCATCTGCCTCAACCCGGCTCAACGACAGCAAGCCCCCCACAAGCCGGTTCATACGTTCCGCCTCACCCGCCATGATACCCAAAAACCGATCCCGAACCTTGGCGTCGTCTCGGGCAGAACTGCGCAGGGTCTCAATGAAACCCATGAGCGCTGTCAGTGGGGTGCGCAATTCATGGCTGACATTGGCGACAAAATCGCGACGCATTTGTTCGGCACGGGCCAAATCGGTCGCGTTTTGAAAGCTGACAAGCAACAGACCCGTTTGCGCAATTGCCCGTAGCGACACGTCATATGACGTGTCGCTGCCGTTTTCGACAGTTTGATAGAATACGCTACGCGGAGCCCGATCCTGTAGGCTTTGTTCGATTGACTTTACCAGCTTTGGCTGGCGCAGCGAGGTCGTGAAGTGCCGCCCCACAACGCTTTTACCCAACAGCATATCGGCCGCGTCGTTCAGGGACAGAACGTGTTCTGTAGGTCCGATGATCAGTGTAGGCAATGGAAAGGCTGCAATCAGATCTTGGATCGTCGCGGGGTTACCCAAGTCATGGTTGGTCATGGCTGTTTCTCAAAGTTGCTTCACTTGGTAGTGAACTAGCTGATCTTTGACTTAAGCAACAGGACAGAGCTGGTTGAATAGCCCCTAGATTTGTAGACGCCTTGCTTGGTAATTTTGGAAGCAAGGAGGACGATATGTCCACGAACAAATTCACAGATGAGTTCAAACGCGATGCGGTCGCACAGGTCGAGGATCGGGGCTATCCGGTGCGCGAGGTGGCCGAGCGATTGGGGGTCAGCACCAAGTCGATCTACACATGGCAGAAGCAGTTTTCGCGGCCCGCAAAGGTGATCCAAGAGGTCGATGCGCAAGCTGATGAGATCCGCCGGTTGAAGCGAGATCTGCTGCGGGTCACGGAGGAACGGGACATCCTAAAAAAGGCGACCGCATACTTCGCCAGGGAATCCCGGTGAGGTATGCGTTTATCGCCGAACACCGGCCAATCTTTGCCGTCAGGGCTATGTGCCGGATGCTGGCCGTTCATCCGAGCGGCTTCTATGCATGGCTGCGTGAACCTTTTTGTCAGCGTGCGCTGGAGGATCAGCGCCAAACGGTGCTGTTGAAGCAGGCTTGGGATGACAGCGGAGAGGTCTATGGGTACCGCAAGTTGCACGATGATCTGTGCGACATGGGCGAAGACATCAGCCCCAACAGGGCTTGGCGTTTGGCGCGTCTAGCAGGGATAAGGGCCCAGATTGGTTACAAAAAGAAGCCCGGCTCTTATGGCGGCAGCCCTGCGGTCGTGGCCGACAACACCTTGAACCGAGAGTTTGATGTCGACGCTCCGGACCAGTTCTGGGTCACAGATATCACCTACATCCGCACCCACGAGGGCTTCCTTTATCTCGCAGTTGTCATCGATCTGTTTTCCCGGCGCGTTGTTGGGTGGTCCATGCAAGGCCGCACATATACCGATCTGCCGCTGCAAGCCCTGCTGATGGCTGTCTGGCGGCGCAAACCAAAGACCAAAGTTCAGGTGCATTCCGACCAAGGCTCACAATTCACCAGTTACGAGTGGCAAGAGTTCCTCGAACAGCACAATCTGACGCAAAGCATGAGCCGTCGCGGGAACTGTTGGGATAATGCAGTGGCAGAAAGCTTCTTCAACCTGCTCAAACGCGAACGCATCCGACGCAGAAAGTATAAAACGCGCGCTGAAGCCCGTCAGGACGTGTTCGACTACATCGAGTTTTTCTACAACCCACAGCGCAAACACGTTAGGAATGGCATGCTGTCACCGATTGACTTCGAACAGCAGCAAAAACTGAAGCTGCAAGGTGTCTAGGAAACTCGGGGCTATTCGATCCGCGGCAGCGCGGCTGGCAGGTTGCCGATGGTGCGCTTGGGCGTAGGCTTGGTCGTCCCGTTGTCCGCCTTGGCGGCCCGCGTTTTCTTTTCTGTCTCAACCTCGGCCAAGGCGATGGACAGGTCTTCGAACGCCAGCTGGCGTTCATCTTCAGACAGCTTTTCTGACCGCTTGCCATGCAGGGCGTGGTTCAGCTCGGCGATGAGATGCTCTTGCCGACGGGTGATTTCTGTCAGTGTCGCCACCGTTTCCATCAACGCCAGCACCGCCGCGCGTTGCGCGGCCGGGATGGCGGAAAGGTCGATGACGGGTGCGGTTTGCATGGGCTGAAGCTACCATAAAAACCCCCGCAAAAACACGCCAAACCAAGCGGTTGATTCACTCTGCCGCAGCTGGCGGGCGTGCCTCCAATGCCTTTACTTTGCGCCAGTCGAGACCCGCAAACAGCGCCTCGAACTGGGCGTGGTTCAGCGCCATCACCCCATCCTTGATCGCGGGCCAAGTGAATGTCGCATCCTCCAGCCGCTTGTAGGCCATCACCAAGCCAGTGCCATCCCAGAAGAGCAGCTTCAACCTGTCCGCCTTACGCGAGCGGAACACAAAGACCGTGCCGGTGAACGGATCCTTGCGTAGCACAGACGACACAATTGCTGCCAGACCATCATGGCCTTTCCTGAAGTCGACAGGCTGCGTCGAGACCAGAAACCGCACTCGGTTCGAGGGGAGCATCATGACGACGGCCCGATCGCCCGCACAATCTCGGCAATCCGCGTGGCTGTCGTTGCACCGTCCAACCGGATTGTCACCTGGCCCACGGCGATCTCGATAAATCCCAAGGGCTGCGCTTCAGACTGGCCCGGCCGCTCAGGACGCGTTGGCACAGCACTAGTATTCTCATCCAACAGCACAAGAGGCGCAAAACAAAAGCCGCTGTCCGCCAGCGCAGGCAAAACCAACTTCCCGTCGCGCGCCCGACCACGCCATTCCGACAAGTGGTTCGCCCGAAGCCCATACCGCGCCGCAACCGCGTTCACCGTCACACCAGGCATCAGGCTTTCTGCAACGATCTGCGCCTTGACCTCGTCTGGCCACCGCTTCTGACCATTGGCCCGTATCTCCACACCGTAGTCCCTGAGAAACTCCACCGTAGTCGCCATCGCGAAACTCCTGCCCCGATCTCCATCAGCCGTGGAGTCGCAGGTCAGGCAAAAACTGGGAAGGTGCCGCCTAGGAAACGCTTACCAAGAAATGGTCCCTGTCGCAATCGCATCAATGATCTAAGCCTTGTCGCCTGTTTCACCGACTGTGGGCCGGGCCCCCTGTGTCAGGCTAGTTGTCCGCTGCTCTACTTTTCTCTATTTTTCAGGTGGGCGGGATAGGACGATGACGTGGGATATTCACAGGAACGCAAGACTGCGGTGCTGAAGCGGATGCTGCCTCCGAACAACATGGCCATTCGGCGCTTGTCGCAGGAGGAGGGGATTTCGGAGGCGACGCTGCACAAGTGGCGTGCTGAGGCGCGTGGCAAGGGCCAGCTTTTGCCCGATGCCGATGCCGGCCCTTCCGGTTGGGCATCGCGCGACAAGTTTGCGGCGGTGCTGGAGACGGCGGCGCTGAATGAGGCCGATCTGGCGGAGTATTGCCGCAAGCGCGGGCTGTTTCCCGAGCAAATCAAGGTATGGCGCGGGGCGTGCGAGCAGGCGAATGACTGGGACCGTACCAGCACGGCCAAGGTGAGCCAGGCGACGAAGGAAGAGAAGAAGCGGATCAAGGAGTTGGAGCGCGAGCTGGCCCGCAAGGACCGCGCCCTGGCCGAAACTGCGGCGCTTCTGGTGCTCAGAAAAAAGCTGGCGGCGATCTGGGGGGGCGACGAGGACGCATGATCAGCACCCCACATCGCCAAACCGCCACGCTGCTGATCGAAGGGGCCGTCACCGCTGGCGCCCGCCGCGCCAAAGCCTGCGCTGAGGTGGAAATCAGCGAACGGACCTTGCGCCGCTGGACCAAAGGCGGTCAGGTTCACGCTGATCAACGTCCCTTGGTCCAACGGCCGGAGCCTCCTAACAAGCTCAGCGACGAGGAACGCGCCGCTGTTCTAAGCATCTGTAATTCTGCGGAATTTTCCAGCCTTCCACCCAGCCAGATCGTGCCGAAACTAGCCGATCAGGGGCACTATCTGGCCTCAGAATCCAGCTTCTACCGTATCCTGCGCGCAGATGGGCAACAGCATCATCGTAGTCGGTCCAAGTCGCCCGTCCGGCGCAAGCCTCCAACTAGTTACAAAGCCAGCGCACCCTGTCAGGTCTGGACCTGGGATATCACTTGGATGCCGGGGCCGGTCGCGGGCATGTTCTTCTACCTTTATCTGATCGTGGATATCTTCAGCCGCAAGATCGTGGGCTGGGAAGTCCATGAGCGCGAGGGTGCGGATCTTGCGGCGATGTTGGTGCAAAAGGCGGTCTGGTCGGAGGCCCGCATCGCGCGGCCCTTGGTGCTGCACGCCGACAATGGGAGCCCAATGAAAGGCGCTACGATGAAGGTGACGCTGGAAAAGCTGGGCATCATGGCGTCCTACAGTCGCCCGCGCGTCAGCAACGACAACCCCTTCTCCGAGGCGCTGTTCCGCACCTGCAAGTATCGCCCGGACTGGCCAACCAAGGGCTTCGCGACAAAAGCCGAGGCGCAGGCTTGGGTGAAATCCTTCACCAGCTGGTATAACGGGGAGCACCTTCACAGCGCCATCCGCTTCGTCACACCCAGCATGCGCCACGCAGGACAAGACCGCGATGCCCTCGCAAACCGGGCCTTGCTCTATGCAAATGCCCGCGCACAAAAGCCGGAACGGTGGTCAGGAAAAACCCGCAACTGGCAACCCGCCGGACCCGTCTGGCTGAACCCGGAACGCGATACCAGCGCCTCCGAAATCAGAGACGCCGCTTGAAATCGGCGGACAACTTGTTTGACAAACACCGCGGGCTACCGTGGCGATGCAACACAGATCGGTTTGCGCTCAAACAGGCACAGGCATCTAAGCCTCAAAGGCCCTATCGCTCCGCTTCATCTGATGCGTGCCAAAGCCCGCGAATGCAGCCCAATGTCGGCGAATGCCGCTGACTGCACGCGAATGCGTGCGAATGCCGTTTTTTAGGCGCGGTGTTGATGTGGCGTTGATGTAAAACGCAAAACGCCCTGCGGTATAAAAATACCACAGGGTAAGCGTTTGTATTATTTGGTAATTTTGGTTGCGGGAGTAGGATTTGAACCTACGACCTTCAGGTTATGAGCCTGACGAGCTACCGGGCTGCTCCATCCCGCGGCGATTGTTTTTTTTATTGCGTTTTGTTGCAATATATTTTTGTTTTTTTTCCCTCTGTTTTTATTTCATTGGGATTTTGTTTCGTTTTGAGAGTTTTTCGTTTCTTTCTAGGTTTGGCGGTGACCTACTCTCCCACGTCTTAAGACGCAGTACCATTGGCGCGACGGCACTTAACGGCCGAGTTCGGGATGGGATCGGGTGTTTTGCTCGCGCTATGACCACCAAACCGAGGAAGAAACGTATCCCTGATGGTTTCAGGGATTACAACATCAGTGGTTTTGCATTGCTTTGCATTACCATTGTTCCATGTTTTTACACTGCCGTCACATTTTGTGACGTAGTGGTGTCTGCTTTTGACTTTGTTTCCGAAGCAGGGGTTTTGGCATTTGCCTGCAGACAATTCTTTTTAAGTATTGCCGCTAAACCTTGCTGTTTCTGGATCAAATCAAGCCTATCGAGCAATTAGTACCAGTCAGCTGAATGCATTGCTGCACTTACACCTCTGGCCTATCGACGTGGTGGTCTTCCACGGCTCTCAAGGGAGATCTTGTTTTGAAGGGGGCTTCTCGCTTAGATGCCTTCAGCGATTATCCTGTCCGTTCATAGCTACCCAGCACTACCATTGGCATGATAACTGGTCCACCAGTGGAACGTTCACCCCGGTCCTCTCGTACTAGGGGCAACTCTTCTCAAATCTCCTACACCCACGGCAGATAGGGACCGAACTGTCTCACGACGTTCTAAACCCAGCTCACGTACCTCTTTAAACGGCGAACAGCCGTACCCTTGGGACCTGCTCCAGCCCCAGGATGAGATGAGCCGACATCGAGGTGCCAAACGATGCCGTCGATATGGACTCTTGGGCATCATCAGCCTGTTATCCCCAGCGTACCTTTTATCCGTTGAGCGATGGCCCTTCCACTCGGGACCACCGGATCACTATGGCCGACTTTCGTCTCTGCTCGACTTGTCAGTCTTGCAGTCAGGCTGGCTTCTGCCATTGCACTCAACGAGCGATTTCCGACCGCTCTGAGCCAACCTTCGCGCGCCTCCGTTACACTTTAGGAGGCGACCGCCCCAGTCAAACTACCCACCACGCAGGGTCCCGGATCCAGATAATGGACCGCGGTTAGACATCAAGAGTAAGAAGGGTGGTATCTCAAGGGAGGCTCCACGAGGACTGGCGTCCCCGGTTCGATGCCTACCACCTATCCTGCACATCTCAATCCTGATGCCAGTGCGAAGCTATAGTAAAGGTGCATGGGGTCTTTCCGTCTAACCGCGGGAAGTGTGCATCTTGACACACAGTTCAATTTCGCTGAGTCCACATTTGAGACAGCGGGGAGATCGTTACGCCATTCGTGCAGGTCGGAACTTACCCGACAAGGAATTTCGCTACCTTAGGACCGTTATAGTTACGGCCGCCGTTTACTGGGGCTTCAATTCAAGGCTTGCACCTCTCCTTTTAACCTTCCAGCACCGGGCAGGCGTCAGACCCTATACGTCGTCTTACGACTTCGCAGAGCCCTGTGTTTTAAGTAAACAGTCGCCACCCCCTAGTTTGTGCCCCCCGCCCATAGTTGCCTACAGACGGGGCCTCCTTCTCGCGAACTTACGGAGGCATTTTGCCGAGTTCCTTAAATGTGGTTCTCTCAAGCGCCTTGGTATTCTCTACCAGTCCACCTGTGTCGGTTTAGGGTACGGTCTTATAGAGGAGCTATTTCCAGGGACCGCTGAGCAGCCCACCCAATCCGATAAGGGCAAACTACCTTTGCGATCCGTCACTACCTCACGGCTCAGGAATATTAACCTGATTCCCATCGACTACGCCTTTCGGCCTCGCCTTAGGGGCCGGCTTACCCTGCTCAGATTAGCTTTAAGCAGGAACCCTTGGACTTTCGGCGAGAGGGTCTCTCACCCTCTTTGTCGCTACTCATGTCAACATTCTCGCTTCTGATCTCTCCACCGGATGCCTTACAGCCCGGCTTCACAGAAAGCACATTGTGTATGTTATGTTCCGCAAGCGGAGCATAATTACACAGCGTCCTATATCACAGAACGCTCCGCTACCACGTGTATTGCTACACATCCTGAGCTTCGGCTCGTGGTTTGAGCCCCGTTACATCTTCGCCGCAGGACAGCTTATCTAGACCAGTGAGCTGTTACGCTATCTTTAAAGGATGGCTGCTTCTAAGCCAACCTCCTGGTTGTTTTGGCCGTCCCACATGCTTTCCCACTTAACCACGAATTAGGGGCCTTAGCTGCAGGTCAGGGTTGTTTCCCTCTTCACGACGGACGTTAGCACCCGCCGTGTGTCTCCCGGATAGTACTCATTGGTATTCGGAGTTTACTTAGACTCAGTAAGGCTGTGGGCCCCCATCATCCATGTAGTGCTCTACCCCCAATGGTATTCGTCCGAGGCGCTACCTAAATAGCTTTCGCGGAGAACCAGCTATCTCCAAGTTTGATTGGCCTTTCACCCCTAGCCACACGTCATCCAGACCCTTTTCAACGGGTGTTGGTTCGAACCTCCAGTAAGTGTTACCTTACCTTCATTCTGCACATGGCTAGATCACTTGGTTTCGGGTCTAATCCCACAAACTCATTCGCCCTTTTAAGACTCGCTTTCGCTGCGCCTACACCTATCGGCTTAAGCTTGCTTGTGAGACTAAGTCGTTGACCCATTATACAAAAGGTACGCCGTCAGGACTGATGTCCCTCCGACTGCTTGTAGGCGTCCGGTTTCAGGTACTGTTTCACTCCCCTTGTCGGGGTGCTTTTCACCTTTCCCTCACGGTACTGGTTCGCTATCGGTCAGTAAGGAGTACTTAGCCTTCGGGGGTGGTCCCCCGATCTTCGAACAGGATTTCACGTGTCCCGCCCTACTTAATATGTCCCTTGGAGCTTCGTATACGGGGCTGTCACCCTATATTGCTGGCCTTTCCAGACCATTCTACTCACTCTTCAGGGCTCGGCTGGTCCGCGTTCGCTCGCCGCTACTGACGGAGTCTCTGTTGATTTCCTTTCCTCCGGGTACTTAGATGTTTCAGTTCCCCGGGTTTGCTCTAAAACCCCTATGTATTCAGGATTAAAGTACCTGGTTATACCTACTGGTGATCCCGCCTCTTTTTTACCTGCGGACAAGTCCTCAAGTAGCAAAGCGGTAGGACAACAATAAATATTCAGGTGGGTTTCCCCATTCGGAGATCTGTGGGTCAAAGCCTATTCCCGGCTCACCACAGCTTAACGCAGGGTATCACGTCCTTCATCGCCTCTTACTGCCTAGGCATCCACCAAACGCCCTTTTCGCGCTTGATTTGATCCAGAAAGAGCAAGGTTCGGGTCTTTTAAAGTTGTAATTCCGAACCGCATAATTGGTTGCCCACTTATGCTGGAATTACGTCCGAGATCCAAACTCATTCTTTCCGGTGCCGCCCCGAGAAGGGCAGCCAAGCTGTAAGCCTCACGACTTACAACGTGTCAAAAGCTGTATACTTTCCCATGTCCAGCGTTTCCTTGGAAACGCCAAACGGTTAGTGTACTAGACTTGGAACAATATCACTTTGAGGCTTGCGCCTCTGGTTGCACCCATACTCGGGCCAACCAGTGATACTGATGTTGTTTCTCTCTAAACGATGTCAAAGTTTGAACCGTGGTTCAAACAACGTCCCTCACAGGACGATCAGATGCATTCGCAAATGCAGCCAGTGATCTTGTGAATACTGTAATTATCAAGCTTTCTGATGGGTGCTGCTCTTGATGTTTGCGTGCCGCAATCATCTGCCGCGTGGCCCACGTATTTTAGCGGGGCTAAAAAACGTGGTGGGTCGAGGAGGACTTGAACCTCCGACCTCACGCTTATCAGGCGTGCGCTCTAACCACCTGAGCTACCGACCCACGATCTTAACACCGCAGTGTAAGGTCGTGTAACTGGTGGAGCCTAGGAGGATCGAACTCCTGACCTCCTGAATGCAAATCAGGCGCTCTCCCAGCTGAGCTAAGGCCCCAGCATAGAACACAGGGCGCATCAGGGCCGCATGCCCAGACGCATGGTTACTGCGTTCCGCTTGTTCTGAAGAGATATGAGGACGGCCTGGCCGTGTGTTTGAGACTATGACTAGTCTCTGCTAAGTGTTTCACGAGATTAGCAAGCTAATCTGGCTAGAAACATCCTTAGAAAGGAGGTGATCCAGCCGCAGGTTCCCCTACGGCTACCTTGTTACGACTTCACCCCAGTCGCTGATCCTACCGTGGTCCGCTGCCTCCCGTTAGGGTTGGCGCACGGCCGTCGGGTAGAACCAACTCCCATGGTGTGACGGGCGGTGTGTACAAGGCCCGGGAACGTATTCACCGCGTCATGCTGTTACGCGATTACTAGCGATTCCGACTTCATGGGGTCGAGTTGCAGACCCCAATCCGAACTGAGATAGCTTTTTGGGATTAACCCATTGTCACTACCATTGTAGCACGTGTGTAGCCCAACCCGTAAGGGCCATGAGGACTTGACGTCATCCACACCTTCCTCCGGCTTATCACCGGCAGTTTTTCTAGAGTGCCCAACTGAATGCTGGCAACTAAAAATGTGGGTTGCGCTCGTTGCCGGACTTAACCGAACATCTCACGACACGAGCTGACGACAGCCATGCAGCACCTGTGTGATATCCAGCCGAACTGAAAGAACCATCTCTGGTCCCGCGATATCCATGCTCAAGGGTTGGTAAGGTTCTGCGCGTTGCTTCGAATTAAACGACATGCTCCACCGCTTGTGCGGTCCCGCCAATTCCTTTGAGTTTTAACCTTGCGGCCGTACTCCCCAGGCGGAATGCTTAATCCGTTAGGTGTGTCACCGAATTGCATGCAACCCGACGACTGGCATTCATCGTTTACGGCGTGGACTACC
>NZ_JAUCDA010000009.1:122500-155386 GCF_034675685.1 Pseudorhodobacter sp. | reverse complement strand
CGAGACCGGGTTTGCCATCCGCTCGCAGATCATCTGGGCGAAGGATCGGCTGATCCTCAGCCGCGGCGACTACCACTGGCAGCACGAGCCCTGCTGGTACGCCGTTCGGAAAAAGGGCAAGGGCCACTGGGCGGGCGACCGCAAGCAGACGACGCTCTGGCACATGGCGAACAAAAAACAGGACCGAGACGGTTCACGGCACCCAGAAGCCGGTCGAGTGCATGCGCCGGCCGATCCTCAACAACTCGAGCCCGGGCCAAGCGGTCTACGAGCCCTTCATGGGATCGGGCACCACGCTGATCGCGGCCGAGACGACCGGACGTTCCTGCTACGGCATCGAGCTGAACCCCGCCTACATCGACGTGATCGTGGCGAGGTGGCAGAACCTGACCGGCAAGGAGGCCACGCTCGATGGCGACGGGCGCACCTTCATCGAGGTGATGAGCGATCGGGTGGGCGGCGCTGGGATCAAGATCGAGGAAAAGTCCCAGCCTGCCAAACGCAAGCAGAAGCCTGCGGCGTGAAGCAGTCTCGCCTCATGTCGGCCGTCGAGGCGGTCACGAACGTCGCGGTGGGCTTCGGCGTGGCGGTCCTGACGCAGGCGGTCGTGTTCCCGCTCTTCGGGATCCACGCCACGATGGGCGAGCACTTGGCCATCGGCGGCGTCTTCACCGTGGTCTCGGTGGTCCGGTCCTACGCGCTGCGGCGCTTCTTCGAGGCTGTGCGTGTGCGCAGCGCGGCGGAAACGGAAAAGACCGCGCTGGGCGCGGGCTCCTTCAGGTCACGGCGCGCTGGCGGCGCTCAGGAGGCTTCGTCGTCCCTGATCCGGTAAACCCGCCCGCGACCGGGCTCCGGCTCGGCGTGGATGGTCAGCCCGAGGCGCTTTTTCAGGGCTCCGGACATGGCGCCGCGAGCGGTGTGTTTTTGCCAGCCGAGCGCGGCGACGATCTCTTCCAGCGTGGCGCCTTCAGGCGCGCGCAGCATGGCGATCAGCGCCGCCTGCTTGGTGTTTGCGCGGTGGTTTGTCATTCGGCGTGCTCCCCTTCCTTGAAGGCGGCGTCGGTGATGCGCTGCAGCTGCTCGGCGTAATGGCCGAGCGTCCCGACGTGGCCCCAGTTCACCTCGTCCGGGATGGCTTCGAAGTGGTCCGCGCTCAGCGCCTGCAGGCGGGCGAGCATGGTGTCGAACTCGGCCTTCTTGGCGAGGAAGGCGTCGAGGGCGTAATCGCTGCTGGTCATCTGGTCGATCCGGTTCTTGCGAGCGCTCATGGCTGTGTCTCCGTTTGGAGTGCCCCGGCGCTACGCCGGGGCTGTGTGGTCAAGAAATCAGCTTCGCAGTGCGAAGCGCGGTGGCGACTTCGAAGAGATCGTCCGTTGCGATCGTGATGATCAGGTGGCTGGGCATGTCGCAGACGCTCGGGGGATTCATGCAAGCGGCTGCTTCAAGGATCGCTTCGACCTTCTTGGCGAAGCGTGTGGTGTCGGTTCCGATGGTGCCCTCGGGGTAGCGGATGCGAATGTCGGTGCTGCTCATGGCTTGGTCTCCGGGTCTGGTGCGTCGCGGGGTGCGTCGCTTTGTGTAATCACCATCGCTCTACTGGCGCTTACAGTGTAGAGAAATCGCAGCAATAACATTGCTTTATGAGCGGAAACCCCAGCCGGAAGGGGAGTATCAAAGGGGAGTCTGGCCGAATGGGAATGTCGCGCCGCCAATACGCCGCGCACCGCGGCGGAAACGGAAAAGACCGCGCTGGGCGCGGTCTCCTTCAGGTCACGGCGCGCTGGCGGCGGTCAGGAGGCGTCGTCGTCCGCGATCCGGTAAACGCGGCCGCGCTCGGGCTCTTGTTCGGACGTGATGGTCAGGCCGAGGCGCTTTTTCAGGGCGATGTTATACATCGCATACCCAAGGTCGGTGGGTGAGCGATGCGTCATAACTCAACTGTTGATCTCAATGCATCGACTTTGGAGGTCTTCAGCGACCGCCTTGGCTTTTGCCGAAAAAGCCTCCAGTCCCGCTATCGCTTCCACAGACTTAGGAACCTGAAATCATTAAAGACTATCTGGAAGGCGAACTCATATTTACCGTCCGAGTTAGCCTCACCGGACCATCGGACCAGTTCGGCTTCGTTTTTCACAGGGTCCCATGTTGGCATCGAGAAGCTAAGTTGCCCCTTGCCGGTGGAAAGAGTGGGATACTGAACGCCAGTCAGGTAGCCGTGGACACCCAATCCGACCGTGTGTTTGTTGTTGGCGACCATGGAAAGCGATCTGATAATGTCGTCGCCGCCGGGGTGAGTATCCGCTCGGGGGTATGGCTCATGGGCCATGAAAGTATCCCTCAAGCGCTCATCAAACCCTTTCTGTTTCAAGCGAAATTCAACGTCTTTAGGGGTCTGTCCCCACGGGAATGTCGGATCACTTGCCCGCCTACTATTGGTCACCCGGTGCGCGGCCGCAGCGGCCTGATCAAAACTGTGCCTGAGATTAATCAAGGCCTCAGTAGTTTTTCGGTTGAGAACCTTGGGGAAGGGGGACTTAAAACGAAGCTTTCTAACGTGCTCGCTGGTCTGAGAATCGAACTCAATCACAATTTCTGCAACATCGCCTTGAATGAAGACCTGAAAGGCATAGCGCAACTCGTTGATTGCATCGTCTGCCCAACTGATCGAATCGCGCGCAGCGGCAAAAGCGGAAACAATCTGGAGCATGAGCTATGACGATTTCATACGAGTTGCTCGCAACAGAAATGCCTCAAACTTTTCGTCGGTCTCTATGGGGCTTAGTTCGCCAGCGTCCACCAGTTCCTGAACGGCCTTTCGGAACAGTTCGGATTGCTCTTTCTGGGTCAGATTCTCTTTCTTTTTCGGCATCATGCACCAGTTGTTTGATAGGTCAGACGCTTGCCTTTGACGCCAACCAAAGCAATGACGGCGCGCATCTGGTCATCGATGCCGTTCGCAACCCGATTGGTGTAACGGAAGTCAAATTCTGCCATGTAGCGGTGCAGGTGCTTCTTGCCGCAGTGCTGGTAGACGCCCTTCATGCCGCGTTTGAAAATCGAGAAGAAGCCTTCAATGGTGTTGGTGTGAACGTCGCCACGGCCATATTCGCCGACGCTGTGCTGAACCACACCGTGGCCAGCAAAGGCCTTGCCGGGCTTGGTATAGTGCTTGGCTTCATCGGTGTGCAGGACAGCCTCTTTGGCGATGTTGGCTTCAAGGATCGGGGTGATGGTCGCGATAGTCAGATCATCAACCACGATGCTTTTGGCGCGGCCAGTTTCGCGGTCAACAAGGCTGACAACTTTCATCTTGTGAGCATAACCGCGCGCAGTTTTGGATTTCTTGGAGTTGGTGCCGATGAAAGTTTCGTCAACTTCAACCACGCCGCCGCCATTGCCAAACTGCATGGTGCCATCGTCGGACATTGCGTGACGGATACGGTGAGACATGAACCAAGCGGTTTTCAGGGTCACACCCAAAGTGCGGTGCAATTGATTGCTGCTGATGCCCTTCTTGCTGGCACACATCAGGTAGATCGATTGAAGCCACAGGTTCATCGGAACATGGCTTGCTTCAAAGATGGTGCCGATCTTGACGGTGAAGGCCTTGCGGCACTGGTAGCACTTGTAAGCGCCAATCCGGGTCGAAGCGCCGTTCAGCTTTCCAGTACGCTCACATTCGCCGCAGTGCGGGCAAACCCGGCCATTCGCCCAGATGCGCGCCTCAACATAGGCGTAAGCGGCGGCTTCGTCGTGGAACTCAGGGCGGGAAAGGACAGATATTACAAACCTCTTGGCTACAGTTTCAAACTACCTGATGGGCGTGGGTACGTAAAGTATAATATCGCCTTTTTCAGGGCTCCGGACATGGCGCCGCGAGCGGTGTGTTTTTGCCAGCCGAGCGCGGCGACGATCTCGTCCAGCGTGGCGCCTTCAGGCGCGCGCAGCATGGCGATCAGCGCTGCCTGCTTGGTGTTTGCGCGGTGGTTTGTCATTCGGCGTGCTCCCCTTCCTTGAAGGCGGCGTCGGTGATGCGCTTCAGCTGCTCGGCGTAAAAGCCGAGCGTGCCAACGTGGCCCCAATGGACCTCGTCGGCGCTGGCTTCGAAGTGGTCCGCGCTCAGCGCCTGCAGGCGGGCGAGCATGGTGTCGATCTCGGCCTTCTTCGCGAGGAAGGCGTCGAGGGCAGCGGTGTTGTCGCGGGTGCGGCTGTGCATTGTTGTGTCTCCCTTGAGGCGCTCAAATCGTGCGGAATTCGATGTTTTCGAAGTCGGCAAACTCGAAGCCGTCTTCTTCGAAGGCGGCGAGGATCGCGGTCGGGCTGCGGTCGGTCTTGAAGAAGAACCCGCCCATCAGGCCCTGCGCGGTGTCGGCCTCGGTGGTCAGGAGGATCGAGCCGAGCGCGCGCTCGATGGCGGCGCGAGGCTCGTTCTTGAAGCGGATGGTGCACTCGATGGTCATGGTCTTTGCCTTTCCGTGATCGTGTCTGCTTACCAGCGGGTTTCGACGCTCTCGCGGACTGCGTCCTGCCACTCTGCCTCGGCGGCGCGCATCTCGGCCTGCGCGGCGTCCCATGCTGCGCGGTCCATCCGCGCCATCGCTTCGGTGCTGCGTTCCTGCGCCGCGGCCACCTTGGCCTTGGCTGCTTCTTGGCGGGCGACGTTGGCTTGCTGTGCGTTGGTCATGGTCTTGTCTCCGTGGCTGGTGCGTCGCGGGGTGCGTCGCTTGGTGTAATCACCATCGCTCTACGGGCGCTTACAGTGTAGAGAAATCGCAGCAATATCATTGCTTTATAAGCAGAAACCCCAGCCGGAAGGGGAGTGTCGAAGGGGAGCCTGACCGAATGGGACTGTCGCGTCGGCAATACGCCGCGCACCGCGGTGTCAGCCACACAGCGGTGGGCAAGGCCATCGCGACCGGTCGCATCACGGTCGAGGCTGACGGCACGATCGACCCGGCCAAGGCGGATCGCCAGTGGGACGCCCAGACGGACCCGGCCAAGCAGCGAGGACCGAACGCCCAGGCGATGGGAGCGGCGACCGCCGCAGGCACCGCGCGCGCCTCGGCGACAAAGCCGGTGCCGCGCTCGGCCATCGAGGCGGTCAGCGAGACGCTGCGCGAGGCGGGCGCGGAACCGGACCCTGCAGCGGGCGGCGAGGTGTCCTTCCTCCGCGCTCGGATGGCCAACGAAGTGATCAAGGCCCAGACCGCCAAGGTGAAGCTGGCCAAGATGAAGGGCGAGCTGGTCGATCGAGCTCGCACGACAGCGGTGGTTTTCGACCTGGCGCGGCGGGAACGCGACGCCTGGCAGAACTGGCCACC
Source organism: Pseudorhodobacter sp. (assembly GCF_034675685.1). Lineage (GTDB taxonomy): Bacteria > Pseudomonadota > Alphaproteobacteria > Rhodobacterales > Rhodobacteraceae > Pseudorhodobacter. The sequence continues at coordinate 150,065 of NZ_JAUCDA010000009.1, read as the reverse complement.
TCGTGTGGCCGCGAACATGGCGGCCGAGCTGGGTGTCGAGCCGCACAAGATGGAGCAGGTGCTGGACAAGTACCTGCGAAAGCATCTGGCCGACATGGCCGAGGTGAAGCTTGAACTTCGCTGACTTCGACGGAGCGGACGAAATCCGCCGCGCTTGGCTGGCAGGACTCGCTCCGGATCCCGCGCTGACCGTCTCGGAGTGGGCGGATCGGCATCGAATCCTGTCCTCGCGGGCAGCATCCGAGGCCGGGCCCTACCGGACGGCGCGGACGCCGTTCATGCGGGCGATCATGGACGCGCTTTCGCCATCGAGCCCGGCGCAGCGGGTGGTGTTCATGAAGGCGGCGCAGGTCGGGGCGACCGAGGCGGGCAACAAACTGGATCGGGTTCGCGATGCATCGGGCCCCCGGCCCGTTTCTCGCGGTGCAGCCGACGGTCGATCTGGCCAAGCGCCTCTCGCAGCAGCGGATCGACCCGCTGATCGAGGAAAGCCCGGAGCTGCGGGCGCTTGTGATGCCGTCGCGGTCACGGGACAGCGGCAACACGATCCTCGGAAAGCGGTTTCCGGGCGGGCAGCTGATCCTGACCGGGGCGAACAGCGCGGTGGGCCTGCGCTCGATGCCCGCGCGCTGGGTCTTCCTGGACGAGGTGGACGCCTACCCGGGCGACCTCGACGGGGAAGGCGACCCGATCGCGCTGGCCGAGGCCCGGACGATCAGCTTCGGCCACAGGAGCAAGGTGTTTCTCGCCTCGACGCCCACGATCAAGGGCCTGTCGCGGATCGAGCGGGAGTACGAGATGAGCGATCAGCAGCGCTACCACGTGCCCTGCCCGCACTGTGGTGGCCTGCAATGGCTGCAGTTCGAGCGCCTTCGCTGGGAGAAGGGGCGCCCGGAGACGGCGCGATACATCTGCGAGCACTGCGACGAGCCCATCGCCGAGCGGCACAAGACCGCGATGATGGACGAGGCGAACGGCGCTTGCTGGATGCCAACGGCGGACCCGGAGACGCTCGCCAACGCGCAGGCGGCGGGCGTGGTGGGGTTCCACATCAGCGGTCTCTATTCGCCGCTCGGGTGGCTCTCTTGGGAGGAAATCGCCCGCGGCTGGGAGCAGGCGGCGGGCAACGACGCCGCTCTGAAGACCCTGAAGAACACCGTCCTCGGTGAGACGTGGCAGGAAAAGGGCGAAGCGCCCGACTGGCAGCGCCTGTACGAGCGCCGGGAGAACTGGCAGCTGGGCCACGCGCCCGAGGGCGTGCTGGTGCTGACAGGTGGCGCGGACGTGCAGCGCGACCGGATTGAAATCGACGTCTGGGGCTGGGGCAAGAACCTCCGCTCTTGGCTGGTGGACCACATCGTCATCGAGGGCGACACGGCGCGGCCGGAAGTCTGGCACGACCTGACGGAGTTCTTGAACACCACATGGCCGCACGAGGGCGGTGCCAATATGGCGCTGGCCCGAATGGCGATCGACACCGGCGACGGCGTAACGACCGACGCGGTCTATTCGTGGGTGCGCTCGGTCGGGCGCGGCCAGGTGATCGCGATCAAGGGCGTCGCGGGCTTCGACCGGTCGACGCCAGTGGATGGGCCGACCTACGTGGAGACGACGGAGGCAGGCCGGAAACTGCGGCGCGGCGTGCAGCTTTGGAAGGTCGCGGGCGCGGTCTTCAAGAGCGAGACCTACCGCTTCCTGCGGCTGAACGCGCCGACGGAAGAGGACATCACTGCCGGTGGAGAATGGCCGACCGGCTACATCCACATTCCGAAGGGGACGCCCGCCGAGTGGATGAAGCAGCTGACCGCCGAGCAGCTGATGACCATCAAGACGAGGCAGGGCTTTCAGAAGCTCGAGTGGCAGAAGACGCGGGACCGCAACGAGGCCCTCGACTGCCGCGTCTACGCCCGCGCAGCCGCTTGGCTGATGGGGCTGGACCGCTGGGACCAGCGCCGCTGGGAGCAGCTGGAGGAACAGATCAACCTCGGTCGTGAGGACGCCGCGCCACCCGCTGGCGTGCCGAACCGGCCGCCAACGAAGCAGCCACCGCGCCGCTCGTCCGACTGGATGGGTTCGCGGGGCAGGAAATGGTTCTGAAATGGCCGGATTCACGCAGGCACAACTCGACGCGATCAAGCGGGCCTACGCCTCCGGCGTGACCGAGGTCAGCTACGACGGAAAAACCACCAAGTACCGCTCCCTGAACGAAATGCGCCAGATCATCGCCACCATCGAGGCTGATCTCGCCGCGCAGGGCGGAAAGAAACTGCCAATCGCTGGCTTCGCCAGCTATCGGAGGTCCTGATGGCCAAGCGCACTCCTCCTCCCTTGCGTTTCGGCCTGATCGACAGAGCCGTCGCGGTGTTTTCGCCAGAGGCGGCACTGCGGCGGCTCTACGCACGCGACGCGATCGAGCGGAAGCGCGGCTACGACGCGGCTTCCAAGGGGCGCGGGACGGACGGCTGGCGCGCCACCGGCAACTCGGCCGACAAGGAGATCGCGGGCGCTGGGCCGATCCTGCGCGACCGGATGCGCGATCTGGTCCGCAACAACCCCATGGCCGCCCAGGCTGTGCAGGTGCTGGTCAACAACATCGTCGGCACTGGCATCCGGCCGCGCGCCGCCACGAACGATCCGGCGCTGAACGAGCGCGTCGACGCCCTCTGGAAGCGCTGGTCGCGCAGCTGCGACCGCCACGGCCACACCGACTTTCACGGGCTGCTGAACCTTGCCGTCCGCGAGATGATCGAGGGCGGCGAGGTCTTCGCGCTTGCCCGTCCGACCTCGATGCGCGCGCCGAACGTGGTCCCGCTGCAGATCGAGCTGCGGGAGGCGGATCATCTCGAACTCGGCGCGCATGGACAACCGGCCGGATGGCGTCCGGATCGACCAGGGCATCGAGTACGACCGCAACGGTCGGCGTTCCGCTTACTGGCTGTTCCCGGATCACCCGGGCGGGACGGTGACAGTGTTCGGCCGGCGCTTCGAGTCGGTCCGCATCCCGGCCGACCGCGTCGCGCATCTGTTCGAGCGCCAGCGTGTGCAGTCGCGTGGCGTCCCTTGGGGCACGCCCGCCATGCGGCACATCCGCGATCTGGACGACTGGCAGCACGCCGAGCTGGTGCGCAAGAAGACCGAAGCCTGCCTCGTGGGCATCGTCTTCGGCGCCGAGGAAGCTGATCAAGGAATCGCGCCTTCGGTCGAAGACGCCGAGGGCCACCGCATCGAGCAGTTCGAGCCCGGCCTGATCGCCTATGCCCGCAACGGCAAGGACATCAAGTTCAACCAGCCGTCCTCGACAGGAGGTCTTGGCGAGTGGTTGCGCGGCCAGCAACACCTGATCTCGGCGGGCTTCCGCGTCCCCTACGCGCTGATGACTGGCGACATGAGCCAAGCGAACTTCTCGAGCACGCGCGCTGGGCTGAACGAGTTCCGCCGCATGATCGAGCAAATCCAGTGGCAGACCGTCATTCCCATGTTCTGCGAGCGAATCTGGGGCTGGTTCATCGAGTACGCCCAGGACGCGGGCCTCCTGCCGCGCGGAGTTGAAATCTTCGCCGAGTGGGGCCCGACCCGGTTCGAGAGCGTGAACCCGCTGCAGGACGCCCAGGCCGACCTGCTCGAGGTCCGCTCCGGCTTCGCCACGATCCCGCAGCAGATCGCGCGGCGCGGCTACGATCCGGAAGAGCTCCTCAAGGAAGCCGCCGACTTCAACGCGAAGATGGACGAGCTCGGGCTCGTCTACGACGCCGACCCTCGCAAGGTAACCAAGGCCGGTCTCGTGCAGACGGCCGATCCCAACGCCGCGCCCTCGCGCGAGCCCGCAACGGAGTAACCCAACATGCCGAGAGACACCTTGGACCTGCCCCTCATCGGGCGGGAAGCGATGGTGCGCGCCGACACCATCAACGAGGCCGAGCGCACCATCGACATCATCTGGACGACGGGCGCCACGGTCCAGCGCGTCCGCTGGGAAGGCTGGGACGACCGCGTCGAGTACGACGAAGAGCTGCTGGTCGACGGCAACTCGATCCGGCTCGACCGCCTGAACGACGGCGCGCCCTTCCTCGACAGCCACCAGACCTGGGGCGGCGTGGCGAATGTGCTCGGCTCGGTGGTGCCCGGCTCCGTCCGCGTCGAGAACGGGCAAGGGACCGCGAAAATCCGCCTCACCAGCGCGGAGGACGCGGCGCCCGCCATCCAGCGCATCCTCGAGCGCACCATCAACAAGGTCTCGGTGGGCTATCGCGTCCACCGCTACGAAATCACCAAGAAGGACGGCGCCCGCGAGCTGTGGCGCGCCGTCGATTGGGAACCCTTCGAGATTTCGGCGGTCGCCATGCCGGCCGATCCCGGCGCGAGCATCCGTTCGGAGCAATCCGGCCGCGAGAACCGCAACCCCTGCGTCATCATCCGGCGCGACACACCTGCCGCACAGGCGGCTTCTGGAAAGGAGGCAGTGATGCCCAAAGACAACCCCAATGCGGCCGGTGATGAAACGACGGCCGTCCGCACCGACGCGGGCCAGCAGACCCGCGCCGCCCAAGCCGCCCCGGCGCCCGCCGCCTCGCAAGCGCCGGTGATCGACGCCGAGGCGATCCGCGCCGAAGAGCGCACCCGCTCGGCCGAGATCGGCACGCTCTGCTCCCGGCACGGCCTTGACGCCGCCTTCCGCGATCAGCTGATCCGTGATGGCGTCTCGCTGGATCAGGCCCGCTCGCGGATCCTCGACAAGCTGGTCGAGACCGACCCGGCTGGCCGGACTGCCGAGCTTGCACCCGCTCAGGCCCGCAACGGCGAGCGCGACGTCCAGTACCGCGACGCGATGGCCGAGGCGCTGATGCACCGCCACAACCCGGGCCAGCACCAGCTGACCGCCAACGGGCGGGAGTTCCGCGGCCTGTCGCTGATCGAGATGGCGCGCCACGCCCTCGAGCGCGGCGGCGTCAGCACCCGCGGCATGTCGAAGATGGAACTGGCCGGTCTCGCCTTCCAGGCTCGCGCCTCGGTCGGCTACCACTCGACCAGCGACTTCCCGGCGATCCTCGCGAACGTCGCGAACAAGACGCTGCGCGCGGCCTACGACGGCACGCCCCGCACCTTCGGCGCCTGGGCGCGGCGCGCGACCATCACCGACTTCAAGCCGGTGCAGCGCACGCAGCTGGGCGGTGCGCCCGATCTCGAGAAGGTGCTTGAGTCCGGTGAGTTCCAGTACGGGACCATCGGCGAGGCCAAGGAGGTCTACGCGCTGGCCACCTATGGCCGCATCGTCTCGATCACGCGCCAGACGCTGATCAACGACGACCTGGACGCCTTCACCCGCGTCCCGGCCGCGTTCGGTGTCTCGGCCGCCGATCTGGAATCGGACATCGTCTATGCGATCCTGATGCAGAACCCGGCGATGGCCGATGGCGTGAACCTGTTCGACGCGGGCCACGGCAACCTCGGCACCGCCGCCGTGATCGGCGAGGCCTCGCTGTCGGAAGCCTACCGCAAGTTCGCGCAGCAGACCGGCATCGAGGGCCGCAAGATCAGCATCCTGCCGCAGTACATCCTCGTGCCGCCCGGTCAGCGCTCGGTCGAAGCCCGCAAGCAGGTGACCGCGACCACGCCCTCGAAAACCGCCGATGTGAACCCCTACGCGGGCCGCATGCAGGTGATCGAGGAACCCCGCCTCATCCCCGCGTCCGGTCAGGACCCGTGGTTCCTCGCCGCCGATCCGTCGCGCATCGACACGGTCGAATACGCGTACCTCGACGGTCAGGAAGGTGTCTTCACCGAGACCCGCATGGGCTTCGAGGTCGACGGCATGGAGATCAAGGCGCGGCACGACTTCGCCGCAAAAGCGATCGACTGGCGCGGCCTGTTCAAGAACGCGGGCGCTGCTCCGGCGTGAGCCTGAACTGACGCCGGGCCCACCAGCGGGCCCGGCTTTCCTTCACCTTCAGCGGGAGAGTCCCCATGAAAAACTTCGTCTCGGTGGGCGATACGCTCACCATCACTGCCGGTGCCGACATTGCGTCGGGCGCCGGTGTTCTTGTCGGCAGCCTGTTCGGTGTGGCGGCTGGCGCGATCGCCAACGGCGCGCAAGGTGTCATCAACCTGACCGGAGTCTACGACCTGCCCAAGGTTGGAAGCCAAGCGTGGACGGTCGGCGCTCTGATTTACTGGAACGGCACTGCCTGCACCAACGTCGCCAGCACCAACAAGCTGATCGGCGTGGCAGTGCAGGCGGTCGGTTCGGGCGCTGGTGAAACCACCGGCCGCGTGCGTCTGAACGGCGCTGGCGTGACGGCCTGACCATGAACGCCTTCGCCGCCGCCATCGACCTCCTGTTCGAGGACCCGAACATGGCTGTCGACGCCCTTTACCGGGCGGGCGGCGAAGGCTCCGGCACGCCTGTGCGCGTGATCCGGAAAGCACCGGACCAGCTGGCCAACTTCGGCGACAGCCGGTTCGTGACGGACACTCTGACCCTCGATCTGCGCGTCGCGGAGGTTTCGAGCCTCGCGAAAGGTGACACGATCGAGATCGCGGGCGAGCTCTTCGAGGTTCGCTCCGAGCCGATCCGCGACCGCGAGCGCCTGGTCTGGTCGACCGAGGGGCGCCCTCTATGAGGATCAAGCTCGACATCGTCGGCGATCTTGCGGAGCAGATGCGCGAGGTCACCACCGACGGCGAGCGCGCGGTGTCCCGCGCGATGGCCGCGGCTGGCACCGGGCTGAAGAACGACTGGCGCGGGCAAATTCTCGGCGCTGGGCTTGGAACGCGGCTGGCCCGCACGATCCGCTCGGCGGTGTATCCGAAGGCGATGGACTCGCTGAACGCCGCGACGATGGTCTGGACGAACGCCCCGGAGCCCATCGGGGCGTTCGAGCGGGGCGCGCTGATCCGCTCGAAGAACGGCTTCTACCTCGCGATCCCCACGCCCGCAGCCGGTGCTAAGGGCGTCGGAAACAAGCGGATCACGCCAGGCGGCTGGGAACAGCGGACCGGCTTGCGGCTGCGCTTCGTCTATCGCCGCGGCGCTCCGAGCCTGCTGGTCGCCGAGTCCCGGCTGAACACCAAGGGCCGCGCGGTCGCGTCTCGGTCAAAGACCGGTCGCGGCGTCGCGACGGTTCCGATCTTCATCCTCGTGCCGCAGGTCAACCTTCGCAAACGGCTGGACCTCGCCCGCGACGGGGAGGCTTGGGCGAACCGGGTGCCGGGCCTTATTGTCTCGAACTGGAAGGAAGGCGTCTGATGCCCAGCAAGAGCGAAGCCGTCCTGCAGGCGCTGCACAGCGCGCTCGTCGGTCGCATGCCATACGGCGCGAAGGTGCTCCGCAACGCGGTGCTGCCCGAGCGTGTCCCGGCCGCAGGCGTCATGATCCTGCGCGATGGCAATCCGGGCACGCCCGAGGCGCTCATGTCGCCGCCGCTCTACGTCTACGAGCACCGCGCCGAGATCGACGTGCTGGTCGAGGGGACAGAGGCCGCGCGCGAGGCGGCTTTTGACGCCCTGAAGCTGGCCATCCACGCGGCCATCGCCGCGGACCGCACGTTCGGTGGCCTCTGCGACTATGCCATCGGGGAAGCACCTGCCCCGATCAACTTGGCCATCGAGGGAGCCGAAGGCTTCAAGGCCGCGACCATCCCGGTCGTCCTCACTTACGGGACCGCCGATCCCCTTCTCTGAACCACGAAAGGAACACAGGACATGGCACGCGCACAGGGGGCGCGGGCGCAGATGGCGCTCGCCTTCGAATCCGTCTACGGCACGCCGCCTGCGAGCGGCTACTTCAAGATGCCCTTCGCCACCTCGACGCTTGGCGCGGAGCAACCACTGCTGGAATCCGAGCTTCTTGGCTATGGCCGGGATCCGCTCGCGCCGATCAAGGACGCGCTCACCGCCGACGGCGACGTTGTCGTCCCCATCGACGCGGTCGGCTTCGGCTACTGGCTGAAGGCCGCGTTCGGTGAGCCTACCACCACCGGCGCCGCCGCACCCTACACCCACGAGTACCGCTCGGGCGGCTGGACCCTCCCCAGCCTCGCCATCGAGATCGGCATGCCCGAGGTACCGCGCTTCGCGATGTACGCGGGCTGCGTGGTGGACCAGCTGTCGTGGCAGATGCAGCGCTCCGGCCTGCTGACCGCCTCCGTGAGCCTTGTGGCGCAGGGAGAGACCCCGGCCACGACCACGAACGCGGGCACGCCCACCGAGATCAGCCTTGTGCGCTTCGGGCACTTCAACGGCTCGATCAAGCGCGACGGCGTTGCGCTGGGCAATGTGGTCTCGACCCAGATCACCTATGCCAACAACCTCGACCGCATCGAGACGATCCGGGCCGACGGCAAGATCGACGGCGCCGATCCCTCAATGGCGGCGCTGACCGGCAGCATGGAGGTTCGCTTCGCCGACAACACTCTCATGACGCAGGCGATCGACGGCACCGACTGCGAGCTCGAATTTGCCTACACCCTCGCAAGCGGCGAGAGTCTGACCTTTACCGTGCACTCGGTCTATCTGCCGCGCCCGCGCGTGGAGATCGGTGGGCCGCAGGGCGTGCAGGCAACCTTGGATTGGCAGGCCGCGAAGGACGCTGTCGTGGGACGCATGTGCACCGTCGAACTGGTCAACGACGTGGCGGATTACTGATCATGCTGAAGCTTGACCTCACAAACGCGCCGCGCTGGCTTGATCTCGCCCCAGGTGTGCGGGTGCGACTGCTCCCGCTCACCACCGCCCTCATGGTCGCGACCCGCAACGATCCGACCATCGAGACCCTGCCCGACGAGGCGACGAACGAAGACCGGGCTCTGGTCTTCGCGAAGGCTCTGGCGCGCCGCGCCGTGCTGGAATGGGAAGGCGTCGGCGACGAGGACGGCGAGCCGCTCGACGTCTCGCCGGAAGGCGTCGGCGCCCTGCTCGATATCTGGCCGATCTTCGAAGCGTTCCAGGAGGGCTACGTCGCGAAGGCGCTGGTGCTGGAACGGGAAAAAAACGTCTCCGCGCCCTCGCCGACTGGCACTTCAGCGGGGGCGACCGGTACTGCGAAGCCTGCAAAGGCTCGTGCCCGGACTGCCCGGCGCGGCTGAACAGGCCCGAGACACTCGAGGGCGCGCAGGTCTGGGACCTCGTCGGGCGGCTCGGCGGCCAGCTGCGGGCAACGCAGCAGACAATCCTCGGGTGGGACATGGGAGCCGCGCTGGCAATGGCGCGGGCGCTGGGCGTGAGCGGCCTCGCGGCCATGGAGATGCTGCCCGAGATCGAGGCGGTGATGGTGAAGAAAGTCAACGAACGGATCGGAGAGCGGCATGAGTGAAAAGCGCGTGTTCGTGCGGCTCGCCGCCGTGGGCGGACGACAGGTAAAGGCGGAGCTGCAAGGCGTCGGAGAAGCAGGCGGCCGAGGCATGCGTCGTCTTTCCACCGAAATCGAGTCGGCCAACGCGCGCCTCGCGGCCTTCACTCGGCGCGCGCGCATCGCCGCCGCCGCCGCTGGCGCTGCTGTCGCGGCTGCTGGCGTGGCCATGATCCGCTCGGGCCTGCAGACGGTCGACGCACAGGCCAAGCTGGCTCAGTCCCTCGGCACGACGGTCGAGAGCCTGCAGGTGCTTGAGCGCGCGGGCGAGCTCGCTGGCGTGTCCATGTCCGGGATTGAGCAGGCCACCAAGGATATGACCCGGCGCCTGAGCCAAGCGGCTGCTTCCGGAGGTCCCGCGGCAGCTGCCCTCGACCGGCTGAACCTCTCCGCCGAGACCCTGATTGGCATGCCGCTCGATCAGAGGATCGCGGCCGTGTCGGCCGCCATGACGGAGTTCGTTCCCGAGGCAAAGCGCGCCGCCGTGGCCGGTCAGATTTTCGGCGAGGAAGGCTCCATCGCCATGTCGCGGATCGACACCGCGACGCTGCGCCAGGCGACGCAGGACGTGCGGGACTTTGGCATCGTCGTCTCCGAGCAGGACGCCGACCAGATCGAGCGCACGAACGATGCGATCTCGCGCCTTGGACTGATCTGGCGCGGCGTCTCGAACCAGCTGGCGGTCGCGGCCGCGCCCGCCCTTGAGGCGGTAGCGGATGCGATGGCCGTGATGGCGCGCACCACCGGGCCGCTGGGCATGGCCATTCAGGGCCTCTTCGCCAACCTTGGCCGGCTGACAACCTACGCCACCACCTTCGCGGCGTTCCTTGCCGGGCGGTGGGTGGCCGGGCTCGCGGTCGCCGCGCTCTCTGTGAAAGGCCTCGCCACCGCGCTGGTCTTCCTGCGGGGTGCGCTGATCAGGACCGGGATCGGGGCGCTGATCGTCGGCGCGGGCGAGCTCGTCTATCAGTTCACCCGCCTTGTCTCTGGCGCTGGCGGCTTTGGCAACGCCATGAGCCTGCTGAAGGACGTGGCGGTCGAGGTCTGGGACCGCGTCTCGCTGAGCGCCAGCGCCGCCTGGGCGCGCGTGGAATCCGGCTGGGCCTCCGCGCAGGCGGTGATCTACGACGGCCTGCAGGGCGCCACGGACGCGGTGGTGGGCTGGGGCAACAGCGCTGTCGGGACATTCCAGGGCGCCTTTGACGCGGTCAAGGCGATCTGGGGTGCGCTGCCGCAGGCGATCGGCGACTTCGTCTTCCAAGCGGCCAACGGGCTGATCGGCGGCGTCGAGTCGATGCTGAACGCGGTCGTCACTCGGATCAACTCCTTCATCGAGACGCTGAACAGCGCGCTGGCGCTGCTGCCGGAGTGGGCGACAGGCGAAGGCGGTGTCCGGATCGGCACGCTAAATCCTGTGGCGCTGGGCGGAATCGAGAACCCATACGAGGGCGCGGCGGCCGCCGCTGGCAACGCGGCGGGCGAGGCCTTTCGCGCCGCGATGGGACAAACGTACGTCGAGTCGCCAAACCTTTTCGGTGGCATGGCCGACGACGCACGCGGTCGGGCTTCGGGCTATTCCGAGGCGGCGGGGATGCTCTCGGACGCGGCTTCGCGCCCCATGACAGCGTGGCAGGCACTCAAGGACGCCGTGTCGGGAACCACAACCGCGCTTGAGGAAACCTCTACGACCGCAGGAGAGGTTTCTCAGTCATTTGATGACGCGGCGGCGGCAGGCGGTCGAGCTGGTGGCGCGGGCAAGAAAGCTGCCGAGGAAACGAAAACGGGATGGGATGCGGTTGTCGCCACTCTGGCTGACTACGCCAAAAAGGCCCGAGACGTCGGTGCTGACATTGGCAACGCTCTGGTGGGCGCGTTCCAAGGCGCCGAGAACGCCATCGGTGAGTTCGTGAAGACCGGCAAGCTCGACTTCCGCAGCCTGGTTACCTCACTGCTGGCCGATCTCGCAAAGCTGGCGGCGCGCAAGTTCATCCTCGGGCCCATCGCCAACGCGCTCGGCGGCGCGCTGGGCGGGCTCGGTGGCATCTTCGCGGGCGTCTTCCACTCGGGCGGCATGGTCGGCGGCTCCGCGCCCTCGCGGATGGTCCCGGCGATGGCCTTCGCCAACGCGCCGAGGATGCACGACGGCGGCTGGGCCGGTCTGAAATCAGACGAGGTTCCGGCAATCTTGCAGCGTGGCGAGCGCGTGCTCTCCCGGCGCGAGACCCGCGGCTACGGCGGCGGTGGAGTCACGGTCAACATTAACGCGCGCGACGTCGAGAGCTTCCGGCAGAGCCGCACGCAGGTCGCGGCCGATATCGCCCGCGCGGTCTCCATGGGCCGGAGGGGCATGTAATGGCGTTTCACGAGGTTCGGTTCCCGGACAACATCAGCCGGGGCGCCCGCGGCGGGCCGCAGCGCCGCACGCAGATCGTGGAGCTTGCCTCTGGCCGCGAAGAGCGCAACGCCTCCTGGTCCGCGTCGAGGCGCCGCTACGACGTCTCCTATGGCATCCGCCGCGCCGACGACCTGCACGCGGTGGTCGAGTTCTTCGAGGCTCGCCTCGGGCGGCTCTACGGCTTCCGGTTCAAGGACTGGGCCGACTACAAGAGCAGCTTGCCCTCGCGGGCTGTCTCGGACGAGGACCAGCTGCTCGGCACCGGCACCGGAGGCCAGAGCACAGTTCAGCTGCGCAAGCGCTACGGGACAGACGAGCACTATTGGTGGCGCACCATCCAGAAACCGGTCGCAGGCACGGTCCGTGTCGCGGTCGGTGGCGTCGAGCAGTTCTCGGGCTGGTCGGTCGACGCAACGACCGGCATCGTCACCTTCTCGTCGCCGCCCGCGCTGGGCGCGGCGGTGACCGCAGGCTTTGAGTTCGACGTGCCGGTGCGGTTCGACTCGGACCTGATGGACGTCACGCTTGATATCGAGCGCCTCGGATCGATCACCTCGATCCCCCTTATCGAAATTCGCTGAGCCCACACCGCTCGGCCACCAACCCGCCTGCCGCCCGCACTGGGCAGCGGGCTTCTCGCTTTTGGAGGCTCCATGACGACCGACACCCTTCGCCAGGTCTTCGGCACCCTGCGCTCGCCGAACGGATCGGCTTATCCCAACAAATCCCTGAAGTGGTTCCGGGAGCGCCGCGCGGTGGCTGTGCAGGGATCATCGGTCGTGCTCGACGAGCCTTTCATCGTGGCAACAGACGCGGGCGGTGAGATCGACATCGACGTCATGGCTGGTGCCTACCTCGTCTTGGCACCACTCTCCGACGCGGACCGGTATTTCCGGGTGGTTGTCCCGGATCAGGCTGGCCCGTTCGACATTTCAAGCCTGATCGAAGGACCCACGGTCGAGCCCGACGACCTGACGCAGTTCGAGTCACTCGTTTCCAAGGCAAAAGCATGGGCAAATGCCCCGGAAGACAGTGCGGTCGAAGGTGGCGAGTTCTCGGCCAAGCATTATGCGATCAAGTCGCAAAACGCGCTCGATATTTCCATTACGAAAGCGGCGGAGTGGGCAGAGAACGAGGAAGACGTCGAGGTCGAGGCCGGGCGATATTCCGCAAGGCATTGGGCCGCAAAGTCAGCCCAGGAGAAAACGCTGGCGCAGACGGCAGCGAGCGTTGCGACCGCTTCACGGGAAGCCATCGCCGAACTGGTCGAACTCTCATGGTCACCGCGCGAATTCCTTAAGGATGGCGGCGCGGGCGTCTATCTGATGCCGCTCGATCCGGTCGCGGGCAATGTCTGGACCGACACGGCACGCACCACGGCTGCAACGGCGGCGGGCCAGCGCGTTGCCTCCGCGCGGCTGGTCACGGAGACCGGGGCCTTCCTGTATGCGGAACAGGCGGCCTTAGGCGACCGGCCCTTTCTTTCGCGCAACCCTGCGGGCAGCATCCGCAACCGCATCAACAACAGCGCGGCGACGGGCGCGGTGGTCGGCGCTCCTGGCACGCTCCCGAGCACATGGGGCGTGACAGGTGGCACCATTACGCGCGAGATTGTGGCCACGGGGCTGACGGCAGAAGGCGAGGAATACATCGATATCCGCCTCACCGGATCACCTGGCGCTTCTGGAATCATCCAGCTGGGCGGCAACACGGACACGATCGTACTCGCAGGGGAAACCTTGTGCTGGTCGGTGAAGGTGGCGCGTATCGCAGGAGATGCCACCAACATCGATTATGCGCGGCTGCAGATGACGTGGCGCAACTCCGGTGGTTCGTTCATCTCGGGCGCGTTTGACGATACCGGGAACATTGTCGATTTCAAGAACGAAACGACGCTGGCCGTTCGGCAGATGGTGGCGACGGCTCCGGCCCTGTCCGCATTCGTTCTCCCGCAAATTCGGCTTTCCTGCACGGGTGCCATCGACATCACGCTTCGGATCAGCGCTGGGCAGGTCGAGGAGGGCATTGCGCGCAGCGGTTGGCAGCGGGTGGCCCCCGTGTCTGGGCTGGCCAACAACACCTTTGTGGACGTGTCCGAGGCCGGAAAGCCGTCCATCTGGGGCCTCTACCGCTCCAACTCGTCCGACAGTCTGCCCGTGACGCTTGCGGGCTACGGCTCGAACGCGTCTGTCCTGCGCGCGGAACTGGATTTGCAGTCGATCACTGAAGGCGTCACGGTCGGCGCTGGGGCCTATCAGGTGCTAGGCGCTGTCGGCTCGCGCATCATCGCTCTTTCGATTGTGTCTCGTGCTTTGACCGATGGCGAGGCCGAGTTGTCAGATGTCTGGCTTCTTCAGCGGCGCGGGCTGAACGCGGCCTTTGTGTTGACCCCCATTCCGAATGGGCCGGTGCGGCTCGATGATATGGGCTTCCTCCCTGAGAATGGCGACGTGCGGGACATGATTGCGACCGCGTTTTCGCTCGGTCGATCGAATACCGTCGTCATCCCCTACAACGTCGCGCCGTGGGTCAGCTTCGGGACGCTCACGCTGGCGGCAGACCAGCGCCTTGTGTTCGAGGCTGGCGCGGTGCTGGACCAGCGTCACGCTGCGGCCCCTGGGATCCTGATGTCGGGCGACCGTTCGGCGCTGATCGGGGCGAAGATCACCTCGACGATCTACCCCTACCAGACCCTCGCGGCGGTGTCCGCGACGGCGGCTGCGACGAACAGCCACCGTCGGCGCGGCATCAACGTGACGGGCGCGGATTGCGTTATCGAGGACCTGGACCTCGAGTATGCGGCGCATGGCGTCACCGGCACGGGCGCGCGCATGAAGCTTTCCATCAAGCGGGCGCAATATCTGCGCTCGTCAGAAGGATGGGCGGCGGCGGTCAACATGCGGCCTGGTTCGGATTACTCGGTGATCGAGGTCGGGCGGATCATGGATTGCGACCGCGCGATGGAGCCGGAGGACGGGGCCAGCCATATCCGTTTCATTGGCAAGCCGGGGGTGCTTGAACGCATCGAAAGCCGCTGGTTCGACTGCACAGCCACGCAGGCGGAAACCTTCACGATTTCGGCGCACAGCCACTCGGGGCCGGAAAACTACCTCCCCGACCGAGGACGTGACCTATGACAATTTCACCGTCATAGACTGTGCCTCTGTCGTGAACTTCACCAGATCGAACGGCTCCGACGCGCAGATGCCGAAGGATTGCCATGTGCGAAACCTTCGGGTGATCGGACAGTTGGTGTCGGCCCTGCCCATTGCCATCCTGATCGACGGGAACGGCTGTAGTGTCGAACTGACCGCCGAAGGGGCCTTCAACGCCAACAAGCGCGTGCTCATCAACAGGGGCGCGGGCAACAAGGTGACCATCAAAGGCGATCCGGTCTTGCAGGTGCCGTGGGTCAACGTCTCGGCCAATGCCACCGATAGCGAGGTGGTGCTCGATGTCGGGGCGCTGACGACGCAGCCGACGGTGAGCAGCGACAATCACCTGGTCGAGGTGAACGGGCCCCGCACCAAGGTCAAGGCGCGGCTGAACGGGGTCCAGAACGTCGGCTATATCCGCATCAACTCAGGCGGGCCGAACTCCGAGGTGAAGGACTGCAACATCGTCGCGCCCGCCTCCTTAGCGGCCTCTGCGATGGTCCGCATGTCCACCGACGACTGCCACATCACCGATAACACGTTCCGCGACGAAGCGGGCCTGATGCACGCCATTCGGATGATCACCGGCTGCGACCGGAATTTCGTGACGAATAATGTCATCCGGCGGGCGGCGGGGGCTGCGGTGCAGATCGACAGCGGGGCGAGCGGGAACATCGTGGTCAACAACAGCCTGAACGGGGCGACGATCACCAACTCGGGAACTGGCAGCACGGTCTCGCCGAATTATTAAAGGAGCCGATTTCGGTGAAGCAATTAACTGAAAATCTTTCAGATCATCTAAAATTCGGCGCAACAACTCTTTCGTGGTGTTGGCGCATTATCCGCGCTGATGGCGCGGTTTATGGTTTTACCGACCACGATCGCGCCCTTTCCTTCGATGGAACTAACTTTGAGCCGGAAAGCGGCCTCGTCGCGTCCGAGTTGCGCTCGGGCTCCGATCTGTCTGTCGATGCGCAGGATGCCGAGGGCGTCCTTTCCTCCGACCAAATCACCGAGACCGACATTCTCGACGGCCGATGGGACAACGCGGCGGTCGAAGTCTGGCGCGTGAACTGGCAGGACACCTCGCAGCGCGTGCTGCTGCGCCGCGGGGCAATCGGGCAGATCAGGCGCGGTCGGCTGGCGTTCGTGGCTGAGGTCCGCAGCATGGCGCACGTCCTCGGCCAGACGGTCGGGCGCACCTTTCAGGCGAGCTGCGACGCCGAGCTGGGCGACGCGCGCTGCGGGATCAACCTCGAGTCGGCTTCGTTCACGGGCACCGGCTCCGTGACGGACCTGCTTCGCGACCGGGCTTTCCTCGCCTCTGGCATCGGTGCTTTCGCGGACGGCTGGTTTTCGGGCGGCACGGTCGAGTGGACGTCGGGTTCTAACGACGGGCGCCTCGCGGAGATCATGCTGCACGAGGTGTCGAGCGGCATCGTGACCGTGACGCTGCTCGAGGCTCCAGTGCGGCCGATCGCGGCGGACGACGCTTTCGTGATCCGCGCAGGCTGCGACAAGCGCGCGGAGACCTGCCGGGCCAAGTTCGCCAACATGGTGAACTTCAGAGGCTACCCGCACATCCCAGGCCAAGACGCCATGATCCGCTACGCCACCAAGGACGGTGGGCACGAGGGCAACGTTCTATGACCACGGCAACTCGACGCAGCGCGCCGCGCCCGGCTGATCCGGACGCGGTGGTGGCGGCCGCGCGCGCATGGCTCGGCACGCCCTACCACGACCAGGCGAGCCTCAAGGGCGTGGGATGTGACTGCCTCGGGCTGGCGCGCGGCGTCTGGCGCGATGTCGTCGGCCCGGAGCCGGTGCCGGTGCCGCCCTACAGCCGCGACTGGGGCGAGAGCGGGCGTCACGAGGTGCTCTTCGAGGGCGCGGCGCGGGCGCTGATCGAGATCCCGGTCGAGAGCGCCGGGCCCGGCGACATGGTGCTGTTTCGCATGCGCCGAGGCGCGATCGCAAAGCACGTCGGGATCCTGACCGCGCCTGACCGCTTCGTGCACTCCTACGACCGCCTCGGCGTGGTCGAGGAACCCCTCACCGATGCCTGGCGGCGCCGTATCGCTTTCGCCTTCCGTTTTCCGCGTCCCAAGCGCGTCCGCAGAAAGAACCCCTGAAGCATGGCCACTCTCGTCCTTGGAGCCGTGGGCACCGCCCTCGGCGCCTCCTTCATTTCTGGCAACTTCCTCGGGCTGACCGGCGCCGCCATCGGCGGTCTCATCGGTTCCTCGATCGGCTCGGTGGTCGACAGCTGGATCGTCTCTTCGCTGCTGCCAGGACAAAGGATCGAGGGCGCGCGGCTCGACAGCCTGCGGATCACGTCCTCCACCGAGGGCGCGGTGCTGCCGAGGCTCTACGGGCGGATGCGGATGGGCGGCAACGTGATCTGGGCGACCGACTTCCGCGAGGAAACCAGGACCACCACCCAAGGCGGCGGCAAGGGCGGTGGCGGCGGAAAGGTCACCACGACCGAGTACCTCTACTTCGCCAGCTTCGCCGTCGCGATCTGCGAAGGCCCGATCAGCGGAATCGGCCGCATGTGGGCCGACGGCAAGCCGATGGACATGGAGGGCGTCATGTGGCGCTGGTACCCGGGCGACGAGGACCAGCTGCCCGACACCTTCATCGCGGCGCGGATGGGCGCGGCCGCGACGCCTGCCTATCGCGGCACCGCCTACATCGTCTTCGAAGAGCTGGCGCTCGAGAAGTTCGGCAACCGCCTGCCGCAGCTGTCCTTCGAGGTGTTCCGCCCGATCGCGGATCCCGACACAGCCGAGGGCCTAACGAAAGCGGTGACGATCATCCCGGCATCGGGCGAGTTCAGCTACGCGACGCAGATCGTCCGGAAGACGGTCGGCGGCACCACAATCTTCGGAACGACGATAGGAGGCGAAACCGTCGCCGAGAACGCGAACGCGCTGGCGAACACGGCGGACTTCGTGGTCGCGATGGATCGCCTCCAAGCGCAGGCGCCCGAGGTCGAGAGCACCTCCCTCGTCGTCGCCTGGTTCGGCGACGACCTGCGCGCTGGAAACTGCAAGGTGCGCCCGGGCGTAGAGGTGGCCAGCAAGAGCACCACGCCCGCCTGGTCGGTCAACGGGGTAGCCCGCGAGAGCGCCTACCTCGTCAGCCGCGACGGCGAGAACCGGCCGGTCTACGGCGGGACGCCAAGCGACCTCTCCGTGGTGCAGGCCATTCAGGAGCTCAAGACGCGCGGCCTGCGCGTGACCTTCTACCCGTTCATCCTGATGGACGTGCCCACCGGCAACACGCTGCCGAACCCCTACAGCGACAATGCGGCCAGCGCTGGGCAACCGGCATTCCCTTGGCGCGGGCGGATCACCTGCAGCCCAGCCGCGGGCTTCGCGGGGACGGTGGACAAGACCGCCACGGCGGCATCGCAGGTCGCGGCGCTGTTCGGATCGGCCACGCCTGCGCAGTTCTCTGTTTCTGGCACCACGGTCACCTTCACCGGCTCCGCGAGCGAGTGGAGCCTGCGGCGGATGATCCTGCACTACGCCCACCTCTGCAAAGCGGCGGGCGGCGTCGACGCCTTCATCATCGGCTCGGAGATGCGCGGGCTGACGCAGGTCCGGTCGGCGGCCGGGACCTATCCCGCCGTCCAGCAGCTGCGCGACCTCGCGGCCGCCGTGCGCTCCATCCTCGGCGCGGGCACCAAGATCAGCTACGCGTCCGACTGGTCGGAGTATTTCGGGCACCACCCGGACGACGGCAGCGGCGATCTCTACTTCCACCTCGATCCGCTGTGGGCCGACGCGAACATCGACTTCGTCGGAATCGACAACTACATGCCGCTGTCCGACTGGCGCGACGGCTTCGAGCACCTCGACGCCGAGGCTTGGCCGGTGATCTACGACCGCGGCTACCTGCAGGCGAACATCGAAGGCGGCGAAGGCTTCGACTGGTTCTATGCCAGCACCGCCGACCGAGCCGAGCAGGATCGCACCACGATCACCGACGGCGCGGTGGGCAAGCCTTGGGTGTTCCGCAATAAAGACATGCGGAGCTGGTGGACCAACCAGCATTTCAACCGGCCGGGAGGCGTAGAGAGCAGCACGCCCACCGCGTGGGTGCCGCAGTCCAAACCCTTCTGGTTCACCGAGTTCGGATGCCCGGCCGTCGACCGGGGCTCCAACCAGCCGAACGTGTTCTACGATCCAAAGTCCTCCGAGAGTTTCGTTCCCTACTTTTCGCGCGGCTGGCGCGACGACGCGATCCAGCGCGCCTACCTCGAGGCGACGCTCGACTATTGGGGCAAGCCTGCAAACAACCCGGTTTCAAGCGTCTACGGCGACCGCATGATCCGGATCCCTGAGTGCGCGGCATGGACGTGGGACGCCCGCCCCTATCCGTTCTTCCCCGAGCTGTCGGACGTCTGGACAGATGGGGCCAACTGGCGCCTCGGGCACTGGCTCACCGGGCGGCTGGGCGCGGTCTCGCTGCAGGCGCTGGTCCGAGAGCTGTGCGAGCGCGCGGGCATGCCCGAGGAGCGGATCGACGTCAGCGGGCTCTGGGGCGCGGTCGAGGGCTATGTGATCAGCGCGCTGGAATCGCCGCGCACCTCCCTGACCACGCTGGCCCGGCACTTCGGCTTCGACGCCATCGAGAGCGAGGGAGTGATCCGTTTCCTCATGCGCGGCCGTGCGCCGGTGGCGACGATCTCGCCCGACGACATGGTCGCGGCGCAGAGCGAGAACGGCGAGGTGCTCGAGCTCACCCGCGGGCAGGAGACGGAGCTGCCGCAGGCGCTGAAATGGCAGCTGGCGCGCGCAGACGAGGATTACGACTCGGCGCTGGTCGAGGCGCGCAGGATCACGGTGGAGGCGTCCCGCGTGAGCGCCGAGGCCTTTCCGATGGCGGTACCACCCGAGGAAGCCGAGCGCCGCTGCCGCCGTGCACTGATGGAGGCATGGGTGGGCCGCGAAAGCGCCTCCTTCCGCCTTCCTCCCTCGCGGCTGGCGATCGATCCGGGCGACGTCGTGCGCCTCGACCACGACCATCGGCTGATCGACCTGCGCATCGTCTCGGTGGCCGACAGCGACTCGCGCGCCATGGAAACGCTCTTTCAGGACCGCGTCGTCTACGACCTGCCGCCCGGCCAGCCGCGCGCCGCCTCGCTGGCGCGTCCCGTGGTCTTCGGCGGCACGGAGGTGGTGTTCCTCGAAGTGCCGCAGCTGAGCGAGCAGGAGACAGACCACCAGCCGCTGATAGCGGCCTTCGCGCGGCCATGGCCCGGCAATGTCGCCGTCTGGCGCAGCTACTCCGACGAGGGCTTCGAGCTGTTCCAGACCTTCGGAACCAGGGCGCGCCTCGGCACGCTCGCCGCCGACTTCGCGGCCGGGCCGACGTCGCGCTTCGACATGGCGAACGCGCTGGTGGTCGATCTGCGGAGCGGAACGCTCGAGAGCGTGACGGACCTCGCACTGTTCGGCGGCGCGAACGCTCTGGCTGTGGAGAGTGCGCCGGGCGTCTGGGAGATCGTGCAGGGCAGCAGCGCCGAGCTGGTAGCGACAGGCCGGTACCGGCTGACGCGGCTCCTGCGTGGGGCAGCGCGGGACCGAGCAGGCGGTCGCGGCCAACGTCTCTGCCGGGGCGCGCGTCGTGGTTCTGGACGAGGCGCTGGCGCGCATGCCGGTGGCCCAGGCAGACCTCGGCCTGCCTTGGAACTGGCGCATCGGCCCGGCCTCGCTGCCCTTCACGGACGACAGCTACGTCGCCGCGGCCTTCACGCCAGCGGGCGTCGGCCTTCGCCCGTTCTCGGTCGGCCACGTCGAGCAGCCTTGGCTGCGCGGCCGCACGCCGGGCAATCTGACCATCCGCTGGACGCGGCGCGACCGGTCCCTCGTGAGCGACAGCTGGGCAGCGGTCGAGGTGCCTATGTCCGAGTCGAGCGAGGCCTATGAGGTCGACATCCTCGACGTGGCCACGGTGAAGCGGACGCTCTCCGCCACAACCACCAGCGTGGTCTACACCTCCGCCCAGCAGACGGCGGATTGGGGATCCACGCTCGGGCCCGGCGACACCCTCGACGTCCGCATCGCTCAGCTGTCCTCGCTCCTCGGGCGCGGCGCCGCCCGGACGGTAACCCTGAACTTCTGAAGGACACCCCATGGCCGACACCACCACGAACCTGCTGCTGCCATTCATCCTGGCGGCGCAGGCCCAGAAGCACGTCACCCACAACGAGTCCCTGCGGCTGCTCGACGGGCTCATTCAGCTGTCCGTGCTCGACCGCAACCTCGCGACGCCTCCCGGATCGCCGGCCGAGGGCGCGCGCTACATCGTGGCCACCGGCGCGACCGGTGCCTGGTCGGGCTGGGCCGGGGACATTGCGCTCTGGTCCGACGGCGCATGGGTGCGCCTGCCAGCCCGCACCGGGTGGGTGGTCTGGGTGCAGGATGAATCGCGGGTGGTGGTGCGGATCGGCTCGGTCTGGACGCCGCTGGATGAGGCGATGGGCCTCCTTGCCCAGGCAGGCAGCGTCGACGTGGCGCTGGGTGCGCTGGGCGGCACGACCGGCATGGCTGTCCTCGAGCAGACGCTGTCCGGGCTCTCCGGTGCCTCGGTGACCTCCACGATCGAGATCCCGGACCGCGCCATCGTGCTCGGCGTCTCGACCCGCACGGTGACGACGATCACCGGAGCGACCTCCTACGACTGCGGGATTTCAGGCGAGACCACCAAGTTCGGCGGCTCGCTCGGTGTCGCCGCGGGAAGCACGAACGTGGGCGTCATCGGTCCGCAGGCATTCTACGCCGACACGCCCATCGTGCTCACCGCCCAGGGCGGCAATTTCACGGGCGGCTCGGTCCGCATCGCCATCCATTACCTAACGCTGGGAGTGCCGAACTGATGCGCGGGGAATTCAAAAATAACACGCAAGCAGAAGGGGCAGGCCATGATGCCGAATTGGGAAACGATACAGGCGGTCTGGCCGCTGCTCTTGGGGCTCGCTGGTCTCTGGGCGAGAATTGAAGTGGCGCTCTCGAAAGCCTCCGCGCAAAGCAAGCAGAACGAGCGCGAGATCGCCAAGCTCGAGGTGAAGGTGCAGGCGCAGGCCGCGTCCGCCGCGCAGCAAGCCGTCCAGCTGGGGCGCATCGAGGAAAGCCTGCTCGGGATAGGCAGGACCCTCGAGCGTCTTGATCGGAAGTTTCCCGACCGCTGAACCGCACACCCTCTGAAACCCGACCCGACCCGCCGAGAGGCGGGTTTTTTCATGCCTGGAAGGAGCCCGCGATGGCCCGAGAGAACTTCGCCGCCTGCATGGCGGAAATCTTCGCCCACGAGGGCGGCTACGTCGATCACCCGAAAGACCCGGGCGGCGCCACGAACATGGGCATCACCATCGGGACGCTGCGCGACTGGCGCGGCGGTCCGGTGACCAAGGACGACGTTCCGCAGCCTGACCAAGCGCGAAGCCGAAACCATCTACCGCGCCCGCTACTGGAACCCAGTGCGCGGCGACGATCTGCGCGCAGGTGTCGATCTCGTTGCCCTCGATCCCGCGGTGAACAGCGGCGTCAGGCGCGGCGTGCAATGGCTGCAGCGCGCGGTGGGCGTAGCGGCCGACGGCAAGATGGGGCCGGTGACGCTGAAGGCCGCGAACGACGCCACGCCCGTCGATGCGATCAAGCGCGCCTGCGCCACTCGCATGGGCTTCCTGCGCGGCCTGCGCACTTGGGACACCTTCGGTCGCGGCTGGTCGCGCCGGGTGGCGCGCGTGGAGGCCGTGGCGGTCCGCATGGCGGTCGAGGCCAGCACGCTGCCCGCTCGCCCGACGCTGATCGCGGAAAAGGCCGAGGCCAAGGCCAAGGCGCGCCGCGAGGGCACGAACGCCGGTGGCGTGGCGGTGGGCGGTGGCGCGGGCACCACGCTCGCGAACCTGCCCGACTGGACGATTCTCGTGGTGGTCGCGGTCGTGGTCTTGGCGGTGATCAACCTGCTCGGCCGCCGACGGCATGAGCAGGAGCGGGCAGCGGCGTTCCAAGCGGTCGCGGAGGAGGCACGGGCATGAAGCTGAAGGGATATCGGACGCTGATCCTCAACACCATCGCGGGCGCGCATGCCGCGCTCGAGCTGGCGCTGCCGCATGTGGTCGATGTGCTCGGGATGCCCGAGCTTCGCGGGATCCTGCCGCAGGGCTGGCTTCCCGATTACGCGCTGGCGCTGGCGCTTCTGAACATCTGGCTGCGGACGATCACCACCACGCCGGTCGGGAGGAGGGAAACCGTGAGCTGGTTCGTCGGCCGCCGACGGGCGGCATCATCCAGCAGTTCACAACGCCCCTGCTCGAGGCGCACCGGCTCCGGCTGGCCGCGCAGAACGACAGCGAGCGCCTGGCGGCCGAGAAGCAGATCGCCAGCCTCGAGGCGGCGCGGGATATCGCGCTGGCCGAGCAGTCGGATCGGTGGAGCGCCACGCGAATCGGACGGCTTCTGATCGTGGTGCCATTCGGCCTCTGGTGGACCGCAGTCTTCGCCGTCTCCATCCTGAACCCGCTCTTCGGCTGGACGCTGACCATCGACGACATACCCTCCCGCTTCTGGGATATCGCGACCATCCTGATCCCGGCCGTGATCCTCGGCGACGCTGGGGCGCTGGTCGCGCGGCGCTGGGCGCGATGACGGTTGAGCCGGTGGTCGAGGCGTCAGAGGACGGGCAGAGCTTTACGATCACCAAGAGCGCGTGGGCGGGCACATATCCGATCGATGCCCTGCCGCGTGAGCTGAAGTTCTATCGGCAGCGCGAGCAGGAAGAACGGCGCCTACGCCCAGCACTACGGGCCGACGGTGCGCGCCTTAGAGGAATTCGCGCGGCGAAGGGCATAACGCAAAACAAACAGTGCGGAATCCAGAATAACGCAATTCGCCAATTTAGGCCCCTCGGCTCCGGCCGGGGGCCTTTTTCCATTTCTGGCGACGGAATATTCACGCGGCTATTCGCGCACGGCACTTCTCATGGCTACACGCTGGCGATCTTCAGAGGTAACGTGCCGCCACCCAATTCAACAGGAGTGCCTATGTCCCGCGCCGCCCTTTTCCTTTGCCTGCCCTTTGTCGCGTCCTTTGCTTTGCCCGCGCTGGGCGAACAGCCGTCCCTGCAGGAAGCCGCCCTGAACGCCGCTGTGGCGGCGAAGTGCCGCGCGCAGCTGGGCGACGAGTAGCTGTTCGACGCGGCCTTCGGCACGCTGCAGGACGCCGCCAACGGGACCGCAGGCGGTCCCTCGGAGGAGCAAATCGGCGAGTACCGGCAGCAGCTGCTCACCTCGACGCCATCAGAGCCGGAGCCCATGATCGCAGAGATGTGCGGCGCGCTCCGCGCCTTTGTCCTGCCTGAGTGAAAAGACGTCAGTCGCAGGTCTCGCCCGCGTGAAATTCCGCGAGCCGCTCGGGCCCCATCTGGCGCGCCAGCGCGGCGATCTCGTCAAAGAAAACTCCTTGGGCATTCCGTTCAAGGTCGAGCCAATCGCGAAGGCGAGCGTCTCCATGTGCAGCGCGTTCAGTTCGGGTGCGCGCTTGGCAAGTGCCTGCTGGTAGATGGTCATTGCGATGTCTCCGTCTCTGGTGTGTCGCGTTCTGTAATCACCTTCGCTCCGCCGCCGCTTGTAGTGCAGAGAATTCCGAGCAGTTTCATTGCTTTATGAGCGCGGCGCGGCTGGCCAAGTAACCACGCCTCTCCGCGCCTCGGAGCCGCTGCGCCAGCTGACGCACGCTGCGGGGCACGAAGATGCCGCTTCGATATTTGAGCGTCTGCAGCGGCATCGAGGCCGCCAGCGTCGCGTGGGAGCCGCTTGGGCCGGCGCCCTGTCGCATTCAGCGAGATCGACGCGTTCCCGCTCGGCGGTCCTTGCCCATCACTACCCGAGCGTCCCGAACTGGGGCGACATGACGCGTTTCAAGGAATGGCCGGATGCAGCTGTCGATCTTCTCGTTGGTGGAACCCCCTGCCAGTCCTTCAGCGTCGCCGGGCTTCGAAAAGGATTGGACGATCCGCGCGGCAACCTGGCCCTCGTCTATCTGGGCTGGTTGACCGCTACCGGCCCAAGTGGGTGGTTTGGGAGAACGTCCCCGGCGTCCTGTCATCGAGCAAAGGACGGGACTTTGGAGCCTTCCTTGGGGGCCTGGGCGAACTCGGGTATGGGTGGGCCTACCCAGCGCTGGACGCTCAGTACATCCGAACACGCCGCTTTTCCGGAGCCGTTCCCCAGCGGCGACGTCGTGTGTTCGTTGTCGGATATCTTGGAGACGGGCGACCTCCCGCAGCGGTACTTTTTGAGCCCGAAAGCCTGCGCGGGAATCCTCCGCCGCGCAGGGAATTGGGGCAAGGACTTACCCACGATGTTGCTGGGAGCCTTGTCAGCAGTGGTCGCGGAGTTGAGCGATGCGGGGAAACCCGAGGGCAAGACCCTGTCGTCGGACTGATCCGGCAGGGCTTCGGCGGCGGCAACACTTCCGGGCCCATCGACGTCGCGGCCTGCCTAACCGCCAAGGGCCAGCGGATCGACTTTGAGGTCGAAACCATGGTCGCGCAAGCTATCGCATTCGACTGCAAGGGCAGCGAGGCGCAGGTCGACGTCAGCGGCGCGACGCCGACGCTGGCCGGCGATGGGGCATTCGGGATCCCACGCGAACGCCGGTGGCCAACTGGCTGTCGCGTTTGACGCCCAGGCTGGCGGAAACACCGGTCTTGCCATCGGCGAGGAGGTCGCGGGCACTCTGCACGGCGGCGGATCGAATGGCGGGCGTGCGGCCGTGGCGACGCGCTGGGCGGTGACGGCTGACGCCGCTCGAGTGCGAGCGCCTGCAGGGCTTCCGCGACGGTTACACGGACGTGCCCTACCGGAAGCGGAACTGGACACCCGACGGACCGCGCTACAAGGCGCTGGGCAACAGCATGGCGGTGAACGCCATGGAGTGGCTTGGCCAGCGGATCGAGTACGTACGGCCCCCCCCGGAAAGCAAGGGAGGAAATCTTTGAGTTTTTTTTGGAGCCAAACAAGAAGGCCCCGGCGAAGCGCGCGGGGCCTTCTCGTAAATGCGGGAGTAGGATTTGAACCTACGACCTTCAGGTTATGAGCCTGACGAGCTACCGGGCTGCTCCATCCCGCGGCGATTGTTTTTTTTATTGCGTTTTGTTGCAATATATTTTTGTTTTTTTTCCCGCTGTTTTTATTTCATTGGGATTTTGTTTCGTTTTGAGAGGTTTTCGTTTCTTTCTAGGTTTGGCGGTGACCTACTCTCCCACGTCTTAAGACGCAGTACCATTGGCGCGACGGCACTTAACGGCCGAGTTCGGGATGGGATCGGGTGTTTTGCTCGCGCTATGACCACCAAACCGAGGAAGAAACGTATCCCTGATGGTTTCAGGGATTACAACATCAGTGGTTTTGCATTGCTTTGCATTACCATTGTTCCATGTTTTTACACTGCCGTCACATTTTGTGACGTAGTGGTGTCTGCTTTTGACTTTGTTTCCGAAGCAGGGGTTTTGGCATTTGCCTGCTGACAATTCTTTTTAGGGATTGCCGCTAAACCTTGCTGTTTCTGGATCAAATCAAGCCTATCGAGCAATTAGTACCAGTCAGCTGAATGCATTGCTGCACTTACACCTCTGGCCTATCGACGTGGTGGTCTTCCACGGCTCTCAAGGGAGATCTTGTTTTGAAGGGGGCTTCTCGCTTAGATGCCTTCAGCGATTATCCTGTCCGTTCATAGCTACCCAGCACTACCATTGGCATGATAACTGGTCCACCAGTGGAACGTTCACCCCGGTCCTCTCGTACTAGGGGCAACTCTTCTCAAATCTCCTACACCCACGGCAGATAGGGACCGAACTGTCTCACGACGTTCTAAACCCAGCTCACGTACCTCTTTAAACGGCGAACAGCCGTACCCTTGGGACCTGCTCCAGCCCCAGGATGAGATGAGCCGACATCGAGGTGCCAAACGATGCCGTCGATATGGACTCTTGGGCATCATCAGCCTGTTATCCCCAGCGTACCTTTTATCCGTTGAGCGATGGCCCTTCCACTCGGGACCACCGGATCACTATGGCCGACTTTCGTCTCTGCTCGACTTGTCAGTCTTGCAGTCAGGCTGGCTTCTGCCATTGCACTCAACGAGCGATTTCCGACCGCTCTGAGCCAACCTTCGCGCGCCTCCGTTACACTTTAGGAGGCGACCGCCCCAGTCAAACTACCCACCACGCAGGGTCCCGGATCCAGATAATGGACCGCGGTTAGACATCAAGAGTAAGAAGGGTGGTATCTCAAGGGAGGCTCCACGAGGACTGGCGTCCCCGGTTCGATGCCTACCACCTATCCTGCACATCTCAATCCTGATGCCAGTGCGAAGCTATAGTAAAGGTGCATGGGGTCTTTCCGTCTAACCGCGGGAAGTGTGCATCTTGACACACAGTTCAATTTCGCTGAGTCCACATTTGAGACAGCGGGGAGATCGTTACGCCATTCGTGCAGGTCGGAACTTACCCGACAAGGAATTTCGCTACCTTAGGACCGTTATAGTTACGGCCGCCGTTTACTGGGGCTTCAATTCAAGGCTTGCACCTCTCCTTTTAACCTTCCAGCACCGGGCAGGCGTCAGACCCTATACGTCGTCTTACGACTTCGCAGAGCCC
>NZ_JAUCDA010000009.1:0-117500 GCF_034675685.1 Pseudorhodobacter sp. | reverse complement strand
AGCCATGTCGCCAGATGCAGCCCTATATAGAAGAATGCCAGCAGGCCCACGGCCCGGCGATAGCGGATCAGGTTCACCCCGGCAAAGCGCCGCAACGGGGTGATCGCCAGACCGCCAATCAACAGTTGCAGCCCCCACAGGCCAAGCTGATGTTCAATCTTCTTGACCGGATCAACCCCCAGGCCACCACTGAACAGCAACCAGACCAGCCATAAAAGCGGCACCACCCCCGCCACATATATGGCAAGCGGAGGCACATGGCGCAGCACCGTATTGATAGCCCGGCCCACGGGTCAATAATCCCTGGTCAAATCCTGCCCGGCATACAGGGCGGCGACGTGCTCGCCGTAGCCATTGAACATTTGCGTATCAACACGTTTGGCAAATAGCCCGCCCCCCACACGCCGCTCGGATGCTTGCGACCAGCGGGGATGATCCACGCCCGGGTTCACGTTGCTGTAAAAGCCATACTCACGGGCGTTCAGCATGTTCCAGGTGGTTGCGGGCATCGTATCGGTCAAATGAATCCGTACAATCGACTTGATCGACTTGAACCCATATTTCCACGGCACGACCAATCGGATCGGCGCGCCGTTCTGGTTTGGCAGCGCCTCACCATATAGCCCTGTCGCCAGGATTGTCAGCGGGTGCATCGCCTCATCCAGCCGCAGCCCCTCACGGTAGGGCCAATCCAGCAGCCGGCTGCGCTGGCCGGGCATCTGTTCCGGCCGTACAACCGTTTCAAAGGCGACAAACTTTGCCCCCGGCTGTACGCCAACGCGGTTCAGCAGGGTCGCCAACTCAAACCCGACCCATGGAATGACCATCGACCACGCCTCAACACAACGGAAACGGTAAATCCGTTCCTCCAGCGTTGCACCGCCCAGAATATCATCCAGCGCGTAATCCCCCGGCCTATCGACCATCCCGTCAATTTTCACCGACCACGGGTCAGGCATAAAGCCAGCAGAGTTGTTGGCCGGGTCTTCCTTACCTGTGCCAAACTCGTAAAAGTTGTTATAGCGGGTGATCTCTTCCAGGGTATTGGGCGCGGCATCCGTGGAAAAATCACTGGCGGCTGCGGCAATCCTGGCCTGCGCGCCGCCAGCGACCATCAGCGCCCCTGCCCCGGCCAACAGGCTGCGCCGATTTAGCCACTGCGCCTTGGGCGTCACCTCGGACCAGTTAAGATTTCCGTCAAAACGCTTTCGCATCATCCGCTCTCTCCTATGAATGTCTTGATCAAACATAGCGGCATGGAACCGAAAAGCACCTGAACTTGCGTCACAATAGCGGCACGCGCTTGAAACATGCGTTTGGCGGCCCGATGCATTGCAAGACATATTCAAAAAGATGGGCTGCAGTTCCTACCAAAGGTCTGGTGACTGGCCATGTGCCCCACACCGGCGACAAGGTGCCGTTTCCGGGCGCGGATGTTTATGATTCCTGCACGGCCACCATCAGCCATCAAGCCTGTTCCGGCACGATGGACCCTGCGAACGCACTGTCGGAAAGCACCGTAAAGGATGCCCTGGGGCACGAATAATCACGCATTTGATAACATTGAATTTACTGGACTTGAAAAGCTGCCTTTGCTTAGCGCGGGCAGCTTTTCTGTCAAGTCTGCCAACAAGAATATGTCCCTGATCCAAAACACCGCCCCATCCGTTTCCCTTTTGCCAAGCGAATTTGGCACTGATCACTTCCAAGGGAGACGACCGATGATCCGCAGAACCTTTATCGCCCTGACCGCAGCCGCCTCGATGCTGTCCACCGCTGCCTATGCAGCAGATATGGATATCGTCGATACTGCCGTCGGCGCTGGCAATTTTACCACCCTCGTCGCCGCCGTACAGGCCGCAGGCCTTGTTGACACCCTGAAAGGCGAAGGCCCGTTCACCGTATTCGCACCTACTGATGAGGCATTTGCGGCCCTGCCAGCAGGCACCGTCGAAGATCTGTTGAAACCCGAGAATAAAGACAAGCTGGTTTCGATCCTCACCTATCACGTTGTTGCCGGCAAGGTGATGTCGGGCGACCTGACAGAGGGCATGAAGGCCGCAACCGTTCAAGGTGATGAAATCACCATCACACTGGATGGCGGGGCAAAGGTTAACGGAACCACCGTCACCGCAGCGGATATTGAGGCCTCGAACGGCGTGATTCATGTGATTGATGCGGTACTCTTGCCCCCAATGTAAGGGCCTACTTTTTCTGTTCTTCCCACCGGCCTGCCGCAGATCGCGGTGGGCCGCTTTGCTTTTGGCTTACGGTCATGCCGCCTGCAAGCCCTGACGCCGCAGCAGCCATTCAGCTATGCCCCGCGCATCACGCGCAGTGCCTTCATGTTCCAGCCTTGCCGATATGCCTTTGCCGATCAAAACACCTCAGCGCAATGCTCTGCCTTTGATGATCGCGTCCCGGCCAAACCTGGCGCGGATCTTGTCGGTCGCCGTCTCAACCGCTGCCCGCCTACCGGCATCGGGATCAAGCAAATCGCCGATGCTGTCAGCCTGGCTTTCAGGGCAAAGATCAGAAATCCCGACCCCGATCAGCCGAAAAGACCCCGGCTCTTTGAAACTTTCCAGCAACAACTCGGCCTCACGATAGATGCGATCAGCGGTTTGGGTGGGGGATGCAAGGCTGTGACGCCGGGTGACCGACGCAAAATCGGTTGATTTCAACTTCAGCGTCACCGTCCTGCCCGCAAATTCCTGCGCCTTGGCCCGGTCTGAAACCTGCTCGGCAAGCCGCCAAAGATGGCCCTTCAACAGCTCTTTGTCCGCGATATCCTCGTTGAAGGTGGTTTCTTTCGAGATGGATTTGACCGGCTCATTCCGACTGACCTTCCGGGTATCAACCCCGCGGGAAAGGTGCCACAATCGGTCACCCATGCTGCCAAACCGTGCAATCAGATCCACCCGGTCCCAGCGCCGCAAATCGGCAATCGTGCGTATTCCTGCCTTTTCCAATGATAGCCGCGTGGCCGCCCCCACGCCCCAGATGATAGCCACCGATTTTGGCAACAAAAACGCCTCTGTTTCCTGATGTCCGATCACCGAAAACCCGCGCGGCTTATCAAGATCCGATGCGATCTTGGCAAGAAACTTGTTGTGTGACAGGCCGATGGAACCCGTAATGCCCAACTTGGCCTCCATGTCTTTCACAAGCCCCGCCAGTAGCACCGCAGGGGGTGCGCCGTGCAGGCGGCTGGTGCCGGTAAGATCCAGAAACGCCTCATCAAGCGAAAGGGGTTCGATCGCAGGGGTCAGCGCCTCCATCATGGCCCGGATTTCGCGGGAAACGGCGGCATAGACAGCCATTCTCGGCCTCACCACTGCGGCTTCGGGGCAAAGTTTAAGGGCCTGAAACATCGGCATGGCTGAGCGAACGCCTTTGATGCGGGCGATGTAGCAGCAGGTGGAAACAACCCCCCGCATGCCGCCGCCGACAATAAGGGGCACATCGCGATATTCAGGGTGGTCGCGTTTTTCGACCGAGGCATAAAAAGCATCGCAATCCATATGGGCTATGGAAAGGTTTGTCAGTTCCGGGTGAAAAACAAGGCGAGGCGAGCGGCAGGCCGGACATCTTTTCGGCGCCGGTGCCAAGCCGGTTTCAAATGAGGTAAGACAGGCGCGACAAAGACCGGGCATGGCGCAACCATAGCAGGGCGTAGGCGCGGGGAAAACGGCCACGCGCACCCACATGCGCCTTATTACAGTATATCTATCGCGCTTCGCCTTGAATCTGGCCCGCATATCGCTGTCTGAAATCAAAGATTTCACTGCGCCGCGTTTCAAGGCAAAGCCGAAACACGATAGGGGCAGCGGTTTTATCCGTTTCAACAGATCCACGGCATAGCGATTGCATCCGCTTTGCCGGCCTTCCCTGGCAGCGCCTTTCAAACCCAGCGCGCACCAGATCTCTGGCTGGTTTCAATAGCCCAGGGCGCAACCATCTTTGCGGGGGTCTGATGCGCCCTCCAGCAACCCGTCAGCGTGAAGTTTGATGGCCTGCGCACCGCCAAGCGGAACCATAGGGGTTTTCACATCATGGCCGCGCGCCACCAGATCGGCGCGGACAGCATCGGAATAGCCACGCTCTACCTCCATACCTTCAACCCCTGAAAAACAACGCGGGGCGTCTATCGCAGATTGCGGGTCCATACCGAAATCCTGCAAATTGGAAACAAGCCGGGCGTGGCCACACGGTTGGTAAGACCCACCCATCACGCCAAAGGGCATGGTAACGCGCCCCGCCTCGGCGATCATACCGGGGATAATGGTGTGCATCGGGCGCTTGCCGCCCCTGGCCTCATTCGGGTGACCTTGCTGCAGGGTAAATCCTGCGCCGCGATTCTGAAAATTGATACCGAATTTGTCAGAAGCCAGACAAGCACCAAAACTGTGATAGACCGAGTAAATCAGCGAGACCGCCATACGATCCTTATCCACCACGGTGATATAGATCGTATCCTTGTGAACTGCTTCGGCAAGTGGGGCGGCCGCGGCCATGGCGCGCTTTGGGTCGATCAACGCAGCCAGCTTTGACGCGGTTTCGGGGTGGAGCATATGATCAAGCCGGGTGGTTTGATCGGCGTCGGCAAGAAAGCGGTTGCGGGCGTCATAGGCAAGCTTGCTGGCCTCGGCCTCAATATGTGCGCGGTCTGCGCCAAACGGATCCATCGCTGAAATGTTGAAATGTGACAGGATATTCAGCAAAAGAATCGCCGTGGCACCCTGACCGTTTGGCGGATGTTCAAACAGATCAACGCCTTTGTAGGGGCCCGAGACAGGTTTCACATAGTCGCATTTGGTGGCTGCAAAATCATCCAGCGTATGGGTGCCCCCCAAAGCGTTAAGCGAGGCGACCATATCTTGCGCAACCTCGCCTTCATAAAATCCGGCGCGGCCTTCGCTGGCGATGCGGCGCAGCACCTCGGCCTGACCGGGGGCGCGAAACATCTGGCCAAGCGTCAGCGCCTTGCCGTTGGTCAGCAAAGTTTCGCGCGCACGACCTTGCAGCAGATGTTCCGCCTCGGCCCAGTCTTTGGCGACACGGGGGGCGACGGGAACACCATCTTCGGCATAGCGGATCGCAGGGGCAAGGATTTCGCCAAGCGACATGCGGCCCCAATCGGCAGAAAGCTGACAAAACGCATCGACAGCACCGGGAAGCGTAACCGCCTCGGGCGCATAAAGCGGCATCGCGGCCATGCCTCGGGCGCGCAGCGCTGCCGGGTCAAGGCCTTTGGGGGCACGGCCAGACCCGTTGAGGGCGTGGATATCCTCGGACCCGGCGGGTTTGAACAGGACAAAGCAATCACCGCCAAGCCCCGTCATCTGCGGCTCACAAAACCCAAGCAGAACCGCCCCGGCAATTGCCGCATCCACTGCATTGCCACCAGCTTTCAACACGTCGATCGCCGCACCTGCGGCCAAAGGGTGCGAAGTGGCACACATGCCGTTCGTTGCGTAAACAGCCGATCGACCCGGTTTTTGAAAATCGCGCATTGCTACCCTCTTGCAGTGATTTAGCCAAACCTAATGGGAAAATCAGCAGAGTGGAATTCGTTTCTTTTCGCCCTTTATGGTGCCATGCCACAGCCGTAACGGCCCATAGCGGTTTTGGCCGGGGCCAAACTGGTCTATAGCAGGCGGCTGTAAAGCACAGGCCTCGGCGCTACGATATGGGTGGGGGCAATTACCGCAGCGCCGAGGGAAGCTATATGCAGCTACACCGACCATAAGGGGCAAAAACTGTGGCAAGTTCAGGGGAAAACAAAGGCAAGATTGCGTCACATCTGTAAATATAGCGTATCAACACTGACTTAAATCGCAGCCCCTCACATGACGCGTTGGAATCTATGAGTTCAGGCCGCGATATGTGAGTAAGGTTCAAGGCGAAACGCTTTGGGGGTAGGCCTGATGCCAGCCTTGCCGAATTGTCTGCGGTGGGCGCGCGTTGCCCCCCGACCAAAGCGCATAATCAGGCAGCAGCTCAAGGCAGCACAGGCAGGGCATGACACATTCAGGGTATTGGCTGACTGTGATTATACGCAACACGCTTTACTGATCAGTCGGCAGAGGAAGGAAGAAGGAAAGGTGATTACACGCTGCTATGCGCCTGTACGCAAGATCCCGGACCAGATTGCGGATCAAAAACCAGCCAAAACCGCCCTCTGGCAACTCGGTCATCACATCAATCTGAGGCAGAGTGCCCGATGGCGGTTCTTTCTGCGGAAAAGCCGCGCCCTGATCAATGATCACCACATGAATTCCGCCGGCTTGCTGATTCAGCCTGATACTGATTTCGCCAGAGGCGTTGGAATAGGCATGCTCAACTATATTGTTCAGAACCTCGGCCAGAACAATCTGGACAGTGCCCCGCGCTTCAGCATCCAGATTGCGCAAGGCAGGGCCGGCCAGCAGACAGGCCAACCCATCTCGGACGGCGTTCGGATCACCTGCAATTTTCACCTGCACGGTCTGCCTTTTGTTGCCACCATCTGATTTGACCATCTTAGCCAGCTTTACGCAGGCCGTCGGGCAAAGTTGGATGGATGGTAAAAACCGTATCCATCCGCGTCAGACGGAACACTTTGGCCACTGTGGGCGTCAGGCCGACCAGTTCCAGTTTGCGCGTTGTTCCAAGCTGCTTCATCACGCCAACCACAGCGCCCAGGCCGGAACTGTCAAGAAACGCCACCTGCGACAGATCAAGCAGCACGCGGTCAGATGCGGCCTGCGTCATCTCGCGCATGCGTTCCTTGAATTGAATGGCGCTGGCGGCGTCAATGCGGTCTTCGCAGACGGTGACAACCAATAGGGCGCCATGCGCCTCGGCAGTCAGGTTCATCCTGATACTCCTTCACGAATTCGGGACTTGCAGGCTATTGCCCAGTGGTTAGCATTCGGTAACCGAAAATCGGACAAGGGGGCAGAAATGCAAAAAGTTGTCATTGTGGGGGCTGCACGGACGGCTATGGGAGCGTTTCAGGGGGCATTTTCGGGTGTTTCTGCGGCGGTTCTGGGCGGGGCCGCGATTCGCGCTGCTTTGGGCAAGGCCAACCCCGCCTTGGTCCAAGAGCTGTTGATGGGCTGCGTTTTGCCCGCTGGCCAAGGCCAGGCACCGGCACGTCAGGCGGGATTTGCGGGCGGTCTGTCCAAAGCGGTGCCTGCAACCACGCTGAACAAGATGTGCGGATCGGGAATGAAGGCGGCGATGATCGCGCATGATCAGATCGCGCTGGGCCAGACCCATGTGATGATGGCCGGCGGCATGGAAAGCATGACCGAAGCCCCCTATCTTTTGCCAAAGATGCGCAGCGGGGCGCGTCTGGGCCATGCCGGGGCTATCGACCATATGTTCCTTGATGGGCTGGAAGATGCCTATGACAAAGGCCGCCTGATGGGTACATTTGCCGAAGATTGCGCGCAGGCCTTTCAATTCAGCCGCGAAGATCAGGATACCTATGCACTGGCATCATTGTCGCGCGCTGTCGCGGCGCAAACCTCGGGCGCGCTGGCAGCCGAAATCGTGCCCGTGGCCGTAACCACCCGCAAGGGCGCAGTAACCGTCAGCGCAGATGAGCAGCCGGGCCAGGCGCGCCCCGAAAAGATCCCAGGCCTGAAACCGGCCTTTCGCAAGGATGGCACGGTCACGGCGGCCAACGCCTCATCAATTTCCGACGGGGCTGCGGCGCTTTTGCTGGCCTCCGAGGCGGCTGCGCGCGAACATGCGTTACCAATCCGCGCCTATGTCATGGGGCACGCCAGCCACGCCCAGGCCCCGGCTGATTTTCCAACAGCCCCGGTGCCAGCCGCCCGCAAATTGCTGGATCGGCTGGGCTGGACCAAAGAAGATGTTGATCTGTGGGAAGTGAATGAGGCCTTTGCCGTCGTCCCCATGGCCTTCATGCGCCAACTCGACATTGCGCATGACAAGATGAATGTGAATGGCGGCGCATGCGCCCTCGGCCACCCGATAGGGGCGTCGGGCGCGCGGATCATCGTGACCCTTTTACACGCCCTTGAAGCGCGGGGCCTGAAACGCGGTATCGCCGCCATTTGCATTGGTGGCGGCGAAGGCACCGCAATCGCGATAGAGCGGCCCTGACCCGTTCCCCGCGTTCCTTTAGGCCCAAACACCCAAGGTTCTGCCCCATTCTGCACCAATGCCTCGCGCGCGACAGCATGGGTAGCCCCGCCCCTCACTTCACTTCACAGAAAAGCAAATTCATGCCCGATTATGCCCAGCTTGCCCAAACCCTCCATGCGCTCTGTCACGCCGAAACCGATAGCGTCGCCCTGATGGCCACCGTTGCCTGCGAGCTGCACCATGCGCACGCCTTGTCCGACTGGACCGGCTTTTACCGCGTCGTAGCGCCCGAACTGTTGAAGATCGGCCCCTATCAGGGCGGTCACGGCTGCCTTGTAATCCCGTTTTCGCGGGGGGTCTGCGGCGCTGCGGCTCGTACCGGGCAGGCGCAGCTTGTTCCTGATGTTGATGCCTTCCCCGATCATATTGCCTGCGCTTCCTCTACCCGGTCGGAACTGGTTCTTCCGGTCTGGAACGGTGCGGGCAAACTATTGGGTGTTCTTGATCTTGACAGCAATACCCCCGACGCCTTTACCGAAAACGATGTCACGCAATTGTCCCGGCTGATGGCCAGCCTGTTCCACAATGCGGTTTAAGGCAGGGCTGCCACCCCTGCGCGGCCCAACCACGGACAGGCAGCCACGCCTGATCACAGGACATGCGATTGTCTGACGCCCCGGCTTGGGATAAACGCAGCGGATGAACGAATTTGTCTATACCCCACCGATCACGCCACTTTCCGTGATCTATGCCGACGATCATATTGTGGTCGCGGACAAACCGTCTGGCTTGCTGTCTGTGCCGGGGCGGGGCGCGGCGCGCAGCGATTGCCTGATCAACCGCCTGCGAGAGGATTTCCCCGATATCTTGCTGGTGCATCGGCTGGATCAGGACACCTCGGGCGTGATGATATTCGGCCGAACCAAAGCCGCGCAGGGGTTTTTGGGCCAGCAGTTTGAGAAACGGCTGACCAAGAAGATTTATATCGCCCGAGTCTGGGGCGAAGTGACAGAAGAGAGCGGCCGCGTGGATTTGCCCCTGATCGTGGATTGGCCGAACAGGCCGCGCCAGCATGTGAATTTTGAAACCGGAAAGCCTTCGGTCACCGATTGGCGGATTTTGAAACGAGGCCGCGATGAGACCCGGATGCGGCTGACCCCGCTGACAGGTCGAAGCCATCAGTTGCGGGTGCATATGCTGGAAATCGGGCATCCGATTTTGGGCGACCCTCTATACGCCAGCGGGCCGGCGGCGGCATTTCCGCGCTTGATGCTGCATGCAGACAGTCTGAAAATCCGGCATCCCGAAAGCGGGGCGGCGATGAGTTTTTCGGCTGTGTGTCCGTTTTGAGGGGGGCGTCGCCTGTTGCCCCCTTGCGCGGCGTTTTATTGCATGGCCATTGAAAAATAGTGATTTAAAGCGTTTTGCGTTAAATCTGACTCAGGCATCGCTGCCTGCAATCAAAGATTTCAACGCGCCATGTGATAGGCCTTGGTTCAAGTCAAAGGCGAAACGCTATAATCATCTTCAATTCCTGTCTGCGGCGATCTGGCTATTTTTCAGACGGCCCAGGCTGCCCGCCGCGCCCTCACCTTTCCCGTATCTTCTCCTTTACCCGCGCCCAGCCGCCGGGGCTGACGACAAACGACAAGAAGAACCCGACAAAGAACCCCGCCAGTTCTGCCACCCAATCCCAGCCGCCGCCAAACAGCAGGCCGAATAGCAATTGTATGGCCATCAGCATGCCGATCAGGGAAAACGCGCGGTATTGGCTGCTGCCGGTATCAGCCAGGTTGGTCCATAAAAGGAAGGTAAACGCGCCGATAAGCCCGTATACCGGGGGGTAGCCACCGATCAGGGGGATATGGATGAACGGCAAGGCGGTATAGGTTAACGCCCCCGCGAGGGTAGCGCCAAAAAACACGACAAGAACGGCCCATGGGCGGAACACCTCGCCCACCATCTTGCCCAGCGCCAGCAAGAACACCACAACAAACAGCGCATGGGTAAAGTTCAGATGAACCAGCGGGTAGCTGACAAGGCGCAGCAAATGCTCAGGCGGGTAATAACTGTTGGCGATCATCTCACGCATGAAGTCGGGGGAAAAGGCAAAGCGTTGCACGGCATCCTGCCGCCAGCCGACCCCCGTGGCCCCCCCGACAAAGCCCGCCGCCGCAAGATTCAGCACCGCCTCCATCGCGATAAGGGGCAGCGCCAGCAGCCAGATGACCACGGGCAACGGGTTAAGCGGGGCGGCGTTGTGATCTGTCTGCATATAGCCTCATCTGATGGGGCTGTTGATTGACGCCCCTTTGCGGCAAGAGTAAGCGAGATGCAGCACAATTTCCAGATGGAGTATTCCCTATGACAGAGCCGGTCCAAACGCCTCGGTCCGCTTTCCCGACCCGTGTCTTTTCCGGCATTCAGCCGTCAGGCGGGTTGACGCTGGGCAATTACCTTGGCGCGCTGAAGCGTTTTGCCGAAAAGCAGAATGAGGGGATCGAGACGATTTATTGCCTGGTCGATATGCATGCAATTACCGTATGGCAAGACCCGGCAAGCCTGCGCCAGCAAACCCGCGAGGCGGCAGCCGCATTCATTGCTTCGGGGGTGGACCCTGCACGGTCGATCCTGTTCAACCAGTCACAGGTCAGCGCACATGCCGAATTGGCGTGGATTTTCAACTGCGTAGCGCGGATGGGCTGGATGGGGCGGATGACCCAGTGGAAGGACAAGACCGCCGGCAAGAACTCTGAAAACGCCTCGTTGGGTTTGTTTGCCTATCCTGCCCTTATGGCTGCCGACATTCTGGCCTATAAGGCGACGCATGTGCCGGTGGGCGAGGACCAAAAGCAGCATCTGGAATTGTGTCGCGATATTGCGACCAAGTTCAACAATGACTTTGGCGTGGATTTCTTTCCGATTACCGAACCTTTGATCGAAGGCGCCGCGACGCGGGTGATGAGCCTGCGCGATGGCACCAAGAAAATGTCAAAATCGGACCCGTCAGATCAAAGCCGGATCAACCTGACCGATGATTCCGATATGATTGCCAAAAAGATCAAGAAGGCCAAGACCGACGCAGAGCCTTTGCCAAGCGAATTGGATGGGCTGAAAGACAGGCCCGAGGCGCGAAACCTTGTGAATATCTATGCCGCTTTGACGGGGATGACAGCCGAGGCGGTTATTGCCCAGCATGGCGGGTCGCAGTTTGGCAGCTTCAAACCTGCGCTGGCTGATCTGGCCGTATCGGTGATGAGCCCGATCACCTCGGAAATGAACCGGCTGATGCAAGACGTGGCCGAGATTGACCGGATTTTGGGCGCAGGCGCCGCGCGAGCCGATGCGATTGCCCGCCCGATCGTGAATGAGGTTTACGATATCGTGGGGATGATCCGATCACGTTAAAGCCCGGCAAGAAGTTTTGGCCATTGTAACCAAGGTAACAGCGGCGCGGGGGCGGGCCTGCCATAATAAAAGCGCGGCATATTTTGGCTGTGTCGGTTCGGTCCCCCCTGTGCAAGCAGGTCGTGCTGGCTTTTATTGTGCCCCCCGGATCTGTCCTTGGGTCCGGGGGCTTTTAATGGTGTAGCGTTGCGTTCGGGCCCCCTGCGTTGGGGCTTTGAAACAGCGTGCAGGTTCGTCAACTGTTTGGTTCCCCAGAGCTGTGGCCCGTTTCGCCGGGTTGGCTAACCCGTTTCACGCCCTTTTCCCGCCCCGGAAAAGGGCGTTTTTTTGGCTCAAAGCATATCACCTTTGGCCTGCTGCATCAGATCAGGGCTGAAATACCCTGGGCCGCAAGACCGCAGCTTTACTTGGGCGGCAAACCCGCTTACACCCCGCGCCTTTCGCAAGCTATGGGGGCCGGAATGAAACGGACGACGCAAGTATGTGGCATCGACTTCGGCACCTCGAATTCGACAGTCTCTATTATGGCAGGTGGCACCGCGCAATTGATCGCGCTGGAAGGCCGTTCCCCGACCATTCCGTCAGCCGTATTCTGGGACAGCGAAGGTGCCGCGCCAGAATTTGGCCGCGCAGCAATTGCTGCCTATACCGAAGGCTGGGATGGGCGGCTGATGCGGGGGTTGAAATCAACGCTCGGCTCGCCCCTGATCCATGAAAAGACCCGGGTGGGCAACCGCGCCTTGGCGTTCACAGATATCCTTGGCTGCTTTTTCGGCCATTTGCGCGATAAGCTGGACCAGGTGCAGCCCGGTACGCATCACGCGGTTTTGGGCCGACCTGTGCATTTTGTAGACAACGACCCCGAGGGCGACGAGGCCGCACAGGATGTGCTGCACGCCATTGCCCGCGACAATGGGTTTGAGCATGTCGGGTTTCAGTTTGAACCGATCGCAGCGGCGCTGCACTACGAATCCACGGTCGAGGCCGAGGAACTGGTGCTGATTGTGGACATCGGCGGCGGCACATCGGATTTTTCGATCCTCCGGGTCTCGCCTGCGGGGCGCAGCAAACCCGACCGAGATCAGGATATTCTGGCAAGCCACGGCATTCGCGTTGGCGGCACCGATTTTGATCGTTTGCTGTCGCTGGCGCAGGTGATGCCCGCACTGGGTCTGGGGTCGCCTATCAACAAAGGCAAAAACGTGATGCCTTTGCATTATTATCACGATCTGGCGACATGGCACCGGATCAACGCCATCTATGCCGGGCGGGCGCTGATAGAATTGAAGCAGATCAGATATGACGCTGACGCGCCGCAGGTACTTGACCGCCTGATTGGCGTGATTGAGGGGCGCAGCGGTCATTCCATAGCCATGGCCGTTGAGGCAGCCAAGATTGACCTGTCAGAAACCCTGGCCACGCCGATACGGCTGACCGAGTTTATCGGGATGGATACCGGCGCCACCCGCGCGATATTCGACGCCGTGGTCCACAAACCTGTTGCCCGTATCGCCGAGGCGATTGCGATCGTGTTGGCCCAAGCCGGGCTGCATCCGGGGCAGGTCGGGCCAAACCGGATCGGCACCGTGTTCATGACGGGCGGCTCCTCCAGCCTGCCGATCGTGCAGGCTGCGGTGCAGGCCAGCCTGCCGGGCGTCAGGATTGCCACGGGCGATCTGTTGGGCAGCGTTGGCACAGGCCTGGCGCTGGATGCCGCGCGGCGGTTTGGCGGATAGGCAGCACCCAAGCCCCATGAAAAAGCCGCAACCAAACCGCATTTTCACGAACGGCAGCACGCAAAGATGCGTTCAGGGCGGTTGAATGGCCAAACCACGCCAAGGCCCCCTTCGATTCATCCAAGGGCCGGGCGCGCGAGGGCTGGACCAGGGCCCGGCAGAGTGGTTTACTCGGCCCGATGAAACTGAAAGGCTTGACCAATGGCATTTGGCACCAATATCCGCACCTATTTTGAAGGCAAATGGCATGATGGTGATGTTCCGATCATGCGGGCGGCAGACCATGGGTCTTGGCTCGGGTCTTCTGTGTTTGACGGCGCGCGGCATTTTGACGGCGTAACGCCCGATTTGGCCCGCCATTGCAGCCGCGTGAACCGATCTGCCGAAGCGCTGATGATAACCCCAAGCGTTGACCCCGAAGAAATGGAGGCGATTGCCCGCGACGGGTTGCGCGCCTATGGCCCCGGTCAGGCGGTCTATGTGCGGCCGATGTATTGGTCACTGGATGCGAATGAATTGGGGGTGGGGCCCAAGCCCAACTCTACCGGCTTTGCGCTTTGTCTGGAACAAGTGGCAATGCCGGACCCCGAGGCAGCCACCACATTGACCCGCACCCGCTTTCGTCGGCCCGTGCTGGAAGATGCTGTGTGCAACGCCAAGGCGGGCTGCCTGTACCCCAATAACGCGCGGATGCTGGCCGAGGCGTCATCGAAAGGGTTTGGCAATGCCTTGGTTGCCGATGCGCTTGGCAATGTAGCCGAATCCGCGACGGCGAATGTGTTTATGGTGCGGGACGGCGTCGCCTTTACCCCGGTTGCCAATGGCACGTTCTTGTCGGGAATCACGCGCGCACGGCATATTGCCAATTTACGCGCCGATGGGGTCGAAGTCGTCGAAGCTGTGCTGACATTTGACGATTTTCACGCAGCGGATGAGGTTTTTCTATCTGGCAATTTTGCCAAGGTAACGCCCGTGAAAGCCTTCGACGATACGCAATATCAAATTGGCCCCGTGACCCGCCGGGCGCGGCAATTGTATTGGGATTGGGCACATAGCGCCGGATCGTAACTCGCGATGTGATGGCCACGGTTCTGCATCGCCCGCCTTGGTATCATCCGGTTCCAAGGCGGTAAAAGCCGGTCTCGAAAAGCAAAAGCCTGCCAGAAGGCTTGCAAACCCAAACGCAGATACGCCATTATCTGCGGGCAAAGACGAGGAACAAGATGCGCAAGTTTATGGTGGTACTGGATGACAGTCGCGAATGTTTGAACGCCATGCGCTTTGCCGCGTTGCGTGCAGCCCGTACCGGCGCGGGGGTACAGATTTTATCGGTGATCCCCCCGGAAGAGTTTCAGCATTGGATGGGGGTTGCCGACCTGATGCGGGCCGAGGCGCGCGAACGGATTGAGGCACATTTTGAGGTGTTCGCCAAGTGGATGCGCGACAAGCAGGGCGTGAACCCCGAACTGGTCATCCGCGAAGGTGACCCGGTGACCGAAATTTTGGCGCAGATGCGCGAAGACCCCGAAATCGGGATTCTGGTCTTGGGTGCCGGCAATGACAAATCCGGCCCCGGCCCCTTGGTCACACAGCTTAGCCGAAGCTCGGGCGGATTGCCGGTCCCGATCACGATTGTGCCGGGTGACATGTCCAAAGAGCGGCTGGAAAAGATTACCTGACGCCCCTGCGGTCACCGCCCCATCGTGGCCCTCCCAGGGTAACGCCTTGGGGCGCTGGCGTACTGGCTTTAGCTTGGAACAATACCTATCACATGACGCGTTGAAATCTTTGATTTCAGGCGGCGTTATGTGAGGAAGGCTTTAAGTAGGGTATAGGCGCGCCCGCTTACCCTGTTGGGCCAAATGCCCGCCCCGCAAAGCCCACTGGCGTACACCCGGTTCAAGTCAGCCGATTTTTCCGCGAATACCGCCGGTCTGGCCGCGATCAAGCAAGGCATGGTCCAGCAAGACACAGGCCATCATCGCCTCACCCACCGGCACCGCGCGAATGCCTACGCAGGGGTCATGCCGCCCCTTGGTGATCAAATCCACCTCTTCGCCCGTCACCGTCACCGTCTGGCGCGGCGTCAGAATCGATGATGTCGGCTTGACCGAGAACCGCACCACAACATCTTGCCCGGTTGAAATACCGCCCAAAATGCCGCCCGCGTGGTTGCTCAAAAACTCCGGCCCGCGCTCGCCCATCCTGATTTCATCGGCATTCTCCACGCCAGTCAGCATCGCTGCCGCCATGCCCTCGCCGATCTCCACGCCTTTGACCGCGTTGATTGACATCATCGCCGCCGCCAAATCGGTATCCAGCTTGGCATAGATCGGCGCACCAAGACCGGGAACCATGCCCCGCGCAGTCACTTCGATCACCGCCCCGACAGAGTTATGACTTTTGCGCAACCCGTCCAGATACTCGGCCCAATGCCCTGCCGCGACCGCATCCGGCACCCAGAAAGGATTTTCCGCAATCTGGCCCCAATCAAACCGCGCGCGGTCAATCGTATGCGGCCCCATCTGCACCATATAGCCCGTGATCGTAAGGCCGGGCAAAAGATGCGCCAGTGCCGCGCGCGCGACACCGCCCGCGGCAACCCGTGCCGCCGTTTCACGGGCCGAAGACCTGCCACCCCCCCGCGGGTCACGCAGCCCGTATTTCTGATGGTAGGAAATATCGGCATGGCCCGGCCGGAATTTCTGAACGATATCGCCATAATCCTTGGACCGCTGATCGGTATTTTCAATCATCAACTGAATCGGCGTGCCGGTTGTGTGCCCCTCATAAACCCCAGACAGGATGCGCACCTGATCGGCCTCTTGCCGCTGGGTGGTGTATTTGTTCTGCCCCGGCTTGCGTTTGTCCAGCCAGGGCTGAATATCGTTTTCTGTCAACGGCACCCCCGGCGGGCAACCATCGACCGTCGCCCCCAGCGCCGGACCGTGGCTTTCGCCCCAGGTCGTCACACGAAACATATGGCCGAAGGTGTTGAAACTCATGCCACGCCGCCCGCCAGTTCCGGCACGTTCAGCGCCGAGAAACCGTAATGGCGCAACCAGCGCAGGTCGGATTCAAAGAACGCCCGCAAATCGGGGATACCGTATTTCAGCA
Organism: Pseudorhodobacter sp.; assembly: GCF_034675685.1. GTDB lineage: Bacteria > Pseudomonadota > Alphaproteobacteria > Rhodobacterales > Rhodobacteraceae > Pseudorhodobacter. Next base: position 101,136 of record NZ_JAUCDA010000009.1, on the reverse strand, counting down.
TTGCCATCCGGTCAATTCCCATGCCAAAGGCAAACCCCTGCCATTCATCCGGGTCCACACCCGCCGCCCGCAGCACTTTCGGATGCACCATGCCAGAGCCAAGAACCTCCATCCAGCCGTCGCCCTCACCAATGCGCAACTGCCCATCAACCCAGGAACACTGAATATCCACCTCTGCCGATGGTTCGGTGAAGGGAAAATGCGAAGCGCGGAACCGGGTTTTCACCGGCTTGCCGAAGAAGGCGCTGAAAAACTCCTCCAGCACCCATTTCAGATTGGCCATGGAAATATCCTTGCCAATCACCAAACCTTCGACCTGATGGAACATCGGCGAATGGGTTTGGTCCATGTCCATGCGGTAGACGCGACCGGGGCAGATGATGCGAATGGGCGCGCCCTGATCCAGCATCGCGCGGATTTGCACGGGGCTGGTGTGGGTGCGCAGCACATGCGGCGGGCGGTCATCGCCCTCGGCGCGGTTCATGAAAAACGTGTCATGCTCTTGCCGCGCGGGGTGCTCGGGCGGGATGTTAAGCGCGTCAAAGTTATACCAATCGGATTCCACCTGCGGCCCTTCGGCCACGGCAAACCCCATATCGGCAAAAATCGCAGTCAACTCCTCGGTCACCTGGCTTACCGGATGAATCGTGCCTGCCGCGCGTGGCCGCCCCGGCAACGTCACATCCAGCCATTCCGAGCGCAGTCGCATTTCCAGCGCCGCATCGGCCATCGCCGCTTTTTTGGCCCGCAGCGCCGCGTCAATCTCATCCTTCAGCGCGTTCAGCGCCGCGCCGAAGGTGCTGCGCTCCTCAGCCGACATTTTGCCCAATTCGCGCATTTTCAGGCTGATTTCGCCCTTTTTGCCCAGTGCGGCCAAACGCACCTCTTCCAAAGCGGCCTCATCCCCCGCGCCGGCAACTGCGGTCAGGTATTTGCCCTTCAAATCGTCAAGCGCGCTCATTCTCAGCCTCCGAAATTTCTTGCGTTGTTGCTAGCGATGCCGCCAGCCAATTGCAATACCATGCCCCCTGCGCTTTCTGTCCGGTAAAAATATCCAAGGGGTTTTCAGACCACATGGCCAAAGCGGGCAGCGTGAGGGCATTCAAAAGGTTTGACCATTTGACAAGTGACAGGGCTTTTATTTCCAATAAGTTACGGGGTTGGGCGCGCCCCGGCATGGCATGCCTTGCCCAGATTGGCCTGAACCGCAATCTTTGGGCCGGATACATCCACAGGGCCTATGCAGGGCGGGATAAGCGAAATACAGGGCTGGAACGCTGCTTCAAAGTTTCAGGCTGCGCCGCCAATTCCCAACGTGCCCTACCAAACGGCGGCCGTGGTCGCAGCTTTTGGGCTGTTAGGGTGGTAGGTGTTGAACGCACAGATCACTGCCCCCTTTTCAGGCGGCGCAGGTGAAGGCGGCGCAAGAAAAAAGGCCCTGCGGTTCTCACCAGCAAGGCCTCTCAAAGTCTTAATCTACCAAGATCAAGCGGCAGCTTTGGCTTCTTCCGATTTATCGAAAGCAGCCTTGGCCGAGGCCGCGATGGCGTTGAACGCCTCTGGCTCATGTACAGCCAGATCGGCCAGAACCTTGCGGTCCACCTCAATACCCGACAGCATCAAACCATTGATGAAGCGGGAATAGGTAAAGCTTGGGTCAAACAACCGCACAGCCGCGTTGATTCGCTGAATCCACAGCGCGCGGAAATTGCGCTTGCGGGTTTTACGGTCACGGGTGGCGTATTGGTTGGCTTTATCAACCGCCTGCGTTGCAGTGCGGAAGTTGGTGCTGCGCGCGGCATAATAGCCCTTGGCAGCTTTGATTACCTTGCGGTGACGGGCGTGGGTAACGACGCCAGATTTTACGCGGGACATCTTTGGCTCTCCTTACCGGTTATACGGCATGTATTTTTTGACGATCTTGGCATCGGCATCACACAGGATCATGGTCCCGGCGGTGTCACGAATGAATTTCGTCGTACGTTTGATCATGCCGTGGCGTTTACCGGCGTGGCCAGCTTTTACCTTACCGGAAGCGGTGAAGGTAAAACGCTTCTTGGCCGCAGATTTGGTCTTCATCTTGGGCATTTCCATCTCCTCGTTCGAGTGGTTATCGCGCGACTCGGCATGCCACTTTGGCCGGTCGGGCGGTTCATAGAGCGCGTCGTGTAGGATGGGCAGGCCCCAAGCGCAAGCCAAAAATGCAAGGCATCAACGGAAATAGCGGCCAATCACGTTGTAAAACACCTGTGGAATTTCGGCAAAGGTGTAACCGCCTGCTTTATTTTGCACCGCCACGACAACCAGCACACCCGCAATCAACACAAGTACCGCCCCAGCCCGTGGGGAACGACTTTCAGAAAACGCGGAAAGCATAGAGGGAATGGCAAGAACCCCGATCACCATGCCGACAACCAAGAACAGGTCGGGGTCCATGCCATGCTCCAAATACCTGACTTATTTCAGGTATTATTCAGCTTCCGACGCATAAATCAACCGTTCATCACAGGGTGCCACGCGCAGGATATTCGTGGTTCCCGGCACGTTGAACGGCACGCCGGCGGTCACCACAATCTGATCGACCTCGGTAGCAAAGCCGTCGCTGCGCGCCGCCCGTACCGCTGCCAGAACGGCCCCCTTGAAGCGGCCCTGTGGTTCGGTGATGACGCAATGCGCGCCCCAGGTCATTGTCAATCGCCGCGCCGTCCGCACCAAAGGCGTCAGCGCGATAATCGGCGTGCGCGGGCGTTCACGCGCCACAAGGCTGGCCGTGGTGCCCGATTGGGTAAAGCAGCAGATCGCCTTGATATCGGTGGTTTCCGCAATTTCGCGCGCCGCCGACACGATCGCATCGGCTACGGAGGTCTTGTTGGCTTTGCGGCTGGCTTCAATCACCTCACGGTAGATCTTGTCACTTTCAACACTGATTGCCACGTTGTTCATCGTGGTCACGGCCTCTATCGGGTATTGGCCAGCCGCCAATTCCGCCGACAGCATCACCGCATCCGCACCCTCATAAATTGCCGTCGCCACATCCGATACTTCCGCACGCGTCGGCACGGGTGCTGTGATCATTGATTCCAGCATCTGCGTTGCAACAATCACTGGCTTTGCCGCCGCACGCGCCCCGCGCACCAGGCGTTTTTGGATAGGCGGCACCGCATGTACCGGCAGTTCCACGCCCAAATCGCCCCGCGCCACCATGATTCCATCTGACACCGCCAAAATCGAATCATAGGATTTTACTGCAGCCGGCTTTTCGATCTTGGACAGGATCGCTGCGCGCCCTTTGGCAAGAACCCGCGCCTCCAGCACATCTTCGGCGCGCTGCACAAAGGACAGTGCCAGCCAATCCACGCCCATTTGGCAGGCAAATTCCAGATCATCGCGGTCTTTATCCGACAGCGCCGCCAGCGGCAGCACCACATCCGGCACGTTCACGCCTTTGCGGTTCGAAATCACACCGCCCACAATCACACTGCAATCGGCATAATCCTTGCCGCATTTTTCAACCTTCAGCCGGATCTTGCCATCATTGACCAGCAGGCTCGACCCCACCTCCAACGCGGCAAAAATCTCGGGGTGTGGCAGGTTTACGCGGTTCGCATCGCCCGGTGCCGGGTCAAGATCCATGCGAAAGCTGGCACCTTCAACCAATTCCTCGCCCGCGTCATTGGCAAACACCCCGACCCGCAGCTTTGGCCCCTGAAGATCGGCCAAAATGCAAATCGGACGGCCGGTATCCGCCTCAATCTTGCGAATGATGTCATAGCGGGCGCGCTGTTCATCTTGCGTGCCGTGGCTCATGTTCAGACGGAACACATCGGCCCCGGCCTCAAACAAGGCGCGAATGGTTTCATAGGTCGAAGAGGCAGGGCCAAGCGTGGCCACGATTTTTACATTGCGAAGGCGTCTCATATCTGCCGCTGTCCTCTTTTGGGTATGGTGAGCAAGCGTGTTATGGCGGAATTTCCGGGCTGGGGCAACGAAGGAATGGTAGCGCAATCACGGCAGGCCGGTGCGGGCTTCAATCAGGCGGTTCCTTTGCGACCAAGTTTAACCTAAACATGGCCAAACCTTAAAGACACAAGGTAAACAGAATATGACCAAGGCCTATCAGATCATCGGCGCAGACCGCCCGTCCCGGTTTTTAATCACCTGCGACCACGCCACCAACCGCGTGCCGGATGATATCGGCAGCCTTGGCATCTCTGCCGCCGATATGCGCCGCCATATCGCCTTTGATCCCGGCGCGGCCGGTGTCACGCGGGCCTTGGCTGCGGCCCTGGATGCCCCTGCGATACTGTCCGATTTCAGCCGTCTGGTGATCGACCCCAACCGCGGCGCGGATGATCCGACCTTGGTGATGAAGCTGTATGATGGCACCCTGATCCCGGCCAACCGCCATGTAACCCCGGCGCAGATCGCACAGCGAAAGGCCACGCTTTACGATCCCTATCATGACGCCTATGCAAAACTTGCCGCCCGCCGCCCCGATACCGTTATCGTCGCTGTGCATTCCTTTACCCCTTGCCTGCATGGCCGCCCGCCCCGGCCCTGGCATATCGGCATTCTGCATGCGCCGCAGGATGGCCGCCTCAGCGCCAGGTTGCTGGCCCGGCTTCATGCGGAACCCGATCTTTGCATCGGTGACAATGAACCCTATCTGGGCCATCTGCCCGGCGATGCAATAGATCGCCACGCCTTGCAGATGGGCCGCCACAACACCTTGATAGAACTGCGCAATGACCTGATAGTAGATGCAGCCGCCCAAACAAGATGGGCGCAGCGCCTGGCGCCCTTGCTGCTTGCCGCGCTGACGGATCTGGAAAAGGAAAGCCCAAATGGATGACACCACCCGCACCGAACTGGAGGCCGCCGCCTTTCGCCGCCTGATCGAGCATCTGATGGACAAACGCCCCGAGGTGCAAAACATCGACATGATGAACCTTGCCGGGTTTTGCCGCAACTGCCTGTCTCGCTGGTATCAGGAAGCCGCAAACGAACGCGGCATCGCAATGGACAAAGACGCCGCCCGCGAGGTGATCTATGGCATGCCGTATGAGGATTGGCGCGCCGCCAACCAAACCCCCGCCGATGCCGAAACGCAGGCTGCCTTTGCCAAGGCATTCAAGGAAAACGTCGGCAACGGCTAACCCTTTTATCCTGCAAAACCTGTACATTCCCACCAATCCCGCTGGCATTGCATCCAGTCGGGAAACAGTGCTGCACAGGCCTTTGTCGCGGCCTTTGCAAGAGGTTGACTTAAAGCATATTCAGGATGCTTCATTACAGGTGGGAATGGTGGAAATAGTGGTTCGCCCAAGCGATGGCCGTGCTGCCGCATGATGCTTTGCCTTGGGCCTTAACATTTATGGGGTGACCTGATGGAATTGTTGCTGCTTGCATTGCCGATGCTTTTGCTTGGGGGGTTTTTGCTTGATGGTTCCGGCGATGATGACGACGCCCCGCCAGAACCGACCCCCGGCCCAGGCCCGGCCCCCGATACCACCATTTACGGCACCCAAGACGACGACACCTTAACCGGCACCGATGGCGCTGATACGATCATGGCGGGCGCGGGCAATGATAGCATCAGCGGGCTTGGCGGCAGCGACCTGATCCTGGGTGAGGCAGGCAATGACAGCCTGAATGGCGATGGTGGCGCCGACACGATCTTGGGCGGCGCTGGCCACGACTTGCTGAACGGCCAGTTTGGCCATGACCTGCTGAACGGTGGCAAGGGCGGCGACTGGATTCGCGGTGAAGGTGGCAATGATACCCTGATAGGCGGGGCCGGGGGTGATTTATTGCTGGGCGGGAACGGCAATGACGCGCTTTATGGCGGTTTGCAAGGAGACTGGCTGCAAGGCGGCGGCGGCAACGATCTGTCAAGCGGCGGTGGTGGTGACGACACCATGATAGACGAATCCGGGGCAGACACGCTTTACGGTGGTGCCGGGCGTGACATCATCATCGCAGCCATGGAAAGCCTGAATTCCGAAGGTGACCCCATCGACACAATGGGCGATGTCGTCGATGGCGGCGCAGGAAACGACTTGATTTACGGCGATGCCGGTTTTGTTCTGGGTGCCGCCGATATGATTACCGGCGGCGACGGTGATGACCTTATCTATATCAACGCCTGGGGCGCCGAGGCGGGCCAGACCATCATCGCCCCCGTGGTCATCACGGACTTTTCGGCCACCGACGCGCTGGAAATCCACATCGACCGCATGTCTGATCTGACCAACCTAAGCCTTGCCCCAACCGAGGATGGCACCGGAACGGAAATATTGGTAGACGGCGTTACCCACGCAATCTTGCAAGGGGCCACCGCGGTTGATCTGACCCAGATCACCCTGACCGCCGAAACAATTGCCCCCGGTCGCTATGACGGAACCGAGGGGGATGATACAATCATCTCGGGCGGCGGCGATGTCTATATGTCGGGTCGTGGCGGCCATGACCTGCTATCAGCCAATGTGGCCGGGGCGGGCAATGCCACGATAGAAGGTGGCTTGGGCAACGACACAATTATCGGCGGCCCGCTGGGCGATTGGCTCTATGGGGGGCTTGGGGATGATGTGATTGAAAGCCATTCCAGCGGGGATCAAGCCTCGGGCGATTTCATTTCTGGCGGCTTTGGCGATGATACGATTCTGGGCGGGCATCTTGATTTCATCATTGGGGGCGACGGCAGCGATGAAATCCGGCTGGATGCCGCGCATGGCCCTGTGACATTGCTGGATTTTGTACCGGGCGTTGACGTCATTGCCCTGACGGATGCCAGCGGCGGCCCTGCGGCAGATTTTTCACTGCGCGAGGTCGAACCCGGGGTTGAACTGCTATATGCTGGCAATGTCATCGCCTTGGTCGTCACTGTCGAAACCGCAGCGTTTGACCTGACACGAGATGTCCGCCTGACGCTTGGCTAACACCCCCCCTGGGCCTGCCATTCAAGGCGCGGGCCCAGGGGTACGAATCACCTCATCCAGCCGATTCAAATACTGTTTCCTGAACCACCTCAAAAAGCTGCGCACAACGCCATTGTAGCCGGGCATCGTGCAATGGCGCCACGCCCGGCAATTATCCTTGACAACCCTAACGATTCATTAAACTTGGCAGGAATTACCATCCAACTTCAACGCATTACGCTGCCTGTTCAGCCGAGATTTTTCATGGAAATGTTACTGTTGCTTCTTGTTCCTGCGCTTATTGGTACGCTTATCATCGGGGGCGGCAATGATGACGATGATGAGGGTGCCAAGACCCGGCCAGAATCAGAGACCGATACAGTCACCGGCACCGACGGAAATGACATTCTGCGCGGCGCAGATACCAACAGCGATATCAGCGGCGGTGAGGGTAACGACCTTATCTTTGGCAATCGGGGCCACGACACGCTTGATGGCGGCGATGGCGTTGATTTTCTGGATGGTGGTCCCGGCAATGATCAGTTGATCGGTGGCGCTGATGGTGACGTGCTTGCTGGCGGTGCGGGGAATGACGTTTTGTCAGGTGGTCCGGGCCGCGATTTCATCTCGGGTGGCGCGGGGGATGATACGCTGACCGGCGGTAGCGGCGCGGATGTGCTGATAGGCTCTACCGGCGCGGATGAATTGTATGGCGGCACAGGCGATGACTTTCTTGATGGTACATCCCGAAGCTTTACCCACGACCCGGACGGGATGCGCGAAGAATTCATAGCCGCGCTTAGCAGTGCGCATGGGGATGCGCTGACCAATGCAGACATTGATCGCTTTCTCAAGGATTTCACCTCTGATGCGGGCGACGATGCACCCGACGCGCTTTATGGCGGCATGGGTAGCGATTTCATCGCTGGCGATGATGGCGATACGCTGACGGGCGGCGAAGATACTGATTCCTTTGGGGTCGTCTGGGCCAGCGGCAGTGCGCCCGTGACGATCACCGATTACAGTGCCGCCGACGAACGTGTAAGCGTCTATCTGGAGGAGACCCCGGAAACCGTGCCGGAATTTGGTATGCGAGATGCGGCAGACGGATCAAGCGTCGAACTTCTTGTCAATCAGGAGGTCGTTGCGTCGTTGGCGAATGCAACGGTTGCCAATCTGAACAGTGATCAGATCGTGATGATCCTGCCCGGAAGCGATACCGCTTATGCAGCCACCCTTTTGCCCGCAGCCTGACTCGCATCGCTGCGCAGGGCCACAGGGGCGGTTCATTGCCGCCCCAATAACGCACAGGCCCTTTTACCCTTGGCCTGATGCCGCAACCCGCCTCTTTGCCCGCCTTGGTTGGCCCTCGATTATCGCGTTTCGCCTGAAGCAAAACGCTTTGGGGTTCAGGGCAAGGCGGTGTGATGGTTGGTAAAAATGGCCTACCATTCTTCGTGCAAGCCCACCCTGGGCTTGGGCCGCAACCCAGCCCGTTTACTGGCTCAGATCGCGGCTTTGCGGCTTTCCTCCACATAAATCTCGCGCAGGCGTTTGGCCACGGGGCCAGGGGTGCCGTCGCCAACGCTGGCCCCATCAACCGCCACTACCGGCATCACAAAAGCCGAGGCAGACGTCATGAACGCCTCCTCTGCGCCCTGCGCTTCTTCAATCGTAAAGGGCCGCTCTTCGACCACCATCTGCGCCTCTTTCGCGAATCTCAGCACGGCGGCCCGCGTGATCCCGTGCAAAATATCATGCGACAGGTTCCGCGTGATAATTCGCCCGTTTTTCACGATATAGACATTGTTCGAGGTGCCTTCGGTAACCTTGCCATCCTCGACCAACCAGGCATCATCTGCGCCGGCCTTTTTGGCCATCATCTTACCCATGGACGGGTATAATAGCTGAACGGTCTTGATATCCCGCCGCCCCCAACGGATATCCTCGATAGAGATCACCTTGATCCCCGTCTTTGCCTGCGGGTTATCCGCCAGCCCCGGTTTGGATTGGGTAAACATCACAAGGGTCGGCCGCGTCGTCGCCGGGTCCGGGAACACAAAATCACGGTCCCCCGGATTGCCCCGCGTCACCTGCAGATAAACCATGCCATCGGTCAGATCATTGCGCGCCACCAATTCGCGGTGAATTTCCAGCAGCTCGTCATCCGAACAGGGCGCTGCAATCTCCAGTTCTTTCAAGCTCCGCGCCAATCGCAACTGATGGCCAGCAAAATCAATCAGCTTGCCCCCCAGAACACTCGTCACCTCATAAACCCCGTCAGCCATAAGAAAGCCGCGATCAAAAACCGATACCGTGGCCTCGGCTTCGGGCAAATACTCGCCGTTGACGTAAACAATGCGCGACATGCTCTATCCCCACAAATTGGCGCTGGGCGGATGGACGCCTTGCGCGTCAAATACCAGCGGGTTCTCTCGGTCTTCTGCCAAAAGCAGCGGCCCGTCAAGATCGGTAAAGGCCACCCCCTGCGCCAAAAGCGTGGCAGGCGCCATCGCCAGCGATGACCCGACCATACAGCCCACCATCAAATCAAACCCTTCCGCCAGCGCCGCGCGCTTCATGGCCAACCCCTCGGTCAGCCCCCCGGTCTTATCCAGCTTGATATTGACCACATCATATTTGCCCCGCAAACGGGCCAGGCTTTCACGATCATGCGCGGCCTCATCGGCACAGACGGGCAAGGGCCGCGCCATTTCTGCCAAAATCTCATCCGCGCCCGCTGGCAGGGGCTGCTCTACCAAGGCCACGCCCATTGCGACCAAATGCGGTGCCAGCGCGGCGTAAATCTCGGGAGTCCAGCCCTCATTTGCATCAATGATGATCCGCGCTTTCGGTGCCCCCAGCCGCACCGCCTCCAGCCGCGGCATATCATCCGCTGTGCCAAGCTTGATTTTCAGCAAGGGCCGATGCGCATGTTTGGCTGCCTCTGCCCGCATGTTTTCAGGCGTATCAAGGGACAGCGTAAAGGCCGTAATTTGTGGCCCCGGTCGGGCCAGCCCAGCCAGCTCCCACACGCGTTTGCCTGCCAGCTTGGCCTCCAGATCCCATAAGGCGCAATCCACCGCATTGCGGGCCGCCCCCGGAGGCAACGCATCTTGCAAAGACATCCGCGTGATCCCCAAAGGCAGCCCCTCAATCTGCGCCGTCACCGAGGCCAGGCTCTCGCCATAGCGGGCATAGGGCACACATTCCCCCAGGCCCGTCACCCCCCGCCGCGTGATGCGCACAGTCAGCACTTTCGCTTCGGTTCGCGACCCGCGGCTGATGGTAAAAGCCTGCGCAAGGCGAAAGGTATCCGGGGTAACGGTAATCATGGCTTGGCCTGCTATTTTGTACATCTGTCAGGCGGCAGCGCAATCCATGGTGCCGCAAAATACGCGCTCGCAAAACGTCGCGCAAAACGCCCCCGCGTTCAAGCCCGGAAACAATGCTGCGACTGCAAAGGCTGTCTTGCGCTTGGGCGCGCCACAATCTAACCTTGCGACCAGCAAACGCGATATAAAATTACGTTGAGGATATCTGATATGAGCTTCCGCATCCAACCCGCACCCACTGCACGCCCCAACCGCTGCCAATTATTTGGCCCCGGCTCTCGGCCAGCTATCTTTGAAAAGATGGCGGCGTCGGCAGCGGATGTCATCAACCTTGACCTGGAAGATTCTGTCGCCCCGTCAGACAAAGACAGCGCGCGCGCCAATGTGATTGCGGCCATCGGTGCCGTCGATTGGGGCAATAAAACCCTGTCGGTGCGCATCAACGGCCTCGATAGCCCCTATTGGTATCGCGATGTTGTGGATTTGTTAGAGCAAGCCAGCGACCGGCTGGATATGATCATGATCCCCAAGGTTGGCTGTGCCGCCGATATCTATGCGGTTGACGCGCTTGTCACCGCGATTGAGCGCGCCAAGGGCCGCAAAAAGCCGATCGCCTTTGAGGTGATTATCGAAAGCGCTGCGGGCATCACCCATGTTGCGGAAATCGCCGCCGCCTCGCCACGTTTGCAGGCGATGAGCCTGGGCGCCGCCGATTTTGCGGCCTCGATGGGCATGCAGACCACCGGTATCGGCGGCACGCAAGAAAACTATTACATGCTGCAAGATGGTGCGCGGCATTGGTCTGACCCATGGCATTGGGCGCAAACGGCGATTGTGGCCGCCTGCCGCACCCATGGCGTTTTGCCCGTCGATGGCCCGTTTGGTGATTTTTCAGATGATGAAGGATTCCGCGCCCAGGCCCGCCGTTCCGCCGTGCTGGGGATGGTTGGCAAATGGGCAATCCACCCCAAGCAAGTCGCCTTGTCGAATGAGGTGTTCACCCCCTCCGAAGCTGCCGTAGCCGAGGCGCGAGAGATTCTGGCGGCGATGGAAGAAGCCAAGGCACGCGGCGAAGGCGCGACCGTCTACAAGGGTCGCCTGGTCGATATCGCCTCGATCAAACAGGCCGAGGTGATCGTGCGGCAATCTGAAATGATCGCCGGCTGACGCGGTTTGCACCGAAATCCACGGCCGACAAACCCTGCGTCCCGGCGACACCACACGCCCGATACCATAAAAAAAGAGCGGCCCGAAGGCCGCTCTTTGTCGCTATCCCTGACAAATCAAACTGCCGAGGCGATCCAGGTTGCCAGTGCCGCCTTGGGGGCAGCGCCAACTTTGTTTGACACAACCTGACCATCCTTGAACAAGAACAGCGCCGGAATACCGCGCACACCCAGTTCTGCAGGGCTGTTCGGGTTTTCATCCACATTGACCTTGACGATCTTTACCTTGCCTTCATATTCGACAGAAAGCTCTTCCAGGGCTGGCCCGATCTGGCGGCACGGCCCGCACCATTCGGCCCAAAAATCGACGACAACGGGAATATCCGACTTGCGAACTTCGGCGTCAAAGGTTGCGTCAGTGACAGGAATCGTGGCCATTACATATCTCCTTAATGGAATGTGTTGCAAGTAAAGTTAAGGGCGCACCGCACCAACGTCAAGGGAGCGCGGCGCGACTAAGTGCCAAGTCTGCTATCTCGGGGGCGATGGGCATAAGCTGTGCCGTGCGGGTCCATAGCAGCGCCACCTCGACGTGCTTGTCAGGGTAAATCTGGCTTAACGCCGTATGATAAGCGGCCATCTGGCGCAGCAATCCGTCCGGCACCGCCGCAACCGTATCTGGCACCAGAAGATTGGATTTGAAATCCACCGCCAGCACCCGCGTCTTTGATACCAACAGCCTATCAATCGTGCCAACCAACGGCTTGCCGTTCAGATCGGCGGTTATCGGGGCCTCGGCCAGCGCATCCGGGCTGAACAGATCGGCAAAATCGGGGTGCGTCAAAACGGCCTGCGCCTCGGCCAGAAGTTCGGCAGTATCGGCTGCATCGCCCAGCAAAGCCGCCGCAAAGCCGCGCCATTCCGCCGCTGCATAATTCGGCAAATGCTCCAACAGCAGGTGCAACCGTGTGCCCCGGTCCATCGCGGCGCGGTTGTCATCATCCGCCGTGAAATCGCCGGGCAGCGCCTTTGCCCCCCCCAGACCTGACGGGTTCACGGGCTGATCGGGGCGGCTTTCCACCGCGGCAGGGGCCGAAACCCAGGCCGGCAGGGCAATCCCCTCTGCCGCCAGCGCGGCTTGCGGGCCAATATCCGGCGGCCATTCACCTTCGGCCAATCGCAGGCCGCCACCGGGCAACACAGCGGCCCCCGCCGCCTCCATCGCCTCTTGGATCAGCCGATACCAAACCACATTCGACGCGTCTTCGTCGTCGCTTTTATCTTTTCCAATCGCCCCCGCCGCTGCCACGATCAGCCAGCTTTGCGCCCGCGTCATCGCAACATAAAGCAAGCGCATCGCCTCGGCCTCTTCGCGCGCTTTGCGGGCAGCGCGGGCCTCGGCAATCGGCTCCGGGCTCTCGGCCTTGGGCGTTTTCCAGGCCGGACCTTCCGCCAGCAGAAAAATCTCATCTCGCTCTCGTGCACTATATTGTGCGGTGTCAGGCAAGATCACGATCGGCGCCTCCAGCCCTTTCGATCCATGCACCGTCATCACCCGAATGCGCTGCCCTGCGCTGTCCATCTGACGTTTCACCTCTACGTCATCCGTCTCTAGCCAGCCCAAAAACCCGGTCAGGCTTGGCACATCATTGCGCTCATAGGCCAGCGCCTGCGACAGCAATTCGTCAATGCCATCTTCTGCCTCGGCCCCCAGGCGCGCCAGCAATTTGCGGCGGCCATCATGGCGGGTCAACATCCGTTCAATCAGATCATAGGGCCGCAGAAAATCCGCCTGATCGCGCAAATCCCTAAGGATAGAGACTGTTTCGGCATGCTGCGGGTCCAGTTCCAGCGCCCGCCACAAAAACCCCTTGCGCGGCTGGGCAAGGCTGTAAAGCTGTTGTTCGGACCAGCCAAACAGCGGGCTGCGCAGACAGGCGGCCAGCGACAGATCATCCTCGGGCGTGGCCAGAAACGCCAGCAGCGCCGCCAAATCGCGCACCGCAAGTTCCGCCCCCAGCTTCAGCCTGTCTGCCCCTGCAATCGGCAAGCCCGCCGCCTTGCAGGCCTGAATGATCGCGCCGAAAATCTCGGACCGTCGGCGCACAAGGATCAGAAAATCCCCCGCATGCACCGCGCGGCTTTCCGCACCGCCCTTGATCGGGATTTGGGTACCTTTGGCAATCGTGTCGCGAATGGCCTCGGCCACCTTTTGCCCCAGCTTGGCCGCGTGATGTTCCTCGGTGAACAGATCAACCGGATCATACCAGTTTTCCGGCTTCGGGTTTTCCGATTTCTCGATCACCGGCCACAAATCCACCCGCCCCGGCATATCGGGAAAGAAGGCGATGTGCTTTACCTCGCCGCCCAAGCCCTTTTCGCGGCGTTCATCAAAGGTCAGATCAACCAGCCGCAACACCGTGTTTGACGACCGGAACGAATGTTCCAGCAACAGTTCTTGCAGCGGGGTTTGCACCTGGCCCAGCTTGCCCTTGAACAAGTCGCGCTTTTGGTCAAACGCCTCGACATCCGCGCCTTGAAAGCTGTAGATCGACTGCTTTTTGTCACCCACAACGAAAATCGTCCGCGCCTCCTCGCGCGCGCCTCGCCCCGAGGTGAACTCATCCGCCAACAGCTCTATCACCCGCCATTGGTCAGGGCTGGTATCTTGCGCCTCATCCACCAAAATATGGTCAATGCCGCCATCCAGCCGGAACAAAACCCATTGCGCAACTTGCGGGTCGGTCAGCAAGGCCTTGGCATAGGTGATCAGATCGTCGAAATCGAGCCAGCCCCGCGCCTCCTTTCGCGCCTTGTATTCCGGCAAAAACGCTGCGGCAAAGCGGTGCAGAATGGCGGTACGTTTGGCGGCATACAGCGCAATCCGCGCGCCCCGTGCCGCCTCAACCCGGCGCATCAGGTCTTCCAGCCGGTCCAGCAACTGCCCCAGTTTGGTTTGGGTGCCTTTGGTCGGAAAACTCCCTATCTTGGCGGAAAACGGGGCTTTTGCACCTGCTCCGGTCAGCAAAACCCCCTCTAACCCCGCCAAAAGCCGCAGGTCAGGGCTGGCCAATTCCAGCCCCCGCAGCTTATCTGCCGCCTTCACATCATTGACCGAGCCTGTCGCGATGATCTCAATCGCCTCGCTCAGCCATTCTGCCTCACCGCCAAGGAAAACCTCGGCCAGAACGGCTGCCTCAGTCTGGTTATCGGGAACATCAAACAAGGCGCGGCACTCTGCCTCGGACAAAAACCGCGTAAAGTCATTGCGCCGCCGCACAACCTCGCCCGCCAAAGCGCCAAAATCCTCGCCCGTATAAGCCCCGGCCAGCGCGGCAATCACATCGGGCGCAGCAAGATCGGCCAGTTCGTCAATAATCTCATCGCGCAGCAAGGCTGCCGCGCGGTCATCCATTTCCGTAAACTGCGGCGATACTTTTGCCTCTAGTGGAAAGCGCCGCAGCAAAGACGCGCAAAACGAGTGGATGGTTTGTATCCGCAAGCCGCCGGGGGTTTCGATCGCGCGGGCAAACAACTGCCGCGCCCGCGCCAGCCGTGCGGCATCAATCGCATCGTCAACGCCCAGATCGGCAAGCGCCTGCCGCAGCGCCGCATCCTCTTTCATCGCCCATTCGCCCAAGCGCGCGAACAAGCGGTTCTGCATTTCGGATGCCGCCGCCTTGGTATAGGTCAGGCATAAAATCCGCCCCGGATCGACGCCCGACAGCAACATCCGCGCCACCCGGTCCGTCAAGACCCGCGTCTTGCCCGATCCGGCATTGGCCGACAGCCAGGTAGAGGCCTGCGGATTGGCCGATTGCACCTGCCGCTCAGACGCTGCGTTGCGGATCATGTTATATCCTCGGGCTTTGGATCATCGGCCATTTCCCATTCGCCATAGCGGGCAAGCTGGTCGTAATCGCCGGGAAAGCGTTCCTCATGCATGGCGCGGCGTGAAACATAGCCGCGGTCCGGCGACAGATAGTCCGCGATCAATGCATGCAACTCCTCCCACACCTGCCCCAAGGCCGCCTCATCCGGGGTGCTGGTATCTTGCTTGGGGGTGGAGCCGAGCCCGATATAGGTTATCCCGGCCACATCACGCGGCCCATCCAGCGGCTTGAACGCCCCCCGCGTTGCCATCGCCGCTTCCAAAAGCAACTGTTTATCGTAAAACTCTTGCTGTTTCTTGCTGGGCGGGCTGCCGGTTTTATAGTCGAAAATATGCACCCGGCCATCGGGCAGCAGATCAATCCGGTCGGGTTTCGCGGTCAGGGTAAAGGGCAAGCCAGCCAACGGCACAGCGCCTTGTTCCTCAATCACCACGGGCGTACCCCCTAGGCTGGCCTCAACCGCCAAAAAGAAATCCGCCGCGCGCTGCATCCGCGACAGCCACAAGACACGGGCGGCGGGCCATGGCACCTCCTCGGCCAAAACCGTTTCCGCCACGGAAATCAGCCGCAGGCGCGCCGCCTCTCGCGTCTCGGCCTCGGGTCGATTGCGGGTAAAGGTTTCCAGAACCTTGTGCAAAACCGATCCGCGCAGCAGCGCATCGGGCGAAGGGCGCAAAGGGTTCAGCTTGAACAGGCGCAAAATATGGCGGGCATAGATCGCATAGGGGTCGCGCAGCAGCGTCTTGATCCCGGTCACCGCCAATTTGGCAGGGCGCACCGCCACGGGGGGGGCGCGGCGCTGGGCGGCCTGCGGTTTTCACATCCCGATCCGGCCGCTCTGCCGCTGCAGCCAACGTCAGCCACTCCCGGCCCCGCAACCGCATATCAGCCAAGGCCGCCTGCCCGCCCTGATCGGGCAAGCCGCTTAAAAGATTGGTCAACCTGTTCACCCAGCGCGAGGCAACCGTTTCCGCATCGGCATTGCGCACCGCACGACTGATAACCACCCGCGGCGCGCCCAGCGCCTGCTGATAGTCATGCGCCGACAGGCCAATGCGGCGCTCGGGCAGCAGCAAGCCCGCCTCCAGCCGCATCGCGCGGTTCATCCACGGGTCAGGCGGGGGCGATTGTGGCCAGATGCCATCATTCAACCCGCCCAGAATAACCAATTCCGCCCCCTGAACGCGGGCCTCGATCGTGCCCCAGATCATGATCCTTGGGTGCGATTGCAACGGCTCACGCACCTCGCCCCGATTCAGCAATGCCTCAAACAAATGCCGGTAGTCGGCAGGGGTCATCGTACCGCCATGCGCAGCCTCGGCCTCCAGCTCGGTCATGGTGGCCAGCGCCGCCTCACCCGCCGCCTTTTCCCACAACTCGCTGGTCTGCGCGCTGGCCGCAGGCCCAAGCGCCAAAGCCTCGGCCAGGGCACGATGCCTGGCGACATGATCGGCCAAGGGCATGGCACCCGGCGTGGGCAAGCCAGCCAGCACCGCCGACAACCACTGCGCCCAGATCAGGGCTTTGGGGTCTTTCTCGGCCCCGGCCCAGACTGTCAAATCCGACCCGGTCGGAAAGGCCGGGCCATGACGGCGCAGCTTTAGTTCAAGATTGCGGGTAAACAGCAGATGCTCGCCCCGATTTCAGCCCCGGCTCATCCTTGCCACCAGCCCCATTGCCGCTGGCCGTCAGCGGATGTTTCAGCAAAATCAACAGGGTTTCCGCTGTCATCCGGTTTTCAAACAGGTCCAGCACATGCCGCAAAAACCGCCCCGGTGCCGAAAGCGCCAAGGGCCGCCCCGCACTGTCATCAGGCAAAATGCCCCAGCGATCCAGCGCCGATGTCACCTGCCGCGTCAGCCCCCGGTCGGGCGAGATCAGTGCCGCTGTCACCCCATTCTCGGCCGCCTCGCGCAAGATCAGGGCTATTGCCACAGCTTCGGCCCGCGGGGTCGGCGCCTCAATCAAGGTCATATCGGCGCAGGCCCGGGCAAGATCGGTCAAAGCTTTGCCTTCGGTCAACCATTGGTCGGTCACGGGCGCCGGCCGCAGCGACAGCGAAATCAGCCTGTTGCGCGCAGGACTGGGCGCAGGCGCATCTTCCCACGGCTGAATATCCATGGGCCCAAGGCCAAACATCTGCATCAGCTTGAAAAAGCGATATTGCGGATGGTCCTCGGCGGTCAACGCATCGCCAAGCCCCTCCCACACCGACGCCGGCAAATCAAAGTCAAACCCCGGCAAGACAATCGCACCCTGCGGCAGCTTTGCCACCGCCTGCATAAACAGCGCCGTCGTACCGCGCGACCCGGTAGAGCCCGCAACAATCACCGGATTGCCGGGCGGGGTTTCTTGCCAGCGCGCCGCAATCGCCTCTACCAGCTTGCGCTGTCGGGTTTGGCTGTCAGGTTGGCCCATTGTGGCCAAAAGCTGTGACACAATCGTCATAAATGCGCGCGTTCGCGCCCAATGGGCGGAATGATTGGCAACATCCAGCGTGGCTATCGTATCGGGTGAAACCCCTTCGCCCTGCATCTCATCCAGCAAGGTTGCAAGACTGTCGGCCAAATCATACAGCGCCGATCGCGGTGCCAGATCGGGCTGCTGCTGCAACAGGCCTTCGATCAACTGCGCCAGAATCAGCCGTTGCCGCAAGGGCGAGGTTGCGGGCGCAATACCTGTGCCGGGCAGGCTGCTTTCCAGATCGGTAACCAGCCGGATACGCGGTAAAAAGCTGGCCCCCTGCGCGACAAACAACTCTATAATCCGCCGCCGCATCCGCGTTGTGTTCACATAAAGCACCACCCGCGCCATCGCCTCGGGCGGCTGCCCGACCAGTCGCCGCTTCAACCCGGCAACCAATTGCGCCGGAAAATCCGCGCCGGGGGGCAGGGCAAAGATATGTGGGCCAGATATAGCGGCGCCAGTGTCACAAAACATTATTTGCCTCCAGCAACGTCTCGGCCTCGGCTATCCCCTCGGGTCGGCCAACGTCGCACCATCCACCCGCATGCTGCACACCAAAAGCGCGGCCCTTGGCAATGATCCGATCCCATAGAATGTTCAATGAGAACACCTGTTCCTTGATCGTTTCAATCCCATCGGGCAGCACTATCTGCGCCCCCAGATAGGCCAGGCCCGGCGCGCCATTGGCGCGGGTAATCCGGCCATCCGCGCCAAGCAAAAAGTCACCCATCCCACGAAACCCCTTGATCTGTGACGGTGGCGCCAGCAGCAAAAGCGCATCCATACGGGTTGCATCCCATTGGTCACGCAAGGTGATCAGCGGGTTTGGCCCGGTCCAGACCGCATCAGAATTCAGCGTGAAAACCGGCCCGGAACCAAGTGCGGGCAAGGCTGCCCGCAGCCCGCCCCCGGTTTCCAGAATCTGCTCTTGCTCCCATGACAGGGCGATATTCGGGCGGCCCTGTATGTGCGCCGCAATCTGTTCGCCCTTGTAATGCAGGTTCACCACCGTTTGCGCCACCCCGGCCCGCGCAATCTGATCCAGCGCATGGTCCAACAGGGTCTTGCCTGCAACGGCAATCAGGGGCTTTGGCCGATCCGCCGTCAAGGCGGCCATGCGTGTGCCAAAGCCCGCGGCGAACAGCATCACCGCGTCAGGTTTGTTCCGCATTGTGCGCGTATCCTCTCCAAGGCTTCAGGCGTGGGGGCTGGCAAGTAAAACGCACAGAATTCGGCCAGATCAGCAAGGGCCGGGTGCGCCAGATTGCGCTGCAATTGTGCCCAGACCCGGGGGATCAGTGCAAGATACTGGCCCTTGCCTGCCACCAGACAAAGCCGGGTGAAAATGCCCAGAATGCGCAACGCACGCTGCGCGCCAATCGTGGCGTAACTGGCGGAAAAGGCTTCGTTCGGCGCATCTTCGCCACGAAACCGGGCAATCATCGCGGCCTCGGTTGCCTGTGAAACATCGCGCCGCGCATCTTGCAACAAAGACACCAGATCATAGGCGGGTTGCCCCAGTTGCCCCAGTTGAAAATCCAGCAACCCTACCCGTGCAATGCCAGTCCTATCGGGCAACCAAAGCAGATTTTCTGCGTGGTAATCGCGCAAAATAAACACTCTGGGGCCATCGGCATGCACCTTGATCAACCGCGTGAGGATTTCGGTAAAGCCTTTCACATCGCCAGCATCGCCGGCAATCGCCCGACGATACCATTCCAACGCAAAGCCCGCCGCTTGTGCCCAACCTTCGGCGCGCAGATCGCCAAGCATCTGGGGTGGGGGCTGCGATTGAAGATGCAGCAGCACATCGGTTGCGGCGGCGTAAAGCTCGGCCTCCCTCTGCGGTTCCTCCGCAACCAATCGGGCAAACAGAAAATCGCCCAGGTCCTCAATCAGCAAAAAACCTTGCGCCAGATCCTTTGCCAATATCTGCGGCGCCGAAAGCCCAAGCGCATTCAGATGTGCGCCAATGGCGATGAAATCCGCCGGGTCATCGCCCTTGCCCGGTGGCGCATCCATCAAAACGGCCGTTTTATTCGCAAGACGCACCCGTTCATAGCGCCGGTCTGAGGCGTCGCCAGCCAAGAATACCCGGTCTGCCGCACCCCAACCGGCATCAGCCAGAAATACTGTTGCGGCGTTGCTTCGGCTATCCATTTTGGGCCAATGCGGCTTGCAACTGGTCCAGCAACCCGGCCCGGCCACCGGTAAAAACGGCGTCTCGCCCGTCTTCGCTTATCGACAGTGCAAGTCGCAATGCAAAGGGTGGCGCCAAATCCCCCAACCTGTCGGGCCATTCAATCAAGCAAATGGCGGTTTGGAAGGCCGAGTCCAACCCCAGTTCCAACACTTCATCCGGGTGCGACAAGCGGTAAAGATCGGCGTGCCAAATCTCACAATCCGCCGCCTCATAGGTCTGCACAAGGGTAAATGTCGGCGATGGCACATCCTCGGCCCGGCCCAGCTTTGCCTGAATAAACGCGCGGGCCAAATGGGTTTTTCCGGCGCCGATGCCACCGCTCAGCAGTAGCGTATCACCGGGCCGCAGATGCAGGGCCAGAAGTTCAGCCAGCGCTGTCGTCGCAGCGTCATCGGGTAAAAAGCAATGGGCAGATTGAGGTGCTGGCATTCCGGCAGTTTTACGCGCTGCGCCGCCCGGCGCAAGGGTCAAGACGCCCTATCCGGCCATTTTGCAGCCAGGAGAGAATCGAACCGAAACCCCATCCTGATTTTCGGCCTCAACCCGGAACGTTGCCATCGTTGCCCCGCCCGCCAAAGGGGTAAACTGGCACGTTATACGTCGCCCATCCGATAGTCGCGCCTCATCTTGCCATGCGTCACGCGGGTTCATCGCCGCCGAGAAATCCTCGACCCTATCCCACAATGTTGAGGGTGCGGTGGCGCTGCGCCAATGATTGCAAACCTTTGCAATCGCGCCATCTGCCCCCAATGTGCCTGCTGGATCATGGCCCCAAAGCTGGCTGTAGGCGGCATTTGACATCACCAGAATACCCGTCGCAGAAAACACGGCAATAGCCGCATCAACCGCATCAATCACCGCCTGCCCCAGTTCCAGATCCGCCCGATAGCGGCGCGTCTGGGTCATCTCATTTGAAATATCCTCGAATGAAAGGGCAAGCGCACCGTTGGGATGCGGCCTGCCGGTCACACGATATGTCTGGCCGCTGGAAAGGCTCCAGGTTTCTTCATAGAGTCCCGATGCGGCAGCTTCTTCAATATCGGTGATCTGGTTGCGCCAGCTTTTGTAATCGCGCGGTTCCGGAATCATCAGCCCAGCCCGCAAAGCATCAAAGAAACCCGGCAAGGTTGGCCGCTTGGTCAAAAAATCAGGCGGTAATCCCGTCAGATCAATCAAGGCGGGGTTGAACAAGGCCAGCTTGCGATCCTGGTCAAAAATTGCCAGCCCGGTGGAAAGATGGGCAAAGGTTTTCGTCAGGGTTTGCATGAAGGCACGCAGCCCCTCTTCGGCTTTGACGGTACTATCGGCGGGCAGCGCATAAAATTGACGCTCTTTGGCATCCCTGAATTCAAACAGGTCAAACCACTGCGGCTTTTCAGTGTCTGGGCCCACAAGCTTTTTCCGCTCACCCTGCATGGTATCGGCGGCTGCAGCATGCGTAAACAGCTTGGGCAGCGGCCATGTCAGATCTTCGTCATCCACCAGCCGGGCCGAGGCAAGGGCAAGATAGGTGGCATTTGCCCAAACCACATCACCCGCATCCGTTTCACGCCAGATCGGCAGCGGGGCATTGGACGACACACGGCGAAGCTGCTCCAGCTCATCCTTTATGGCGCGGCGCGTCAACGGATCAAGTACAGTCTTTGTCGCCGCCGCATCAACATCCAACACACTGATTCGAGTCAACCCGCCGCGCATTTCCGCGCGCAACAACAAAGGCGCACTGTCGGCATCATCGGCACTGCCCATGGTAAGCGCACCGTGCTGCGCCAGGGTTTCCAGCCGCGCCGCAACACCGGGAAAGCGGTGTTCAAGATAGCTGATCAGCCCTGGCCATGCCGTTGCCTTGGTCTGACAGGCCTTTGGAAGCAGGTTTCGTCCAACTGGCGTTATATCTATCAATACTTTATCATCAAACAGATATTCTGCATTTCCATTTGCCTCCAGAAACACGCTGTCGGGTTCACGCTGCGACTTTCGCTGTAGCAATGTCAGGAATAAAAGCCCCAGAAAGGCCGAAAAAACGCCGGTTACAACCAAACCGAATGCAAGCGAATAATCGAATACCACAAGCTACCCTCAAGATTAGTTTTCACCACAGGACACAACCTGAAGCAGATACCCTTAATGGGACGTTAATAAATGAAAAAATGCTGCATTTTTCAAGATTTCAGCAATGTGAAACCGTTTTGCCCTTGGTGCCAGGCCTGCAAGCCGTCACCGCAAACCGCCAAGCTGCGCATTGGCGGCGCGACTCAGGCCTCAATCGGGGTGTTTTCACCCAAAACACCTTGATCTTTCGCAATAATTTCTGCCAAGGGCCAAACCACCTCGACAATGGCACCGCAGCGGGCCGGGCGCTCTGCCGTAGTCAAGAACGGGTCAGAGCCATTGGCAAATGACACATCAGCGCCCGACCGTTCCAGCAGGGTTTTGGCAATGAACAGGCCCAAGCCCATACCTTCATACCCCGGCCGCACATCTTGTTTCTTGGTTGCGTTGCGGCGTTTGACAAACGGGTCACCGATCCGGCCAAGGATGTCGTTTGAATAGCCCTCTCCGTCATCAACCACCCGGATTGTCAACGCCTCGGCCCCCCATTCGGCATCAACCCAGACCGAGGCTTTGGCAAAGTCCACAGCATTCTGAATAAGGTTGCGCAACCCATGAATTATTTCGGGTTTGCGCTGAATGGTCGGCTGTTGCGGCTGCCCGTCCGAAAGCGGTCGCAGATCGAACAATACGGTTTTCCCGCGCCCGACATGCGGTTCAGCCGCATCGCGCAGTACCGCCCCCACCGGCGCCCGCATCAGGTGCAGATCCATTTTGCCGGCCCGGCCCATAGAGCGCAAGATATCGCGGCAACGGTCTGCCTGATCCTTGATCAACTGGGCGTCATCGCGCAGTTCGGGGCTGGCGGAAAGCTCTTCGATCAGCTCGGCGCTGACCAGCTTGATGGTTGCCAGCGGGGTCCCCAGTTCATGCGCCGCCGCCGCTACCACGCCGCCCAGATCGGTCAGCTTTTGTTCCCGCGCCAGTGCCATCTGCGTCGCCAGCAATGCCTCTGACATCGACTGGATTTCTGAGGCAACCCGGTACGAATATAGACCCAGAAACAGAATACCGATCACAATCGACAGCCAGAATCCAAATTCCAACAGCCGTGGCCCCGACAAAATCGTCCCATCGGCAAAATGCAGCGGTATATTGAACATCATTGTCAGGCTGATCAACCAGATCGCCATCAAGCCCAAAACAACAGTTGTGCGCGATTGCAGCGCCGAGGCCGAAATGATCACCGGCGCAATGATCAGCAACGCGAACGGGTTCGACAAGCCCCCCGTCAGATATAGCAGGAACGATAATTGCGCCAGATCGAACAGCAGAACCAACATCGCCTCAACGTCCGACAGCCGCCGATTTTTCGGAAAAACAAACGCAGACACAAGGTTGGCTATCACCGAGGCACCGACCACAAGATAGCAAAGCCCCAAGGGCAATCGTAGCCCAAAGTAGAATTGCGCCACCGAAATCGCCGCAAGCTGCCCCGCAATTGCCATCCAACGCAAGACGATCAGGGTGCGCAATCGCAGCCTGTTCTGCCCGGCAGAGCGGAAAACAAGGCCTCCGCCCCGTTTTAGCTCCGGTTTTATCATTGCATTGCCCCGCAAGCAGAAAAAGACTATCTCCAGTGATAAGAGGCGGCAGCCGGGGTTTCAATGTAAACCATGAAAGCCAGCCACAGGAACAGATTGCGAGTATAGGGTACGCAGATGATCAAGATTTATGCCGGGGTTGCCGTTGCTGTAGTGGCCGCAGTTTTGGGCGGGTCCGCCTATTGGGTCTATAGCAATCAAGGCGGTGACAAGTTTGACCAGTGCCGTGGTGGCCAGGTTGCGGGTGGCTCGATTGGCGGGCCTTTCACGCTGGTCAACCAAAAGGGTGAAACCGTCACCGACAAGGACGTGATCACGAAACCAACGCTGGTCTATTTCGGCTATACATTCTGCCCCGACGTCTGCCCCCTCGATAGCGCCCGCAACGCCGAGGCCGTGGATATTTTGGAAGAAATGGGCCTCGACGTGACCCCAGTCTTCATTTCCATCGACCCCGCGCGGGATACGCCCGAGGTAATGGCCGAATTCACTTCTGTCATGCACCCCAAGATGATCGGGCTGACCGGCAGCGAAGATCAGGTAAAGGCCGCGTCAAAGGCGTATAAAACCTATTTCAAAAAGCAGGACTCGGGTGACGAATACTATCTGGTCGATCACTCGACCTTTACCTATTTGATGATGCCCGAAGTTGGCTTTATGGATTTCTTCAAACGCGAGGCCACCCCGGATGAAATGGCCCAAACCGTTGCCTGCTTTATCAACGCAAGCTAATTCTTGGCCCAAGACTGGTCGACTGAGCGCAAATGAAAATGAAGGGATTGAGATGTCCGAAGATCTAAGTGCAGAAATTGGGACAGATCGCTCGCTGCTTTTGGTCGATGATGATGAGCCGTTTTTGAAACGTCTTGCACGGGCCATGGAAAAGCGCGGTTTTCTGGTTGAAACCGCCGAAACCGTGGCCATGGGCAAGGCCATCGCCCAAGCGCGCCCGCCAGCCTATGCGGTGGTTGACCTGCGGCTGGAGGATGGCAATGGCCTGGATGTGGTAGAGGTGCTGCGCGAACGGCGGCCCGACAGCCGGATTGTGGTTTTAACCGGCTACGGGGCCATTGCTACGGCCGTAGCGGCGGTAAAAATCGGCGCAACCGACTACTTGTCCAAGCCAGCCGATGCGAATGAGGTAACAAATGCGCTATTGTCGCGCGGCGATACCCTGCCTGAACCACCCGAAAACCCGATGTCGGCGGATCGGGTGCGCTGGGAACACATTCAACGCGTGTATGAAATGTGTGATCGTAACGTGTCGGAAACCGCGCGCCGCCTGAACATGCACCGCCGCACCTTGCAGCGCATCCTGGCCAAACGCAGCCCGCGTTAAAGCGTTTTAAAGTCTGGGTCAATCAGCCCCTTGCCGCAGCCCTGACCGTAAGACAGCAG
Source organism: Pseudorhodobacter sp. (assembly GCF_034675685.1). Classification (GTDB taxonomy): domain Bacteria; phylum Pseudomonadota; class Alphaproteobacteria; order Rhodobacterales; family Rhodobacteraceae; genus Pseudorhodobacter. The sequence continues at coordinate 76,102 of NZ_JAUCDA010000009.1, read as the reverse complement.
GCCTGAACCGCGAAAAAGCAAGGGGCGGCGTCGCTATTTTTCGGCTTTGTCGCCTTGGTCGTCCAAGACGATCTCGGCATCTTCCGCGCCATCATCCGCGCCATCATCCCTTGTGATTACAGGCTGTTCAGGTTTGCCAATGATAAGCGGCAAGAGTTCGCTGCCGGTTGCGCTGGGGCCAGAGGCATCGGCGGGCTCGCGCCATGACAAGGTGTCAAAGCCAGCGCAGTTTTCACAGATGGGCACCCATTGCGAATGGATCGCCTGACATTTGTCGCAGCACCATTGCGGCCCACGCGGGGCCGTCAGCGCGCGGGCAAGCCAGCCACGGATCACAGCGTCATCGGCGCCCTCCCCACGCTCCACTGCCGCCATTATGGCCAGGGTGCGGGCATTCGGGTGGCTGGTTGCCAGATCACCCAAGGCGCGGCGGGCTGCCGGAAATTCCTCAGCCGTGATGTTCAGCTCGGCCAAAAGCAAGCGGGTTTCGATATGATCAGGGCTGAGCTTTGTCAGCACGCGAAAGCGTTTCAACCGGTCGGTTACGCTTTCATTCGGCGCAATTTCCGCAAAGGCGGCGGCAAGATCGGGGTGCGGCTGCACAGACCACGCCTTTCTAAGCACTTTGGTCGCATTGCGCGCATCGCCTCTGGAAATATAGCTGCGGGCGGCCAGAACCGCAGCCGGGATCAGATCGGGTGACAGGCGGTTTGCCTCTATCGCGGCCTCACGCGCCTCGATGCTGGCAAATTCGTCGATCACACCGCTGGCTTCTTGCAGGGCAAGAACGGCATCACGGCGGCGGAACACATCCTTTGGCAAGGCGCCAGATTTAAGCTTGGCACCCAGCGTGACCCGCGCACCCTTCCAATCGCCCTGCCCGGTTTGCAGGCCCAGCAAGGTTTCTTAAATCTCGCCATGCTTGGGCTTTAGCGCAAAGGCTTTTTCGGCCAGTTTCAACGCGGTCGCCGTATCGCCCTCGGCCATCTTTTGGCGCATCAGGCCACGCACACCCACAAAGCGGGATTTGTTGTCGTCCAGCAGCAGCTTATACGCCTCGGACGCGCGTTTTGTATCGCCCGACATCTCGGCGGCTTGCGCGATCAGCAGCGTTGTCAGCTCTGGCCGGTCCAGCAGCTTGTCGGCCTTGGTGGCCCGCGACAGCGCAACGCGCCCCTCACCCGAGGCCAGCGCCATCAACCCATCCGTCAGCGCCTGATAGCCCTTGCGTTCACGGTTGCGGTCGAAGTAGCGCGAAATCGCGGTTTCATCGCCATTCAGAAACCGTAGCACCGCAACCAGCAGCCCCACCAGTTTCAGCAGCAGCCACAGCCCCGCCAGCAACAAAAGCAGCGTAATGGCGGCTGCCAACGGCTTCAACGTATATTCCATCCCGAGCATGTCGATGCGAATACCGCCGCCGGTATCCATCAGCACCCCCGCCCCATAGGTGAGGCCCGCAATCGCGGCGACAAACAGCAAAACCTTGATGAGCGACCAAATCATTCCAGTGGGTTACCTTTCGCTCAACGCTGTCGCCAATTCGACAGTCGCTGCCTGTGCGTCAAGACGCAGTTTAGCCTGTTCACCCCATGCCGAAAGCGCCGCTTGCGCCGTTTCGGGCAGGGTGGCGATTTCGGTCAGGGCGGTTTGCAGATCGCCTTTTGCAACGGCTGCATTGGCCCGCGACAGAACCGCGTCGGGGTCGTCGCCTTCCTTGGGCGTCAGCGACCGCGCGCCGGTTTGGCTGCGCAGGAAAGAGCCGAATCTGTCAGACCAGGTGCTGCCCATATTACCACGCAAGCCCTTTTGCAGCGCAATGCGGGCGGGGGCATCAAATTCTTGGGTCAGGGCTGCAATGGTTGGCACGCCGCTTTCCGCCGTCTGGGTCAGAACCGCGGGCACCACCACACCGGCATTTGCCAGCATCGCCAAAGGCTCGGCAAAGGTTGCGCCGTTTTGCATGGCCGCCTCTACCTTGGTCAGCGCCGCTTGCAACAGCACCGATTCCGCCTGTTCGACCGCATCAGCGCGCACAGCTTCGGCCTTGAACACAAGATTTTCAGAGGCAATTTTTTGCGCCTCCAGCCCTGCACGCAAGGCGTCAATCTCGGCGTTCAACCGTGTGATAACGGCAGGGTCAACTGCTGCCCCCGCGCTTGGCTGGGCCTCAACAGCGGCAACACGATCTTCAAGGGCGGCAAGGCGCGGCGTCAGATCTTGGTTTGCCACTGCGTCGGGGATATTGGCCGCTGCAAGTTTCGCGGCCTCGGCAGTTTCAAGCGCAGTCGCGGCTGCGGCCTGAACACTGGCAAGCGCGTCTTGCAGCGCCGCGGTATCGTTTTCCTTGGGCAAGGCCAGTATTTCAGCGCGCAGGGCTGCAATCTCATCGCCCTGTTGGCTTAGCTGCGCTTGCAGCGGGGTAGCCCCCGGCACTGGCCAACCTTCGGGCACAACATAACGCGCCAAGCCAAAGCCCAATCCCGCAGCCACAACACCACCCAACACCAAGGGCACAAAGCCCGGGCCGGACTTGATGACGCTTGGCGCAGAACTGGGTAAAGCCGCAGGCGCATCGGCCTGCGGGCGCTTAGCCTGTTTCGCGGGCTCTTGCGGGGGCCGCCCAGAGCCGGGCTCGGCGTTGGTAGGCAGATCGGGGGTAGGCAGATCGGGGGTAGATAGATCGGGGGTAGATAGATCGGGGGTAGATAGATCGGGGGCGGGTTGGATGCTGGAATCGCCCGGAACAACGGCTTGCTCAACCGCTGTCTCTACAGCCTTATCCAACAGCGCATCGGGCGCAGAAGCGGCGCTGGCGGCTTCGGCAGCTTTATCCAATTTCAAACCCGGTTCTTGCGCGGGTCTTTGCGCAGCGGGCACGACCACATACTCACCCGTATCTGAACTGATCTTGGGTGCGGCAGGATCAATCACCGCTTTTGCTGCGTCAGCGGGCTTGCCCCCGTCTGGTTTATCCGCGCGTTTTCGCGGAGTCTTTGGGATAGCCATCACTGCGCCTCCATTTCCACACCCCAAACGACCGGGGATTTTTTTTAATCTAGACCGACTGGGCCGCAGGCTCAAGTCATCTACCTTTGGCCGCCGGCCTTGGGCCATTCAGGCCGGAGGATAAAAACCCTCGATCGCAGCCAGCAGCGACTCGGCGGTTGGCCTGTCTGCATACCACAGCTTTGCAATCTCCAACCCGGACAATGTGTCGCCCACCGCCTTGCTGAGAACGACGCAGATCAGCGGGGCCAAGGGGCCAAGGCTGGATACCTGCTTGCGAAACAGCGTGGCACTGCGCGGCGAAAACAAGGGGGCCAACACCGGGGTTTTACCCTGCAGCAAGGCAATGGCGGGCTTGGTCAGCGGCTGTTCGGCCTGACGGTACAAGATACAGGCCTCTGCAGGTATTCCAGCCTTGGTCAACACCTCTGCGACCGCCCCGCGCGTTTGTTCACCGCAAATATGCAACAAGCGCCCCGAAGGGCGTTGCGCGCAGATCAACGCAATCAGCGCCACAGCATCACCATCGGCTGAAATCGGCTCTAACCCGGCCAGTGCAGCGGCTTTGGCGGTACGGTTTCCCACACAATACGCGCGCTTTGGCAAGGTATCTGGCCGCATCGCATGGGCCATATAGGCCGCCACACCCGTTTCCGAGGTGAAGATAAGCGCCTCAACAGGCCCGGCGGGCAAAGGCGACGCTATAAAGCTTGGCGCAATCAGGGGGCTGATGGTAATCGCGATGTCATTTCCGAACCGCTGCCGCAAACTCGTGGCAAAACGGTGGCTCTGTGCAGCAGGGCGCGTAAGCAGAAAGGCGGGTCGGCGGGATTGTATGGCCATGGTGCAGGTGTTACCTGCAATAAAACCCTCTGGCAACGGGCCTGACATGCGACAAACCATTACCCTTCTTGGCATTGAAAGCAGTTGTGATGACACAGCCGCCGCCGTCGTGCGCGATGGGCCGGAAGGACGGCAAATTCTTGGCGCTGTCGTTGAAGGCCAGACCAGCCTGCACGCGGCCTTTGGTGGTGTGGTGCCCGAAATCGCCGCGCGCGCGCATGCAGAACGAATCGATGGGTGCGTGGCGCAGGCCATGATGGCTGCGGGTCTGGGGTTTGGTGATCTGGATGGAATCGCGGTGACCGCAGGGCCGGGGTTGATCGGGGGCGTGTTGGCGGGCGTGATGTGCGGCAAGGGGCTTTCGGCTGCCACGGGGCTGCCGTTGATCGGGGTGAACCACCTGGCAGGCCATGCGCTGACCCCACGCCTGACCGATGGCCTGGATTTTCCTTACCTGATGCTTTTGGTCTCGGGGGGGCATTGCCAATATTTGCGCGTTGATGGGCCAGACAGCTTTACACGGCTGGGCGGCTCTATTGACGATGCGCCGGGCGAGGCCTTTGATAAAGTGGCCAAGGTGCTGGGCCTGCCGCAACCCGGCGGCCCCAATGTCGAGGCAGAGGCGCGCAAGGGCGACCCCAGGCGCTTTGCCTTGCCGCGGCCGCTACTGGACCGGCCCGGCTGTGACATGTCATTCTCGGGCCTGAAGACCGCATTGCTGCGCGCGCGCGACAAGGTGATCGCGCAAAAGGGTGGATTGACCCGGACAGACCGCGCCGACCTATGTGCCGGGTTTCAGGCGGCTGTGGTCGATGTGATCGCCGAAAAGACCCGCCGCGCCTTGGCGATTGCGCCCGTTGCGACGCTGGCTGTGGCGGGTGGCGTGGCCGCGAACCAAGCCATTCGTGCAGCGTTAGAGACTGTTTGCACCGAAACAGGGGTGCAGTTTATTGCCCCGCCTCTTTCCCTGTGCACCGATAACGCAGCGATGATTGCCTGGGCCGGGATCGAACGGTTCCGTATGGGTGAGTATGACGATTTGACCTTGTCAGCCCGCCCCCGTTGGCCGCTTGACCAAACCAGCCCTGCCCTGCTTGGCTATGGCAAAAAGGGGGCAAAGCTATGATCGGGATAATTGGCGCCGGCGCGTTTGGCGGCGCTTTGGCGATAAGTTTGGCGGCCAAGGGGCCGGTTATGCTGTGGGGCCGGGGGCAGACCGGGCGGAACATCGCACGCCTGCCGGGGGCTGAACTGCCCGCTTTGGTAACAGTGGCCAAAGACGTGGCCGAAGTGGCACAGGCAAGCACCGTGCTGCTGGCCCTGCCCGCGCAGGCAATGGGCCGGTTTTTGGCAGATCATGCCGGATTGTTTCAGGGCCAAAGGCTGGTGGCTTGCTGCAAGGGGGTGGACCTGACCACGGGGCTGGGCCCGACAGGGGTTATCATCGCACATTGCCCTGGCGCAACGGCGGCCATTCTGACAGGGCCAAGCTTTGCGTCTGACATCGCCAGGGGCTTGCCCACCGCGCTGACGCTTGCCTGCGCCGATGCGACAGCGGGCGAGGCGCTGCAACACCAGCTTTCGACCGAGGTCTTGCGCCTGTACCGCACAACCGATGTAACAGGCGCCGAATTTGGCGGTGCGGTGAAGAATGTGATCGCCATTGCGGCGGGCATAGTGATGGGTGCGCAGCTGGGTGAAAGCGCACGCGCCGCCCTGATGACCCGTGGCTTTGCCGAACTGACACGGCTTGCCTTGCACCTTGGCGCAAGATCGGAAACCCTGAGCGGGCTGTCAGGCTTTGGCGATCTGGTGCTGACCTGCACCTCGGATCAGTCGCGCAACTACCGCTTTGGTACAGCGCTGGGCGCGGGGGCCGCGTTTGACCCCGCGATGACGGTTGAAGGGGTTGCGACAGCCGCAGCCGTGGCTACACTGGCGCGCAAACAGGGGATAGACATGCCGGTAACGCAGATGGTTGCGGGCCTGACCCAACACAAGATCACGCTTGAGGATGCTATCCGCGCCCTCATGTCCCGGCCTTTGAAACAGGAGTAAACCTTGATGCGCGTCGCTCTTTTCTGCCATGATAAACCCGGTGCCCTGCAATTGCGCAAAGACAATCGCGCGGCCCATCTGGCCTATATAAACAGTACTGGCGTGGTTGAAATGGCCGGCCCGTTGCTGACCCCAGAGGGCGAGATGAACGGATCGCTGGTCGTGCTTGATGTAGATACGCTGCAACACGCACAGGATTGGGCAGCGGCAGACCCCTATGCATTGGCCGGGTTATTTGCCTCGGTCACCCTTTCGGAATGGAAAAAGGTTGTGGGCTGATGGCCTATTGGCTGTTCAAATCGGAACCCGATGTCTGGGGCTGGGATCATCAGCTGGCCAAAGGCTGCGCGGGCGAAGAATGGAGCGGGGTACGAAACTATCAGGCCCGCAACAACATGCGCGCGATGAAGCGCGGTGATCTTGGGTTTTTCTACCATTCCAACATCGGCAAGGAAATCGTGGGGATAGTAGAGGTGTGCCGGACCAGCGCGCCTGACAGCACCACTGATGATCCGCGCTGGGACTGTGTGATGATAAAGGCGGTAGAGCCGCTGTTGCAGCCCGTCACGCTGGATGATTGCAAAAAGCAACCGGGTTTGGAAAACATGGCGCTGATAAAGAACATGCGGCTTTCAGTGCAGCCCGTTACACCCGAGGAATGGCAGATCGTGCGGCGCATGGGTGGCCTGACGACTTAGGGTGTATTGCACATGATCGCATTCAGCCAAGGCCCCGAACGCGTTCTGGCAAGCAAAGGCTGCCATGGGGGTATTGGCTGGTTGCGTAACCGCGGCGGCGCACGGGCACCCAGCCAAACGGGCCACAGGCCGGAAAGCAAACCCTTGCGGCCAAACCATATCTCATGCTTGACAAGCCTTTCAACCTGACCATTTTACACGGGCGACTTGCAAGGGAAGCAAGACTTGGCAGAGAATAAACACAAAGGGGAGGACAGGAATGTCTCGTAAACTCATCAGCGCCGTGATCGCGCTTGGCCTGTCGGCGGGGATGGCAGTTGCCGAATATCCGGAAAAGGAAATTCAAGGCATCATTCAATGGGGTGCAGGCGGCTCTACCGATACTGTCATGCGCTCGGTCACGCCATATGCCGAAGGGCTGCTTGGCGGTTCGGTCGTCATGCAAAACATGACGGGCGGCGTTGGTGCGATTGCGCTGAACCATGTGGCCGAGGCCGAGGGGGATGGCTATACATTGCTGATGGGCGCCGAAAACCCGTTGCTTTACAAGGTCATGGGCCTTGGTGACAAGGATTACAGCGATTTCACCGCGATCACTTTGCTGGCACGCGGCACCCCGTTGCTGGTTGCCGGCAAGGATGCGCCCTACAACACCTACCCGGAAATGCTCGACTATATCAAAGCCAATCCCGACACCGTGCGCTTTGGCTCTACCGGCCCCGGCGGCTTGCCGTCGGTTGTGACCGCGATGATCAAGTCGACCACTGATTTGCCAGTGATTTTTGTACCCTATGATGGCGACGGCCCGGCACTGACAGCCCTGCAAGGCGGTGCGATTGATGTGATGCCTGTCGTTTTGGGCCTTGCGATAGAAGGCATCCGCGCCGGCACAATGAAGCCGCTGGCGCTGTTTGATGTTGCCCCCGCGACATCTGCACCAGACATCGCGACCATCACCTCTACCAACCCGGAATTTGAACCCATGCTGCCCTGGGGGCCGTTTTTTGGTGTGTTCGTCAAGAATGGCACGCCCGATGATGTGGTTGCCAAACTGTCGGCCGCCTATGCCGAAGCTGCCAAAACACCAGATTTCGTTCAGCAGATGACAGGGCGCGGCTATACGATGATGGGAATTTCGGGGGCCGAGGCCCAGGCGTTTCTGACCAAATGGCAGCAAACGACCACATGGCTGATGCAAGATGCCGGGCTGACCAAAAAGTCGCCCGAAGATTTTGGCATCGCGCGCCCCTGATCGGGCTTTGGGGCGGGGCCAAATACGGCCCCGCCAACGCGACCACCTTCGCGCACGGGCCAACCCATATCAGGAGATCCGCATGCAATCGCCCAAACAGCGCCGCCCCGGAGAATTGCTGTTTGCGATCTTCCTGACCGGGCTCAGCGTGTTTCTGCTCTATAGTGCTTACGGCATTTCCGGGTTTGAGGCGTTGAGCGCGCCCGGGGGTATACCGATGGCCACAACATTCGTGATGGTCATTACCGCAGGCCTCGTGCTTGGCCAGACAGTGCGGCAGCGCGCTGCGCCAAGGGGCCTCTTTTGGCAGCAGGTTTTACCGCCCTTGGTTCTGGTGATGATGGCGATGCTGCTTGCCTATGCCCTGCTGTTGAAACCGCTGGGATTTTTGCCGGTTTCGGCCCTGTTCCTGATAGTTTCGATCCAGATTTTGGGCAAACAAGGCTGGGCGTTCAGCATTGCAACCGGGCTGTTTTCGCTGCTGATCATCTATCTGACCTTCCGCATCGTGTTCACAGTCCTGATGCCCGTGGGAATTGTGCCCGAAGGCGCGCTGCTGGCCTGGCTGCGCGCGCTGTTTGGCGGGGCGCCTTAGGATGTGGGAAGCCTTTAGCGCGTTCAGCACTGTGCTGACCCAACCTGAGCTGCTGGCACTTGTGGCGCTTGGTACGTTTGCGGGTATTTATATCGGTGCAATTCCGGGGCTGTCGGTGACGATGGCAGTCTCTATCCTGATCTCATTCACGTTTTCATGGGATGTATACCCCGCGATTTCGTTGATGATCGGCATCTATATGGGCGGGGTTTATGGTGGGTCGCGCACCGCGATTTTGCTGAACATTCCCGGCGCACCTTCGGCGATTGCCACGGCGCTTGATGGCTATCCGATGGCGCAAAAGGGCGAGGCGGGCGTGGCGATCGGGGTGACGACCGTAATGTCCTTCTTTGGCGGGCTGATCGGGATCGCGGTGCTTGCCGCCGCCGCCCCGCTGGTTGCCGGCTTTGCGCTGCGCTTTCAGCCGCGCGATTACATGCTGCTGGCGCTACTGGGCATTTTGCTGGTTGGCTCACTTTCCAATGGCAGCCTGACCAAAGGGATTTTTGCAGGCGCTTTGGGCATCGGGATTGGTTCGGTGGGTATGGACCCGCTGACCTTTACCGAGCGTTTCACCTTTGACATTCCATTGCTGCGGCAAGGGGTTTCGTTCATCGCGGTGATGATCGGGCTTTTTGGCGTGTCCGAGGCGCTGACGCAATTGCACCATATCGACACACCCGCGATCAAGCAAAAGATCGGGCGGATTGTTCCGTCATGGGCCAGTATTCGCAAACACCTGCCGCTTAGCCTGCAAACTTCATCCATCGGGGTGATTATCGGGGCGTTGCCCGGTACGGGGGGCGATATTGCGGCCCTGATGGCCTATGACCACGCCAAGCGAATTACCAAAAACCCCGAGGTGCCGTTTGGCGAGGGCGCGATGGAAGGGCTGATTGCGCCCGAAACCGCAAATAACGCCGCCGTGGGGGGGGCGTTCATTCCAATGATGACGCTGGGTATTCCCGGCGATGCGGTAACGGCGATCATGATCGGGGCGCTATATGTTCACGGGTTGAACCCCGGCCCGATGCTGATGATCGACAAACCCGATATGTTCTGGTTTATCGTCGGCGCGTTGGTCATGGCCAATTTCTTCATGCTGATCTTTGGCCTGACCGGCGTTCGTGTCTTTACCAGGATCGTTGAAATGCCGCGCGCAATTCTGATTCCGCTTATCTTCCTGCTGTCGATTGTCGGGGCTTATGCCGTCAATACCTCTATCACCGATGTCTATTGGATGCTTGGTTTTGGCGTCTTTGGCTATTTCATGAAGCTGTATGATTACCCGCTGGGGCCAGTCATTCTGGGTGTGATCTTGTCGCGGTTACTGGATGACAACTGGCGGCGGGCGATCATTTCTGTCCGCGAAAGCCTGCCGAAGTTTATGGAAGGCGTTGTGACCAGCCCGTTGTCGCTGATGCTGTTTGTCAGCGTGATCTTGATTTTTGTCAGCCAGACCCCGCTTTGGGCCGCCATGAAACGCCGAGTCTACGGCATGCAAAACAAGGGCGGGTGATCACGGCGGGCAGAACCAAGCCGGAAAACAGGAGGGCCCCGACCCCATCAGGACCCTCCTTCCTACCCACGCGCTCCCTAGCACCACACGTGTTCTGATTGAAAGGTCCCGGGCATACTGCCCTATGGGTTTATCTGTAGCGTATTCGCGGGGTTGGTGCAAAAGCCAAACTATAAAAAATTGATGCAACACGCATGGCGTTTTATCAGCACTCTGCTAACCAAAACGCCCGCGCAATTGCTTGGCGGGCGTTTTGGCTGGTGTTTCGACACCCCTCAGGCGTAAACGGATTCCTTGTTGAAATGCTTTGCCAGCATATAATAGACCACCGCGCGATACTTGCTCCGCTCCGACTTGCCATAGGTGTTGATGACGGCGTCAATGCCCTCCATCAAGGCCGGGCTATCCGCAAGGCCAAGTTTCTTCATCAGAAAGTTTTTCTTTACGGTTTCCAGTTCCGTAGGGTCGCTGCCCGCAACGGTAGAGCTGTCGGCGTTATAGATCGCAGGGCCGCATCCAATCGTTACCTTGGTCAACAGCGCCATGTCCGGCTCCATCCCGCATTTGTTGCGCAGGTCGTCGGCGTATTTTGCGATCAGATCGTCTCTCTTGCTCATCTTCAGTCGCTCCGTTTTGGTTATATTTCATCATAAGCCCTACAAACGCCGGGCACTTGTGAAACATTAGGCGTAATGCCCCAATCAAACAAAGGGAAAAGTTGCGCAGCTTTTGCCTCTGCGCAAAGCAACGCCGATCTGTTTGGGTTTTGAAAAATGAAAAAGGCCCGGCGCAGGGTGCCGGGCCGATTTTTTGGCAAACCGATTGACCGCTTAGTAGCGATAATGCTCGGGCTTGAACGGGCCTTCAACCGGCACGCCGATATAATCGGCTTGCTCTTTGCGCAGCTCGGTCAGTTTTACGCCAATGCGGCCCAGATGCAGACGGGCGACTTTTTCATCCAGATACTTGGGCAAAATATAGACGCCGGGCGCATAATCTTCGCCTTTGGTCCACAATTCAATCTGCGCCAGAACCTGATTGGTAAAGGATGCCGACATCACAAAAGACGGGTGGCCCGTAGCGTTGCCAAGGTTCAACAAACGGCCTTCAGACAGCAAGATCAAGCGGTTGCCCGAAGGCATCTCAATCATGTCAACCTGCTCTTTGATATTGGTCCATTTGTGGTTTTTCAGCGCGGCGACCTGAATTTCATTGTCGAAATGGCCGATATTGCCGACGATGGCCATATCTTTCATCGCGCGCATATGCTCGATGCGGATCACATCCCTGTTGCCGGTGGTGGTGATGAAGATATCGGCGGAACCGACCACATCTTCCAGCAGCACAACTTCGAACCCGTCCATTGCCGCTTGCAGCGCACAAATCGGGTCTACCTCGGTCACTTTTACCCGCGCGCCAGCGCCTTGCAAGGATGCGGCCGAGCCTTTGCCAACATCGCCATAGCCACAAACCACGGCAACCTTACCGGCCATCATCGTATCGGTTGCGCGGCGAATACCGTCAACCAGCAATTCCTTGCAGCCGTATTTATTGTCGAATTTCGACTTGGTAACACTGTCGTTCACGTTGATCGCAGGAAAGGGCAGTTGCCCCTTTTTATGCAGATCATAAAGCCGATGTACGCCGGTTGTGGTTTCTTCGGAAACGCCCTTGATTGCATCACGGGTTTTGGTGAACCAGCCGGGCGTCGCGGCCATACGCTTTTTGATCTGTGCAAAAATCGCTTCTTCTTCTTCTGATGTGGGAACGTCGATCAGGTTGGTTTCGCCCGCCTCAACGCGCGCGCCCAAAAGGACGTACAAAGTCGCATCGCCGCCATCATCCAGGATCATGTTCGCACCTTCGGGGAACATGAACGAGCGATCAAGGTAATCCCAATGCTCAACCAGCGTTTGGCCCTTGATGGCAAAAACCGGGGTGCCGCCTGCCGCAATCGCTGCTGCGGCATGGTCCTGGGTTGAAAAGATGTTGCAAGATGCCCAGCGCACATCGGCACCCAGATCCACCAGCGTTTCGATCAATACCGCAGTCTGAATCGTCATATGCAGCGATCCGACAATCCGCGCGCCCTTCAGTGGCTTGGATGTGCCAAACTCTGTCCGCAAGGCCATCAGCCCCGGCATTTCGGTTTCCGCAATGTTCAATTCCTTGCGCCCAAATTCGGCCAGCGCGATATCCTTGACGATATAATCCTTCGGCATAAGCCGTACTCCTTGGCAATTATTCAATTGTGGGTCAGATAGCATTGTATCTTGATCGGAGCAATGTCAGGGAAAATCGGCTTGACCGATGCAGAGGGAAACGGGTGTGAAGCAACCAAGGGCGTGGCAAAGAATGCTGTCGGGGCGGCGACTGGACCTGTTGGACCCGACCCCCGTGGATATAGAGATCGAAGATATCGCCCATGGGTTAGCCTTTGTTGCCCGCTGGAATGGGCAGACATTTGGCGATTGGCCCTATTCGGTGGCCGAACATTCCCTGCTGGTCGAAGAGATTTTTCGCAAGACCAACCCCGGTGAGGCCCCTCGCTGGCAATTGGCCGCCCTTTTGCATGATGCGCCGGAATATGTGATCGGCGATATGATCAGCCCCGTAAAGGCAGCCGTTGGGCCGGGTTACGGCGCGCTGGATGATCGCTTGACGGCGGCCATTCACATCCGCTTTGGCCTGCCTGCGGTTCTGCCTGCCGTGATCAAGAAGGCGATAAAATCGGCAGATCATGTTTCGGCATGGCTGGAGGCGGTGCATATCGCAGGCTTTACCGAAGCCGAGGCGGATAAATTCTTTGGCAAGCAAGCGCCGCAGCAGATCCGCGGTCTGGCAATTCAGCTAAGGCCACCCGTGCAGGTGCGTGCAGCCTTTATTGCGCGGCATACAGATTTGTTGGCACAGCTTTGATCTGGCGCAGCCTTGCACTGCATGGCTTTTGGCGTTTCACATCTGGCTTGCAGGCTCTTGCCATTGCCGCGCTTGCCCTGTCATCTGGCACGACGACACAGTAGGGGTTGCCAGTGATCAGGCGTATCTGGGCAGGAATTGGGCGGCGGTGGCGGGGTTTTGCGGCGCGGCGGGCGGTAGCGCGTGGCAACCGCGTGCTATACGGCCCAACGCAAGTGGAACTGACCGCGGATGAGGTGGCCGTGGTATCACTGATGAAAGATGCCGCCTATTTCATCGCCCCTTTTATCGCACATCACCAAGCGCTTGGCGTGCGCCATATCGTGATCGTTGACAACGGGTCCAGTGATGACACTGTCGCCATTGCCAAAACCTTTGGCGGCGTAACCGTGATCCGCAACAGGCTACCCGCCAAGCGCTATGAGGTGCTGTTGCGAACACATGCTGCACGTCAGGTCTTGCGTGGCGGCTGGGTGCTGTTTGTCGATGCGGATGAAATGTTCGAGACGCCGCTGGGCGCCGCTTTGCCGCAATTGTTGACCTATCTGAATGGCCAGGGGTTCACCGCAATGGTTGCGCAGATGCTTGATCTGTTTGCACCGGGCCCCTATGGCGAAAGCAAACTGTGGGATTACCCCAAGGTCGTGACGCAGGCCAATCGCTACAGTCTGGGGCAGGTGACATCGGTTCCCTACCATGACCGCGCCCAAATCGGGTTCAACTGGTTCTTGCGCAGCAATCAAGGCGCTGTCGCGCTGAAAATCGGCGGCTTGCGGCGCGAGGTGTTTGGCGAGGATTGCTTTTTGTCAAAACACTCGCTGGTTCGCAACCTGCCCGGCGCGCAGCTGATGACCCATCCGCATGGCACCAGCGGGGTGAAGGTGGCCGATGTGACCGGGCTGCTGCGCCATTACAAGCTGGCGGGCGATTATCTGGCCCGTGACCGGGCATCCGTGGCCGCAGGCACATGGGACCATGCCGAGGATGCCAAGCGATTGGCGGCCGCCACGGATGGTGACGCTTTCACCATCACCCCCGCGCAATCGCAAGTATATACAGGGCCACAGGCCTTGGTCGAGCAGGGTTTTCTTGAGGCGTCCGACGCGTTTCGGCGGTTTTTATAGCGGCTTACAGCCCCAAAACATCCATCATGTCATATTCGCCCGGCTTTTGGCCAATACCCCAAAGCGCCGCCCGCAGCGCCCCACGCGCAAAGATGCCGCGATCGGTGGCAAGGTGGCGCAGCACGATACGCTCGCCATCCGCAGCAAAGATCACATCATGTTCGCCCACCACATCGCCACCGCGAATGGCGGCAAAGCCGATATCGCCGCGCTTGCGCGCACCTGTGATGCCATCACGCCCAGAATCGCGCACATGGTCCAGCGCCACACCCCGGCCTGCGGCTGCCGCCTCACCCAGCATCAGGGCGGTACCCGAGGGCGCGTCAACCTTCATGCGGTGATGCGCCTCGACCACTTCGATATCCCAATCTTCGTCCAGCGCTGCGGCGACCTTTTGGGTCAGCCGCGTCAGCAGGTTCACCCCCAGCGACATATTCCCCGCCCGCACGATCACAGCATGGCGCGCGGCGGGGGCGAGTTTGGCGATGTGTTCGGGTTCCATCCCCGTGGTGCCGATCACATGCACCAGACGGGCCTGGGCCGCGAGGGCCGCAAATTCCACCGTTGCGGCAGGGGCCGTAAAATCAATCACCGCCTGCGCCACGGCGAACACTTCAAGCGGGTCATCGGTCACAACCACGCCCAGCGCAGCACCGCCCATACATTCGCCAATATCACGGCCCACCCAGTCATGGCCGGGCCGCTCTACACAGCCGACCAGCCGCGCCTTGCCGGATGCCGTGACACCGCGCACCAACATCTGCCCCATACGGCCCGAGGCCCCAGTGACGACGATTCCCGGTAACTCAGCCATATGCACGATCCTTTTGCTGCTTTGCATCTGTGTAGCGTGAAGAATGCCAAGGCGCAAAGGGGGCATGCCCAAGAGTTTGGCGCAACGTAACCCGCGACAAGGCGCGGACAATCAGGCAAGATTTCGCGAAAAAGGGGGCGCGATGGAACGGCTGCAGATTATGTATCAACACTGGTCTGTCCGGGTGATGAGCGCGGTGATGCTGGCAGCGGCCCTGTGGTTGGCGCTGCACGGCCCGCTATGGGCCTGGGGTTTGGTAATTCTGGGCATCCCGGCGCAGATGCTGAATGAATATTCGCTGCATCGCTACATCTTCCACTTGCCCCCGCCCCGGCAGCAATGGGCGTTCAACCTGCTGTATCAGGCCCATTACGGCCACCATGATTTCCCGACCAATCAGCGGCTGTTCTTTGTGCCAGTCTGGGTGGCGCTGCCGGTGCTTTGTACCAGTTTTGCGGTGGTTTGGGGTGCGCTGCACCTTATCACCCCCGCCTATGCGCTGCCCGTCGCGGTGGCGATTGTGCCGGTTGGCGGCATCGCCACCTTTCTGGGCTATGAATGGTTTCATATGACCGCGCACCTGACCGTGGCGAAAACGCGGGTGGAACGGCACGTCACCACCCTGCACAACCAGCACCATTTCCGCGATTTTTCGCGCTGGTTTCATGTATCACCGGGCGGCGAGGTCATTGACCGCCTGATGGGCACCGCGATTGACCGCGAGACGCTGAAATCGCAGCAAAGAATTGAATTTATCCGCACCCTTGGCATGCGCCCCGATGATGCGCGGCTGGTGGCCGCACGCCAGCATTTCGCGCCCCGATATGGCCTGACACCAGCCGAGATCACGCGCGCCGCAACATCTTAGGCAAAAACCTGCGTGATTGTGCGCGCGGCCCCCGTTGCGGCAGGGCACAAAAGCGCCTATGTGGAACCTATGGCACATAAAAACCTTACCTCGGCCAAGGGGCCTTCGCAGCGTCAACTTCGTGTTGGTGAATTGATCCGCCGGATTTTGTCCGAGGTGCTGGCGCGTGGCGATGTGCATGACCCGGACCTGAACAAGTTTTACATCACCGTGGGTGAGGTGCAGATGTCCGCCGATCTGCGGGTGGCAACCGTGCATGTGATGCCCTTGGGTGGTGAAGACGTCGAAGGTGCGATTGCGCTGCTGGCCAAGCATCAGGGCGAATTGCGCCATCACGTCAGCAAGGGCATGATCATCAAACATGTGCCAGAGCTGCGCTTTCGCCGCGATATCACCTATGATCAACTTGACGAAACCCGCCGCCTGCTGGCCGATGAACGGGTGCGCCGTGATGTCGAAGCCCCCCCAAGCGAAGACGGTGATGAGGCTTAGGGCCCTAACTGCCCTTATTCTGGCGCTGGCCGCCCCTGCTGCGGCCTATGCCGCCTGCACCGATATGATTTTTGAAGCCCAGCCCTATACGCTGTGCAAGGTTTCTGCCAACCAGGACCTGCGCCTGTTTCACGCTGATGCTGATGGGGGGGTGTTGGGCAGCTTTGGCCGCGTGAACATGTCGCTGAAGCCAGAGCATAAAACGCTGCAATTCGCCATGAATGCCGGGATGTACCATGCAGACCGCGCGCCAGTCGGCCTTTTGGTGACGGATGGGGTGGAACGAAGCCGGATTGTCACCAGCAACGGGCCCGGCAATTTTGGCCTGCTTCCAAATGGGGTGTTTTGCATCGGCAACAAAGACGCGGGTCGCGGCAGCTTTGCCGTTGTCGAATCGCGGGCCTATAAGGCGCAGTCACCCGCCTGCCGCTTTGCCACTCAATCCGGCCCGATGCTGGTGATTGACGGCGCGCTGCACCCGCGCTTTTTGCCCGATAGCGACAGCCGCTATATTCGAAACGGGGTTGGCGTTTCAGCCGATGGTAAAACCGCTTATCTGGTCATCTCGGGCCGCGCGGTCAGCTTTACCGAATTTGGTCGGCTGTTTCGCGATGGGCTGAAAACGCCCAATGCGCTGTATTTTGACGGCAAGATCAGCCGCCTCTACGCGCCCGAACTTGGTCGCGATGATTTCGGTTTTCAGATGGGGCCGATTGTGGGTTTGGTTGTGGATAAATAGCGCCATCTTGACGCGCCACCCCGCCCACGATAGCACCCCGCTTTTCATACAAAGAGGCATCATAATGGCACGCAAACGCAAAGGCCGCGCGATTTCGGGCTGGCTGGTGGTCGACAAGCCCGCGGGCATCACCTCAACCACGGTGGTCAACAAGGTGAAATGGGCGTTTGACGCGCAAAAGGCAGGGCATGCCGGCACGCTTGACCCCGATGCGACCGGCGTTTTGGCGATTGCACTGGGCGAGGCGACAAAGACCGTCCCCTACATCACCGATGCCCTGAAATGCTATCGTTTCATGGTGCGGCTGGGTATCGCTACCCGTACCGATGATGCCGAGGGTGACGTTATCGAAACCCGCGACGCCCGCCCTTCGGATAATGAAATCACTGCCGCCCTGGCCGCCTTTCGCGGTGACATCTTGCAGGTGCCGCCGCAATTTTCCGCTGTGAAGGTCGATGGTGAACGCGCCTATGACATCGCGCGCGGCGGTGGCGAGATGGATCTGGCTGCGCGCCCGCTTTGGGTAGAAAGCCTTGATCTGATCGCGCGCCCCGATGCCGACCATGTAGAGCTTGAAATGGTCTGTGGCAAAGGGGGCTATGTTCGCTCGATTGCGCGGGATCTGGGGGCCGCAATGGGCTGCCTTGGCCATGTGCAATGGTTGTGCCGCACCTGGTCCGGCCCATTTGAGGCCGATAAGGGCATTTCCCTTGAAACACTGGATAGGCTGGCCAAAACCGATGCGCTGGACGCCTATCTGTTGCCGCTGGAACTGGCCCTGACCGACCTGCCCGAACTGCCGACAACGGCAGACGGTGCCGCGCGGTTGAAAAATGGCAATCCCGGCATGGTCCTGACGTCCAACGCAGACTTCGGAGATGAGGCATGGGCCAGCTATATGGGCCGCGCCGTGGCTGTCGGGGTGTACAAAGCCGGCGAATTGCACCCATCGCGGGTTTTCAACGACTAAGCGCAGCAGGCCGGCAGCCCCCAGCGCTTGGGCGCTTTAACCAAATTTGAACAAATCGCCGCTGTGCTGCCGCGATTCGCTGGCGTCACGCCCATTTTTGTGCCATATTGCCCTGCATAAACTCAATTATTCCAGATGCTTACCAAAAATCATGGTTAACGACATCTGCGGCATATTTGGGCAATCAAGCGGGGGCTGGGGCCATGTTGGGATTATTGGGTTTGTTCGGGGCGCTGTTTGCCGGCTTTATGGCCGATGGCGTCATGAGCGTTGGTTCAAAATCAGAGTCGGATGATACCGCCGAAGATGGCAGTTTTTCCGAGGCCTCACCCGCCGCAGGGGATGAGGCCGAGGGAACCGTGGACCTGCTGGATATCGCCACAAGCGCAGCACCACCCGAAGCAGATGATCCTTCCGGTTTCGACGTAACCGACACCCCCCCCACCGAAGCCGAACCCGGCCCGGAGAACCTGACCCTGACTGGCGGTGACGGGGATGATATTCTAACCGGAAATGCCGGTGCGGATACAATCAGCGGCGGTGATGGTGTTGACCTGCTGGGCGGCCGCGATGGTGACGATTTGATAGATGGCGGCGCGGGTGACGATTATATTGACGGCGGCAGCGGGGCTGACACGCTGCTTGGAGGAGATGACGACGACTTTGTTCAGGGCAATGACGGCAATGACCTGCTGGACGGGGGCAACGGCAATGATTCGCTGGCAGGACACATGCATAATGACAACATGACCGGCGATATCGGCGATGACTCGATCCTTGGCGGTGATGATGATGATACGCTGTCCGGGGGCGAGGGTGACGATTGGCTTGCCGGTGGCTATGGCAATGACGAGTTGCATGGCGATGCGGGCCAGGACACGTTGGATGGTAACGCGGGCAATGATACGATCTGGGGGTTTGATGCCAACAATCCAACCAACAGCCAAGATGCCGATTTTCTGAACGGCGGCACGGGTGAAGATACGTTGATGATCGGCGCGGGCGACTATGCCCATGGCGGCGAGGGTGCAGATCAATTCACAATCGGCGATTGGATTGGCGATGGTGGTTTTGCCCATATTACGGATTACAACCCGGATGAGGATGACATCGTTGTCATGTATGATTCAATCGCGCATCCAGACCCGTTTATCGAACTGGTGACGCAAGAAGGCTCTGGCGATGCAACCCTTTTGCTGGATGGCATCCCCCTTGCCCTTATCGCTGATGGCGCGGGCCTTAGCGTTGAGGCGCTGACATTGATGCCTTCAAATCTTTTCTGAACTGCTGCAAGTCGCTGTAGCGATGTGATCCGGCACCCCGAACGACAGGGGTGCTGGCCCCATTCGGGGTTCAGCCAACCTGTTCAGTGGCGTGTCAGCGGTCGAATTTTCACGCATTCCCCGATACCAAGCGCGGGCCTTTTTGGCGGCCGAACGCAGCGGAGCCACCCTTGCGTGGATTGGCCTTTCCCCTTGGCCTGCGGTTTTGTAGGGTTGGGGCCAAACTAGGGGGCACACCTTGACCACAGAGACTGTCACGCCAATGATGGCGCAATATCTGGAAATAAAGGCCCGAAACCGGGACGCTTTGCTATTTTACCGGATGGGCGACTTTTATGAAATGTTCTTTGAAGATGCGGTAAATGCCGCCTCGGCGCTGGATATTGCATTGACCAAACGCGGCAAGCATCTGGGCGAAGATATTGCGATGTGCGGCGTGCCGGTACATTCAGCGGAAGGGTATCTGCTGACGCTCATCCGCAAAGGCTTTCGTGTGGCGATTGCCGAGCAGATGGAAAACCCCGCCGAGGCCAAGAAACGCGGGGCCAAATCGGTTGTTGCCCGCGATGTGGTTCGGCTGGTCACCCCCGGCACATTGACCGAAGATACGCTTTTGGATGCGCGCCGCCACAATTTTCTGGCCGCTTTCAGCGAAGTTAGAGACATGTCTGCGCTGGCGTGGTGCGATATTTCTACGGGTGAATTTCGGGTGATGCCCTGCCCCGCAACCCGGTTGGGGCCAGAACTGGCGCGGTTGTCGCCCAAGGAATTGCTGGTCATTGATGGGTTTGACCTGACCATAGATGAGGGCCCCGCACTTACCCGGCTTGCCCGATCAAGTTTTGACAGCGGCGGGGCAGAGCGCAAGCTGTGCGACCTGTTTGGCGTGGCCTCACTGGAAGGGTTTGGCCAGTTCGATCGGGCCGAGGTTTCGGCAATGGGCGCGCTGGTCGACTATCTGGACCTGACACAAAGGGGCAACCTGCCGCTTTTGCGCCCCCCCATCCACGAAGACCCCGGCGGGCTGGTACAAATTGATGCCTCTACCCGGCGCAACCTTGAAATAACAACAGCGCTTTCGGGGGGGAAAGAGGGGTCGTTGCTGGCAGCAATTGACCGGACGCTGACAGCGGCGGGCGGCCGACTGCTGGAGCGACGCCTTTCGGCACCGTCGCGCGATTTGTCGGTGATACAAGATCGGCTGGACATGGTGCGGTTTTTGCTTGAACAGAGCCGGTTTCGGGTGGATTTACGCGACTTTCTGCGCCAATGCCCCGATGCCGACCGCGCCCTGTCACGCCTGGCGCTGGACCGGGGCGGGCCACGTGATCTGACAGCCATTCGAACCGGGTTGGAACAAGCGCGCGCGTTATCTGCGGCTATCGGCGCTACAGGGCCGGACCTGTTGCAGCAAGCCGCTGCGGCGCTGACCGGGCATGACCAGTTGCACGCGCTGCTGGATGCCGCACTGGTCGCAGAACCGCCGCTTTTGGCGCGGGATGGCGGCTTTATCGCGGCAGGCTATGATCCGGAACTGGATGAGGCACGAAAGCTGCGCGACGAGGGGCGCGCGGTTATTGCCGCGATGCAAGCCGATTACATCGCGCAAACCGGGATCGGCAGCCTGAAGATCAAGCACAATAATGTTCTGGGCTATTTCGTTGATGTAACGACGACCCATGCCGAAAAGATGCTGTCGGCACCCCTGTCCGAAACATTTATCCACCGGCAGACAACTGCGGGCCAGGTGCGGTTTACCACTGTGCCACTGTCGGAAATGGAAACCAAGATCCTCAACGCCGGGAACCTGACGTTGGAGATTGAAAAACATCACTACTCCAGCCTGCGACAGGCTATTCTGGACCATGCAGCCGGGCTTTCTGCAACCGCGCGCGCAATCGCCGAAATTGACCTTGGCACAGCCTTCGCCGATCTGGCCGCCGAAGAAAACTGGGCGGAACCCATGGTAGACAACAGCCGCGCCTTCAAAATCGAGGGCGGGCGGCACCCCGTGGTGGAACGCGCCCTGCGCAAACAAGGAAATACGCAATTCGTCGCCAATGATTGCGATATCTCAGCAGGGGAAACCGCTGCAATATGGTTGCTGACCGGGCCTAACATGGCGGGTAAGTCAACTTTCCTGCGCCAGAACGCGCTGATTGCCCTGCTGGCCCAGGCGGGCAGCTTTGTGCCAGCAAAAAGCGCCCATATCGGCCTTGTCAGTCAACTTTTCAGCCGGGTTGGGGCCTCGGATGATCTGGCACGTGGACGGTCCACTTTTATGGTGGAGATGGTGGAAACGGCAGCGATCTTACATCAGGCAGATTCGCGCGCCCTGGTGATTTTGGATGAAATCGGGCGGGGCACGGCCACCTATGACGGGCTTTCGATTGCCTGGGCAACGCTGGAATATCTGCACGACAAGAACCAATGTCGCGCATTGTTCGCCACACATTACCATGAAATGACATCGCTGGCTGGCAAGCTTGCAGGGGTTGAGAACGCCACAGTCACCGTCAAGGAATGGGAAGGTGATGTGATCTTCTTGCACGAAGTTCGCAAAGGGGCTGCAGACCGGTCTTATGGCGTTCAAGTTGCCCGGCTTGCGGGGCTGCCAGAGGCAGTTACCGACCGCGCGAAGGTGGTATTGGAAGCGTTGGAGGCAGGCGAACGCGAAGGCAGCGGCAAGCAACGGGCGTTGATTGATGATTTGCCTCTGTTCCGCATTGCCCCGCCTGCCCCGGCAATAAAGCCCGTAAAGCCCTCGGATATCGAAGCGCAATTGCGCGCGGTGTTGCCCGATCAACTGACGCCGATGGAGGCTCTAAACCTTATTTATACGCTGAAATCACAGCTTTAGCGTTTCGACCTTAG
The DNA here is from genome assembly GCF_034675685.1 of Pseudorhodobacter sp. Classification (GTDB taxonomy): domain Bacteria; phylum Pseudomonadota; class Alphaproteobacteria; order Rhodobacterales; family Rhodobacteraceae; genus Pseudorhodobacter. The sequence continues at coordinate 54,045 of NZ_JAUCDA010000009.1, read as the reverse complement.
CTTTAAGCACAGATCATTGTAAATTATTGCTGAGGTCAGGTCCGGCATTGGCTCGGCCGCCCTGGGTGATCCGGTCGAACTGGCAGCCACCGGCGCTTTTCAACTGCCGAAAGCCTCCACTGCGGTTCTGACAGTCGGCGCACGCCTGGCGTGGGACAACACGGCCAAGACCCTGAACCTGCCGGGCACAGGACGCTTTTCCGCAGCGATCTGGATGCCGGAAGCTACCCATTTCAGAACAAACGCGGTTCTGCCGTTGTCACGCGCAAGAATCGCTGTGTCAGACGGCACGGGTCAAGCCTCCATCAATTCGCAGGTTTTGGCCGGTCATGTAGCCACCCTCGGCAGAAGCCAGCCAGCCGATCAATGAGGACACTTCCGCCGCGCGCCCATATCGGCCCAGCGGGATTCGCGCGCGGCGATCTTCGGCTTCCGGCAGGCTGTCGATAAATCCCGGCAGGACGTTGTTCATCCGGATGTTATCGGCGGCATATTTGTCAGAATAAAGTTTGGTGAAAGCAGCGAGGCCAGCGCGGAAAACGCCAGAGGTCGGAAACAGGGGATCAGGCTCGAATGCCGCAAAGGTGGAAATATTGATGATGGCCCCACCGCCCTGCGCTTGCATGATTGGCGTGACCAGTCTTGCGGGGCGGATCACATTCAACAGATAAACCTCCATGCCGACGTGCCAGTCATCGTCAGAAATCTCCAGTACCGGCCCTTTCGGACCATGCCCTGCCGAGTTCACCAGGACATCGACGCGCCCCCAGCGATCCTTTGCGCCCTGCACAAGGGCTGCGATGTCATCAGCAGAGCGGTTCGATCCTGTTATCCCAAAGCCGCCAAGTTCTGCGCCAAGCGCTTCACCCTTGCCAGAAGAGGATAGAATCCCGACGCGGAAGCCATCCGAGGCCAGTCGACGTGCGGCATCTGCCCCCATGCCACTGCCACCTGCGGTAATGAGTGCGACTTTTTCTACAGACATTGAAGCCTCCTTTTATGCTTGCTCCCATATTTACAGCTTTTAATCTGAAATAGCGCATCAGGATTGATGTGTCGTGACAATAGGAATACTACTGGCAGATGACCTCACTTCCACCTCTCAATGCATTGCGCGCATTCGACGCGGCAGGCCGTCATCTCAACTTCCGGGCTGCGGCAGATGAGATGGGCGTGACCCAAGGGGCTGTCGCGCAACAGGTCCGTCTGCTGGAAGCACATCTGGGTATTCCGCTGTTTGAGCGGCTGCCGAAAGGTCTGGCATTCACGGCAGCCGGGCGTGGATATCACGCAAGAGTCACAACCGCCTTCGCTGATTTGCGATCAGCGACGAACATCCTGAAGCCCGAACCCGGAAAAGTTCTTGTCAGTGTGACGCCTACCTTCGCCGCGAAATGGCTTATTCCGAACCTGCCGGAGTTTTCGGCGACGCACCCGGAAATAGATCTGCGCATTCTGGCAACAGAGAAGGTTTCCAGCTTTCATGGAGACGGGATCGACCTGGCGGTGCGGCAGGCACAACCGCCCTTTGGTGCGGCCATAGACGCAATTCGCTTGTTTCGCCAAGACATCGTTGCGGTGGCCTCTCCTCAACTTGTCGAGGGGCTCGATTTGCCAATAGGCGCGGCGACCCTGTCGCATTTGCCAAAACTTCACGATGCGCATGATCTCTGGCCTAGATTCCTGAAAGCTGTAAACACAGAGGATCGGAGCGGGCATGGGCTTCATCTGAGCCAGACTGCGCTCGCCATAGATGCAGCCCTCTCTGGCCAAGGCGTTGCACTTGTCAGCAAGTTTCTGGCAGCCCGCGACATCAGCTTGGGGAACCTGGTGCAAGTCAGCGCTGAGGGGCTGTCGGGGAACCAGGACTTCTATCTTTTGGCGCAGCGGCAATCAAAGCGAAGCCCGGCGACGGAAGTTGTGCTGCAATGGTTCTTGGCTAAGGCGGGGCCGGACGCATAGCACCTTTCAGCGAAAAAGGCTGAGGTATTCGGTAACATGCTGAATGTCTTTCATCACCCATCAGCCCGCAAAAACACCATTACAAAAAGCCGATAACCGCCCGGATTGATACCTGAACAGGTGCGAACGCCGCGACTGCTGTTGTGCCACCATGCAATCAGAGGTCACAGGTGAACAGCACCGGCGAAATCGTCCTCGCCGCGCTTTACGCGCGGCTGCAAGCGCTTACCGCCCGCGTTCTGCGCGATGGCCAACAGGCGAGCCAGAGGTCACGTTGTCGCCATTACGCGACCATTGCCCCCTCTCACACATGCACGCATGTGGTGCCGGGCTGCGGGTGTTCCTTCAGACAGGTAAGTGCCCCTGTAGCTGTTGCAGCTTTGCGGTCGGTTTCAGGACAGGTCAAAATAATTCCAAGTAAAACCATCAGGAATTGACATATATCAAATCAAAGCACGAATTAAGGCGTTACCAGCGCCATACCCCCTCATACTCAGCCTTTCGCCAGGGAACGGGTCCACACGATACCGGCGAAAAGGACTGAAACGATGACCCCCTCGGGCAAGATTTTGCTGCGCGTGCTGCTATTGGGCACAGCGCTTACCACCGCAACGCCACTCCGGGCCGAAACCGATTATCTGAATCTGGGTTCGATTACCCTGATCGGCACCGGTCTTCCGACCGAAGTCATGGAGAATCCAGCTTCGATCGCTGTGATTGAAGGGGGCGACCTGAAAAAGACCGCGCCCGTATCAGTCGCCGGCCTGTTGCGCGATGTGCCCGGCGTCCAGATCAGCGAGGAAGGCATCGAACGGGTGGCCATCCGGGGTGAGACCTCGCGGCGCGTGGCGATTATGATCGACGGGCAAAAGCTGACGGACCACACCAATTATGGCCAGCCTGTCATGGTTGACCCCACCCAGATAGAGCGGATTGAAGTGCTGCGCGGGTCTTCATCGGTCGTATCGGGCAGCCGCGCGATTGGCGGGGTGATTAACATCGTGACCAAGAAGGGTGGCGACAAAGCGTTCTCTTTGACGACAACCGCCGGTTACATGTCGGCGACAGAGGGGTATCGCACCTCAATCTCTGCCGGGGGTATGGTTGATCTGGGCGCAGGCAAGCTGGATTATCGTGTATCCCTCGGCAAGATGAACCAAGGCAACCGCGATACGCCCGACGGAGTGCTGGCCCCCTCGGGCGTGGCCGATCAAACCGCAGCACTTGATCTAGGTTACCAGTTGGGCAACCATTCGTTCGGCATGAAAACGCAGGCCTACGACCTGTCGGCGGATGTCTATACCGGCGACCCCGATTTTATCATTTCCTTGCCACACCGCGATCTGCGCAAGGCCTCGGCTTTCTATGAAGGCACCAATCTTACCCCATGGCTGGATACGCTTCATCTGGATGTCTATCACCAGACGATTGATCGGGAGTTCAACAACGATGTGACGGTCGCATTCGGGCCAAGCGCAAGTATGAATGTGCTATCCACCTCGCTGGATGCGCAGAAAACCTCGGGGGTAAACCTGAGGGCGGAACTGCATTTCTCGGAAAATTCGCGCACGCTTGTGGGGCTGGAATATGAAGATGACAGCCTGACCTCGGATAAAACAACCGTCACCACAATCATGAGCTCTTCCACAGCACGGCGCTATGACAAGGCGCAAATCAAAACGATGTCAGCTTACGGTCAGCACGAAATGGACCTGAGCGACACATTGACCGCAACGGTCGGCGCCCGCTGGTATGACGTGACGGCCGATCATCTTGCCTCTACGACGAATGGGGTGGCAAACGCGCTTTCGTCCAATACAGACAGTCTGGTGCTGGGGTCGGCCGGGTTGGTTTGGTCGCGCAATGAAAACCTCGCGCTACGGGCCAATCTTTCGCAAGGCTATATCTACCCGACCTTGGGACAGCTGTTCCTGACCACCACGGGCGGCGGCGTGACTTTGACGGGAAATCCCGACCTGAACCCTGAAACCGCTACCACCTTCGAAGTGGGTGCGCGCTATCAAGAAGGCGGCAGGGTACTGGACGCAACGCTCTTCTATACCGACGCCAAAGACTACATTGCCACAGTCATTTCCGGCCGCAGCGGCACCTATCAAAACGTCGATGCAGCAAAAAGCTGGGGACTAGAGGTTTACGCCGAACAGGACCTGAACCTTTGGGGCCTTACGGCCTATGGGTCGGTTGCGGCGATGCGGCGCAAACTGGGCTATGCCAATGGATATGAGACGTTTGACAGCGGCACTCCGGCAATGGCGGGCAAGATCGGTCTGCGCAAGGGCTGGGAACGCGGCGATATGTCGGGCAGCTTTGATGTGTTTGTGCGCGGGGAAAGCGGTGTCGATTTCCGCAATGACGGCGGCACCGTTATCGGCTCGGCTGGGGGCTACGGCACCTTGAACATGCGCGCCGATATGGATCTGGGCCATGATCTGAGCCTTGTGGCCGAGGTCAACAACATCACCGACCGCAGCTACACATCATACGAAGAAATGAAAGGGGCAGAGCGTTCGATCAACCTGTTCCTGACAAAGACGTTCTAAGGGGGATGGCAATGCTGAAAACAGCTCTTTTGATTTTGACGATGGCCGGGGGCGATGCGACACGCGTCACCCTGACCGAAACCGAAAGCCTTACTGATTGTGAGGCGACTCTGGATGTGCTGGCGCAAATCCTGACCGAGGCAGGCACTCCACCTATCGCAGCACTGTGTGGCGAGACGGCTTTGCAATTGACACCCTTTGTCCATGGCACCCCAGCCGAGGCAGAGATTTACCGCTACCGGGTGGAATTGCCAAGCGCTGGGGGCTATCAGATTGTCCCGTTGGCCAAGGGCGAAACATGCACCCCAACTGCCGCCGATCCGGTGATCTATTGCGCCCGGTCGGGGCAAAGCGTTCTGACCGATGGCTGAGGTTGCATCCCCCCTGCACCCGCGCGGCGTTGCGGCGACTGTGCCGCCAACAGGCCGCCCAGCAGATGCTGGCCTGCCGGCTTTGGAAACCTTCTTCGCCGCACCCGGCGCGGATCCACTCTCGGGGGCCTTTCCCGGCAAGCGTGCCGTCCATCCGTTTTCCGGCATGGTCCCTATCCCCGAGGCCGAGATCGCAGAGCGCTGGACCGCGCTTCATAGCGTGCGGCGGCGCAACAAGGCCGTGGCCTATCTGCATGTGCCGTTTTGCGAAAATCACTGCCTGTTTTGTGGGTTTTATCAAAACGCATGGCGCAGTGGCGATGGCGCGCCCTATGTCGATGCTGTCATCGCGCAAATGCGGGCCTTTGCCGATACGGCCGCGCATGAAGGGCCACCTTTGCAGGCCGTCTATATGGGCGGTGGCACGCCCACCGCGTTGGCCGGACGCGAGCTGTCGCGGCTTATCACCGCGATCCGCACCTATCTGCCACTCGCCCCCGATTGCGAAATAACGCTCGAAGGTCGCATCCATTCCTTCGGGCTGGATAAGGCCCGCGCGGCCTATGATGCGGGCGCGACCCGAATATCTTTGGGCGTGCAAAGCTTTTCGGATTCAATCCGTCGTCCCTTGGGGCGCAAAGCCACCCGTGCCGAGGTCATAAACTTTCTGCGGCAATTGGTGGCGTTGGATCGGGGGGCCGTGGTTATCGACCTGATGTATGGCCTGCCGGGCCAACACCCCAAAGATGTGGCAACCGATGTCGCCCTCTGCGCGGAATTGGGGCTGGATGGCTTGGATCTTTATTCGCTGAACCTGATCGCCGGCACACCGTTATTGACCGCGATCGAAAAAGGCAAAATGCTGCCGGCTGGCCCCTCGGATCTGGGCCGTTTCTTTGCCGCGGGCGAGGACGCGGCCGAGGCCGAGGGGTGGGCCCCGATTTCGACAACCCATTGGCAAGGCAGCCTGCGCGAACGCAACGTCTATAACCTTGCGGTCAAGACAGGCGCCGATTGTCTTGCCTTTGGTGCCGGTGCAGGTGGATTTTTGCAAGGCCTCAACTACCGGATCACCAGCGATCTGCGCGACTTCGCGGCGCGCGGCGGTGATCCTTCCCACTGCCTGACCCGCGGGATGATGCAGTCGGGGCCAAGCGCGCCGATTGGCAACGCGCTGAAACAGGGGATGGAGCGCGGGCTGCTCGACCTCGCCCCGGCCGAGGCGGCTTTGTCGGCGCTGTGCCCGGCCACAAAATGCAGCATTGCAGACCATCTGGGCCCGCTGCTCGTGCAATGGACCTCTGCGGGGCTTTTGGCGCCGCATCACCGTTTTCACCGTCTGACCCGTGCAGGCCGCTTTTGGCAAGTGGCAATGACCGGGCGACTTCTTGGCTGGCTTGGCCAGCACCCTGACCTTAAGGACATGAAATGACGACAGATATGCTTGACGCACCCGTTGCAACGCCGACCACCCTTGCCGAGGCACTGGCGGCAAACCCCACCGCCGCGCTGGAAGATATCGCCCGCAGTGCAGGCACCACGCCTTTGGCCGTGTTAGAGGCCCTGCCCGCAGATGAGGTGACCCACCTGCCCGGCCACCAAATGACCGCCGCATTGGATGATATCGCGCATTGGGGCGAAATCACCTTTATCGTCAATACCGGCCCCGTGATCCTGGAGGTCAAGGCCCCCTTCGGCGGCGGCACCATAGCGCAAGGCATGTATAACCCCAAAGGCAAGCCAATCAGCGGGCATCTGAATATTGCGGCATGCGCGCGCGTGGCCTTCGTGCGCCGCAAACTGTTTTCGATGGAAACCCGCTCGGTCCAGTTTTACGGACAGGACGGAAGGTGCCTGTTCAAGGTCTATCTTGGCCGTGACGAAAAGCGTCAACTGCTTGCCGATCAGATGGCCGCGTTTGACGCGCTTGAGGCACGGCTGATGGCGGGCGCTGAATGATTGATCGCTTTGCGGGGCGGCATCTGCTGCTGATGGGGCCGGGCTATGCAGCCCGCGCGGTGGCTCTGCGGTTTCTGGCAGCGGGGGGGCAGGTCAGCGCGGCGCTGCGTGATCCTGCCCGCGCGCCGGTGCTGGCGTCACGCGGCCTGCACCCTGTTTTGATGGATCAGCACGGCGAATTGCCCCGCGGCGCGCTATCGGGTGTGACCGATCTGCTCGTCTCGGCGCCGCCGGGGGCAACAGGATGCCCGGCGCTGGCATCAATGGCGGGGGCCAGCGCCGGGGTGGGGCAAAAGGAAGGCTTGCGCTGGGTCGGTTACTATTCATCCACCGCGGTTTATGGTGATTGCGGGGGGGCGTGGATCGACGAATCCCGCGCCCCCGCCCCTGCAACAGTAGATGCCAAGGCCCGGCTGATCGCCGAGGCCGCGTGGCAGGCGGAAGCGGCGCGTATCGGGGCGGGCTTGGATATTTTTCGGATCGCGGGCATCTACGGGCCAGAAGGGCGCAATGTTCTGGCGCAGCTTCGCAGTGGCAAAGCGCGGGCCATTTTGAAGCCGGGACAAGTGTTCAACCGCATTCACCGCGACGATATTGCCGGCGCGACACTGGCAGCGATGACCGCACAACAGCCGCATCGTTTGACCAACCTTGCCGATGGCGTGCCCTGTCCCGCCTCTGACATCCTGATCGGCGTGGCCGCGATGCTGGGCCTGCCGCGCCCGCCAGAAATTGCTTTTGACGCGGCGGGCCTGCCTTCGGGTGCGGCCGCATTCTATGCTGAAAACCGGCGGATCAGCAATAAGGCGCTGCTCTCTCTTCCCGGTTTCGAACTGCGCCACAAGGACTGGCAGGCCGGCTATCGCGCGATGATCAAGGCCGAAACCATTTAGGTCCGGCCTGTGCTTTGTGGTGCCAGCATCAGCGCCGCCCCTATTCGGCGGCGGCGACATTTGGCAAAGGGGCCACGCGCGGCGCCTGTGGTACGATCGGTGTGACGGCTTGGGGAACCGAAACGCCCGACACATAGCGCCAAAAGACGGAAAGCCAGATCAGATAGCCCCCCGCCCAAGCCAATGATGCAAGCCCGTGCAGCGGGCCGGGAATGGCTACGCCAAGGTCGGGTGCCAGACGCATAACGACCGCCAGCGCCAAAACCAGCGCACCCAGCCGCACAGGCCGGCTTAGCCCCAGCGGGCGATTGGTATGCATCAGCCCTGCGATACAAAACACCGCATAAACCCCCAACCCCAAGCCCCCCATGAAGGCGGCATGCAGCCCGGTCACCTCTGACCAAGGGGCACCAAGCGCTGCGGCACCTGTCATCAGCAGGCCCGCCCCCGCGAACGCACCAGACCCCGCCAGCAAAAGAACCTCGGCGCGAAAGGCCTCACGGCCAATGAAGGCCTCGGCCACGCGATCCATAAAGGCGGCCCCCGCAGCCAGCAGCAGATAGCCATTGACAGCCGGTGACAGGTTCCCCATCTGGCCCGCAATCTGGCCGCCCATCGCAATCAACACCATGCCGGGTGCAAGGTTCATCCGGCCGGGATGGGGCCGAAAGCGCGAGCTGCTCTCGGACGGGTCAAGCACAAGGTTGGTCACCGGCACGGTAATCCGCGCCAACGCAAGCCCAAGCAGGCCCAGAAAGGCAAAGCCCACCAGATGCACCCAAGCCTGCGCCGCCGCAGGATCATCCACCAAAAAGTGATACCGCGTGGCGGCGGTGCAAACGGCCAGAAGCGCCAGCCAACACACGAACGTCAGCAACCGGTCGCTACGCTTTGCCCATGACAGCCGCAACATATAGACGATCAGCCCCCCCATCCAGGCCAGATCAGCAAGCGCGCCCATGGCACTCATCCCGTCCCAGCCAAGAAAACCGATCATGCGGCCCAGCGCCCAAAGGGCGGCAAGCAGCCAAAGCGGTCGGCCGCGCAGCGGCTCGGTATCGGTCCATTCCGGTGCGGCGGTGGTCAGAAACCCGATCAATGCAGCCCCGAAGGCCCCGATCAGCATTTCATGTGCATGCCACAGCGACGGCGGCACGCTGCGCGCCAACGGCAGATCAAACCCCATCGCCAACACCCAAAACAGCGGAAAAACCGCCGCATAAAGTGCTGCCAACGGAAAAAACAGGCGAAAGCCTTCGTCAGCAAGTATCCCAGGCAGCTGCGTGGCGCGGGGCCGTTCAGGCCCCAAAATGGCAGCAATGATCATGCGATTTGCCTTTCGTCAACGTCATGGATGTGGCGAAACAGCGGGTCGCGGCCAAGGGCTGCATTGACCCAATCTTGCACCATGGTTTCGCTGCGCGCACCGGGGGCACCCGGCACCACGCGGTGCCCCCGCACGCCCGCGCCATGCGTATCAAGCACCGCCACGCGATGCGCGATCCGGGCGGCCTCGAACAGGTCATGGGTGATGAACAATCCCGAAAGCCTGCCGCTGGCACAGGTTTCAATCACCAGATCCTGCATCCGGCGACGCAGTGCCACATCAAGCGCGGTAAACGGCTCGTCAAAAAACAGGAAATCCGGGCGCACTGCCAGGGCGCGGGCAATGGCAACGCGTTGCCGCATCCCACCCGACAGCTCAACCGGATATTTCGCAAGATCGCCCGGTTCCAGCGCAGCGGCGGCGGCGGCCTGTGCAATGCGGGCCGGACGCTCGGCCCGTGGCACCCGTGCAAGGCGCAGCGAGAAGCCGATGTTGCCTGCCGCCGTTGCCCAAGGCAGCAGCGCGGGATCCTGAAAAATCATCGCATGGCGGTGATAGCCCGCCACCACATGCCCTGATTTCGGCGTCATCAACCCAGCCGCGACATGGGCAAGCGTGGATTTGCCGCAGCCTGACGGGCCGACCAGCGCCACGATTTCCCCAGTGCCAACCGTCAGGTCAACGCGCTTGAGCACGGAACGACCCAGATAGGCATATTCCAACCCCGTTATCTGCAAAGCAGTCATCGTTTCACCCCCCACGGCTGTGCGGCGCGTCGCCAACGCTCAATCTCTCCCTTGACCGGATGCACCAGCGTATATTCCACCGTAATCAGCAGCCCTACCGCAATCAGCACCCACGCCAGCGCGGTTGCGATATCCAGATTGATCCGCGCATTGGCCAGCGCCCCGCCGATACCACCGGCATTGGCCAAAAGCTCGGCCATCACCGCGACTTTGAACGAGGTGCCAAGTGCAAGCACCAGCGCGGGGAACAATGTCGTTGTCGTCTGGCGCAAGCCCACCGTTAAAAACCGCCGCAGCGGCCCGGCGCCAAACGCCTCGGCCATGCGATCCAAGCCGCGGTCACGCGTGGCAATCCCTTGCGCTGCCCCCAGAAAGACAACGGGAAGGGCCGAGACGACGATCACCATGCGCACCGTAGCGTCAGAGCCGCCAAACCAGATCATCGCCAGCACGATCCACGCAATCGGCGGCACCCCCATCAGCACTGTGATCAAGGGCTGCACAAGGCGCATCGTGGCGGGTGAATACCCCGCGATCAGCCCCAATGCGATGCCAATCACGCTGACCAAAGCAAAGCCCGTCACCGCGCGCTGCAACGTCACCCCCGCCACCGTCCAGGCCGAAGGATCACCCGTCAAACGCCAGACGGCGGCGATCGTATCTTGGGGGGAAGTCAGGATGAACGGGCCGTAAGCCTCATGCCCCGCCTGCCAGACCGCTGCCAGCAAGAACAGCCCAGCCAAACCGGCCCAGCCGGACCACAGAAAATCCAGCACGCGCCCGGCACGTTCGGTCAGGCGGGCTGTAATCGGGCGGGCTGTGATCGGCGGTCTAAGAATGGTCGTCATGGCTGGCACTTTCTCGCTGGCATTTTCGGGCAGAATGGGCCGGGCGGCAAACCCGGCCCGAAAGGTCAAAGATAAAAACTGTCATCCGGCAGTTTGCCATTTATGGCGGCCATATCGGTGCCGGTCATGGCGGCCAGCATCCGCTCAATATCCGCGCGGGCCTCACCGGCCGCGCGCGCGACAAGGTTGGAATGGGGCACTGACGCGGCCAAAAGCGGCGCGGGCATTCCCAGCACCTTTGCCGCATTGCCCGCGGCAGTGGCAGGATCAGCCAGAACCTCATCATTCGCGGCCTTTAACGCCGCCAGAAGTGCGGGAATTGCGTCATTATGTTCGGTCAGGAACGCCCCGGTAATCGCCAAACCCGCCTGCGGCAAGACAGCGGCCGCCCCCGTCATTTCACCCCAGGCAGCCTGAAGGTCGATGGCGCGGCGAACCTGCTTGCCCGCCTGCTGCCCCGCAATCACAGCAGCAGTGGTCGATGGCTCGGCCGTCAAAGCCGCATCAACCCGCCCCGCCAGCAAAAGCTGCATCGCCTCGATCGGCGTGCCGGCATAGCTGATCTCTAGATCCGTTTCGGGGTTCAGGCCATGATGGGCCAAAAGCTGGCCAAACAGGATTTCAGGTGTATCGCCACGGAACGGAACAGCAACGCGAAGGCCCTTTAGATCAGGCATCGCAGTGATGCCATCATTGGCCGTGGCAACATACAGCAGCCCGTTTGTCATCACGTTGGCCAGCCGGATCGGGAAGCCGCGATTGTAAAGGTTTGCCGCCGCCTGCACCGGCACAACCGACAAAAGAATGCTGCCCGAGGTCAGCCCCGCCCGCAGCTCATCGGGCGTGCGCCATGCCGTCATACTGGCGGTATCTGCGATATCGGCAAAACGGTTCGTCGCCACCGCATGCGCCAATGTCACCGACGGCCCGGCGGGCGGCCCGTAAAGCGCCAGCGTTTCAATGCGTGACTGTGCCCGCAACAGGCCGGGGGCTGCGAGCATCGGCAAAGTGGCAAGCGCCCGAAACAAAACGGTGCGGCGGTCAGGTCCAAGAGGCGAGGTCATAACAAATTCCTTTTATGATGCGGTTTTTCCGTGCGAACAGTGCCAATGGTTTTCAGGCCAGCCCCTCGCGCAACGCCGATCCAAAAAGGATCGGCACTGCCGTAGGAATGGTGTAAAGTTTCAACGCGCCCGCCAACCCAAGCGCGCCCAGCGGCATGAAGCCCAGCGCCGTGCCAAACCCCCAATGAATTGCCATCATCACCGACACGGCCAATGGCCAAAACGCCAGCCGCCAAAGAGCCCTTGGCAGCAAAGCGGAAATCACGGCAAAAGCCAGCGCGGCGGGCCACCAGGCAATCGCCAGCATCGCCAGACCGGCCCCCGTAATCAGCGCAGAAAACCTCGGATCAAACGGCCAAAGACCACCCGAAACCGTGGCCAGAGCAATCGCCGCCACCAGCAGACAGATCAGCGCCAGCAGGTGCAGGCCAAATCGCAAAGCCTTGGCCGTTTGTTTGCTATTTGTGGTTGTCGTGCGTTCCACCTGCCAGCCCTCTGTTTACATCAGCAAATCAGCGATGGCTGGAACCGGGCCATCATCATCAAGGCCGATCCATTGCAGGCGCAGCGCCCCACCCCGGCCGGGAAAGGCTGCAAGCGCGGCCAGAAATGCGGTCTTCATAGGTGCTTCCTTATTGAAAGTCGGTTGGGTTTTACTGAACCGGATCGGCCCAGCACAAAAAGCGCGGGCGTGGCGATGTTGGGCAAAAATCAAATGACACAAAACGGGCTGCTTGGGGTGTCGGTGTGCATCACGATTCGTCCTCTTGCCTTTATTTCCTACTGTTTAAGTCAGAAATATACTGCGAGCAATATAAACCTAGTTAAACACTCAGGTTTCAGCGAGGGCAAAAATGACCAATGCTGATCAGCGCCGCCAAAACAGCAGGATGATATATTCAAGCCAAATCATAGTGTTGAACCCAAAATAACCAGAACGATTGCAGGGCAGATCTGTGTTGCGACCTGCAATCTGTGGCTGCATCCGATCCGACAGGCGAACAGCGGCAAACCGTCGCGCCCAATGACAAAAAAGCATAATGCCAACAGCGCCGACAGCTCAGTTCTTTCCTATGAATTCAAACGCAAAATTCCGTTTGGCTGAGGGCGGCGGCGCGGGGAATGGGGCGGCGCGGCGGATGTGATCTAATGCCACCTGATCAAGCCTTGCATCGCCAGAAGATTTCGCGATGCGCGCAGATTGCAATGTGCCGTTTCCCGATACTGAAAAACTGACAACCACGCGCCCTTTCGCCGGGGATTTCGCTTTGCGAGTTCTGGAAATCTTGCGCAACACAGACGAGGCATAGCTTGCCGCAGCTTTGCCCCCATCGCCCTGCTGGTCTGCGGCCTTGCCCTTGGCAACGGCGGATTTTCCGGCGATCTGACCAGACACACCCCCTTTTGTCCGGTTCTGATCTGAATTCCCGACCGCTTGCGGCTTGGGCTTGGGCGCTGGCTTTGTCTTTTGGGGTCGCGGTTCTGGACGCACCGGAACCGCCTCGGGCACGAGCACGGGGCTGATGGTCGCGTGCGTTTCGGGTTTGGTAGTATTTTGCGGGGCGGGTCGGGGCGTTTTCGCTGGCTCAACCGGCCGCGCGACCGCAACCACGGGCTGCGCTTCCATGGCAGACACCTCTAGCGGGGCCAAAGGCGTTGCTAGCGCTTTGGGCGAGATGATTGGCGCCACAGGTGCCGCCGCCCCCCCCGCTGCCATATCGGCAAAACTATCCCCAAGCAGCGGGATCGCCTGCCCGCCACCCGCGCTGAGGTCCGGCACAGCGCCTTTGGAAAGTGCCAGATGCCCCACAACTGCGGCATGAAGCGTGCCAGAAAGCGCAATCGTCGCCGTAGCAAAGACCAATTTGCGAAGGCTCATTCTGTCGTCCTTTCCGTCATCAGCCGCACCTCACGCGCGCCCGCTTGCCGCAAGGCCCGTGCCACGGCGATAAGCTGTTTGGCGGGCAGATCGCGGTCTGGCATCACCCGCGCAATACCTGCGGCATCGGCGGGCAGCGCCGCGACAAATGCCGCAGCGTCCATTGGCCCGTGTTGCGAAAGCGTCTGTCCCGTTGCGTCGATCACCAATATATTGGGGGGAATGGCGGCCTTGTTCCCCGCGACTTGCACCAAGCGTACTTCGGTTGGCACAGGCGGCGCGATGGTGCCTGCAACCAGAAAGAAAATCAGCATCAGAAAAACCACATTGATCAGGGTGATCGTCGGTTCCGGCTTTTTGCGTTGGAAACGGGGGGCGCGCATCTGCTAGCCCAACACATGCAGTTGCGCGCCGGCCAGCCCTTGCAGGGCCGTCAGCACATCGGCCAAACGCTGCGCGGTCACGCCGGGCTGCGGGCTGATAAGAACGATGGGGGTTGGGGACAGCGCGGCAATGGCGGTTGCGACCTGACCCAGCGGGATTGACGCGCCATTGACCGACACATCATCAACCGCCAACCGCAGGAAAATCGGGGCTTCGGCAATCGTACCCCCTGCCCCACCCACGCTGAGTGCCAAGTCACCCGTGCGGGTGAAGGTGGTTGTCAGCATGAAAAACAGCAGCAGCAGAAAGATCACGTCGATCAGTGATGTCAGCGACAAGGCCCGCCGCCGCAGAGGGGCTGCGCGGCTAGGCATGGGCCAACCGCTCCACGGGATGCGCCGTGGTGTTTGCCTGCGGCAAGGCGGGGCCGCACAGGGTTTCAACCATCGCCTCGGCCAGCCGCCGCTGTGCCGCCACCCGCGCCTCAAACCATGTCAGGATCAGGGAAACCGGCATCGCAATCGCCAACCCAACTGCCGTGGTCAAGAGCGCAACCCAGATGCCCCCCGCCAAAATCGACGGATCGACCGAGGCCCCCGCGCCTTGCAAGGCCTGAAACGCCTCGATCATCCCCAAAACAGTGCCGAACAGCCCCATCAGCGGCGCGATCTGGACAATCGCATCCAAGGCGCGAAAGCCCGACTCCAACCGCACCATCAGCGCTTCGGTTTCCGCATAGAGCCTGTCGCGCAGATCGGGCGAAGGCGCGGCCATCGCCTGCGCGGCCAGTTGCCCTAGCGCGCTTGGCGATCTGGCCAAGCTGGCGCGGGCGGCCGGTTGTTGGCCCGCATCCCACAGGGCCAAAGCCTCGCGCAGCATGGTATCACGGCCAAGCCCCTGAAACTGCCACAGTTTCCACAGCACCAGCGCCCCCGCCAGCACCGAGAGCGCCAGCAACAGCCCCACAACCCACCCCCCAAGCGCGATAAACCCTTGCACTGCGATGGCGGTTTGATGCAGCCAATTTGTCATCCTGATACCTCTGTTCCCGCGACGCGTGATGTCACCGCAAGCCCTTTCATACAGGCGCCGGGGTCCACCCCCTCGCCCGTGCAGGTGTTGGCCGCGTTGATCAACAGTTGGGCCACACTGTCACAGGCCACGCCCGGCAGATCAAACTGGCGCACTCGCTTGCGCCCCTGTGGCAGGTCTTGGAAATCCAGCAAGGTCAGGCGGTCAACCTGTCCCTGAGCGTTCAGCACGACCACCTCGAACACCACGGCTGACAGATCCGCCCCCAGCTTGTTTTCGGCCAGAAAGCTGAGGCGGCAGGCCATGCCGGTTGTGGCACCCAGATCCTCGGCGGTGTTCAACTCGACAGCCAAGGATTGCAAGGATTGCGCGGCGGCAGGCCCCGCAATCAGCACACAAAACGCCGCGACCCGCATCACCATGAAAAGCTCTTTCCGATAGACAGTTTCGCGCTGCGTCCGGGGGCGGCATCCAGTGACAGATTGTTGCGATAATCAGCATCAAAGACATTGGTCAGCGATAGGTTCAAATCCAGCCCCGCCAAAACCCCATCCTGCGGCTTCCACGTCACGAAAACATCATGCGAGTCATAGGCAGCCCCCGATGTTGTGGCGGATGACGTTGTGATCTTGTCGAAATAGGCCGCACGCCAACCGATGGTCAGGTTCTGGTCGGGCAGCTTTGCCCCCAGTGTCAGCGCCACGTTTTCGGCCGGCGTATCGGCCAGCGTTAGCCCGGTGCTGCGGTCTTTGCTGCGGACATTGGAATAGGCAAGCTGGGCAAACCATCGGTCGGCATCATAATCGGCCTCAACCTCCACCCCCCACAGCTTGGCCGCCGCGATATTGCTGAAATACGGCACCGCCGCGCCACCCGCCACGCGCGGGGTTGTGGCGATCATGTTGGTGACATCGTTGTGAAACGCCGTTGCCTTCAACTGCAACCTGTCATCTGCTGCAAACAGGCCAGTGCGTTGATAGGTAAAGCCCAATTCGATCGTATCGGCGCTTTCCTTGGCAAGGTTCAGACTTGGCGTGCGCGCCGGCAGGCTGCTTGCCGCTTCGGATGAATACAGCTCATCCATGGTTGGCATCCGTTCGGTGCGGGCAACCGAGCCAAAGACAGACCAGCTATCATTCACCTTATACATCACAGCCAGTTTTGGCGAAATCGCGCTGTCTTTTTGCGCCGCGCCCCCTGCCGCGATTGCCGCTGCACTGGGGGTCACATCACCAAAATCCACCCGCACGCCGGGGATCAGGGTCAGCCGGTCATTCCAGACAAATTCACCCTGCACATAGGCGCCCAGCTTGTTATCCTTGCCTTCGGGATGAAAGGCCAGCGGCCCGGCGATAGAGGACGCGCTGCGGGTTTGCTGCGAGACTTGCACACCAAAGGTCAGAAAATTCTCCCACGCGCCCGCCGACAGATCGGCAGTGTTTTCCAACCGCAGGCTGGTGGTCTTATACCCATAAGCGCTGTCACACAGAACAATAGACCGCCCCGGCGCGCACATGGACCCGAACGAGAAGTTGTCTTTTTCAACCCGTGTATTGGTAAAGGACAAGGCGGCGCTGACATCCCAGAACGTGCTGTCACTGACCGGGTTTTTCCACGTCAGCGCGACAGTATCATCAATCGTATGCACATCTGCCGTGCCAAAGCCCGCCACAGCCGCGCCGCCCGTTTGGGCCACCACAGTAT
Source organism: Pseudorhodobacter sp. (assembly GCF_034675685.1). Taxonomy (GTDB): domain Bacteria; phylum Pseudomonadota; class Alphaproteobacteria; order Rhodobacterales; family Rhodobacteraceae; genus Pseudorhodobacter. Next base: position 37,315 of record NZ_JAUCDA010000009.1, on the reverse strand, counting down.
CATCCAGATCGCTATCGGTGCGCGACATGGACAGGGTCAACGATTGTTCCTCGCCCAAGGCCCAAGTGCCCTTCAGCAGCCCCGACACATTTTCATGCGCGGTGCCGGGCAATACCTTGCCAGCACCGTCCTTGACATCCTTGCCGGTGCTGTAATTCAGCGCCCCCAAATACGCAGCCCCGCCCTGTTTGGTCGCAAAGATCAGGCTTTGCTTGCTGCCATTTCCATTGCTGTCATAGGCCGATTTGAACCGCAGGGTCGTCGTCTTGTCCTCGGGGATAAAGTCGCTGGCGTCCTTGGTGGTAAAGGCCACCGCGCCGCCAATCGCGCCCGAGCCGTAAAGCGTGGAGGACGCAGGCCCACGCAGCACCTCGACCCGCTTGAACAGCTCCAGATCGCCAAAGAAAGACCCCATGCGGTATTGCTCAAAGAATTTGGGCGCGCCGTCTACAGTCACAATAATCCGGCTTTCGGATGCCGTTTGTTCGGAATTGCCGATGCCGCGAATGTTGAACGCCTGCCCCAATGGCCGCGCAGAAGCACCGGCACCTTGCACCCCCGGCACGGTTTTGAACAGCTCGGTCAGGGTTTCGGGCTGGTCACGGTCCAAATCCTCTTGCTCCACCAAGGTTACGGCCTGCGGTGTGTCCATCGCCACTTTTGGCTGGCCAGCGCCAAGAATGATCCGCCCCAGCAGCGGCACCTCATTGGCCGTTTGCGCGGCCAGGGGGCCAGCGGCCAAGGCGGCAATGGTAACGGATGCCATCAGGCGGGCAGACATGGATATACGGTAAGTGCGATGTGCAAGCATGGGCGTCCCTTGACGTGTTATCTGCGAAAGGGGGCTGGCCTGCGGCCCAAGACAGGGGCGGCATCATGCTGGCGGGCAGAGCGTTTTCATTTTCTGACTTGATCTGTCAGGAAAAGGCTTTTAGGTAAGCTGACAATAACTGTCAAGTATTACAGTTTTGAAAAACCGCTCCAGCCACCGCCTTTCTGCGGCCGCCAGACACAGCCCCCCTTTGACATAGAGAGGACCGCCGCGATGGCCATCCAACCCGCAGACCTGCGCGCATTGCGCATCGAAAACCCCACAGCCCGCGCCCGTGATTTCGCCCATGCTCATGGTATAACCGAGGCCGATCTGGTCGCCGCCCATGTCGGCCATGGCGCCACCGCGATCAACGCCACATTGGACCGTTTGATGCCCCTGATCGAAGGTTTGGGCGATGTCATGGCGCTGACCCGCAACGACTCTGCCGTGCATGAACGACGCGGGGTTTACGCGCCCTATCACGGCGGCGCCCATGCCCAAATGATCGTGGGTCCGGAAATTGATATGCGGATGTTCCCGAAACATTGGGTCTTCGGTTTTGCCATGGATGAAACGGGGCCAGATGGCCGCAAATGCAGCCTGCAAATTTTTGACGCGGCGGGTGATGCTGTGCATAAAATCCACCTGAAACCCGAATGTGATTTTGCAGCTTTTGATGCGCTGGTTGCGACCCTGCGCCTGCCCGACCAGTTGCAGACCTTGACGCTTGCACCCCGCGCGCCTGTTGAGGGGCCAAAGGGCGATGCGGCCCGCGCCGATGCCCTGCGCGCCGATTGGGACGCCATGACGGATACACATCAGTTCTTTTCGATGACAAATCGCCATAAAATGAACCGCCTTGGCGCATATCATGTTATCGGCGCGCCGCATGTGCAACGGCTGGACGTGTCGGCCGTGACACAAACCCTGACCACCTGCGCCACCAAGGCCATTCCGGTGATGATTTTCGTCGGCAATGCGGGCTGCATTCAAATCCACGGCGGTCTGATCGAAAAAATCGTGCCGATGGGGCCGTGGATCAACGTCATGGACCCGCGTTTCAACCTGCATCTGCGCGCCGATCACATTGCCGAGGCCTACTGCGTATCCAAGCCCACCAAGCGCGGAACCGTCCACAGTGTTGAGGCATTTGACAAAGACGGCGCGCTGATCTTGCAAATCTTTGGCTATCGCAAAGATGCCGCCCCCGATGCGTGGGACGCGATGACGGCACGCTTGCCCCGATTGGTGGAGGAAATGGCGTGATCCGGCCCAGCCTTGCCAGCCTGCACCTTGGCCTGATCGCGGGTCTTGGGGTGGCGGCGCTTGCCACCTTTGCCCTTGCCGACACCCCGAAACCCCGCATCGTCTCTTTGGGCGGTTCAGTCACGGAAACAGTTGTCGCGCTTGGCGCGGGGGATTTGCTGGTTGGGCGGGATTCGACCTCGAACTACCCCGAAAGCGTTTTGGCCCTGCCCGATGTCGGCTATATCCGCGCGCTTTCGCCCGAAGGGGTGTTGTCGCTGACGCCGGATCTGATCTTATCCGAGGAAGGCGCGGGGCCGGTGGAGGCGGTGGCGGTATTGCAGGCGGGCGGCATTCCCTTTGTCACCATGCCCGGTAGCTTTAGCGCCCAAGGGGTGCTGGACAAAATCACCTCCGTCGCAGCCGCGCTGAACCTTGAGGCAGAAGGCGCAGCCCTTGCCGATAAAACCGCAGCGGGCTTTGCCAAGGCCGCCACGCGCGCCGATGCCGTGACCGCCCCGCAATCGGTATTGTTTGTGATATCGCTGCAGGGTGGCCGTGTGATGGCAGGGGGCGAAGGCTCATCGGCGGCTGGCATCATCGCGCTTGCGGGCGGGGTGAATGCGGTATCAGGCTTTGAAGGCTATAAGCAGATCACGGATGAGGCGGTGATCGCCGCCGCCCCCGATGTGATTTTGATGATGGATCGCGGTGGCGATCTGGCACTTTCGGCCGAAGATGTGCAGGCCACGCCCGCGCTTGCCGCAACGCCTGCCGCCAAGGCCGGGCGCATCATCCGGATGGACGGGATGCTACTGCTGGGCTTTGGCCCGCGCACGCCCAATGCGGCACTGGCATTGAACGCCGCGCTTTACGGGGGCTGACATGGTTATGCTGGCCGAAACGGTGGATGTGCAAGACCGGTCGCTCCGCGCGGCGCGTGTGACGCAAGGGCTGGCCTTGGCTCTGGTTGTGGCCGGGCTGGCCTCAATCGGGTCGGGGGCGACGGGGGTGTCGCTCTTCGATATGCTGGATGGTTTGACTGCGCGTGAAGCGTTAATTCTATGGGATATTCGCCTGCCCCGCTTGGCAATGGGCGCATTGGTGGGTGCTGCGCTGGCAGTGTCGGGGGCGTTGATGCAAGGGCTGTTTCGCAACCCGCTGGCGGATCCGGGGATTGTGGGAGTAGGGGCCGGTGCTGGCCTTGGCGCGGTGCTGGCGATTGTGCTGGGTGGGCTGCTGCCTGCAACCCTCAGCGCATGGATCGGCCCGCAACTGGTGCCGTTTGCAGCGTTTCTGGGCGGCTGGGCGGCGACCCTTGCACTGTATCGTTTGGCCAGCCGCGGCGGCAGCGTATCGGTGGCCACGATGCTATTGGCAGGCATCGCGCTTGGCGCCTTGGCCGGGGCTGTGACGGGCGTGCTGGTTTATATGGCCGATGACCGCCAGTTGCGCGACCTTACCTTTTGGGGCATGGGGTCGCTGGCGGGCGCAAGCTGGGCCAAGATCACGGCCAGCTTGCCCTTGATCGTGCCGGTTCTGGCGCTTTCGCCGCTGCTGGCACGCGGGCTGAACGCGCTGGCCCTGGGCGAGGCGCAGGCCCGCCATATCGGCATTGATACCGAGCGTTTGAAACGCATCACGATTCTGGGGGTGGCCGCCAGCGCCGGGGCGGCCGTGGCGATTGCGGGCGGCATCGGCTTTATCGGCATCGTCGTGCCGCATCTATTAAGGTTGGCAACCGGGCCGAACCACCGCTTTTTGCTGCCCAATGCGGCCCTGTTGGGGGCAAGCCTGCTGGTGCTTGCCGATATCTTTGCCCGCACGCTTTTGGCCCCGGCCGAGCTGCCCATTGGCATTGTCACCGCCCTTGTCGGCGCGCCGGTGTTCTTATGGATATTGCTGCAACGGCGCGGTATCGGGGGGATGTGATGCTGGAAATAAGCGATCTTTGCGTTTCACTCGCAGGAAGTCGGGTCTTGCATAGCATCTCCTTAACCGCGCAGCCGGGGCAAATCACGGCCATCGTTGGGCCGAACGGGTCGGGCAAGACAACCCTGCTGCGCGCTATAACCGGCGATGCCCCATTTCACGGTCACGCCCACCTGAACGGGTTAGACGTGGCGCAGGCAAAGCCGTGGCAACTGGCTGCCATCCGCGCCGTATTGGCCCAAGCGACCCAGCTTGCCTTTCCCTTTACCGTGGCCGAGGTGGTGCGCCTTGGCCTGCAGTCAAGCGTGATGGATGCCCAAACCGACCTGCCTGCGCGCGCCTTGGCTATGGTCGGGCTGGCATCCTATACCAACCGCGCCTTCCAGGACCTATCGGGAGGCGAACAGCAACGCGCCCATCTTGCCCGCGTTTTGGTGCAAGTGTGGCAACCGTTGGGGCCAGACGGCCCGCGCTGGCTGTTTCTGGATGAGCCGGTGTCCAGCCTTGATATCGGGCATCAACTGATGGTGATGGGCATCGCACGGCGTTTTGCCGATGCGGGGGGCGGAGTGGTGGCGGTGATGCATGATCTGAACCTGACCGCGATGTTCGCCGACCAGATGGCGCTGCTGCACAGCGGCCGCCTTGCAGCATTTGGCAACCCGCATCAGGTGATGACGGACGGCACCTTGTCTACGGCCTATGGCTGCCCCGTGCGCGTGAACGCCACCCCGGATAATGGCCCGTGGCTGGTGCCGCAAGCGATGCCGGTTTAGAAGGCGATAAGGTGGTTATCCCATGCCGCAGGGGGCTGTTCCAGCAAGGCCAAATCCTGATCCGGCCGCCATGTCACGCCTTGCCCATCGGTCACGACAAACCCCGCCCCCATCGCCGCCACGCCGGACAGATCCGCGCGGTTATGGCTGGCAATCGGGCGGCCTGTATCATCCACACCACCCGCGCCGATGTCACAGCAATCCGCCCCGCAGTGGCCGCAATCGACCCGGCATGGCCTTTCATCGCATCCGCAGCCGGGCAAAGCCGCGCCGCCTGCCCCGGTTGCCACAGACCCAACAGCGGCACAGGCTCGGCGGGGTCACCCTCCGATTGCATGGCAAAGGCGGTGCGGTCAGGCAACAGCGCAAGGTGACAGATCAAGTTTTGGTGGTATTCTGCCGCCAATTTCATCTGACCCACAATCACGCCATCTGCCAATACCGTCAGGTTCGGGCGCATGGTATCAACGTTCAGTTTGGTTCGGTCGCTCGGGTCGGTCACGATGCCCCCATTGACCACAACCAAGCAGCCATCGCTCAACAGCTTGATATCATGCGGTAATGCCGCCGAAACCCCACCCCCATCCGGTGAAAATCACGTGCATCCCACAGGCCAGGGGGTAATCCCCCCAAAAGTAAGGGGCTGGGCGTCTTCGTTGCGGGAAGTGAAGGCGCGGATGCGACCGTTGTTCACGCAGGAGCGTGTGGCGGCATCAGCAGGACAGTTTCTAGATGGCTTGCTGGGGGACGAAAGACGCAAGACGGGATGGATGCGTGCGGAAGCGGCGGGCGATCTCGGCCCTTGGCGGCAACAGGCGATCCTGGGACGCGGATTTCTTTGCGCGACATCATGCGTGATTACGCGCTTGAGACGCTGGCCGATCCCGATGCCGTTCTCGTGCTTGATGAGACCGGTTTTCTCAAGCAGGGCAAGGCATCCTGCGGGGTCGGTCGGCAGTATACAGGTTCGGCCGGCAAGATCACCAATTGCCAGATCGGTGTGTTCGCATCCTATGTCTCCCGGCATGGTCATGCCATCATTGATCGGGCGCTCTATCTGCCAAAGGGCTGGGCGGATGCCCGCGACGACCTGCCCCCGCTGGACCCGACAGACGCCGCGCAAAGCCGGGTTTGGCGCATTGAAGTTCGCGCAGGCAAAAAGCAGCTCAAAGACCGTTGGCAGGTCAGGACTTGGGCTGAGCTCGATGCCCTCTTTGGCGATATCGTGGCCGAGGCATTTCAAAAGGTCCGCTATTGCGACCCGCACCCGACCGACACCAACCGCGCCCGCTGGCCCAATGCCGCAATCTGGGACTTGGCGCAGTTTGAGGCGCAAGGCGATCTGGACGAAATGCGCAGCCATGTTGACCCCGACAAGGTGAAATACGTTCACCGCCAAGAGCATATCCGCCTGATGATGGCCCAAGTGATTGGCAACACCACCACGTTAGCGGCGCTGGAAGGGGTGCAGGAGTCCGATCTACCCGATTATGTCAGCGGACTGGCCGACCGCATGGCAATGGCCCTCAGCGACGACCCTGAGCGGGCAGGCTTAAAACTGGAAGCCGCAAGGGCTAGGTATCGGTTTATTGAGGCGTGAAGAGTGGAATGCGGACTTTCTCTAAGGGTGCAAAGTCGTTTGGCAATATGCGAGCAAGCTGGCATTCGAATTTTCTTTGAAAAACTAGGGCTTGTTGAGATTCAGGATTCACAATTTGGCTGACTTCTGATTCACTCCTTCAAAAAAGGAGGTTTGGATGTTGAGCGAGCGTTTTGTTATCAACGATACCCAGTGGGCTTTGATGGAGCCGCATTGTTTTGGCAAAAAAGGTGACCCCGGTCGCACGGGTGGGGACAGTCGCGTTTTCATGGAGGCGGTTTTGTGGATTGCCCGAACCGGTGCCCCGTGGCGTGATCTTCCAGCTGAATTTGGCAACTGGAACACCATTTTCAAACGCTTCCGACATTGGGTCAAAGCCGATGTTTTCAAACGGATATTTGACGCCGTGTCGGGTGATCCAGACATGGAATGCGTCATGATTGATGGCACAATCTGCAAGGTTCACCGCCACGGACAGGGCGCAAAAGGGGGACTCAAAGCCAGGCTATAGGGCGATCTCGCGGTGGAATTACCACAAAAATTCTGGGCCTGACTGATGCGCTCGGCAATCTGGTTTCATTTCGTCTGATGCCGGGGCAAGTCCATGATCTGCGCGAAACGGCGGAGATCATTGAGGGTATTTCCTGCAAAATGTTCCTTGCGGATCGCGCATTTGACGCCAACTGGCTGCGCGAAACCCTGAGTGTTTCAGGAATTATTCCGGTCATCCCGCCAAAATCCAACCGAAAATTCCCGCCAGAGTTCGACAACCATAGTTACAAATGGCGGCATCTGATTGAGAACTACTTTCAAAAACTGAAGGAATTCAAACGTATAGCCCTGCGGGCCTGTAAAACAGACCAGAGCTTCGCTTCAATAATCTATCTGGCCGCCGCTATCATCAACTCTCGATGAATCTCAACAGGCCCTAGGTCTAGGGATAAATTCTGCTCACGACAATCTTTTATTTATAATCAATGCATTACATCTATCTATGCGTTGCTGTGGGTTGCAAGGAAGGGATAGGCTGCGTAGAGGGCGCTCAAACATCTTCAATCCCTCAGCGCAGGCCTTCAAAACAGGCATTCACAAGGCTACCTTTGGGCTGAACGCTTTTGAAAGATATTCGCTTAAAGAAATGCGACAAAGAAAATGACAAAACAGGCAACAGTATCCGCAGCTCTATCTAGGCTGTTTTCGGCTGGAGTATTCCATGAACTAGCTAGCGTTGGTCGTTCGCCGCTGTTTGCTAGACTTGTTGAACAATCTGAGCTGGGAGCCATTGCTGGGAGCGCGCTGACTGTTGGTGAAGTGTTTAACGAAGCATTCGAACGCTTACGGAAAACCAACCTTCGAAACGAATATGTGTATCGAGCCGCGTTGGTGCGCAACATCCTAATGGGAACACACTCTCTCAAGACGGCAAGTATGCTAACAGAATTCAGAGCTGGAAAAAGCAAGGCGGATTTGATCATCCTGAACGGAACGGCAACTGTTTATGAGATCAAGTCCGAACGGGATACGCTCTCACGATTGGAAAAGCAGGTAACAGACTACCAGAAGGTATTCGCTAAAATCTATGTGATTGCTGGCGCAGATCACGTCGAAGGCATTTCTGATTTGGTACCCGATAGAGTTGGGGTGATGTGTCTGAGACGATGGAACAGAATTAGCACTATTCGCGAGGCTATCGATTGCCCCCACTTGGTTGAGGCTGCTGCTGTGCTTGGTTCGCTTCGTTCAAATGAGGCCGCTTCGATCCTGAAGGCGCTCGACATCAAAGTACCCGATGTCCCAAATACAAGATTGCGCTCAGCGTTATTGACTGAATTTGAAGCTCTTGATCCGACTTTGTTGCATCGGACTATGGTGAGCGTACTAAAAAAAACACGCGACATGTCTTCACTTAATGATTTTGTCGGAAGCTTACCGTTCTCATTGCAAGCCGCAGCTCTTACGTACAAGATCAAGCAAGGCCAGCAGCATAACATTCTTGCCGCCGTTTCTTCACCTATGGATGTAGCACTGACTTGGAAGTAGGGAAATCTAATGTACTATCCATATTTTAGAGGCAAGCAATTCGAATTGATTGCTATTCGGGACACAGCTGAATTGATGGCCGGAGCAGGATTTACGCCAATTATTGAGCCAGTGAAAGCGCAATTAAAGGGGCTACAGCGCGCATTGGATGCGGTTTGTACCGCTGGCGGTACCGTAATCGTGGTCGTAAACCCTGAATATGGCGACCACGCAGACGATGGAGAAAAAATATCAACGCTCTTGAGAGATGAATATCTTGAGTTAGAAAACGTGTACGCAGGACTTTTGTTAACAGAAACCACGAGCTTGGGCGACGCGGTCAAACTTTACAACAACCACAAAGAACACCAACCAGTCTTTATTCATGCTGGGTTCATGGATGCAAAAGCGCTTGCCGAGAAAATTGGCGATAAGCTTGAGAAAACACGCCATGTCTTTTTTGAACAAAACTGCAAAAAACTTTATCGAAAACACTTTGATGGGGCGCATCGCGTCCTGTTGCGGGATGGCTTTACGAAACGGCGCAACGCGGATCATTTATCTATTCCTATCGAAGTATTTTCAGATTTACATATCACCTATACTGATGAAGGCATGGATGGATTTGGCGACTTCCTAACCGTAGGTTCCGAATTCACTGAGGGCGGCGGTCCAGCCTATGCCGTCGCTATCCACCTCACGTTTATTGACGCTGCTAAGGACGACGAGATGTATATCCATCACTTCGTTTCTGATAGCAAAGATACGCCCACTGACCCTGCTGGAAAGTTTGCCGAAGCATTACTAAAACTTAGAATAACGTACGATACAGGCAAATCTGGATTATTCCTTGGAAAGGCGTTGACCCAATTTCTTGAGTTGCAAGAAAAGGAACACTTTCCGGGGTTAGGGCAAGCTAAGAAGCTTTCGATGATCCATCATATTGAGACCATCAACAATTTTTTGCATTGAGGAAAAGCCGTGCCACGTAAATGCTGCCCGAACTGTTTCGGGGACAGAGGGCTGAGAAATAACATTTTCCCTACCCTCTCCCTAACTGAAGGCAGTTGCGGCTATTGCGGACTTCATAGCAAGAGCCTAGGGCCTGTTGGGTTTATCAGAGCGGTTTATGATAGCGGGCGGCCAGATAGATTATTGAAGCGAAGCTCTGGTCTGTTTTACAGGCCCGCAGGGCTATACGTTTGAATTCCTTCAGTTTTTGGAAAGGAGTTCTCAATCAGATGCCGCCATTTTGTAACTATGGTTGTCGAACTCTGGCGGGAATTTTCGGCGGGATTTTGGCGGGATGCACCCGGGATATTCCCGAAAACACCCCAGGGTTTCGCGCAGCCAGTTGGCGTCAAATGCGCGATCCGCAAGGGACATTTTGCAGGAAATACCCTCAATGATCTCCGCCGTTTCGCGCAGATCATGGACTTGCCCCGGCATCAGACGAAATGAAACCAGATTGCCGAGCGCATCAGTCAGGCCCAGAATTTTGTGGGGACTCCACCGCGAAATCGCCCTATAGCCTGGCTCTTCGAACCCCCCCTTTTGCGCCCTGTCCGTGGCGGTGAACCTTGCAGATTGTGCCATCAATCATGACGCATTGATTTGACACCCGACACGGCGTCAAATACCGCTAGAAAACCGCTTACCCATGTCGGAAGCGTTTAAAATGGTGTTCCAGTTCCAAATCACTGGAAGATCACGCCACGGGGCACCGGTTCGGGCAATCCACAAACCGCCTCCATCGCGACTTCCCCACCCTCGACCGTCCCCTTTTTTCCCATCCCCTCCCCCTTCTTTCCCCCCCTCCACCTCCTTTAAGATAATTATTCATTTCCCATCCTACAACCCTACTACCTCCAATTCCTTTCCACACTACAAGAGGACATACCGCAAACACAATATTAATGCTATTAGGATTGTTTATCAAATATTTACCCGCTGCCAACCACTCTTAGCTCTGACATTCTTGATGACGGCGAAATAATCAAGAGAAGGGCCTTCAAACCACTCAAGCCCCCAATGCAACTGAATCTACTGTGGTTGCAAACTGGGAAACTCTTAGAGACGAGCTTCGTTACAAAAATCGATATTTTTTAGATGAAGAGCTTAAGCACGACCGCTTAAGAGAATTGCTCGACTACCTTATATCCGATCCTCTGCCCACTGAATGGTTCCGTGCGCGCATAATGGCGAATGATACCATTTTCGAGCTTGGAGAAATGGGCGCCCCTCCAAAGGGCGTAGCTTCGCATGGGAGAGCTAACCCATCTGGAATTCCCTACCTGTATGTCGCATCAACGCCGCAAACAGCCGTAGCCGAGGTGAGGCCACATACTGGCGAGCAAGCAAGTGTTGCAACTGTTCGTATCCCAAAGGACACTAAAGTTGTCGATCTAAGAAATCCGAAGAAGCTGGTTTCACCCTTTCTTTTGGCGGAAACGAGTGATGTGGCCAAACTGAGAGCAGATGTTCCGTTTTTGGCGAAGCTTGGGGAAGAACTGACTAGGCCCATCTTACCAAGAAGCGCCGCTATCGACTATGTTCCCAGCCAGTTTCTTTGCGAGTTTATCAAGAAGCAGGGTTTCGCTGGGGTCCTCTACAGCAGTTCCGTAAGCGACGGCATTAACCTTGCTCTATTCAATGTCGATAGTGCCGAAAGGTTGAGCGTTAGGAAGTTCCTGATCGACAAAGTTTCGGTGGATATCTCGGAAGTTGATGCATAGAAAACGAGCCGTTTTACGCACCAAGGTGCATTGCAGCGCCAGAGACTTCGCAAATGTCCTCGGGCCGCAAGCTGCGCTTCGCTCCAGAAATGGCAAGGGCCTAGAGTTACATTTACATCACACCCCATTTTACGCCCTTGCCTGCTTCCACAGTGCTTCCACGGCTGGATTTGGAACGCCAAAAACCTCGCGTGTGTTAATTGCCACTGAGAATTGACCCGGCATTTTCACCGAGATCTGACCCACCTAGTTGAGAGGTGGTCGCGGGAATTCGGACCAGTTGTTAAGATGGATTTCTTAATGAGCGAGATGATCCAGAATGACGAAGAGAAAGAACCACGCGCCCGAGTTTAAGGCCAAGGTTGCGCTTGTGTCAACGGCAGAGTAAAAGTGAGCCAAAGGGCAGCGCAAAATGTTGCCACTTTGGGGTTGCAAGATTGCCGGTTAGGCGTGCGCCAGCATCCGGGCGACCGCGCTTATCACAGAGCTGGCGGTTGCCCGGATGCTTTGGCCCGTGAGGGCCAACTGCTTTCGATGTGCGTGTGGGTTAAGCCTTGTCTTGTCGCGCCTTGCTCTGGCCCAAGCGATAGCTTTCGCCGTTCATCTCAAGGATGTTCACATGGTGGGTCAGGCGGTCGAGAAGTGCGCCGGTGAGGCGTTCTGACCCGAAGGTTTCGGTCCATTCGTCAAATGGCAGATTGCTGGTGATCAAAGTTGCGCCGCGTTCATAGCGTTGCGAGATCAGCTCGAACAGCAGCTCAGCGCCAGTTTTGCTGAGCGGCACGAAGCCCAATTCATCGATTATCAGCAGCTTGTGGCCGACCATTTGCTTTTGAAGCCGCAGCAATCGGCGCTCATCGCGTGCTTCCATCAATTCGTGGACGAGTGCTGCGGCGGTTACAAAGCCGACAGACAGGCCTTTCTGGCAGGCGGACAGGCCAAGACCGAGGGCAATGTGGGTTTTGCCGGTGCCCGATGGGCCAAGGGCGATGACATTCTCGCGTCGCTCGATCCATTCGCAGCGTGCCAATTCAAGCACCTGCATCTTGTTCAAGGCCGGGATTGCCTTGAAGTCAAAGCTATCAAGGCTTTTGACGGCCGGGAACTTCGCCGCCTTGATCCTGCGCTCGATCATCCGGCGTTCCCGGTCGATCATCTCCAGCTCAATGAGGCGTGCGAGAAACTGAACATGGTCCAGCCCTTCCGCCGCTGCCTGCTTGGCCAGTTTGCCGTATTCCCGCAGAACGGTCGGCAGCCGCAGCGATTTAAGGCGGTGGTTCAACAGGATTTGGGGCGCGTCGCTCATGCTGCCTGCCCCTGCTTCATTAGGGACATGTAGCTGGCCGCCGATGTCGTGCCCACATTAGCCTTTGGCAGAAAAGGGTAGACATCCAGATCCAATTTGGGCGGTCGCCTCTCGACCTGACACAACACGAGGTGTTTGACGGCATCGAACCCGATCGCCCCCATACGAAGTGCATTTTTGACGGCAACCTGCAGGTCTGCCATCTCGAATGTCTCCAACAAGCGCAAGACCTGCACATACTCGCGCCGACCCGCCTTTATCATCCTGGCCTCCATCAGGCGGCGCAGGGTCGCAAACTCTGCCGGCGAATCCCAACTGGCCAAAGGGGCTGCCTGATCAAGGGCCCCCACTTTTTGCTCCAGCAAGGGCAGATAATGGACGGGGTCGAAGACCATGTCTTCGCGATCCCAGCATCTGGGGTGGCGGGCGATAACATCACCGCCACAGCCAATGACCACCAGATCGACATAACCGCGAAGCCAGACGTCACGATGACCATAGGCAACCGGCACCGAGTAGTCGTTGGTCTTGTAGCGCACCAAGGACTGCGAGTTCACCTGACCGGTGGCCTGATCGCAGGCGTCAAACGGTGATGCGGGCAGATCCATCATGGCCTCAAGATCACGCGCCAAGCGCTGCCCGATTGTCTCGGCATGACCGCGCAAACATCTGATTGGCGCTTGCGGCATTGCTCTTCCAGCCAAAGATTGAACGCTGCCCACGTCGCAAAATGAGGAATGGGCACCATGAAGTTGCGCCGCGCGTATCCGACCAAGCCCTCGACAGCGCCTTTATCGTTCCCCTTGCCCGGGCGACCATAGCGATCATGGATGAAGTAATGCGACAGGAACCCGCTAAACAGTTTGGTCCGCTTGCGCGACCCGTCCGGCAGGATCTTCGCGACCAAGCATCGGTCATTGTCATAAGAAACCGACTGCGGAACCCGTCCGAAGAATCCAAAAGCATGGACGTGACCGTCAACCCAAGCTTCAGACACCGCCGCAGGATAAGCCCGCACAAAGCAGGCGTCACTGTGGGGGAGATCAAGTGCGAAGAAATACGCCTTCTGCTCAACACCGCCGATCACAACCATTGCTTCGCCAAAATCAGCTTGGGCGTGGCCGGGGGAATGCGCCAGCGGCACAAACATCTCCCGACTGCGGCGCCCATGTTCCCGGACATAGTTCTTGACCGTCGAATAGCCCCCTTGGAATTGATGCTCATCCCGCAGACGCTCAAAAATGCGCTTGGCGGTATGGCGCTGCTTCCGGTTCCGGCTGAGATCGTCCTCAGCCACTGATCAATGAAGCCGGTGAACCCGTCCAGCTTGGGCCGCTTGATCTGCGCCGTTCGCTGATAACCGGGCGGCACCGAAAACATCATCATCTTCTTAACGCTTGCACGAGATATACCGAAATGGCCTGCTGCCACCCGTTCGCTCATACCGCCCCGACGCGCGAGGCGGACCTTCAAATATAAATCCACGACTAAAATCTCCCGCCCTCCCTGCAAACAGAAAGGGCCAAAGTGGCAACATTTTACGCTGCCCGCAGCGAGATTATCACGCCACTTCCGTGGCTCACTTTTGCATTGCCGTTCTCAGTCTCGACGCAGCCTGTCGACTTCAGGAAAGGCCATGATGGCCTGGCAGCAATTGTGTCGTCTGTGCTACGCAAGGATCCGTTCACCGGCACGGTCTTTGTGTTCCGCTCGCGTAAGGCGGACAGGTTGAAGCTGCTCTTCTGGGATGGCACTGGCTTGGTGATGGCCTACAAGCGGCTGGAGGATGCGACATTCACTTGGCCCGCGATCAAGGATGGGTGATGGCGCTGAACCACGCCCAGTTCGAGGCGCTGTTTGCGGGTCTCGACTGGCGCAAAGTAAAGGCATTGGAGGCACGCCCGCCAGCTGCGGCAGAGTAAATCAACCGCTTGGTTTGGCGTGTTTTTGCGGGGGTTTTTATGGTAGCTTCAGCCCATGCAAACCGCACCCGTCATCGACCTTTCCGCCATCCCGGCCGCGCAACGCGCGGCGGTGCTGGCGTTGATGGAAACGGTGGCGACACTGACAGAAATCACCCGTCGGCAAGAGCATCTCATCGCCGAGCTGAACCACGCCCTGCATGGCAAGCGGTCAGAAAAGCTGTCTGAAGATGAACGCCAGCTGGCGTTCGAAGACCTGTCCATCGCCTTGGCCGAGGTTGAGACAGAAAAGAAAACGCGGGCCGCCAAGGCGGACAACGGGACGACCAAGCCTACGCCCAAGCGCACCATCGGCAACCTGCCAGCCGCGCTGCCGCGGATCGAAGAGATCGTTGAGCCCGCCAGCCTGATCTGCCCCTGTGGCTGCGGTGTCATGCACAAGATCGGCGAAGACCGCAGCGAGCGGCTGGACATCGTGCCGGCGCAGTTGCGCGTCATCGTGACCGTGCGGCCGAAGTATGCCTGCCGGACCTACACCGACGGGGTGACCCAAGCCCCAGCACCCAGCCATCTGATCATGGGCGGCCTGCCGACCGAGGCCACCATCGCCCATGTGCTGGTCAGCAAATATGCGGACCATCTTCCCTTGTATCGCCAGAGCCAGATCATGGCACGGGCGGGCCTCGATCTGCACCGCGCCGTGCTGGCCGACTGGGTCGGCAAGGCTGCGTTCCACCTGAAACCCATCGTTGACCGGCTGGCCGACCACCTGAAGCGGTCATCCAAACTGTTCATGGACGAGACAACAGCCCCGGTGCTGGACCCGGGGCGCGGTGTGACAAAGACCGGATATCTCTGGGCGCTCGCCCGTGATGACAGGCCGTGGGGCGGCGAGGACCCGCCCGGCGTCGTCTACTTCTATGCCCCCGGCCGCGCGGGCGAGAATGCCGAAACCTTCCTCACCGGCTTCGATGGCATCCTGCAGATCGATGGTTACACCGGCTACAACCGCCTGACCAAACCCGCGCGCAAGGGAGGTGCGCCCATTCGGGTGGCGCACTGCTGGGCGCATGCCCGACGCAAACTCAAGGAGGTCTTCGATCGCGACGGATCGGAGATCGCCGCCGAGGGTCTGCGCCGCATCGCTGAGTTCTATGCCGTCGAGGCCGACATCCGCGGCGTCTCGCAAGGCCAGCGCCTATCTGCCCGCCAAGCCCGCACCGCGCCGTTGGTGGCCGCATTCGGTGACTGGCTGCAGACCCATCGCCGCAAGATCTCCGCAAAATCCCGCCTGGGCGAAAAGCTGACCTACATCCATAACCACTGGGACGGGCTGCAAACCTTCCTGCAGGACGGCAGCGTGGAGATTGACTCCAACAGGGTTGAAAACCTGATCCGCCCGATAGCCCTTAATCGCAAAAACGCGCTCTTCGCCCCCTCTCGGGATTTTGGCCTTGCCAAAACCCTGCCGGGCAACGGGGCATGACGAAGGCGGCATCGCCTGGGGCCGCATCGCCTCGCTCATCGAGACCTGCAAGATTAACGGCATCGAGCCCTTTGCCTATCTCAAGGCAACCCTGACCGCGATTGCCAACGGCCACCCACAAAGCCGCCTAGACGACCTGCTGCCGTGGAACTTCACGCCGCCAAGATAAGGTGACAGTGCTACCCAGCGACCGCTTACATCAAGCCTACAGCGGATAGCAAAAGATTGCATTGCCCCAAACAGCCGCCATCCGCCAGTTGGAAATGCTGCGCGATGCAAGAACGGCAGAAATGCGAAAACTGCGCTGCGGCGTCATTACACCGTGGCAATGGCCGGTTTGGGCCGGCCGCATCTCCAACATTTTCTCAGGCGCTTGCCAGGTTCCCTGCCGTTCTTCCCGATAGCAGCGCGTCGACGAACGTAACCAGGCCATTGATACCGCAGCTTATGCGGCTTGACTGTCCGTCACGGATGCCAATGATGCCCAATTCCACGGCAGCAATTCATCCAGCCTGTTGATCTTGTGATCGTGGATGCGGTCGAAGATGTCAGCCAGATAGGCCAGCGGGTCGAGACCGTTCAGCTTGGCGGTTTCAATGACGGTCATCGCACGAGCGAGGGTTTCTGCACCGGTATCCGCCCCTGCAAATAACCAATTTTTTCTGCCGATTCCAATCGGGCGCAGAGCGCGCTCGGCGGGGTTGTTGTCGATGGCCACGCGGCCGTCAGACAGAAACAGGCTGAAGGCGTCCTGCCGGGCGATGCCATAGCGGAAGGCCTTGGCCAGATCGCTTTTGCCTGGAATGCGCAGGAGCTGCTGTTCGGACCAGGCAAAGAAGGCCTCGACCTTTGGTCGGCTCAGCTTTTGCCGCGCCGCATAGCGGACGTCAGCGGGCTGACCGTTGATGTCGCGCTCGACATCGTAGAACTTGCCGATCCGGTCGAGAGCCTCACGGGCGATCTCGGACTTGGTCGAGGTCCAGAAGTCATGGAAGTCGCGTCGTAGGTGGGCCCAACAGGCCGCCTCGCGCAAGCGCGATTTGCCATCGGGTTCAGGCGCATAGAGCTTGGCATAGCCCTTGTAGCCATCGGCCTGGAGGATGCCGCGCGCATCGGACAGGTGGTCAAGAACGTGCTCTTCCTTCCAGTCTGGCGCAAAGCGATAGACAGCGCCCGGTGGCGATGACCCCGCCCAAGGGCGTTGATCGCGCACATAGGCCCAGATACGGCCTTGTTTGACCCCTTTGCCAAGCCCCTTGTCGCGCAAAGAGCGATCCAGCACCCGGATCGGTGTATCATCCGCATGCAGCAGGTCGCTGCCCATAATATCGGCCTCAATCCGCTCTATCAGCGGCGACAGGGTCTTCATGGCGCGACCACACCAGCCCACCAGCGTAGTCTCGGGAATGTCCGCGCCCATGCGGGCGAAGATCTCGTGCTGGCGATACAAAGGAAGGTGGTCGTCAAACTTCGAGACCAGCACATGCGCCAGCAGGTTCGGCCCCGCCATACTGCCCGGAATCGGGCGGCTGGGGGCTGGTTCCTGCACCATTTTCTCGCAGCGGCGGCAGGATTTCTTGATCCGGGCAATCTGGATCACCTTCATCTGTGCGGCGATCATGTCCAGCAACTCGCTGACATCCTCGCCTACCACGCGCAGGTCGCCGCCGCAGTCAGGGCAGCAGGCACCAGGATCAAGCTCACGGCGCTCGCGGCGAGTTTCATCCGGGACACGCGGCCGACGGCGCAAAGCGGGCGCATCGGCAGTGCCTGGTGACGGCTCATCACGCCCTTCGTCGATGGGCGCATCATCTTCCTCGGCCACCGCAACCAGCAGGTCTTCGAGCGCCAGTTCCAGTTGCTCGATCTCGCGCTCGATTTTCTCCGAGGATTTGCCAAAAGCCAGTTTCTGTAACTTGGCGATCCGCAGGCGCAGGGCCTGCACCAACTGGTCATGAACCCGCAGCGTGGCCGATATCTTGGCGTTCTCCGCCGAGATCCGCGCGTTCTCGGCCTGCAATACCGCGATCATCGCGCGCAATTCAGCGGGATCATCAGGCAGATTTTCAGCAGGCTTTGACATGCGGCTGATTACCAAAAATCAGGCCGAAGCACCATATGAATAACGTAAATCCCGGCGCAAAATCACCCCACCCTCGCAGGCGGAGCACCCCAATCCGGACGCCGCCAGTCGATACCCTCCCAGAGCATCGCAAGCTGCGCCGAGGTCAGCCGCATCGCCCCATCCTGGGCATTTGGCCAAGGGAAACGGCCCCGCTCAAGCACCTTGTAATAGAGGCAAAACCCTTGCCCATCCCAGAACAGAAGCTTGATCCGATCACCCCGACGGCCTCGAAACGCAAACACCGCCCCACTGGTAGGCTTTTGTCGCAACACGTCCTGGGTCAGCGCCGCCAGCCCTGCGATCCCCTTGCGCATATCCGTGACACCGCAGGCCAGATACACACGCACACCGGTGCCCGGGCCGATCATGCAGCGTCAACCACACGGATCAGCGCCGACAGCGCAGCAGGATCAATCGTGCTTTCAAAATGCAGACTACGCCCCCCACGCAGGCGCAATTCAACAGCAACTGGAGGCGGCAGCTCAGCGACCGGTGCCTGCGCCACCGGCACTCCTGCAGTCACGGGCATGTCCAGCGGCAAGAAAAGCGCCCCGGCATCGGGCGACCACAAGCCTTTCTTCTTCAGCTCATGCCGCCACGCGTAAATTTGTTGTCGCTTAATCTCATGGCGCTGCGCAACCTGCGTCACACTCGCCCCGGCAATCCCAACCGACGCGACAATCTCAAGCTTTTCGTCGTCATGCCAAAAGCGTCGCCGCTCCGCCCCAAGAATTTCGCCACGCATCCCAGACCCCGTATAAGAGACGTCGCTAAAGACGTCATTAACGACGTCTCTTAGATCATCGCACGAGCATCAGGCAGGCGGTGCCAATGGCGCGGTTACCGACGAACCGTTGCGGCTTTCGCCCGGGGCCGAACCAGACAACCGTAGCGTTCTTCGGGTGCCGGTGTTTCGCAGGGGCGGGCGCTAGAGTGGCTTTCACTTCGGCACTGAAGAGGTCAGCCAGGGAGTAGTCCAGTTCTCTGGCGAAGGCTTCCACCTTTGTGCGGGCCGTTGCCCGCTGCCGATCCTCGTAGGTGGAGATAACCGAGCCGACGCCCTTCTGCATTACTTCAGATCCTTGAGTGACAGCGCCGCGAGACCGCAATCAGCCATGCAGAGCCTCGTGTCTTGAATGCTCCGGTATCGATGCCTGAGTCGGCATAGCCCACAACTCCGGTTAGACGTGGCCACGGTTGGCGGGGGTTGATTATCAGCAGTCGCCGCCAAAGAGGTGCAGTGATTAGGTTCAGACAAATCCGACTGGCACGATGACAGGATCTGGCATGGGCTCCCCGCGCCTCTCTGTCCTCTGGGCCATCTCTTCGCCTGACAATCCCCTAATCCCGTTCGGTCTCCTGCGCGCAACCCCGCGTCAGTCCGGGCCGTGTTGACCTGTGCCAGGCCCGCCCGCTCCACCCCGGTCCTCTGGGGGTTTCCGGCGTCCATGCTGTCCACCGTGCACGCGTCACCCGACGGGCTTTTTCAGGGTCTTGTCGAAGGGACGGTCCCGAAGACAGGAAACACAGGAGCTTACCATGCAGAACATCGTCATCCTCGCCGGCAACATCGGCCAGAACCCTGAAGCGCGCACCACCCAAGGCGGCACCCAGATCACCAACTTCAGCCTCGCCACCTCGCGCCCCCGCCTCGCGGAAGGCCGCGTGCTGCGCGACGACAACGGTTACCGGGTCATGGACACGGAATGGCATCGCATCACCTGCTTCAACGGTCTCGGCAAGACGGTCGCAGAGCATTGCGAAAAGGGCATGAAGGTCCTCGTCCACGGCCGTATCCACTACAGCAAGTGGATCGACAGCTTGGGCAATGACCGCTACGGCTGCGAGATCATCGCCGAGAAGGTCGACTTCCTCAGCCGCCCGAAATCAGCCGAGGGTCAAGACCCCGAGCTGGTCGACCGCGACGACGAGATCCCGTTCTGAAGAACGGGGTCTCCCCCCTCAGGCCCGGCGGGACAACCCGCCGGGTTCGGGGTGCGCCGTAAACGGTTAGGTCCAGTCTGGCGCTGGCGCACTTATTGACAAACTTTGGCAATCTATGCCATCCTCATGAGAAAGGAGATCAAGATCATGGCCACGATGAATGTCTCATTGCCCGATCCGATGAAGACCTGGGTCGAGGCGCAAACCAAGGATGGGCGCTACAGCAACGCCAGTGACTACGTGCGCGATCTGATCCGCCGGGACCAGGACCGCCATCAAGCCATTGCGGAGCTGCAGCAGCTCGTCGATGAGGGCATCGCCAATGGTCCCGCGCGGCATTTGGATGTCGAAGCATTCCTTGCCCGCAAGCGAGATCAGAATGCCGACACCAACGGTCACTGAATACCGACTGTCTCCTGCAGCAGTAAGCGATCTGGACGCGATCTGGGATTACACCGTACGTATCTGGTCTGTTGGCCAGGCCGAAACCTACATCCGCGCGATTGCCAGTGATATGTCCCTGCTGGTCCGACACCCTGAAATTGCGCGCGAACGGCTCGAAATTCGCCCACCGGTGCGGGTGTACCGCTCAGGGTCCCATCTCATCATCTATCGGATCGAAGACAGCTGGCTGGACGTGCTGCGTATTGTGCATGCGCGGCAAAATTGGACGGCTTATCTCAACGAATGATCCTGTCCTTATGTCCCACAAGCCGACAGCCGATATTTATCTACCACATGAGGATTTGACCATGAAGCCCGCTGACGAAGACCGCATCGCGGCCAATCTTGCGAAGATCATGGCCATGATCTGCATCCGCAATTCGTGCCTCGAAGACCTGCACGCAGGCACGGTGCCAACAACCAGGACGGGGGATTATACCGATGTCCTCGTGATCGATGCGGAGGGCCGCGAAATACCATGGCTTGAGGCCGCCCATATCGACGACGCCCAGATGGCAAGCCTGATGCGGGACATCGTCAATCGCCTGTTCACGTTTCACATCAAGAGCGACGATCCGGGTTTCCGGGAGGACCTGGATCGTTGGATGGCTGTCGCTGGAAAATGGGACGATCCGGTGCTGGATCAGGCCTTCCTTGATGCGGTGGCTAGCTTGAAGTCTAGCTCCAACAATTAGATCAGCGCCCGGTGTCACTGTGCCTGCGCCGGGCTGCTTGGCAACAGGCGGTGCTCCCACATCAGCCTGCGTTTGAGAGTAAGAGCGAGGCTGGTTGCTTTCGCGATGGGTTGAAGGCTGGGAGAGTGGCTTCCAGCGCCTGTCACGGAGGAATAGCCAATGGGCATTGTGGAAGTTTTGGACCCTGTGCAGCCCGCACGGACGGGTGGCTACAAGGTGGATGTGAGCCGGGGTGAGCGGAACGGGCGTGTGTCGTCCGAATGGTTCAACCGACCCGATGACGAGCGGTATCTGTCGCTCGACGATCTCTGGGCGAGCGTAAAGGGTCGCTCCGAGCGCAGCCGCAGCCGGGTGGTGCAGACCGCCGATATCCGGGTCGAGGCCGCCCGCGACAGCGCCGACCGGCTGCATCTTGTGCTGCCAAAAGCGCAGGAACCGGTGGCCCCGACGCATTGGGCCTTTGGTCAACTCGCGAGTCTCGTTGGCGCGCCGGCCTCTTACCTGCGGCAGCTGCCCGCGCCTTTGGCGGGGATCAACCTGCAATACGGTCTGACCAATCACCGCGCCGAGCAGGTGAAGACCTTCGAGACCGAGGATGGCCGCACGGAACTGCGTGCTGTCACCGGCCCCGACTATGGCCGCATCCATGATCACGAGTTGGTTGAAGCGGTGCAGCGGATTGCAGGCAATGGCACCGGCGACACGCGCTGGAAGGTACCGGGTGTCCTCGACTGGTCGACCGGGGTCTACAATCCCGATGTCGAGATCAGCCGCGACACGACCACGCTTTATGCCTCGGACCGGGACGTCTTCCTGTTCCTGTTCGACGATCGCAACCCGATCGAGGCTGGTAAGCTGCCCGATGGCTCCCCCGATCTATACTTCCGGGGCTTTTATTGCTGGAATTCCGAGGTGGGTGCCAAGACGCTCGGCATGGCCAGCTTCTATTTGCGCGCGGTCTGCCAGAACCGCAATCTCTGGGGCGTTGAGGATTTCCAGGAGATCAAGATCCGCCACTCGAAATACGCGGCTTCCCGCTTTGCCCACGAGGCAGCGCCCGCGCTGACCCGGTTTGCCAATTCCTCGCCGCAAAGTTTCATGAATGGCATCAAGGCGGCGCGGCAGCAGATCGTGGCGCGCAGTGACGAGGATCGCGCGGATTTTCTGCGCAAGCGAGGCTTCTCGAAGGTGGAATCCGGCAAGATCATCGAGAAAGTGCTGATGGAAGAGGGCCACCCGCCCGAGAGCATCTTCGATTTTGTGCAGGGGATCACACGGCTCGCGCGTGAGAAAACCCAACAGGGTGCCCGTCTCACCCTGGAAGGCCACGCCAAGAAGCTTCTCGACCGGGTCGGCTGACGCGGCTCGATTGTCAGCGACCGCCAGCATCTGCGGCGGTCGCTGACCTTACTTCCATTTTCGCCGATGGTCTCGCCCCGCGAGGGCAGGGGCTTCAGCGCACTCATTTTCAGCGAGAGCCCTATGACCCCACAGGAAGAAACAATCATCCTCAACGCCCGCGAGATCCTCGGTCGTTACCTCAGCCAAAACCCGGTCATCGGCAGCTGGCAGGCGGTGCGTGACTATTGCGCGCTGACCGTTCGTGGGCCGGTCGAGCGGTTCCATGTCCTCTACCTTGACCGCAAGAACCGCATCATCTCTGATGAGCAGATGGCGGTCGGCACGGTGGACCACGTCCCGGTCTACCCGCGTGAAGTGATCAAGCGGGCACTGATGCTGAACGCCAGCGCCCTGATCCTGATCCATTATGTGGCGCGCCACATAATGCACCTTTTGTGCCCCGTTTTCTTATGTGCCCCGAAGTCAAGATCGGTAGCTCTATCAATGGCTTCTGAGGCAAGGCTGGGCACATAACGGTGCATGCTTGTTGGCATCAGGTGTTTCTGGTTTTGGGCGACAGATGATTGTCGAGACACTGGGCGGCCAATCATGCCGCCCAGTGTCATATCGCTACAGGGATGAGAGCCACGCCAGCATGGCCGCGTCATCTCGCCATGCGGATTTTCGTGCTTTGCCACCAGCAACCGGCTCAAGCAGTTTCAGGGCTTCCGCCTTCATGCGTATGGTTATCTCGGCGTAGCGATTGGTCGTCTCCAGATTGACATGCCCCAACCAGCCCCGAATGACGTTAACCTCCACCCCTGAACTCGAGGAGATGGACCGCCGTTGTGTGCCGAAACACGTGGGGCGTGATGTGGGTGCGTGAGGCTTGTACGCCCGCCGCCTCCCAGAGTTTGGCGTAATGGCGAATACGCTTGTAGATGCCGAAACGGGTCATCCCGCCGCCTGTGCCGCCGACGAACACAATGGTATCTGGCGAAAGAACTGTGGCGCGTTCATCCAGCATGTCCTGCAACGCCTTGGCGGTCTGGCTCCAAAGAGGGCAGGTTCGCCACTTTGACCCTTTGCCGAGCAGCCTGACCCGCGCCGGTGAGGCTAAATCGAGTTGGCCCACCTTCAGTTGCGCGACCTCTGAGACGCGCGCACCGGTGTTGTAGAGCAGCATGAGGAGCGCGCGGTCGCGCAGCGAAAGACGATCCTGGGCGGGGATGCAGGCAAAGAGCGCCTCGACCTCATCACGTGCCAGAAACTTCATCTCTGGGCGCTGATGGCGCTTCATCGGTATGGCTGCAACCTTGGCGCTGACCGGCAACATCTCTGGTGCGGTCCGGCAGAGATATTCGAAGAAAACGTGCAGGGCCGTCAGGCGCTGGTTGCGCGTACTGATGGCGTTGCCGCGCTTGACCTCCATGTTGTTTAGGAATGCCTGCACAGCAGAGTAGTCCAAATGCTCGAACCCGAGGCCACTGACCCCGATCCGATTGGCATCCGCAACGAAGATCAGGAATAGACGCAGGCTGTCTCGATAACTGCGGATCGTGCTGGATTGCAGGCCTTTGTGGCGCGGCAGATACTCCAGAAAGTAATGGTGAACGGCGGTGGGAAGGTTCAGCTGTGTCATGCTTGGCCTCCACCGCTCAGCGTCGGTGCGAAGGCCTCGAAACGCTGATTGGCGGCATCGAAAAGATCGTTAGTGATGGTCAGATAAACTGCGGTGCTGCTGGGATTGAGGTGCCCCAGAAATGTGGACAGATGATGGAGGCGGTCTGCCGGCGTGATCCCTTGGCGGTACCAGTTCAGCAGGGTGCGCACCGCGAATGAATGGCGCAGGCCATGAACGTGGGGACCGAAAACTCCAGGCGGGATCACAAGGGCGAGTTGCGGCAACAGGTCATCGCGAAAAGTGTTCCGGATGCTGTTGGTGCTGATCGGTGTACGGCCATTCCAGGAAAATAGGTAATTGGTGCCCGAGCAGGCGAACCCATGTTGCTCGCGTTGCGTCAGGTAGCTGCGTAGCCTGGCGGCCAACTTGGGGCCAAAGGGCACAAGTCGATCCTTGCCAAACTTGGTATTGCGGATCTCCAACACTTCGCGGGTCAGGTCCACATCGCCCCACTGAAGGCGAGCGACCTCCCCGACCCTCAGCCCAAGGCCAGCGAGCAAGGCAAAGATCATCTCGTAGAGAATGCCGCGCTGTGGTGCGCGTGAATTATCTGGCAATGCTGCGGCCAAAGTCAGCAGTAGCCGGATAGTCTTGTCAGAAAACAGGTAAGGCAGCTGTCGCGCTGTTTGCGGCTGAGGCTTGATCGTTACCGGTGAGGCACCAAGGATTTGTTGGCTGGCGATCCAGTCGAACAACCGTCGAACATCTCCGAGCAGATTATTGTAGCTCCGCGGGTTGGTTCGGTTGCGGGAATCCAAGAAGTCCTGCAGGCACTGTGCGTCAATCGCCTCAATGCTTTCCACGCCGCGGTTGTTGAGAAATCGATCGAGCAGCCGAAGTTGGCGATCTTCGCAGGCGAACTTGCATCCCATGGCGCGTTTTGCACGCAGGTATTGTTCGATCTGAGGGGCCAGGATGCTTTGAAAGCTGTTCCAGGGGGCGGTCATAGCACGTCCTCCCCTTGGGCAATGACCATCTCTCGCAGCTTGTGCACCGCCACCTTGCCATAGACCAATGTGGATGCGGGGTGGCGATGACCGACGTAATCGCCAATGACTTTGAAGGGCAGGTCGGCTTCTACAAGGTGCTGAACGCAGGCATGGCGCAATGTGTGCGAGCCGGCACGTGCAACCTGAATGCCAATACTGCGCATGCGGCCAGAAACCATGCACGACACCCCCGTATGCCTCATAGGTGTATATGGCGATCTTGCGGCCAAGAAGACTTGGCGATCGGCGATATCCGTGCGCCGAACGTGCAAATAGGCGATTATGGCTTCGCCGACGGTCGCTGACAGCGGATATCGGGTCGAATGGCCGCCTTTGCGCATTGGGATGCTGATCTGGTCATGCACCCAATCAATATCATCGAGGCACAGGGCCGCGATCTCTCTTGCACGCAATCCGTAGCTGGCCAGCAATGTCAGAATGGCATAGTCGCGTTTGCCCACGTCGGAGCGGCAATCGACGCTGGCCAGCAGGCGCTCGACATCAGGCCATGAAATGGCACGTGGAATGGATGCTTGTCGATAGGCGCGGCCGCGCGGAAGACTGCGTGTGAGATCGTTCGCAATGATGCCTTCACGGTGCAGATAGGCGAGGAAGACGCGCAAGGCGCCGGTCGTGCCGAGCATGCCGGACTTGTGCAACGTCTCCGCGCGGGTGTTAATGAAATCAGTGATGGACGCCGGGGTAAGCGCCGACAGGGTTATGCCCGTCTGCGCCAAGTATAACTCGAACGGGCGCAGGGTGTAGGTGTATTTGTGTAGCGTGGCTTGGCGCAGTCCTTTCTCGTTGAGAAGGAAAGGGAAAAAACCAGGTGCGCTGACACAGAAGGGCATGCGGGGACGATGGCTCGGACGTGTGAAACCAGGCAGAGCTAGGCAAAGCATTCGCTCCACAGGCAAACGGCTTTGGGAAGCGATTGCCGCCCGGTCCTGTGCGCTCTTGCACCACTTGCCGTGTTTAGCAAACCAGTGGCTTACAAACGCATCTACGTGATCTGGAAGCTGATCAAGGCGTTGAACACCACGTCCAACGACGAACTCGTTGAAGTGTCCGAGGGCCCGAACATTCTGCTGAATAGTAGCGGTACCGGTATGTAACTCATCAAGCGATTGAACGTAGCGCTCGATCTGCGGCCCAAGCCACTGGGCTCTGATACGGTCGATCACCTTGAGCGACCTGAAATGGCGTTCCAACATGACAAGCATCCTTCTGGAAAATTGCAGGAGCTGTCATGTTGCACGACGTTTGCCGTTATGTGCCGGGCTTTAGCTCAGAAGCCATTGAAAGAGCTACTGATCTTGACGGCGGGGCACATAAGAAAACGGGGCACAAAAGATCCACAACCACCCCTCGGGTGATCCGAGCCCGTCGGAGGCCGATCTCAGCATGACCAAGGAGATCCAGAAGGGCTGCAAATACCTCGGCCTGACGCTGCATGACCACATCATCGTCGGGGCCGGAACGGAGTTAAGTCTGCGGGGTCTCGGCAAGATCTGACGTCTCGCATTGAACAATCGCTGTCGCCCCTTTCGAGGAAGAGGGCGGCGGTTTGGTTTTTGACGGATGAGGTGGGGAGAGAGGCTTCCCGCGCCGTCGGAGATATTTATATGTTTGACCTTCCCCTCCCAGTCCCGCCGACCACACGCCAAACCGGCTTTACACCGAGCTTCCCGAGTGCGGTTGCAGATCACAGCTTGCCGTTCGCCCTGACGATGGCAGCCCGAGCACCTGCCGCCATGATGTCGGGGCAGGCGCGTCCCAAAGTTCTGGGACGTTTCGCCACGCTGGCCGAGGCCATGCGGGGTGCGATCGATTACGCAGAGCAGCTCGCGCCCGATAATGCGCTGCAAATCCTGGCGATCCTCGACCGCGACGAACGCCTCGTTCTGGCCGGGGCTGCCACTGACGGTGCTGTAGCATGGCGTCATCCTGTCGCGAACGCCGCCGAGGCACGGGCGGTTGTGACCGAGGCAAGCCAGTTGCGGGCGCAATCCCTCCGCGCCGCTGACTGGCGCGAGGCCGATCTTGCGCAGCGGCTGCGTCACCGCGCCGATCTCTTTGAGGCGCGTCTTGTCGATCCGCTCTGGCGTAGCTTTGCAGCACGGGCTCTGCAGATTGCCGCGTGACGCCCGAGAGGCAGAGGAGGGCAGGGGGAGGGTTTGAGCCTTCAGGGGGCGAGAGAAAGCCCCCGGTTCACACCCTTCCACCTTTCCAGGAGAAACCCCATGACCCAGACTGAACCCACCCTCGCCGCCCCGATGGCGCCGTCCAGGATCGATTTCGCCGCGATGCTGGCACAACAGGCAGAACGCGATGCGCAGGTCGCGGCCCTGCGTCCGGCGAACAAGGAGCGGCTTTTTGACGGTCTTGCCGCGGCGGGCATCACCCATGTCACTGTGGTCTTCGACGGTTACGGCGACAGTGGCCAGATCGAGAGCATTTCGGCCTGGGCCGGCGAGACGACCGTCGACTTCCCAAGGACCCAGATCCCCTACGCCGCGCTGACATGGGATGATCCTGAGGTCGAGATGCGGCAGCTCTCGCTCGAGGATGTCGTCGAGCAGCTGGCTTACGATTTTCTCAGCGACACCCACGGAGGATGGGAAAACAACGACGGCGCCTGGGGCGAGTTCTGTTTCGACGCCGCGGCGCGCTGCATCCATCTGGAGTTCAACGAGCGCTTCACCTCGTCCGAACTCTACACTCATGAATTTTGAGGGGGCGAGCATGGCACATCCCTATCACCACGCCCTGTCCTCCGTGAAGAAATGGGGGGCACGGTCGGCGATACCTTGGCCGTGCACGCCTGGTTCGATGCCTCCAAGGAGATCACCGCAGATTTTCGCCACCGGGCCCTGCGCCACCATGCCGAGGGCATTTTTATGGCCGAGACGATTTTCGGCCCTACGCTGACCCTTTCGACGGGGCGCGTGATCCCGACCCGTTGGGTGGGCGAACAGCACGTGAAGGAAGACCTCGGCTTCATCCCGTCATTTGCCGATTGGGTGAAGGCGATCCGGCCCGAGCCGTGGATGGGTCGGACGGAGAAGATCGAGGCACAGGTTGATCCGCATAGGACCTCACCCGTGGTCGGAGGGCACCTGAAATGAGCGACCCCGCCTATCTGCGCCTCGACGTGCCACCGACGGCTTCCGCCTGCGCCGTCGTCCGCGCGGCGGTCCGCGCCCTTCATCCGGACACGTTGGCGGTGCGCAGCTTTCGGGAGGCGCGCAAGCGCTTCTACCGCGACATGCTCCGCCAGCATGCGGCGCGGCAAACATCTGCGGAACCCCGGTCCGGCTGACCGTCGGGTCCAACCGCATCAATACAGTTCATCCCCAAACCTTGCCCGGCCCCTCGGCCGGGCTTCTTTCCATCTGGAGACCCCCATGGCTGACTATTTCAACCGCTTCTCGTGCCCCATCGATGTGGGCATATCTGCAAACGCCATCCGTGCGATGGACCTCTTTGGCCAATTGCGCGACGAGGATGATTTGACCGACGATCCTCGGTTCAGCGGCTTTGATCTGTCACGACAAGACGGGCTAGAAAGCAGCGTCCTCTGGATCCACGACGAAGACAGCGGGGACGTCGAAGGCGTTATCGCCTTCGTGCTGCGCCTTGCAGAGGACCTCGGTCTGACCGGTCTCTGGGGATTTGAGTATGCCAACACCTGTTCCCGACCCCGATTGGATGCGTTCGGCGGTGGCGCACATGTCATCGATCTCGGCGCACGCACGACCATCGGCTGGACCAATACCAATGAATGGCTTGCCGCAGCGCTAAACGGGGAGGAGGTCGATGCCTGAGATCATTTGCACCACGGTCTACCAGTTCCCGGAACTGTCCGACGCGGCCAAAGACCTGGCCCGCAGTTGGTATCGTGAACTCGGGCCGCATGACGACTGGTGGGATGCGGTCTATGATGATTTCGAGCGCATCTGCGAAATCCTCGGCATCCGCCTGAAAACCACGCCCGTTCGGTTGATGGGCGGCGGCACGCGCCAGAAACCCTGCATCTGGTTCTCCGGCTTCTGGAGCCAGGGGGATGGCGCGTGCTTTGAAGGGTATTTCCGCCATGCCAAGGGCGCGACCAAGCGCATCCGCGACTATGCCCCGACGGATGCGACCCTGCATGGCATCGCCGACCGGCTGTTGGCTATCCAGCACCGGAACTTCTATCAGCTCCGCGCTGAAGCGAGCCACCGGGGCCGATACTATCACGAATATACTATGTCCGTGGACGTCACACGCGACAGCGCGACCTGGCAGCCGCCAACTGAGGACGCCGACGAGATCGTCACTGAAGCGCTGCGCGATCTTGCACGCTGGCTCTACCGCCAGCTTGAGATCGAATACGATCACCTCACCTCCAACGAGGCCATCGAGGAGGGGATCATCGCCAACGAGTACACCTTCACCGAAGCCGGGCGGCGATTTGGGTGAAGCAGAAGTTTCGAAGATCTTTCCAGATCGAACACTTGAAGTGTACGTCAATTCGGCGTACATAGTGAGCAACGTAACAGGAGGTAACCATGCCTGGTTTCCACGACACCACGCGCGCCATAGATGAGCGTAATGAGGCCCGAATGAATTTCCGGACCAAGCCGCGGATCAAGAGCGCGATCCAGCAGGCTGCGGCGCTGTCCGGAGTTGATGATTCCGTCTTCACGATGAACGCGGCTTATCAGGCAGCTCTGGCAACCATTTTCGGCGCATGAGCGCACCGTGTTGCAGCCCGTCGATCATGACGCATTTTTCATGGCCCTCGACGCGCCCGCAGCGCCCACTGATGCTTTGCGCGCGGCTTTCCGCAGGCACAGCGAAACCGTCACTTCGAAATAATGGCGTCCGCAGAGCCTGTGGCATTGTAATTGAGCCGTTCGATCCCTCAAAGCATGATCGAGCGGCTTTTTCTTGTGGCGTCGAGCAGGTCGATAACTACTTCCAGAAGACGGCCAACAAACTCGCCAAGGCGGACAATGTTCGCCTCTATGTCATGGTTGCCGCTGACGGTATGGTGATCGGCTTCTATGCCCTCAACGCCCATGCCGTTGACTATGAGGATTTGCCCGCGAAATACGCCCGCACCCGCCCCGCGCACGGCAACATCCCGGCCGCATACATTTCAATGATTGGCCGCGACCAGAACTTCCGCGGTGGTGGCTATGGCGGTGATCTGCTCGTTGATGCCTTGCGCCGGATTGCTGCTGCGGCGGACGCCATCGGCGTCGCGGTCGTCATGCTGGATGTTCTGGACTGCGGTGATCCAGACCGGGTCGCGCGCCGCAAGGCACTTTATAAAAGTTATGGATTTCAGTCGCTGCCATCAAGCCCGCTGAGGATGTTCTTGCCCGTCAGCGTCGTGCGCAAACTGATTGCGGAATAGACGCCCCTGGTTCAGCAATTATTTGACTCACTGACCGGCGAGTGCCGAGCAGAATGTCACCTGTTCCCGTCGATCCACTTCGACATCAGCCCCTTGTCGCGAAAGCACTCATCCGGCACGGAGCGGCGTTTGATCCGGGCAAGACGCTCGGCGAAGGCCACCTGCTTTGATGACGGCAGGCTGTCGAATGTGGAGGTGGATTTCAGCTGCGCCTGTGCCTCGATCCAGGCACTCAAGCTGCGGCGATCCTGCTGAACCTCCCATGGCAGGAGGGTCTGATTCCGCAGGGCCAAAGAGCGCGCATAGGAAATCTGGCGCGGCGTGGCGGGCAGGGCAAAGGTGGTGCTTTCCATGAGATGCCTCCCTATTCTGGGCTAACTTCATATATAGAACATAACAGGAACAAAATCAAGATACCCGTCGGGAGTATGAGGATCTGAGAGGTGTTAATTGCCACTGAGAATTGACCCGGCAACTGCCAAAATTGTCACTGAGAACTGACCCATGTGCAACCTTGCCCCAGCTTAAACCAGTTGGGGGCATATGGAGTGATCGAGATGGGATTTTTGAAGGTTATCAGGACATGGGCGCTGCGAGACAAGATGCCCATTCGCGAGATTGCGCGGCGCACGGGCATTTCGCGTAACACAATCAAGAAGTATTTGCGGGAGGGGATTGTTGAGCCTGCGTTTCAGACGCCGGATCGTGCGAGCAAGCTGGATCCGTATGCCAGTCAGCTGACAGGATGGCTGGTTTCGGATCAGCGCAAATCACGCAAAGAGCGCCGGACGGCGAAGCTGATGCATGCCGATTTGGTGAAGCTGGGATATGAGGGTTCCTATGAGCGAGTTGCGGCCTTCATTCGGGAATGGAAAGGCGAACGGCAGCGGGCGCATCATACGACGGATCGGGGAACTTTCGTGCCGCTGGTGTTCGCTCCGGGCGAGGCATTCCAGTTCGATTGGAGCGAGGACTGGGCCTATGTTGGCGGCGAGCGCATCAAGCTGCAGGTTGCCCACATCAAGCTGTCTCACAGCCGCGCCTTCCTTGTGCGAGCGTATCTTCTGCAGACGCATGACCCTCTCGTGACATTTCCTGCAGAAATGCACTGCCGGGCAATGGATGCTGTTCGACGCGCATTGGCATGGCTTCCGCTTCTTCGAGGGCATCCCGCGCCGCGGCATCTATGACAGTGAGGCTTGACCGCCATGGGTCCGAGGTCAGGCCGAACGAAGACCGCCGTCGACAAGGTCGGCATTGGCAAGAAGCGCGATGTGAATGCGCGGTTCACGGCGATGACCAGCCATTATGTCTTCGATCCCGAGTTCTGCAATCCGGCCGCAGGATGGGGCAAGCCATTGGTGCGCCATTGGTTCAAGCCCAATGGCGGCGGGCAAGTCGAGAAGAATGTGCGCGATGCTCGTCACCGCATGTGGCAGCTGATGCCGGCCTTTCCTGATCTGGATGCGCTGAACATCTGGTTAGAAGATCGCTGCAAACTGCTGTGGACTGAGACGGCCCATGGCAGGTTGCCTGGAAGCATCGCCCCTCTCATGTTTGCATCCCCCCGCATGGATGTGTGGGAAGCTGAGAAGCCTGCGCTGATGCCGCTCCCCACAATGTTTGATGGCTTTGTCGAGGAAAGAAAGCGCGTCTCGCCGACCCGCTGCCCGGCAGCGCATGCTTGCATGCGCGAGAGGGGGCTTGATCAACTTTGATCGCACCCGTTATTCTGTGCCCGCCAGTTTTGCGAACCGCCCCGTCAGCCTGCGCATTTACCCTGAGCGGTTGATGGTTGTGGCCGAGGGGCATGTAGTCTGCACGCATGAGCGAATTATTGATAGATTCCACCGTCAGCCGGGGCGCGTGATCTATGACTGGCACCACTATCTGGCGGTAGTGCAGCGCAAGCCCGGGGCGCTGCGCAATGGTGCCCCCTTCGTGGAAATGCCCGAACCTTTCCGCGTATTACAGGCAAAGATGCTGCGCCAACCCGGCGGGGACCGCGAAATGGTCGATATCTTGTCACTTGTCTTGCACCATGATGAGCAGGCGGTGCTCTGTGCCGTGGAAATGGCGCTCGAAGCAGGTGTGCCGACCAAAACCCATGTGCTGAACCTGCTCCACAGGCTGCTGGATGGCAAGCTGACCGACCAGCCGGATGTGAACCCTCCAGCCGCCTTGTCGCTGAGCAAGGAGCCTGAGGCCAACGTCGCGCGCTATGATGGGCTGCGCACCCAGAAAGGAACCCGTCATGCGTCATGATCCCGCGGGTGCTGCGCTGATCATCATGTTACGCAGCCTGAAGATGCCAGGCATGGCGCAGGCCGTGCAGGATCTGCATGAGCAAGGCTCGCCTGCATTTGAAGCTGCCATGCCGATCCTGTCGCAGCTGCTCAAGGCCGAAATGGCCGAGCGCGAAGTGCGCTCGATCGCGTATCACATGAAGGCCGCCCGCTTCCCGGCATACAAGGACTTGTCCGCCTTCGACTTCGCGGCCAGTGAAATGCGTGAAGCTCTGGTCCGCCAACTTCATCGATGTGAATTCCTGGATGCCGCAGAGAATGTGGTGTTGATCGGCGGCCCTGGCACAGGGAAATCCCATGTTGCGACGGCGCTCGGCATTCAGGCAATCGAGTATCACCGTAAGCGCGTGCGCTTCTTCTCAACGGTCGAATTGAATAGCCCCTAGATTTGTAGACGCCTTGCTTGGTAATTTTGGAAGCAAGGAGGACGATATGTCCACGAACAAATTCACAGATGAGTTCAAACGCGATGCGGTCGCACAGGTCGAGGATCGGGGCTATCCGGTGCGCGAGGTGGCCGAGCGATTGGGGGTCAGCACCAAGTCGATCTACACATGGCAGAAGCAGTTTTCGCGGCCCGCAAAGGTGATCCAAGAGGTCGATGCGCAAGCTGATGAGATCCGCCGGTTGAAGCGAGATCTGCTGCGGGTCACGGAGGAACGGGACATCCTAAAAAAGGCGACCGCATACTTCGCCAGGGAATCCCGGTGAGGTATGCGTTTATCGCCGAACACCGGCCAATCTTTGCCGTCAGGGCTATGTGCCGGATGCTGGCCGTTCATCCGAGCGGCTTCTATGCATGGCTGCGTGAACCTTTTTGTCAGCGTGCGCTGGAGGATCAGCGCCAAACGGTGCTGTTGAAGCAGGCTTGGGATGACAGCGGAGAGGTCTATGGGTACCGCAAGTTGCACGATGATCTGTGCGACATGGGCGAAGACATCAGCCCCAACAGGGCTTGGCGTTTGGCGCGTCTAGCAGGGATAAGGGCCCAGATTGGTTACAAAAAGAAGCCCGGCTCTTATGGCGGCAGCCCTGCGGTCGTGGCCGACAACACCTTGAACCGAGAGTTTGATGTCGACGCTCCGGACCAGTTCTGGGTCACAGATATCACCTACATCCGCACCCACGAGGGCTTCCTTTATCTCGCAGTTGTCATCGATCTGTTTTCCCGGCGCGTTGTTGGGTGGTCCATGCAAGGCCGCACATATACCGATCTGCCGCTGCAAGCCCTGCTGATGGCTGTCTGGCGGCGCAAACCAAAGACCAAAGTTCAGGTGCATTCCGACCAAGGCTCACAATTCACCAGTTACGAGTGGCAAGAGTTCCTCGAACAGCACAATCTGACGCAAAGCATGAGCCGTCGCGGGAACTGTTGGGATAATGCAGTGGCAGAAAGCTTCTTCAACCTGCTCAAACGCGAACGCATCCGACGCAGAAAGTATAAAACGCGCGCTGAAGCCCGTCAGGACGTGTTCGACTACATCGAGTTTTTCTACAACCCACAGCGCAAACACGTTAGGAATGGCATGCTGTCACCGATTGACTTCGAACAGCAGCAAAAACTGAAGCTGCAAGGTGTCTAGGAAACTCGGGGCTATTCAGTTCGCGGAAAGCAAACCTGCGGCGTAGCGCCGTGTCCAAGAGCGCAATTGAACGGTCTGCCGTGTTCATCGTACCGATGACGTGCAGGTTCTGAGGCACCCCAAACGATTTCTTCGAGTAAGGAAGCGTAAGCCGGATTTCGTTGTCCATCCCGAGCCGCTTGTCAGGCTCAAGGAGCGTGATCAGTTCGCCGAATACCTTCGAGATATTCGCCCGGTTAATTTCATCGATGATGAGGACATGCGGCTCGGGTGACACGGGTTTATTGATGGATTGAGAGTTCATGTACCGTTCGACAAGCGCGATGTTCAGCTCTTTCTTGCGCAGAGGATAGATAGTGCGCTGAGAGATGGCCATGTCATAGAATTCGTTAGCAGGCATTCCGGCTTCGTCCACCCAAAGCCAGCGCATCGCCCGGCGGTGCGGGTAAGTTTCGGAGCCTTCCCGCGGGTGGAATTCGTAGTCGCCTTCGACCATCCCGATGGCGCGGATCAGCAGGTTTCCCTTGCTGACTAAGACGACGTCTCCCTGTTTCAGGTTGTTGCGGAAAATATCCGTCATTTGCACGGCTGAGGTGAGCGAAAACCCCAGATCCTCGTCGGTGTAGTCTTGCTCAACTCGAGCTTTGATTGCGTTTCGTTCGGTGAATTCGTCGCCTGAGAAGTCGGAGCGGAAGAAGCCGAAGATGGCGCAGTTTTCAGTGATCGCCTCGTCGAAAATTCCGGCATCCTCTGGAATTGCCACAGCGCCGATCGACATTTTGAAAACATTGCGCCCCTCAAGCGAAAGCCGCTCACCCTGTCGAATTCTGACCGCGGCTAGCATCAGCGCGGCGGGCTATCCTTTTGAAAACCCCGTCTTCGACCCGCAGACGGAAGCCACCCGTCGCGCTTGGATCAGTCGTAGAGTTGGAGGTTTCATCCCTTACCGTTTCCGGTCGCAGCCCTTCGACGAACTCTTCATAGGACATCGACTGGTGAAAGGTTACGAATTCGACACGCCCCTCGCTCACAAGCTTGCGATAAAGACGGATCAAGGCAGCTCGCTGAGCGCTGCCTTTCAACCCGGATGCGCGATCTGTTCGCCCAAACAGAGCCGAACTGCTTCCCATGCGGTTCGATACGTCTTGCCCGTGCCTGGTGGGCCATAGAATATCAAGTTCACTGCAGAAGGCGCTGGTGCTTTGGTTGTGTCGGTCACGGCGTCCGCCTCCGGTTGAGAATTGAGCGTATAGGTAAAAACGGTAGAGCTACTTGGGTTTGGTTCTGGGCTCGGGGGCGGCGGTACTTGTGCAAGTTTTTGGAATTTTTCCTTGCCGAGAGCGTCGCAAATGCTTGGGAAAACGTTTTTCAATCCCATCGCGGCCGCGAGATCGCCGGCGCGGATAGAGACCTCCCTTGCTGCTTTTTCCCGGGCGGGTTCGATGAAATAGTTCAGAGCACAAAGCCTGATCCGGTCAGCGCCTTCCATTAGGTGCTCATAGCGTTCAGGGCGCTCGATGGGCTGATCGTCCTGATCCACGATGATGAAGCCAGCGTTGTGAAGACGTGCGGCAGCATCCGCCTTCTGTCCCCAGCCACCGTTGAGTTCCTTCTTGCTGAGGATGAAGCCAATAAGCGGTTTAGTTGGGTAGACTCGATTTTCGCGTTCACGCGATGAGCGCACCCAATAATCTCGCGGCTCGCCAAAAGCGTTGAAGATTTCGCTATGCAACCCGCTCTTGCGGTAGCTGTCGTGGGCATCCATTGCTGCTTCGATCTGAGCTCGATCAAGCGCTTGGCTCTTGTCGGGCTCCTCGATCGCATAGTTATGGACGACCCACAACGCACTCTGAATGTCGATCATATCGCGGGGGGGCAAGGCCGCGCACTTCGAAGGCCTGACGAACCGCATGCATGAACCGCATCTCGTCGGTGTAGGACTGAGCAAGGGTCTCGTGCTTGGGAAATGGCGTTCCAACGGCTTCGCGCCAAGATCTTGTCGGACCGTGTGGCGTATGTAGACCGCATTCTCCGGCCACAGATGGAAAAAGAGGAACTCACCGATCTGTCTTGCCGCGTCTTCGGTACCTTTTGGCACGGCTTCTCTCCAGACCCGTGCGAATGTGTCTAGTGCCTCAGCGTGTCCCTCGGGTGAAGTAAGAGCAGCACGCACCAATGAGGCAACCGCGGGATCAAGAAGCGCGTGGTCGGCAGTGCTTTTTGCGCTAAGCGGCTCGCTGGTGCGCCAATCCAGAAGGTTATTGGAGTTGGTCGCGGCGGCGAAGACCGCTTGTGTTATTGAGCTGTCATCGCGTGCGCTTTCCAAAGTAGGACGCAATCGACTGATCGTTGCAAGCTTGTACTCGCGTTCCGCCTCATCAAAAGCTGGATCCGGACGATCGAAGCGATCGAGATTGGGGAAGAAGTGGCGCAGGCGGTCAATCCAGCGAGTTACGGCGTTTGGGTCGAGTTGCAGGTCTCCGATTAGTCCCAAAACGACTAAAGCAGCTCGAGTCCTATCTGGATCGAGATCACCCAGCTTCCATGCATCGATGTCCTGAAAGCCTTTCGACTTGAGACCGCTATGGCGACCCTCGCTGTCGTCCTGACGGAGGTTTCCTGCTGGGATCGAGGCCCGCATTGCGCAGAGCGGGCACATGGCTCTCATGAAACCATAAGTTGGGACGATCATTTGTATATTCGAGGCATAGCGGGCGGCCCTGCGGATCGATCAACGGGCCAAGATAGAGGCTTGCATCGTAATCCGGATTTGGCCGCAATTTCGAATCCTCGAATAACTTCAAACACCGCGCGACGATTAGCTGATGGCTTTCTCTTTTTTATTTCAAGTTCTGAAATACGGTTTGTGAAACTGCTCCAGTCCATTTTCATCATCTCTTTGGGTTCCGGTTGAAAGCATTGCAATGCGCAAAGCGTATTGACCAGCTGCATTTGTTCAACC
>NZ_JAUCDA010000008.1:0-150857 GCF_034675685.1 Pseudorhodobacter sp. | reverse complement strand
ACAAGGACTTCCAGTTCTGGCGTGATTTGCGTGTCCCCATAAAGTGCTGAGGAAAGTACCCGAAAGGCAGCTTGATCGTCATTCTCTATTAATATGGCATTGAGCGCGCCAATTATCGCCTCAGATGGTTGCGTCTTTAGATATGGAATGACTGAGAGCAAAAATTGTTTCCCGAATTCGCTCCCTTTCAGGCCTTCAAGCTGATCGGCTGGCGACAGTTGAGCAGCAGCGATATAGAATGCAAAGGTCCGGCAAATCGGTCGATCATCTTCCGGCAGAGTACCAATGACGTCGCTTTCTACCACTCTATCTACCCACTGGTTCGCCAATGTCGTGACCTGCCCCCCGGTCGTCCCTCAGTCATAACGAGAGTCCTTTGGTTTGATAGTCGTCGGTTTCGGGTGTGGCAAGCGCGCCGGGCGCGATGCCATCAAGTAGCTCAAGCGCTCGGCGCGCTTCTGTGGGGGTCTTGTTGCCGAGCGATGAATGCGGCCTGACGTTGTTGTAATCGTAGCGCCAGAGGGCCAGCGTTCGGCGGGCGTCGGTCAGGCTGTCGAAGATTTCCTCGTTGAGGCATTCGTCGCGCAAGCTGCCGTTGAATGACTCGATGTAACCATTCTGTTGCGGCTTGCCGGGGTCGATGAAATGCCACTCGACCTTGTTGTCGTTGGCCCACTTCAGAATAGCCTTGCTGGTGAACTCCGTGCCATTGTCAGAAACTATGCAGGCGGGTTTCCCATAGACCCGAACCAGCGCATCCAACTCCCGTGCGACCCTGGCCCCAGAGATGCTGGTGTCGGGGACCAGGCATAGGTTTTCGCGGCAGCAATCGTCATTGACCGCAAGGATGCGGAATTTGCGACAGGCCCCGAAAGTGTCGGACAGGAAGTCCAAGGATCCCGTTGCCCGGCAGGTGATTGCAAGCAATCACCGAGAGGGGGCGCTGGTTCGGGCGCAATGGCACTGGCATTGGTGTGCGGCTGCCTCGCGTCCGTTTCCGGCCTCTACGGCGGCGCACTGACAGGCCCTCTTCCCGGTAAATCCGGTAAAGCTTCTTTTCGTTCATAATCATGCCCATGCGCTTTAGCAGAACGCCAATGCGCCGGTAACCGAACCGCCGCCGCTTCTCAGCAATCTTGTTCATTTCCAGACGGATCTCCGGGTTATCGGGCGGCCTCTCGCGCCGCACGGTCTTCGGATCGACACCGATCAGGACGCAGGCCCGGCGTTGAGAGATCGGATGATCCCGCGTCGCCCGCAGCACTGCGTCCCGCCGTTGCATCGGCGTCGTCAGGGCTTTCCCAAGAGATCCTTCAGCACAACATTGTCCAGCATGACATCTGCCACCAGGCGCTTCAGCTTCGCATTCTCATCCTCGAGCTGCTTCAGCCGCTTGGCATCGGACAGGTCCATCCCGCCATACTTGGCCTTCAGCTTGTAAAACGTCGCAGGGCTCAATCCATGCTTCCGGCACAGCTCCGCCGTCGGCAAACCAGCCTCCTGCTCTTTGATCATCCCGATAATCTGCGCTTCGGTGAAACGGCTTTTCCTCATCTCGTCTGCTCCTTCAGGTTGGGCAGACTCTACATCAGACTGAGGGAACTTCCGGGGGGCAGGTCACGGATGATATGGACGGTCACAAGAGTTTCGACATAAATATCGTCCTTTTCTGTCATCCGCCGTTGCATTTTAGGTCCCTGAGGTGGTTCAGGTGGCCCAATAAAGCGCGCTTGGTCACGTTGTATATCATCAAGTGTAGGGCGTTTAACCATATTCAGGCCTTTCTGTTCCAAACATTGATGATGGGGTGATTTCCGCTGGTGCAGTTCCGGCAATCACAGTCACTTTAAGATATGATACCATCGTTTCAACGTGCCGATTTAGGTTTCACAACGGCGTGGATCTGCATTTGGCTACAGCCATTTTCTGTGGTGAAGTGTGCCCAAGCCAATTGTCGTCTGTGGCCCGCCCCGATATCCAGATCGACGGCCCGATATTCATCGATGCCATCACAAATTTCCAACTTTCCGGCGTCGGTGAGGGGCTCACGTAGTGAGGGTGTATGGCCATGAACAACAACGGTGGGCTTTTGTCGGCAGCGTTCAGGATCTTGGTCAGCATCGTCCCAACCTTCGGCCCAATTGAGGAAAGGGTAG
This sequence comes from Pseudorhodobacter sp., assembly GCF_034675685.1. Taxonomy (GTDB): domain Bacteria; phylum Pseudomonadota; class Alphaproteobacteria; order Rhodobacterales; family Rhodobacteraceae; genus Pseudorhodobacter. The sequence continues at coordinate 148,701 of NZ_JAUCDA010000008.1, read as the reverse complement.
CGAATTGTGGCCCAGTGCATGTCCGATCTGACATGATGTCGGCTTTGTGCCAAAAACGTTGGACGGTCGGCATGCGGATCAATCCCTGCATGGACAAACAGCAAATCACCGAGATGAAGGTATGTCGGCCCATTTGCGATTTGGTCGAGGTAATCAGGGTGTAAGGCGGTCCTGACGCTATCTTTGATTGCGGGCCACGCATCTTTTTGGTGTGAGAGGCCGAGCTCAGCAAGCACTGATTTTCCGCCATTGGTTAGCCAGTGTTCGAGGCTGCCTTCATCTTTCATGGCGTCAAGCAGCATCAGATCGTGGTTTCCAGGTAGAATACACAGGTCGTCTGCCAAGGCGTGTTTTCTGCCTGCCATCGCCAAATTGACCGCAGGAATGGATGACGTGCCACGGTCTATGAGATCGCCAAGAAAGACGAGGCGCCGTTTGTTCGTGCTGCGCGTAACAGCGGCGATTGACGAAAGAGCGGCATTGAGCAAGTCCGCCTCTCCATGAACGTCGCCTATCACGAATATCTCTTCGTCTTCAGGAAGTGCGCCGGGTAAGGCCCGCCACGGTAGATTGTAAAAATATAGGTTCGCCGAAGAGGTCATCACACATCCATATATTTGAGTGTCTTACAGCTGCCGAATTATCTTGGCCTGTCAAGCTCAACGCCCGAATTTGGAAGGCGAAGCAAGGGCGCCAACAGGGTGGGCGGAAACACCGCCAGGCAGCGATAGGCAAAGCCTTAAAGTTGTTTCTAATCATGGGAGGTGGATTAGCTAAGGCGTTGTTAATATTGTGTAAAGCTATATTTCTGATTTTGAGTGGTCACTAACCATGTGTGTAAATGGACAAAAACCCCCTCCAATGGACATTATTTCATGGGTCCGACACCAAACATAATGAGCACATCAGAAATATTTGCAGTTTTGCATTTTGCAGTTTTACGCAGGTCAATGTTTTGCAAATTTCCTTGTTTTTGCTTTCCCCGACGCCGCGCAGCGGTTAGATTGCGCCAAAATCTAGGGGAGGCCGATGATGAAAGATATCCTGCAAGAGCTGGAAGACCGCCGCGCGATGGCCCGTCAGGGCGGAGGGGAGCGCCGGATTGAGGCGCAGCACGCCAAAGGCAAGCTGACCGCGCGCGAGAGGATTGAGCTTTTGCTGGATGAGGGCTCCTTTGAGGAATTCGATATGTTCGTCGCCCATCGGTGTACCGATTTCGGGATGGAGAAAGACCGCCCTTACGGGGATGGTGTGGTGACGGGATGGGGCACGGTGAATGGCCGGTTGATCTATGTGTTTTCACAGGATTTTACGGTTTTCGGTGGCTCGCTTTCCGAAACCCATGCGCAAAAGATTTGTAAAATCATGGACATGGCGCTACAAAATGGTGCGCCGGTGATCGGGATCAACGATTCCGGCGGCGCGCGGATTCAAGAAGGTGTCGCCAGTCTTGCCGGCTATGCCGAGGTGTTTCAGCGCAATATCATGGCGTCGGGGGTGGTGCCGCAGATCAGCCTGATCATGGGGCCATGCGCCGGGGGGGCGGTTTACTCGCCTGCCATGACCGACTTTATCTTCATGGTCAAAGACAGTTCCTATATGTTCGTGACCGGACCGGATGTGGTTAAAACCGTCACGAATGAGGTGGTAACAGCGGAAGAACTGGGCGGGGCCAGCACCCATACCAAAAAATCCAGCGTTGCGGATGGCGCCTATGAGAATGACGTGGAAGCGCTGGCGGAAACCAGACGGTTGATCGACTTTCTGCCGCTGTCGAACCGGGAAAAGGCGCCAACGCGGCCGTTTTTTGACGATCCGGCCCGGCTTGAGCACAGCCTGGATACGTTGATCCCCGATAACCCGAACCAACCCTATGATATGAAGGAACTGATCCTGAAACTGGCCGATGAGGGGGATTTCTTTGAAATTCAGCGCGATTTTGCGGGTAATATCATCATTGGCTTCATTCGGATAGAGGGGCGGTCTGTGGGGGTGGTGGCCAACCAGCCCACGGTTCTGGCGGGCTGTCTGGATATCGACAGCAGCCGCAAGGCCGCGCGGTTCGTGCGGTTTTGCGATGCCTTCGAAATTCCGATTCTGACTCTGGTCGATGTGCCCGGCTTTCTGCCCGGTACCAGTCAGGAATATGGCGGCGTCATCAAGCACGGGGCCAAGCTGTTGTTTGCCTACGGCGAGGCGACGGTGCCCAAGGTCACGGTGATCACGCGCAAGGCTTACGGCGGCGCCTATGATGTGATGGCGTCCAAGCATTTGCGCGGCGATTTCAACTATGCGTGGCCAACGGCAGAAATTGCGGTGATGGGGGCCAAAGGCGCGACCGAGATCATCTATCGCGGCAAGACCACCGAGGAAATGGCCGAGCGCACCAAGGAATATGAAAGCCGGTTTGCAAACCCGTTTGTGGCCGCCGAAAAGGGGTTTATCGACGAGGTCATCATGCCCCATTCCACGCGGCGGCGCATTGCGCGGGCATTTGCAAGTTTGCGCAGCAAAAAGCTTACAAACCCGTGGAAAAAACACGATAACATCCCGCTATAACCCCAACCAGCGGAGAGCCGAATGAGCAGTGCCATCAATATCGCGAAAGAAGCAGCGGACCCGGTTGTTGCCGGGCTTGATGTTGGCTGTCTGGATCGGGGCGACCTGATCAACCTGATCTTGCAACGCTCTGAGGTGATGTATGATCTGCCGCGCGCGGGGCAGGTGATCCGGGCCTGGGGTGGCGGTGATATGGCCCCGATGGAGGCCGAAATTGACCGCTTGGGGGGGCAGGTGGCACGGCGCGCGGCAGGGGTTATTCATGCGGAATACCGTGAAATTGCGCCTTTGTTGCGTGACCTTGCACCGAAAAGAGTGGCCGACATCGGTTGCGGCTATGCTTTCTTTGACCTGTTTTTGGCGCGGGATCTGCAAGCGGATGTTGTGCTGATTGATCTTGAAAGCAATGAACATCGGCATTTCGGGTTCAAATCGGAAGGGGCGGCCTATTCCAGCCTTGCGCGTGCCAGGGAATTGCTGCTGGCAAACGGGGTGCGGCCCAGCCAGATCACCACGCTGAATCCGCGCGATACGGCCCCCGAAAGCATTGATCCGGTGGATTTGGTGGTCTCATTCTTGTCTTGTGGCTTCCACTATCCGGTGGATTCGTATTTGCCCTTTCTGGATAAGGTATTGGCCCCCGGCGGCGCTGCGATCTTTGATCTGCGCGAAGCGACCGCCACAGAACAGGTGCAGGCTTTGTCCGGCTTTGGCACCGTGACCGATATAGAGGCCCCCCCAAAGGCGCGGCGGGTTTTGCTGCGTAAGGCTGCGGCATGACGCAAAACTTTCAGGGCGGGGTGGTCTGGTTGGCAGCGGCCGAGGGCGAGGCGCATATGTTCGCCGTGCCCTCGGGCCAATCGGTCATGCTGCAGGATGTGTTTTGGGAAGAGGGCGACAGCCTGGTGCTGCGCGTACGTTTCCTGACGCCGCAAATTTCACGCGCGGGCGGCACGATAGATTATGATACCGCCGCCATAGATATGCTGCATCTTTGCGAAACCTATGTGATACCGCAGCTTGCCGAAAGCGCCGAGATACCGGACCAGATTATTCTGTCCTTCTCTGATATCAATGTTCCGTTTGGTGAGGCAGACCCAGCGGCAACCCAGTTTTTTGAAGCCTATAGCATCGAAAACAATGCCTGCATCTGGGAGGTTTACTGATGAGTACACAATATATGGGGGTGATGGGCGTTAATATGCTGTCGCGTGATGTAGGCAAGCCACATGCTGCCAACTTGAATAAAGACCTATGTCTTTCGCTTCTGGGACAGGCTATTGTTCCCAAAGGCCGAACCCAAGCGGCCGATACCTCGCATTGGGGGCGCGTAGCGGAACAACCCGTGCCGCCATCCCCACGAAAGACTAGGAGTAGAGGATGTCCACGAGCACAAAAACAATTCTGGCACTCTGCGCATTTGCCTTCATGGCAGCCTGCGCGGCAAAAGAGCCTGAGACAGTTTACGTTGAAGAAACTGTTTCGCAAGAGCCGGTTTATACTGGCAAGTACAAGTAATATCTGGGGGCGGGCGCAAGGCGCGTTTTGCGCCATGCCCGCCCTTCTTCTTTCTGCAAGACCCGCCGCCAGCACGGGCTGGGTGGGGGGCGCGGCATGATAAAGCATCGCGGGTTTCCCGGACGGCTGCCGTCTACTGATTATCAATTCGTGATCCGCCGGGGCAACAAGGCGGGGGCAACCAAGATCGTGCGCCGCGAGCGCTATCGTGACCGCGCAAATGTAGACCGGGCGGCAGATGAAGGCTTTATGAAAGCGCTTTGGCTGCATTTCGGTGAAGACCCTTTTGAGCGCGGAAATCTTGATGCTGGGCGGTTGTCATGGCTGTTCGGACGCGAGGTGGTGCCCGCAGAAGACCCGTTTGACCCGGCAAGCTATGACGCGCTGCTAAAGATCAACGTAAAACTTGCCGAAGCCTCCTTTCCCAAGGTTTTCGCCCCCGATGCGCCGCCGCTAGAGGTGGACGACTGGGCCGATTGGGATGATGAGGACGAATAGGCATGAACCCGCGCAACCGCACGCAAAAACGGCAGGACCCTGCTTGCGCCCTCTCGTCCGTTTCCTGGGGGGGGCTTGCGGGGGTGCCGCGCATATTTTCGTTGGGTTTCAAGGGGGTGCAAGCCGGTGCGGCGTGGATTTCACCGGGCAGGCGCCGGGTTGCGTCACGCTTTGGTGAGCTTGCGCCTTATGGCGCGCCGTTTGCCATTTTTCTCTTTTCTTTGCGTCTGAAAGCGTTAGACTTGCCTCCAATAAAAACCCTAGAACGAGGCTATGCAGTATGCGTAAATCTATTCTTCTTCTCGTGTCAGTCGCCGCGCTTGGCTTGGCCGGCTGTGTTCAGAACCCAAATTCACCAACCAATAACGCCGCAGTGCGCACCATTGGCGGCGCCGCTGCAGGTGCCGTTATTGCCGATGCAACCGGCGGCAGCAAAACCAAGGGCGCGCTTGTCGGCGCGCTGGTGGGCGGCGTTTCCTGTGGCCTTCCTGGCCTTCCTGCTTGCTACTGATGTTGCTGTCGGTGCTGGTCTGACAGCACCGCACACAGGGCGGCGTAACAACTTTCACAAGGCCATTCGGGGTATTCCCCGGATGGCCTTTTTGCATTTCCGCGCGCCGCGCGCGTTTCCGAGAAAGGGCTGCTATGTTTAAAAAGATCCTGATTGCCAACCGTGGCGAAATTGCCTGCCGCGTCATCAAGACGGCCCGCGCGATGGGTATCAAAACCGTGGCAGTTTATTCTGATGCCGACCGCAACGCGTTGCATGTGCGTATGGCCGATGAGGCGGTGCATATTGGTCCGGCACCCGCCAACCAATCCTATATCGTGATCGAAAAGATCATGGAGGCGGTGCGCCAGACCGGCGCCGAGGCGGTGCATCCGGGCTATGGTTTTCTGTCTGAAAACCGGAACTTCGCGGCGGCGTTGGAAAAAGAGGGCGTGGTCTTTATCGGGCCACCTTCGCCCGCGATTGAATCGATGGGCGACAAGATCACCTCTAAAAAACTGGCGATGGAGGCCGGGGTTTCCACGGTTCCGGGCTATATGGGGATTATTGCGGATGCCGATGAGGCGGTCAGGATTTCAGGCGAGATCGGCTATCCGGTGATGATCAAGGCCTCTGCGGGCGGTGGCGGCAAGGGAATGCGGATCGCGTGGTCGGAAACCGAGGTCAAAGAAGGTTTTGAGTCGTCGAAAAGCGAGGCGGCAAACAGCTTTGGCGATGACCGGATTTTCATCGAGAAATTCGTAACCCAACCGCGTCATATTGAAATTCAGGTGCTTGCCGATAAACACGGCAATTGCGTTTATCTGCATGAACGCGAATGCTCGATCCAGCGCCGCAATCAAAAGGTGATCGAAGAGGCCCCAAGCCCGTTTCTGGACGCAGCGACACGCAAGGCGATGGGCGAACAGGCCTGCGCGCTGGCGCAGGCGGTGGGCTATACATCGGCAGGGACGGTGGAATTTATTGTTGACGGTGACAAGAACTTTTACTTCCTTGAAATGAACACCCGTTTGCAGGTGGAACATCCGGTAACCGAGCTGATCACCGGCGTCGATCTGGTGGAACAAATGATCCGCGTGGCGAATGGTGAACCGCTGCCGTTCCGGCAATCAGACCTGAAGATCAACGGCTGGGCGATTGAAAGCCGGCTTTACGCCGAAGACCCCTATCGCGGCTTTCTGCCCTCTATCGGCCGGTTGACCCGCTACCGCCCGCCAGTTGAAGGGCCGACCGCCGGCGGCGGCATCGTGCGCAATGATACCGGCGTGTTCGAGGGGGGCGAGATCAGCATGTATTACGACCCGATGATCGCCAAGCTGTGCACTTGGGGCCCGACCCGTGCCGAGGCGATAGAGGAAATGCGACTGGCGCTAGACACATTCGAGGTGGAGGGCATTGGCCATAATCTGCCGTTTTGTTCGGCGGTGATGGACCACCCGCGATTCGTGTCCGGCGATATCACGACGGCCTTTATCGCCGAGGAATACCCGGAAGGGTTTGTGGGGGTCGATCTGGAGGCAGGTCTGACCAGCCGCGTTGTCGCCGCCGCGGCAGCGATGAACCGCGTCGCGGAAATTCGCCGCGCGCGGATTTCTGGCACGATGGACAACCATGAACGCAAGGTCGGCAGCGATTGGAACGTGACCCTGCAAGGGCAGTCGTTTGATGTGACCATTGCCGCCGACCGTGCGGGCTCAACCATCCGCTTTGCGGATGGGGCCGAGATGCGGGTGGAAAGCGACTGGACACCGGGCCAACCGCTGGCCTGTCTTACCGTGGATGGTGCGCCTTTGGTGATGAAGGTCGGCAAAATGCCGGGCGGCTTTCGTCTGCGGTTGCGTGGCGCAGATTTCACCTGCCACGTTCGCACCCCGCGTCAGGCCGAACTGGCGGGCCTGATGCTGCAAAAACAGGCACCGGATACGTCAAAATTCCTGCTGTGCCCGATGCCGGGGCTGATCGTGAAAATCAACGTGGCCGTGGGCGACGAGGTGCAGGAAGGTCAGGCGCTTGCCACGGTTGAGGCAATGAAGATGGAAAACATCCTGCGCGCCGAGAAGAAGGGCGTGGTGAAGGCCGTGAACGCCGCTGCCGGTGCCAGCCTGAAGGTGGATGAAGTGATCATGGAGTTTGAATAAGGTGGCTGCCTTTCCCCCTATTTTTACCTTGAAAACAGGGGGAGGGGCCTACCGCCCCGATGGAAACCGTTCCAAAATCTCTTGCCGCGCCAGCGGGAACTTGTCGATGGCGCGGGTGATTTCGCGCACATCCCACGGGCGAGGCTTGCGGATCTCGATGCCGCCGTCCTTGTCCATCAGCACCAGCGAAAACCCACGCGGCCGCAGCTTTTGCCGAAACGAGGAGAGATTGGCGGGATCGGTATCTATGACCACCACCACGTCACGCTCCAACAGGGCTGCGGGGCGCTCGGCCAGAAATTCCATCTGCGTGATGAATGCGGGGTCATTGGGGCTGTCTGCGAACACAACGATGGGGCGTTTGATCCATAAAAACTCGGCCATGGTGACAGCTTGCGCGTCGAACACGGTCAAGGGCTCTGCCGGTTCGGCGACAGCCATAAACGGCAGAAATACTGTCAGAACAAGAATTTGAAGTCGTTTCATGCGGTCTCCTTCACCCTCATATAGGGTGTCTTGGCCGTAAACCAAAGCAAGATTGTCAAAGGCCGTGTCCTTTGGCCAGAGTGAAGGAAAAAGCCATGACGGATGAAAAGAGCGATGCTGCGAAAACCTGGGCGGCACTGGCGACAAAAGAGCTGAAGGGCCGTGACCCTTCGACGCTGACATGGGACACGCTGGAAGGTATTCGCGTCAAACCACTCTACACCGAGGCCGATGTGGCAGGCTTGCCGCATATGGGCGGTGTGCCCGGTGTGGGGCCGTTCACGCGCGGGGTGCGCGCCACGATGTATGCGGGCCGCCCTTGGACCATCCGCCAATATGCGGGCTTTTCCACCGCCGAGGCGTCGAACGCCTTTTATCGCAAGGCGCTTGCCGCAGGCCAGCAAGGGGTTTCTGTGGCCTTCGATCTGGCGACCCATCGCGGCTATGATTCCGACCATCCACGCGTCGAAGGCGATGTTGGCAAGGCAGGCGTGGCGATTGATTCGGTCGAGGATATGAAGATCCTGTTCGACGGAATTCCGCTTGATAAGGTGTCTGTCTCGATGACGATGAACGGCGCGGTGATCCCGATTCTGGCGAATTTCATCGTGACGGGCGAAGAACAGGGGGTCAGCCGCGATCTGCTGTCGGGCACGATTCAGAATGATATTCTGAAAGAGTTCATGGTGCGCAATACCTATGTTTATCCGCCAGAACCCTCGATGCGGATCATCGCGGATATCATCGAATATACCGCCGCCGAGATGCCTAAATTCAATTCGATTTCGATCAGCGGCTACCACATGCAAGAGGCAGGCGCAAATCTGGTGCAAGAACTGGCCTATACATTGGCCGATGGGCGCGAATATGTGCGCACCGCCATTGCGCGCGGCATGGATGTGGATGCGTTCGCGGGCCGGCTCAGCTTTTTCTTCGCCATTGGCATGAACTTTTTTATGGAGGCCGCAAAACTGCGTGCCGCCCGGCTGCTGTGGCACCGCATCATGACTGAATTTGGCGCGAAAAAAAGAAGGGTCGCTGATGCTGCGCACCCATTGCCAGACCTCCGGCGTCAGCCTGCAAGAGGCCGACCCCTATAACAACGTGATCCGCACGGCGTATGAGGCGATGGCGGCAGCCTTGGGCGGCACGCAAAGCCTGCACACCAACGCGCTGGATGAGGCGATCGCCTTGCCAACCGAGTTTTCGGCGCGCATTGCCCGCAACACCCAGTTGATCTTGCAAGAAGAAACCGGCGTCACAAAGGTTGTCGATCCGCTGGCTGGGTCCTATTACGTCGAAAGCCTGACCGCGCAACTGGCCGAGGAAGCGTGGAAGCTGATTGAGGAAGTCGAAGAAATGGGCGGCATGACCAAGGCCGTCGCTACCGGCATGCCAAAGTTGCGGATTGAGGAATCTGCCGCCCGCAGGCAGGCCATGATTGACCGTGGCGAAGAGGTGATTGTTGGCGTCAACAAGTACAGGCTGGCGCAACAAGACCCGATCGACATTCTGGATATCGACAATGTGGCCGTGCGCCAAAGCCAGATCGACCGCCTGGCCAAAATGCGCGCCACCCGTGATCAGGCTGCCTGCGATGCGGCGTTGGACGAACTGACCCGCCGCGCGCGCGATGGCGGTAATCTTTTGGCAGCGGCGGTTGATGCCGCCCGCGCCCGCGCCTCAGGAGGAGAGATCAGTATGGCAATGGAAAAAATCTTTGGCCGCCACCGGGCCGAGGTCAAGACCCTCGCCGGGGTTTACGGGGCGGCCTATGAAGGCGATGCAGGTTTCGCCGCGATCCAGAAAGATGTCGAGGATTTCGCCGAAAGCGAAGGCCGCCGCCCGCGTATGCTGGTGGTCAAAATGGGTCAGGATGGCCATGATCGTGGCGCCAAAGTCATCGCCACCGCCTTTGCGGATATCGGTTTTGACGTAGATGTCGGCCCGCTGTTCCAAACCCCCGAAGAGGCGGCGCAGGATGCGATTGACAATGATGTGCATATCATCGGCATCTCCTCGCAGGCGGCTGGCCATAAAACGCTTGCGCCAAAACTGGTGCAGGCGCTGTCAGCCGCCGGGGCTGGCGATATTCTGGTGATCTGCGGCGGGGTTATCCCACAGCAAGATTATCAGTTTCTATATGATGCAGGCGTAAAGGCGATTTTCGGTCCCGGCACCAATATTCCCGAAGCCGCCAAGGATATTTTACGGCTGATCCGTGAGGCGCGGGGGTAAGGGCCGCCCCCGCCCCATGCCATAAACCTGCTACGTCGCGCTTTCTGTTCGGCACAAATATCCTCAGGGGGTGAGGCGCGCAGCGACGAGGGGGCGCGAGCGCCCCCTTGGGTCCGACCGTAAAAATCAGCCTGCCCTATAAATCTATCTGGCCCTTTGGTGCCAGATCCATAAGGGGGGCCGTGTCAGGTTCAGGCAATTTCGGCGGGGGCGGCGCATCGGCTTTACGCCGGATGAGGATGTCGCCATTTTCCAGCCGCTCGGGCTGCTCATAATACCGCACATCGCCAATCAGCGCGGCAAGCTGCCGTGCCATCGGCTCCAACTGTTTCATCGCTTCGGCCATTTCGCCCAAAGCGGGTTCCATTTCCTCGATAAGCCCATCGAACAGCAACCGCATCCCGCGTTCCATCAGGCTAAGCCCCTCGTTGCGCTCGGCCTGCGCATCTTGCGCAAAAACAGGCACGGGCGCGGCAAGCACGAGCAGCAGGCACAGGGTGAAGGGCGTTATCTTTTGTCTCATCCACCCAATATGGGGGGGGATCAGGGCACATTACCAGCCCTGTTGGGGCCAGCCCCGTTTGCCCCGGAAAAATGCAGATCAAGCGTTACCGGAAAATGATCCGAGGCGGCCAGCAAGGCTTCGCGCAGCTCCGGGATTCGCCAGCAATCGGGGTCATCCATCGGGTGCCAAATCCGCCAGACCGGGGCCGCCGGGGCCAGATTGGGCGAGACCAGAATGAAATCCAGCAGCGCCTCAAAATAGCGTTTCCGGCTGAGGTCGTAGAACCGGGACGATGTCGGCGCGACCCCGATCTTGCGGCCCAGCACCATTTTGGCATGGGGGTCAAGCATCTGCATTTCGGGTGCGCTATCCGGGCCGATGACGATTTCTATCCCCGATTTTCCGAACAGCTTTTCATATTCATCCAGCCCCGGACCATCGTTGAAATCGCCCATCACCACCAGCGCATCCCCCTGCAGCAGATGGGTTTGTACCCGTGCCCGCAACCACAGGCATTGTGCAAGCTGTTTGCGGCGGTTTTCAATCGCAATGCGGGTCACGGCTGCCGGTGTGCGCGCACCATGGGGGGCCTTGGATTTGGCGTGCACGCCGATCAACCGCAAGTGTTGGCCTGAAAGCCTGTCGGTCAAAGCCACTTCCAGTGGGGGCTTGGAAAAACGGATTTGTTCAGGGGGCAGGTCGCTATTCAACGTCTGCGAAAACACACCGTCAAAGCGCGGCACATCGCCCGCTACACCCTCGCCGGGGGCGGGGCCCATCGGCCTGTGGCTGGCGCTCAGGCGGTCGGGATCATAGAGAAAGGCAATTTCCTGCTCGGTTTCGCTGACAAATCCATGCAGGGCGCGGCGCGAGCGGAGCCCGAAATGCCTTGCAAAATTTTCCAGCGCCCGTGTCGTCGATCGGTGGGTGCCGGTATCGGGGGCCTCGATAATCATCACGCCGTCGGCATCCATCGCGGTGAATACAATGCCAATCGAGGCAAGCTGTTCGGCGCGGCTGATCTTATAGCGGGCCGAGCGTTCATCATCGGCCAGCAGCTTGTCTTCGTCATCAAACAACCCGTTGAACCATTCGACATTATAGGTCGCAAGCCGCAGGCGTTTGGGGGGCTGATCAAGCGGCGCGTTTGCCATTCAGTTCCTTCCACGCGGCATTGATATCAGCCATCCGCCGGCTGGCAAGCTTGACCGCCTCAAGCGGCACACCGCGCGCGATCAGCCGGTCTGGGTGGCTGTCTCGCACCGCCTGTTTCCATGCGGCCCTTATGACCTCTTGCGAGGCATCCGGGGGAACCCCAAGCACATCATAGGGGTTGCGTGGCAAATCTTCGACAAAGCGGGCGCGCAGCGATCGAAAACAGGGATCGCCCAAGCCAAAAATCTGCGCCACCTCGGATAGAAACAGGTCTTCATTGGGGTGGTATTCCCCATCTGCCATCGCGATGGTGAACAGCCCTTCGAGCAGGTCAATCAGCGTTTGCCGCCCCTCATCGGGGAACATATCCGCGATTTTGCGAGCATAGGCATCAAACCCGGCTACATCTTGCCGCGCAAGGTTGAAAATGCGGGCGGCGTTTGCCTCTTCTTCGGGGGCAATGGCGAAAAGCTGGCGAAAGGCCGCGACCTCATCGCGCGTCACTTTCCCGTCGGCCTTTGCCATCTTGGCCCCCAAAGCGATGACCGCGATGGTAAACCCGACCGAGCGTTCTGGCGTTCGCATTCTGAACCCCCGCAGCCGTTCGAAAACAGCGGCCAGCCCTTCGCCCGAGGCAAGGGCTGAAAGCACGTCATTTATGCGGGTCCAGATCGACATTCGGGCAGTTTACTCCTGAAAAGGGGGGCTGTCAGGCCTGGAATTTTGCGTCAGATAGGGGCGCCATCCCGTATCCCCATGCGCGCCGATCTGCGCGCGGGCCGCGGGACTATCCGCCAGACCAAAGCTCATTCCAGTACGCGGGTCCCATGCGGGGTAGAAAAACTGGCGCGCATGGCTTTTTGTGGGCCTGGGATGATGTTTACGCGGGCATCGTGGAACTGCCCCTTCAGGGCATCGTTCAGGGCTGCCGCGTCAGGGGTTGTGATTTCCAGCAACGCAAGCCGGATACCGCTATCGGGTAGCCGTTGCGCGGGGTGGGCGCTGCCGTGCCATTGGATAAGCGCGGGATGGGCATCGCCAAAGGGCAGGCGGCCATTCGCCGGCACTGCCATGCGCCAGCGCAAATCGCCGCGTTGCAGATCAACCGGCGTGCCCGCAGCCTGGGGCAGGGTGGCCAGGGCCGTATCAAGATTGTCGCAGGCAACAATCCAGGTGGTCAGCCGGGGCGCGCCGGTGAAATGGTCCAGATCAAACCAGCGCGGGTGCGGTGGCTTGGGCGCGGCCGGGTCAATCGCGATGACCTCCAGATAAATATCGCCCAAGCCCAACAGCCGATTGTGGGTGGACATCAGCGCATGCGTGCCACCGGGGGCAAGCGCAACGCCAAGCGCCTGTTCTACCAGATCGACGCCTTCGGCCAGGTTGGTGGCCGAGAGGGCCAGATGATCAAGCGTCAGCATGGGCGGGGCCTTCCTTTACTTCGGGGGTTGCGCGCATGGCGGCGGCAAGGGCCTTGAACCGGGCCTGGCTTACCTCGCCAAACAGGTCTTTTCCCATCGGGGTCAGGGTCAATTGCAATACTTTCTTGCGTGGCAGCCACAGCAAGGAACCGGCGCTTTCCGGGCCTGTTGCTGAAAACATCGCGCCAAAACGCATGGCTTTGCCCAGCACTTCGGCCTTTTGAATCTGGTCCTCGCTCAGCAGTCGAAACAGCGGTTCCAGCCGGGACCCGGTGCGGCTGTTTTTATAGCGATGCAGCAGGGCCAGACCCAGAAACACCCGGCCCGGATGGTCAAGGCCCCCAAGATTGGCGCGGGTGGCGTTATCAAAACACACCTCGGCGCGGTAGTCGGGGTGCGCGCGCCATGTGGTATCATGCAGCAGGCAGGCAGCTTTGATCAGGCGGGTTTCTTCCTCATTTGCGGTTTTGAACAGCGGCAGCAGGAAAGTATACAGCTTTTTGCCAAAGCCCGGCAGCCGGGCCGAGGTGATCTCGGCGGCGCGTGCGGCCTCGATCAGCGGGTCGCGTGACCGCAGCTTTTCGTGCATCTGTTCATAGAGCAGCCCTTCGCGGATGCCATAAGAGGATACGTCGATTTCCTTTGGCTTGAAGATGCGGATCAATTCGCGCAGCACCTCGCCGGCAAGCGGCACCAGCGCCATACGTTCCGCCCCGGTGCCGGTACGGGCCCGCAAAACCGCCGGGTCATTGGCGGCGATCCAATCCAGCGTATCCAGGGCAGATTGCGGCGTCATGCGGTATTCGTGCAGCACCGTCAGCGGGTAATTGCGCCGCTCCATATCCAGCCGCGCGATCACCCGCCATGAGCCGCCAACCAGATAGATGCGGTCGTTTTCCGGCTCCAGCTTGGTTTTCAGCTTTTTCAGCACACGGTCAATCAGGGCTTTGCGTTTTGCAACGCCGCCTTCGACCTGCTGCAAGCGAAAGGGGCCAAGCGGCGAGGTGGCGCGCCGGCCAACCTTGCCATCGGCAACGCGGGCCAGTTCCATCGAGTTGCCGCCGATGTCACAAACAATTCCTCGCGCGCCCGGCCAGCCCAAAAGCACGCCCTGGGCTGACAGCCGCGCCTCCTCCTCGCCGTCGATCACCCAGAGCTTCAGCCCGGTTTCGGCCAGAACCCGTTCGACAAAGGCGGGGCCATCGCTGGCATCCCGCACGGCGGCAGTGGCGACGCAGGTCAGCGGCGAAATCCCCATTCCCTTGGCCAAAACCGCAAAGCGTTTCAGCGCGATCACCGCGCGTTCCTTGCCTTCGGGGTTCAGCATGCCGGTTTCCGCCAGCCCTTTGCCCAAGCCCGCCATCAGCTTTTCGTTATAGAAATAGGCGGGCGAACGGGCGGCGCCATCAAACACCACCATCCGCACCGAGTTGGAACCGACATCAACCACGCCAACCCGGCTAAGCGCGCGGACCGAGGGGTCATCAAACAACGAGCGGCCAAAGGGCCCACCATCCTCGGGCAAGGGAAGGGGGGATTTGGACTTCTTTGCATTGGCCATCGGGGTCTCTTTGCGTTGCTGCCTGCCGACTTTGCCGCGTTGCAGCACCAAGGTCAACGGATGGATTTCGCCGTCAGGGGGTGCTATCGTCGCGGCTGTGGGCAAGTTTTGGCACATCTTTTGCCCCGGCGGTGCCACGCCCCGAAAGCGAGGGGTTTTCCATAAAGAACTTGTGGCAGTTGAAAAGCTGGCCATCCTTGGCCAAAAGACTGCGCTGATAATCGCCTTGCGGCCCCAAAACCCAGCTTTGCGCCTCATCCGCAAGGTTGGCGGCCATGATCTGGCTGACGATCTGCGCCTTTACAGTAGGGTTATGCGCCTCTACCAGCGTTTCCACCCGGCGGGTCAGGTTGCGGCCCATCCAATCAGCGGATGAAAAGAACACCCGTGCCTTTTTAGAGGGCAAGCCGTGGCCATTGCCAAAGCAAACGATGCGCGAATGTTCCAAAAACCGACCCACAACCGACTTGACACGGATGTTTTCGGACAGGCCCTTGATGCCGGGGCGCAGGGCGCAAATGCCGCGCACCACAAGGCTGATTTTCACCCCCGCGCCAGACGCCGCATAAAGCGCGTCGATGATGTCGGATTCCACCAGCGCATTGACCTTTACCCAGATTTCGGCGGCTCTGCCTGCCTTTGCATGCGCGGCCTCGGCGGAAATCAGTTCCAGCAACCGCGGTTTCAGGGTTGTTGGCGCAATGGCCAGGTTTTCCAAGGCTTCGGGCTGTACATAGCCTGACAGGTAGTTGAACACTTTGGTTGCGTCGCGGCCCAAGGCGGCATCGCAGGTAAAGAATGACAGATCGGTATAAATGCGCGCGGTGATCGGGTGGTAATTGCCGGTTCCGTAATGGGTGTAGGTGACAAGCTGGTCCCCTTCGCGCCGGACAACGGTGCTGATTTTTGCATGGGTTTTCAGCGTCATAAAGCCGTAAACCACATGCGCCCCCGCCCGTTCCAACCGCCGCGACTGGCGGATATTGGCGGCCTCATCAAACCGCGCCTTCAATTCCACCAGCGCGGTCACGGATTTGCCAGCCTCGGCGGCTTCGCACAGGGCGCTGACCACGGGGCTGTCAAGGCTGGTGCGGTACAGGGTTTGCTTGATCGCCAGAACATTGGGGTCGCGCGCCGCCTGTTCCAAAAACCGGATCACCATATCAAAGGTTTCATAGGGGTGATGCAGCAGCATGTCCTTTTGCCGGATGGCCGCGAACATATCGCCCTCATGGTCTTGTACCCGTTCCGGGACGCGGGGGCTGAATTTCGGCCATTGCAGATCTTTGCGGCTGTCGAGCACCAATTGTTGCAGATCGGCCACCCCCAGCAATCCGCGCACCTCGACCGTATCTTCATTGGTCACATGCAGCTCTTGCATGATCAGGCTGCGCAAATCCTCTGGTGCGCCGGCGCTGATTTTCAGGCGGATCACCTCACCCCGCCGGCGCCGTTTCAGCGCGGTTTCAAATTCGCGCACCAGATCTTCGGCCTCATCCTCTACCTCCAGATCGCTGTCGCGCAGCACGCGAAAGGTGCAATGGCCACGATCCGTATAGCCGGGAAACAACATGCCAAGATGCAACAGCAACAGGTCTTCAAGCAGCAAGAACCGATCTTCACCAGCCTTGGCGGGCAGCGGTACAAAACGGCTGATTTGCTGCGGGATCGGCAGCAAGGCCTGCAAGGCGCGTTTGTCCCGAACCCGCTCCAGCTCCAGCGCTAGGCAAAAGCCGGTGTTGGGAATGAAGGGGAACGGGTGCGCGGGGTCGATTGCCAAAGGCGACAGCACCGGAAAGACCTTGTTCAGAAAATGCGCCTCAAGGAATTTCAGGTCGCGGGTTGTCAGTTTGGAGCGGCTGACGATGGTGATGCCCTGGGCATCCATTTCCCTTTTCAGCTTGTTGAATACGGATTGCTGCGCTTGCAACAGTTTACGGGCGTTTTCATTGATCAGCGTCAGTTGTTCGGCGGGCAGACGCCCATCGTCCGAGATGCGCAGCTTGCCGCTGTGTTTCAGCGCCCGCAGCCCCGCCACCCGGACAGTATAAAATTCATCCAGATTGGTGGCCGAGATTGACAAGAACCGCAGCCGCTCCAGCAGGGGAACCGCGTGGTTCGACGCCTCATCCAGCACCCGCCAGTTGAACGCCAGCCAACTGAGTTCGCGGTTGAAAAACCGGCGCGGCCCTTTGACTTCGGCCTCTGTCAGTTTGATTGCGGCCGGAAAGGGCGCGGAAAGGAAATCAGCCTGTGTCATGCCGCTGGCTTGCAAAAAGGAAAATTGAAGATCATGCGCCAGTTTTGCCCGGCACTCAGCATTTGTCCAGCACAGTTGCAGCCAAGGCGCGGGTAACCCCGGTTCCACGGGCCAGCGCCTCGGCGTCAAGCGTGGCCACAAGCAGACGGGCGGCGGCAAAGCTGCGGTCCATCCGGGGCAGCAGATAGGCAATCAGGGCGGGGGTGATGGTGATCTGACGATCGGCAAAAAGTTTGACCAGCACCGCCGCAAGCAAGGCGTCATCGGGCGCATCAAGCCGGGTGACGGGCGCCGCCAGCACGCGGCTGGCCAGATCGGGCAGAAGCAAGCCCCAGTCGCGCGGGGCGGTGGCGGCTGTCATCAACAGCGCAGCGCGTTGCGTGGCCAGCATGTTGTGCAGATGAAACAGCGCCTGCTCTGCGCCCGGATACCGGGGCAGGAATTCGCAATCCTCTATCACCACCGCCTTTTCGGCACCCAAGGCGGCGATATCGGCATCGGCCAGCCGTGCGGCGGCCACGATTTGCGCTGTGGTCTGGTCGCGCCAGACATGGGCAAGATGGGTCTTGCCCGAGGCGGGGGGCCCGATCAGCACCATCTTTGACCCCGGCCAATCGCGCCAGGCATCAAGGCTGTCGAGGGCTTGCGCATTCGCGGCAGACACATAGAAATCGTCGCGCCCATGGGCCGCGCGCAAAGGCAGGTTGAAGGCCAGTTGCCGGCTCACGGTTGGTCCCGCTCTATCGCATCGGCCTCGGCCTGGTTAAGACCCCGGTAGAGAAGGCTTTCACGGTATTGCTCAATCGCAAAGCGGGTGATTACACCTAGCGCGGCGGTGACCGGCACGGCGACCAGCATGCCAACAAAGCCAAAGGCCGATCCAAAGGCCGACAGCGCAAACAGCAGCCAAACCGGATGCAGCCCCACCGAATTGCCGACCAGACGTGGCGTGATGACGTTGCCTTCCAGAAACTGGCCGACCGCAAAGATACCCGCAATGATACCGATAGAAACCGGATCGCCCCAGAACTGGAACAGCGCAAGGCCAATTGCCAAGGCCCCGCCAACCAAAGCGCCGATATAAGGAATAAAGGTGATCGCCCCGGCAATCGCGCCGATCAACAGGCCAAAATCAAGCCCCGCCAGCATAAGCGCAATCGAGTAGAACGCCCCCAGCACAATACAGACGCTGAGTTGCCCCCGCACGAAGGCCGCCAGCACCTTGTCGATTCGCCCTGCAAGATGGCGCACCACGGGCGCATGATCGCGCGGCAGCAGGCTATCAATCCGGGCGATCATATTGTCCCAATCCAGCAGCAGATAAAACGTCACAACCGGCACCACAACCAGGAACAACAGCGCGTTGATGACGCCAAGGGCGCTGCTGAACAGGGTCTTGGCGGCCTCGGTCCCCCAACTGCGCAGGTTGTCGCCGATAGACAGGATAGAGCGGCGGATCACGCTGTTTTCATCCAGCAAATCGGGGAACCGTTCGGTCAGGAAAGCCTGGAGTTTGCGAAAAATCTCTGGCGTGGCCTCGATCAGGCCGCCAAGCTGCGAGGCAAGGGAGGGGATGACGGCCAGCACCAAAAGCACGGCAATCAACAGCGCCGTCAGCGAAATCAGCGTGGTGGCCACAGCCCGGCTAAGCCCCAGGCGTTGCAGCCTGTCGGCCACCGGGTCAAGGAAATAGGCAATCGCACCGCCGACCAAAAAGGGCGCCAACACCTGGCCCAATGACCACAACACCGCAAGAAAGGCCGCTGCCGCGATCCCCCAGTAAATAAGTTGTTGTTTTACCGGCAATGCCATGCGGCCCCCTTTTGCTACCTGTGACACATTGCCCATCGCTTTGGCAGTTTCAAGGGCTTCAGCGGTTGCGCACCCCCCGATTTTTCGACGAAAAATCGCGGCACCCTTGCTTGCAAGCGCGGTTTTGCCTAAAGCTTTGGCCGAACCCCTATTGCCCAAAAGGTGCCCCCATGCGGCTGACGCGCTACTTCCTTCCCGTTTTGAAAGAAAATCCTGCCGAGGCGCAGATTGTCAGCCACCGCTACATGTTGCGTGCGGGCATGATCAAGCAACAGGCCGCGGGGATCTATTCGTGGTTGCCACTGGGCTATAAGGTGCTGAAGCGCATTGAGCAGATCGTGCATGAGGAACAAGCCCGCGCGGGCCATATTCCGTTGCTGATGCCAACGCTGCAGCCCGCTGATTTATGGCGTGAATCCGGTCGTTATGATGATTACGGGCAGGAAATGCTGCGCATCAAGGATCGTCAGGGGCGCGACATGCTGTACGGCCCGACCAATGAGGAAATGATCACCGATATTTTCCGGGCCCATGTCGGCAGCTACAAGGATTTGCCGCTGACGCTCTATCATATCCAGTGGAAGTTCCGCGATGAAATGCGGCCACGCTTTGGCGTGATGCGGGGCCGCGAATTTCTGATGAAAGACGGCTATAACTTTGATCTGACAAAGGAAGATGCGCTGCACGCCTATAACCGCCATCTGGTCAGCTATTTGCGCACCTATGAGCGGATGGGCCTGCAAGCCATCCCGATGCGGGCAGATTCCGGCCCGATTGGCGGCGATGATACGCATGAGTTTCTGGTGTTGGCGGAAACCGGCGAATCCGAAGTGTTCTATGACAGCGCCGTCACCGACATCAAACTTGGCCAGCGCGAGATTGATTATGACGACAAGGTGCAATGCGAGACGGTGATGCAAGAGTTCACCTCGCTTTATGCCCGCACCGATGAAACCCATGACCCGGCGCTGTTTGAGGCCATCCCGCAAGAGCGCCGCAAATCCGCGCGCGGCATCGAAGTCGGGCAAATCTTTTATTTCGGCACCAAGTATTCCGAGGCGATGGGGGCCAATGTTGTTACCCCGGATGGTGGCAAGGTTCCGGTCCATATGGGTAGCCACGGCATTGGCGTGTCGCGCCTTTTGGGTGCGATTATCGAGGCCAGCCACGATGACAAGGGCATCATCTGGCCCGAAGGGGTAACCCCGTTCCATTGCGGGATTGTGAACCTGAAGCAAGGCGATACCGATACCGATGCCGCCTGTGAAGGGATTTACAAGGCGCTGCGGCTGATCGGCCTCGACCCGCTTTATGACGACCGCGAAGATCGCGCCGGCGCAAAATTTGCGACGATGGACCTGATCGGCCTGCCGTGGCGCATCACCGTTGGCCCGCGTGGGTTGAAAAACGGGGTGGTTGAACTGACAAGCCGCCGCACGGGCGTCTCCGAAGAGATGACCGCCGAGGCCGCAGTGGCGCGGATTGCCGAGATTTACGCGAACCTGTAGCGGCTTCTTTTCTTTCGGCGCGGTGCTTTCAGCGGGCCGCGCCGCTATTTGCTTTGACAGATCACCGAAATGCGGAAACTCTGACTGCAAGATCGGGCGTTTGGGCAAAAGCGGTTTTGCCAGACAAAAAGAGCCTGGCACAAACATGGGGCGCAGATATGATCGGCAAGGCACTGGCACTGGCGGGGGGCTTGGCGGGGGCTGCGGCCTGTTCACAATACCCCGAGTTTTCACAGCAATATATCCAACGGCTTGCAGGCCGGGTTGATGCATTATCCGTTATCGTTGCCGATTTTGACCGCAGCGCAGAAGCCAATGGCCTGACCCGCTTGGCGGCGCTGAATGAAATGCAGGGCAGCGCGTTTTTGGTTGCCCGCAAGGCCGATATGCAAAATGTCTTTGTCCGCTTCGATCGGCTGTCGAACAACCTGGCCTTTTTGCGGCTGGCAACCCCGGTTGAGCGTATCGCCATGCCGCACCGGCAGGCCGATCCTGATACATTCAGCGCCACCTGGGCCGATTTTCGCCCTGCATTGCCCTTGACGGTTGCGGGCGTTGTGGCGGCTGGCATCGGCTTTCTGGGCGGATGGGGGGGCGTTTCTTTTTTGCTGTCGCTGGTGCGCTGGCCGTTTCGCAGGCGCCAGCCCGCGCAGTAACGCCGCCGTGGCTTGACCTTGGCAGCCAATTCCAGCAGGTTCCGCCCAGGATTTTCCCCAAGGAGGCGACCCTGTGAGCACCCCCCCTTTCGCGCGCTTTGAATGGATGATCGCGTGGCGATACCTGCGGGCCAAACGGGCCGAGGGCGGTGTGTCAGTGATGACATGGATCAGCCTGATCGGTATCACGCTTGCCGTTTTTGCCCTGATTGCCACCCTGTCCGTGCGCGCCGGGTTTCGGGCCGAATTTGTCGATACCATCCTTGGGGCCAATGCCCATGTAACCGTCTATAGCGCGCAGCATCAGGCTGCCGATGGCCGCACGATCCGTGGTTTTGAAGATTTCGACGCGGTGGCGGCCAGGATTGCCCAGGTGCCAACCGTCACCCGCGCGGCACCTATGGTGCGGGGGCAGGTGATGGCCACAGCGGGTGATCGCAGCACTGGCGTCGAGATTTACGGCATGCGCGGTGAGGATGTTCGCACCATCCCACGGGTGGGCGAGGGCGCCGATGCCTATGGTGACTTCACCCGCTATGATGAGGGCATCGCCATCGGCTCGGGGGTGGCGCGCGAATTGGGGGTGACGGTCGGCGACCGTATTCGGCTGATTTCGCCCAATGGGGTGAAAACCGCCTTTGGCACCAGCCCCCGCGTTTCGGCGTTTGAAATTGTCTATGTGTTCACGGCCGGCCGCTATGATATTGACCGGACACGCATTTATATGCCGCTTGCCGCCGCCCAGGATTATTTCAACCGCGAGGGCCTTGCGGATGAAATGGAGGTGATGGTCACCAAGCCAGAGGAGGTGGACGGTATCGTCTATCAGCTGATGGAGGCGGGCGGGCCGCATGCCAATGTCTGGACATGGCGTGACAGCTCGGGCGGTTTTCTGCGTGCCTTGGATATTGAGGATAACGTGATGTTCGTGATCTTGTCCGTGCTGGTGCTGATTGCGGCGATGAACATTGTTTCGGGGCTGATCATGCTGGTGAAAAACAAGGGCCGCGATATCGGCATTTTGCGCACAATGGGTTTGACCGAAGGATCGGTTTTGCGGATTTTCTTTATCTGCGGTGCGTTTACCGGCATCATCGGCACCTTTGCTGGGGTGGCGTTGGGCTGCCTGTTCGCGATCTACATCGACCCGATTTTCAGCTTTGTGAACTACGTTGCCGGGGGCGGGGTATGGGACCCGGCAATCCGCGGCATTTATGCGCTGCCAGCCAAGCTGCAATGGGCAGATGTGCTGTCGGCGGTGTCGCTGTCGCTGGGGCTGTCGTTCATCGTCACCATCTTTCCCGCGCGGCGTGCCGCACGGATGAACCCGGTAGAGGCGCTGCGCTATGAGTGAGGTGATGCTGTCGCTGGATGCGATCACCAAGGCCTATAACAAGGGCAAACCTGCCGAGGTGCAGGTCTTGCGCGGCGCATCGTTGACGGTGGCGCGGGGCGAAGTGGTGGCATTGGTGGCCCCGTCGGGGGCTGGCAAATCGACGCTGCTGCATATCGCGGGGCTGTTGGATGTGGCCGATAGCGGCCAGATGCGGCTGGGCGGCACCGATCTGGCAGGGCTTTCAGACCGGGCCCGCACCGAGGCGCGGCGGCGCGATGTGGGGTTTATCTATCAGTTCCACCACTTGCTGCCCGAATTTACCGCGCTGGAAAACATCGTTCTGCCGCAGCTTGCCAATGGAATATCCGCCAGCAAGGCCGAGGCGCGGGCGCTGATGTTGCTGGGGCAGGTTGGCATCGGCCACCGGGCGACCCACCGCCCGGCCGAACTTTCGGGTGGTGAACAGCAACGCGTCGCCTTTTGCCGCGCGCTGGCCAATGGCCCCCGCCTGCTGCTGGCGGATGAGCCGACGGGAAATCTTGACCCTGCCACGTCAAATCAGGTGTTTGGTGCCTTGATGGACCTGGTGCGTGAAACCGGCCTTTCGGCCCTGATCGCGACCCATAACATGGAGCTTGCCGCGCGGATGGACCGCGTTGTCCGGCTTGAGGCGGGGCGGGTGGTTTTGTAACCATTCACGCCCGCGAAACGGGGGGCCTTTCAGGTGACGGATGTCTGCCTGTGCCGTTTGCTATGGCAGTAACAGCAAAGAAAACCGTGGATTTTCTTTACCCGATCCTAGGGCTTGCGCGCCGCCAAGGCCAAAGCAGTGGCGCAGGCCGGTTGACGTTTGGCAAAGGGGCAACCCTGCCCAAAGCGGGCTTTGATGGGGCCGGTGTCGGGGCCAACGCCCCGACAGGACTTGCATTGCGGCGTCGGGTCTATTTGATCTTTTTACCAGCAATCGTGGTGCTGTCTTTGCCCGCATTGGAATTGGCGGTGGCAAGGACCTTTGGCACCTCTTTTTTGGGCTTCTTGGTTTCTTTATTGCCGCGGTTTTTCTCTTTGGACATGGGATGATCTTTCTGTGAAAAGGATCGCCGGGCCGGTGCCGGGGCGGTTGATCGTCCCGGCGGGGTATGACCCGATGGGCGGCAGGGGGGTAGCCCCTGTGCGCGAAGGGTAGGCTTGTTGTGAGGGTTAAGCAAGAGGGAGAGGGCGCCGCCAAAGAAAGCGTTTACGGGACCGTTTCAGGCAAGCGCACCCGCCGAGATTGCGGCGCGCGGGGCAGGGAAAACCCGCCCCTTGCGCGCTTGTTTTATCGTGGCAGTTGGGGGGGCGGCCATGGCCGTCACACATCCAACTCCTCCACAAACTGCGCATTTTCCTGAATATACTGATAGCGCAATTCGGGTTTTTTGCCCATCAGGCGCTCGACCAGATCTGAGGTTTCGCCGGGTTCGTCCTCATCAATCACCACGCGGATCAGTTTGCGAGAGGCAGGGTCCATCGTGGTGTCTTTCAGGTCTTTGGCGTCCATTTCACCAAGCCCCTTGAACCGCTGCACGTCGATTTTACCTTTGCCGCCCAAGCCTTTGGCCATCCAATAGTCTTTTTCGGCATCATCAGCGACGTAAAGCCGCCTGGCCCCCTGGGTCAGGCGGTATAAAGGCGGGCAGGCCAGATAGAGGTGGCCCTTGTCGATCAGCGGGCGCATCTGAGTGAAGAAAAATGTCATCAGCAGCGAGGCGATATGCGCGCCATCAACATCGGCATCGGTCATGATGATGATCTTGTCATAACGCAGGTCGTCGACGCGGAACTTTGTGCCCATCTGCACGCCCAACGCCTCGCATATATCGCGAATTTCCGAGTTGTCGTGCAGCTTGCTGGAGGCGGCCCCCAACACGTTGAGGATTTTACCCTTTAGCGGCAAAAGTGCTTGGTTGACCCGGTTGCGCGCGCCTTTGGCAGAGCCGCCGGCGCTGTCGCCTTCAACGATGAACAGCTCGGTTCCTTCGCGGTTTTTGGCGGTGCAATCGGTCAGTTTGCCGGGCAGGCGCAGCTTTTTGGTGGCGGTCTTGCGCTGGGTTTCCTTTTCCTGACGGCGTTTCAGGCGTTCTTCGGCGCGCAGCACCAGAAAGTCGAGAATGGCCCCGGCGGATTTGGTATCATTCGCCAGCCAGTTGTCGAAATGGTCTTTGACGGCAAGCTCTACCCATTTGCTCGCCTCTTCGGTCGATAGCCGATCTTTGGTCTGGCCAACGAAAGAGGGTTCGCGGATGAAGATAGAGATCAGCGCGCAGCCGCCGGTCAGCATATCTTCGCGGGTGATAAGGGCGGCTTTCTTGTTGTTGGCGCGTTCACCATAGGCTTTGACGCCCTTCAGCATCGCGGCCCAAAAGCCGGTTTCATGCGTGCCGCCCTCAGCCGTGGGGACGGTGTTGCAATAAGATTGGATGAAACCGTCGCGCATTTGGGTCCAGTTGATCGCCCATTCGACGGAACCGGGGATGCCGAATTTTTCTTCAAATGAGACTTTGCCGGCAAAGGGGCGCTCGGCGTAGGTCATCGTATCAGTAAGGGTTTTGTTGAGAAAGTCAGCGAGACCGTTGGGAAAGTGAAAAATCGCCTCCTGCGGGGTTTCGCCGTCGTTGATCTCGGATTTCCAGCGGATTTCGACCCCGGAAAACAAATAGGCCTTGGATTGGGTAAGCTTGTAAAGCCGCGCCGGTTTGAATTTGAGCGCACCAAAGATTTCAGGGTCGGGGTGAAAGGTTATGGTGGTGCCGCGGCGGTTTGGTGTGGGGCCGAGTTTGGCCACCGGGCCAAGCGGGACACCGCGCGAAAAGCGTTGTTCGTACAGCTCTTTGTTGCGCGCGACTTGCACGACCATGCTGTCCGAAAGCGCGTTGACCACCGAAGAGCCAACGCCGTTGAGGCCGCCAGAGGTGGAATAGGCTTTGTTCGAGAATTTTCCGCCAGCGTGCAGCGTGCACAGAATGACCTCCAGTGCCGATTTGCCGGGGAATTTCGGGTGCGGGTCGACGGGGATGCCGCGGCCATTGTCGCGCACCAACACCGAGCCATCGGCCAGCATTTCCACCTCGATGCGGGTGGCGTGGCCTGCAACCGCCTCATCCATGGAATTGTCGAGAATTTCGGCAACCATGTGATGCAGCGCGCGTTCATCGGTGCCGCCGATATACATGCCGGGCCGTTTGCGAACGGGTTCCAGCCCTTCAAGCACCTCGATTGACGAGGCGTCATAGGTCTCAGGGGCGGTGGAGAGAAGGTCATTGGCCATGCGCTGCTCAATTCTTTATGGGGCGTCTTTGAGGCAGGATTAGACCATCTGGCGGCGGGGGGCGCAAGACTTGGGGTGGCGGGCGCCGGGCGGGCGCCGGGCGGGGGGCGCGCACCCCATCTTTGCCTTGCGGAAAATCCCCCCTCCGCAGGTATTTATACCAAGATGAAAGCGGGGCGGATGGGTTGAGTTGGCAAAGGCGGCTGGATAGGGTTTGCCAAGGCCAAAGGGGGGATGTGATGCGGATTTTGTTTACGGGCGGCAGTGGCAAGGCGGGGCGGCATGTGATCGGCTATCTGATGGCGCAGGGGCACCGGGTTTTGAATGTGGATCTGAAACCGCTGGATCTGCCGGGGGTGGATAACCTGATCGCGGATATCACCGACAGCGGGCAAATGTTTAACGCGCTGACAAGTTACGCCGGGTTTGATGAATTGGAGCCGGGCACGGGCGTGCCGCGTTTTGATGCGGTGGTGCATTTTGCCGCGATTGCACGGATATTGATTGCGCCGGACAATGAGACGTTTCGCGTCAATACCATTGGCACCTATAATGTGATCGAGGCGGCGGTGAAGCTGGGCATCCGAAAGCTGGTGATTGCCAGTTCGGAAACCACTTATGGGATTTGCTTTGCCGATGGGGTGGTGAACCCCGATTATTTGCCGCTGGATGAGGGCTATGACGTGAGCCCGGTGGACAGTTACGGGCTGTCAAAAGTGGTCAACGAGGCCACGGCGCGTGCCTTTGCCAAACGCTCGGGTGCCGATATTTACGCATTGCGGATTGGCAATGTGGTAGAGCCGCATGAATATGCGCAAGATTTTCCGCGCTACTTTGCCGAACCGGCCCTGCGGCGGCGGAATTTCTTTTGTTATATTGATGCGCGTGATTTGGGGCAGATCGTGGATCGCTGTTTGAAGGTTGATGGGTTGGGCTATCAGGTGTTCAATGCCGGAAATGACGAGAACGGGATAAATCTGACCAATGCCGAATTGCTGGCGCGGTTCTTTGCGGGGGTGCCGCTGACGCGGGATCTAACCCCGCACGAGGCGCTGTTTTCGAATGTGAAAATCCGCGAGGTGCTGGGGTTTCGCGAGAACCATTCCTGGCGGAACTATGTGGAAGGATAGGGGGCAGCAAACGCTGGACTGGCGTAAAGGATTGCTTTGTTTCCTGACTGGAGGCGTTGGGCAAAACATCATTTTGGTGCTTTGCCCCCCGTTTGCACAGCCCAGCCAGCGATAGAGCCAAACGGCTGAAAGCCGCAGAATGATGGAGTGCCCCCATCGGGTGGTCCAGTTTGAATGTTAATGCATGGTGGGCCTCTGGTCTATTGGCATCATGCTTTCTGGCGCCGGTGGGCGGTAGCGCAATGCGCTATGGGGCCTGACGGTATTGTAATGGCGCCGCCATCGCTCGATCAAGATCTGGGCTTCGCGCAATGTGTAGAAAACCTCGCCATTCAGCAACTCATCCCGGAAACGGGCGTTGAAGCCGATGCCCGGCGCGCATCGTCTTTCGCCTTTGTGATCCGATTAGGGGCTACAATCAATGCGCAGGCTGGCGTTGGCATCAATCAATGTGCCCTGCCCATCGACAAGATGGACGTCAGCCACCGAAATGATATTTTCAAAAACCTCCACCGTGAAGGCCTTGGAGACAAACTGGCCCGCTGTCAGCACCCGGTCTGTTGATGTGAACGGGGTATCAACGCCAAGCTCAATGGACATCTCATTCGCGGTGGAGGAGAAATCGAAATAGAGTTTTTCCCCATCCGGCGCGGTGCCGGGCCCCTGAATTTCAATATCAGGCAGGCCATCCTCGACATGGATCAGGCAAGATTTCGGCGTAAATTCATAAGCCCCGGCAGAGGTTTGTAGCGTAGCAATGCGCGTGCTGCCCGCGGCCGGCGCCTCGGGTTGGGGTGCATCCGCCATCAAGATGTGCGGCGCCAACAGCAGGCAGGCGACAAGGGGTATCGCGCTGCCAGCCTTGGTTTTAAGGAAGTGCTTGTAGATCATGCCGCAATTCTCCGCGCGTTAGGGGTAGGACCAGCCGTCATGCTCGACGCGAAAAATTCGGAACGGGGCGCCGGGCTTGGTGGGATCGGCGCGCAGGTAGAATACTGCGCGGTTCTGCTGGCCAAAATTGGTAAAATCGACGTTAATGGTCACCATGCCGCGAAACATTGGCTGATCGGGGTCGGCGATGGGGGATTGCACCACGCCGTCAAAATCCTGCGCCCCGAAAAGCGGATGCGCCTGAACATTGCCCGAACGAAGCCATGCGACAATGTCATCGGTGAAATACAGCGCCGCATTCACAGGGTCCAAAGGACCGGGGCCGCCTGCCGCGTCGGTCTCGATCTGGTGGTAATAGAGTTCCTCAACCAAGGTCCGTGCCTGTTCCACAACGTCACCGGAATGCGATGGATCAGGGTGCGCAGCGGTCTGTTGTGGCGGGGTAGCCCCCTGAGTTTGCGGCGCGCCGGATTGGTCGGGGGTAATGAAGCGCTGCGCGACCCAACCGGCCTTGTCCATCGCTGCGGTGCGCATCAGGCACCAGCGAGGGGGCAGAGCGGCAATCTGGGCTTGGGTCATGGCGGTGTAATGACCCACATTGTAAAAGGGCACGCAGGTGATTTGCTGCAAGCCCCGCTCATTATGCGTGAAGCGTTCGATCACCGGGTAATTGGTGCCCGGCCCCATCCGCACATTCAGCGTGTCATTGGCGGCAACGCCGGTCACACGCCAGGCATCGGGGCCGTGGCCGTCAATCTCTGCCTGTGCAGAGGCCGCAAAGGCAGAGATCGCGGTCGCAGCAAACGCCAGCCGCGCCTTGCGCATCCAGTCCTTGGGCTTTGTCATCGTGTTTTCCTTCACAGATTGATGCTTTCGTGATTTGCGCAGAAATGTGTTGTGGCACCGCCGATCATGCCTTTTCAGGCAGCTTGGATTTGGGAGAGTGTCTCTTTCGCCTCTTGCCCGACGATCAAGCAGGGCCTGGCTGCCTGTGCTTGGGGTGCTGCCCTGACTCAACTATGCAAAGTTTGACCAGGTAGTCAATGATGGGGGCCATCATCACCGCCAATAGCCACAGGCGGGGGGTAAAGTGTTTATCTGCCGGCCCGGTCGGCCAAAGGCAAAAGGTTGATCATAAGCCGTCTTGGGTAAATCACAGCGCCAAGCATTTCCGTTGCGGCGATGTTCCGCGTGGCATTTTGGTTAGATGTCGCAGGTTATTTGAACCCGAGGTGGACAAATCAACCGGACTGGATCATCACGCGATGAATACGCTTTGCCAGCGAATTGCATAGCACAGAAGGCCAGAATGATACTCCGCGTCTTGATCATCGTTATTTTGCAATGCGTGTTTGTCGGCCCTGTCTGGGCGGCAAGCTGCGTGACGTCGCTCAGCGGGCAACTGTACCAGATCGAATACACCTCATCAGCGCAGGACCTGAACGGCACCGGCCAGTTTATTCCCAAGGCGGAAATGAAGGGAAATACAACGGTTCGCGAAAGGCTTTTCGGCAAATGGGGCAAGGTGGATTGCCCCGGCTACATCACCTTGAAGCAATTCACGCCGGGTTTGACCGATGCAGAGCGCAAGCCGTTCTGTCTGGTTTATGACAAGGCTGCAGATACCTATACGGGGTTTTCCGAAGGGGAGCGCAACGCCTATCTGATTTGCAAAAACCCGAAAACATTTTGTGAGCGGGTGAAC
Source organism: Pseudorhodobacter sp. (assembly GCF_034675685.1). Taxonomy (GTDB): domain Bacteria; phylum Pseudomonadota; class Alphaproteobacteria; order Rhodobacterales; family Rhodobacteraceae; genus Pseudorhodobacter. Next base: position 119,506 of record NZ_JAUCDA010000008.1, on the reverse strand, counting down.
GCAACCAAGGCCGAGGCGCAGTCGATCGCGCGGACGGGTCTTGATATTGCCAGCCGCGCAGCGTTGGCCACAGCGCAATCCGCGCTTTCGCCCGATGGTGGCACGATCTTCAGTCACAGCTCGGGTGCGCTGATTGTAAAAGGCTCGGCCAATTATATTTCCGGGGCATTGGGGGCGTCAGGAGCCTCGCTGGGCGCGACACTTTCAGCGCCTGCAGTGGTTGCGGCGGGTGCTGTGACGTTGATCGGTGTTGGCGGCGCGGTCTATTTCTGTCGATAGCCCGCCACTGGGCGGCATGGATCAGACCTTGTGTGATCGCAGTCGGCCCTGACGTCCAAATAAGGAAAGGCGCAAAAAGCCTTTCGACGGGCCGGTTCCGCGCCATCAGGCTCGCAACCCATAGCCACCTGTCCGGTCACCGACGCCCAGCGCGGATGTCGTGCCATTGCCTTCTTATCGCCTGCCGCATCACGCGGCTGTTGCGGGGAAAGCCCACCGATCCCGGTGGTTCAAATTCCCGTAGCCATCTCTGTATAAGCCAAACTTTGCAGCCGGGGGCAGATGCTGCCCCCTGAAAATCATCTTGCCTCCTGATAGTCTTTGTGATCATCGGGGAAAGAACAATCGTGGTAGTGTGTACCTTGATCGGGTAGATAGTATCAAAATGATATAGAATCAACTTCAGGGTGTGGGATGCGTAAGGTCTGGTTCATCATGGGAACGGTTTGCCTGTTACCCCTGAGTGGATGCGGCGGCGGCGGCGGCGAGGGGGCCGCGCCCTTGCCGAATGGCGTGGCGGTGACGACCACGGCTTTTGAAACCTACCGCACAGATCACAATGGCTTCAACCGTGTGCGCCGCGACAAATCCACCGGCGCAGATGCCGGTATCATCGCGCAATTTGAAGATAGCGATCCCAGCGATCCTGCGGGCTATCGCAATCTGATTGCCCTTTCAGACAAGGCGTATGCCGGCGCAGTCAGCATCGAGGTGCTTGCCCAGGTTGAGAGTGCGGGCGGAACAGAGACGGTCAAGCGTGTGTTGCGCCTGACCGCCGATCATAGCGCCTTCAAAAATGAGCAGGGCGGTAAGCTGGTTGCGGCAACCGGCACCTATTACCTGCGGGGCCAGAACTTTGTCTGGGCCGAGATTGCGGGCAAGCCTATTCGCAGCGGCAGTGATAGCGGCGGTCTGGTTGATCTGGTCATGAACTTCGACACCCAGACGGCCAACATCAACCTGCGCACCGGGGTGTCTGGCGCTTCACAGATCAGAACCGAAATCAAGGCCGACGGGTTGCCGTTCAACATTCGATCGGGGGCCTATGGGGGGGCCGTCACGGTGCAGGTCTGGGACCCAGACAGCAGCACCGTCTTTGCCATAGACGGCAGTCTGCGCGGCAATCTGGGCGGGACGCCTGCGTTTGATAATGGCAAGCATGGGATGACGACATCGGGGCTTTATACAGCGTTTGGCACGGTTGGTGGAACCGATGTGGCCGTCGATGGGGTGTTTGTTGGCACTGATCCCAATGCGTTGTTGCCCTAAAAATGTGTTGGCCCTGCTGTGCTGGGGGCTGCTTGCCGGTACGGTTCAGGCTGACACACTGGACCGCGCCCGGATTGCCGGCCTTTCTGGTTCAGAGCGGCTGCGGATGTTCGCTTATGGCAAGCTGCTGGAAAAGGGCAATGCCCCGCGCGCTGTGATTGTGCAGATGAAACAGACTATGGTCAGCCAAGGCTTTTACTATGATCCGGGCGGCAGCCGCCTGATCGCTGCCGAGGCCTGGGTCACGCCAATTCTCAGCTATGATGGGAACATCAATGGCGGCGTGCTGCAAGACAGCTTTACCTTCAACGGGTTCGTGTTTCAGGCAGATCCAGCCTTTCACGCAAAGGCTGGGCCGGTACTTGGCCTGTCGGCGGGGGCTGCGGTTCGATTGGCCTGGGCCAATGGGCGCTATGTCGAGGGGCGGGCGCTTGGCGAGGCGGTCTGGTCGCCTGACTATCGCATCGGGCGCAGCAACGCCGAGCTTGCCTTGTGCAGCCGCAATCAAGTCATCGGCTGGACTTTCCTTGATCTGTGCCACAGCGGCATGGCCGTTAAACGCGAGCTTGGTACAAGTGTGTCACAGCAGACCGCACTTGCGCTGACACGATTGTACCAAAGCGACAGTGCCTATCACGAATTGACAGCCCAATTCAGCCAAACGCAGTATGAGGCGTGGCATCAACCGTCGGTAACGCTGTCATGGGATGCGGTTTGGGATGGTGCTGCCACCAGATTATCGCTGACCAAGGCCGCCCGGGTTCACGGAGAAACAGCGCTGAACAACCGGATCACGGCCGCGATAAAATGGCCTTGGGGGCGCAGAGCCATGGGTCTGGGGCTTTGGTATCAACGCTCGGACGGTGGCAGTTTTCTGGGCACGCAGCGCAAGGACGAGGCCGCAGGGATCAGCGTTTCCTATGAGCCGCACCCCGGTCTGACGGCGCAGATCGCATATATGGCCAATCAGTCCAGCGTCAGCTTTTTCGACTATACACAGACATCGGTTAATCTGCGTTTCGACGCGCTGCGCTGGTAACATCGCAATCGTCCATGCTGATTGGCCATCGCGACGGGCAATTGGCCCAAAGCCGTGGATGCGGGCGTGTGACGGCAGGGCAGGGCGATGCGGGAAAGGCTTGATACAGCGTTGATCGCCAATATTCCAAGGGCGCCTGGGCGCGGCAGGATATTGGCGATTCAGGTTTTTTGCCGTAACACTTTAGGGCGCATCTGCCACAGATCCCGCGCTAGGGCGGCTTGGCGGGCGGTCCAGATCCAGAATGGGGCCGTCGGGTACGATGCGGTTGGGGTTGATGGTATCATGGCTGCGGTAGTAGTGCTGCTTGATATGGTCAAAATTCACCGTTTCCGCAATGCCGGGCCATTGATACAGCTCTCGGGTATAGCTCCACAGGTTTTCGTAATCGGTCAGGCGCTTCAGGTTGCACTTGAAATGGCCGTAATAGACCGCATCGAAACGAATTAATGTTGTGAACAAACGCCAGTCAGCCTCGGTTACCTGATCGCCGACCAGATAGCGTTGACGGCCAAGTTTGGCTTCCAACACGTCCAGCGCGGCAAAAAGCGCGCGCACTTCGGTTTCATAGACGGTCTGATCGGTGGCAAAGCCCGCCTTGTAGACGCCATTGTTGATTGCGTCATAGGTAAAGGCGTTGATCGTGTCGATTTCAGCAAGCAGGGCCGCAGGTGAATAATCGCCATCCTTGGTTGCAATGCCGTCAAAGGCGGAATTGAGCATGCGGATGATGTCTGCGGATTCGTTGCTGACGATGGTGTTGCGCTTCAGGTCCCAAAGCACCGGCACCGTGACGCGGCCACTGTAATCAGGCTTGGCGCGCAGATAGACCTCATACATGTATTTCGCCTGCCCAACCGGGTCAGCGATAACGCCGGGGCCGGGGGCAAAGGTCCAGCCGTTTTCCGCCATATAGGGGTTGACCACCGACACCGTGATCACATCCTCCAGCCCTTTCAGGGCGCGCAGGATCAAGGTGCGATTGGCCCAGGGACAGGCAAGCGAGACGTAAAGGTGATAGCGGCCCGCCTCGGCCTTGAAACCGTCGCCACCCGTCGGGCCAGCGGTGCCGTCGGGGGTGATCCAGTTGCGAAACTGCGCGTTACTGCGCTTGAAACTGCCTCCGGTGCTGGTGGTGTCATACCATTGGTCATGCCAGAGTCCGTCGACAAGAAGTCCCATGATGAATTCATCCCTTTAAAAGCAAATCAAGAATTCCCCGCGCGTAGCGCGGAGAATTCTTTGTTGATGTCGCGGCCTGTGGTCGGCACGATCACGAAGACCCAAGTGATCGTGCCAAGGGCCGGTTCGCTGGCTGATGTCTCAGCCCAGCTTTGCGGCAACCTCGACCAGACGGCGCGCCTGATGGCTGATTGCAGATTTTACCTCATCGGTGAAATCCGTCCCTTGGGTGTGGCTGTAGCCATAGGGGTTGCCGCCGGTCTTGAAGATGACGCCGTCGGTATAGCCGGGGGCGACAACAATTCCGCCCCAGTGCATGATGGTGGTATAGAAGGAAACGAGGGTTGTTTCCTGCCCGCCATGCGCGTTCTGGGCGGATGTCATCGCCGAGACGGCCTTGTTGGCCAATGCGCCCTTGGCCCATGCTCCGCCAAGCGTGTCGATGAAAGCGCGCATCTGGCTGGCCATGATGCCGAAACGGGTCGGTGCCGAAAAGAGATAGGCATTGGCCCATTCCATATCTTCGGCGGTTGCATTCGGAATGTCGGCGGCTTTTTCGGCCTGTGCCTGCCAGGCATCGGTGCCCGCGACGACGTGATCGGGTGCGGTTTCGGGCGCTTTCAACAGCCGCACCTCTGCGCCTGCGGCCTTTGCCGCCTCTGCCGCGATGGCGGCCATCTGATGGTTGGTGCCGTAGCTGGAATAATAGATGATTGCGAGTTTGACGGTCATGGTCGTTCTCCTGTCCGTTGGGGGGTAAAGGGGCTGCCACCTGCCGGGGTGACAGTATGGCATTTTTTCCAAGTCGTGCCGTTTCTTGCTACCTATATAGGCAGGTAAATCATGTTGGTGAATGGCTATAATCTTGCATTCACTATTGCTGTTGGTGTAACAATGCCGAATGGGCGAACTTAAATCCATCCGTGTCTTTCTGGCCGTCGCCGCGCAGCAAAGCTTTGCCGGGGCTGCGCGCCAATTGGGCATGACCCCGGCATCTGTCACGCGCACCATCGCAGCCCTGGAGGCGCAACTGGGCGTGCAACTGCTGGTCCGCACGACGCGACAGGTTTCGCTGACCTCGGCCGGGGCGGTCTATGCCGAGCGCGTGACGCCGTTGGCCAAGGGGCTGGCCGAGGCGGCGGATGAAACGCGCGAGGCGCAGGGCATTGTTTCGGGCAGGCTGCGGATCAGCGCGCCGCTGTCACTGGGGGTCAAGGTGCTGCCCGCGGTTCTATCACAATTCGGGGCGCTTTATCCGCAGATCCATGTGGATGTCAGCCTGTCTGACCGCTTTGTTGATATTGTTGAGGAAGATTACGATCTGGCGATCCGCATTTCCGGCCCGCCCAATGACAAATCGACGATCTGGCGCAAGATTTGCCGGGTGCCGCGCCTTCTTGTCGCCTCGCAAGAATATCTGCGCGCGCGCGGCACCCCGCAGCAGCCCGAGGATCTGGACGGCCATGATTGCCTTGGTCATCGCAATGATTCAGGCAATGAGGTCTGGCAGCTTTTCAATGGCAAGCGGCAGCATAGCCACAAGGCCGAAGGCAGCCTCAGCGCCAATAATGGTGATCTTTTGGCGGCGCTGGTCCTGCACCACCGGGGCATCGCCTCGCTGCCACGTTTCATCATCGAGGCCGATCTTGCCGCCGGGCGTATGGCTGCAGTGCTGCCCGACTGGTCTACGGCAGAAATCTGGCTGACGCTGTATTATCCACCCTATGAACAACTGCCGCTGCGCGTCGCGACCTTTTCAGACTTTTTCGAGACCCATGTGAACAAGATTTGCCCGCTGTGATGCGCGTAAACCCAGATGCCGCCCTTGCAGCAGGGCCTGCCCAATGTTCAGCCCGGCCATGTTTCCCCACAAGAAGATCCCATGTCCAGGCTGCGCGTCGTGATTTTTGAAACCCCTTGCGTCACTTGGGCGGCGGGGCATCTTGCGCTTTGCAGGCTTGCAGGCTGCCTTCGGTCATCTCGTTTTCCAAAGTCGCCGTATCGCCCTTGGTCCACCAAACATAGGCACCCGAAACATATTTTGCGCCCGAGGCCGCAACCACATTGACGAAAATACGCTCTTCGCCGTCAATGGGCAAAAGCGCAAGCGCGTTTGCACCGGCGTTCACATATTGAACCGCAAAGCTGCCTGCCTCGTCGCAGGCATAGGTTTGCGACAAGACATTGTCGGTTGCCCCGATCCTGAGAGGGATGGACAGGGTGGCTTGTGCGGTTGCGGCGCTGGCGCTGGCAACCATGGCGGCTGCCAAAAGACTGATACGCATCATATATTCTCCTGAATTCAAAAGAGTGTATAGCCTATGGGCGCGGCTGTCAGCAAGGGCCGCCACGACACCAAGGCGTGATCACGGGGGCATTGGCGGCGGCTTGGGGGAATGCCCTTGGAAATTCATAATGATATTTTTCGCCAAAGAGCCCCGACCTGCAGCCAACCGCGTGGTGCAAGCTTGGCGCTGACCTTGTTGGACGGTTGACCCGCAGGAATTATGGGGGCATGGCAGAAGGCAGAAAAGCAGCCGTCACGCTCACGGCGCGTCGGCTGCCGGTATATCTCAATCGACGATCACAAGCTTCTCGCCATCCCATTGCACCAGAAAGACATCGGCGCGGGCAGCTTTCGCAGCATCCTCACCGCCAACGATCAGCAACCCGTCATCAACCGAGAGCGAACCGCCATAGGCCAGCCCTTCGGGCAGGTTCCCGACCTGCACCCATTGGCCATCCTGCAACGCAAAGATTTCAGAGGCGAAATGTTTGGCAAGCCCCTCATGTGCGTACCATGTGCCAGCATCGGCCTTGGCGCGCGCGCCTTGGAAATTGGCCCCCCCTGTAACCAGAACGGTGCCGTTCGACACCCCGGCATAGGCCCCGGCTAGGCCCTCTTGCACATTGCGGCCGTCAGGGGCGGGGATCGCAGCCACTTTGGACCATGTAACCGCATCCGCCGTGATCGTCGCGGATTTCACAGTATCAGTGCGCAGCCCCGGCTTGATTTCACCATTGATGATCAGGAAAGTGCCGGGCGTGGCTTCAACCACTGCTGATCCGGTGTTTGGAAGCGCTGGGTCCGCGCCAAGATCGGCCCAGGTGTTGGCGGCGGTATCATAGACCAGAACCCTGTCGTTCCAGTGATAGTCTTGCGGTGCCATGCCCATGAACGCAGCCACAACAGCATTCCAACCCTCAGGGTCGGTTGTCTTGTCGATGGCTGTGATGTCGGCAAGATACGTGTCAAACAACGCCTTGTTATAGCCGCCAAAAAAGGCGATCCGACCATCGGCCAGTGTAACCGCGCTGGCACCCAGCAGGCCAACCGGCGTTGTGGTGTCAAGCAATTGCCAGGCGTTTGCCTTGGGGTCGTAGCGGCTGACCGTATCCAGGACGGTTGGAAATCTTGCCTCTGGCGTTGCATTGCCGGCCCCGCCAAAGACATAAAGCGCACCGCCCGAGGCCGCTGTGGCAGGGTCCGATGGGGCAGGCCCCGCAAAATCCGCAAGCGGCTGCCAACCGGCCGCCCTGTCATTCAGATCAAGCGCAAAGACTTTGGCACCAGCACTGCCCAGACCGACGATCAGCCGGGTGTCGATACGCGCTGCAATCCCGTTCTTTACCCCGACGGGCAGGGCGGGCCAATCGCGCGCGGCTCTTGCCGCATCGGTGCGGGCGGCGCCGTCAGGCCCGCCCGGATTATCGGTACACTGCGCCATTCCATGCCCTTTCCCAGCGGAGGTTGTGCCGATGTCCGCCGCCAGTTTCGGCGACGGACATCGCGTGGATCAGACCAGCCAGGCTTTGACCTCGGGGCGTTCCAGTACGGCGCGCATATGTGCCTCGGCTGCGTCATTGGCCATGCGCAGCGCCATCGGTGCGCGTGTCTGGCCGACGTCGACGCCAAGAACGCGGAACGCCGCCTTCATGCCCGGCAAAACGCCAGTATCCAAAAGCGCCTCGACAAAAATCTGCGAGACGTCCTGCAATTCCTGGGCGCGGGCCAGATCGCCGGCGCGCAGGGCCGCGTCAATGGCGACGTAAAGTTTGCCAAGAATGTTGTAGGTCGTGCCGATACCGCCATCCGCGCCCAGCACACCGCCGGTCAGATAGATTTCGTCAAAGCCAAAGAAATAGCTGCTGTCGGGGCGACGGCGGCGCAACATCGAGAATTTGAACATATCGGTCGAGGTGAATTTGATCCCCGTGACATTCGGCAAGTCCAGAATTCGCACCAGCGAGTCCAGCGGGATCGGGCGTCCGGTGCGGATCGGCACCTCATAGACGATCAGCGGCAGGTCGGTGGCCCCAGACAGATCGCGGTAATAGCCTTCGATTTCGGCATCGGTGAAAGGGTAGGAATGCGGCGGCAGGGCCGACAGGGCGTGATAGCCAAGATCAGACGCCTGCTGCGCAAGGCGAACCGAGTTGCGCAGGTTCGGCATTCCGACATGGGCAATCAGCTTTGCAGCGCTGTCCTTTGCACAATCGGCAACGATGCCCTGCTGCTCTGCCAGTTCGTCAACGCCCAAAAGGCCGGATTCGCCGCTGCTGCCACCGACATAAAGCCCGGTAAGCCCTTGCTTCAGAACGTAATCGGTCAGGCTGCGCTGCCGCGCCTCGTTGAACGCGCCTGCGTCGTCAAGGCCGGTCATCAGCGCGGCATACATGCCAGTCAGTCGTTCGGTCATCGTTGGGTGTCCTTTGTTGTTATGCGTTTGAGGCGGAAGGGCGCTGGGCGGGCTGAAAGTTTCATTCAGTCTCACAATGGCGCGGCAATTCATGTTAACTTGACTATACGGAAACTTTTTTGTTTGACAAGGTGAAATTATGGTAATACCAAAACCGTCGAAAGAGGGGGTAACCGCGATGCTGGACATCGACACAGGTAATGACCGCGAGGCAGCAGAGGCCCCGGACCAGCGGCGTGCGCCGGATTTGATTGCCGATACCCTGATCGCTGAAATTCGCAGTGGCGCCATCGCCGCGGATGCCGCATTGCCGACCGAACGTGATCTTTGCGAGCGGTTCTCGGCGTCACGCCCCACGGTGCGCGAGGCGCTGGCCCAGATGCAGATGCGCGGTTATGTAACTGCCGGTGCTGGCAAGCGGCCACGGGCATCGCGGCCGTCGATCGCGGCGGTTCTGAAAGGGACGGGCGATCACATCCGCGATATTCTGGGCGATGCCGAAGGGGGCGCGCATCTGGAACAAATGCGGCAGTTCATTGAAACCGGCGCTGCGCGTGAGGCCGCCAAACGCGCCGACAACATCCACCTGACCAAATTGCAGGCGGCGTTGGAGCGTAACTTCGAGGCGCTGGGGACCGTCGATTTTGCGCCGACCGATATCGCGTTCCACCGCGTTCTGGTGTCGATCATTGACAACCCGGTGATCCTGACTTTGCACGACATGTTTGTCAGCACGATGATCGCCCACCGCCCCCCGACAGATGACAACGAACGCTATGACCGCATCGCCTATGACGAACACCGCGAAATCTATCAGGCAATTCTGGACAGCGATGTGGTGACCGCAACCGATGTGATGGACCAGCATCTGGCCCGGTCTTACCGCGCCCGGCTCAAGGCGCCGCGCCGCGCCCCCGAAATTACCAAACCCTGACACCCGGCAGAACCTTTCTGCCATTCATCAAACATCAAGGAGGATATGATGAAACTGACAACCACACTTCTCGCCTGTGCGGCGACCATGGCGCTGGCTGCCCCGGCATTGGCCGAGCGCGAGCTGACCTTTGGTCTGCAAGACAATGAAGCCAGCAACGTCTACAAGGGCGCGCAGGAATTTGCCGCCAAACTGGCCGAGGTTTCGGGTGGCGAATTGACGGCAAACCTGTTCCCCTCCTCGACGCTTGGCGATTTCAAGGCGATGGTTGCACAGGTTCAGGCGGGCGAGCTGGATATGGTCATCACCGGCTATCCGGACATGAGCTATATCATCCCGGAACTGAACCTGATCGGCGCGCCCTATGTCGCAGATGATTTCGCCCATCTGAAAGAAATCATCGCCGGCCCATGGGGGCAGGAAATGAAAGCCAAGTTTGGCGAAAAGGGCGTAGAGCTGCTTGACGTGTGGTATTACGGCACGCGCCAGACCTCGTCGAACCGTGCCATCAACTCTATGGACGACATGAAGGGCCTGCGTCTGCGCACCCCCAACGTGCCGTTCCTGATCGCCTATGCCGAAAACACCGGCGCCACACCCGCACCCGTCGCCTTTGCCGAGGTTTATCTCGCGCTTCAAACCAATCAGGTTGACGCCGAGGAAAACCCTTTGCCAACCATCGAGGCGATGAAGTTTTACGAAGTACAAAGCCATATCGCGCTGACCAATCACTTTGTTGCATCGGCAGCCTTGCAGGTTTCGAAAAACCTGTGGGACAGCCTGAGTGACGAAGAAAAAGGGTGGATCTCTGAGGCGGCAAAGGCCGGTGGGGCGCTGAACGACAGCCTGACTGCCAAGGCCGAAGAAGACCTGATCGCCACATTCGAGGGCCGTGGCCTGACCATCACACGCCCCGATCTGGCCCCCTTCCGCGCTGCGATGCAGCCATATTACGCGACGCTGGAAGAACAGTTCGGCGCTGGTGCCATCGCTCGCGTGCGCGGCAAGTGATCTGCCTCTCTGCGGGCGCTCCTGCGCCCGCAGAGTTGTTCTGAACAAAAGGGGGGAGCCCATAAATCAGCCACGCAAATACAGCATCGAAGGGATCGTCGCATCGGCGGTCTTTGTCATTTTGATCGGAGTCGTTCTGATTCAGGTCTTTGGCCGCACCCCGCTGTTTCGCGGCCCGGTCTGGACCGAGGAAGCCGCAAGGTGGCTTTGGGTCTGGATGGCGTTCATCGGCATCGCCGAGGTGGAACGGCAGGACGGCCAGCTGAAAATGGCCTTTCTGGCCGAGCTACTGCCCGAAGCTGCGCGGCGCATCCTCTATACTTTGATCGACCTCGCCTATCTGGGGATCATGTGCCACCTCGCTTGGATCGGTTACAACACCGTGTTGCGCACCTGGAACAACACCACTGTCACCCTGCCCACCTCTGACGCGCTGCTCTATGGTTCGGGCTTTGTTGCTGCCATCCTTATCATTCACCGGATCATCCGCCGCCTGATCGGCCGCCGCGATGTGACGGCAAAGCGGGAGCCTTCGCTATGATCCTTGCCACCGTCGGTATTCTCTGGCTGGTTTTCGTTCTGATCGGCGTGCCCATCGGCGTTGCCATGATCTTTGTTTCCATGGGCTACTTCTATTTCACCGGCATGGGCATCAGCTTTGCCATGCAGCGTATGGTTGACGGGCTGAACAGTTTTCCGCTGCTGGCGGTGCCCTTGTTCATTCTGGCCGCCGGGGTGCTGAACTCTGCCGGGATCACCAACCATCTGTTCGGTTTTGCGCGCAGCCTTGTCGGCCATATCACGGGCGGGCTTGGGCATGTGAACGTGCTGGCATCCTTGTTCTTTTCCGGCATGTCCGGGTCGGCGCTGGCCGATGCGGGGGGCTTGGGCAAGATGGAAATCGAGGCCATGCGCGAGGCGGGTTATGATGATGATTTTTCGGGCGCGGTGACGGCTGCCTCGTCGATGATCGGCCCGCTGGTCCCGCCCTCGATCACCATGGTTCTGTATGGCGTGATCGCCAACGTCTCTATCGGCAAACTGTTTCTTGGTGGCATCATTCCGGGGTTTCTATGTGCTGCGGCGCTGATGGTCATGGTGTGGTTCATCGCGCGCAAACGCAACTATCCGCGCGACCCGCGCCGCAGCGCTGGTGAAATCGGCACGCTGTTCGTGAAATCCCTGCCCGCGCTGATGACGCCTGTGGTTATCGTCGGCGGCATTTTCTCGGGCCTGTTTTCCCCTACCGAGGCGGCGGCGATCACTGTGCTTTACGCCATTCTGATCGACCTGATTTTCTACCGCGAGCTGACATTCCGCAAGCTGTGGGATTCGATCTATGAAACCACTGTCACCTCGTCGTCGATTGCGACCATCGTTGCCGGTGTCGGGTTGCTCAGCTTTATCATGGCGCGCGAGCAGGCCCCCCAGCAGATTGCGACCTTCTTTTTGTCGATTGCCGACAGCCCGCTGACCTTTCTGATCGCGGTCAATCTGATGATCTTTGTTCTGGGCTGCTTTATCGAGGCCTTGGTGATCTTGCTGGTCGTCGTGCCGATCCTGGTGCCGGTTGCCGCTGGCTTTGGTATCGACCCGGTGCATTTCGGCATCATCACCGTGCTGAACCTGATGATTTCAATTCTGACGCCGCCCATGGGTATGGCCCTGTTCGTTGTCGCCCAGGTCGGCGGCATCCCCTATCATCGGCTGGCCAAGGCAATCTTGCCTTGGCTTATCCCGCCTGTCGTGGTGCTGATTTTGGTCTGCGCCTTCCCGATCCTGTCAACCGGCCTGCCAAGCCTGATGGAATGATGACCATGACCAAACTTGATACTTTGCGCGGCGGCCTTGTCGTGTCTTGTCAGCCGGTTGATGACGGGCCGATGGATCGCCCTGAAATCGTTGCCGCCATGGCCGCTGCCGCTGTGGCGGGCGGCGCGGCCGGGGTGCGGATTGAAGGTGCTGCCAACCTTGCTGCCACCCGCTCGCTTGTATCGGTGCCGATCATCGGTATCCTGAAACGCGACCTTGCGGACAGCCCGGTGCGCATCACGCCCTATCTGGCCGATGTGCAGGCTTTGGCCGATGCCGGTGCCGATATCATCGCCTATGATGCGACCGACCGGCCCCGCCCCGAAACGACCGTGGCAATCCTTGCCGCGATCCATGCGGCGGGGGCGCTGGCGATGGCCGATTGTTCCAGCCTTGCGGATGGAAAGCGGGCCTTGGCCGAGGGGGCCGCGATCATCGGGACCACCCTGTCGGGGTATACAGAAGAAACAGCAGGCCGCGCCGAGGGCGTTGATTATGATCTGATCGGCGCGTTCCATGATCTGGGCGGTTTCGTGATGGCCGAGGGTCGATTGAATACACCCGAACTTGCCGGCAAGGCGATGGCCGCTGGGGCCGATGCGGTTACCGTTGGCACCGCGCTGACACGGCTGGAACATGTAACCGGCTGGTTTCAGCATGCGGTTGCAAAGGCAGTTGAGGCGCGCAAATGATGGATCTGCCGCGCAAGGCCCTGAACGGTTTTGCCGCTGATCTGGGCGGAACCAAAATTGCAGCCGCCCGGATTGCGAACGGCGAGGTTGCCGAGCGGCTTTTGGCCCCGACCGACCCTGCTGCTGGCCCCGAGGCGCAAATCACCGCGATATGTGGCCTGTTGAACCGCCTGGGTCATACCAAAGGCGCGCCGTTGGGCGTGGCTGTGGCGGGGCGGGTGGATAGTGCGGGCGCATGGCACGCGGTGAATCGCACGACCCTGTCCGCAATCCGTGACTTTCCACTGGATCAAGGGCTGACACGCCGGCTTGGTGCTGCCACCTGTCTGAATGATGCTGCCGCCGCCGCTCTTGCCGAGGGTCTGTTTGGTGCAGGCAGTGCCAGCGACAGCTTTGCCTATCTTACTGTCTCTACCGGCGTCGGGGGTGGGTTGGTCATGGGCAATCGCTTGCTGTCCAGCGCCAACGGCCTTGCCGGGCATATCGGCTTTGTCTCCAGCCGCTTTGCCAGTGGCCCGTGTGGCAGTGGCAGAATGGCAACGGTTGAAAGCATCGCAGGCGGGCGCGGCATCGCCGCTGCGGCTGCGGCTGCGGGGCGTGAAGGCCTTGATGCCCGTGCCGTGTTTGTCGCCGCATCTGAAGGCGAGGATTGGGCAAACCGGATTGTCGCCACCTCGGCCAGCGCGATTGCGGCGCTGATCGGTGATCTTACGACTGTTCTGGGCCTCGACACCGTTGCGATGGGGGGTAGCATCGGCCTTGCGCCCGGTTATATAGACCGTATCCGCATCGCCCTGCGCGATGAGCCAGAGCTGTTTCGCCCGTGCCTTGGTCTTGCCGAGCTTGGCCATGATGCGCCGTTGATTGGCGCATTGGCCGCCCATCTGAGAAAGGAAACCCTATGAAGGTTCTGATCCTACGCAATGAGCCAGCCGCCATAGAGCGCGCCGCTGATATCGTTGCCCGCACGGTTCGTGATCTGCCCGCCGCCGTTTTGGGGCTGGCGACCGGGGGCACCATGCTGCCGCTTTACCAGGTGCTGGCGCAGCGCCACCGTGACGAGGGGCTTTCCTTTGCGAAAACCACCAGTTTCAACCTGGATGAATATATCGGCCTCGCACCAGACCACCCCTGTTCCTATCACTACTACATGCAAGAGGCGTTCTTTCGCCATGTTGATATCGACCCGGCGCGCTGCCATCTGCCCAAGGGCGATGCGGCCGACCCACGGGCGGCCTCTGGTGACTATGAGGCGCTGATTGAGGCGGCAGGCGGCATTGATCTGCAATTGCTTGGTATCGGCCAGAATGGGCATATCGGCTTTAATGAGCCGACAGCCAGCCTCGGTTCCCGCACCCGGATCAAAACGCTGACGACAAGCACGCGCCGCGCCAATCAGCGCTATTTCGCCTCGTTTGAGGAAACGCCCCGCTACGCCATCACCACCGGCGTCGCCACCATCCTTGCATCGCGCAAATGCCTGCTGATCGCCACCGGCGCGGCCAAGGCAGAAGCCGTCGCCAACATGATCGAAGGGCCGCTGAGCGCGGTTTGCCCGGCCTCGGCGCTGCAGCTTCATCCGCGGGCCACGATCATCCTTGACGCGGCCGCCGCCAGCGCGCTGAAACTTACAGAATACTATGAGACGGTTCATCCGCAGGGGCGTGACAGTGCCTTTGATTGATATGAAAACCCCGGCGCGATTGTTTGCCCGGCAGCTTTATGACGGTTTGGCCGACCAGCTACAGCCCGACCGGATGATCGAGATTGCCAATGGGCAGATCACCCTTATCCGCCCCGCGACAGCACAGGACGCCCGCGACCCCGCGCTACCGGAATTTGATCTGGTGGCACCGGGGTTTATCGACCTGCAGATCAACGGCGCCGCAGACACGCAGTTCAACTTTGACCCCAGCCCCGAGGCGGTTGGCCGGATTGCGGCAGGCGCAAGACAGGGCGGTACCGCCTATATCCTGCCGACCTTCATCACCGCGCCGGGGCGCGATTATACCCGCGCGATAGCGGCCGTGCAGGCGGCCATTGCGCAAGGCGTGCCCGGTATTCTGGGGGTGCATCTTGAAGGCCCGTTCCTGTCGCATGCGCGCCCCGGCATCCATGACCCGACTGCGATACGCTGCGTGGATGACCACGACCTGGACCTGCTGACAACAGCACAGGCTGGCGTTTTGCTGCTGACGGTGGCACCCGAAAACCTTCCCGCCGGTGCCTTGTTACGGCTGAAAGCGGCAGGTGTGCGGGTGTTTGCCGGGCACACCGCTGCCAGCGCCGACCAGATCGCACAGGCCGAGGCCGAGGGCCTTGTCGGCGTTACCCATCTGTTCAACGCAATGTCGCAGATGACAGGACGAGAGCCGGGCGTGGTGGGCGCAACCCTTGCCTCCCGCGCGCTTTTCGCCGGCATTATCGCGGACGGACACCATGTCGATTGGCGCAATGTGGCGACGGCGGCGCGGCTGATGCCCGACCGCTTGTGTCTGGTGACAGATGCGATGCTGACCCTGGCCGGGCAACAGACCGGGTTCGAATTGCATGGCGAGAAGATTGCGCTTTGTGACGGTCGGCTGACCAACAAGGATGGCCGTCTGGCGGGTGCGCATGTCAGCATGATCGACAGCCTGCGCAACATGCTGGACCATACCGATATCGGCTTGCCCGCCGCGCTGAGATTGGCAACGGTGAACCCCGCCCGCGCGCTTGGGCTGGAACAGGAGGTGGGAACGCTGCGCCAGGGCGCGCGTGCGACATTCACCTGCCTGACCCAAGAGAACAGCGTGGCCGCTGTGATGTCAGAGGGGCGGTTCATTGACCCAGACCGCGGCTGAGCGCCGCCGGTGCTGCCATCACCGGTGGCAAAAAGCCCGCTAATTCGGTATCAGAGCGCCAGATTTCAAACCAGCAGGAGTTGACCCGCGTGTCCATAATTGTCGTTTACGATTGCGAGTATCTGACCAAAGAGGGCGCTATGGGGCGGCTATGGTCGGGGCATGACGACCCGGACCCGATCGTGGTTCAAATCGGGGCGGTCTTGCTGGATCTGGATGCCAACGCCAGCATCATTGATGAGTTCAAGATTTACATCAAGCCACAGGATCGCAACGGGGTGCCGTATCAACTCGATCCGTACTTTACCGACCTTACCGGCATTTCGAACGAAGACATCGACAAAAAGGCGGTTGATCTTGCGTCTGCCCTTCATCAGTTCGATGCATTCTCGCGCGGTGCGACGTTCTGGTCCTGGGGCAAAGATGAGCTGTTTGCCTTGGGTGTAAGCTGTTTTCTGCGCGGTATAGCGCCGCCGATCAGCCCAAGACGATTTGGCAATCTGAAACGCGCCCTGCGCCAGGCCGGTATGCCCGAGACTGAAATAAAATCGACAAGCAGCGGCGAGCTTGCCGACTATTACGGCGTTGGCTGTGCGTCTTTGTCAAAACATGACGGGCTGGATGATGCGATCTCATTGGCGCGCGCTGTTGGCCATTTGATGGGGCAGGGGCAGCTAACTGCCGAAAGTTTCGGGATGACAACGCAAGAGACAAGCGGCGCGCACAAGGCCGCGCCGCAGGTCGCAAAAAGTCGATAGGGGGCAAGGCCAAACATTTTGGCAATACGCGGCCAGCCTTTTGGCGATGATCACGCACAAGGCCCGGCTGCTGATACCGACAGGCCGGGTGGTGTTTTTTACCAATCCGCGGCGTTTCCTGCGGCGCGTTTCCCTGCTGCCGGACGTGAAACCCGGTTGGGCGGCAGGGAAATGCCGAAAGCGGTTCCGGTTCTGGTTGAAACACGCGTATCGCATGCCGCGCCCAAGGCAGGTATCGCCTTCATAAAGCGTTTCACCCTGAGCCTTGAACATATATCGCTACCTGAAGTCAAAGATTTCAATGCGTTATGTGATGGGCCTTGTTTCACCTCAAAGACGAAGCGCTGTAACTGTTCAGAAATGGCAAGTGAGCCAAGATGAACGGGAATGTGCCACTATCGCCTTAGCCCTTAGCCCTTGGGGCGCGTCCGGTCCAACTCGGGGCTGATCGGGATAAATTCCGCATCATCGCCCGGCGGCAGCTTGAACGGGCCATTTTCCCAATCTGCGGCTTTCCAATCCTCTTTGGCTTGCTCAATCCGCTCTTTTGAGGAAGACACGAAATTCCACCAGATATAGCGTTTTTCATTAAGCGTGGCCCCGCCAAGCGCCATCAACCGCGCGCCTTGCGGGCCAGCCTTAACCGAAATCCGGTCGCCGGGGCGAAAGACCATCATGCGGCCCGCTTCAAAGCTGTCGCCTGCAACTTCGATACTGCCTTCGGTCACATAGATCCCGCGATCTTCGTGGTTGTCGGGCAGCGGAAAAGCCGCACCTGCTGCCAATACGACATCCAGATAGAATGTTTCGGATTGCATCGTCACCGGGCTGGTTTGGCCGTAAGCGCTGCCAAGGATCAGCCGCGCGGTGGTGCCGGTGTCGGTGATGACGGGCAGTGCCGCCTCCTTGTGATGTTCAAAATCCGGGGCCATGTCTTCGCGGTCTTCGGGCAGGGCGATCCATGTCTGGATACCGAACAGCTTGTGCCGTGTGGCGCGGGTTTGCTCGCTGGTGCGTTCGGAATGGGTGACGCCGCGCCCGGCGACCATCCAGTTCACCTCGCCGGGATAGATCATCTGATGTGTGCCAAGGCTGTCGCGATGTTCAAATTCGCCTTGGTACAGATAAGTAACGGTGCCCAGCCCGATATGCGGATGCGGGCGCACATCAATCCCGCCATCGGTGATGAATTCGGCCGGGCCCATCTGATCAAAAAAGATGAACGGCCCAACCATCTGCCGCTTGGGCGAGGGCAGGGCGCGCCGCACCTCAAACCCGCCCAGATCATGGGCGCGCGGGATGATCAGCGTTTCAATGCTGTTGGTATCGGATGCAGGGCATTCGGGGTTTTGGGTCGGGTTCCAGCTCATAAGTCTCTCCTGTCTATGGATGCGAAATCAGGGGTATCGTCTGGCTTTATCGCGGCATCGTGAAAAGCAGGGCGGCACCGTCGCTTGCCCAATCAAGCGATGTGACATCGCCCACTGGTATTTGCAGCCCGTCGCCCGCGCTCAACCGCTCGCCTTCGGCATGGGCCAGGCCATCAAACAGATGCACGAACCGCAGCGTATCAGGCTGTGCAAGCGGCGTGTTATCGCCCTCTTGCGCGTGGATCAGGCGGACGGTCGTTTGTGACCGCAGGGTCAAAAGCGCGTCTGCGTCGGGGGGGCCGGCCAACAGCACATTGCCGCTTTGTGGCACCGGCCTTTGTGTGTAAGTCGGCTCTCCCCCAGCCTGATCCGGGATCAACCAGATCTGCAAAAGCTGTGCTTCATCGCTATCCGAGGCGTTGCGTTCGGAATGCCGGACGCCCCGACCGGCAGACATCAACTGCGCCTCACCCGCCGAGATAAGCGAGACATTGCCCTGATCATCCTCATGGCGCAACTGGCCTTTGGTGACATAGGTCAGAATATCCATGCTTTCATGGGGATGCGGCGCAAAGCCGGAACCGGGGATGATGGTGTCATCATTCAACACGCGCAGATTGCCAAACCCCATACGATTGGGGTCATTGAAGGTGCCAAAGGAAAACGTGTGATAGCTGTCAAGCCACCCTGCCTGGGTATGCCCACGGATGGCCTTTTGATGGATGGTGATCATGGTAAGCCTCCTTCAGGGCCTAGGTCGGTTACGCTTCGGTCAACAGGCTTTGCAGCGCCGCCACCTCTGGCTGGCGCAGATCGTGGCCGCCGTCATGGATATGGGTGGACACATCGGCACCTTGTGCCGCGAACCAGTCGATCAGCTTTTGGCTAAGGGGCCACGGGCAAATCGGATCGCGCTTTCCGGCGGTAATCAGCACCCGCTTGCCAGCAAGCGCAGGGCGTGCCACCGGTTCCCAAGGGATCAGCGGATGCAACAGCCCGATCCGCGCAAACAGATCGGGATGCGCCATGGCTACCGAGGCAAGGATATTCGCCCCGTTGGAATAGCCAAAGCCATAGGCTGGCGCATCAGGGTGTTGCGCCTTATGTGCCGCGACAAATGCCGCCATCGTCTCGGTGCGCTGTGCCAGATCAGCCATATCATAGACGCCTTCCGCCGTGCGCCGAAAGAACCGCGCAGCGCCGTGCTCGGACACATCACCGCGGGGTGAAACCACGCCCGCCTTGGGCGAAAGCTGCTGCGCCAGATCAAAGAACTGGTGTTCGTCGCCGCCGGTGCCGTGAAAGACAAAGATCAGTGGCGCGTCTGGTTTGGGCGCTTTGGTCAGCGCGTGATAGGTTTTTATCGACATGGCGTTCTTCCTAAGAGGCAATCGGGGGCAACAGGCGCTCAATCTCGGCGCGGTGCTGCTCGTAGCGGGTGGGCAGCTTCAGGGCCTGCCCCAGATTGGCGGTGTCTTCGTCGCGGTCAAAGCCGGGCTCGTTGGTTGCCACCTCAAACAGAATACCGCCGGGGGTGCGGAAATAGATCGCCCAGAAATAGTCGCGGTCGATCACGGGCGTCACCTGATAGCCGGTGTCGATCAGGGCCTTGCGCACCTCTAGCTGCTTGGCGCGGTTTTCCACCGCAAAGGCGATGTGATGGACCGACCCCGAACCCTGACTGGCCGCTTTGGCGCCCGAGGCTTGCTCAAGGTCGATGGTGTCGGCCGCATTGCCGCCCGCAACCCGGTAGCGGGTGACGTTGCCAGCGGTCTCGTCCTTTTGGTAGCCCATATAGGTCAGCAATTCGCCGGTGGCGGCCGCATCGCGCAAGGTGAAACGCGCGCCATGAAAGCCCAAAATCCCGGCATCTTGCGGCACATCGCTGCCGGTCCAGGGCGTGCGATCGCGCACCGCACTTTCCACCAAGGCAAAGCCGTCGCCATCGGGGCCGTCAAATTGCAGCCGATCTTCGCCCAGAAAGCTGCCCTCGCGCAGGCCGGTTACACCGTAATTGCCCAGCCGCTCTTTCCAGAACGACAGCGCACCTTTGGGCACCGCAAATTCAGTCGTGCCGACCTCACCCGTACCGCGCCGCCCTTTGGGCATCTGGCCGAAGGGAAAATAGGTCATCACCGAGCCGGGCGTGCCGATTTCATCGCCATAATACAGGTGATACACATCGGGTGAGTCAAAGTTGACGGTTTTCTTGACCCGACGCAGCCCAAGGGTTTTGGTAAAGAACGCGTTGTTTTCCAGCGCATCGCCCGCCATCGATGTGACGTGGTGCAGACCTTTGATGTCTTTGATCATCGTTTTGCCTTTCAAATCGTCTATCTGTTGTTGAAACCAAGATAGGGCAATTCAGCGTTGACCAGAATGGTTGTATTCTTGCATTTACTATTGTCTATATCGCAATAATGAACCCTGTGAAACATTGACCAATCTGACAGGGCTGCGGGGCTACGCTGGCGCGCTGATGCGGTACAATCGCTTGCGGGGGGCACGGTCGTCTGAAACAATGTGGGTAGGCTTCGGGTGTTTTCTGGCTTTTCCGGGCGGCTCTGCAGGCACCATCGCCCCGAGGTTGAACGCGGTTTGATCATGGCGGCCAGCAAGCCGCGATTGCCTTTGCAACTTGATCCCCGCGCCAGTCGTTTTATCTATTCTCGGATATATGAGGTTTTGAAATGGAATTTCTGCAGGGCGTCAACTGCTGGCGGATGGACCGCGCGGACAGGTTCAGCGTGATCGTGGATGGCAAATCCTATTTCCGGGCCCTGCGACAGGCGCTTTTGCAAGCCAGACAGCGGGTCCTTATGATCGGCTGGGATTTTGATTTCGGCATCGAAATGCTGCCCGGTGAAAGCGATGGCCATGACAACGCGCCTGACGGGTTTCCCAACCGCATCGGCCCGTTTCTGGATGCGCTGGCCGATCATAACCCGGACCTGAACATCTATATGTTGCAGTGGAGCGGCGGCGTGCTGCTTGCGCCGGGGCAGGTCTTGCCCTCGCTTCAGATGAAGTTTCTCTCGCCGGATCAGGTGCATCTGGCCTTTGATGGCCGTCATCCGGTGGGGGCCTGCCATCATCAGAAAGTTGTGGCGATTGATGATGTGACCGCGTTTTGCGGTGGCATTGATGTCACCGATGGGCGCTGGGATGACCGCGACCACCTGACCGATAACCCGCAGCGCAGGCTTTTGGATGGCGAGATTGCGCAGCCCTGGCATGACGCGGCGGTGGTGCTGGACGGACCTGCCGCGCACGCCTTGTCCGAACTGGCCCGCAGCCGCTGGGCGCGCGCCAATGGTAAAGATCTTGGGGCTTTGCCCGCCTCTTGTGACCCGATATGGCCGGGTAGCATCAAGCCCGATTTTACCCGCATCACGGTTGCCATTGCGCGTACCGAACCGCCCGAAAGCGACCGGGCGGCGATAAATGAGATTGAAACGCTGTATCTCGACGCGATCTCATCGGCCAAAGACTACCTTTATTTTGAATCGCAGTATTTCTGCTCTGATAAAATCACCGATGCTTTGGCGCGCCGCCTGAGAGAGGAGGACGGGCCGGAAGTGATTGTCATCAATCCCTTTGCCTCGCCCAACAGCGCCGAAGATATCGCCATGAATATCCCGCGCAACCGCATGATCCAACAGCTTGCCAAAGCCGACCATCACAGCCGCTTTGCGATCTATTATCCGGTCACGCGTGCAGAAGAACCGATCTACGTTCACGCCAAAATCCTGATCTCTGACGACAGGTTTCTGCGTGTCGGGTCCAGCAATATCGACCGGCGGTCGATGGGGTTTGATACCGAATGCGATGTCGCCCTGCTGGCCGAAGACATGGCCACATCGCATGAAATCCGCACGATCCTGCACGGGTTGATCGCTGAACATCTGGACCGAGATGCAAACGAGATTGACACAGAGGTCGCAAAAACCAAACGCCTGATCGCAACGATCGAACAGCTTAACCGGCCTTCGGGGCGCAGGTTGCGCCGGCTGGAGCAATCGCCGCCAAGCCCGATCAAGGAACTGCTTGCCGAAACCCGGTTCTTCGACCCCCGCTACCGCAGCAGCGCCAAGGCCAGAACCGGCATCACCGCGCGGCATCTGATCTGGGGCGCGGCACTGGCTGTCGCCGCAACGGTGCTGTGGAAGCGGCGGAAAAAGTGAAAGGGCTTGGCCGGTTTTATTGATGCGCTTTTGTTTGAAATTGGAAATGGGTTATTCTAAAATCTCCGGCTAAGCCCCTTTGCGCGCGCAAGCCCGAACCGCCACGGCATGTCTTGCGCCTTGCTGATGCCGATGCGGGTTCCGGTTAGAACTTTCGGGGTCGATGCGGGCAGGTTAATGGAAAACCCGTTGCTGTCGAATGCGACGCCATCATCTTTGCTACAAATGCCCAGTGCTTGGCCCAAGCGCCCGAGGTCATTGCAAAGCGACCCTGGCCCGCACCGTGTTTGCATGAGGTCCAAACCCAGTGTTGGGCAAAGTGCGCGCAGCAAAACAGCCTCGCCGGGCCGGGCGACGATATTGAGGCAAAGATGGATGCCGTAGGAACGATAGACATAAGCCTGCCCCGCCGGGCCAAACATCGACGCATTGCGCAAGGCCGGGCCGCGAAAGCTGTGAGAGGCGGGGTCATCTTGTCCATATGACTCCGTCTCAATGACACTACCGCCCGCGCCTGCACCATGATCGAATCCGCCAAACTGAATGGCGTTCAGCCCAAGCCCGCCCAGACCCCAAGATCAACCGCATAGACGGCCTGCAGCCATGGAATGCAGGCTAACGGCTGGCAGACCCGGACGGTTGCGCTTTACCCCTTCGCATTCGGGTGAGCTGCCAAGCCCCGATATGACTGCCAATCGCATCGGGAAGCAGCGGCCGCCGTAAAGTGTCAGCGTTTCGCGACAGGAACATAGTCGCGGTTGGGGGCACCGATATAAAGCTGGCGCGGGCGGCCAATCTTTTGCGTCGGGTCGCCGATCATTTCTTTCCACTGCGAAATCCAGCCCACGGTGCGAGAGAGCGCAAAGATCGGGGTGAACATCGAGGTCGGAAAGCCCATCGCATCCAAAATGATGCCGGAATAGAAATCAACGTTGGGATAGAGCTTTTTCGAGATGAAATACTCATCCTCCAGCGCGATCCGTTCCAGTTCCTTGGCGACCTGAAGGGTTGGGTTATTGTGGATGCCCATCAGCTCCAACACCTCATCCGCTGATTCTTTCATCACCGTTGCGCGCGGGTCAAAGTTTTTATAGACGCGGTGGCCAAATCCCATCAGGCGGAAAGGATCATTCTTGTCTTTGGCGCGGGCGATATATTCGGGGATACGATCAACAGTGCCGATTTCGCGCAGCATTTCCAGGCAAGCCTGGTTTGCGCCCCCATGTGCCGGGCCCCAAAGACAGGCGATGCCAGCCGCGATACACGCAAACGGGTTGGCCCCCGAAGACCCTGCAAGGCGCACAGTCGAGGTAGAGGCGTTTTGTTCGTGGTCTGCATGCAGCATCATGATCCGGTCCATCGCTTTGGACAGGATCGGATTGACCACATAATCCTCACAAGGGACGGCAAAGCACATGTGCAGGAAGTTTGACGCGTAATCCAATGAATTCTTTGGATAAACGAAAGGTTGGCCGACCGAATACTTGAACGCCATTGCCGCAATCGTCGGCAGTTTGGCGATCATGCGGATCGCGGCCACCTCACGCTGCCAGGGGTCGTTGATGTCAAGGCTGTCATGGTAAAACGCCGACATTGCACCGACCACGCCGACCATCGTTGCCATCGGGTGGCTATCGCGGCGGAAACCACGGAAAAAATTGTGCATCTGTTCATGCACCATCGTGTGCCGGGTTACGCGGCTTTCGAAGTCTGCCAATTCGGCCTCATTCGGCAGTTCTTCGAATAAAAGCAGATAGCAGACCTCAAGAAAATGCGATTCCTTTGCCAATTGTTCGATCGGATAGCCGCGATACAGCAGCTCGCCCTTGTCGCCATCAATATATGTGATCGCGCTTTCGCAGGCGGCTGTCGACGTGAAACCGGGATCGTAGGTGAAAACATCGGCCTGCGCATATAGCTTTCCAATATCAACGACATCGGGTCCGAGCGTGGGAGAGTACATTGGCAGATCAAAGGTCTTGTCGCCAATTTTAAGCTGTGCTGTTCCCGTTGTTTCTGCCATGATTCATCCCTTTTGCGGTTGAGCCCCTGTACTGGATGCACGGGGCCTTGAAGTGAACTTCCCTTGCGGGCTGTCTTTGGGCCCGAGAGGAGAGGCCGCAGCTTATCCGGCGGCGTCTTCCAGTCGGGCAATTGTTTCATTCTGCCCCAGTACCAACATCATATCATAAACACTGGGGGTCGCCGTGCGGCCGGCCAATGCGGCACGCAAAGGGGCGGCCAGTTTTCCAAAACCTATGCCATGGGCTGTGGCTGCTTCGGTCAAAATAAGCTCCAGCGTTTCTTTGGTCCAGCTAGCAGTTTGCAAGCGCGGCGTCAATGTTTTCAGTATACCACGGGATACCGCATCGAGCGATTTTGCCGAGGCCTCATCCGGCTGCACCGGGCGTGCATTCAGCGCAAACTCTGCCTTTTCAACAAGATCTGGGAACTTCTTCGCGCGATCTTTCAGGCAGTACATTGCGCGCGACATGCTGTCACGCTGGGGTTTTGTCAGCGGGGCTTTGCCTGCGGCGGCCAAATATGTCTCCAATTCATGCAGCAGTGCAGCATCATCGCTGGCGGCAATATGCTGACCGCAAAGGTTTTCCAGTTTCTTGAAATCCAGCCGCGCGGGCGAGCGACCGATTCCTTCAAGGTTGAACCACTCTTTTGCCTGCTCAGTCGTAAAGAATTCGTCATCACCATGCGACCAACCCAGCCGGGTCAGATAATTGCGCATCCCCGCCGCCGGGTAGCCCATGATCTGATATTCCTCTACACCTGTGGCGCCGTGGCGTTTCGACAGCTTTTTGCCGTCAGGCCCAAAAATCAACGGAATATGCGCCCAAACCGGAATTTCCCAGCCCATCGCATCGTAAACCATGGTTTGGCGGGCGGCGTTCTGCAAATGATCATCACCGCGGATAACATGCGTAATGCCCATGTCATGGTCATCGACCACCACTGCCAGCATATAAGTCGGCGTGCCATCCGAGCGCAGAACAATCATGTCATCCAGCAGGTCGTTGCGAAAGGTAACCGTGCCCTGCACCGCGTCTTCAATCACCGTCTCGCCACTTTGGGGGGCTTTCATGCGGATCACATAGGGCGCATCGGGATGGGTCGATGGTGGGGCCTCGCGCCACGGGCTTCGATAAAGCGTAGAGCGTTTCTCGGCGCCAGCCTCTTGCCGGAAGGCCTCGATTTCTTCTTGTGTGGCAAAGCACTTATAGGCCGCACCACGGGCCAGCATTTCATGGGCGACTTCGGCGTGGCGGTCTTTTTGTTCAAACTGGCTGACAGCCTCGCCATCCCAATCAAGCCCCAGCCATGTCATGCCGCGCACAATGGCCTGCGTCGCTTCCGGGGTTGAGCGTTCACGGTCCGTATCCTCGATCCGCAGCAAGAATTTACCGCCGCGACCACGGGCAAACAGCCAATTGAACAGGGCGGTTCTGGCCGTTCCGATATGCATATAGCCGGTGGGCGAAGGTGCGATCCGGGTGATGACAGGGCGATCAGACGACATGAGGAATTAACCTTTCGGAAACCAGGAGAGAGGTAGGGTCGGTCAGTGTCTAGGCAATCACGCAAGGAGTGACAAGGTGGGCAGGCTTGCAGCGCTGTTCCAGGTACCGTTTATCGCCCTTGCCCATGCGCGCGGGGTCCTGTTTGCTTGGGTGCCGGTGATGATCGCAGTTGGCATCGGCCTCTGGTTCAGCCTGAGGTTCGAGCCGGGCCCCTGGCATTATGGCGGGTTGCTTTTGGCCTTTGGCATCACGCTGGGCGTCTATCGGTTCGGGCCAGAGGTTCTGCACCCTTTGGCGATAGCGCTGTCTTGTGTGGCTTTGGGCATGCTGGCTGCGGGGGCGCGGGCGCATTTGATAGAGGCGCCGATTTTGGGTTTTCGCTATTATGGCGCGGTGGAGGGGCGGGTGATCAGCATTGACCGCTCTCAATCCGATATGATCAGGTTGACATTGGACCATGTGGTGCTGGCGCGGGTGTCACCGGCCCGAACGCCTGCGCGGGTGCGT
Organism: Pseudorhodobacter sp.; assembly: GCF_034675685.1. GTDB lineage: Bacteria > Pseudomonadota > Alphaproteobacteria > Rhodobacterales > Rhodobacteraceae > Pseudorhodobacter. The sequence continues at coordinate 93,393 of NZ_JAUCDA010000008.1, read as the reverse complement.
GTGTCTTTGCACGGCGAACAAGGGGCCATGACCCTGGAGCCGGGGCAGATTGTCATGACAACCGCACATCTGTCGGCCCCCGAAGGCCCGGTAGAGCCCGGCGGGTTTGATTTTCAGCGCATGGCGTTTTTTGACGGGTTGGGCGCCGTTGGTTACACCCGCGTGCCGGTTTTGCTGTTGGCCCCCCCTGTGCCCGGCGCACAATGGATCAACCGGCTGCGGGCCTATATCCGGACGGGGGTCGAAGCGCGGGTGGGCGGTGATCCGGGGGGCTTTGCCGCCGCTTTGGTAACCGGGGATCGGGCCGGAATAAGCCGTGCGGCACAAGACAATCTGCGCGCAGCCAATTTGTCGCATTTGTTGGCAATTTCGGGGCTGCATATGGCGTTGCTGACCGGGTTTATCTTTGCCACGCTGCGTTATGGCTTGGCGCTGATCCCTGTTCTGGCGTTGCGGGTGAATGCCAAGAAATTGGCGGCGGCGTTGGCACTCATGGCGGGGGCGGTATATCTGGCGCTGTCGGGCGGCAATGTTGCGACCGAACGGGCCTTTGTAATGGTCGCCGTGATGCTTGGGGCGATCTTGTATGATCGACGTGCGCTGTCGATGCGGTCGGTGGCGCTGGCGGCTTGCGTGCTGTTGGTGGCGCAGCCAGAAACGCTGATGGAGCCGGGGTTTCAGATGTCATTTGCCGCGACCGTGGCGCTGATCGCGGGCTATGGCGCGCTGCGGGGGCGTTTGCTGCCGGCAGCGGTGCCTGGGTGGCTGACGCCGGTTTTTGCGGTGGTGTTCACGTCACTTTTGGCAGGCGTTGCCACCGGCCCGATAGCGGCAGCGCATTTTAACCGAATTGCCGGATATGGCCTGGTTGCCAATGTTCTGGCGGTGCCGGTCATGGGGCTTGCGGTGATGCCTGCGGCAGTTTTGGCCGGGGTTCTGGCCCCATTGGGGCTTGCCTCCCCCGCCTTGTGGATCATGGGCAAGGGCACGGCCTGGATTTTATGGGTCGCGCAGAGCGTGGCGGGGTGGGAAGGCGCGGTGCGGGCAGTGCCCAGCCCCCCCGCGACGGTCTTGCCGATCCTGGCTCTGGGGGCGCTTTGGGTGATTCTGTGGCGTGGAAAATTACGATTTGCCGGCGTGGCCCCCATGGCCCTGGCCTTTGGGCTCTGGGCAATGATCGAGCGCCCGCCGGTGTTGATCAGCGGCGATGGCAAGCTGATTGGGGTGACTACCGTTGCCGGACGGGCGCTTTCAGCACCCAAAGGCGCGGGGTTTGCGGCGCGGCAATGGTTGGAGAATGACGGGGATATGGCCGACCAGCCAACCGCAGCTGCGCGCGGCGGCTTTGATGGCCCGGCAACGATGCGGGGCTTTACGCTTGCGGGCTGGCGAATCGTGCAGATCAAGGGAAAAGAGACCCAGACGCGGCTGAGTGAGGCCTGTCAACTGGCCGATCTGGTGGTGATTGGTGCAAAGCTGGGTGTCGATGCCCCAAAGGGCTGCACTGTGATCGACGAAACCCGCCTGCGCCGCACGGGGCCATTGGCGCTATGGGTGCAGACGGATGGAAGCTTGAAGCTGATGCCAACAAAAACCCAGAGCCGATTATGGTCGGGATCACGACCGGAAAAGCCGATTGTTTTGGCCTCACCCTCGCTGCAAGCTGCGGCGAACCCCTTGAAACCGTGATGGATCAATAACTGCGGATCAGGCCAACCAAACGGCCCTGCACCTTGACTTGATGGTCGGGAAAAACGCGGGTTTCATAGGCAGGATTTGCGGCTTCCAGCGCGATCATGCTGCCACGGCGGCGAAAGCGTTTCAGTGTTGCCTCGGTATCTTCAACCAAGGCCACAACAATGTCGCCATTTTCGGCGGTGTTCTGTTCGCGGATCACCACGATATCCCCATCGTTGATCCCGGCTTCAATCATCGAATCGCCCTTGACCTCCAGCGCGTAATGCTGGCCCTTGCCAGAGAGCATGGAGCCGGGGACGGTAACATGGTGCGAAATTTCCTGAATGGCCTCAATCGGAACACCGGCGGCAATACGGCCCATAACCGGCAGTTCGAGTGCCGATACAGCGTCAACCCGCATTGCACCTTTGGGTGGGGCAACCCGTTTGGGCGGATCAACCCGGTCGCCATTGATAACCTTGGGGGTAAAGCCAGTGCGCTCCATCGCCTCGGGCAGTTTCACGATTTCGATCGCGCGGGCGCGGTGGGCAAGGCGGCGGATAAAGCCCCGCTCCTCCAGCGCCGTTATCAGCCGGTGAATGCCGGATTTTGACCGCAGATCAAGCGCCACTTTCATTTCATCGAATGAGGGCGGAACCCCTTCGGCATCCATGCGGTTCCGAATGAAATCCAGAAGTTCCAATTGCTTGCGTGTCAACATCGGCCATCCCCTTCAAAAGGTTGCCATCCTGTTCTGCCCTCGTTCTTGCTTTGTGTCAAGGGGTTTGGCTAAATTGGAAGGTATTCGACCGTATCGCCAACGCCGCGCGGGCCGTCATTGACGGGGCGCAGCAGCAGGGCATTGGCCTGTGATAATACCGTCAAAAGGGCAGAATCCTGGGCCGAGAAGGCAGTGATTTTCGGAATATCCGTGCCATGGTCAACGACAGCGCGCATATAATGGGCGCGGGGGCCATTGGCGGGCAGTGCTGCCGCCAGGGTGGCGCGCTGCATTTTGGGCGCAACCGAACCAAGCCCTTGCAAGGCGCGCAGCATAGGCAACATGAAGATATGGCCGCAAACGATTGAGGAAACAGGGTTTCCGGGCAACCCCAACATTGGCGTGCCGTTGATCCGTCCGGCCATAAGCGGCTTGCCGGGGCGCATGGCGACCTTATAGAAGGCGCGATCCATACCCATATCTGCAGCGACTTTTCCAACCAGATCATGGTCGCCGACCGATGCGCCGCCGATGGTGACAATCAGGTCGGCGCCCATGGCAAGGTTGAAAACCGTGGTCAGGCTGGCCTCGGTATCGCGGGCGATGGGCAGCAGGCGGGCGATGCCACCCGCCTCCTCGACCATCGCTTTCAGTGCCAGACCGTTGGAGGCGATAATCTGGTCGGGGCGCGGCACCTCACCCGGCATCACCAGCTCATCCCCGGTGGCAATGATGGCCACGATAGGGCGACGGATCACCGAAACCGCTGCCACATTCATCGCGGCCAGCAGGGCGACATCACTGGGGCGCAGCAGGCGTGGCGACAATGTATCGCCCGCTTTGAAATCCTGACCCATGGCGCGGATATGGGTGGCACTGTCGAGCGGATCGGACAGGGTGATCTGGTCACCGGCGCGGCTTACATCCTCTTGGATCACCACGCGGTCAGCACCGGGGGGCACTGGCGCGCCGGTAAAGATGCGGATGGCCTGACCGGGGGCAAGCGTGCCGTGCCAGGCGTGGCCGGCACTGGCCTCACCCACCAGGGCAAAACGGCTGCCAGCGGTGGCGGGGCCGCAGGTGGCGTAGCCGTCCATTGCAGCAGCGGCGAACGGCGGTTGATCACGCGTTGCGGTGGCCGGGTTGGCCATGAAGCGCCCGCAGGCCTTGGTCAAGGGAACGGTTTCGGCATCGAGGCAGCGCACCAGGGCAAAGACACGGGCCAGCGCCTCCTCAACCGAGATCATGGCGCGGCCTCATAGCGGCCCGACTTGCCGCCATCTTTCAAGATCAGCTTGGTTGCGGTGATTTCCATAGCCTTGTCAACGGCTTTCATCATGTCATAGATGGTCAGGGCGGCGATGGATACTGCGGTCAGCGCCTCCATCTCGACCCCGGTCTGGCCGCCGGTTTTCACTGTGGCCGTGATCATGACGCCAGGAAGGGCGGCATCCGGCACCAGATCAATCGCAACTTTGGTAATCGGCAAAGGGTGGCAGAGGGGAATCAGATCGGCGGTTTTTTTGGCTGCCATGATCCCGGCAAGCCGTGCGATGCCCAGCACATCGCCTTTGGCCGCGCGACCATCGGTTATGATCGCCAGCGTCTCGGGGGCCATTTTCACGGCGCTTTGGGCAACGGCAATGCGGGCGGTGACGGGTTTGGCAGAAACATCAACCATATGCGCATGACCTGCGGCGTCAAAATGGGTAAGGCCTGACATCAGAACCCTCCTTGTGCTGCGTAGGGGTTGGCCAGCAATCTGCGGGTCGCACTTTCGACATCGGGCTGCCGCATCAGGCTTTCGCCAATCAAGAAGCAGCGTGCCCCATAGCGGGCGACATCGGCAAGGTCTTCGGGCGTGAACAGGCCGGATTCCGAAATGATCAGCCGATCTTCGGGCACACGGCGGGCAAGATCACGGGTGGTTTGCAGATCCAGATCAAAGCTGTGCAGGTTGCGGTTGTTGATGCCGATCAACGGTGATTTCAACAGGGCGGCCCGCTCCAGCTCATGCGCGTCATGCACCTCGATCAGCACATCCATCCCAAGGCCAAAAGCGGTTTCTTCCAACTCTCGGGCCTGCGCATCCGACACAGAGGCCATGATGATCAGAATGCAATCGGCTGAAAGCGCGCGGGCTTCGACGATCTGATAGGGGTCATACATGAAATCCTTGCGCAGGCAGGGCAGGGTTGTCGCCTCATGCGCGGCGGTCAAATACGCATCGGCACCCTGAAATGAGGGCGTGTCGGTCAGCACCGACAGGCAGGCGGCGCCCCCGGCCTCATAGGCGCGGGCAAGGGCTGCCGGGTCGAAATCGGCGCGGATCAGCCCCTTGGAAGGGCTGGCCTTCTTGATCTCGGCAATCAAGCCATAGCCAGCGGTTGATGCCGCGCGCAGGGCCTCGGCAAAGCCACGAGGGGCAGGGGCCTCATCGGCCAGGGCCTGAACCTGTGCCAGTGGCTTTGCGACCTTGCGGGTGGCAACCTCTTCCAGCTTATAGGTTTTGATCCGCTCTAGAATGGTGCTCATCTGATGGCCGTTCGGTAAATGGGGGGGTTAAGGACTGGTGGTGATGCGTATAAGCGCGTCAATCTTGGCGCGGGCAGCGCCCGAGTCAATGCTGCTTTTGGCCATCTCGACACCGGATTTCAGGTCGCTGGCTGTGCCTGCCACCAACAGCGCCGCAGCAGAATTCAGCAAAACGGCGTCGCGATAGGCGCCCGCTGCCCCATGCAAAAGCGCGCGTAACGCGGTGGCGTTTTCAGCCGGACTGCCGCCCATGATCGCCTCAAACGGGTAGACGGGCAGGCCCGCATCTTCGGGGTGAATCTCGAATTCGGTAATTGCCCCGTCTTTCAATGCGGCTACTTTTGACGGGGCCGCAATCGACAGCTCATCCGTGCCATCCCCCCCATGCACCAGCCACGCAGAGGTGGAGCCAAGTGCCTGCAGCACCTCGGCCATCGGGCGGATAAGGGCGGCGTCATAGGCCCCGGTCAGTTGCAGCTTTACGCCTGCCGGGTTGGTCAGCGGACCAAGGATATTGAACAAGGTGCGGGTGCCAAGTTCCAGCCGCACCGGGGCGACATGGCGGGTTGCAGGGTGGTGCATCGGGGCCATCATGAAACCAATGCCAGCCTCGGCAAGGCAGCGTTCCACCACGGCGGGCCCGATCATCACATTCAGCCCCATTTCGGTCAGCGCATCGGCGGCACCGGATTTGGACGACAGATTGCGGTTGCCATGTTTGGCCACGATGACGCCCGCCCCGGCCACGACAAAGGCGGTGGCGGTGGAAATGTTCAGCGTGCCCTTGCCATCGCCGCCGGTGCCGACGATATCCATGGCACCGGCCGGGGCCACGACCGGGGTGCATTTGGCGCGCATCACACTTGCGGCGCCGGCAATCTCCTCCACGGTTTCGCCGCGCATCCGCAGCGCAATCAAAAAACCGCCCATCTGGGCCGGTGTGGCATTGCCTTCGAACAGCGCGGTAAAGGCGGTTTCCGCCTCGGCGCGGGTCAGCGGGCGGTCGCAGGCGGTGCCAATCAGGGATTTGAGTCGATCGCTCATGCGGCCACCTTTACGCGACCAAGGAAGTTCCGCAACAATTGGTGGCCATGTTCGGATTTGATGCTTTCGGGGTGAAATTGTACGCCCTCAACGGGCAGGCTTTTGTGGCGCAAGCCCATGATGGTGCCATCCTCCAGCCAGGCGGTTGTTTCCAGACAGTCGGGCAGGCTGTCACGATCCACCACAAGGCTGTGATAGCGGGTGGCAAGAAAAGGCGAGGGCAGGCCGGCAAAAACACCGGTGCCATTGTGCTGCATCGCGCCCAGTTTTCCATGCACGATCTCATGGCAGCGCACGACTTTGCCACCAAACGCCTCGCCAATGGCCTGATGCCCGAGACACACGCCGAGCAGGGGAATTTTCGCCTCGGCTGCGGCCATGATCAGCGGCAGGCAAATGCCGGCTTGCGCTGGTGCACGGGGGCCGGGCGACAGCACAATCATGTCAGGCCGCAGCGCCATTGCACCCTGCACATCCACCGCATCATTGCGCATAACGCGAACATCCGCGCCCAATTCACCCAGATAATGCACAAGATTATAGGTGAAACTGTCATAATTGTCGATCAGAAGTAGCATTTTGGATGCAGCCATTTGTTTTCGTTATGCTTCGTTCCTGGGCATTTTGATGGATAGGCAAGGACCATATGCTGTTCCGCCAACTGGCCAAAGGAATTTAGCTTTCACCAAGGTTATCGCTGATCCCGTGTGCGGTGTAAACTGCGCCGCACAAAAGCTTTTGGCGGGTGGCCCGTCGGCCATGGGCGAAAGCGGTCTGGCAATGTTTCTTGTCTGGCGCGCGCACCGAACCGTGCACCACAGGCAGGCCAGTCTTTTGGATCTGTAATTTCAACAGGTATTCTATTCACAGAGTATTAACCAGGTTCGGCTAGGGATGAAGCTTCAGGAATCCATCGTGGGAAAGCACTTCAACATATGGGGTAAATGCGGCGCCACATCTGTTCAGAACGTGCCTTACCTAAAAGTTGTGACAAATTCGCTTGTTCTTTTCGGCGATACATGAGAACAGAACGGAAACAAATACGGTGATTGCCGCGCGTCTGCGGCTGTGAAATAAGGGGCAGAGACATGGCGACGGCAAATCTTTTGAAATCTGAACGGAAAACGCGAGATGGATAAGGCAAAGGCGCTGGAAAGCGCGCTGGCACAGATTGAACGCCAATTCGGCAAAGGCTCCATCATGAAGCTGGGGGCTGACAATGCCGTAATGGATGTGGCGGCGACCTCTACCGGGTCGCTTGGGCTGGATATTGCCTTGGGGATAGGCGGGTTGCCTGAAGGCCGGATTATCGAGATTTATGGCCCGGAAAGCTCTGGCAAGACTACTTTGACGCTGCATGTCATTGCGGAAATGCAAAAAAAAGGCGGAACTTGCGCTTTTGTCGATGCCGAACATGCGCTTGACCCGCAATATGCCAAGAAACTCGGCGTCAACCTGGATGAGCTGCTGATCAGCCAGCCCGACACCGGCGAGCAGGCGCTTGAAATCGTTGATACGCTCGTGCGTTCGGGGGCGGTGAATATCATTGTGGTCGATTCGGTGGCCGCACTGGTTCCGAAATCGGAAATCGAAGGCGATATGGGAGATATGCAGATGGGCTCGCAGGCCCGTTTGATGAGCCAGGCAATGCGCAAACTGACCGCTTCGATCGGGCGCAGCAATTGCATGGTGATTTTCATCAACCAGATTCGGATGAAAATCGGCGTGATGTTTGGCAGTCCTGAAACCACCACTGGGGGCAATGCGCTAAAATTCTATGCCTCGGTTCGCCTTGATATTCGTCGGATTGGCGCGATCAAGGATCGGGATGAAGTTGTTGGCAACTCTACCCGCGTCAAGGTCGTGAAAAACAAGGTTGCCCCACCCTTCAAACAGGTTGAATTTGACATCATGTATGGCGAAGGCATCTCAAAAACCGGGGAACTGGTCGATCTGGGGGTCAAGGCCGGTGTCGTCGAAAAATCCGGCTCTTGGTATTCCTATGGGGATGAGCGGATTGGCCAGGGGCGTGAGAATGCCAAGACGTTTTTGAAATCGAACCCAGGCATCGCGCAAGACATCGAAGACAAGATCCGGGCCTCGCACGGGTTGGATTTTCATATGGATGACGGCGTAGCAAGCGACGCGCTTCTGGACGAATAAGCAGTATGAGGTTGCGCGGCCAGAGGCATAAAACCTCTGGCACGCCTGCCGTGCCGCTCACTGGGTTGTGGACAGTCTTGCCTTGCGCCGCTAGATGAAAGGCAAAACTGCCATTCGCCTGATAAGGGGCCGCCCTATGCCATCGCTGAACGACATCCGCACGACCTTTCTTGACTATTTCAAACGCAACGATCACCGCGTTGTTGACAGCAGCCCGTTGGTGCCGCGAAACGACCCGACGCTGATGTTTGTCAATTCGGGCATGGTGCAGTTCAAGAACTGTTTTACCGGGGTTGAGCAGCGTGATTATGTGCGGGCCACAACAGCCCAGAAATGTGTGCGCGCGGGTGGCAAGCATAACGACCTTGATAACGTGGGCTATACGGCCCGCCACCACACATTCTTTGAGATGTTGGGGAATTTCAGTTTTGGCGATTACTTCAAGTCAGATGCCATTCCCTTTGCCTGGGAATTGCTGACCCGCGATTTCGACATCCCCAAGGATAAGCTGTTGGTCACGGTCTATGAGTCCGATGATGAGGCTGCAGCCCTGTGGAAAAAAGTGGCAGGGCTGAGCGATGATCGCATCATCCGCATAGCGACAGATGACAATTTCTGGCGCATGGGGCCAACCGGCCCTTGCGGCCCCTGCACCGAGATTTTCTTTGACCATGGCGACAAGATCTGGGGCGGCCCCCCCGGCTCTGCCGATCAGGATGGCGACCGGTTTATTGAAATCTGGAACCTCGTTTTCATGCAAAATGAGCAGCATGCAGACGGCAGCCTGACGCCATTGCCCAAACAAAGCATTGATACCGGCATGGGGTTGGAGCGAATCGGTGCCTTGCTGCAAGGCAAGCATGACAATTACGATACCGATTTGATGCGCAGCCTGATTGAGGCCTCGGCCCATGCCACCAGTTCCGACCCCGACGGTCCCGGCAAAACCCATCACCGCGTTATCGCCGATCATTTGCGCTCCACCTCGTTTTTGATTGCGGATGGCGTGTTGCCGTCAAATGAGGGGCGCGGCTATGTGTTGCGCCGCATCATGCGCCGCGCGATGCGGCACGCCCATCAACTCGGGGCGCAAGACCCGGTCATGCACCGTCTGGTGCCGGCCTTGGTGCGGCAGATGGGGGCCGCCTATCCCGAATTGAGTTGCGCCCAGGCCATGATTGAAGAAACCTTGCGGCTGGAAGAAACACGTTTCCGCCAAACGCTTGATCGGGGGTTGAAGCTGCTGGATGATGAAGTGGCGCGCATTCCAGAAGGGGCAGAGCTGCCAGGGGCCGCCGCCTTCAAGCTGTATGATACCTATGGCTTCCCGCTGGATTTGACCCAAGATGCCCTGCGCGAACAAGGCCGCGCCGTTGATACTGCCGGGTTTGAGGCCGCGATGGCCGAGCAAAAGGCCAAGGCCCGCGCAAGCTGGGCCGGTTCGGGCGAGACGGCGGATGCCACGATCTGGTTTGATCTGGCCGAAGCGCATGGCGCCACCGAATTTCTGGGCTATGACACCGAAGCCGCCGAGGGCCAGATTTTGGCGCTTGTGGCGACCGGAGGCGAGATTGCCAAGGCCACCAAAGGCCAAGAGGTTCAGATCATCCTGAATCAAACCCCCTTCTATGCCGAATCAGGGGGTCAGGTTGGCGATGCCGGGGTGTTGACAACCGCGTCCGGCAAGGCCCGGATCACCGATACGAAAAAGGGGCAGGGCCTGTTTATCCACCTGGCCGAGGTGCTTGAAGGTGAGATCGGCACGGGACAGGGGGCTGCGCTGACGGTCGATCACGGCCGCCGTGCCGCGATTCGTGCCAACCACTCGGCGACCCATTTGTTGCATGAGGCGTTGCGTCGCGCTTTGGGCGATCACGTGGCACAGCGCGGCTCTTTGAACGCCCCTGACCGTTTGCGTTTCGATTTCAGCCACGGTCAGGCGGTCAGCCAGGCAGAATTGGCGCAGGTTGAAGCGGAGGTGAACGCCTATATACGCCAGAACAGCGCAGTTGATACGCGCATCATGACCCCTGATGATGCGCGCGGTTTGGGCGCACAGGCGTTGTTTGGTGAGAAATATGGCGATGAGGTGCGGGTCGTCTCGATGGGGCTTCTGGATGGGTCGGGCAAAGGCGCGGATGGCCGCACCTATAGTCTGGAACTGTGCGGCGGCACCCATGTCGGGCGGTTGGGCGAGATTGGGCTGTTTGTTCTGCTGGGCGATAGCGCCTCTTCTGCCGGAATCCGGCGTATCGAGGCGCTGACCGGGGAAGGGGCGCTGGCCTATCTCAAGCAGCAATTGGGCCTTTTGTCGGATGTCGCCACCCTGATGAAAGCCACGCCCGCAGACCTGCCTGTCCGGGTGAAAGCGTTGCAAGAAGATCGGCGCAAGCTGGAGAATGAGCTTGCCCAGCTTCGGCGTGAGCTTGCCATGGGGGGGAATGCCGCGGGGCCAGAGGCCAGGGAAATAGGCGGCATCAAGCTGATCGCGCAGGTGTTGACCGGGGTTTCGGGCAAAGATCTGCCGGGGCTGATTGATGAGATGAAGGCGCGGATTGGGTCTGGTGCGGTGCTGTTGATCGCCGATACCGGGGGAAAGCCCGCAGTTGCTGCGGGGGTCACGGCGGATTTGACCGATAAGGTTTCGGCGGTTGACCTGGCCAAGGCGGCAGCGGCGGCCTTGGGGGGGAAAGGTGGCGGTGGACGCCCCGATATGGCGCAGGCCGGCGGCATGGATATAGGCGGCGCAGCGACCGCGATAGCTGCCGTTGAAGCAATTTTAAGAGGAGAATGAGATGCCGACAGCATTGTGGATTGCCCATGTCGAGGTTACCGACCCGGAGGCTTACGGGAAATATGCGGCTTTGGCCGGGCCTGCAATTGCTGCGCATGGCGGCATTTTTCTGGCCCGTGGCGGGCGCTACGTTCAGTTGGAAGGCAATGATCGCGCCCGCAATGTGGTCGCCCGGTTCCCAAGCCTGGAGGCGGGTGTGGCCTGTTATCATTCTGACGAGTATCAGGCTGCGCTGGCCCATGCCAAAGGGGCGTCGGTTCGGGATTTGATGGTGTTGGAAGAGGCTGAGTGAGCGCGCCGTTTTTGCGATGGGCCCGCTTTGTGGCGGGCCGGGGCGCAAAGCTGCACAAAGCCTGCCCTTTCAGGGGGGAATATTTTTTGCCCGCCCGAAAATAACCTTGCTGCGCAAAGGCTTTATTTACGCTATGCTGCGACAGTGAGGCGGCAAAGACCGCCGATTTACCGCAGGTAGGAGCGTGAAATGTGCCGTTGGGCCGCCTATATTGGCAAACCGATTTTTCTGGAAGAGGTGGTCAGCCGCCCCCGTCATTCGCTTATTCATCAAAGCCACTGTGCAACGGAATGCAAGTCGGCGATCAATGCTGACGGCTTCGGCCTTGCGTGGTATGATCAGCGGGATGAGCCGGGGCAATACCGAGATGTCTCGCCGGCCTGGTCGGATGCCAACCTCAAAAGCCTTGTGGGGCAGGTGAAGTCGGGGCTGTTTCTGTCGCATGTTCGCGCCTCGACCGGAACCGCGACAAGCCGCAATAATTGCCACCCGTTCACCTTCAAGAAATGGTCCTTCATGCATAATGGGCAGGTTGGCGGGTTTGAACATTTCCGCCGCTGCGGCGATATGATGATCCCCGATGAATATTATGCGGAACGGCGCGGGGCCACGGATAGCGAGGCGTTGTTTCTGGTCGCCATGTCAGAAGGGATGAATGAGGACCCCTGCGGTGCTTTGGAGCGGGCGACGGCAAGATTTGAGGCATTGAGCCGGGCGCGTGGCTCTGCGCCGCATATTCGAATGACGGCGGCGCTCTCGGATGGTGAAAGGCTGTATGCCGTGCGCTACGCCACCGACGACAAGGCACCAACCTTGTATCACCGCTGGTCAAAAACCAATCGGGGCCGTGCCGTGGTGTCGGAGCCATTGGAAACGAATGAAGATGATTGGCAACTGGTGCCGCCGGGTACATTCTGTACGTTCGAGGGGGAAACGGTGCTGATGCAGCCCTTTGCGCCCCATAGCGTGGCGGCGGCGGCATAGGTAGATGGAAGGCGTAGCCACAAGGCGGGGATGATCAAACCCGGCGTCAGGCTTTTGTTTCGCGACCATTCAAAGGCCAGTTACAGCGTTTCATCTTTAACTTGAACCAAGGCCTGTCACATAACGTCTTGAAATCCTTGCTGTCAGGCGGCGATATGTGCGGCAGGTCTTCTGGCAAATAGCGCCCTGAAAAGACCGGCACCAAACCGGGGCAAGACCAGCCGATGCAACGACCGCTTGAACCCGCCCAAATCGCAACTGGCGCTGTGCGGCCCCGCGCAAAAGCTGCGATGGCCAAGGCGCGCCTTGTGGCTTTTCTGGAAATTGCCGGCCTGGGCCGGTTGCGGGCCGTTTTACCCCGTAGGTTTGATCAACTCGCGCAGCAGTTTGGCGCGGATGGCGCGGGGGTAATCCTCCAGCCCTCGGGCGGTCATGACAAAGCCTTTCGGTGTGACGACCCAGTTTTTGTAGAAATTCGAGATGGGGGCGGATTGGCCCATATCTTCGATCGCGATTGCGTTGATGTCGATCTGTCTTGCTGTGGCTTCGCTGCGGGCATGGGCGACGGTGTGGCCCGCGTTTTCGGGACCATCGCCAGAGATATCAATGACATGGCGCCGACAATCGGAAACGCTGGAAAATTGGCTGATGGAAAAGCGGATTGCCTCACCCACCGCCGTATCGGACCCCAGAAAGCTGCGCGGCAGGGCGCGGGTGCTTTGGGCAAAGCGGCTGAGCGCCTGGGGCGAGAGCATGCGTTGCCATGGCAGCACAAGGGCCTGATGGCCGAGGCCAGACCATTGTACCACAGCAAGCGCAACCTGCCCTTGCAACAGCACTTCGGCAACCTCGGGGTCGCGCAGGGCCTCATACAGCCCATTGATTTGCAGCGCGTATTCGCCCCGGTCGATAGAGCCCGAAACATCAATGGCCAGCAACAGCGCCGTTTCGCAGGCGCGCGCTGGGGTGGCAAGCATCAGGGCAATAGCAAGGGCGCGGAACATGGGGCAAGTGTGGCGCGGCCTTGCTGCGGCGGCAAGGGGTTTTTCGTGGGGGGCTGGGCTGCGGATGAGGTTTCAAATATCAATGTGAAATAGTAGCGGGTGCATGGAATGGGATTGGCCAGAGTCCGGGATAAGACGTAACACACAGACCGTACAAAGCCGAATATATTGGTCTTATGCGGTGCTGAGTGTAACACGCCAAATCATGAAAGATGGTGCAGAGGTTGTGGCACCACTGGGCCGCAGCAGGGCGTTTGTGGGGGAATATGGGCGGATGATGCGCGGAGAAAAGCGCATGGGGGCACTGGACCGTGAGGCGGGCCTGTTGGCGTTGCATACCCCGCTTTGTGCGCATTGTGGTGTGCATGGTGTGGAGATGGATCATCTGATCCCGCGCGCCCGAGAAGGCGCAAACCTGGGGTTCAACACGGTGCCATCCTGTATGCGTTGCAATCGGAGCCGTGGCAAGTTGGACCTTATGCGCTGGTATCAACGGCAGCGTGGTTTTCCGAGCCTGGCCTTGCTCCGACATTACTTAAAGCGTTTCGCCTTTCACTTGAAACAAGGCCCATCACATAACGCGTTGAAATCTATGATTTCAGGCAGTGATATGTGAGGAAGGCTTTAAGGCGAAACGCTTTAAAGCTGTGCCAGCGGGTTTCAGTGGATATGGGGGTTTGCTTGGTCTTGGGGTGGAGGAGGCCATTGGGGCCGGACTTCCGTTTGATCCCTTGGCCTTGCCAACACGGTTGCCGCCCGTGGAACACCTTGTCTGGGATTGGCGTTTTAAAGGGCAAGAAACATAAGATGTTGAAAGTGGAGGTTTCTGTTGCCAGGTACCTCCGAACCCCGCCTTACGCTGCTAGGCGCAAGGGCTTAGTTTTCGATAGTTCCGGTCGCTTACGCGGCCATTGCCATCGGAGCACGGTTGTCATTTGCAACTGTACGATTTGTACCGATAACGGTGGTAACTCACCGAGCGAAAGCTGGCCTCTTTAAACGTTCGTCGATCCTATTTCGACCCCGAACCCCCGAAATGAGCGGGTGGAATGGTGGAGTCGCCGGGTACCGCCCCCGGGTCCGAGCCGTGTATTACAGGTGCGTTTATCGCCATAGTCCGGGCGAACCCGAACAAGATGAATATAGGGCCGGGGGCCTGCGGGTGCAAGGGCGGTGTCAGGTTAATCTGTATTGCGCCGACAGGCCGGGGGCGGGGTGGGCGGCAACGCGGGCTTGTGCTGCCAGGTCAAGCAGATGCGCCAGAACATTGCGCTGTGCGGCGTGGCGCAGGGGGGCGGGGGTATCGCGATAGAGGATTTCGGTCAGGGCGGGAATTGTGGTGATACCGCGTGCGAGCTGGGCCAGAATCGCGGCCTCACGGTCCGTGCGGTGCTGGATCAGGAAGGCGAGGCGCGCGGCGGGGTCGGTGATGGGCGCGCCGTGGCCAGAATGGATGACCGACCAGCTTTGCGCGGCCAGACTGCGGGTAGAGGCCATATAGGCCGCCATATCGCCATCAGGCGGCGAGACGAGCGACGAGGCCCAGCCCATCACATGATCGCCCGAAAACAACATATCGCCAAAAGCAAAGCAAAGATGATTGCTCAGATGCCCAGGGGTATGCAGCGCGGTCAGCGCCCAATCGCCATGCGCAAGGCGCTGCCCATGCGCCAAGGCTTCGTCCGGCACAAAACCGGCGTCGATGCCTTCGCCACCCGCCAAAAGACCCGCAGCGGCAAGCGTTTGCATCTGCGGGCTGCGGCCTGCTGTAGAGCGGCCGAAAGCATAGACACGAACGCCCAGCGACGCGGCCATCGGGTGCGCAAGGGGCGAGTGATCGAGATGGCTGTGTGTCACAAGGATATGGCTGATACGTTCGCCCTTGCGCAAGGCGGCCATCAGGGCCGCGCCGTGGCCGGGCAGATTTGGGCCGGGGTCTATCAACGCAACGTCACCGGACCCGATCAGATAGCTGTTGGTGCCGTGCAGGGTCATTGGCGACGGGTTCGGGGCCAACACGCGCCGCACCCCCGGACCAAGGGTTTCACAAAGGCCGGGAAGGGGGGCGGTGGTCATGGCGGCGGTCCTTTTGCGGGTGGCGGTATTCTTGGGCTTTTGTAACGGCTGCGCTGCGGATAGTCTTGTCGCATGTTCGGATCATTGTTTAGCAAGCTGAAGTTCATGATGCCACGCAGCCTGTACGGGCGGGCGGCGCTTATCTTGATTGTGCCGGTGGTGACGATTCAACTTGTCGTGTCGGTCGCGTTCATTCAGCGGCATTTTGAACGCGTGACCCAGCAGATGACCGAAGGTGTCACGATTGAGCTGGGCTATCTGCTGACGCAGATCAATAAGGCCCCGGATGAGGCCACGGCGCACGCCAGACTGAAGGAAATTGCCGCGGCGATGGCGTTTGAAACCGAGTTTCCCACCAGCAAGACCGGCGAGGGCGATGTGCGCGATGCGATTGACCTTTCAGGCAAGGTGGTGATTGAGACGCTGCGCGAAGCTGTGCCGGGGCTGCGCTGGGTGGCATTGTTAAGCAGCCCGCGCCGGGTGGAAATGCTGATTGAAACGGCCAGAGGGCCGCTGTGGCTGGCGGTGGATCGCGGGCGGCTTTCGGCCTCGAATCCGCATCAGCTTTTGGTTTTGATGATCCTGACATCGGTGCTTATGACCTTGATTGCCTACGGTTTTTTGCGCAATCAACTGCGCCCGATCACCAAGCTTGCCGAGGCGGCGGCGGCGTTTGGCAAGGGCCACAACCTGCGCTATAAACCGCGCGGCGCGCTGGAGGTGCGGGCGGCGGGCAAGGCGTTTTTGGATATGCGGGCGCGGATTGAACGGCAGATCGAACAGCGCACCATGATGCTGTCGGGGATCAGCCATGATTTGCGAACACCGCTGACGCGCTTGCGTCTGGGCCTTTCGATGCTGCCCGAGGATGAAGAAACTGCGGCGCTGCTGGGCGATGTCGCCGATATGCAGCGGCTGATTGATGGGTTTTTATCCTTTGCGCGGGGCGATGCGCTGGAGGAAGCAGAGCTGACCAACCCGCGCGAACTGATATCGCGGGTTGTGGATAACGCGGTGCGGGCGGGGCAGGCGGTTGCCCTGGGGGGGATGGGCGACGCGGCAGAGGCGGGGGCCGAGGTCTTGTTGCGTCCGGCTGCGGTGACGCGGGCACTGGAGAATTTGATTGGCAATGGCACCCGGTTTGGCAGCCATGTTCGCGTGGGTTTTGCCTTGAACGGGCGGAACTTGCGGATCGTGGTCGAGGATGACGGGCCGGGTATTCCGCCGGCGTTGCGCGATGAGGCGATGACGCCCTTCACGCGACTGGATGCCGCACGCGACCCGAACCGGGGCGGTGGTGTCGGGCTTGGGCTGGCCATCACCCAGGATATTGCGCACAGCCATGGGGGGAAATTGCTGCTGTCGCAAAGCGAGGATATGGGCGGGCTAAGGGCCGAATTCGTGATTGCTTGTTGAAGCGAGCCATAGGGCGCAGTTGCACACTCAAGGCGCATAAAAACATGCAATCTGAATTATCTTGCAGGGCGTTGGCCGAATATCTATCGGTTTTCGCGCTGTTTGGGCTGGATTAAGGGTTTGATAACTCTGTTTTGGCATGACGACAGCAGCAAACGCCGCCTGACCCTCAGGGAAAAGGGTGCAATCGGATCAGGTGATTTTGCCTGATGCCCTTGCGGGTGGACGCACGCACAACTAAGACTTAGCCAACTCTTTGGCACATACGTTACTCAGACAAACAGGCAGGCGCAGATGCAAGATCCGATTGATCACTACATGAACACCCTTGTTCCCATGGTTGTGGAGCAGACCAGCCGGGGCGAACGCGCCTATGACATCTTTAGCCGGATGCTCAAGGAACGCATCATTTTCCTGTCGGGCCCGGTGCATGATGGCATGTCGAGCCTGATTTGCGCGCAGTTGCTGTTTTTGGAGGCGGAAAACCCGTCAAAGGAAATTTCGATGTATATCAACAGCCCCGGCGGGGTTGTGACCTCTGGCCTGTCGATTTATGACACGATGCAATATATCAAGCCGAAGGTTTCGACGCTTGTGATCGGGCAGGCGGCGTCGATGGGCAGTTTGTTGTTGACGGCGGGGGAAAAGGGCATGCGGTTCAGCCTGCCAAACTCTCGTGTGATGGTGCATCAGCCGTCGGGCGGCTATCAGGGGCAAGCGACGGATATCATGATCCACGCGCGCGAAACCGAAAAGCTGAAGCGTCGGTTGAATGAAATCTACGTCCGCCACACTGGCCAAGACCTTGAAACTGTTGAGGCGGCACTGGAACGAGACAACTTCATGTCGGCCGAAGATGCCAAGGCATGGGGCCTGATCGACGATATCTTGGAGAATCGCGGCAAGGCCGAGCCCGAAGCGAAATAAGAGCATGCCCCCGATGTGAATAGATTTGGGGGCGATTTGACATTGTGAAGGCGGGGGGCTTGGCCTAGACTTGGCCCCACCAGCTTTCAAGGCGACGCAAACTTTAGGCTACGCAGAGCAGAGGATCAGAATGGCTACGAATACCGGCAGCGACAGCAAAAATACCCTCTATTGCTCGTTTTGCGGCAAGAGCCAGCATGAGGTGCGCAAGCTTATTGCAGGGCCGACAGTGTTCATCTGTGATGAATGTGTTGAGCTGTGCATGGATATTATCCGCGAGGAAACCAAATCCAGCGGTTTGAAATCCTCGGAAGGTGTGCCGACCCCGCGCGATATCGCCAAGGTGCTGGATGATTATGTCATCGGGCAGGTGCATGCGAAACGGGTGTTGGCGGTGGCGGTGCACAATCACTACAAACGCCTGAATTACTCGTCGAAATCGGATATCGAACTGGCAAAATCCAATATCTTGCTGATCGGGCCTACCGGTTGCGGCAAGACCTTGCTGGCGCAAACGCTGGCGCGGATTTTGGATGTGCCGTTCACGATGGCGGATGCAACCACGCTGACCGAGGCCGGTTATGTTGGGGAAGATGTGGAAAACATCATCCTGAAACTGCTTCAGGCATCGGAATATAACGTAGAGCGCGCGCAGCGCGGCATCGTTTATATTGATGAGGTGGACAAGATCACGCGCAAATCGGACAACCCGTCAATAACACGGGATGTTTCGGGCGAAGGCGTGCAGCAAGCGCTGCTGAAGATCATGGAGGGTACGGTTGCCTCTGTGCCGCCGCAGGGGGGGCGTAAGCATCCGCAGCAGGAATTTCTGCAAGTGGATACGACGAATATCCTGTTCATCTGTGGCGGGGCGTTTTCCGGTTTGGAAAAGATCATTGCGCAGCGGAACAAAGGTTCGGGTATCGGGTTCGGGGCTGATGTGAAAGACCCGGACGCCCGCGGCGTCGGCGAGATGTTCCAAGAGCTGGAGCCGGAAGATCTGTTGAAATTTGGGCTGATCCCTGAATTTGTGGGCCGCTTGCCGGTGATTGCGACGCTGACAGATCTTGACGAGGCCGCACTGATCACGATCTTGACCCAGCCGAAAAATGCTTTGGTCAAACAATATCAGCGGTTGTTCGAGATCGAGGGCACGACCCTGACCTTTACCGCCGACGCGCTGACCGCGATTGCCAAACGCGCGATCAAGCGGAAAACCGGGGCGCGGGGGCTGCGGTCGATCATGGAAGATATCTTGCTGGATACCATGTTTGATTTGCCCGGCTTGGACGATGTGCAAGAGGTTGTGGTCAACGAAGAGGCTGTAAACTCTGGGGCGAAACCGCTTTTGGTGCATACCGACCGCAAAAAGAAAGAGCCCGCCAGCGCGGGTTGATCGGGGGGCAGGCGTTTGGCCTGCCTTCCAATTTGCCGCAGGCCGATCAGGCTGGATTCTGATTGCGCGTTGCGGCATACACCGTGAATGAACCCGCCAAATGAAACCGGAGGCCCCTGATGTATTTCCTTAAACGCCTGTTGACCTGGTGGAACAGCCAGACCATCAGCACCCAGATTTTCACTTGGCGCAAGGGCGTGAAAGCTGGTGAAGATGGGCAGGGGAATATCTATTATCAGACCGCCGATGGCAAGCGCCGCTGGGTGATTTACAATGGCGAGATGGAGGCAACGCGTGTCACCCCCGAATGGCACGGCTGGTTGCATTTCACCTGGGATCAAACCCCGGTTGACGCGCCCTTGGCCCGTAAAGCATGGCAAAAGCCACATCAGGAAAACCTGACAGGTACCGAAGCCGCCTACGCACCAACCGGGTCGCTTCGGCGCGCTGCCCCCGCAGTGCGTCTGGATTATGAGGCATGGCAGCCGAAATAATCCCGGCACCGGAAAGAGTAACATGATCCGTATTTGCGCGATTTTTCTGGCGGCGTTTTGCGCGACCGCAGCACCGGCGGAAACAGCCGTGAATGCTGGTGGTGGCGTGGTGCGCTGGCTGGATAAAGTATCGGGCGAGACTGGCGATATTGAATTGTCACGCGGCCAGTCGGCGCAAAACGGACGATTGACCATTCAATTGGATGAATGCCGCTATCCCGCCGATGACAGCCCGACCGAGGCTTATGCACATCTGACGATTCTGGATCGGTTGATGGACAAACCTGCTTTTGTCGGCTGGATGATCGCCAGTAGCCCCGCGCTTTCGGCCATGGACCATTCGCGCTATGACGTTCTGGATTTTACGCTGCCTGACCAGATAAGGGGTGGGCGCATAGCCGGGCGGATCAAAGGTTGCGGCCTGGTTTAGCGCCGCTTGCAACCGTTTGTGATAGGCGCTCCGTGAAACCTCAATCGCGCCAAGCGAGGCAAGATGCGGCGTGAGGAATTGCGTATCGAACAGCGAAAAACCGCCCGCGCGCAGACGATGCACCAGCCAGGCAAGCGCGATCTTTGACGCATCGGTGCGGCGTGAAAACATGCTTTCGCCAAAAAAGGCAGCACCCAGCGTCACCCCATAGACGCCGCCAACCAAAGCGGGCCCGTCCCAAACTTCCAGGCTATGGGCATGACCTGTGCCGTGCAGGGCCAGATAAAGCGCAAAAATCTCATCGTTGATCCAGGTTTCGGCGCGGTCGGCGCAGGCCGTCACTGTAGCGGCAAAGTCATGATTCGTTTGAATTCTGTAATTGCATTGCGCAATTCTGTGCGAAAGACTGCGGGAAATGTGGAATTTATCCAATTCAAAGATGCCGCGCCGATGGGGGTCCACCCATTGCATACCCGGCGTATCGGCACTTTCCGCCATTGGGAAAACGCCGGCGGCATAGGCCGAAAGCAAAAGCTGTGGGGTTATGGGCTCTGGCATAGGGAAAGGGGGGCGCGATGCGCCCCCGCGCGTTCAGTGCTGGCCAAGCTGCGAATCCAGCCATTTTTCCAGCCAATGGATGTTATAATCGCCATTCTGGATATCGGGTTCGGCAAGCAGGGCGTGAAACAGCGGTACGGTTGTATCAACCCCGTCAATGATCAATTCACCAAGCGCGCGGCGCAAGCGGGCCAGCGCCTCGGGGCGGTCACGGCCATGCACGATCAGTTTGCCGATCAAGCTGTCGTAATAGGGCGGGATGGAATAGCCGCCATAAAGCGCACTATCCATCCGCACGCCAAGCCCGCCCGGCGCGTGAAACGTCCGCACCATGCCGGGGCAGGGTGAGAAATTGGGCAGTTTTTCGGCGTTGATCCGCACCTCGATGGCGTGGCCGTTGATTTCCAGCTCGTCCTGAGTGAAGGACATGCCCATACCCGCCGCAACCCGAATCTGCTCGCGCACCAGATCGACGCCGAAAATGGCCTCGGTGACGGGGTGCTCGACCTGCAGGCGTGTATTCATCTCGATGAAAAAGAATTCGCCATCCTCATAGAGAAACTCTACCGTGCCCGCGCCAATGTAATTGATCTTGGCCACCGCATCGGCGCAAATCTTGCCGATTTTGGCGCGCAAAGCCTCGGTGATGGCAGGGCCGGGGGCCTCTTCAAACACCTTTTGGTGGCGGCGCTGCAACGAGCAATCGCGCTCACCCAGATGCACCGCGTTGCCCTTGCCATCGCCAAAGACCTGGATTTCGATGTGGCGTGGTTTTTGCAGGTATTTCTCTATGTAGACCTCATCATTGCCAAAGGCGGCCTTGGCCTCGCTGCGTGCCGTCCGAAAGGCGACCTCAAGCTCTTGGGCGTTT
Source organism: Pseudorhodobacter sp. (assembly GCF_034675685.1). Classification (GTDB taxonomy): domain Bacteria; phylum Pseudomonadota; class Alphaproteobacteria; order Rhodobacterales; family Rhodobacteraceae; genus Pseudorhodobacter. The sequence goes on along the minus strand of NZ_JAUCDA010000008.1, from coordinate 72,011 downwards.
TTGGCGACTTTCATACCGCGACCGCCGCCGCCTGCCGTGGCCTTGATGATGACCGGGAAACCGATGCTGGTCGCGGCGTCAATCGCGGCCTCATAGCTGGCCACACCGCCTTCTGAGCCGGGAACAACCGGAATCCCCAAGGATTTTGCGGTTTCTTTGGCGGTGATCTTATCGCCCATAATGCGGATATGTTCCGCTGAGGGGCCGATGAAGGTGATGTCGTGATCCTCAAGCGCCTGCGCGAAGGCTTCGTTTTCTGACAAAAAGCCGTAACCGGGATGGACCGCTTGCGCGCCCGTTATCTCGCAGGCCGAGATGATCGCGGCTTTGTTCAAATAGCTGTCCGTCGATGAGGCCGGGCCGATGCAAATGCTTTCATCGGCCATGCGAACATGCATCGCGTCGCTATCTGCGGTGGAATGCACGGCGACAGAGGCGATCCCCATCTCGCGGCAGGCGCGGATGACGCGAAGGGCAATTTCGCCTCGGTTGGCGATCAGGATCTTGGTAAACATATCTTGCCCCTTATTCGATGATCATCAAGGGGGCACCGTATTCGACCGCGCTGCCATCCTCAAACAGGATGCGTTTGATCGTGCCCGCGCGGGTGGCGGGAATGTGATTCATGGTTTTCATGGCTTCGATGATCAGAACGGTATCGCCTTCGGCCACTTTGTCGCCAAGCGCAACAAAGGGTTTTGCACCCGGTTCAGCAGCCATATAGGCGGTGCCGACCATCGGTGAGGTTAGCGCGCCGGGGTGTTGGGCAGGGTCTTCATTTGTGGCAGGCGCGGCGGCCATCGGGGCTGCTGCGGCCATTTGCATTGCCGGGGCCGCGTGGGTCGTGGTGATCACATTGGCCTGTTTGACCACGCGAACATCAAGGCTGTCATCCTCGGCATATTCGCGTTTCACCGAAAGCTCGGTCAGATCATTGGTGTTCAGAATTTCTGCCAGTGCCTTGATAAAGGCGACGTCTGCATCGGTTGAATGTTTGCTCATACAATCCTCAATTGGCGATTTTACGGGGTTTGGTGGCTGTCGCGTCATGGCACCCCCCGGCTGATATCGGGCCTTTATACGCCAGCAAAGCCTGCGTGAAAAGCACGAGTTGCATTTGGGTGCCGCCGCAGGCCGGAAAGGGAAAAGTTTGGCGGAGTAAAATTTACCGTTTGATAAAATATTTCACCTGTGGCAGCCTGATTCTTGCAGTACATCCACCGGAGGATCTTATCTTGTCCAACACCCCGTTGACGCCCGGAATCGTTCCGGGCCGCCTTGTTGCAGACGCCTATGTGCATAATTTCGATGATCTTGTTCCGGTCCTTGATGCGCATGAAGCCCTTGTTGCTGCTGACCGCTGTTATTTTTGCCATGATGCGCCTTGTATAACGGCCTGCCCGACGGCAATTGATATTCCGCTGTTCATTCGCCAGATCGCCACGGGCACGGCAGAATCTGCCGCCAGGACGATCTGGGATCAGAACATTCTGGGCGGCATGTGCGCCCGTGTTTGCCCGACCGAGCAACTGTGCGAAGAGGCCTGCGTGCGCGAGGCTGCCGAGGGCAAACCGGTGGAAATTGGCCGCTTGCAGCGCTTTGCGACTGACCGCGTGATGGCGGCCGGCGTGCATCCGTACAGCCGCGCGCCGTCCACGGGCAAGCGGGTTGCCGTTGTTGGCGCGGGGCCTGCGGGGCTGGCCTGTGCGCATCGGCTGGCGATGAAGGGGCATGAGGTGGTGGTGCTGGAGCGGCGCGAAAAGCCCGGCGGGCTGAATGAATACGGCATTGCCAGCTATAAGGCACCGCATGATTTTGCCCAGGCCGAGGTGGATTGGTTGCTGAAAATCGGCGGGATTGAGGTACGCACCGGGGTAGAACTGGGCCGGGATGTGACGCTGGAGACGTTGCAGGCCGAATATGACGCGGTGTTCCTGGGCATTGGCCTTGGCGGTGTGAATGATTTGCGGCTGGCAGGTGAAGATTTGCGCGGCGTGCGCGATGCGGTGGAATTCATTGCCGAGTTGCGCCAGCAGCCCGATAAGCAAAAGCAGCCGATTGGCCGCGATGTCGTGGTTATTGGCGGCGGGATGACGGCGGTGGATGCCGCTGTGCAATCGCGTTTGCTGGGCGCGCAGAACGTGACGATCGTGTACCGGCGCGGGCTGGAAAGAATGAGCGCGTCCGACCATGAGCAAAACCATGCACAACAGGTGGGTGTGCGGATCATCTGCAATGCCGCCCCGGTTGAGGTGGTCGGCAAGGATGGCGCGGTTTCTGCGGTAGAGTTTGCCTATACGTCAGAGGGGGCTGACGGGCTGACGCTGTTGGAGGATAGATTCACCCTGAAGGCCGATCAGGTGTTCAAGGCGATTGGGCAGGTCTTGGTGGCACCCGCTGGCATGGCGGGGCCAAAGCTTGCAGCACGCCCCATGGCTGGCGTTTGGGCCGGGGGCGATTGCGCTGCGGGGGGTGAGGACTTGACCGTGACCGCCGTGGCCCAGGGGCGCGATGCGGCCGAAGAAATTCACAATTCGCTAATGGGGGCGGTGGGTTGAACCCCACCCTACGGAGACATTCAAAATGGCAGATCTGACAACGAATTTCATCGGCATCAAATCCCCCAACCCGTTCTGGCTGGCCTCGGCCCCGCCAACGGATAAGGAATATAACGTGCGCCGCGCGTTCGAGGCGGGCTGGGGCGGGGTGGTCTGGAAAACCTTGGGGTCCGAGGGACCACCCGTGGTCAACGTCAACGGGCCGCGCTATGGCGTGGTTTACGGCGCGGATCGGCGCGTGCTGGGTTTGAACAACATCGAGCTGATCACTGACCGGCCACTGGAAGTGAACCTGCAAGAGATCAAATCGGTCAAGCGTGATTGGAAAGACCGGGCGCTGATCATTTCGCTGATGGTGCCCTGCGATGAACAGTCATGGATCGACATTCTGAAACGCATCGAAGACACCGAGGCCGATGGCGTCGAGTTGAACTTTGGCTGCCCGCATGGGATGGCCGAGCGCGGAATGGGCAGCGCCGTGGGGCAGGTGCCGGAATATATCGAGATGGTGACGCGCTGGGTGAAACAACACTCGCGCATGCCGTGCATCGTCAAGCTGACGCCGAATATTTCCGATATTCGCAAGCCGGCCGAGGCGGCAAAGCGGGGTGGGGCCGATGCTGTTTCACTGATCAACACGATAAATTCGATCACTTCGGTCGATCTGGATCGCTTCAGCCCCGAGCCGATGATTGACGGCAAAGGCACGCATGGCGGCTATTGTGGCCCGGCGGTGAAACCGATCGCGCTGAATATGGTGGCTGAAATCGCGCGGAGCGAGCAGACGCGGGGCATGCCAATCTCGGGTATCGGGGGCGTGACCACATGGCGCGATGCGGCAGAATTCATGGCGCTGGGGGCTGGAAATGTGCAGGTTTGCACGGCAGCGATGACCTATGGTTTCAAGATTGTCGAGGAGATGATCTCGGGGTTGTCGCAATATCTTGATGAAAAGGGCATGGCGTCGACTGCGGAACTGGTCGGTAAAGCGGTGCCGAATGTGACGGATTGGCAGTATTTGAACCTTGAATATGTAACCAAGGCCAAGATCGACCAGGACGCTTGCATCAGTTGCGGGCGGTGCTATGCGGCCTGCGAAGACACGAGCCATCAGGCAATCTCGATGAGCGAGGATCGGGTGTTCGAGGTGATGGATGACGAATGCGTGGCCTGCAACCTGTGCGTCAATGTCTGCCCGGTTGAGGATTGCATCACCATGGTGGAACTGCCGAAAGGCGCTATTGATCTGCGTACCGGCAAAAAGGTGACCGATTACGCCAATTGGACAACGCATCCCAATAACCCCAACGCAACGGCCGCAGAGTAACCTTTGGGCCCGGCTTTGGCTGGGCCCAAAATCCCTTGCGCAGACAAGATCAACGCTTTGGCGGCTGGGCTAGGGGCCGCTTTGGGCATTTGTGTCTGGGTCGGCCGGCCCTATCGTCATGCGGGCCGAACTATAGCCGGCCACCGCCTGCTCGGCTTGCGCGGCGATCAATGTGGCCAGGCTGAGGGCTGCGGCCGATGCGGGCGGGTCAGCAAGCAGGGCGCGGATGATCGCAGTTCTTTCGCGCGGTTCAAGCGCGGTCTTGGCGGCAAGACGGGCCTCATCCACGCTGAGCGGCGCGGGCAGATTTGTTTTTTCTGCCGTGGAGGCAGGGGGTTTTTGCATTTCGGTCGAGGTGGCCGGGGGCACCGAAACGCGCCCCGAAACTGGGAATTCCATCTTATGTGTTCCGTTACCGGTTGGGCCCCCGCCTGTCGGTCATCCTAGCAAAGATTGCCAGCCATTTCTTGCCTGAAATGCACAGCATTTTATAGCGATTCGCCTTAAACCTAACTCATATACCGCGGCCTGAAACCAAAAATTTCAATGCGATATGTGATGGATTAAGGTTGGGGTTAAAGTCGAAACGCCAACAGCGGATCAGGGCAGCAGAAGGCGGCGAAACAGCACTTCCAGAAAGGCCTCGGCCTCGGTGAAAGGGTCATGGTCGGGGCCAAGAACGGCGCGGACCTGAACATCGAAATCGGCGTAATGCTGGGTCAGCGCCCAGATCGAAAAAATCAGATGCACAGGCGGCAGCCGTGTGATTTTTCCGGCATCCATCCACGCCTGCAACACAATGGCTTTCTTATCCACCAGCGCCTTGAGGTCACTTTCGATTGCGACGCGCATATGGGGCGCACCTTGCAGGATTTCATTCGCGAAAAGGCGGCTTTCACGGGGGTAATCGCGGCTGATTTCCAGCTTTTTGCGGATGTAGCCCATGATTTCCGCCAGCGGCTCGCCGTTCGGGTCCATCGCGCGCAGCGGGTCAAGCCATGTATCAAGAAGCTGGTTAAGCAGGGCGAGATGAATCGCCTCTTTCGAAGCGAAATAATAAAGCAGATTCGGCTTTGACATCCCCGCCACCTCGGCGATCTGATCAAGCGTCGCCCCGCGAAAACCGCTGGCCGAAAAAACATCAAGAGCAGCATCAAGGATGGTTTCAGAGTTTTTCTGTTGAATACGCGTGCGGGCCATCTGTCGTCCTGAAAAGGGGGCGGTTGTGATGCCCGGCGGGTGGGTGATGTTAGCCCGGCTTGCAAGGTGGGTCAAACCATTAGCCAGGACGCCGGGCATTGTGACTGGCTTTGGCCTTTCATTTGGTATCATGCCGTTTTCTGGCCAATAAAGGGGCTGTAAGAATTCCGCATCGGGCAAGGGGGCCGCTGCCGGGTGCAAAGGCGCATGGGTCAAAACCTCAGGCGGCCAAGGCCTTTTCAATCGCGGCCACCACCAGCGCGTGATCGTCGACCTGCGGCAGGCCCGAAACGGTGACAGCGGCGACCACCAGCCCCGAGTGAAGCCGGATCGGAAAGCTGCCGCCATGTGCCGCATGTTCGGTTTCGGACAGGCCCTCTATGGCAAAGCCCTTGCCGCTGGCGCGCATCCTTTCACCAACATGCAGCGAAGACATGTGATATTTCAAAACCGTGTTGGATTTGCGCAAGGCCCAGAGGTCATTCAGCGGGGCGGCCCCCGGAAGGGCGGCGTGAAACAGGGTCTGGTTGGCGGTGCGAATGTTGATGGCGATGGGCAGGCTGGCCGCGCGCCCCATGTCCAGCAAAATCAGGCCAAGAGTGAGTGCATCCTCAGCGCCAAAGCTGGGCCATTGGAGCGTGCTCTCTTGGGCTTTCAATGTAGCGATATCCATGGTGTGACCTTGTAACAATGCGCTACGCAGCACCGATGCCGCGCAGGATGATGGTTTTGATCGTATCCTTGGCGGTTTTCCAATCGGCCCCGGACAAGGGCTTGCCGCCGTTCAGGGTTTCGACCTGATGGCCGAAATCGGCGTAATGCTGGGTGATGGCCCAGAGCATGTAAAGCAGGTGGCGCGGGCTGATCGGGGCCATTTGGCCCGCGTCTATCCACCCCTGAATCGCTGCGATGCGCCCATCGGTCCATTCGCGCAGCGTATTTTCCAGATAATCCTGGATGATGGGCGCGCCATGCATCACCTCGCTTGCCCAAACCTTGGACCCTTTGGGGTGGCGGCGCGAGATTTCCATCTTTGCGTCGATATAGGCGCCTATTCCGGTGGCCGGGTCCGGTGCATTGTCAAAACTGTCGGCCGCGCGCAGCCAGATTTCAAAGATGTCTTGTACAACGCGGCGGTAAAGCTCTTCTTTCGTCGTGAAATAATAGTGCAGATTGGCCTTTGGCAGCCCTGCGACATCGGCGATAAGCTGCATGGTCGCCCCGCCAAAACCAGCCTCGGCGAAAACCGATTTTGCCGCAGACAGGATCACCCGCTCATTTTCGCGGCGGGATTCTTCGCGTTTTGAGGGGCGGACGTCATGTGTCATAGGGGCCGACCGAATTTTCTTGACCGATTGGTCAGGTTGTGGTGCGCTGTCACAAAAGCATAAGTCGACGAAGAGACTCGCGGCAAGGGCTAACAAGCGTCAAGGGGATCGAACCCCGGATTTCAAGGGAGTGGGACAGATGGCGGCACAGGTGCCAGGACGAGTGTCTGGACGGGGCGAGAATTTGCGGATCAATGCCGAACGGCTGTGGGACAGCCTGATGGAGATGGCAAAGATTGGCCCCGGCGTTGCGGGGGGCAACAATCGGCAAACCCTGACGGATGACGATGCCACCGGCCGCGCGCTGTTTCAAAGCTGGTGCGAGGCGGCGGGGATGACCATGGGGGTCGATACCATGGGCACGATGTTTGCCACGCGCGCTGGCGAGGATGCCGGGGCGCTGCCGGTCTATATGGGCAGCCATCTGGATACGCAGCCCACCGGGGGCAAATATGACGGGGTCTTGGGGGTTCTTGGGGCGCTGGAGGTGGTGCGCAGCATGAATGATGCTGGCATCAAGACCAAACACCCGATCGTGGTGACCAACTGGACCAATGAAGAAGGCACGCGTTTTGCGCCTGCAATGCTGGCCTCGGGCGTTTTCGCGGGAATGCATACCCAAGACTATGCCTATAGCCGCAAGGATGCCGAGGGCAAAAGCTTTGGCGAGGAGATCACGCGGATTGGCTGGGTTGGCGATGAACCCGTCGGCAGCCGCAAGATGCATGCAATGTTTGAACTGCATATCGAACAAGGCCCGATCCTAGAGGCCGAGGGCCGCGATGTCGGTGTGGTGACGCATGGTCAGGGGCTTTGGTGGCTGCAGATCACGCTGACGGGCAAGGATGCACATACGGGCAGCACGCCGATGGCGATGCGGGTGAATGCCGGGCTTGGCATGGCACGGATTACCGAACGCGTGCACCAGATCGCCATGAGCCATCAACCCGGCGCCGTGGGGGCGGTGGGGCATGCCAATGTCTATCCCAACAGCCGCAACGTGATCCCCGGCAAGGCGGTGTTTACCGTGGATATCCGCAGCCCCGATCAGGCCAAGCTGGACGCGATGAAGGCCGAAGTGACCCGGGCCGCCCATGCGGTAGCGGCGGAATTGGGCCTGGGAATAGAGATAGAGGATGTGGGGCATTTTGACCCCGTTACCTTTGACGCCGGGCTGGTGAAGGTGGTGCGCGCCTCGGCTGAACGGCTGGGCTATAGCCATATGGATATTATTTCGGGGGCGGGCCATGATGCCTGCTGGATCAACCGCGTGGCCCCGACGGTGATGATCATGTGCCCCTGTGTGGATGGGTTAAGCCATAACGAGGCCGAGGAAATCAGCCCCGAATGGGCGGCGGCGGGGACGGATGTGATGTTCCATGCCGTGCTTGAGGTGGCGGAGGTGGTGGCGTGACACGCCGGGCTGTGGCGCTTTGTGCCTGTCTTGCCATCGCCGCCTGCGCCGCGGGGCCCGCGTCAATGGCGGTACAGCCAAAGGGCGCACGAGGCCAGGCGACTGATTTTTCAGTGGCCAGCCGCGAGCTGCGGGCCACATATGCCAATCTGGTGCCGCAAGGCGTGGCAGCTTCGGCGATCAGGCTGGGCAATGACAACTGCTATTACTACGTCAATGGCCCGCAGATGGCGCCATTGATGCCCGCCACCGAACCAAAAACCCAAATTTGCCTCTAATTTTGCGCCGCGCAATACATCAGTCAAGACGGAGACCGAGCATGACAACAGTGATCAAGAATGGCACGATTGTAACCCATGACCTGACCTATAAGGCGGATGTCTTGATTGAGGGCGGCAAGATTGTGGCGATCGGGCCGGGGCTTTCGGGCGATACCGTGCTGGATGCGACCGGGTGTTATGTGATGCCCGGTGGAATTGACCCGCATACGCATTTGGAAATGCCGTTCATGGGCACCTATTCGTCGGATGATTTCGAATCCGGCACGCGGGCGGCGCTGGCGGGTGGCACGACAATGGTGATTGATTTCGCCTTGCCTGCACCGGGGCAGGGTTTGCTGGATGCGCTGGATATGTGGCACAACAAATCGGGCCGGGCCAATTGCGATTATTCCTACCACATGGCGATTACATGGTGGGGCGAAAAGGTTTTTGACGATATGGCAAAGGTGGTCGACAAGGGCATCACCAGCTTCAAGCATTTTCTCGCCTACAAGGGCGCGTTGATGGTCAATGATGATGAACTGTATTCCAGCTTTCAGCGGGTGCGCGATCTGGGCGCGATTGCGATGGTGCATGCGGAAAACGGCGATGTGGTGGCGGAACTTTCGGCGCGATTGCTGGCCGAGGGCAACACCGGGCCCGAGGCACATGCCTATTCACGCCCGCCACAGGTTGAAGGCGAGGCGACCAACCGCGCGATCATGATTGCCGATATGGCGGGCGCGCCGCTTTATGTGGTGCATACCAGCTGTGAAGACAGCCACGAGGCCATTCGCCGCGCGCGCCAAGCGGGTAAGCGGGTCTGGGGAGAGCCCTTGATCCAGCATTTGACGCTGGATGAAAGCGAGTATTTCAACCCCGACTGGGATCACGCCGCCCGGCGTGTCATGTCGCCGCCGTTCCGCAACAAGGCGCATCAAGATAGCCTGTGGGCGGGCTTGGCCTCGGGGTCGTTGAGCGTGGTGGCGACCGACCATTGCGCCTTTACGACCGAACAGAAGCGCTTTGGTCTTGGCGATTTTACCAAGATCCCGAATGGCACCGGGGGGCTGGAGGACCGCCTGCCGATGCTTTGGACAAACGGGGTCAACACGGGCCGCCTTACGATGAATGAGTTTGTGGCGGTCACCTCAACCAATGTTGCCAAGATATTCGGGATGTATCCGAAAAAAGGCGCGGTTGCTGTGGGGTCAGATGCCGATCTGGTGGTGTGGGACCCGGCCAAGGAAAAGGTGATCGGCGCGGCCAGTCAGCAATCTGCGATTGATTACAATGTGTTCGAGGGCAAAGCTGTAAAGGGCCTGCCGCGTTTCACCCTTAGCCGTGGCCATGTCGCGGTGCATGATGGTGAAATTCGCACTCAGGAAGGGCATGGCGCGTTTGTCGCACGAGAGCCGAATGGCGCGGTGAACCGGGCGCTTTCAACCTGGAAAGACCTGACCGCGCCGCGGCCTGTGCAACGCTCGGGCATCCCGGCAAGCGGTGTCTGAGGCAGCAGTGCTTGATGAAAGAAAGCGGGTCCAGCCAGGGCTTGATGGTCGACGACAAGAAAAGAGAAGAGCGATTTATGCCGGATACGGTGATTGAGGCCAAAGGGGTTGGCCTGACTTTTCAGACCAATGACGGGCCGGTGCATGCGCTGTCAGGCGTGGATTTGCTGGTGAAAAAGGGCGAGTTTGTCTCATTCATCGGGCCTTCGGGCTGTGGCAAGACCACGTTTTTGCGCTGCATGGCGGCGTTGGAGGCGCCAACCGAAGGCAGCCTGACCGTGAACGGCATGAGTGCCGAAGAGGCGCGCAAGGCGCGGGCTTACGGCTATGTGTTTCAGGCCGCGGGGCTGTATCCGTGGCGCACGATTGGCGGCAATATCCGGCTGCCGCTGGAGATCATGGGGTTTTCCAAGGCCGAGCAGGCCGAGCGGGTTGCGCGTGTGTTGGAGCTGGTGGATCTGAAGGGCTTTGGCAAGAAGTTTCCCTGGCAGCTTTCGGGCGGGATGCAGCAGCGTGCAAGCATCGCGCGGGCGCTGGCCTTTGACGCCGATATCTTGCTGATGGATGAGCCGTTCGGGGCGCTGGATGAGATTGTGCGCGACCATCTGAACGAGCAACTGTTGTTGCTGTGGGCGCGGACGCAAAAGACGATCTGTTTCGTGACCCACTCGATCCCCGAGGCGGTGTATCTGAGCACCAAAATCGTGGTGATGAGCCCGCGACCGGGGCGGATTGCCGATGTGATCGAAAGCCCGTTGCCGAGAGAGCGCCCGTTGGAAATTCGCGATTCGGCGGCGTTTATTGAACTCTCGCACCGGGTGCGCGATGGGTTGCGGGCAGGGCATTCGGATGAGGTTTGATTTTTCTGGAACGGTGGCGGGGGACATTGTTTCCCCCTTGCCCTTGAGGGCAATTCCCCCCTTGAGGATATTTTTGCCGAAAAGAAAGCAGGGGCCGGTTTGATTTTGGGGGCAGTGCGATGAAGTCTGTCGGGCCGGTTTTGGTGGTTGTGGGCGTTATTCTGGCGCTTTGGTACGCGGCTGCGGTTTTGATGAATGCGCAATGGGAGCGGGACCAGGCGGCGCGGGCCGGGGCAGAGATTGGCTGGGCCGAGATTGTGCCGCGGACCCTGGCGCAAGAGCGGCCTGTGTTGCCTGCGCCACATCAGGTGGCGGCGGAGTTGTGGACGCTGACTTGGGGCGAGGAGGTGAATGGGCGCAAGGGGATAATGCGGTCGGGCAGCCTGTCAAACCGGGGGTTGGTGCTGCATGCGTGGGTGACGTTTTCGGCAACGATGCTGGGATTTGTGATCGGGTCGGGGTTTGGAATTTTGCTGGCGGTGGGGATTGTCCATAATCGGGCGATGGACCGGTCTGTCATGCCCTGGGCGATTGCCAGCCAGACCATTCCGATTGTGGCGATTGCGCCGATGATCATCGTTGTTCTGAACTCGGTTGGCGTGTCGGGCCTGTTGCCCAAGGCGCTGATCGCTGCGTATTTGAGCTTTTTTCCGGTTGTGGTTGGGATGGTCAAAGGCTTGCGCAGCCCGGATGGGATGCAGTTGGACCTGCTGCGAACCTATAATGCAAGTGCTGCGCAGGGTTTGTGGAAGCTGCGGTTTCCGGCCTCGGCCCCCTATTTGTTTGCCAGTCTCAAGGTGGGGATTGCCGCGTCCTTGGTGGGGACCATAGTGGCAGAACTGCCTTTGGGGGGGGCGGGGCTTGGGACGCGGTTGCTGGCGGGGTCGTATTATGGCCAGACCATTCAGATTTGGGCGACGCTGATTGTGGCGGCCTTGTTGGCGGCCTGCATGGTTGGCGTGATCGGGGTGTTGCAGCGCGCCACCTTGCGGCGGATGGGGTTTGCGCAATGAACGGGGTGGCAAAAAAACTGCGGATGGTGATTGCGTTGGTCGCTGTATGTGCGGCAGCGCTTGCCGCGCTGGAGCATGACGTGTTGCGGGCGGCGGGGCTGTTTGTACTGGTGCTGTTCGTGGCGCTGGCCGGGTGGCCGGTGCTGGGGGCCATATATCTGGGAATTGCGGCGGCTTTGGCGCGGGCCCTGCTGGCGGTTGAAAGTTTCGATACCGCGCAATGGCTGGTGGTGGTTGTGGTCTGGCTGTTGGCCTGGACCGGGGTTGCCCTGCTGGCCGAGGCGCGGCCGCGCAGCCGGTCGATTGCGCGGGCCGTCAACCTTGCCATCCCTTTGGTGTTCGGCGCGACTTTGCTGTGGCTTTGGGAGGTTATGGTGCTGGGAACCGGGGTTTCGCCCGTCATTCTGCCACCGCCAAGCGCGATTGCGACGCGATTTTTCGGAAGTTTGGAGGTGCTTTGGGGCGATTTCTTGCAAACCTTCGTCAAGGGCGCGCTGACGGGCTATTTGATCGGCTGTAGTGCGGCGGTTTTGACCGCGATAGCGGTAGATCGGTCTGAGTTTTTGCAGCGTGGTTTGCTGCCGGTGGGCAATTTCGTCGCCGCTTTGCCGATTGTTGGCATCGCGCCGATTTTGGTGATGTGGTTCGGCTTTGACTGGCACTCCAAGGCGGCGGTGGTCGTGGTGATGGTATTTTTCCCGATGCTGGTGAACACGGTTGAAGGGCTGCGGGCCAGCGACAAGATGCAGCGCGACCTGATGGCGACCTATTCGGCAAGCTATACACAAAACCTGTTCAAACTGCGCTTGCCTGCGGCGATGCCTTTCATCTTCAATGGGTTGAAGATTGCAACCACGCTGGCGATGATCGGGGCGATTGTGGCCGAGTTTTTCGGCAGCCCGACGCAGGGCATGGGCTTTCGGATTTCGACCGAGGTCGGGCGGCTTGGGCTTGACATGGTTTGGTCCGAAATTGCGGTGGCGGCGATGGCGGGATCGGCGTTTTATGGTGTCGTTGCCATGATAGAAAAAGGGGTGACGTTTTGGCACCCTTCACAGAGAGGCCGTTGAGGTCCAACAGGGAGAGTAAAATGAAAAGACTGGTAACAGGTTCAATTGCGGCGATGCTTTTGGGTAGCGCTGCCTATGCGGCAGATGATGTGACCTTGCAGTTGAAATGGGTCACGCAGGCGCAGTTTGGCGGTTATTATGTGGCGCTGGAAAAAGGGTTTTATGAGGAAGAGGGGCTGAACGTCACCATCAAGCCGGGCGGGCCGGATGTGGCCCCGGTTCAGGTGCTGATGGGCGGCGGCGCGGATGTGATGGTTGATTGGATGCCTTCGGCACTGGCCGCGCGCGAACAGGGCGCGCCGGTGGTGAATATTGCGCAGCCGTTCAAATCCTCGGGCATGATGCTGACCTGTCTGAAGGAAAGCGGCGTCACGAGCCCCGATGATTTCAAGGGCAAGACCCTGGGGGTTTGGTTTTATGGCAACGAATACCCGTTCCTGAGCTGGATGAGCACCTTGGGTATTCCGACCACAGGCGGCGCGGATGGGGTTGAGGTGCTGAAGCAGGGTTTCAACGTCGATCCGCTGTTGCAAAAGCAGGCGGCCTGTATTTCGACCATGACCTATAATGAATATTGGCAGGTGATTGACGCAGGGATTGCGGCGGATGATCTGGTGACATTCAAATATGAAGATCAGGGCGTGGCGACGCTGGAAGACGGGCTTTATGTGCTGGAGGCCAATCTGGCAGACCCGGCGTTTGAGGATAAGATGGTGCGTTTCGTGCGGGCAAGCATGAAAGGTTGGAAATATGCCGAGGAAAATACGGACGAAGCCGCGATGATCGTTCTGGATAATGACGAGACGGGCGCGCAAACCGAAAGCCACCAAAAGCGAATGATGGCCGAAGTGGCAAAGCTGACCGCAGGGTCAAACGGGGCTTTGAACATCGCTGATTATGACCGCACGGTTGCGACCTTGCTTGGTGGCGGCTCTGACCCGGTTATTTCAAAGGCCCCCGAGGGCGCTTATACCACGGCGATCAGCGACAAGGCGCTGAAGTAAGCTGTCTCTGGGATGCGGTGCTGGGGGTGTGCCTGTCAAAGGCGCACCCCTTTTCAGTGCGGCAGGGGCGCAAGGCGTAAAATCGGCCCGAAGCGGCGTGTTTGCCGCGTTTGTAAACCCGTGTCGGTGGTGTAAACTGTGATTTACACAAATGGGGTTGGCTATGTCGTTGACGGCGTTGACAGGAAGCCGCGTGCGCGAGCGACGCCTTGCGGCGGGAATTGCACAGGCGGATTTGGCGCGGGCTGTGGGCATATCGGCCTCATACCTGAACCTGATCGAGCATAACCGTCGGCGGATCAGTGATGCGATTTTGGGCAGGCTTGCGACCGGGCTGGGGGTGGAACCGGCGCTTTTGGCCGAGGGCGCCGAAGGCGGGGCGGCGCAGGATATGCGGGCGGCGGCGTTGCTGGGCCTTGGTTCCAAACCCGAGCTGGACCGGATTGACGAGCTGTTGGGGCGGTTTCCGGGCTGGGCCGATTTGTTGGCCGAACAATACCGCCGCATCGGACATCTGGAGCGGATGGTCGCGGCGTTGAATGACCGCATCAGCCATGATCCGCATTTGTCGCTGGCGCTGCATGAGGTGCTTTCGGCGGTCAGTTCTGTGCGCTCTACCGCAGCGATCTTGGCCGAGACCGAGGATATCGAACCCGAATGGCGCGCGCGGTTTCATGGCAATCTGCACGCGGATAGTGAGCGTCTGGCCGTTGGGGCCGAGGCCTTGGTTGCCTATCTGGATGGATCAGAGCAGGCGGCAGATACTGGTGCCACCGCGCCACAAGAAGAGCTGGAGTCCTGGCTTGCCGAAAACCATTGGCATTTCGATGCGTTGGAGCTGGGCGGTGGCGGGCCGCAGGCATTGGCGGCTGACATCGCCGCGCTTGCCTCGGCTGCGGCCCGCTCGCTTGCCCAAGATTGGGTGGAGCAGGCGGCGCAAGATGCAAAGCGCCTGCCATTGGCCGCGTTCGAGGCCGCCCTGGCCCAGGATGCGCAGGGCGACCCGTTGCGGTTGGCCCGGCGGTTTGGCTGCGATGTGTTGGCGGTATTTCGCAGGCTTGCGTTTCGCAAGGGTGCGACGGACGGCCTGGTGATGTGCGACGGTTCGGGCGCGTTGCTTGTGTGCAAGCGCGTTGAGGGGTTTTCGGTGCCGCGCCATGGCGCGGCTTGCCCGCTCTGGCCGCTTTATTCTGCGCTGTCGCGGCCTTCGCAGCCGGTTGCGGCTTTGGTTGAAATGCCGGGAATGGTGCCGCAGCAGTTTTTCCTGCGGGCCTTTTGTGCCGCAACCTATCCGCAAGGGATTGCCGGGCCAGAGCTGCGGACCGGGGCAATGTTGATCAGCAAGCGCGGCCCTGCTGCGGGTGGCTCGGAGGCCGGGGCGGCACTGCCAGTCGGCAGCACCTGCCGGATTTGTCCGCGGGCGGGCTGTATCGCGCGCCGAGAGCCGTCGATCATCCCGCAAACAGCGTAATCGGTTTTGACAGCCGGGTCGGAACCCGCAATAGTCAAAAGATGCACGGTCAGGGGAGGCCAGCGAAAGCCTATGGGGCGACATGTCTTGCTTATTGAAGATGAGCCGAATATCGCAGAGGCGATCCGCTTTATTTTGAACCGGGATGGCTGGCAGGTCAGCACGCATGCCAATGGGGCGGATGCGGTGGCGCAAGTGAACCGCCTGCGACCCGATGTCTTGATTTTGGATGTGATGCTGCCGGGGCAAAGCGGCTATGATATTCTTGGCCAATTGCGGCAGTTGCCAGAATGTGCGGCGTTGCCTGTCTTGATGCTGACGGCCAAAAGCCAGGGCCGTGATCGTGATGCCGCCCAGCAGTTCGGGGCGGATATGTTCATAACCAAACCTTTTTCAAATGCCGATATTCTGGCGGCAGTCCGGAGCCTGGCACAGGGCGAAAGCGGTGATGCGGGCAAGGTGGCAGAATGAAAAGGCCCTTGTTCTTGCCGCCGCAGGGCTATCGTCAGCGCCGGTTGCGGGATGTGGCACGGTTGCTGCCGGTCATGGCGTTGTTTTTGATCTTTCTGCCGATGCTATGGGGCGAAGAAACCAGTGACCTGCGACAGACGGGAAGCGATGGCATTTATCTGTTTCTGGTTTGGCTGTTCCTGATCGTGGCTGCGGCCATCATTGCGCGCCGGCTGTCGGATGAGGCCGATGCCGTCAAACCCGCCCCGCCGCCCCCCGTCAAAGGCCCGCGCTGAGATGCCGTTTAACCTGCTTGTCATTGCGGCGCTGTCATATGTGATCTTTCTGTTTTCCGTTGCCTTTGTGGTGGAACGGCGGGCGGCGCTGGGGGCTGCGGGCTGGTTGCGCTCGCCCGTGGTGTATACGTTGTCGCTGTCGGTTTATTGCACGGCCTGGACGTTTTACGGCGCGGTGGGCTATGCGGCGCGGTCAGGGCTGGAATATCTGACGATTTACCTTGGCCCGACGATTGTTTTTGTCGGCTGGTGGTGGGTGCTGCGCAAGCTGGTGCGGATCGGGCGACAGCATCATGTCACCTCGATCGCGGATCTGATTTCAAGCCGCTATGGCAAATCAAACCTGCTGGGGGTGATTGTCACGGTGATGTGCGTGACCGCAGCAACCCCTTATATTGCACTGCAACTGCAATCGGTTACGCTGTCGTTCGGGGTGTTTGCCAGTGCCACGGCAGATGGGTGGGCCAAGCCCGACGGCGATGCCACCTCCGTTTGGGTGACGGCTGGTCTGGCGGTGTTCACCATTTTGTTCGGCACCCGAAACCTTGATGCGAATGAGCAGCACACCGGCGTCGTGACCGCGATTGCGGTAGAGGCGGTGGTAAAGCTGGTGGCCCTGGTGGCGGTTGGCGCCTTTGTCGTTTGGGGCATTGCCGATGGGCCGCGCGATATTCTGGCGCGGATTGATGCCAGTGATCTGGCCGAATGGCATATGAAACCCTCGCGCTGGAGCGGGCTTATTTTTCTGTCGGCGGCGGCGGTGATCTGTTTGCCGCGTATGTTTCAGGTTCTGGTCGTGGAAAACAGCGATGAGCGCCATTTGGCGACCGCAAGCTGGGCCTTTCCACTTTACGTCATGCTGATGAGCCTGTTCGTGGTGCCAATCGCGGTGGTCGGGCTGGAACTGATGCCAGAGGGCTCGAACCCGGATCTGTTTGTGCTGACCGTACCGCTAAGTCAGGGGCAGGGCGGCTTGGCGATGCTGGCTTTTCTTGGCGGATTTTCCAGTGCGACTTCGATGGTGATTGTGGCAGCGATTGCCTTGGCGACGATGATGTCAAACCATATCGTGATGCCGTTCTGGCTGTCCTTGCGTGCGGGCAAGGCGGTTCCGGGGGATGTACGGCGCCTGGTGCTGCTGTCGCGGCGCTTGTCCATCGTGGCGATATTGGCGTTGGGGTATTTTTATTATCGCGGCTCGGGCGGCTCGGCGGCCCTGGCCTCTATCGGGTTGATCTCTTTTGTCGGGGTGGCGCAGATATTGCCCGCGATGATGGGGGGCATATTCTGGCGCGGGGCCACGCGCACGGGGGCGATTTTGGGCCTGTGCATTGGCTTTGCCATTTGGGCCTATGCGCTGTTTTTGCCATCTTTCGGAACGGATGGGGTGCTGTCAGCGCAGGTGCTGGCACATGGCCCGTTTGGTATCGGCTGGCTGCGCCCGCAAGCCCTGTTTGGCGTGACGGGCATTGACCCGCTGATCCATGCGCTGTTCTGGTCGATTGCGCTGAATACGCTGGTCTTTTGTGCGGGGTCGCTGTTGACGTTCCCCAACCCGGTTGAACGCGTGCAGGCGGCCGCCTTTATCAACGCGTTCGAGTCGGAGCCGGGCAACGCGCAAGGCTGGTCGGCGCAGGGGGCGGCCGGGGCCGAAGACCTGCTGGTGATGGCCCAGCGGATATTGGGCGATGATGAGGCCCTGGCCTTTTTTGAGACGCAGGCGGCGGCACAGGGCAAAAGCGGTTACCTGCCCGACCCGACCGCCGGATTTGTCGAGCAACTGGAGCGCAGGCTTGCCGGCTCGGTTGGGGCTGCGACGGCACATGCGATGATTGCCCAGATTGCGGGGCGCGCGGCCGTCTCGGTCGAGGACCTGATGGCGGTTGCCAATGAGGCGGCGCAAATCATGGAATATTCGGCAAAACTGGAAGAACAGCAGGATACCTTGACCCGAACGGCCAGACAGCTGCGGGATGCCAATGACAAACTGACCCAGCTTTCGGTACAAAAAGACGCGTTTCTAAGCCAGATCAGCCATGAATTGCGCACGCCGATGACCTCGATTTGGGCATTTTCCGAAATTCTGACCGAGGGCGATTTGCCGGGTGAACTGGTAACGAAATACGGCAAGATTATTCATGATGAAACCAAACGTCTGACCCGGCTTTTGGATGATTTGTTGGACCTGAGCGTTTTGGAAAGCGGTACGGTGCAGTTGAACCTGGATCTGAGCAATCTGCGCGGGATGATTGACCGGGCGATGGGAGCGGCAAGCCATACCCGCCCCGAGCGCCGTTTTGTGATTTACCGGGATTTGCCTGCCGAAGACATTTTTCTAAGAACCGATAGTGACCGTTTGACGCAGGTTTTCATAAACCTGATTTCCAACTCACGGAAATACTGCAATGCCGAAAACCCCGAGCTGCGGATATCTGTGCGGCGCAAGGGCGGGCGCGTGACGGTGGATTTCATCGACAACGGCAGCGGTATTCCAAAGGATAAACAAGCGCTGATATTCGAGAAGTTCTCGCGCCTCACGGATCAGACCAAGGCTGGCGGGGCCGGGCTTGGGCTTGCAATCTGCCGCGAGGTGATGGCCAATCTTGGTGGCACCATCACTTACTTGCCGGGGCAGTGGGGCGCTGCGTTTCGCGTAAGCCTGCCGTTGCGCCTGGAAGACAGGCCGAAATAACAGCGCAGGAATTTTGCCCGAGCGCCCGCATTTTCGCCAAGAACCCGCAGCCAGGGAAACGATGGTCGCGTTTCGCCTTTGGCTTGCAACAAGATGTATCACATAACGCGTTGAAATCTTTGCTGTCAGACGAAACGCCTTATCGGCGGCTGGTTCGGGCGTTGCTGGCACCTTGCACGGTGATCTGGCGGATTGTGTCAAGTTTCACATTCGACAAATAGGCGCCCACGGTGATTTCACGCGATTGCTGGGTTGAGACGGGGTTCTGTGCAAGCGGCGGAAAAACGCGGAAATCATAGATGATGGTGCCATCTTCAACCGGGCGCGCCACAAGCTCTGCCTCCCAATAGCCTTGGGTCGGGGGCAGCCCGGTTGCGCGCACAATCACGCCGCCTGGCATTTTCTCCAGTTTCATATCAACGACCTGTGCCACCAGCAAACGGCCATCCGCAGGTTTTTCGCCGGCTGGCGTCACCATGGTTTCTTCGGACCCGCCGAACCAGTTGAATGGGTTCAGGCGCGACTTGCCGATACTGGAACAGCCCCCAAGGGCCAATGTTGCGCAAAGGGCTGCGATCAGCGGTGTGTTCATTGCTGTTTTTCCCGTTCAACTCTGTCTCTTGGGTAGCCCATAGCGGAGCATTTGAAAAGCACTTGCTGCGATGAAATTCAGGCATAAGCTGGACCTTGGCCACCAAAGCCGTTACCCCTAGCCCAACTTGTAACCGGAGCAGACGCCATGGCCAGCGCCGCCTTTGAAGAAATTGCCGAAACTTTTGAATTTCTGGACGATTGGGAAGATCGCTATCGACATGTGATCGCCCTGGGCAAGGAAATGCCACCGCTTGAGGCCGCGTTCAAAGTGCCGGCGTTGAAGGTTGACGGCTGCGCCAGTCAGGTCTGGTTGCGCCCGATGATTGCGGGGCAGGGTGCGGAAGCCGTCTTTGATTTTGCCGGTGAAAGTGATGCGATGATTGTACGCGGGTTGATCGCGGTGCTACACGCGCTTTACAGCGGGGTGACGGTGGCGCAGGTGATGGCGATTGATGCCCCGGCAGAGCTTGGCCGGCTGGGGCTGGATGCGCATCTGTCTTCGCAGCGCTCAAACGGGGTGCGCGCCATGGTCGAGCGTATTCGAGACACGGCGGCGGCCGAAATGGCGCGCGGCTGACTGATTTTTGCGGCTAAACTGGCGCGGTCGCCTGGGCCAGCCATGCCCGCGCGGCCTGTGACAGCCGGTCAGCAAGTTTCGCCGCCACCGCTGCGTGATAGCTATTCAGCCAGGCACGCTCGCCGGGGGCAAGCAGGGCCAGGTCAATCAACCGCCGATCGAGGGGGACAAAGGTCAGGGTTTCAAAGCAAAGCTGATCGCGGTCATCGGCCAGTTTGGCGGCCGGGGTAACGACGATCAGGTTTTCCAAGCGGATACCAAAGGCCCCCTCGCGGTAATAGCCCGGTTCATTTGACAAGATCATCCCCGGTTGCAAAGGCACTTCGGACAGTTTGCTGATCCGTTGCGGGCCTTCGTGAACCGACAAGAACGCGCCAACCCCGTGCCCCGTGCCATGGTCGAAATCCATCCCGGCAAGCCAGAGCGGATAGCGCGCCAGCGGGTCCAGATCACGCCCCGCAAGGCCGCGCGGCCAGCGGGCGCGGGAAATTGCAATCATCCCTTGCAACACGCGCGTATAGGCCGCCGCGGCGCCCTCGGGCACGGGCCCTATTGCCATGGTGCGGGTGATGTCGGTGGTGCCATCTACATATTGCGCGCCGCTATCCACCAGCAACAACTCACCCGGCGTTATTGCGCGGTTGCTGGCCTCGGTCACACGGTAATGCATGATTGCGCCATGCGCACCGGCGCCGCAAATGGTGTCAAAGCTGATGTCATGCAATTGGTTGGTGGCACGCCGAAACAATTCGAGCGCTGTCACCACGTCAATTTCCGTCAGCCCGCCCTTCGGGGCCTCGGCATCCAGCCAGCACAGAAATTCGACCATGGCCGCGCCGTCACGCAGATGCGCCGCACGCGTCGCCGCAATCTCGGCCTCGGTTTTGCAGGCTTTGGGCAGGCGGCAAAGGTCGTCTCCCCAAGCCACCTCTACCCCCGCGTCTGCCAGTTCCAGCGATACCGCAAGCGGGGCGGTGGACCGATCAACCCGCACCGGGCCTTGCAAGATGTGCAGCGCAGGAACAAAGGCACCCGAGGGGCGGATTTTCACCTGCGGGCCAAGGTGGGCACGGGTGGCATCATCAAATTTTTCCGGCTCGGCAAAAAGGGTTACACGGGCATCGTCATAAAGAATGGCAAAACCGTGCAAGATCGGGTTGCGGGGCACATCCGCACCCCGGATGTTCAACAGCCAGCAAAGCGAATCCGGCAGGGTAATGACCATCGCCGGCTGCTGGGCTTTGCGCAATTCGGCAGCCAAGGCATCGCGCTTTTCCGCGCTGGTCTTGCCCGCAAGGGCATCCGCCTGGACAAAGGCCTTTCCCATAGGGGATTCTGGTTGATCAAGCCAGATCGTATCAATGAAATTCTTTTTAGGAGAAAGGGTTACGGGCGTTCCTTCAAGTGCCTTTTCAATTGCCGCGATCTCATCGGCGGTGTGAAGCCATGGGTCAAAGCCAATGTTGCCCTGTGCCAGATGTTCGGCAATCCAAGGGCCGGGCTTGGTATCGGGCCAGGCTATGGGCGTGAAATGCGCCAGATCGACCTGGCTTTTTACCTGCGTGCGGTAGCGGCCATCCACGAACACGCCCGCCTTGTCTGGCAAGACGATGCAAAACCCGGCTGATCCGGTAAAGCCGGTCAGCCATTGCAATCGCTCATCGCGCGGCGCGACATATTCGCCTTGGTGGGCATCGGCGCGGGGAATGACAAAGCCAGCCAAGCCTTCGGCAGCCAAAACGCGGCGCAACTGTGCAAGCCGGGCAGGGCCCTGGGCGGGGGTAGCGGTGGCGGTGAAACTTTGAAACATCAGCCGACCTTTCGCATGCCCAACACACGCGCACGCTTGCGCGGATCGGTGTCGAAAAGGCCTGCCAGTTGCTCGGTCATTGCCCCCGCCAATTGTTCAACATCGGTGATGGTGACAGCGCGGTTGTAATAGCGCGTCACATCATGGCCGATGCCAATGGCGATCAGTTCCACCGCCTTTTTGCGTTCCACCATTGCGATCACGTCGCGCAGGTGTTTTTCCAGATAATTCGCGGGGTTAACGGATAAGGTTAAGTCGTCAACCGGCGCGCCATCGGAAATGACCATCAGGATCTTGCGCGCCTCGGGGCGCGCCATCATCCGCCTGTGCGCCCATTCCAGCGCCTCGCCGTCGATGTTTTCCTTCAGCAGACCCTCTTTCATCATCAGGCCAAGATTTGGCCGCGCGCGCCGCCAGGGCGCATCGGCAGATTTATAGATGATATGGCGCAGATCATTCAGGCGGCCGGGTTGCTGCACCCGGCCAGAGGTCAGCCAGCGTTCCCGGCTTTGCCCACCTTTCCACGCGCGGGTGGTAAAGCCCAGGATTTCCACTTTCACGCTGCACCGCTCCAGCGTGCGCGCCAAAACATCAGCACAGATCGCGGCAATGGAAATCGGACGGCCCCGCATAGAGCCGGAGTTATCCAAGAGCAGCGTCACGCAGGTATCACGAAACTCGGTGTCTTTTTCTTGCTTGAAGGACAGCGGTGTCGTGGGGTTTGCGACCACACGGGCAAGGCGGCCAGCGTCAAGCGTGCCTTCCTCAAGGTCAAACAGCCAGCTTCGGTTTTGCTGGGCCTGCAGGCGGCGTTGCAGCTTGTTCGCCAAACGACTGACCGCACCCTTCAACGGTTCAAGCTGCTGGTCAAGATAGGCGCGCAGGCGTTCGAGTTCGACCGTTTCGGCCAGATCTTCGGCGCGAATTTCCTCATCGTAATCAGTGGTATAGACGGCATAGTTCGGATCGGCATCGGAATGCGGCGCGGGGGGCGGTGGCTCCATCGGGGCCTCGCCTTCGGGCATTTCCGCCTCTTCGCCCTGCTCCATATCCGACATGTCGTCTTCGGACACCTGGGCTTGGGACGCGTCTTGCTGTTCTTCCTGACTTTGCTCGGGTGCTGCGTCAGAGTTTTCATCCTCGCTATCGTCTTCGCCGGTGCTGTCTTGCTGTTCCTGATCTTGCTGGGCGTCATCGCCCGAGTCTTCATCCTCTTCCTGGGTATCGGGGTCGTCGCCCAGTTGGTCGCCATAGCCGAGGTCGGCAATCACCTTGCGCGCAAGGCGGGCAAAGGCGGCTTGATCGGTCAGCACATGGTCGAGGTTTTGCAGGGTCTTGGATGCGCTATCTTCAATAAACCCGCGCCAAAGGTTCATCACGTTATCCGCGCCTTTGGGCAGGTCGCGCCCGGTGGCCAGATGGCGCACAAGATAGCCTGCGGCCACGGGCAAGGGCGCATCGGCGGCCTGGGTAATCTCGGCGTAGCCTTTGCGCGCGGCTTCATGCGCGATCTTGGCGTCGATATTGCCCGCGGTGCCGGGCATGGCGCGCGCGCCCACGGCCTCACAGCGCGCGGTTTCCATCGCGTCATAAATGTCGCGGGCGAGGGTGCCGGTGGGGGCGTATTTCGTCGCCGTCGCCTCATTGTGGAACTTGCGGCGCAGCGCGAAAGCATCGGCGGTGCCGCGGGCCAAAAGCACCTCATCGCGGGTCATGCGGCGGCTGACCTGCGGCAGGCGCACGCCTTCCTTGGTCATGCCCGACGGGTCCACCGAATAGGTGACGGTCATTTCCGGGTCATTGGCCATGACCTTGGTCGCCTCGGCCAAGGCTTTTTTGAACGGATCGGCGGGGTTATCGGTGGGTTTGGTCATTTCTTCTGCCCCTGTAGGGCGGGTTTACCCCGCCATTCCGGTGACGGCCGGGTAAACCCGCCCTACGTTATCGCATCGCCATACTGGCCGCTGATTCCGGCAGTTCCTCGGCAAAGCAGCGCTGGTAGAATTCGGCCACGGTCTGGCGTTCCAATTCATCGCATTTGTTCAGGAATGTCAGGCGGAAGGCGTAGCCGATGTTCTTGAAAATACGGGCGTTTTCGGCCCATGTGATCACGGTGCGCGGTGACATCACGGTCGAAAGATCGCCGTTCATAAACGCCGTGCGGGTCAGGTCAGCAACCGAAACCATCTGGGAAATATCCTTGCGGCCTTTTTCGGTGTTGTAATGCGGGTTCTTGGCCAGCACGATTGCGGCCTCGGCATCATGCGACAGGTAGTTCAGCGTGGCGACCAGCGACCAGCGGTCCATCTGGGCCTGGTTGATCTGTTGGGTGCCGTGATAAAGGCCGGTGGTATCGCCAAGGCCCACGGTGTTGGCGGTGGCAAACAGGCGGAAGGACGGGTGCGGGGTGATGATTTCGTTCTGGTCCAGCAGCGTCAGCTTGCCGTCATGTTCCAGCACGCGCTGGATGACGAACATCACATCGGCGCGGCCAGCATCATATTCGTCAAACACAATCGCCACCGGGTTGCGCAGCGCCCAGGGCAGGATGCCTTCGTGAAACTCGGTGACCTGTTTGCCATCGCGCAGCTTGATCGCGTCTTTGCCGATCAGGTCGATCCGGCTGATATGGCTGTCAAGGTTCACGCGCACGGTGGGCCAGTTAAGCCGCGCGCCGACCTGTTCGATATGCGTTGATTTGCCGGTGCCGTGATAGCCCTGGATCATCACGCGGCGATTATAGCCAAAACCTGCGAGAATTGCCAAAGTCGTATCAGGATCAAATTTATAGGTCGGGTCGATCACGGGCACGCGGTCGGTGGCCTCGGCAAAGCCTTTGATCTTCATATCGGTGTCGATCCCGAAAACCTCACGCACAGAGATTTCTTCGGTGGGTTTCATCATCGCATCAACCATAGGTTTGCCCATTTCCTTACGTGTACCGGATGGCCTGCTTGATTGAGAGGTCCGGTGTGTTTGTGTCATCCGAGTGATGGAACATAACGCTACAGGGTGCAAGGGAAAGGCGCTAAAGATTTGTATCGGCCACAAGTGGGGGACGGCTATTTTGGCAATACGGTCCCGATATTGGCACGCGCGACGGCGACCGATTTCAGAATGGCAAAGCAATCAGTGCCGGGTGCAAGGCCCAGATCACTGGCCGAACGGCGGGTGATACGGGCAAGGATGTGGCCTTGCCCGAGGCGAAGCTGGACCAAAGCGCCGGGGCCGCTGCCGGTGCGCAGGTCGGTGACGGTGGCGGGCAGGATGTTGAGCGCGGATAGGCCCGTGGGGCGGCTGCGCGACAAAATCACATCCTGCGCCAGGATACGGACGCGGATGCGGCTGCCCAGCGCGGCCTCTATGCGTGGCAGCAGCAGGGGGCCTGCCGAAGTGGCAAGCTGGCTTAACCCGTCTTCGTGCTGGTGGGTCAGCGTGGTCTCGATCACCGCGCCCGCTTCGCGCAGGCCAAGTGCGGGGGCAATGCCGGGGTCTGACAACAGTACCTCGACCGGGCCGTGATGGGTGATGCGGCCCGCGTCGATCAGCATCAGATGGGTGGCAAGGCGCGCGACCTCGGCCATATTATGGCTGACGTAAAGGATGGGTGTGCCGATCTGGTCGCGCAACCGTTCAAGATAGGGCAGAATTTCAGCCTTTCGCGCCTCGTCCAGCGCTGCAAGCGGTTCATCCATCAACAACATTCGCGGCCGTGTCAGCAGGGCGCGACCAATGGCGGCGCGCGATGCCTCGCCGCCCGAAAGGCTGGTGGGCTGGCGGGCCAGCAAGGGCCCAAGGTCAAGCGCTGCGATGATATCGGCCATGCCGGGGCCGGGCAGGCCATGGGCGCGCCTATCGGCGTAAGACAGGTTTTGTGCCACCGTCAGATGCGGAAAAAGCCGTGTATCTTGAAATACATAGCCAAGCCCGCGTTTGTGGGCGGGGGTGAAATGGCGGCCGTCTTGCCAGACATAATCTTGCCAGGCCACACGGCCCTTTGCGCTGGGTTCCAGCCCTGCAATGACGCGCAACAGCGTCGATTTGCCAGAGCCAGAGCGCCCAAACAGTGCCGTCAGCCCGGTTATTGGCAGGGCGTGGCGTACCGACAGATCAAAGCCGCGAAAGGCCAGCGTGACATCAAGTGACAGCATCAGCCCAGCCCCGCGCTGCGAAACTGACGGTTCACACTGTAAACCAGCAGCAAGGTCACAAAGGAAAACACCAGCAAAATTGCCGCCAGCACATGGGCATCGGCGTAATTTATGGTTTCTACATGCTCATATATCGCGATGGAAATCACCTTGGTTTTGCCCGGAATATTGCCGCCTACCATCAACACAACGCCAAACTCGCCCAAAGTATGGGTGAAACTCAGAACGATCGCGGTCAGAAAGCCGCGCTTTGCCATCGGGACTGCCACGGTGAAAAACCGATCCAGCGGCGAGGCGCGCAGCATGGCGGCGGCCTCTAGCGGTGCGCGGCCAACCGCCTCAAACGCCGATTGCAAGGGCTGCACCATGAAGGGCAGCGAATAAAGCATCGAGGCGATGACCAGGCCAATGAAGGAAAAGGTCAGGGTTTCGCCCGTGACCCGCACCCAAAACCCGCCAAAGCTGGAATTCGGGCTGAACAGGATCAACAGGTAAAACCCCAGAACGGTGGGGGGCAGGACCAGGGGCAGGGCGGTCAGCGCCTCGACCATGGGTTTAAGGCGAGAGCGTGTTCGCGCCAGCCACCATGCCAAAGGCGCGCCAAACCCCAGCAGCAAGGCTGTGGTGATCGCGGCCAATTGCAAGGTCAGCCAAAGCGGGCCAAGATCGGGCAGCGTCATGGCAGGCCATAGCCGAATTTGGCAATCACCGCGCGCCCCGCGTCCGAGGCGAGATAGCCAAGAAAGCCCAGGGCGGCCTTGTTGGTGCTGCCATGTTTCAAAACAATCGCATCTTGCTGAATCGGGGGGTACAGCTCGGTTGAGACATCCCAGATATAGCCTGTGGCATCAGCCGCCAAAGCCGATTTTGCGATGAATCCCGCCTCGGCGGCGCCCGATTGCACCAAAGCAAAGGTTTGGCCGATGTTTTGCCCCATGACGATCTTATCGGCGATAGCGTCAAAAAGCCCCATTTTGATCAGCGCGGCTTTTGCGGCGACACCGTAAGGGGCCAGATCGGGGTTGGCGATGGCGATATGGCGCGTGGCTTCGTCTTGCAACACAAGGGCTGGGGTAGTGCCCGCAGCGCCGGGGGCCCAAAGGGTCAGCACGCCAAACGCATAGGGGGTTGCGGTGCCATGGCCTTCGGCTTGCAGCTTGGCCGGGGTTGCCGCATCGGCGGATAGCAACAGATCAAAGGGCGCGCCCTGGGAAATCTGCGCGTAAAGCTTGCCGGTGGAACCGACGGTCACCTGCACCTCATGCCCGGTTTCCCGCTGGAAACCTTCGGCCAATTCCTGGGCTGCGGTGGCAAAATTGGCAGCGACCGCCGCAAGCGCAACCTCGGCATGGGCAGGGGTGGCAAGCAACAAGAGCGCAAGGGCTGGACGGTACACGGGCATTTCCTTTGGTTTCGATATGTTCGGGTGGATATATCGACAATCTCAGAGCTTTCCGCAAGCGTTATTTCCGGGTGGGAATAGCGCAGGCAAGCTGTTGCAGGGCGGCGATTTCCGCTGCGCCCGCCTCGGCCAGGGTCATTTCCAGCTTGCGGTAATGCGCCAGCACAGCCAGGCCTTCTGCGGTCAGTTTTGCCCCGCCACCGGCTGCGCCGCCCCGGCTGCTATCGACCAGAGGGGCAGAAAAGCCGGCGTTCAGCGCCTCGACCAATGTCCATGCGCGCCGATAGCTCATGCCCATTTGGCGCCCCGCAGCGGAAATGGAGCCATGCGCCGCAATCGCCTCCAGCAAATCAGCGCGCCCCGGCCCGAACATGGAGCCGGGCCCGAAGTGAAGGCGCAAACGAAGGCGGGGTTCTGTCATGGTCGGGCCTCATGCAGGGGTTGGCCCAACATTGGCGCAATTGGTCGGCGTTGCAAGGCTTGGCTTTTGCTGCGCGGCGCTGCAAAAGGGGGGCGGTAAAAGGGGCAGCGCATGACACAACGGTTCAGCTTTGACATTCAGGCCCGCGATGGGCGCGCGCGCCAAGGGGTGATTTCAACCCCGCGGGGGGCGATCCGCACGCCTGCGTTCATGCCCGTCGGGACCGCCGCCACAGTAAAGGCGATGCTGCCGGAATCGGTGCGCGCCACCGGGGCCGATATTTTGCTGGGCAACACCTATCATCTGATGTTGCGGCCTACGGCAGAACGGATTGCGGCGCTTGGCGGGCTGCACAGGTTCATGAACTGGGACCGGCCCATTTTGACGGATTCGGGCGGGTTTCAGGTGATGAGCCTGGCATCCCTGCGCAAGTTGACCGAGGAAGGCGTGCGCTTTTCCAGCCATATTGACGGCTCCAAACATATGCTTAGCCCCGAGCGCAGTATGGAGATTCAAAAGCTGCTCGGTTCGGACATCGTGATGTGTTTTGACGAATGCCCGGCGCTGCCTGCGACAGAGGCCGAGGTGGCGAAATCCATGGCCTTGTCGATGCGTTGGGCGCAGCGGTCACGCGATGCCTTTGGCGACCGGCCGGGGCACGCGCTGTTCGGGATTCAGCAAGGCGGGGTGACACAGCACTTGCGCGCCGAAAGTGCCGAGGCGTTGCGGGCCATTGAATTTGATGGCTATGCCGTTGGCGGCTTGGCGGTGGGCGAAGGGCAAGAGGCGATGTTTGGCGTGCTGGATTATGCGCCGGGGATGCTGCCCGAAGACAAGCCGCGCTATCTGATGGGGGTAGGCAAGCCCGATGATATCGTCGGCGCGGTAGAGCGCGGCATTGACATGATGGATTGCGTTTTGCCGTCGCGGTCGGGCCGCACCGGGCAGGGCTGGACGCGTCACGGCCAGGTGAACCTGCGCAACGCGCGGCACAAGGACGACCCGCGCCCGTTGGATGAGGCCTGCGAATGCCCCGCCTGCCGTCAGTATTCCCGCGCCTATCTGCACCATGTGATCAAGGCGGACGAAATCATCGGCTCGATGCTGCTGACATGGCATAACTTGCGCTATTATCAAGACCTTATGGCGGGTTTGCGGGGCGCGATTGCCACAGGCAGGCTGGCCGGTTTTATCGCCGATTTCCACGCGGGCCGGGCCGCTGGCGATATTGATCCGCTGTGAGGGGGG
The DNA here is from genome assembly GCF_034675685.1 of Pseudorhodobacter sp. Lineage (GTDB taxonomy): Bacteria > Pseudomonadota > Alphaproteobacteria > Rhodobacterales > Rhodobacteraceae > Pseudorhodobacter. Next base: position 43,354 of record NZ_JAUCDA010000008.1, on the reverse strand, counting down.
CGGCTTGGAAAGGCTGTGACAGCCTGCACCCTTTTCGTGGGCGCGCGCTTGGGGTAGGGCTGTAGCCAATGGAATTGCACGTCGATCAGCTTGCCGTTGCCCGTGGGGGTATAACCGTGTTGGAGGGGGTGAGTTTTGCCTTGTCTGCGGGCCGGGGCCTTGTGCTGCGTGGGCCGAATGGCATTGGCAAGACCACGCTTTTGCGCACGGTGGCAGGTTTGCAGCCTGCTGTTGCGGGCGCTGTGTCGGTCGGAGGCGAGGCGATTGCCTATGCCGCCCATGCCGACGGGTTGAAAGCCACGCTGACCGTGACCGAGAATCTGGCCTTTTGGGCTGCGGTTTACGGCACCGCAACGGTTGAGGAGGCGGTGCTGCGCATGAATCTTGCCGAATTGCGTGACCGCCAGGCCGCTAATCTTTCGGCGGGGCAAAAGCGGCGCCTGGGGCTGGCGCGTTTGCTGGTAACGGGGCGGCCGATCTGGGTGCTGGATGAGCCGACAGTCTCGCTTGATACGGCCTCGGTGGCCCTGTTCGGTGATGTGGTGCGCGGGCATCTGGCGGGCGGCGGTTCGGTGCTGATTGCCACCCATATCGACCTTGGGCTGGAAGCCGAGGTGCTGGAACTGGGCCCCTTCAAGGCGCGTGCGCCGGGTGAGGGCGGAACCGGCGGGGCCTTTGACGCAGTTTTCGGCGGGGATTTCGCATGATTGCGCTGCTGATCCGGGATATGCGGCTGGCGATGCGGGCGGGGGGGGGGCTTTGGCCTTGGGCTGGCATTTTTCTTGCTGGTGGCGGTGTTGGTGCCGTTGGGCGTGGGGCCAAACAGCACGGTTTTGGCCCTGATTGCGCCGGGAATCCTGTGGGTTGGGGCGTTGCTGGCGTGCTTGTTAAGCTTGGACCGGCTGTTTGCGCTGGATTTTGAAGATGGCTCGCTTGACCTGTTGGTCACCGCGCCGATCCCGCTGGAAGGCGTGGTTGCGATCAAGGCGCTGGCACATTGGACGGTGACCGGCCTGCCGCTGACGCTGGTCGCCCCGGTCCTGGGCGTGTTGTTGAACCTCCCCGCAAGCGGATATGTCTGGCTGGTCGTGTCCTTGGCCGTTGGCACGCCGGCGCTGTCGGTCATCGGGGCTTTTGGTGCCGCGCTGACGGTCGGCTTGAAGCGCGGTGGGTTGCTGTTGTCTTTGCTGGTGCTGCCGCTTTATGTGCCGACGCTGATTTTCGGGGCCGAAGTCGTGAAACGCGGGGCCGAGGGCATGGCCACGGGTACGCCGCTGGCACTGCTTACGGCTATTACGGCGGGGGCTGCGGCATTGTTGCCTTTCGCCTCGGCTGCGGCAATCCGTATCAATCTAAGGTGAGTAAACTGTGTTACAGCTTGCCGCCACAACAAGGAAAGTCTAGCTAATCGCCATGTCATTTTGGGAATACGCAAATCCGCAAAAATTCATGCAACTGTCACGCCGGGTCTTGCCGGTGGTGACGGTGGCCTCGGTGTTGTGCCTTGTGACCGGCCTGGCCTGGGGGTTTTTCGGCACACCGGATGACTATAAGCAAGGGTCAACCGTCAAGATCATTTACCTGCATGTGCCCGCCGCGATGATGGCGATCAATGCCTGGGTGATGATGTTGGTGGCCTCCTTGGTCTGGCTTATCCGGCGGCATCACGTCTCGGCGCTGGCGGCCAAGGCGGCGGCACCGATCGGGCTGACCTTTACGCTGATTGCCTTGGCAACGGGCGCGCTTTGGGGCCAGCCGATGTGGGGGACGTGGTGGGCCTGGGACCCGCGGCTGACCAGCTTTTTGATCCTCGCGCTGTTTTATCTGGGCTATATCGCCTTGTGGCAGGCGGTTGATAACCCCGATACGGCGGCCGACCTGACCGGGGTTTTATGCATTGTCGGGTCGGTTTTTGCCCTGCTTTCGCGCTATGCGGTCAACTTCTGGAACCAGGGGCTGCATCAGGGCGCGTCGCTGTCGCTGGACAAGAAAGAAAATGTGGCGGATGTATTCTGGTTTCCGTTGCTGGTGTGTATAGCGGGTTTTGTGCTGCTGTTTCTATGCTTGGTCCTGCTGCGCACACGCACAGAAATTCGGGCGCGACGCTTGGGCGCGCTGCTTGCACGGGAGCGGATGGGATGACGGGAAACCCGATGAATGTTTTCTTGGCCTATGCGGGCGATGTTTTTGGCCTTGGAAAATATGCAGGTGCGGTGTTGGGGTCTTATGCGGTCTCAATCGCATTGATTGTGATTTTGGTTGGCTGGAGCCTGTGGCGCAGCGCAAAGGTGCGCCGTGCCCTGGCCGAAGTCGAAGCGCGGGCGGGAGGCAGAAAACATGGCTAAGGTGTTGATGTTTTTGCCACCCGTGCTGTTTGCGGGGTTGGCCGCGTTGTTTATCGTTGGGATGAACCGCGAAGACCCCGATAACCTGCCATCTGCCTTTACGGGCAAGCTGGCCCCGGCGGTGACAGTTCTTGAGTTGAATGATTACCCCTTGTTCACGGATGCGGATTTGCGGGCGCCTGGCGTGAAACTGGTGAATTTCTGGGCAAGCTGGTGCGCACCCTGTCGCGCCGAGCATCCGATGCTGGAAAAACTTGCTGCAGAAGGTGTTGTGATCTACGGCGTGAATTACAAAGACCGGGTGGCAGATGCGACGGGCTTTTTGACCCAAATGGGCAACCCCTATACCGCGATTGGCGCGGATGAACGCACCATGTCCATTGATTGGGGCATTACAGGCGTCCCGGAAACCTTTGTGATAAACGGGGATGGGCGGATCATCCTGCGGTTTTCGGGCCCGATTTCGGCTGCAGAGTTGGAGCGCAGCATTCGACCCGCGATTGCCGAAGCATCACAGTAAAAACGATTTTTCGACGAAAAATCAGGGGGGCTGTCGGCCCCCCATGGCGGTTTGCATAGGCAAACCGCCGCCCCCCCGAGGATATTTTTTACCGAACAGAAAGCGATGCCTTCACGCAGATGCCTGGACGTGACGACATAGCGCATTTCGGAAAAAGAAACCTGAATCGCCAATACCCTGCCGCGCTACCCGTGCTTGGGTCATTGGGGAACAAGGATGTATCCTAAACGCGCTAGAGCAGCGTTTGCATGGCCAAGATCATGGCAAGGCCAAAGAGGGCTGGCCCCCAGGGCAGTGGTGCTGCAGTCGCGTGGCGGGGTTTGCAATGCATGAGATGCATGTCAATTTTGGATTGTTCGGGTGGAGACGCTGCGCGCATCGGGGCTGCCTTTATGGTTTATGACAGCTTCACTATGCATCTGAGAGCTTAATGAGACCATAATAAGCGCGGCGCATGCCATCAGAATGCAACAAGCGCCCCAGAAGGGGCGCTTGAAGCGGTTTTTTCAAACAGGGCCGGGTTTACGAGGCTTTTGCCAGATCGCGCAGCACGTAATGCAACACGCCGCCATGTTCGACATATTCCTTTTCAATTGCCGTATCTATCCGGCATTTGATCTGGATGGTTTTGGCTTTGCCATCTGCATAGGTGATGTGGCATGGAACAATGGAAAGCGGCTTCAAATCACCTTCCAGGCCTTGGATATCAATCACCTCATCCCCGGTCAGGCCAAGCGATTTGCGGGTGTCACCGCCTGTGAACTCGAACGGAATCACACCCATGCCGACCAGGTTGGAACGGTGAATGCGTTCAAATGATTCCGCGATCACGGCCTTGACGCCCAGCAAAGCGGTGCCTTTCGCCGCCCAGTCACGGCTGGAGCCTGCGCCATATTCGATGCCGCCAAAGAGCACCAACGGCACGCCAGCCGCCTGATACGCCATCGCCGCATCAAAGATAGAGGTTTGCGCCCCATCCGGCCCTTTGGTGTAACCGCCTTCAACCCCGTCCAACATCTCGTTTTTAATCCGGATATTGGCAAAGGTGCCGCGCATCATCACCTCATGGTTGCCGCGCCGCGACCCGTAGGAGTTGAACTCGCGCGGGGGGACTTGCCGTTCCACAAGGTATTTCCCGGCAGGCGAAGATTGCGCAAAGGACCCGGCAGGAGAGATGTGGTCAGTCGTGATCATATCCCCCAAAAGCGCCAGAACCCGTGCGCCCTTGATGTCTGAAATCACGCCCGGCGTTTTGGACATGCCCTGGAAATAGGGCGGGTTCTGGATATAGGTTGAGGTTGCCGGCCAATCATAGGTTTCCGAATCCGGGGTCTGGACAGCCTGCCACTTTTCATCCCCCTTGAATACATCAGCGTATTTCTTTTGGAAGGCCGCGCGGGTCACGGTGCGTTCCACCAGCTCTGCAATCTCGGCATTGGTGGGCCAGATGTCTTTCAGATAGACTGGATTGCCATCCTGATCATTCCCGAGGCTGGCGGTCGTGATGTCGATATTCATATCACCGATCAGCGAATAAGCGACCACCAGCGGCGGTGAGGCAAGATAGTTGGCGCGGACATCTGGGCTGATCCGCCCTTCAAAGTTACGGTTGCCCGACAGAACCGAGGTTGCGATCAGGTCATAATCATTGATCGCCTTGGAAATCGCGGGGTCCAGCGGGCCAGAGTTGCCGATGCAAGTGGTGCAGCCATAGCCGACAAGGTTAAAGCCTATCGCATCGAGATCTTTTTGCAGATCGGCAGCTTCCAGATATTCAGTGACGACCTGAGAGCCGGGGGCAAGCGAGGTTTTCACCCAAGGCTTGCGGGTCAAACCCTTTGCATGCGCCTTGCGCGCCACCAGACCGGCCCCGATCATCACATAGGGGTTTGAGGTATTGGTGCAAGAGGTAATGGAGGCGATGACAATAGAGCCATCATGCAATTGATAATGGCCGTCTTCGGTCTGAACATAGCCGCGCTTGTGATCGCCCTTGTCGCCGGGAATTTCACAGGGGGCGGGCTGACCACCTTCGCTTTCCCAGCGGACCTTCTGCTTTTCGGGAACCGTCTTTTCACTGCGCTGCCCGGTGACATAGGCCCCAAAAGTAGAGGCAGCCACGTCCAGCGCTACGAAATCCTGTGGGCGTTTGGGGCCGGAGATTGCGGGCACAATCGTGCCCATATCCAGTTCCAGTGTCGAGGTATAGATGGGGGCGTAATCGGCATCGCGCCACATGCCATTGGCCTTTGCATAGGCTTCGACCAATTCGATGCGCGCCTCATCCCGGCCGGTGTTGCGCAGGTAGCGAATGGTTTCATTGTCGATCGGGAAGAAGCCACAGGTTGCGCCATATTCCGGGGCCATGTTGGCAATGGTTGCACGGTCGGCCAGCGGCAGCCGGTCAAGCCCGTCGCCATAGAATTCGACAAATTTGCTGACAACGCCGTGCTGGCGCAGCATTTGAACGACTTTCAGCACGAGGTCGGTGGCCGTGGTGCCTTCAACCATCGTGCCGGTCAGCTTGAAACCAACCACTTCGGGAATAAGCATCGACACCGGCTGGCCCAGCATTGCGGCCTCGGCCTCGATCCCGCCAACACCCCAGCCCAGAACGGCAAGGCCGTTGACCATGGTGGTGTGGCTGTCAGTGCCGACCAGCGTGTCAGGATAGGCAATGTCATGGCCATTCTGGTCTTTGTCAGTCCAGACGGTTTGCGACAGATATTCAAGGTTCACCTGGTGGCAAATCCCGGTGCCGGGCGGCACAACGCGGAAGTTGTTGAACGCATTCTGCCCCCATTTCAGGAAAGGTATAGCGTTCCATGTTCCGTTCATACTCGCGGTCCACGTTCAGCTGAAAGGCGCGGGGGGTGCCAAATTCATCAATCATGACCGAGTGGTCGATGACCAGGTCAACCGGGGCCAATGGGTTGATTTGCTGGGCATTTCCGCCAAGGCCGATGATGCCGTCACGCATGGCGGCAAGATCAACCACGGCAGGCACGCCGGTAAAATCCTGCATCAGAACACGGGCCGGGCGATAGGCGATTTCGCGCGGGTTTTTGCCGCCATTGGCACCCCATTCGGCAAATGCCTTGATATCCTCCACCGAGACGGTTTTGCCGTCTTCGAAGCGGAGCATGTTTTCCAAGACCACCTTGAGCGAGGCGGGAAGGCGGGCAAAATCGCCAAGCCCTGCTTCTTGTGCGGCGGGGATTGAATAATAGGCGATGGTGGAGCCGCCTGCGGTAAGGGTGCGGCGGGCTTTGGTGCTGTCATGTCCGACGGTTACGGTCATGTCTAACCTCCTGGCTGGGGCGTGAATGTCGTGATCTTCCCCAGCGTAATGCCTGTTCCTGCGCAAAACAACAAGGGAGTCGTCTCTTTGTATGCAATAGTATGCCGAAAATCCAGTCCCTATTTGCAGAGCGGTTTGGTTGGGTCGGGGCAGGCCGGGCGTGTTTTGTAACGCCGCCTCGCAAAACCTTGATTGGCTCATGCGGCGCCATTTGGTTAGATAGTCAGGAGTTGGGAAACAGGAATGATATCATGAACCAGGCTTTCACAGCCGTTTGCGCGGCATGGCTGGCGTTTGCGACCCCAGCGCATGCGCAAACCAATGACGCGGTTGTGGTAGAGCTGTTTACCTCGCAAGGCTGCGCATCTTGCCCGCCTGCAGACGCTATTTTGGCCAGGCTAAGCGCGGATCCGCGTTTGATTGCGCTGTCGCTTCACGTTGATTACTGGGATTATCTGGGCTGGAAAGACAAGTTCGCAAGCCCGAAATTTACCGCCCGCCAAAAAGAATACGCCCATCATGCGCGCGAAAAGATGGTCTACACCCCGCAAATAATCGTGCAGGGTCAGCAACGCATGGTTGGCAACAAGGCGGCCGAGGTTGACGCTGCGATCGCTTCGGCTTTGGCACAGCCACGCCCGGCGCGTCTAAGGCTTGCGCGCAACGGCACAACGCTGGTGATCCGCGCCGAGCCGCTGATGGGCAATCCGCGCCCGGTTCGCGTTCAACTGATACGCTTTAGCCCGGCAGAAAATGTGGCAATTGAACGCGGCGAGAATGCGGGCAAGACGATTACCTATCATAATGTCGTCAAGTCCCTGGAATTGCTTGGGAAATGGGATGGTGTGACCCCGCTGTTGATGGAAGTCGCGGCCGAGGGCACAGCCCCTTTGGCCGTGATATTGCAATCTGACGGGCCAGCGGAAATACTGGGTGCCGCTACGCTGCGATGAGTGGCGAGGGCTGCGCGCTGCTGCCTGCCGGTTTTCATTTCCAGCGGCGATGAATCCAGAACCATTGATCCAGATGCTTGCGCACCAGACGTTCCAACGAGTCGTTCAGCGCCTGCGTCATCTCTGCGGCAGAGCCGTGCGGGATGGGTGCCTCTATGATAATATCGAAATCCAGACCACCGGGGCGGCGCACCGCATAGGTCGGCACCACCAGCGCATCATATTTCAACGCCAGTTCGGCGGCAGAAAGGGCGGTCATCGCGGGATGGCCGAAAAACGCAAGCGGCACGCCATGGCCGATGTGTTGGTCAATCAACAGGCCCAGCATCCCGCCCGAGCGTAAAAACCGCACCATATCACCCAATCCCGCCCGGCCACGCGGAAAAACCGGGGTGCCAATGCGTGAGATCGCCTTGACATAGTGATCGTTGAACGCGGCCTCACCCATGGGGCGATACAGCGCCCCGACACGGTAGCCGCGGGCAATCAGCGCGGCGCGGCTTGCGTCATAATTACCGAAATGCCCGGTTACAAGGATTACCGGGCGGCCGGCGGCATGGGCGGCATCAAGCGCGGCCAAACCGTCGCCCGTCAAAGGTTCTGCCGTGGCCCGTGCGACAAATTCTGCACCGGAATAAATCTCGATCAGGGTGCGGCCGACATTGCGCGGCACCGCCCGCATCATCCGCTTGACTTCGGCCTCTGGCAGATCAGGCAGGATGAGCGCCAGATTTTCACGCACGCGCTTGTCATAGCCAGCAAGCGGCGCGATGATATAGGCCATCACCCAGCCACATATCGGCACCCGCCACCTGTAGGGCAGGGCCAGCAATACCGCAATCAACCCGCGCAACAACATGTTGCGCAGCCGCTCGGTTCGCGTTTTCAAAGGAGATTTATGTGACATCAGCCCGTCTGGTTGTTTCCCCGCACTGCGCGGGCTTCGCGATGCCAGACATAAAGCCCCGCAGCCACGATCACAAGCGCACCGATGAGTGTCCAGCGATCCGGGTAGGTATCAAACAAAATGACACCCCAGAAGGCCGCGAACAAAATCCCGACATAGGCAAACGGTGCAACTGATGCCGCCTCGGCCAAGGTGAAGGCCCGGATGATGCAAAGCTGCGCGATTGTACCCAGCAGGCCGACAAGCGCAAAAGTCGCAAGATCCTCGGTTGCGATGGGAACCCAAAAAAACGGCAGGGACAGGCTGGCGATGGCCGTGCAGATCACCGAGGTGAATACCATCGCGGTCCAGGCGCTTTCCTTGGGGCCAAGCCAGCGGGTGATCAGTGCGTTTGCGGCATAGCAAATCGCACCGGCCAGTGGCAAAAGGGCCGCCATGGAAAACAAGCCCGCACCGGGGCGAATAACAATCATTGCCCCGGCCAAGGCTGCCAATACGCCAAACACCCGGCGCGGCCCCAGAGATTCGCCCAAAAACAGCGCCGCCCCCAAGGTGATCAGAACGGGGTTGATATCAATCAAGGCTGTCGCCTCTGCCAAGCCGATAAAGGCGAGGCTGGTGAAAAAAAACCCGGTTGCGCCGATCTGCGTTGCCGCCCTGGCAACATGGACCCAAAAAAAACGAGTCCGCAGTTGGATCAGAAAACGCTGGCGCAACAACAGGATAACCAACACCAATTGCCCCAGAAACCGGATCCAGACCAGCATGGGCGCTGGGTAGCGATCCACCAAGCCTTTGACATTGGCATCCATGAAGGTGAAACAAAAAATCGCCATCAGCATGAACAAAATGCCAGCCCCGTTGCTGCTGGGGCGTGGCAAGGTGGAAAGATAAAATTTCATGCATGCGGTCCGAATTGAGGCAGGGCAATCTGCACGCTACCGCTTATCCTTGCGGAGTTGCAGGATAAAAGACCATTTCCTGAAATGTTTTATCGCCGCGTCAAGTCTGTATGGGTTGCCGCCAGCGTTTCTCCGGTTCTGCGGGCTGCGCAAGCGGAACGGGCCCCCGCAGCGATTGCATCTGGAACAACAATCGCTTTGGATGTTTCAGCACCCGCCTATTCATCATGTTGAGTGAGCGCCAGTTCACCGGACGCTTCGAGGGCGCGAATCGCTGAAATAACGGCCGATTGCGCGGCCTCGCCGTCTTTCTCTTTTACTTTGCCGCGATCCTGCATTTCTTCGCGCAAAGCCTGTGCCATGCGCTGGGACATATTGGCCAGGAAGAATTCCGCAGTAATCTCCAGCTTTGGGTTGCCGGTTGCGGCGGCAAGCGCCGTCACCAATACTGGCTGTTCGATACTGCGTGTGATCTTTGGCACATCCCGCGGGGCCACGCGGCTTGGAATATGGACAAAGGTAAAGATTGCCTTTCGGACCAGCATGGCAAAGTTCTCATCATCAAGATCCAGGCCTGCCAGAACCTCGTCGCGGATCAGTTGCGGGGCCTCATTCAAGATCGCGCCGACCCGTTCGACCGGGCCGGTATCAAAGGCGCGGGCAGGTAGGTTTTCAAGCTGTGTCACAAGCGAAAGCCCAATGCGGCGCACCGTTTCAGGATCAACATTTCCAGTCAATGACACCGCAAAGGCAACCCGGCGCGCGCGGTCGCCGGCCAGTTTGGACAGCAGTTCCGCCGCTTTTGGAACCCCAAGCTTTGACAGCATGACAGCGGCCACCTCGACGCTTTCCTCTTCGAGCACCGGCAAAAGCCGTTCCATTGGCAGGGCCGAGATACGATCCCACGGGTCTGCCTTGGATGACGCCCCGGCAAGCCGCCGCAACCGATTTGCCGCAGTTGTGGAAATATGCCCATCCATGATGGAAAGAGCGCCCTCAATCCCGCCGGGAAAGGACAAACCGACCTCCTCCAACTCGGTCACGAATTCGGCGACCACCCTGTCCAGCGTGCGACGATCAATCAGCCGCATTTTGCTCATCTGTTCGGCAAGCGAGGCCTGAATATGTTCGGGCAGGCCCGATAGGGTGATCGGCGCCCCCTTGACGAGCATGAGCCGCACGATCACAGCCGCTTTTTCGCGGTTGGTCAGCGCCCGCCGCACCGCGCGCCTTTCGCTATTCGGGGCGAATGTCATAGCCGGCGCAATTTGCGCAAGGTTCGTTGTGCCGGTATCCATGAAACCCCCATTTTTCTGACGTTCTGGGGGCCACGTTCGCAGCTTCAGGTTAACATGGGCTTACGCAAAACCGGGCCTGCCGCCATTTTTGCGGCCAAACGCTTGTCCGGCCGGGCCCCTGCGCTTATCCCGATGCCGGATTTCAGCCCGAAAAAAAAAGAGCAAGCAGGAAAACTGCTTGCCCTCATCATTGGCCCTGAGCTTTCAGGGCAACCCAGCCGGGATAGCCCCTTTGTCAGGCGCCAAAAACACGCCGAAAGATCGTGTCGACATGCTTGGTATGATAGCCAAGATCGAATTTCTCTTCGATTTCGGCGGGTGTCAACGCGGCTGTCACCTCGGGGTCGGTCAATAGCTCGGTTTTGAAATCGGCATCTTTTTCCCAAACTTTCATCGCATTGCGCTGCACAAGGCGGTAACTGTCTTCGCGCGAAACGCCCGCTTGGGTCAGCGCCAAAAGGACACGCTGGCTCATGACCAAGCCGCGGAATTTGTTCATGTTGGCCAGCATGTTGTCGGGGTAAATCACCAGCTTTTCCACCAGCCCGGCAAGCCGGTGTAGCGCAAAGTCAAGGGTGATCGTGGTGTCTGGCCCAATCGCGCGCTCGACCGAGGAATGGCTGATATCACGCTCATGCCACAGCGCCACGTTTTCAAGGGCCGGGATGACCGACATCCGCACCAGCCGCGCAAGGCCGGTCAGGTTTTCCGAAAGCACCGGATTGCGCTTATGCGGCATCGCAGACGAACCCTTTTGGCCGGGGCTGAAGAATTCCTCGGCTTCAAGCACCTCTGTGCGTTGCATATGACGGATTTCGATGGCGATATTTTCGATGGATGAGGCAATCACCCCCAGAACCGCAAAAAACATCGCGTGGCGATCGCGGGGGATGACCTGGGTGCTGATGGGTTCGGGCGTAAGGCCCATCATCTTGCAGACATGCTCTTCAACGCTGGGGTCGATATTGGCGAAAGTGCCAACAGCACCAGAAACGGCCCCGGTGGAAATTTCGGCGCGCGCATTTAGCAGCCGCGTGCGGCCCCGGTCCATTTCGGCATAGAACCGCGCGAAGGTCAGCCCCATTGTGGTTGGTTCGGCGTGGATGCCGTGGCTGCGACCGATGCGCACCGTATCCTTGTGTTCCATCGCGCGCGCTTTCAGCGCGGCCAGCACCCGGTCCATTCCGGCCAGCAACAGATCCGAGGCGCGCACAAGCTGCACGTTCAGCGTTGTATCAAGCACATCCGATGACGTCATGCCCTGATGCACAAACCGCGCATCATCGGCGCCGATATGTTCGGCCAGATGCGTCAGAAAGGCGATGACGTCATGTTTGGTTACGGCCTCGATCTCATCAATCCGCGCCACGTCAAAGGTAACATCCTTGGCCCTCCACACGGCTTCGGCATTGGCCTTGGGGATGACACCGATCGCGGCCTGCGCGTCGCAGGCATGGGCCTCGATCTCATACCAAATCTTGAATTTGGTTTCCGGCGACCAGATGGCAACCATATCGGGACGGGAATAACGCGGGATCATGGGGCAGGGCCTTTCGATGTGGGCAGCAAGGGCTTTGCGTCGGGGATGTGACTTTCCTTAGTCTGATGCGGCATAGAGGGCAAGAGAGCAGGGCGCAGACAAGGGGCGGCTTGCTGGGTTTGCGGGGGCTTGCGCCCGGTATTTGCCGGCGTTCCGGGGCGGCGTTAGCCGTTATGTGAAACCTCTTGCGTCACAATGGCAGCTTCGGCCTCTAATGTTCTGTGAACAGGGCATTTATCGGCAATCGCGATCAGCTTGGCGCGCTGATCGGCATCAAGGTCACCGATCAGGGTGATATTGCGGGTGAACGTGTCGATCTTTGGCAGCTTTTCACAGTTTTCACAATCGGTTGCGTGGCGTTTGTCATGTGAAACATCAACGGTCACACCCGCCAGTGCCCAGCCTTTGCGCCGGGCATACATGCGGATCGTCATCGAGGTACAAGCCCCCAGCCCGGCAGAAAGATATTGATAGGGCGATGGGCCCAGATCGGTGCCGCCATAGCTGACAGGCTCATCCGCCTTCAGGTGATGCGGGCCAAGATGGACATCTTGCAAAAACCCGTTTGGGTCGGCCTCGACCACGCGTGTAATGCCTTCGGGTATCTCGGCATCGGGTTTTGGTACGGCCATATCCAGATAGCGTTCGGCCCAGGTGGCGATGGTATTGGCGGCGTAATCGGCATCGGCGGGGTTGGTCAGCAAATGGTCTGCGCCGTCCAGCGTGACAAAGCTTTTGGGGTGGCGCGCGGCGGTAAACAGGGCCGAGGCATTATCAATTCCCACAACCGCATCCCTGGGCGCATGCAAAATCAGCAGCGCCCGCTGAAGGTGGCGCAAATGCTCGGTCAGGGTATTGTTGCGCAGATCGCGCAGAAAAGCCCGGCTGATGGTGAAATCGCGCCCGCCGAGGGTCACAGGGGCCTCGCCTTTGGCCTCGATCGAGTCTTCGGCATGGGCAAAGTGATGGGTGACATGGGCCGGGTCAGCCGGTGCGCCAATTGTCGCCACCGCCTTGGACGAGGCGATCTGACCCGCAGCAGCAATCACTGCCGCCCCGCCCAGCGAATGCCCGATCAGCAGGCCGGGGGCCAGGCCTGCCTCGGCCATGGCCGCAGCGGCCGCCAAAAGATCGTCAACATTGCCGGAAAACCCGGAATTGCCAAATTCACCATCCGAATGGCCAAGGCCGGTAAAATCAAACCTAAGCACCGCGATCCCCATCGCGGCCATGCGACGAGAAATGCGGCGGGCGGCAAAGATATCCTTGCCGCAGGTAAAGCAATGGGCAAACAGGGCTGCCGCCCGCACTGGCCCCGCCGGGCGTTCCAGCCGCCCCATCAAGGTTTGACCATCCTTGCCGGTGAATGAAAATGCTTCGCTTGTCATTGCCGCCTCCATTGCCTCTGGCGAACAGTATCGTGAATTTTGCCTTGTGCAATAACCCTTTGTAACTTGCCCTCACGCGTTTGTGTCGGGCTGTGGCGCCAGGGATTACGGGCAATTCATCGTGTCTCAGGCCCCGGTCTTGCAGGCGAAGATGCCGAAAGCCTGTCCTGATGCGCCCGCAGTTGAGTCAATCGGGTTGTCCCGGCCGCGTTTGAAAGGTCGGGGACGACGGCGACAAGAACTGCGCTGTGTCGATGCTGTGCGCGTCGGCAACAAAGGGGCGCGGCGTTCCACCCAGTTGTGCAAGCTTTTCGGCCAGCGCATCCGCGATTATTTCAACCGCTTCGGTGGTGATCGGCGCCCTGGCACGCTGCCAAAACACCCCATCGGTTGCCTGTGTCCCGGTGAAATCGTGAACCAGACCTTCAATCAGGACGCGGTGCAGCGAGGACAGCACGGGGTTGGCGATTGCGTCCAGATCCCTTGGGCTGACTGCGATGGTAAGGGCAAAGCCCGCCGCCGGCGCATATTGATGGCCCGCAACGATGATGACCCTGGTTTGCGCAAACTGGGCAACCATGACATCCTCGCTGTCCCATTCCAAGGCGTAGGCCCCTTTGGATGCGGGCTCCAGGCAGGTGTCGAGCGTCCGCAGGACCGAGGAGATATTCATGAATGCCCCGTGCCGAAACAGGATATGGGCGATGATTGTGGCGCTTTCTTGCATGGGGCTACCTTTATGTATTCTGCTCTCAGGCAACCATTGACGGCAGGTTGCAAACCCTACCTGAAGGTTAAATGTGGTTAACCTTTGTCGAAATTCGTTAATCTTTTGGAAGAAAATTTGTGAAGCGACGCAAAAAAGCCGCCCTTCGGGGCGGCTTTTGTTTGAATTGCGTGGCTTTTACGCTCGGCCAGGCAGAGCGTGGGATAACCCAGTTCAGCAGGAGTAATACATCGCGTATTCGATGGGGTGGGGCGTATGCTCATAGGCATAAACCTCTTCCCATTTCAGGGCCATGTAACCTTCCAGCTGATCCTTGGTGAACACGTCACCGGCCAGCAGATATTCGTGATCGGCATCAAGTGATTCCAGGGCTTCGCGCAAACTGCCGCAAACCGTCGGGATTGCTGCCAGTTCTTCAGGCGGCAAATCGTAAAGGTCTTTGTCAGAGGCCGGGCCGGGATCAATCTTGTTCTTGATCCCGTCAAGACCGGCCATCAACAGCGCGGCAAAGGCCAGATAGGGGTTGGCTGCCGGATCAGGGAAGCGGGCCTCGACACGCTTGGCTTTTGGCGATTCCGTCCACGGAATACGAACGCAGCCAGAGCGGTTGCGGGCGGAATAGGCCCGCAGAACCGGGGCCTCAAAGCCGGGGATCAAGCGCTTGTAGCTGTTGGTCGAGGGGTTTGTCAGCGCGTTGAGCGATTTTGCATGTTTCAGGATGCCGCCGATAAACCACAATGCCTCTTGCGAAAGATCAGCGTATTTATCGCCTGCAAACAATGGCTTGCCGTCCTTCCAGATCGACATGTTCACATGCATCCCCGAGCCGTTGTCGCCCTTCATCGGCTTTGGCATGAACGTCACGGTCTTGCCATAGGCATGGGCCACATTGTGGATCACATATTTGTATTTCTGGATGTTGTCGGCCTGTTCAACCAAGCCGCCAAAGATCATTCCCAATTCGTGCTGGCAGGTCGCTACTTCGTGGTGATGTTTATCAACCTTGATGCCCATCCGTTTCATGGTCGACAGCATTTCGCTGCGAATATCCTGCGCTTCATCAATCGGGTTTACCGGGAAATAAGCGCCTTTGTGCGGCGCGCGGTGGGCCAGATTGCCACCGTCAAACGCGGTATCCGTATTCCAGGAGGCGGCCTCGGCGTCCAGTTGAAACGATACCTTTTGCGGAGTCACGCAGTAGCGGACATCATCAAACAGAAAGAATTCAGCTTCCGGCCCGAAATAGGCGGTATCGCCAATGCCGGTAGATTTGAGATAGGCCTCGGCCTTGGCCGCCGTACCGCGCGGATCGCGTGAATAGGCCTCGCCGGTGTCAGGCTCGACCACATTGCAATGCACGCAGAGGGTTTTTTCGGCATAAAAGGGGTCAATATAGACCGAATTGGGATCAAGGATCAGCTTCATGTCCGATTGGTCGATAGATTTCCAACCCGCGATGGACGAGCCATCAAACATGAACCCCTCATCAAAAAAGTCTTCATCCACAAGATCAACATCCATCGTGACATGCTGCAACTTGCCTTTGGGGTCGGTAAAGCGGACATCGACATAGGCGACCTCCTCGTCTTTCATCAATTTCAGAACGTCTGCGACCGTTTTCATTGGGTCATTCCTTCTGCAAAAACATTGCATTTCAAAGGCTTGTGCCTTTTTTGCCGGGGCTAGATAGCGTCCTCACCAGATTCGCCGGTGCGGATTCGAATGGCTTGTTCAACGGAAGAGACAAAGATTTTGCCATCCCCGATCTTGTCCGTGCGGGCGGCGGTAATGATGGCCTCGATCGCGGCATCAACCAGATCATCCGTCAAGACGACCTCGATTTTTACCTTGGGTAGAAAATCCACCACATATTCCGCGCCGCGGTACAGTTCAGTATGGCCCTTCTGGCGCCCAAACCCTTTGACCTCGGTTACCGAAAGGCCTTGAATACCGGCTTCCTGAAGGGCTTCTTTCACCTCATCCAGTTTGAAAGGCTTGATGATCGCTTCGATCTTTTTCATGCGTTGACTCGCCTCTCATCAGTTTTCATCTGTGGCAGGTTGACCATTTCCGCGATGAAGGGACAATTGAACCGCGCCAAATGGGGCGGGTTTTAGGCGGATATTCTGCGTGATGGCCTTAAATTTGGGCGATATGCCTATATTTTACGCAGAATTGAAATGAAAAGATGTCGAAATGACGGAGTTGCTGATATCTGCCCAAATGCGCGCGATCGAGAACGCCGCGATAGAGTCCGGTTCCGTCACCGGGCTGCACCTGATGGAGCGGGCTGGGCG
This sequence comes from Pseudorhodobacter sp., assembly GCF_034675685.1. Classification (GTDB taxonomy): domain Bacteria; phylum Pseudomonadota; class Alphaproteobacteria; order Rhodobacterales; family Rhodobacteraceae; genus Pseudorhodobacter. Next base: position 27,176 of record NZ_JAUCDA010000008.1, on the reverse strand, counting down.
GGCAGTGGTAGACGCGATTTTCGAAGAATGGCCAGAGTTGCGCACCCGCGCCTGCCGTGCTGTGGTTCTGTGCGGCCCCGGCAATAACGGCGGTGACGGCTTTGTCGTGGCGCGGCTTTTGCGGGACTTGGGGTGGCAAATTCACGTCCTTGCAGCGAAAGCGCCGGGCGATATGCCTTCTGATGCCGCCCATAATGCAAAACGCTGGCTGGAATTCGGGCGCGTTGTGCCACTGACCTGTGAGTCGCTGCACGCCACGCCACCGGGCGATCTTTATGTTGATGCGATTTTTGGAACGGGTCTGTCGCGGGCACCGGAAGGTGAGATTGCTGCAGTTTTGGCTTGGCTTGGGGGCGGTGATCGGGCTGATTTGCGCAACCGGCTGCTTGCGATCGACGCGCCTTCGGGCCTGTGTCTTGATAGCGGGCGCAGTCTGATTGCCTGTGCCGAAAAGCGCCCAGTGGCGCGGTTGACGGTAACATTTGACAGCCCCAAAACCGGCCATGTGCTGGACAGCGGGCCAGCGCAGTGTGGGCGGCTGGTTGTGAAGGATATCGGCATCGCGCCCTGGCGGCAGATGCTTGGCCAAAAGCGAGACTCCGTTCTCGCAGGTTTGGTCGAGCGCGGTCCGGCAGAGAAGACTGAAATCGAGACGCCGGGCACGCTGTATCTTGACAGGCTTTCAAAGCACGGGCCCGGATCCGGGAATGGCAGTCATAAATTCACTTATGGCCATGCGCTGATTTTGTCCGGCGGTATCGCCTCGGGCGGGGCGGCGCGGTTGGCGGCGCGGGGGGCGTTGCGCATTGGCGCCGGGCTGGTCAGCCTTGGTTGCCCGCCGTCGGCAATTTTGGCCAATGCAGCGCAGCTTGACGCGGTCATGCTAAAGCCAATCCGGGACTCCGCCGCTTTGAAAAGCGTGCTGCAAGATGCGCGAATCAATGCGCTGTGTCTTGGGCCGGGGCTGGGGCTGAACCGGGGTGATTTGGTGGCCGCAGCATTGGAAATGAGCCAGGCTGAACCCCGGGCTGTGGTGTTGGATGCCGATGCGCTGACCCTGATCGCGCGGGATGGCGCATTGTTCGACAAGCTGCATGAGCGCTGTATCCTGACACCCCACGCGGGCGAATTTGCGCGCCTGTTCCCCGATATTGCCGCGCGACTGGCTGCGCCCGCGCCCACAGGCCCCGCCTATTCCAAGGTTGATGCAACACGAGAGGCCGCACGACGCGCCGGCTGTGTGGTGCTGTTCAAAGGCCCCGCTACGGTGGTTGCCGATGCAGTGGGGCGCTGCGCGGTCAATGCAGCCGTGTATGAACGCGCGGCCCCCTGGCTGGCTACAGCGGGGGCGGGTGATGTGTTGGCCGGGTTTGTGGCGGGGCTTTTGGCGCGGGGCCAGACCCCGTTTGAAGCGGCCTGCGCTGCGGCCTGGTTGCATGTGGAATGTGCACGTTCTTTCGGCCCAGGGCTGATTGCCGAGGATTTGCCTGTTGAGCTGCCAAAGGTGTTTCGTGCGCTGGGCATATAGCTGACATAGCTGAAAGGGTTGAAAGCCATCTTGGGCGAAACGGGTTTGGCCGCCGTATAAGTTAAGGATAGCATGAACTTAGCGGGGCAATCGGTATCCGCTGCCGGGGCAGGTCACCTCAACGCCATTGGCATAGATGACTTCGGTATTTTCAAATTCCAGGCTGTAAAGACAGGCCCCTACCACCGTCTCAAGCCGAATATATTCGCCATCTGCCAAATCCCTTGCGGAAAAAATCGCCTGCGGCACGCCTTTGAGCGCCATTGACCGCCAGTCACGGATATGGATGCCCTGATTGGGAAGGACATGCAGATCCTCCGCCGGCATCTCCACCCCAAGGGCCGAGGCCGAGATACACACCAATTGCGCAACCGGCAAAACTGTACAGTGAACCGCCCGCAACGCGCGTATACCGGAGCGGGTAATGATACGATCACCGACCGAGAGGCACCCAACCGGAATTTCGCCAACCGGGGTCATGATGCAGGCGCCAGTGACAAGTCCGTTGGCCAAGCCGGTTTGAGCGCGGTCGATTGTGGCGGTGCTGTATGTCATGATTTCGGTTCCTTTGCTTCTTGCAATTGCTTTGCCGTTGAACCTTGGCAGCAATAAGTCAACGAAACGTCAAAACGCGATTTTGAATCAATCCAATTCCAGACAATCTTTTCCTCTCGCATCCTGCGCGTGGCTTTGCTAGAAGGACGCGGAATTTCATCGTAACCAATGGCGCAAGGCCAAAGGATGCGGGAATGAGATGCGGGTATGGCGAAATTGGCAGACGCACCAGATTTAGGTTCTGGCGCCGCAAGGCGTGGGGGTTCAAGTCCCTCTACCCGCACCAGATTTGTAAGAAGGACGGATATAGATGCAGGTCACTGAGACCCTGAACGAAGGCCTCAAGCGCGGGTACACCATCACGGTGACTGCGGCAGAACTTGACGCGAAAGTGCAAGAAAAACTGATCGAGGCGCAGCCCGAGGTCGAAATGAAGGGCTTTCGCAAGGGCAAAGTGCCAATGGCCATGCTGCGCAAGCAATTCGGCCCGAAAATCATGGGCGAAGCCATGCAAGACGCCATTGATGGCGCAATGAAAGAGCATTTTACCGCCTCTGGTGACCGCCCCGCGATGCAGCCTGACGTGAAGATGGTTGATGGCGAAGAGTGGAAAGAAGGTCAGGACGTTGTGGTCGAGATGACCTATGAAGCCCTGCCGGAAATCCCGGAAGTTGATGCGTCCCAGGTCACGATCGAGCGTTTGGTTGTGAAGGCAGAAGACTCTGCTGTTGAAGAAGCGCTGGCCAATCTGGCCGAATCTGCGCAGAATTTTGACGACCGCAGCGAAGGCTCCAAGGCCGAGGACGGCGATCAGCTTGTGATTGACTTCAAAGGCTCGGTCGATGGTGACTATTTTGAGGGCGGCACCGGCGAAGATTACCCGTTGGTTCTTGGCTCCAACTCGTTCATTCCGGGCTTTGAGGCGCAGCTGGTTGGCAGCAAGGCAGGGGATGAGGTGAAGGTCAACGTGTCCTTCCCGGCGGAATATGGTGCGGCGCATCTGGCTGGCAAAGCGGCCGTGTTTGAATGCACGGTAAAGGCAGTCAAAGCCCCGGTCCCGGCCGAGATCAACGACGAATTGGCCAAGAAATACGGTGCCGATGATCTGGCCGCCTTGAAAGGTCAGATTGCCGAGCGCTTGGAAGCTGAATATCAGGGGGCTGCACGCGCCGTGATGAAGCGGTCGCTTTTGGATCAGTTGGATGTTCTGGTGACCTTCGATCTGCCACCGTCGCTGGTGGAGGCCGAGGCCGGCCAGATTGCGCATCAATTGTGGCACGAAGAAAACCCCGAGGTTCACGATCACAATCACGACAAGATCGAGACCACCGATGAGCACAAGAAACTGGCCGAGCGCCGGGTTCGTCTGGGGCTGCTTCTGGCCGAAGTGGGCCGCAAGGCCGAGGTGACTGTGACCGATCAGGAAATGACCCAGGCTGTGATGATGCAGGCCCGTCAATATCCGGGGCAGGAACGCCAGTTCTTTGAATTTGTGCAAAAGAATCAGCAGATGCAGCAACAGTTGCGGGCGCCGATCTTTGAAGACAAGGTTGTTGATCATATCGTTGCAGGGGCGAAAGTTTCTGACAAAGAGGTCAGCAAAGAAGACCTGCAAAAAGCGATTGAAGCCTTGGACGAAATGTAAATCCTGCCAAGGGTTTATGACAGGGATTGGGGGCCGTACCGATTGGTGCGGCCCTTTTTCATGATTGCAGAGGCGGGCGCGCTATGCCCATGCGCATGAAACTGCAATAAAGTATTCTGATCTGGTTCGTTTACCCAGTATTGACCTGCATCCACACATATACCTGCCGTAGCAAAGGCCCAAACCCATGCCAGACTTTCTTCCCGATCTGCCCACCGACCTGATTCTGGCCGCACTTGGCAAAGCGCCGGGGAATGAGCTGAAATCGGGCAAGTTTGACAGCCCTGATTCCTCGTCGGCCTTGGTGGCCAATGCGTTTGGCTGGTTTTTGGACCGGCCCAAAATGTTGCCGATGCTTCCGGGCGGGCTTGGGCAAGCCAAATCTGTGGCGCTGGAGGTAGAGATGCGGTTTCCTTGGGCGGGGGGCAAACACCCCTGGCTGGATGTGGCGATTGAAACCGACCGTTATTTGGTCGGCATCGAATCCAAACGCTATGAGCCCTTTCGGCCTGCCAAAGCCAGCAGCTTTGCTGAAAGCTATGATCGCAAAGTCTGGGGCGAGAAGATGGAAGGCTATACCCGTATCCGCCGCACACATGCCAATGGCGCGCGGCGGTTCAGCTGCCTTGATGATGTGCAACTGGTGAAACACGCCTATGGTTTGCGCAGCGAAGGGCAGCGGCGGCAATTGCGCCCGGTCTTGCTGTATCTTTATGCCGAGCCAACCAGTTTTGCCAATGGCCGCCCGGTGGATCCCACAAGAATAGCCGCCCATCGCGCCGATACTGATTTGTTTGGGGAAAGCGTCGAGGGTGATGAGGTCGCATTTCTGGCGGTGTCCTGGGCCGATATGCTGGCAAGCTGGAGCCGTGGAAAAATGCCCGTGGCCCAACATGCAGCAAGGGTGGCCGAACGATTCGGGCCGCTATAGGCGGCATGTCGCGACCAGATCAAAGCGCTTAGCCTTTGGGTTGCCCTGTGTCGTCCAATGCCAGCAAAGGGGAGTTTTGTCTTGTGAAAAGGCTAGTGATGATTGGCTTTGCCGTCTGTCTTGGGATCGGAGCGGTGGCCATGGGGCTGTTTTCCGCGGGTCACAAAGAGTTTTCGTATCAGTCAGCGGATGAGAAAAATCTGATGGTCTATCGCTGTAACGGCCTTGGCGGTGGCGAGGATATGGAAAGCCGGGCGCGGCTTGCACATGCCTATTTTGAACCGAAAATGATGCGCATCGCCGAGGCAACAGCCAAAGCCATGGCGCAGGCCATGATTCCCAATCGCGGTTCCAAAGAGATACTGGCTGATCTGGAGCCGCTGAAGGCAGAGATGAAAAGCCAGTTGAAAGCGGTGGACGCCGAGATTCAGCACCGCTTTGGGTGCCGGTACAAGGGAAGCAATCTTTAGGCTGTTTCGGCAAAAAACCCGAACCGCCAGGGCCTTGCGGCGCTACGCGTGTTTGGGGCACCGGGGATCAACGATGTATCAAGCCGTTTCCCAAATGTTCCAAGCGTTTTGGCTTGCGCCGGGTCCATATATGGCGGCATGAAATCAAAGATTTCATCGTGTTATGTGATGGGCTGTGTTTCAGGTCAAAGTCGAAACGCTGCGGGGCAGAGCCCATGAAAAAACCGCGCAAGGGCAAGCCTGCGCGGTTTGTTTTTTTTGCAAGACAGGGCGGCTTAGTCGCGGCCCATATCCTCGCCATCTTCATTTGCAGCGCCCATTTCGTCGAACAATTCGGCGATTTCGAACTCTGCCGCGGCTTCTGCTTCGGCTGCCAATTCCTGAATGGATTTGCCAGCGGCTTGCAGTTCAGCCTCATCAGAGGAGCGCGCTACGTTGATGGTGAACTTGGCGGTCACTTCCGGGTGCAGCACGACCGATACGGTGTGCAGGCCCAGTTCCTTGATCGGACGATCCAGAACAACCTGACCACGATCAACCGTAAAGCCGGCTTCGGTCGCGGCATCGGCTGCGTCACGGGTGGTGACAGAGCCGTAAAGCGCGCCCGCATCGGAGGCGGAACGGATAATGACGAAGATCTGACCATCGAGAGTCGCTGCGATTGCATCGGCCTCTTTTTTGGTCTCAAGGTTCTGGGCTTCCAGCTGTGCTTTGCGGGCCTCGAACGACTTGATATTGCTGTCGTTGGCGCGCAACGCCTTGCCTTGCGGCAACAGGAAGTTGCGGGCAAAGCCTTGCTTTACGGAAACGATTTCGCCCATTTGGCCCAGCTTGGCCACGCGTTGAAGAAGGATCACTTTCATGTCTGGTGCTCCTTATTTCACAGCATAGGGGAGCAGGGCGAGGAAGCGGGCGCGCTTGATTGCACGGGCCAGCTCACGCTGCTTTTTTGCCGAAACGGCGGTGATACGCGAGGGCACGATCTTGCCGCGCTCGGATACGTAGCGCTGCAAAAGGCGTGTGTCTTTGTAGTCAATCGCCGGTGCATTGTCGCCCGAGAACGGGCAGACCTTGCGGCGACGGAAGAAGGGTTTATTCGCCATTTGAATGGTCCTTTCCTATGCCAGAGATCAACGACGCGGCCGGTCGCCGCGGTCACCACGATCGGGGCGGTCACCGCCACGGTCGCCACGGTCACCACGTTCGCGGTCGTCACGTTTTTGCATCTGGACGGACGGGCCTTCGTCATGCGCGTCGACCTTGATGGTCAGGATGCGCATCACGTCATCATGCAAACGCATCAGGCGTTCCATTTCCTGAACTGCGGGGGCCGGGGCATCCGAGCGCAGAAAGGCGTAGTGGCCCTTGCGGTTTTTGTTGATCTTGTAGGCCATCGTCTTGACGCCCCAATACTCGTGCTCGACAACTTTACCACCATTGTCTGCGAGTACTGTGGAGAAGTGTTCGATGAGCCCTTCGGCCTGCGTGTTGGAAAGATCCTGACGCGCGATCATGACATGCTCGTATAGCGGCATGCTGTCTCCGTTCATTTACTTGTGGTGCATTTCATAGGTCGGGGTCACCACCTTGCCGCGTCCCGACCACGAGAGGCTGCACCGGATCAAAAGATAGATGCGGCAAGATCGGGCGCGTATAGCTGGGGAAGGGCCGGGGTGCAAGCGAGTTGTGAAAAGGAGCGCTGACGCGCGAGGCTTTTGGTAAGGTGTGGGGGCGCTGCCCCCTTGGCCTTGTGGCCTATTTCCCTGAGGTGTTTTTGCCAAGATGAAGTTGGGGGGCGGGAGTTTGGCTTTGGTGTTGTGCCGGGCGGAATGTGTGACGCAAAAGGAAAAGGGCGCGGATAGCGGGCGCGGGGTTATTTTGCCAGCCGCAGCAGGGCCACGCCGAGCAGGGTGAGGGTGGTGGAAATGACTTTGCCAAGATCGAGTTTTTCGCGCAGGAAAAACACGCCGATCAGCAGGGCAAAGATGATTGAAGTTTCGCGCAGCGCGGTGACAAGCGCGATCGGGGCCTGGGTAAAGGCCCAGATGACGATGGCATAGGCGGCAAAGCTGGCGGAGCCGCCGATCAGAAAAACGCGCTTGCCGCTGGTGTGCAGCGCGCGAAACTGATGCGGCGCGCGGGCGGCGACCAGGGCGACCATCAAACCGGCATTGCCGAGCGCAAGCCAGCCAAAGAACCCCAACGCCGAGCCTGCAAGCCGCGCACCCATCCCATCAACCAGCGAATAGGCGGCGATGAAGCCGCCTGTTATCAGCGCCAGCTTTGCGCCTTGCGGGTTGCGCTGGCCGTCAGCCTTGCGCACCAGCGCCATGGACAGGATGCCGATACCGATGGTGAGCACGGCAGCCACCTCGAACGGGTGCAGGGGCACGCCGAGGAAGAGGACGGATATGGCAGCGACCAGCATCGGCGCAGAGCCGCGGGCAATGGGGTAAATCTGGCTGAGATCGCCGGCATGATAGGCGCGGATCAGAAACAGTTGATAGCCGAAATGCAGCGCCATGCCGACAAGCAGATAAGGCAGGCTGGCCAAGGCTGGCAGGGGAGAGAAGAGCAGCGCCACAAGCGCCAGTGGCATATGCCCGATGACAACCGCGATCATGTTGAGCTGTTTGTCGCGCGCGCCTTTGACCATGGCGTTCCAGCTTGCGTGCAGCAAGGCTGCGACAAGGACGGCGCCGAAGACGTGCAAGCTCATACGCGGGGCGGCCTTTTTCTGGGTTCATGCCACAGTAGCGGCTGGGATGCGCTGCACAAGCCGTAATCAATCTGCGGAAGGGCAAACGAAACCGTGATGTGCGGCACCGGTCAGACCCTGTGGATTTTTGCGCGCTAGCGCAGGGGGGCTGCGATGGGCTAGGCAGCAGACATGATCGCAGGGGCAGCCGCTGCCACTCTGCGCCTTGTTTAACCAATTGGAGAGTATAATGAAATCTACGTTTGCCCTTGCGGGCCTTGCCTTTGCTGCGGCCACTGCTGTCGCCCATGCCGAGCCGGTGAAATATGTGCTGGACCCGAGCCATAGCCAGATTGTGTTCGATTACCAGCATCTGGGGTATTCCACCACTCACGCAATGTTTTCGGGATTCGATGGCGAGATTTTGTTTGATGCGGAAAACCCGGCCGCGTCGAGCGTGACGGTGGCCTTTGCCGTGCGCACGATGCTGACCGGCTGGGAAGCGCGGTTTGAACATTTCATGACGCCGGAATTCTTTGGTGCGGCAGAGAATGAGATGGTGACTTTTGCCTCGACTGGAATTGAGGTGACGGGCGAGAAGACCGCCAAGATTACCGGCGATCTGGAGTTGAACGGTGTGACCAAATCGGTGGTGCTGGACGCGGTTTTGAATCAGGCAGGCGACCACCCGATGGAGGGCAAGCCCTGGGCCGGGTTCAATGCCACGACGACACTGGTCAGGTCGGAATACGGCTTGGGCCAGTTTGCGCCCTTCATCTCGGATGAGGTGAATGTTGTGATCTCGATTGAGGCGATGAAGGCCGAATAAGCGCCTGCGACGGGCTGAAGACCAAGAGGGGCGCAAGGGAAAACCTTTGCGCCCCTTTTTGATATCCAGCCGGGTCAGGGTGTTGTGCGCAGGGCTGTAAGGGCCACGTTGATACCGACGGAAAAGCCGACGCTTGCCTCATCAGGGTACTTCTGGCCGATGTTGGCATCGCGGCGGTCGAGGGTGGTTTGGCCTTGCATTATCGCGGTGTCGCCGGTGATTTGCAGCGTGAAGGGCAAAGAGAGGGGAATTTCGGCCCCTGCAAGGCTGAGCGTGCCTGTGGCGGTGTAGGTGCCCGTGTCAGCGCCGATATCAGCGCCCGAAATCCTGGCGGTGAAGATGGCGTTTGCATGGGTGGCGGTATTCAGGAAATCTGGGCCTTTGGCCTGATCGGACACCGAGCCGAGGCTGAGGCTGGTGGTGTCGATTGTGACGGTCACGCTGCCCATGTCTTGTACCGGCGCAGCTTCGTCAAAGCGGATCTCGGCCTGCCAGGCGGCAAATTGGCCCGTGACCGCGGAGCCGAGTTGCTGGACGGTTATGGCAAGCGTGCCGCTTTGCACCTGCCAGTTGCCGCCGGTTTGGGTGATTTGGGGCGCGGTGGGCGGGGCCTGGCGGGCGGTGCTGGTAAGGCTGATGGCGATACCTGCCCCGATGGCATAGATCAGAAAAGCGGCGACGATAGGCAGAAGCTGGGCCTTGCCGGTGCTTGGCACGTCGGGGGCTGTGGCGCCCGAAAGCATGCGGCGCAGGGTGGCATCTTTGTCGATGACATGATGTTTTAGCGCGCCGATAATATGCAACAGGATCGCGGCGATCAGCAGTTTGGTAAAGACCCAGTGCAGCGCGGCTGCGATCTGGGCGATGGACTCGGATTTTGGCACCAGCGGCAGGTCCTGGCCAAGCCCCAGAAACGGCGGCCACAGAATTGGCGCAAAGCCGGAGGTGGCGGCGTGATGGACCCAGCCAGACAGTGGCACCGCGAGCAAGGAAATATAGAGCAGCCAGTGGATTGCGGCGGCAAGCCTGGTCTCGATCCGCCGGTCAGGGTGCAAAGGCGCCGGGTGGGTTTGGCCAAAGGCCCAGAGGATGCGCAGAAGCGCCACGGCAAAGGCGGCAACCCCGAGGGTTTTGTGCAGGGAAAACAGTTGCGCCTTTTGTGCCAATGCCTCGGAGGTATCATAGGCCATGCCATTGGCGATCATGCCGAGCGGAATGGCGCCAAGGATAAGCAGGGCGGTAAGCCAGTGAAGGGCGCGGGTGGCGCTGCCGAAGCGTTGGGCGGTGTTGTGCAGGGGCATATGGGGTCCGGGTGAAAAGTTTTGGGGGCTAAAGCGCTTCGACAAAAAACTTGAATCGCCAATACCCTGCTGCGCTGCGCGCTTTCGGGGCAGGGGTGATTGGCGGTGTATCAAGTATTTCCCGAAACGCTTTAGCGGTTCTGGGGCTGTCTAGCGGCCTTGGGCGCCGGGTGGAACTGTCGCACATGCACAAAGGCTGTGCGGTGGGGGTGTGCGGGGTGTGTATGTCGTGGGTTTGTGCGGGGTGGGGGGGGGCGGGTTTTGTGCGAAAGATTGCGAAGGCGGCGGCGCTGGGCTATTCCTTGGGCGAGCAACAGTTTCGGAGGAAGTATGAACAGAGCTTTCGTTTTCCCGGGTCAGGGGTCGCAGACTATCGGGATGGGGCGTGCGTTGGCCGAGGCCTATCCTGCCGCGCGGGCGGTGTTTGACGCGGTGGATGAGGCGCTTGGGGAAAAGCTGTCGGCGCTGATCTGGGAGGGGGATATTGAAGACCTGACCCTGACGCAGAACGCGCAGCCTGCGATCATGGCGACTTCCATGGCGGCGCTGGCGGCGCTGGAAGCCGAAGGGCTGGGGATGGCGCATGTGGCGTTTGTCGCGGGGCACAGTCTGGGCGAATATTCGGCGCTTTGTGCGGCGGGGGCGCTTGATCTGGCCGATACGGCACGGTTGTTGCGGATTCGCGGGCTGGCGATGCAAGCGGCGGTGCCTGTGGGCGTGGGGGCGATGGCGGCTGTGCTGGGGCTGGATTATGACGCGGTGGTTGCGCTGGCCGCCGAGGCTGCCGAAGGTGACGTCTGCGAGCTGGCCAATGACAACGACCCCGGACAGGTGGTGATTTCGGGCCATAAAGCAGCGGTAGAGCGGGCCTGTGCCATTGCCAAGGCAAGGGGGGCCAAACGGGCGCTTATGCTGCCGGTGAGCGCGCCGTTCCATTGCGCGCTGATGGAGCCTGCGGCGGCGGCGATGGCCGAGGCTTTGGCGGCGGTTGTCATTCGTACCCCTTCGGTGCCGGTCGTGGTGAATGTGCGGGCCGAAGCCGTGCAAGAGGCCGAGCGGATGCGCGCGCTGCTGGTCGCGCAGGTCACCGGCGAAGTGCGCTGGCGCGACTCAGTAGCGTGGCTGAGGCGGGCGGGTGTGACCGAGTTTTGGGAAGTTGGTGCGGGCAAGGCGCTATCAGGGATGATCAAGCGCATCGAGCGCGATACGGTGCAGCGCAATGTGGCTGCGCCAGAGGATATTGTGGCGCTGAAGGGGTGAGGGGGGGCGTATTTGGCCAGCGCGGGGGGCTGTCTGCCCCCCGAAGTCACTTTGCACGGCAAAGTGACACCCCCCGAGGATAGTTTTGCCGAACAGAAAGCTGGATGGCGCAGGGAAGGAAACCTGGGCGCGGTTCTGGACAGGACGCAGAGGCGTCAGGAAAAAAATGAGGATTTGGAATGTTTGATCTGACGGGTAAGAATGCGCTGATCACGGGCGCTTCGGGTGGTATTGGCGGCGATGTTGCGCGCATGTTGCATAAAGCGGGGGCGACGGTTGCCTTGTCGGGCACGCGAGCGGAGCCTTTGGAGGCGCTGGCGGCGGAGTTGGGCAGTCGCGCCCATGTAATGACGTGCAATCTGTCGGACGCAGCCTCGGTAGAGGCCTTGCCGAAAGCGGCCGCTGTGGCGATGGGATCGGTGGATGTGTTGGTGAACAATGCCGGAATCACGCGGGATAATTTGTTCATGCGGATGTCGGATGAGGAATGGGCTGATGTGCTGGAGGTCAATCTGACCTCGACGTTCCGGCTTTGCCGCGGTGTTTTGCGCGGGATGATGAAGGCGCGTTGGGGGCGGATCGTGAATATATCTTCGGTCGTCGGTGCGACGGGCAATCCGGGGCAGGCAAACTATGCGGCCAGCAAGGCGGGTATGGTGGGCATGTCGAAAAGCCTGGCCTATGAAGTGGCGAGTCGGGGCATTACGGTGAATTGCGTAGCGCCGGGGTTTATTACAACCGCAATGACTGAAAAGCTGACCGATGACCAGAAGGGCAAGATTTTGACTCAGGTGCCAGCCGGTCGGATGGGCGAGGCGGGCGAGATTGCGGCGGCCGTGCTGTATCTGGCCAGCACAGAGGCCGGCTATGTGACCGGGAGCACATTGCATGTGAATGGTGGGATGGCGATGATCTGAGGCAGACCCTTGGGTCTGTTTACAGGGAAATACGGGGGGGCGGTGCGGAATTCGTGCGGTTTTGCACCTGCCCCCTTGATTTGGGGAGGCGAAAGCGCCTAAATCCGACCAACCAAAAGCGTTTGCCAATGCCTTGGACTGTGCTATAGGCGGCGCTGACTAGGCCAGAACGTCAAAATCGCTTTGGTTTCCCGAGTGTCATCGGGATGAGCCGCTCTTTTGAGCATGAGAAAAAGATAGGGGACGTCTGTCCCGTCACTGCATGAGGAATTAACATGAGCGACATCGCTGACCGCGTAAAGAAGATCGTCGTCGAGCATCTGGGCGTCGAAGAGGACAAGGTAATTGAAAATGCCTCGTTCATTGACGATCTGGGCGCGGACAGCCTTGATACCGTTGAATTGGTCATGGCGTTTGAAGAAGAGTTCGGGATCGAGATTCCGGATGACGCCGCCGAGACCATTCAGACCTTTGGCGATGCGGTAAAGTTCATCTCGGGCGCCGTCTGAACGACGGATTGACCGAGAGTGGTTTTGAAAGGGCGTCCGTGGAGGGCGCCCTTTTTCATTGGCCAGATCAAGCCGATGTGGTGAAGGCCCCGGCGGGATTGTTGCGCCGGGGCCGCCCTGCGTGTATCAGGAATTCAAAAGGTAGGAGCCTCGTGAAATCATACGAGGGGAGAGAAGGAATTTGCGATGCGTCGAGTGGTTGTCACGGGACTTGGGATGGTAACGCCGCTGGCGTGCGGGGTGGAGGAAACCTGGAAACGGCTGATTGCCGGAGAGTCGGGGGCAGGGCCGATCACGCGCTTTGACCCTTCGGGTGTGATTACGCAATATGCGTGTGAAATTCCCTTGGGTGATGGCACGGATGGCACCTTTAACCCAGATGACTGGATGGAGCCGAAGGATCGTCGCAAGGTTGATGATTTTATCCTCTATGGCATGACGGCGGCGGTGCAGGCGGTGCGTGATTCCGGTTGGGAGCCGCAGACCGAAGACCAGAAATGCCGCACCGGTGTGATGATCGGTTCGGGCATTGGTGGCTTGTCGTCGATTGCGGAAACGGCAGTGTTGATCAAGGACCGTGGGGCCAAGCGGGTCAGCCCGTTCTTTATTCCGGGCGCGCTGATCAATCTGGTGTCTGGGCAGGTTTCAATTCGCTTTGGCTTTAAGGGGCCGAACCATGCGGTGGTGACAGCCTGTTCGACGGGGGCGCATGCAATCGGGGATGCCGCACGCATGATCGCGTTTGATGATGCCGATGTGATGGTGGCCGGCGGTGCCGAAAGCCCGATTTCAGAGATTGGCATTGCCGGCTTCAATGCCTGCAAGGCGCTGTCCACCAAGCGCGCCGATGACCCGACCAAAGCATCCCGGCCGTATGATACGGATCGGGACGGGTTTGTCATGGGCGAAGGCGCGGGTGTTGTGGTGCTGGAGGAATACGAACATGCCAAGGCGCGTGGCGCAAGGATTTATGCCGAAGTCTTGGGATACGGGCTTTCGGGCGATGCCTATCATATTACCGCACCAAGCGAGGATGGTGATGGCGGCTATCGCAGCATGGCGATGGCGATCAAGCGCGCTGGGCTGACGCCGGGCGATATTGATTATATCAACGCGCATGGCACAAGCACGATGGCCGATACGATCGAATTGGGCGCGGTAGAGCGGCTTATGGGCGATGCGGCCGCGGGGATTACGATGTCATCCACCAAATCGGCAATCGGCCATTTGCTGGGAGCTGCGGGCGCGGTTGAGGCGATTTTCTGTATTTTGGCGATTCGTGACCAAGTGGCACCGCCGACGATCAACCTGGATAATCCGGCTGTTGCGCCAAAGCTGGATTTGGCAGCGAACAAGGCGGTGGCACGGAAAATTGACGTGGCGCTGTCCAACTCTTTCGGCTTTGGGGGCACGAATGCCAGCCTGATCATGGGGAAGGTGCGCGCATAATGTGGAAGGCTATTGCGTCCAACGCGTTGACATTGTTCATTGTCTTACTTGTCTTGGCCTCGGGGTTGTTGGCTTGGGGGCGCCAGGAGTATTCTGGGCCTGGGCCTTTGGTTGATGCGGTCTGTGTCAAAGTGGATCGGGGGGCATCGCTTTCCTCGGTAAGCAGAACTTTGGAAACCAATGGCGTGATTTCTGACGCGCGGATTTTTCGGATTGGTGCGGATTATTCCGGCCAGGGCCGGGACTTGAAGTTTGGCAGCTATTTGGTGCCAGCCGGCGCGTCGATGGCGCAGGTTCTGGAAATCGTGACAGCAGGCGGGCAATCGACCTGTGGGCGCGAGGTGAACTTTCGGATCGGGATTGCATCGGCTGATGTGATTTTGCGCGAGCTGGACGCGGCAACAAACCGCTATGTTGAAGTGGTATCCTTTGACCCGACCGCAGACGCAGCACCGCAAGCCTATGTGGATGCGGTGGATGACAAGGATCTGCGCTACCGGGTGACACTGGCCGAAGGGGTGACGGCGTGGCAGGTGGTAGAAATGCTGCGCCGGGCCGAGTTTCTGGACGGGACAATAGCCGAAAAACCGCCGGAGGGCAGCCTTGCGCCCGATAGCTATGAGGTGACGCGCGGCGGCGATCGTGCGGCACTGGTGGCTTTGATGCAAGAAAAACAGGCCAAAATTTTAGCAGAGCTGTGGGCGGATCGGGCCGATGGTCTGCCTTATGATACGCCAGAGGCGGCGTTGATCATGGCCTCGATTGTTGAAAAAGAAACCGGAATACCCGAAGAGCGCAAACAGGTGGCCAGCGTCTTCGTGAACCGTTTGCGCAAGGATATGAAGCTGCAGACCGACCCGACGGTGATTTATGGCGTGACCAAGGGGGAGGGCATTTTGGGACGCGGATTGCGGCAATCGGAGTTGCAGCGCGAAACCCCCTATAACACCTATGTTATTACCGGCCTGCCGCCGACACCGATTGCCAACCCCGGCCGGTTGAGCATTGAGGCCGCGCTGCACCCCGATGACACGCCGTTCATCTTCTTTGTGGCCGATGGATCGGGCGGCCATGCCTTTGCGGAAACACTGGAAGAGCATAACGCCAATGTGGTGAAATGGCGGGCAATCGAAGCCGAACAAGGCAAGGCGGCCGAGGGCGGTGTGCAGGGTAATTGAGTTGTTTCGTTAACGCAATGTGAACGGTAAGTCCTGCTAACGCCTTGATTTACAATTGAAATAACTTGACTTGCCGCACGGTCTGCGGTATGACTTGTGACATGCTAGAAGACGTGGGCAAGCGGCCCGGGGGTGACCCCGGTGCCGCTTTTTCATGTCGCTCGTACGGGCAGCGAGAAAGGCATGTGCATAAAACCAATGACAGTGAATTTCCTAGGGGCAGACGGGCAGATGGCAGAATTGCTGGAGGCCACGGAAGAGATGTTTCGCGATGCTGGCTTAGGGCTGGCGCGGGCGGTGAAGGCGGCAAAATCGGGGACGACGGGCGATGCCAAGGCAGCATTGCAAGCGGCCCGCGATTTGAAAGCGGCCTTCCAACTGGTTATGGATGAAAGGACCAAAATTGAAAAACTCCGTAAAGAAACTGTTGGTGTCATCGGGGAAGATATCCTCGACCTTGACGCCGCGCGTGATGAAATCGGGCGCAGGTTGGCTCGCCTCCGCGACGCCGGAGGTGGTGAGTGAATTTTTGGCGGGATTAAGTGACAATGCGCTGCTGTCCTTGCCATGGATGTTTGAGTTTTGGGCCTTGCCGCACCAGTTGCCCCCCGAGGGGGCCTGGAAAAGCTGGGTGATCATGGGGGGGCGCGGGGCAGGGAAAACCCGCGCCGGGGCGGAATGGGTGCGCGCCCAGGTCGAGGGCGCGTTGCCCGGTGATCCGGGACTGGCGAGCCGGGTCGCGCTGGTGGGCGAAACCGTCGATCAGGTGCGCGATGTGATGGTGTTCGGCGATAGCGGGATATTGGCCTGCTCGCCCCCCGACCGCCGCCCGAAATGGGAGGCGGGACGAGAGCGCTTGGTCTGGGACAACGGGGCTACGGCAATGGTCTATTCCGCGCATAACCCCGAAAAGCTGCGTGGCCCGCAATTTGATGCAGCCTGGGTGGATGAATTGGCGAAGTGGCCAAACGCACAGAACACCTGGGACATGCTGCAATTTGCGCTGCGGCTGGGCGCGCATCCGCAGCAGGTGGTGACGACAACGCCGAAGAATGTGGAGGTGTTGAAAGCGGTGCTGAAAAACCCGTCTACGGTTTCGACCCATGCGCCAACGCAAGCCAACCGTGCCAATCTGGCGGCGTCTTTTCTGGAAGAGGTCGAGCGGCGCTATGCCGGGACTGCGATGGGGCGGCAGGAAATGGAGGGCGTGCTGCTGGAGGAAGCCGAGGGCGCGATGTGGTCCCTGACGCGGCTGGAAGCCGGGCGGGTGGAGCGTGCGCCAGCCCTGAGCCGGGTCGTGGTGGCGGTGGACCCGCCGGTAACAGGGCATGCGGGTTCGGACGAATGCGGAATCCTGGTGGTGGGGGCGGTGACGGAGGGGCCGCCACAGACTTGGCGCGCCTATGTTCTGGAGGATGCCAGCGTCAAATCCGCCTCGCCCGATACCTGGGCGCGGGCGGTGATTGGCGCCAAAGAACGCCATCAGGCCGACCGCGTGGTGGCCGAGGTGAACCAGGGCGGCGATATGGTGGAAAGCATCATGCGCCAGATTGACCCTTTGGTGGCGTATCGCGCGGTGCGGGCGACGCGGGGCAAGACGGTGCGGGCCGAGCCTGTGGCGGCGCTGTATGAGCAAGGCCGGGTGCTGCATTTGCCCAATCTTGGCAAGCTGGAGGACCAGATGTGTCTGATGACGGCAACGGGCTATCAGGGCAAGGGCAGCCCCGACCGTGTGGATGCGCTGGTCTGGGCGCTGACGGATTTGATTCTGGATGCTTCGGCCACATGGCAACGCCCCACCGTTCGCCCACTTTAACGCTTTTTAATCAAATAGGTTCAGATTTGGTTTCAAGCCGAGGGGCAAGGGCGCCCCGGACGGGGCCAAGCGTTCGGACCCAGAAAACGACAAAAGGAGCTGACCCAGATGGTTTTCGATTTCCTGAAACGCAGTGAGGTTGCGGTGCCGGAACAAAAGGCGTCGGCCAGCGGGCCGGTGATCAACTACTCCAGCTCGGGGCGGGTGGCATGGAGCCCGCGCGATACGGTCAGCTTGACCAAGACGGGCTTTCTTGGCAATCCGATCGGGTTTCGTGCGGTCAAGCTGATTGCGGAGACGGCGGCCTCGATGCCACTGGTCTTGCAAGACTGCGAGCGGCGGTTTGAGGTGCATCCTTTGCTGACGCTGATGCGGCGGCCCAACCCGTTGCAGGGGCGTGCCGAGCTGTTCGAGGCGCTTTATGGCCAGCTTTTGCTGTCGGGCAACGCCTATATCGAGGCGGTACAGGGGGCCGAGGTGCTGCCGGGCGAGTTGCATGTGCTGCGATCAGACCGGATGAGCCTGGTGCCGGGGGCGGATGGCTGGCCGGTGGCCTATGACTATACGGTTGGCAACCGCAAGCACCGCTTTGATATGACGGGCGGGTTAAACCCCATTTGCCATATTCGCAACTTTCATCCGCAAGATGACCATTATGGGTTTTCACCGATGCAAGCGGCGGCAGTGGCGCTGGATGTGCATGTTGCGGCTTCGCACTGGTCCAAGGCGCTGCTGGATAATGCGGCAAGACCCAGCGGCGCCTTTGTGTACAAGGGTGCGGATGGGCAATCGCAGCTTTCCAACGACCAATACGACCGCCTGCTGAATGAAATGGCCTCACATCATCAGGGCGCGCGCAATGCAGGGCGGCCGATGTTGCTGGAAGGTGGGCTGGATTGGAAGCCAATGGGGTTCAGCCCTTCGGACATGGAATTCCAGAAAACCAAAGAGGCTGCTGCGCGAGAAATTGCAATTGCCTTTGGGGTGCCTCCGATGCTGCTGGGGATACCGGGCGACGCGACCTATGCCAATTATCAAGAAGCAAATCGCGCCTTTTTTCGGCTTACGGTGCTGCCACTGGTAACCAAGGTTACGGCGAACCTGTCGCATTGGTTGTCGAGCTTCAGCGGCGAGGAAGTGGAACTGAAGCCCGACCTGGATCAGGTTCATGCCCTGGCATCGGAACGTGACCAGCAATGGGCGCGCGTGGGGGCGGCAGATTTTCTGACCCCGGCAGAAAAACGGACAATTCTGGGGTTGCCTGTTTTGGTGGTGGATGAATGAGCCTGCGGGGCAAAGAGGCCGGCGGTTCGCGCTATCTGTATGACAGTTTTGACGCGGCGCAAGCGCGGATAGAGGCGAATGAACGGGTGGCCGAGCAACGCTGGTCAGGGCTGGAATACAGGCTTGGACAGATTGAAGGCACGCTGGAGCGGTTGGAGCGGCGGATCTGGTTGGGCGTTTATGGGGTTGCGGCCTTTCTGCTGGCGCAGGGGGCCGAGGCGGTGCTGAAGGCAGCGATGAGGTGAAATAATGGGAAATATGGATAATCACGGCGCGCCCGAGCGCAAGTATCAAGCCCCTGAGGCGGGGTTGATTGTAACCGATGGGGCAGCGGTTGAGGGCTATGCCAGCCTGTTCGGAAAGCGGGATCAGGGGGGCGACGTGGTGCAAAAAGGCGCTTATGCCATTAGCCTGAAGGCACTGGCAAAGGCAGGGCGCCGGGTGAAAATGCTATGGCAGCATGACCCGTCACAGCCGATTGGCGTGTGGGATGAGGTGCATGAGGATGCGACCGGTCTTTATGTCAAGGGCCGCATTTTGACCGATGTGGGCAAGGGGCGCGAGGCGGCGGCCCTGTTGGCGGCGGGTGCGATTGATGGGCTTTCCATCGGCTATCGCACCTTGCGCGCCGAGAAGGATGGCAAGGGCCAACGGCTTTTGTCGGAACTGGAGCTTTGGGAGGTGTCTTTGGTGACCTTTCCGATGCTTGCCGAGGCGCGGGTGGCGGCCAAAGCCGATGCGCCGGATGAAGACTGGCACAGTATGGCGCAACTTTTTGACGAGGCGCGCCGGGAGTTGGCCGACCGCTAGCGCGGCCTTTCACGACTGAAACCCAAGAAGGAAATGATGATGACCGAGACAAAGGCTCGGGCCGGGGAAGTTATCCCTAGCGCCCCCGAAACGGCCCTGCATCCGGGTGCGGAAGTGAAAACCGCCATGACCGGATTTTTGAAAGAATTCAGCGGCTTTCGGGCCGAAGTGAAGACAGCGTTGAAACAACAGGAAGAGCGTATGACCATGCTTGATCGCAAAACAATGACTTACGGACGCCCCGCGCTTTCGGCGCAGGCCGAGGTGAATGTGCCACATATCAAGGCGTTTGACGCCTATCTGCGCAGCGGTGATGATGACGGGCTGCGCGGCCTGGTGCTGGAAGGCAAGGCGCTGAATACGGCGGTGAATGGCGATGGCGGTTTCCTTGTGGACCCGCAGACCGCAGATACGATCAAGTCGATGCTGGTTTCGACCTCGTCGATCCGGGCGATTGCCAATGTGGTGAATGTGGAATCGTCCAGCTTTGATGTCCTGATTGATCGCACTGAAGTTGGCAGCGGCTGGGCAACTGAATTGGGTGCGCAGCTTGAAACCGCCTCGCCCACGATCGAGCGCATTTCCATCCGCTTGCACGAATTGTCAGCGATGCCAAAGGCAAGCCAGCGTTTGCTGGATGATAGCGCCTTTGACGTGGAAGGTTGGCTTGCCGGCAAGATTGCGACCCGGTTTATCCGTGCGGAATCGGCGGCGTTTGTATCTGGCGATGGTGTGGACAAACCCAAAGGGTTCTTGTTGCCGGCAAAGGTGGCGAATGCGTCCTGGGCCTGGGGCAGCCTTGGCTATGTGGCGACCGGTGCTGCGGGTGATTTTGCGGCCAGCAACGCAGCGGATGCGATTATCAACCTGGTGTATTCCTTGTCGGCGACTTACCGCGCCAATGGCACCTTTGTCATG
Source organism: Pseudorhodobacter sp. (assembly GCF_034675685.1). Taxonomy (GTDB): domain Bacteria; phylum Pseudomonadota; class Alphaproteobacteria; order Rhodobacterales; family Rhodobacteraceae; genus Pseudorhodobacter. The sequence continues at coordinate 7,078 of NZ_JAUCDA010000008.1, read as the reverse complement.
AACTCCAAAACCGCGGGGGCCGTGCGCAAGATGAAAGATGCCGATGGGCGCTTTCTTTGGTCGGACGGTCTTTCGGCGGGCGAGCCGGCGCGGTTGATGGGCTATGGGGTGCTGATTTGCGAGGATATGCCGGATATCGCCGCCAATGCCTATGCGATTGCCTTTGGCGATTTTGCGAGCGGCTATACCATTGCAGAGCGCCCGGATCTGCGCGTGATGCGTGACCCCTTCAGCGCCAAGCCGCATGTTCTGTTCTACGCTACCAAGCGCGTGGGCGGTGATGTTTCCGACTTTGCTGCGATCAAACTGCTGAAATTCGCCGTGTCCTGACCGGCATGCGCGAAGGCCCGCCCCCCTGATCGGGGTCGGGTTTTGGGCGCGCACTGGGGTTTGGCCCTGACCCGGGTCGTCTAGCTGCTCCCTCCCGACCGAGCGATGCGGGGTGTGCGCCCAAGTTTTGTCTTTGAGCGTTGGTAATATCGGAGAATGGAATGATGTTGATCGAGCAAACAACGGTTCCCACGCTGGCCTTGCCAGTGCAGGCGCTGAAAAACCATCTGCGGCTAGGCACCGGGTTTGCCGATGACGGGATGCAGGATGGCTTGATTGAAAGCTATTTGCGGGCCGCGATGGCGGTGATCGAGGGGCGCATCGGTAAAGTTCTGATTGCGCGCTTGTTCAAGTGGAGTCTGGAGGATTGGCGAGCAGGTGGCGAGCAGGCGCTGCCGGTCGCGCCGGTTGCCAGCATTGAGCAGATTTCGCTTCTGGACCGTGACGGCAATGCGCAGACGGTTCCGGCGGCATTGTATCGTTTGGTTCAAGATATGCACCGGCCCCGTGTGCAGGCGGCCGGATTCATGCTGCCGCAGGTGCCAATGGGTGGCGGGATCGAGATTGAGTTTGTTGCCGGGTTTGGCCCGGCCTGGGTTGATGTGCCCGCCGATCTGGCGCAGGCAGTTCTGATGTTGTCGGCAGAATATTATGAGCGCCGGCATGAGGGTGGCTTGCGCGCTGATGCCGGCCTGCCCTTTGGCGTGGTTGCGTTGATTGAACGGTGGCGCACGGTGCGCGTGCTTGGCGGGGCAGGCGCATGAAGGCGGTCCATCTGTCCCGTGCCCTGGTGTTGGAACAGGCGGTTGAAAATTCTGATGGAATGGGGGGCATTACCCTGACATGGGCCGCGATTGGTACGCTTTGGGCAGAGGTATTGCCCGGAACCGGGCGCGACACCGCGGGCGAGGAGGTGGTTCTTTCTACTGTGCCGTACCGCATTACGGTGCGGGGGGCGCCACAGGGGGCGGCATCGCGCCCTAAGGTGGGGCAACGGTTTTGTGATGGATCGCGGGTGTTCACCATTCTGGCGGTGACCGAGCGCGATGAGGCCGCACGCTATCTTGTGTGCTTTGTGCGAGAGGAGATCCCGACATGAGTTATGGGGCGGCGGCAGCGCTTCAGGCTGCTATTTACACGCGCCTGACATCAACCCCGGCGTTGGTTGGCGTGCCCGTGGTCGATGCGATGCCCTCGGGGGGGGGGCACGGGGACGTTTGTGCTGATTGGGCCGGAAGATGTGCTGGATCAATCGGACAAAAGCGGCGGTGGGGCCGAGCATCGGCTGACGGTTGCGGTGATCAGTGACTTTGCGGGCTTCAAGGCGGCAAAGGATGTGGCGGTTGCGGTATCGGACGCGCTGATTGACGCGCCTATGGCTTTGACGCGGGGGCATTTGGTAGGTCTGCGGTTTTTGCGGGCCAAGGCGGTGCGGCTGGATGAGGGCGGCACCCGCCGGATTGACCTGAGCTTTCGGGCACGGGTCGAAGACTGACGCTTTGTGCCCCCAAGGGGCGTGACTTTTGCAAATGGAGATGTGCGATGGCTGTTCAGAACGGCAAGGACCTGTTGATCAAACTGGATATGGTCGGCGACGGTAGCTTTGAAACGATTGCGGGGCTGCGCGCCACGCGGATCAGTTTCAACGCCGAAACGGTGGATGTGACGAGCCTGGAAAGCCAGGGGGGGGTGGCGTGAATTGCTGGCGGGGGCTGGGGTGAAGACGGCCTCTATCTCGGGCTCTGGTGTGTTTCGTGATGCCAGCACGGATGAAAGGGCGCGCCAGATTTTCTTTGACGGTGAAATCCCGTTGTTTCAGGTGATCATCCCGGATTTTGGCGTGGTCGAGGGGGCGTTTCAGCTTTCATCCATTGAATATGCGGGCAGCCATAACGGCGAGGCGACCTATGAAATGACCCTGGCCTCGGCTGGTGCGCTGACCTTTGTGGCGTTGTGAAGGTGGGGGCGGGGATGGCGAACCCATGGGCTGGCGAAGTAGCGGTTAGCCTGGATGGCACGCGCCATGTGGCCAAGCTGACGCTGGGGGCGCTGGCCGAGTTGGAGGCGGTGCTGGAAACCGGTTCCCTGATTGAATTGGTGGAAAGGTTTGAGGCCGGGCGGTTTTCAACGCGCGATGTGCTGGCCTTGCTGGTGGCCGGGCTGCGCGGCGGCGGTTGGCAAGGCAGCGCGGCGGACCTGCGCACTGTTGAAATTGGCGGTGGCCCGATTGAGGCGGCACGGGCGGCGGCCGAGTTGCTGGCGCGGGCGTTTTCCACGCCGGGTGAAACGTGACCGGGATTGATTGGGCCGCGCTGATGCAGGTGGGCCTGCACGGGCTGGGGATGCAGCCAGAGGCATTCTGGCGGCTGACGCCGGTAGAGTTGCGCATCAAGCTGGGCGTGCAGCCGGGTGCCGGCCCATTGACCCGCACGCGCCTTGATGAGCTGGCGCGTGCCTTTCCAGATGTGAAGAAGGAGCCGAAAATTGGCTGATATATCGGGTTTAGAAGATCAGATTGCGGCGCTGGAAGTCTCGCTTGATGGTGCGGGTGGCATGGTGGGCGCCTTCGAGGGGGAGCTGTCGCGGATGCGTGAGAGCCTGGTGTTCACCGGGCGCGAGGTGAATACCCTGTCGACCAGCATAGGAGGCGGTTTGCGAAGGGCCTTTGACGGGTTGGTGTTCGACGGTGTGAAGCTGTCAGATGCGTTGCGCGGCGTGGCCCAGACCATGATGGACACGGTCTATTCGGTGGCGATGAAGCCGGTACAGAACGCGCTGGGTGGCCTGGTGGCAAACGGTATGAACTCGCTTTTGGGCGGGCTGATGCCCTTTGCCGATGGCGCGAGTTTCTCGCAAGGCCGGGTGATGCCCTTTGCAAAGGGCGGCGTTGTGGCGCAGCCCACCAACTTTCCGATGCGTGGCGGCATGGGCCTGATGGGTGAGGCGGGGCCAGAGGCGATCATGCCGCTGGCGCGCGGTGCGGATGGGCGGCTGGGTGTGCAAGCGGCGGGCGGTGGGCGTGCGGTGACGGTGGTGATGAATATATCCACCCCCGATGTCGCGGGCTTTCAGCGCTCTCAAAGTCAGATCGCGGCGCAGGCGTCACGCGCGCTGGGGCGTGGGCAACGGAACAGGTAAGGACGGATTATGGGCTTTCATGAAATACGGTTTCCGGCATCCTTGAGCTTTGGGTCGTTCGGTGGGCCTGAGCGGCGCACCGAGATCGTGACGCTGGCCAATGGGTTTGAAGAACGCAACACGCCCTGGGCCCATTCGCGCCGGCGGTATGACGCGGGTGTCAGCCTGCGCAGTCTTGATGATGTCGAGGCGCTGATCGCGTTTTATGAGGCCCGCCGTGGCCAGTTGTTTGGCTTTCGATGGAAGGATTGGTCGGATTTCAAGTCTTGCCTGCCGTCAAAGCTGCCTTCGGCTGTGGACCAGCTTATCGGGCGTGGCGATGGTGCGCGCCTGACGTTTTCGCTGTCCAAAACTTACGAATCCGGAGAGCAAAGCTATACGCGCCCGATTGTGAAGCCGGTTCTGGGTACGGTTTTGGTGGCGATTGCGGGTGATCCAAAGGTCGAGTTGCTTGAATTCTCGGTTGACACAACCACGGGCGAGATTGTGTTTCCGACGCCACCCGATCCGGGGGTACGGATTACGGCCGGGTTTGAATTTGATGTTCCGGTGCGGTTTGATACTGACCGGATTCAGACTTCGGTTGCGTCATTCAAGGCGGGCGAAGTGCCAAGCGTTCCCGTGATGGAGCTACGGGTTTGATGGCGCGGGCACAGGGGCTATATGCGCATCTGGCATCGGGCACGACCACCGTTTGCCATGCCTGGGAAATCTTGCGCAAGGATGGCGTGTGGTTCGGGTTTACTGACCATGATGCCGATCTTTCCTTTGGCGGCCAGACCTATAAGGCCAATTCGGGTTTGACGGCGCGGGCCTTGCAACAAACAACGGGGCTTTCGGTTGATAATACTGAGGCCGCCGGGGCCCTGTCGGATCTTGCGGTGAGCGAGGCCGATATTCTGGCTGGCCGTTTTGATGGCGCGATCCTGACGGGGTGGCAGCTGAACTGGGCCAATCCCGAAGAGCGTATCGTGGCATTTCGCGGCACGATTGGCGAGATCACACGCGCGGGGGGGGCCTTTCAGGCGGAACTGCGCGGGTTGACCGAAGCGTTGAACCAACCACAGGGCCGCGCATTTCAGCGCAGTTGTCCTGCGGTTCTGGGCGATGCGAAATGTGGGTTTGACCTGTCGCAGCCGGGGTTCGCGGTGGAGATTGCGATCGAGACGATTTCGGACAATCGCATCTTGGGCTTTGCCAGCCTTGCTGGCTTTGAGGATCGCTGGTTTGAAAAGGGGCGTCTTGTCGTGCTGTCCGGCAGCGGCGAAGGGGTGATCGGGATCATCAAGAACGATCGGGTTTTTGAAGCCGGGCGCAAGGTCGAACTATGGCAGGATATTGGCCCGAAACTGCAGCCGGGTGATTTGGTTCGTCTGGAGGCGGGCTGTGACAAGCGCGACGAAACCTGCCGCCTGAAGTTTGCGAATTTTCTGAACTTTCGGGGATTTCCAGATATTCCGGGCGAAGACTGGCTGACCTCTTATCCAACATCTTCGCAGCAAAACAACGGTGGGAGCCTGGTGCGATGACCCCACATCAAAGCCGTATCGTTGCCGAGGCGCGGAGCTGGATCGGCACCGCTTATGTGCATCAGGCCAGTTGCAAAGGCGCTGGAACAGACTGTCTTGGTTTGTTGCGCGGTGTCTGGAGGGCGGTGCTGGGGCCCGAACCGGAACGCGCACCTGCCTATACCGCCGATTGGTCTGAGCCGGGGCGCGATGAGGTTTTGTTGCGCACGGCGCAGCGATGGTTGCGGCCGGTTGCCGCTGGGGCCGAAGCGCCGGGGGATGTTTTGCTGTTTCGGATGCGGGCGGGAAGCGTTGCCAAGCACCTTGGAATCGCGGGGCAACTTGGCCCTGCGCCTAGCTTTATCCATGCCTATACCGGGCATGGTGTCATTGAAAGCCCGCTGTCAGAGCCGTGGGCGCGACGCGTGGTTGCGCGGTTTGAATTACCACAAGGAGTGCTGTGAATGGCGACGATTCTGCTATCAGCTGTAGGTGCCGCTGCAGGCGCCGGGTTTGGCGGTACGGTTCTGGGCCTGTCTGGTGCCGTTATCGGGCGCGCTGTGGGGGCGACTTTGGGGCGGATTATTGACCAGCGCCTGATGGGCGCGGGGTCGGAGACAGTGGAAACCGGGCGAATTGAGCGGTTTCGCCTGACGGGCGCATCAGAGGGCGCAGCCGTGCCGCAGATTTACGGGCGTATGCGCACCGCAGGACATATCATATGGGCCACCCGTTTCGAAGAGACGTCAACTACGCAGACGCAAGGCGGTGGCAAGGGGGCGCCTCGGCAGCCAAAATTGACCACCCATACCTATTCCTACAGCGTCAGCTTTGCGGTCGCGCTGTGCGAAGGTGAAATATCGACCATCGGCAGGGTTTGGGCGGATGGGGTGGAAATCAACCCGGAGTCAATCAACCTGCGCGTCTACAGCGGCACAGAGCATCAGTTGCCCGACCCAAAGATCGAGGCGGTCGAAGGGGCGGGCAATGCCCCGGCCTATCGTGGCATTGCCTATGCGGTGATCGAAGATCTTGACCTTGCGCGTTTTGGGAACCGTGTGCCGCAAATGACGTTTGAGGTGATGCGTCCAGCACAGGGGCAATATGCGGATACGACAACCGATTTGACGCGCGCTGTGCGGGCGGTTGCGATGATGCCAGGTACGGGCGAATATACCCTGGCCACAACTGCGTTGCATTACAATGACGGGCCGGGTTTAAGCCGTAGCGCGAATGTGAATTCGGCCTCTGGCAAAAGCGATTTTGCGACAGCGCTGGGGCAATTGCGCGGAGAGTTGCCGAATGTAACCTCTGTTTCGCTGATTGTATCCTGGTTTGGCAGTGATTTGCGCTGTGCAGAGTGTTCGATCCAGCCAAAGGTTGAACAGGCCACTCAGGATGCGACCGGGATGCAATGGCGGGCTGGGGGCATTGCGCGGGGGCAAGCCAGTGTGATTGCACAAAACGCCGGGCGGTCGATTTATGGGGGCACTCCGTCCGATGCCTCGGTGATTGAGGCGATAACAGCCCTGCGCACTGGTGGCCAAGAGGTCATGTTCTATCCGTTTATCCTGATGGATCAGTTGGATGGAAACAGCTTGCCGGACCCTTATTCCGACGCATTGACACAGCCCAAACTGCCTTGGCGTGGGCGGATCACCCTATCTGCGGCGCCCGGCCGTGCGGCAAGCCCGGATCAAAGCGCAGCGGCTGAAAGTGAGGTTGCCGCGTTTTTTGGAACCGCCGCTGTGTCGGATTTCACGGTTTCGGGCAATGGAGTCACCTATTCAGGCCCGGCAGAGTGGCGCTACCGGCGCTTCATTCTGCATTATGCCCATCTTTGCGTTGCGGCCGGTGGGGTTGATGCGTTTTGCATCGGCTCTGAAATGCGGGGTTTGACCCAGATTCGCGGGGCCGCTGGTAGTTTTCCGGCGGTGGCGGCCTTGCGCCAGCTTGCCGCCGATGTGCGCAGCATTCTGGGGCCGAACACCAAGATTTCCTATGCCGCCGATTGGACTGAATATTTCGGCTATCAGACCGGGGGGGATGTCTATTTCCACCTTGATCCGCTTTGGGCGGATGCAAATATAGATTTTATCGGC
>NZ_JAUCDA010000007.1:0-70416 GCF_034675685.1 Pseudorhodobacter sp. | reverse complement strand
GTTGGCCGCACTGCCTTGTTTTGGGCCCTCATAGAAACGGATATCGCGGTCGGGATGCGCCTTGATAAAGCTGACGATAATATCGCGGCTGTCATCATCCGACCCATCATCGCTGACCCGAAGCGACCAGTTGACACCCGTTTGTGCCACAAAGGATTCCAGCTGCTGCCGCAGGTATTGCCCGCCGTTGAAGGTCCCCAACAAGATACAAACATGAGGCTTCATCATCGCACCTTTTTTTTCTGATGCGGCTCAACCTAAGGTTATTTTGTAAAGATATTGTATGTAAAAATCGCCCTGCTTGTTCAATCCGACCCTATTTTTGCCAAGGCACGAGGCTTTTTCACTATGACCGACACGCGTTCCAAAGCGCTTTCTGTGCCGCCTGCCCGCCTGCGCAGTCGCCACTGGCTTGTCCTGATCAGCTTTTTCATTCTGGTGGTCATCCCGCCGGTGATTACCGGCTGGTATATGTGGACGCGCGCCGCTGATCGCTATATCTCAACCGTGGGTTTCTCGGTTCGCACCGAAGAAATGGGATCGGCGATCGAAATGCTGGGGGGCATTGCCCAGTTGTCAGGATCCAGTTCATCCGACACCGAAATCCTGTATAAATTCATCCAGAGCCAGGAACTGGTGGCCCGCGCCGAGGAAACGCTGGATATCCGGGCGATCTGGGCCAAGGGCAACCCGGAAAAAGACCCGGTTTTCGCCTATCACGCGCCCGGCACCATTGAGGATCTGGTGACCTATTGGCGCCGGATGGTGAAGGTTTACAACCACGATACCGGGCTTTTGGAACTGCAGGTTGAGGCGTTCACCCCCGAGGATGCGCATACCATTGCCGAACTGATCTATTCAGAAAGCTCTGACATGATCAACCGCCTGACCAGCATCGCCCGCGATGATGCAACCCGCTATGCCCGCGATGAGCTGGAAAAGGCGGTAGAGCGGTTAAAGGCCGCCCGCGAAACCATGACGCGCTTTCGCAACCGCACCCAGATTGTCGATCCGTCAGCCTCGGTTCAAAGCCAGATGGGTTTGCTGTCGTCTTTGCAGCTTCAGCAGGCCGAGACATTGATTGACCTTGATATCATGCAGCAGACCGCCAATCTTGGCGATCCACGCATCACCCAGTTGCAACGCCGCGTGGATGTGATCGAAGACCGTATCGCGCAAGAGCGTAAAAAACTGGGCATCGGAACCGGAGACGCCGCAGCGACCGGCGCCTTTGCCGATCTGGTCGGCGAGTTTGAGCGGCTTTCAGTCGATCAGAAATTCGCCGAGCAAACCTATACGGCCTCGATGGGGGCCTATGACAGCGCCGTGGCCGAGGCGGGCCGCAAAAGCCGCTATCTGGCCGCCCATATCCGCCCGACCCTTGCACAAGCGTCTGAAAGCCCCCACCGCGTGACCATCCTGATGGTTACGGCGCTTTTTGCCTTTCTGATCTGGGCGATACTGGTGCTTGCAGGCTATGCGCTGCGCGACCGAATATAGAGTGCATCCGCCATGATCATTCTGAAAAACCTGACCAAAGTGTTTTCCCTTAACGGCCGGCACAAGGTTGTCGCCGATAATATCAATGCTGTGTTCCCGTCCGGGGTTTCGGTCGGGTTGCTGGGGCGGAACGGGGCCGGCAAATCAACCCTGCTGGAACTGATTGCGGGCACAACACATGCCACCTCGGGCGAGGTGTTGTCGAGTGGAACCACCTCTTTCCCCGTTGGCCTTGCCAGCTCGTTGCACCCTGATCTGACCGGCGCCCAGAATACCCGCTTTGTCGCGCGGATTTACGGCGCCGATACCGAGGCCCTGATGGCCTATGTCGAAGATTTTGCCGAGCTGGGCGAACATTTCCACCTGCCGGTGCGGGCTTATTCCTCGGGGATGAAAGGCAGGCTCAGCTTTGGTATCAATATGGGGCTGGAATTTGATACCTATCTTGTGGATGAGGTAACTGCCGTCGGTGATGCCTCATTCAAGAAGAAAAGCCGCGATGTCTTTTTGAACCGCATGAAGACCGCAGGGGCGATTTTTGTCAGCCATTCGACAGGAACCCTGCGGGAACTTTGCACGGCCGGGGCTTTTCTTGAAGAGGGGCATCTGACCTATTACACCGACATCGAAGAGGCGATTGAACGCTATAGCCGCATCATGGACCGCTCTATGTCCATGCTCATGCCGCCGCTGCCCGAAGGGGCGGCAACCATGAAATTCCCCGCTGATGCCCGGATGCTGTTCGGGATCGGCCTGCCCCAGACCCGCACCGACTGGCTGGGCGATTGCCTGCGCCGGCATCGCCCCTGCCATTTCAGCAAACCCCGCGAATTGCATTATTTCAACAGCCGCGCCGGGATGGCCGATACGACCCGTGAGCGGCGCTTCAAGGCCGCACAACAGCTGGGCACCCGGATCGGCAAGGAAACCATCGAAGAACAGCGCAATACCCTGCGGCTGATCGGCGAAATCAGCGCCCTGCTGTCCATCCATACCGCGCCAAAGAATGGCCCTGATCGCCATAATGCCTACATTGACTACCTGCTGGCCGGGCGCAAGACGCAGCCCATCCTTTGCGATTTCACCCCCGCCTATGCGCTGCTGTCACAAGATGATTTTGCCGAGATGGCCACGATCGGCCATGCCCGCTTTGTCTGCGTTCTGCGCGACCCTGCCAGCCGCCTCTGGGCCCAGATATGGGAGGAATTGCCAGGCAGTGACAGAACGCAAGCGGCCTGTGAGGCGGCCGCCCGCGCCTTGCTGGCCAGGCCAGAAACCCTGCTGACCGCCTATCCGGCCGCAAACTATACCCGGCTGGTGCAAGCGCTGGAGGGGGCAACAGATACCGGGCGGATTTGCTGGATGTTCCATGAGAAACTGACAGGACGCGCCGCCCTGAAGCCATTGAGCGACTTTCTGGATATTCCGAATATCCCCGCACTCAGCCTGCCGCCCCTGCCCGAACCGCCAGAACCAGGCATACCCGCCGATATTCGCAGCGGGCTGCGCGCCCTGCTGGCCCCGCAATACAGCGCCATGCTGGCGCGGTTCGGGGCCGCCCTGCCCGCCACCTGGCAGACAGGGCTGCTGAGCGGCGACAACGCCGGGTAAAGCGACTTCAGGCTGTCGAGGCGCCCCGGCGGCCAATGGCCTCATAGGCGATAAAGCCGGCCTTGATCACATCCGCAGGCGCATAGATATTGCGCAGATCGGCCATGCGCGCTGTTCGCATCCCCGTCGCCAGGCGCTCAAGGTCCAGCGCCCGGAATTCATTCCACTCGGTCAGAATAACCAACAGATCAGCGCCTTGTGCCGCCAGATAGGCATCCTCCAGCCACTCGACGCCCGGAAGCAGGCGCTCGCCCTCATGGCGCCCCTGCGGATCTGTGACGCGAACGCAGCCCCCCCCGCCAAGCATTGCCGGAATAAGCGTCAGGCTGGGCGCGTCACGCATATCATCGGTATTGGGTTTGAACGTCACCCCCAGCACCGCAATCGTTTGCCCGTTAAAGGAGCCACCACTAAGGTCCAGCAGCTTGTCAACCATCCGCCGCTTTACGTCCTCATTGACCTTGATAACCGCCTCGGTAATCAGCATTGGGCAGGCATGCTCTTGGCCGATACGGGCCAGCGCCTTGGTATCTTTTGGAAAACAACTTCCGCCATAGCCCGGCCCGGCATGCAAGAACTTGTTCCCGATCCGGCCATCAAGCCCCATCCCCCTGGAGACCTGCTTTATATCGGCGCCCACTTTTTCACACAGGGCTGCGATTTCATTGATAAAGGTGATCTTGGTCGCAAGAAAGGCATTGGCCGCGTATTTGATCATTTCGGCCGATTCCAGATCGGTCAAGATGATCGGAAAATCTCGCAGATACAGCGGGCGATAAATGTCAGACATCACCTTGCTGGCCCGTTCGCTTTCAACCCCTACCACAACGCGGTCCGGCTTCATGAAATCTTCGATCGCAGCCCCTTCGCGCAGAAATTCGGGGTTGGAGGCGACATCAAAATCCAGATCTGGATTGGCCGCAGCAACCACCGCTGCCAGCTTGCGGTTGGTTCCGACAGGCACGGTGGATTTGGTGACGACAACGATATAATCCTTGGCGATACGGGCAACCTCTTCTGCTGCCGCCATCACATATGTCAGATCGGCATGGCCGTCACCGCGGCGCGTAGGCGTGCCAACCGCGATGAAGACAACCTCGGCACCGGCCATCGCCTCGGCCAGATCAAGCGTAAAGCTCAGGCGGCCTGCCTCTACATTTTTTGCCATCAAGGTTTCAAGGCCTGGCTCATAAATCGGGATCTCGCCCTTTTTCAGCCGTTCTATCTTGCGTGGATCCTTGTCGACACAAACCACCTCATGGCCAAAATCAGAAAAACAAACGCCAGACACAAGACCAACATAACCGGTGCCAATAACAGCAATCCGCATTCATTCTCTCCCTATGGGTATTTTCGTGCCGTTGTGACGTAGTTTCTTCACGTTATTCCCATATTCCAAAAGGAAATGAAACCAGCCTTGCCATGTTTCAGCCCCCTGATGTTGCCGTGGGGTAAGCAGCCAGACCCAGTGCTGGCATGATCCCTGCCAAGGCCCGCCCGAAAGAGGCCCTGCATGACCACAAAGCCCGAACAGGCCTGGCCCCCATTGCCAACAAGCCAGAAGCTGCGCTTTGCGACACCCCGCACGATTTTGGCCCTGATCCTGCGAGAGATGGCCTCGACGCATGGCAGGTCACCCGGCGGCTATATCTGGATGGTGATGGAACCCTTGCTTGGGATTGCCTTGTTAAGTGCCATTTTTTCGCTTGGGTTCCGCAGCCCACGCATCGGAATCAACTTTCCGATTTTCTTTGCCACCGGGATGATGCCGTTTTTTCTGTTCATGGACCTTTCCGGCAAAGTTGCACAGTCCATCACCTATTCCAGATCTTTGCTGGCCTATCCCCGAGTCACCTTTGTCGATGCCATTCTGGCAAGAGCCATCCTGTCTGTGCTGACGCAAGTGCTGATCAGCTGCATTGTCCTGACCGGAATATGTCTGGCCTTTGAAACCCGCACAGTGTTTCTTATTGATCGCGCCTTCATCGCCTATGCCATGGCTGCGGCCCTGGGTCTTGGCGTAGGCCTGCTGAACTGTTTCATGTTCACAATGTTCCCGCTTTATCAACGCGCCTGGAATGTTTTGACCAGACCACTGGTTTTGATCTCGGGCGTGATTTTCCTTTATGAAAGTCTGCCCGAATGGGTGCAGCATATGCTGTGGTACAACCCGCTTATGCATGTCACCGGGGAATTGCGCGGGGCATTTTACCTGCAATATGAAGCCAAATATGTTAACCCCGCCTATGTCTTTGGCGTCGCCCTGAGCATCGGACTGATCGGTTTGGTTTTTTTGCGGCGTTACCACAGAGACATGCTGGAGCGTTAGAGCATCCGATGCGGTTATGCGTAGGCTATTGCCCCAATAATTTTCTGTGCGGGCCGGATGCTTGAATCTTTCGCATGCGAGAAGTCTGACCTTTGGCATGCCAACCTCAATCGGATAGCCGGGCCTGTAGCCATTGCACCAAATCCTGATGCAAGGCTGTATCGACCTTCTTGTCGGAAATCCCGATCCGCCCAGTGGCAAACACCCGATGCACACTTGGCGCCACTTCCTGACCGCTCCCACCTGAGATTGTTCCTTGGGCATGATGTCAGGTTGGTGCCGCCCGCTTACGTCAAGCCTTTCGCGAAGCGCCAGAGCGAGGCAGACAAGAAAACGATCCAGTGAATTGTTTTCATGCCGAACAATGCGACCGATGCAGAAGCGATTGCAGAGGCGGCGAGCCGTCCGACCATGTATTACCCGGCTGGCGACGCTTGCATCCATTGCCCCCTCTCTCACACATCCAAGCATGTGTTGCCGGCAACGAGCAGCGGTTGTATTGCAACCCGTGAGGGCGGCCCAGTTTGTCAAACCGAAGTCACCACAACAACAGGCCCGGGCCATGGTCTTTCAGACGCGCAACCTGTTTGTTCGTCACAGAATACAGACGATCAACGCGCTGCATGCACATCTGGCAGAACACAGACTCATTGCCTCGCATGGTATGCCGCAGCCGTTTATCGTCATGCGCTGTTTCGAGAAACTTTCTCGTATGATCCGGGCATTGATGTTAAGGAATTAGACCGGCGTTTAATCGCGCAATTAGAACGCCTTTTTGGTCCAGTCAGCGAAAATGCCGATACGGAGGAATAGATGACGCCCTTCACCTTCCACACGACGCCTTCAATCTGTTTTGGCGCCGGTCTTCTGGGACGGTTGGGCGAGATCGCCGCACCGCTTCTTGGCGCGCGCATCCTGATCGTAACTGATCCGGGGATGATGGCCACAGATATGCCCATGAAGGCCGAACATGTTTTACGCGAGGCTGGCGCGGAGGTGCATGTGTTTCACGACGTCACCTCCGATCCGACTGAATCTGTGGTGATCTCTGCGCGAGACCGAATGTGCGCGTTAAGCGCGACTGGGGTGTTAGGCCTTGGCGGCGGCTCGTCGCTGGACGTGGCTAAGCTGGCTGCCGCCTTAGCAGCCAGTGGGGCATCTTTGCAAGACAGCTACGGTATCGGAAACCTACCTGCGGGCCGGCTGCCCCTCGTCTTAGTGCCGACAACAGCTGGCACCGGATCGGAGGTGACGCCAATTGCCATTGTCACAACCGGCGAGAACGAAAAGTCCGGCGTTGTTAGCCCAGTTCTGCTGCCAGATCTGGCAGTTCTTGACCCAGAAACGACACGCGGCTTACCGCCCCATGTAACCGCGGCTACTGGGATAGATGCCATCGTTCACGCTATCGAATCCTATTGTTCAACCAGCACCAACAATAACCCTATGTCACGTGCGCTGGCCTGCGAGGCATTGCGTTTGATGGGCCAGTCGCTGGAGGCTGCGGTAATGACACCGGGCAATATGTCGGCGCGCTCCGACATGCTGCTTGGCTCTCTTCTGGCAGGGCAGTCATTCGCCAATTCTCCAGTCGCGGCCGTTCACGCGCTGGCCTATCCGATCGGCGGGCGGTTCAAAGTCCCCCACGGATTGTCCAATGCACTGGTTCTGCCCCATGTGCTGCGGTTCAACATCGAGACTGCGCCCAAAAGTTATGACAAAATTGCGCCAATTCTGTTTCCCGATCTGGCCGGTGCGGGCGATATGGGAAGTGACTTTTGCGACGCCCTGAGCGCCCTTTCTGCCCGCTGCGGCCTGCCAACGCGCTTGCGTGACGTCGGAATCGACCGTGACTGTCTCCACGTCCTGGCAGCCGATGCGCTGAAGCAGACACGCCTGTTGATGAACAACCCGCGCAAGTTGGTTGAAACAGATGCTCTCAGAATTTACGAGGCGGCATGGTAGAGCTACCCGAACGTGCCCTTGCGGCCTATCCCCGCACCCTACAGTTGACCACGCGCTGGTTTGACAACGATGCCTTCGGTCATATGAACAACGCGGTGCATTATCAGTTCTTTGATACTGCGGTGAACCTGCTGCTGCGTGAACTGGGCAAGATGCAGACGGCAAACGATGACGAGCGCTTTCTGGTGGTTGAAACCGGATGCCGGTATTTTGCCGAGATGGCCTATCCTGACCTGATAACTATTGGGTTGCGTGTCGGACATCTCGGCAATTCGTCGGTGCGCTATGACCTAGCATTATTCCGCAACGGAGAAACCACGGCGGCAGCGGTCGGATTTCTGGTACATGTCAATACTGCCGCAGGCCTGCCAACCCCGTTTACGAACGCGCTGCGTGCCAAGCTGTCCTGCTTCCAGGGCCATACTTCGTTACCAGCCGAACATCCCTGAGACGCATAACTTATGCTAAAGCAGTTTGCCTTTAATGCTGATGCATATTCTATTCGTGCGCCGATGCGGCGGAGATGTGCTGTCAGCTTTGAGAAGGCCATTTCGATTGGGCTATCGAACGGGTGAACCATCGCGTTGATCGACGGCAGCAACCCGGACGAGGAGACGAGCCACGGCAACGCCGGACTGATCGAGCGTGCCGCGAAGAGCCCCCGCCATTGATCGCGTGAGCTCTTCATCTCGCATGACTGGGCCGCGCGACCGCCGTCTACCAAGTGTCGAGGAATTTTCCCGGTGTCACCAGCGCCGATCTATTGCTCGGCGGTATAGACTTGAGGCCCTGAGACAGCCAGAAACGGGTTTCGGCGGGGTCAATCACGTTGTCGATCTCAAAATAGGATGCCACGTTGACGGATTTCCCCACTTCGTAGGAATGGGCGACCATCCTGTCGAACTCTCGCTGTCTTTCTTCATCGTCAGCGATATTTCCCAACTCTTTTCGATAACCCAATTTGACCGCACCTTCTATACCCATTGCGCCGAACTCTGCTGTCGGCCATCCGACCGAAAAGAAAGACGCATGGGTTGCGCCACCGGCCATGGCCATCGCGCCAAGCCCATAGCCCTTGCGTACAAAGATCGTGAACACAGGGATGGTGAGACTGGCCGAGGTAACGAACATCCGTGATACATGGCGGACCATTGCGGTGCGTTCGGCATCCGGGCCGACCATGAAACCGGGGGTGTCGCAGAGTGAGATCATCGGCAGCCCAAATGCTTCGCACAAACGCATGAAACGCGAGGATTTATCAGCGGCATCGGCGTCTATCGCCCCGCCAAGATGCGACGGGTTATTGGCGATCAGCCCAAAAGCTCGCCCCTCTACGCGGATCAAGGCGGTGATGATACCGGCCCCAAAACCGCGACGCAATTCCAGCACTGAGTCGGTATCAGCAACCGTATCAATAATTGAACGCATATCATAGGCGCGCAGCCGGTCCTGCGGCACAAGATGCCGCAAAAGCCGTTGATCTGCATGACCCCAATCCTTCGCATTTCCTTGGAAATACGCGAGGTATTTTTTGGCGACCACGACCGCTTCGGCCTCATCGCGCACGACGACATCAATAACGCCATTTGCCGATTGTACAGTCACCGGGCCAACATCCATGGGCTTGAACGCGCCCAGCCCTCCGCCTTCGATCATCGCCGGACCGCCCATACCAATAGAGGCGTTTTCGGTTGCGATCACAACGTCACTGCAGCCAAGCAGGGCCGCATTTCCGGCAAAACAATAGCCCGAGGCAATCCCCACACGCGGAACTTTCCCACTTAGCCTTGCGAAGTGAGAAAATGTCAGCGCGCTGAGCATGCTGCCTTCCTGGTCCACATCGCTGGGACGACCGCCGCCACCTTCCGCAAAAGTTACGATCGGTAGACGCCATTGCTCGGCAAGATGCACCAGCCGGTCTGTTTTTTTGTGGTTCATTTTGCTCTGCGTGCCGGCAAAGACCGTGTAATCATAGGCCATGACCACACAACGGGCCTCGGCACAATCAAAGGCCGTGCCATTGATGCTGCCAATTCCTGTGACCATACCATCTGCCGGACTCGTGCGGATCAGCTCTTCGGTTGAAATCTGCTTTCTCTGTTCACGAAGTGCGAGCGAGCCGTATTCGATGAATGTATCGGGATCGCACAGGTCTGCGACGTTTTCTCTGGCAGTGCGCTGACCGGTCTTGCGGCGACGCTGGACGGCATCAGGGCGCATTTTATCCAGTGTTGCATCCTGCCGTTCCCGCAGCAGTTTGAGGGCAGGTGGAATTGCGTCCAGATCGACGGCTTGATGGTGGTGAAGACGCGCATTTTCCGTTTCTGCTGGCTCGATATGGAACATGGGGTCGTCAAGCATCAGCGTGTCGCCAACCTGCACAAGACAGGCCCTTACCGTGCCGCTTGTCTCAGCAAGGACAGCATACTGCATCTTCATTGCTTCGATGATCGCAATTTCTTCGCCGCGTTGTACCGTTTGATTGTCGCAGATCTTAATTGCGACCACCGTACCCTGCATCGGAGTGCAGATCTGTGCCATCCCATCGGGAAGTTGCGATTGTGCCCGCGCTTGCGATGCGGAATCCACAGAGGAGCGGGCATTCTGTACCGCATGCAGGCGTGGATGCGCATCGCCTGAGGTTGGAACCAGCAGCTCCGTCACATGCGCCTCAACGAAATGGGTGTCGATTTTTCCGGAAGCAACTTCGGGGCGACGAAGGAGATTTTGCAAGAACGCGAGGTTGGTGGGAACACCTTCGATCCTGAATTCACAGGACGCACGATAGGTCCGTCGCAGTGCTTGGGAAAACTGACAATCCGGGCAATGGACGATCAGCTTTGCCAACAGGGAGTCAAAATTTGGATTGGTGCGATACCCGGCATAACCGAAGGTATCAACACGAATGCCGGGGCCTGACGGTATGTCGAAATAGTCAAGTGTGCCGCCGGACGGGCGCGCGCTACCATCCGCATTCATGACCTCCATGTTGATCCGCAATTGGATCGCAAAGCCCGTTGGGCGGGTGATACGGTCCTGAACCAGCCCGATTTCATCAAGTCCGGCACCGCTTGCAATCCGGATCTGGGTTTTTACCAGGTCGATCCCGGTGACTTCTTCCGTTACGGTATGCTCAACCTGCAAGCGTGGATTGGCTTCCATGAAGATGAACGGTGAGGACTCGCTGTCGTCGGATGAATCCACAAGAAACTCGTAGGTGCCGATGCCTTTGTACCGGACCGCCTGCGCAAGGCGCACGGCCGCTTCGGTGATCCGTGTGACTAGCCCCGGTGCGAGGGTCGGGCTTGGTGCAACCTCGATCAGTTTTTGATTGCGGCGTTGCAGCGTGCATTCGCGTTCCCACAGATGCACGGCATTTCCAGTACCGTCACCGACAATCTGCACCTCGATATGGCGCGCCCTGCGCATGAATTTTTCGGCATAGACCTC
The DNA here is from genome assembly GCF_034675685.1 of Pseudorhodobacter sp. Classification (GTDB taxonomy): domain Bacteria; phylum Pseudomonadota; class Alphaproteobacteria; order Rhodobacterales; family Rhodobacteraceae; genus Pseudorhodobacter. The sequence continues at coordinate 59,561 of NZ_JAUCDA010000007.1, read as the reverse complement.
GTCATTTCCAAAGGCCGCCAATGCCTCCGATTGGCACCGGCTATAGGCTTCTTCGATATCCTCTGCGCGTATGACGGTGCGGATACCGCGCCCGCCGCCCCCTGCGACGGCCTTGATCATGATTGCCGGATCATCATCACCCAGCGACAGAAAGAATTCATGCACTTCGGCCAAGCTGGAGGCGTGGAACGTGCCGGGGCTGACCGGCACGTTGACGCCTTGTGCCAGACGCCGCGCCTGCGCCTTGTCACCCATCAGTTCCAGCACCTCGGGCTGCGGCCCGACAAAGATTATCCCTTCCTCCGCGCATCTTTTTGCAAAGATAGCGTTTTCGCTCAGGAAACCGTAGCCGGGATGGATCGCGTCACAGCCCTGAGCGAGGGCGACCGCGATGATTTTTTCAATGTCCAGATAGGCAGCCGCACCCTTGGCCTGCAGATCAACCGCCGTGTCTACCGTTCTGACGTGCAGTGAATTTGCGTCGTCGTCAGAAAATACGCCCACGGTACGGATTTCGAGGTCTGCTGCCGCCCGCGCAATCCGGATTGCGATTTCGCCTCGATTTGCGATTAATAATGAACTGATGGTCACGCCAAACTCCTATGGCCAAATTTCGTCGGCCGCTCCGAAGCCGGAGACAATGCCATTTCCCTCAAGATGCCGGGATTGTCAGAGAGACTGTTTCGCGCTTTTACGTCTGGCCCAGTAGGCTTTTACCTCGCCGGCTATGCCGCGCCGGAAGGCCAGTACACAGATGATGAAGACGCAGCCCGTCACCACAGTGACAGAGTTGCCAAGCCGGTTGAACCAGTCCAGACTGGTCCACGCCGCGAGGGTTTTTCCCAGCCAGCCCAGCTGATATTCAAGAAAAATGACTGCCGCAGCGCCGATAACAGGTCCGATCATGGTGCCCATACCACCAACCAGCGTCATCAGAACCACGGTGCCGGACATCATCCAATGAACATCCGTCAATGAGGCAAAACCCAGAACAACCGTTTTGGTGGCTCCGGCTAGCGCCGCCAATGCCGCTGATAGCACGAAGGCCAGTAGCTTGTAGCGTTCGACCCGGTAGCCCAGTGACGTCGCCCGCGGCTCATTTTCCTTTATCGCCTTCAGAACCTGACCAAAAGGCGAATGTACGATCCGCACAATCAGCGCATAACCACCGATGAAGATGGCTAGCACTAGATAATACATGTTAAGGTCATTGCCGAGATCAACCAGCCCAAGCAGTGAGCCTCTGGGCACGCCCTGCAGGCCATCCTCACCACGCGTGAACTCCATCTGGAGCGCAAGAAAATACATCATTTGCGCCAGCGCAAGTGTTACCATCGTGAAATAGATTCCCTGGCGACGGATAGACAGTGCGCCCACCACCAGCCCGATAGCACCACCCGCGACTGTCCCTGCGACTATACCCGCCAAAGGGGGCCAACCCATCGTCATCAGTACATGGCCGGTGATATAGGCTGACCAGCCGAAGAATGCAGCGTGACCGAAAGACAACAGCCCGGTGAAGCCGATAAGCAGATTGAAGGCGCAAGCGAACAGCGCAAAACAAAGTAGGTTCATCAAAAGAATAGGGTAAACGACTATCGGCGCGAGAAGCATGCCGACCAGCAGCAATCCATATGCGAGGGTCTTGCCCATCTTATTTTTCCTTTCCAAATAGACCTGCGGGCTTGACCAGTAGGACAATAGCCATGATGACAAACACCACGATCGCAGAAGTTTCGGGATAGAAAGTGCGGGCCAGACCTTCGATCAGGCCAAGGATCAGGCCTGACAGAACGGCCCCCATCAAAGACCCCATTCCACCAATGACCACCACCGCAAACACCGTGATGATGAGGTTGGACCCCATAAGCGGGGCAATCTGGATGATTGGGGCCGCAAGAACACCTGCAAATGCCGCCAGCCCTGCGCCAAAACCGAACGTCAGGGTAATCGCCAGCGGCACATCCACACCGAATGCCTCAACCAGTTTGGAGTTTTCAGTACCTGCGCGCAGGATAGACCCCAACCGCGTCCGTTCGATGATAAGCCAGGTTGCAAGGCAGACCGTCAGCGAGGCTATGACAACCCATGCCCGATAGATCGGCAGGTTCATGAAACCCACGTTGACCGCACCGGAAAGTGCTGCCGGAACGCGGTAGGATTGGCCAGAAGAACCGTAAACCGAACGAAATACGCCTTCAAGAACAAGGGTGATACCGAAGGTCAGCAGCAGACCGTACAAGTGATCCAGATTGTAGAGTCTGCGCAAAAGCAATCGTTCGATTACACAGCCAAACAATCCTACCACTATGGGCGCGATCACCAGCATCGCAAAATAGTTGATATTGAAATAGTACATTCCCATCCAGGTCAGGAACGCACCTATCATATACAACGCACCATGCGCGAAGTTGATGATGTTCAACAAACCGAAGATGATGGCCAGGCCAAGCGACAGAATGGCGTAGAATGATCCGTTGATCAAACCAAGCAATAACTGGCCATATAGGACCTGTAGCGGAATACCTGCAATCTCTGTCATGTTTCTTCCCGCCCCTATACGCCAAGTAATTTGTTCAGCAGTGACATGTTGGCGGGCAGATCGTCCGAGGCGATGCTCTCGACAACTTGCCCATGCTCGATAACGTAGAAATGATCCGCCAGAGGTGCGGCGAACCGGAAGTTCTGCTCAACCAGCACAACGGTGAACCCGTTCGACTTCAAGGTGACGATCAATTGCGCCAGGGCCTGCACGATGACCGGTGCCAACCCTTCGGAAATCTCGTCAAGCAGCAACAGTTGCGCGCCTGTTCGAAGGATGCGGGCAATTGCTAACATCTGTTGTTCGCCACCCGACAAGCGCGTGCCCTGGCTGTATCTGCGCTCTGCCAGGTTGGGAAACATCTCATACAAAGCTTCAACCGACATGGCGTTTTCGTTATTGGCAATTTTCGGCGGCAGCATCAGGTTTTCTTCAACCGAGAGCGACGAGAAGATACCGCGCTCCTCCGGGCAATACCCGACGCCACAACGTGCTATCATATGGATTGGCATATGCAGCGTTTCGGTTCCGTTGACCTTGATGGAGCCCTCGCGCCGTCCGGTCAGGCCCATGATGGCCCGAAGGACGGTCGAGCGCCCCGCACCGTTGCGGCCAAGAAGGGTCACGACCTCTCCTTTGCCGATCTTCAGGGAAAGATCATGCAGTACATGGGATTCGCCATACCAGACGTTCAACTTTTGTAGTTCAAGTGCAGGAGTCATAATCAATTCACCCATCCTAAGCGGTCTCGGTGCCCATATAGGCCTGCATCACCTGCTGGTTGGAGGACACCTCGGCATAGGTTCCCTCCGCAAGCACCGCGCCGCGTTGCAGCACCGTGATCCGGTCACAAAGCCCTGCCACGACGCTCATATTATGCTCAACCATCAACACGGTTCTGCCTTTGGCCACTTTCCGGATCAGATCGGTGACGCGTTCCACATCTTCATGCCCCATGCCCTGCGTCGGCTCATCCAGCAGCATCAACACCGGATCCATGGCCAGTGTGGTTGCGAATTCCAACGCCCGCTTGCGGCCATAGGGAAGCTCTACAGCAAGAGTTTCAGCAAACTCATCAAGCCCCACCTCAGCCAGAAGCTGCAAGGCGCGATCATTCAGCGTGTTCAAGGTCGCTTCGCGTTTCCAAAAGTGGAACGTCGTTCCGACCTTCTTCTGCAACCCGACCCGGACATTTTCCAGCACAGTCATATGCGGAAAAATCGCTGATATCTGGAAAGAGCGTACAATCCCCATACTGGCGATGTCGGCCGATGCCGCGTTGGTGATGTCCTTGCCCTGAAAGATGATATGGCCTGAAGTCGGCACAAGAAACTTGGTCAAGAGGTTGAAAAAAGTCGTTTTGCCCGCGCCATTCGGCCCGATCAGCGCGTGGATTGTGCCACTCTCGACCTTCAGGTCTATATTGTCGACAGCGGTAAACCCCCCAAAGCTTTTGGTCAGTTTTCGTGCCTCCAGAATATGATTGCTCATATCTTCACCCTATTGCTGAATGAGAAGTTGCGCTGCGCGCAGCCGCGCCTGCTGCATGGATTGTTTTGCATTGTGTCATATGTCTTTGACGAGGCGCCGCAGCACCTTGCCGGTTGGTGTGGTCGGCAGTAAGTCTACAAAAACAATCACTTGCGGCACTTTATAGGCAGAGAGGTTTTCCTTGCACCACGCTGTGATCTTATCGGCAGAGGCATGGGCCCCCTTGCGCAGCACAAGCACTGCTTTGACGACCTCACCCTTCTTTTCGTGCGGTACGCCGACAATGACGGCCTGTTCAATATCAGGATGCCGGATGAGGATGCTTTCAACATCTTCCGGAAAAACGCTGTAGCCGGATACTTTGATCATCTCTTTCTGACGGCCTAGCAGGGTCAGGTAGTCGTCCTTGTCCAACACCCCGATATCGCCGGTGCAGAACCAATCCCCATCGAAGGTCTTTGCATAGGCTTCGGGGTTGTTCCAATAACCCTGGAAAAGTCCAAGCCCTTTCAGAAGTATCTCGCCCTGTTCACCGCGCGGCAGCTCTGCCCGCGTGTCGATATCCACGATGCGACATTCTACACCGGGGTTCAGCTTTCCGTGGGTGCCCCACCTGATATCATCCAGTGGCATGCAACTGTCCCAGGTGTGGGTCTCTGTCAGGCCATAAGCAGCTTCGGCAACCAGACAGCCACCGGTAAACGCGGTCCACTTTTTGCCGAGATGTTCTGTCAGCGGAATACCAAAGCTGGTCACGATATTGAGGCGCAGGGAATTAAGCCGGTATTTGGCTGCATCCGGATGTTCCATGGCACCGATAAGCATCGGCGTGACGCTGTACCAGAAGGTTACCTTGTTACGGTCAATCGCCTCAAGAATGCAAAGCGGATCATAGCGGAACAGCAAAACCGTCGTTGCCCCGGCATAGATCGGAATGCAGATTCCGGCGGACATCCCGGCGATGTGATAAAGTGGTGCTACAGCCAGAACCACATCCCTAGCGTGAACGTCGTAAACATCCGCCATGACGGATGATTTGAACAGGGCCAGAGCATAGGGCAGCATCGCGCCTTTCGGCTTGCCGGTGGAGCCGGAAGTATAGCTCAGGCCGGCAATATCATTCATAGAGAGTGACGGGCGCGGGCTTTCGCCTTCAAAATCCCGCAACGCATCCATGAAATCAACGGCACCGGCGACCATCGGCAACTTGGGGGCCAAAATCTCTTTTGGGATATGCAGCGTCGGGTGATCTGGCAACAGGTCGCTGTAGCTGGTCATAAAGATATGCTCGATGGCCACCATTGGCAGGACCTGCTCGACCACAGAATAAAGAACGTCAGCCGTAACGATGGCCCGCGCGCCCATATCCGACAGCTGCGTTTCAAGTTCGAACTTCTTGAACAGCGGGCTGCACGGGCATACGATCGCACCGAGTTTCTGAATCCCCATATAGGCAATAACATACTGGGGCGAATTTTGCAGAAAAAGCGCAATCCTATCGCCTTTTTCGATGCCGCGCTCATGCAACCGCGCCGAAAACGCATCACTAAGTCGGTCAAGCTCGCGATAGCTGATTTCGGCACCGTACCAGTTGATCGCAGTCTTTTCAGGCTGCTCCTTGGCATGCTGCCGCAGATACTCGTGCAGAGGTTTGTCGCCTTGCCTATAGTTGATCGTTCTTGTCATGAGCTATCCAGAGCAGGGTTCAGAAAGGGTCGTGGCCAATCAATTCAATTGACCCGGTGCAAGGGGCTATTGTTTGCCTAATTCCGAAAGAAGCATCTTCTTCAGCTTGTATTTCTCGATCTTCTGCGTAGCGGTGCGCGGTATCGCGTCTACTATGCGGATGTATCGTGGACACATGAATTTCGGCATCCGCGCGGCCAGCCACGCACGCAATTCATCTTCAGAAACGGCCATCCCCGGCTTGATTTCTACGCACAGCGCAATATCGTCTTCTTCTCCGATATCGGCCGGAACAGCGAAGGCAGCACTTGCCATCACACCGGAGAAACGGCCTGCAAAATCTTCAACCTCAAAGGAGGACACGTTTTCGCCACGCACGCGGATACGGTCGCCCTTGCGGTCCATGAACGTATAGGCATCCGTGTCATCCACCCGCACAGTATCGCCGGTATGGAACCACAAATTCTTGAATGCCTTTACGGTGGCATCGGGCTTTCGCAGATATTCCCGAAAGAACATCGCAGGCAGCTTTGGCCGCAGGGCAAGCTCACCGATCTCTCCCGGAGCGCACATCATGCCCTCCTCATCAAAGGCCGCGGCTTCGACGAAAATTGAAGGAATGCCCATGTAGCCCTTGGTCGAGGCATCCCGCGCTTTCACGAACGGAATGTCGAGCCGGGCTGCCATGTCGTGCATCTCTTTCCAGGAATGGCCGCGGCGCAGGTCCGGCGATGTTGTCAAACCATCCTCCGTTTCATCAACAATCGAAAAGAATGACATGCCTGTTTCGGTCTGACCGAAGCCTACGCTGATAAAATCCAGCCCGAAACGTTGCGCCATTTCGATATGCGAATTGGGCAAGGGCTGCATATGGACCTTGTTCAGGGAATTGTTGCGATCATCCGGTGTCGGGTTCGCCTTGAGCAGCCAAGGGATCATCGTATCAATCAGGGATGCAGCACTGGCACCTGTCTTGCGAATCCGTGGCCAGAAGTCCGTTGTGCTGAATCGATCCCAGGCGACGACAGTGCAACCCATCCAGATCGCCCGGACCACGTTGAAAATAGCGCCGCCGACGTGGTAGAGTGGCAAGTCGTTGTACAGGATATCATCCTGCGCCATCATGCTGCGGCACATGAATGTATATTGGTTCATCCAACGGTGGGTTTGAACAACGCCTTTCGACGGACCCGTTGTGCCGGAGGTGTACAGGACGTTGGCCACATCATCAAAACGGATCTCAATATCCGGCCTTTGTGTAGCGGCAAGAAGCGCCTCCCACGGCAACCCGTTCAGTGTGCTGTCCAGATCAATCGGATTGGCGCAGAAATCATGCGCGCCCTGCGGCGGGTCATAAATGACAATACCCTCAACAGAAGACAGCTCGGACGCAATATCGTTCAGGCGCGGAACCATAGCACGTTCTGTGATTAAAAGTTTAGGCTGGGTGTCGTTGATCTGATAGGCTAGAAAGTCACCTCTGAAGCCGAAGTTGATCGGGCAATAAACCGCACCTGCTTTCCAGATCGCGAACATGCTTAGAATCGTGATCTTGGCATTGCCCATAAAGACCGAAACGAAATCGCCCTTTTTCACCCCTTGCAGCGCCAGGTTGCCGGCAATCTGATCGGTAAGTGCGCCGAAGTCCGCATAGGATAGGGTGCTGTCATCCTCGCCGTAATAGAGGCAGGGCTTGTCGCCCAGCTTGCGCGCCCATTGATCCAGTTTCGGGATGATGCAAGCGCCATCCCGATCCATCTCCTTTTGTAGATCCCGTTGGGTCATCCCGACCATTTTCGCAGGCATACGCACGCTCCCGTAACTGTTGGGTAAGTAGTTCTATACCCCCCCTTATTCCAAAAGACCGAAGGGGGGGCATAGCTGCTTTTTACTTCACGAGCGGGCAGCCGCCCGAGGCCAGGTCCCGGAACGCTATATCACCCGGCACCGTGGAGATGATCTTGTAGTAATCCCATGGGTATTCGGATTCTGCTGGGGCTTTTACCTCGAACTGATACATGTCATGCACCATTCTTCCATCCACCCGGATAACGCCGTTAGTTGCAAAGAAGTCGTTGATCGGGGTATCGTGCAGGGCTACCATAACGGCTTCCGGCTCGTCTGTTCCGGCTTTTTCTACGGCCTTTAGGTAGGTGCCAATTGCCGAATAGGTTCCCGCGTCAAGCATGTTGGGCATCCGCTCCAATTCATCATAGAAACGTTTGGACCATGCCCTGGTTTCGTCCGTGCGGTCCCAGTAAAAACCGGTGGTCGCGTTCAGGCCCCGGGCCGTTTCCTGCCCCATCGCGTGAATGTCGGTGATGGTCGGCAGCATGGCTGCGATGGTCTGAGTCATGCCAAACTCGTTCGCCGCCCTCACGAGATTCACGGTATCGGCACCTGCATTGGCAAAGGCGACAACATCCGCACCGGAAGCTTGCGCGGTCAACACATAGGACGAGAAGTCAGAAGCGTTGATCGGGTGCTTGGTCGAGCCGACGATTTCACCACCGCCCTCTTCGACAAATTTGGTCACATCATTCTTGAGCGTTTCACCAAAAGTATAATCCGCCGCAATCACATACCATTTCTTGCCACCGTTCGCCAGGATCGAGGTCACGGTACCTTTTGCGAGGGCGTGGGTATCGTAGGTGTAATGCACCACCAGCGGGCTGCAATTCTCACCGGTGATAGAACTGGACGCGGCTTGCGTGTTGAAAATGATCTTGTTTTTCTCTTGCGCGATGGTGGCGACAGCATAGTGGACTGCGGTGTTTCCAAGGCCGAAAATTGCATCAACCTGTTCCTGGTCGAACCAGCGGCGTGCGGTGGTCGCAGCAAGGTCAGGCTTGTTGTGGTGGTCGGCGTTTACCAGCTCGATTTTCTTGTCCAGCACAAAGCCGCCGAAGTCCTCGATCGCCATCCGAGCAGCAAGCAAAGCGCTTTCACCGTTGGAATCAGAGTAAACTCCGGTCATGTCATTCAGGACGGCAATCTTCATCACGTCATCTGACAAACCGGCAGCGGAACCCTGTGCGGGCAACACGCCGACTGCACAAAGCGCCAGAATCGACGCCCCTGCGATCTTCCTTGAACTTATCTTCATTTGGACCCCTCCCTTTGCGTTACTAATTTTTAAGTACGACCAAGCTGGAACGGGCTCGCCCCCTTCCAACCCACAATAAACCTACTAGAAAGTAGCAGCGATTGTAAAGTAGGATTTGTGCTGCGGAAGCGATGGACTTGTCGCTTGGGTGGCGCAGGGATTTCGATGGAGGAAGCGGTTGCCAAGCTGCAATTATTACTACTATATAGTAGCTACTACTTAAAAGTCGTAATAGTGTCCGGTCAGCAAAGGATCTCCGCATGTCCGAAAAATCTACCCCAGTGCATTATTCCGTCCGTGATGGCGTGGCGGTCATCATGCTGGATGCGCCGCCCGTAAACAGCCTGTCGCAAGGCATGCGTGCGGCAATTCTGGATGCTGTGACACTTGCGGGTTCTGACGCCGCGATTCGCGGTGTGGTGCTTGTCGGGGCAGAGCGGATGTTTTGCGGCGGCGCCGAGATCAAAGAGTTTTCGGACGGAAAGGTTGCGCCACCCGACCTGAATGACGTCTGTGCCGTGCTAGAAGGCCTGAATAAACCTGTAGTCGCGGCCATCCACGGTCACGCCTTGGGCGGGGGCATGGAGTTGACACTTGGCTGCCATTACCGGGTCGCAGCGCCAAGCGCGAAGGTCGGCTTTCCCGAGGTTCTTTTGGGTGTCTTGCCTGGCGCGGGTGGCACCCAGCGGTTGCCGAGACTGATCGGGGTTGCCAGAGCACTGGACATGATTCTGACCGGCACTGTAATTTCGGTATCCCGAGCCAAGGCTGACGGGTTGATTGACGCGGTACTCGATGGCGACCTGTTGGAACGAGCGATTGAATTCACAGTAAACGCTGCCGAAAATCCGCAGAATATGCGGGTGGCAGGTGCGCTTCCCGTGGCTGCCGACAAAACAACCGCTGCGCAATTGCACGAGGCCCGTATTGAATGGCAAAAAAAAGCGCCAGGTGCCAAAGCGCCCCAAGCTATTGTGGACTGTATCGAATACGCCGCATCGGGCGCGTCATTGGCGGATGGTCTGGCCTTCGAGCGCAGGAAATTCCTTGATTTGATGAACGGCGACCAATCCGAAGCCCTGCGACATCTTTTCTTTGCCGAAAAAGCTGCGGTCAAGATCCCCGGTCTGGATGCGGACCTAAAGGCGCGACCGATTGCAAAGATCGGCGTCATCGGTGCCGGCACGATGGGCGGCGGCATCGCGATGAATTTTCTGAATGCCGGACTGCCTGTCGTGCTGCTGGACATCAAGCAGGAATGGCTTGATGCCGGTATCGCAAAAATTTCTCAGAACTACGCCGCAAGCGTCCAGAAGGGCCGCGTCACCCAGGCCGAGATGGACGCGCGGATGGGGCTGCTTGCCAGCTCGCTAAGCTATGATGACGTGGCCAATTGCGATCTGGTGATCGAAGCAGTGTTTGAAACCATGGACATCAAGAAAGAGGTTTGCGTTAGGCTGGGCAAGATCTGCAAGCCGGGTGCCATCATCGCGACCAATACCTCCACTCTCAATGTCGATATCCTGGCCAACGCATCCGGCCGCCCAGCAGATTTTCTGGGTATGCATTTTTTCAGCCCGGCCCAGATCATGCGCCTGCTCGAAGTCGTTCGCGGTGCTGAAACCGCTCCGGACGTTCTGCACACCGTGATGGGCCTGGCCCGCCGGATCGGCAAGATCGCGGTTGTTTCCGGTGTCTGCTACGGTTTCATCGGCAATCGGATGCTGGAAGGCTATCTGCGCGAGATGGATTTCCTTTTGATGGAAGGGGCTTCGCCTGCACAGATCGACAGCGTGCTGGAATCATTCGGCATGGCAATGGGTCCGTGCCGCATGACCGATATGGCCGGGGTGGACGTGAATGCCCGCGTTCTGGATGAACGCGAAAGAGAGGGGCATCTACCCGGCCATCCCGCTTATCGCGCGGTAGTTCGCAAGCTGGGCGAACTTGGTAGGAACGGGCAGAAGAATGGCGTGGGGTATTACCGCTATGACGGCCGCACGCCGATCCACGATGATGAAGTGGAGCGGATCTGCATTGATCTGGCCACCAGACACAACATCACGCGCCGTACCGCCATCCCCGATGAAGAGATCCGCGCGCGCCTGCTTTATCCGCTGATCAACGAGGGCTACCGCATTCTTGAGGAAGGTATCGCCTACCGCTCCGGTGATATTGATGTGGTCTGGACCGCAGGTTACGGCTTTCCACGCCTGGCCGGGGGGCCGATGCATCTGGCGCAGAAGATCGGTGAGCGCCGTATCCGCGACCGGATTGCCGAATTTGCCAGTGTGACAGGTGATCCCCATGGTTTTTGGGACCCGGCCCCGCTTTTGACCCGCAACGCCGCAGAACAGGCCTGACCCCCCTTCCAAAACCCCACTATCGGAGAATTGCAATGCGTGAAGCCGTCATCGTCTCGACCGCCCGTACCCCGATCGGCAAGGCCTATCGTGGTGCCTTGAACAACATGAAATCACCGACCCTGATGGCTCACGCCATCGAACACGCCACCAGAAGGGCGAAGCTCGACGGGGCAGAGATCGAAGATCTGATCGTCGGCACAGCTTTGAGCGCGGGCACCGCAGGCTTGAACATCGCGCGCACCGCCGGTCTGGCAGCCGGCCTGCCGATCGGGGTTGCCGCGCAAACGGTGGATCGCCAATGCGCCTCGGGCCTGATGGCCCTGGCAATAGCGGCGCGCGAAATCATCGTGGACGGCGTCGATATTGCCGCGGCAGGTGGGCAGGAAAACATTTCTGCCTTGCAGGAGGCCTATTTCGCATGGACCACCCGCGAACAGGATCCGAATGTCGTCGCACGCGCGCCGCATGCCTATATGCCAATGCTGCAAACCGCCGAAAATGTTGCCCGCAAGTACAACATCACCCGTGACCAACAAGATGAGTTCGCGCTGCTGTCGCAACTGCGCACCGCCGCCGCACAAAAGGCGGGGCTTCTCGATGCCGAGATTGTGCCGATCACCGCACAAAAGATGATCCGCGACAAGGAGACCGGAGAGATCAGCTATCAGGAAGTGACGCTTGAAAAAGATGAGGGCAATCGGCCCGAAACCACGCTTGCCTCGCTTGCCTCGCTGAAACCGGTGATTGAGGGCGGGACCGTAACGGCGGGAAATGCCAGCCAGCTTTCCGATGGTGCTTCGGCCTGTATCCTGATGGAGGCGCGAGTCGCATCAAGGCGTGGGCTTGATCCGCTGGGCATCTATCGCGGCATGATGGCCGTTGGCAATGCGCCCGAAGAAATGGGGATTGGGCCTGTTTATGCCATTCCCAAGCTGCTGAAACAGCACGGGCTAAAGATCGACGATATCGGAATCTGGGAATTGAACGAGGCTTTCGCCTGTCAGGCGCTCTATTGTCGCGACTTCCTCGGGATTGACCCGGCGCGCTACAACGTCAACGGCGGCGCGATTTCCATCGGGCATCCCTACGGCATGTCGGGGGCGCGCATGGTTGGCCACGCGTTGCTGGAAGGCAAGCGGCGCGGCGAGAAATACGCCGTCGTCTCCATGTGTGTCGGCGGCGGTATGGGGGCTGCTGCGTTGTTTGAAATTTGCTGAAAATACGCCAATTCCCGGCGCTGGAAGCGCCGGGAAAACCACATTCAATCCGGGGGATCTGCGGATGGACTACAAGGAAATAATCTATGTGGTGGACGGGCATGTCGCCACGATCACCTTCAACCGCCCGGAACGCATGAATGCGTTGACCAAGGTGCTGGAGCGCGAACTTCATGACGCGATGCAGACTGCGGACCGTGACGAGAACGTACGCGCCATCATCCTGACCGGCAACGGGCGGGCATTCTGCGCCGGAATGGATATGGATGAGCTTGAGGTGCTTCCACCCGGTGATATTTCTGCGCGCGAATGGATGCGCCCCTATGACATGAACAGCCGGGCAGACTATCAGGCGCGCTATTCCTACTTTCCTGCTGTTTCCAAGCCCGTGATTGCCGCGGTGAATGGTGCGGCGGCTGGGCTCGGTATGATCTTCGCGCTTTACAGCGATTTCCGCATCGCATCGACGAAGGCGGTCTTTGCCACCGCCTTCGTCATGCGTGGGCTTATTGCAGAACACGGAATTAGCTGGATTTTGCCTCGCGTCGTCGGTCACGCCCATGCAACCGACCTGCTGCTGACATCGCGCAAGGTTCGTGCGGATGAGGCGCTATTGATGAACCTAGTACACCGCGTCGTGGAACCCGAGAACCTGATGGCCGAGGCGCAGACTCTGGCCAAGACCCTGTCTGAGGAGGTTTCCCCTCGCTCCGTCCGGGTGATGAAGCGCCAGCTTTGGGATGCCCCCTTTCAAACTCTGGGCGAGGCGATCACGGTCGCCAATGCGGAAATGTTCGACAGCATCAAGAGTGAGGATTTTACCGAAGGCGTCGCGCATTTTCTGGAAAAGCGTAAACCGAACTTCACGGGCCGATGAGGCCATACCTCAAGCAGTGATGACTGACCAATAGAGACGGAGACCAGCATGATCGAGAAACGCCAATTCTATATCAATGGGAAATGGGTTAATGCAAAAGAGGGCCGGGATCATCAGGTGATCGACCCTTCAACCGAGGAGCCTTGCGCGGTTATATCGCTTGGTGGGCAAGCCGATACAGATGCCGCCGTGGCCGCCGCAAAAGCAGCGCTGCCCGGCTGGATGGCCACCCTTCCCGCAGAACGCATCGCACTTCTGGAAAAGCTGGCCGGTATCTACAAGGCTCGTTCCGTCGAGATGGCGCAGGCAATCAGCCTTGAAATGGGCGCGCCCATTGACCTTGCGCAGACTGCACAATGGGGTGCGGGCTACGGCCACCTCAAGAACTTCATCCGGGCGGCAAAAGGGTTTGAATTCAATCGTCGATTGGGTGAGCACGCGCCGAATGACCGGATTCTGTATGAGGCCGTCGGCGTGGCCGGCCTGATCACACCTTGGAACTGGCCGATGAACCAAGTCATGCTTAAACTTGGCGCGGCGATTGTGGCGGGCTGCACCATGGTGCTGAAACCTTCTGAAGAAAGCCCGCTCAGCGCCATTCTGCTGGCCGAGATGATGGATGAGGCAGGCTTTCCGCCCGGCGTCTTCAACCTGATCAATGGCGATGGTGCAGGTGTGGGTACCCAGCTTTCTGCCCATGAAGATGTGGATATGATTTCCTTCACTGGCTCTACCCGCGCAGGCATCGCTATTTCCAAGACTGCCGCCGACACGCTCAAGAAAGTGCATCTGGAGCTGGGCGGAAAAGGCGCAAACCTGATCTTTGCCGATGCTGATGAGAAGGCGGTCAAGCGTGGCGTCATTCATGTGATGAACAACTCCGGCCAAAGCTGCAACGCGCCGACTCGCATGATGGTAGAAGCGAGCGCGTATGAAAAGGCGGTGGAAACCGCTGCAAATGTCGCGAAGAGCCTGCGCGTCGGCCCTGCCAGCGAGGAAGGGCGCCACATCGGCCCGGTCGTCAATGAAAGCCAGTGGAACAAGATCCAAGCGCTAATCCAGAAGGGCATAGATGAAGGCGCACGACTGGTCGCGGGCGGCACGGGACGCCCCGAGGGGTTGAGCCGCGGCTTTTTTGTCAAGCCCACGGTTTTTGCCGACGTCACCAATGAAATGACAATCGGCCATGAGGAGATTTTTGGCCCCGTTCTATCGATCATGAAGTTTGAAACCGAGAATGATGCGGTTCGGATGGCTAATGATACGGTTTACGGCCTGACCAACTATGTCCAGACCGAAGACAGCGCCCGCCGCAATCGTCTTGCGCAAAAACTGCGCTCCGGCATGGTCGAGATGAACGGCCAAAATCTTGGTGCAGGCGCGCCGTTCGGCGGCATGAAACGATCTGGCAACGGGCGTGAAGGTGGTGTTTGGGGCATCGAGGATTTCTGCGAGATCAAGGCCGTTTCAGGCTGGACGGACGCCTGATCATTACAGTAATCTGAAAACAGGCGCGCGCGCCGGCATTTTGCGGACAAGGCTGTGGTCTTGGCTAGGACCTACAGTTATGTTGGCGACATCGCTTGCAGTCCTTGATCGCAAAAAAGGCTTGAACAAATCGCTGCCAAACGGCAATATCTACTCTTCGGTAGGCTTATAGCGGCAGAAGTGCCAAACCCAATCGTTCTACGGCTGGTATGCGTTTTGGTCTCGTTCGGGCAACTGGCGGCTGCAAAGCTGTCCGGAATCCACATCGGATTACCTGAGACCTGCATTTGCAATATCGACTACAGCACCGGCTCGTAGTCAACAGGAGAATAGAGCCCAATGATCGACACGCAAAAGAAAGAAGCGGCGAAGCGGCGAGCCGTGCGCAAAGCCGTGAATCACGAACAGAAACGCAAGCAAATTCTGGATGTCGCGGGCGAGATGTTCTTTCAGCAAGGCTATGCCAACACCAGCATTGATGACATAGCGGCGCAACTCGGCGTCGGAAAGCCGTTCATTTATTACTACTTCAAGGACAAGGCAGCAATTTTTGAAACACTTTGTGTCGACTCCTCGGATCAGACCTACACCTCATTCGCAGTGCTGAACGACAAAACGATGACCGCCACCGAACGATTGCAATGCGGCCTTCGCAACATGATCCTGAACTATATCGACACCTTCGTTGGCGGCGCACTCTATTACAAGGAGCCGGGCCTTCTGGGCAGCGATGCCAAAGACTGCATCCGCGACAATGCGGTGAAGCTGCATGCCGATCTGATGCATGTGCTTGAAGATGGGCGCAAATCGGGTGAGTTCATGTACGAGGATACCAAGCTGGCAGCCCTGATGATCGGCGGGTCCATCGGGTTTATGTTCACCTGGTACCGCCGAGACGGCGCGTTGTCCCCCACAGCAATCGCGGATTTGATGGTGTCCAATCTGATGAAGATCGTTCTGGCGCCGGACTACCGGGCCATACACCTGGCTCCAGATGCAAAGCTTGCCGCTTCAGAGGGCTGAAGCGATTTCAGCAATGCCGTCCGACAGCACCGGCTTGCCTTCGGCATTCACGACATCAAACAACACTTCCACGCCCCCGGCAACAGGACGCGGATCTGCCTGACTGCGCAGGAAAAGGCTATCACCGACCAATGCCTTGCCGCTCATCCTGGCGCCAAGACGACGCAACCTGGCGGGATCCCCACCGCAAAATTGCCGGATGATCTGCAAGCCGGCTGCTCCCCAGCTGCAAGACCCGTGCAGCAGCGTGTCATCCAGCCCGGCACCGCGCGCGGCGCTGCGCTCGGTGTGGATCGGGTTCCAGATATCCGCCGCCTCGGTGTAAAGATGGGGCAACGCGCGTGAGATGGTCAGATACGGCTCGGGGCTGATGACAAGGCTGTCGGTGTTCAATATGGTCGGAACATCCGGCGGCTCTACAATGGACCTGTCGCCGCCGGCCACATCGTCACCAAGGAAAATGCCGCAGAACCAGCTTTGTGCAATGTCCTGTCCGGTATCGGCCAGCGTCGTATCAAGACGTACCGCGATATAGGCCCCGATCCGGGTTTTGCGAAGCACGGATATCTTGCCCTTGGTAACGATGCGTTGTTCCGGCCTCAGCGGTGCAAACAGACGGGAATCCTGCCGGACGTGGATACAGCGCCACATCTGCTCGTCACCCGCCCCCAGCACGCCGCGATAGGCCGGACCATTCATCACCCGCCATTCCGGCGAAATAATGAACGTCGGCAAGCCGATGATGCCTTCGGGCCGCAAATCGTTGAGATAGACATCCTCCGTCGCGCCCAGGGCCGCAGCATAGCTCATCAGTCGCCGCGCAGTGATGGTGAACTCCGACGGCGCAAGATCAACGCCCACAACGTTCGAATAAAGCGTCTTGCTCATGTCTTTCCTTTTAATTGCGCGCAAGGGCGGCGTTAGCGGCCTTTGAAAAACGCATCGAGCGCGTGACCATGTGCCTCTGTGGATTGGCTGACGACATATTGTTCCAGATCCATGAAGCTCACGGCATGGTTCAGCGCATTTGCCGCCGTACCGATGGCGTGTTTGGTCATACGCAATGGTGCCGCAGGGATTTTCAGCAAGCGCCCGGCAATGTTCATCGCCTCGCTCAAAGCGCCCTGCGGCTCTGTCAGATTATCGACGAAACCCCATTTTTCAGCGGTCCCCGCATCGATATTCTCAGCAAGCATCACCAGTTTGCGCGTCCGTGCCGCGCCTATAAGAGAGACGAGACGCGGTAGACTTTGCCAGCTCATGCTCATCCCGTTCAACAATTCGGGCGCGCCAAATGTTGTATCCCTAGCAGCAACGCGAAAATCACAAGCCGCCGAAAATGCGAGCCCGCCGCCCAGGCAATAGCCTTCGATGGCGCAGACCGTAACCGCATCCAGCCCTTCCCAAACGGCACATGCACGCGCGCCGATGGAATGGATCGCCAGGCGCTGCTCGATGGACAGATCGCGGTGTCCCTTTACCTCGGGCTGTTTCAGGTTCATGCCTGCGGAAAACTGGGTCTCGGACCCGGTGACAACAACCACCCGAATGTCTGGCTCGCTCTGGATCTGGTTGGCGGCCGCCCATAGCTCGTGCAGCATCGCATAGGACATCAGGTTGAACCGGCCTGCCCCTTTCATATGCACCACTGCAAGCCCCTGCTCAGGTCGCGTTATTTCTACATGTTGCATGATCATTCAACTTGTTCCCCTGCGCTTGGGAAGTGCCGCATATCAACCTTGTGCCGCACCCCGAACCTCTGGCTTTGTTCAGGTCCCAGCATCCACTTAACTGACCTTTGCTTCCAATGCCATGAGCATTTCATACCAAAGAGTCGTATCTACCTGAAAGTAGCAATGATGCCACAAATGATCTGAGTATGTTGTCGGCACGGCTCTATATCAAAGGAAGTTTGCTTGTGGTGGGTTGGTATAACAATCGCCACCTTCTTGGCCCCATCGGATACATCACATCCGCAGAAGCAAAGAAGGCGCTCTATGCAAATTTGATCACACTCGATAGGTCGCCTAAGCAGATTGATCTTGGCTGGCCAACGCTTGGCTGGTGTGATTCTGTTGCCCTATCTGGTTTGGAGGGCGGGATATGGTGGGCAAATCACCATTGCGGGTGACGGGTTCGGAAAGATTGGTGCTTGAGGCATTGGCCGGCAGCGGTGCGCGAGGCGAAGCTGATCGGGCCCGGGCCATTTTGCTGACACTTGCCGGGTGGGCGAGCAACCGCATCTCGCAGGCATTCGGTGTGCGCGAGGTACGGTTCGGCTGTGGCGCGGCGACTTCATGCGCGGCGGGGTCGTTGCCCTCAGGGCGCGTGTTGCGGCGGGGCCCGCGCCGGTCAAGGCAGAGGCGGCTCTGCGGGTGGTCGCTCCGCTTCTATCTGCGCCCGTCGCGGACCGGACAAACTGGACGCTGGCCCGCCTTGCCGCCGAAATCGCAAGGAGCGAGGGTGTGACGATCTCCTTGTCGCAGTTATCCAAGGTGTTGCGCAAAAAAGGGGGTATCGCTACCGGCGGCCACGCCACACCTTGAAGGGACGTCAGGATGCCAACGCCGTTGATCGGGTTGGGGTGCGGCTGAAACTGCGCAAAGCACAGGCCGAAGCCGGCGATATCGTGCTGTTGTTCAGCGACGAAAGCGCAGCGCTGACGCATCCATATCTCGCGCGTGCCTGGGCCAGGCGCGGTGCCGACCTGCGGGTTTCGGCTCCGGGTCAGTCGAAGAAGGTTGCCATGATGGGCACGCTCGAATGGGCCGGGCGTAAACTGGTTGTCACCACGTCCCGAACAAAACGCAGCACCGATTTCAGGGCCCATCTGCAAAGCCTCGATCAACGGTATGGTCCCAAACCCGGCGCCCCCCTGAGGCCGGTCGTGATTGTGCTCGACAACGGCCCGATCCATACCAGCAAGGCGTCGCGTGCGGCATTGGCGGAACGCACCCACTGGCTGACGGTCGAATGGCTGCCGAAATACGCCCCCGAGCTCAATGACATCGAGCGCGTCTGGCTGGATCTCAAGGCCAACCACCTCGCCCATCAGACCTTCAACGACCCCGAGGATCTCGATCGGGCAATTCATGCCGCCGTCAAGGCATTGAATGCTGAACGAAACCGCGATCCGTTGGGCAACCCGAGAATCTCTGCTTAGACGTTGAACAAATCACCCTCCGTAAAGCCGGGCGGTTCACTTTGAGGTGAAATGGATCGTCCAAAAACCCTAAGGACAATGGCATCTTCATCGAAATGCCGGCTGGGTCCTACGGCGAAACATCCCCAAACGCTATGCAGCGATCAAACCCCGGGTCGCGATATGGAATCCGGTTCTCCGACCGAGCCATTCGGTGATGTGCGCAAGATCGTCGTCGGCTAGCGTATGATGTTGGAGCAATGAAAATTCATTGCGCGGAAGACCAAAAAGAGCCGAGCGCTGGGTCAGGATGCTGCGGTGAGCCATGTTTCTTTTGCTTTCTTTTTAAGGTTTGCTTATCTTTGATTAAGATGCTGAATAAGGAATAGGTTTCATGAATAAAAGCAGAGTGCCTTTCAGGGTATCCCAAACGTTCGTTTGTGAAACATGCTGATCGGCTACGCTCGCGTCTCAAAAGCAGACGGTAGCCAGTCGCTCGACCTGCAACGGGATGCCTTGATCGTGGCAAGCGTCGAAGAAGATCAGATTTACTCGGATCTGGCGTCCGGCAAGAAGGATGACCGATCCGGTCTGGAGGCCTGCCTCAAGGCCTTGCGGGATGGCGATGTTCTGGTTGTGTGGAAGCTCGACCGCTTGGGCCGCAGCCTGCACCACCTTGTCAAAACCGTCAGCTTGCTATCCGAGCGGGGCGTTGGTCTCAAGGTGCTCACCGGACAAGGCGCGCAGATCGATACAACAACTGCGGCGGGACGACTGTCGTTTGGCATATTTGCGGCTTTGGCCGAATTCGAAAGTGAGTTGATCCGCGAGCGCACAATGGCCGGCCTCCAAGCAGCCCGCGCCCGTGGTCAGAAAGGTGGCAGGAAATTTGCGCTGACAAAAGCGCAGGTCCGCATGGCGCAGGCCGCCATGGCCAATCGCGACACGTCTGTTAGCCATCTGTGCAAGGAGTTGGGGATCAAGCCCGTTACGCTCTATCGATATGTGGACCCAAACGGAAATCTGCGTGAATACGGAAGCCGCGTCCTCAAAACGCCTTAGGGTCCACCCCCCGCAGGGTCAGTTCTCAGTGACAATTAACAACCGAGGAACTCTGCATCGCCCTTTTGAGCGAAAAATTTACACGGTTTCAGCGGAGTTGACGATAGCTCTTTTTGCTATGTTGCGCGACGTCGGCGCCCTGCTGGACAGAAATGGAATGTCACGGTTTGGCGCATCTTGAGGCGATAAAGGTATAGTAGGGTATGTTAAGGTACCTTACTATACCATGGGCTACCATACTATAGACTACTATACCTTATGGCAGGGTATAGTAGCCTAGGAATGGAAACTCATTGCTTCCTTGAGGTAACTCTGTATAGGGTTGTTTAGCTTTGAAAGGATTCCGCCATGCCTGTTATATCTTTTGCGACATCAAAGGGCGGGGCGGGCAAGACAACATCCGCGATCGTGCTGGGAACCGAGCTCGCAGAAGCGACGGACGTCATCTTGATAGATGGTGATCCAGCCAAGCGGCTTACCCGCTGGTCAACGCTGGCCCCCCTTCCGGCGCGTCTCCAGGTAATCACCAGCAACGGAGAGCGCTCCATTCAAGATGAGATCGCTGCAGCGCAACAGAAAGCGACTTTCGTGTTGATCGACCTTGAAGGATCGGCAAGCCGTCTCACATCCTTCGCAATCGCAGAGTCAGATCTCGTGATCATACCTTCCGGCGAAGAGCAGCAAGACGCCGATGCAGCGATCGACACCCTCGCCGAGATAGAGATGGAGGGCAGGGCGCGGCGGCGCTCCATTCCGGCGGCCATTCTGTTTGCCAGAACCTCGGCTGCCGTAAAAAGCAAGCTGGAAAAACATATCCATGCCGAACTGGCCAAGGTTGGCCGTGTGATGCAGACGGAACTGCATCGCCGCACCGCGTTCTCTTCGCTGCACAACGCGGGCGGAGGCCTTCGACAACTGGACCCGGCGGATGTCAACGGAATAGAGAAAGCCCTTGTCAACGCACAAGCCTATGCATCGGAAATTATTGACTTGCTGGAGGAGGCCCGCGATGCCCAAACCGCTTAATGCAGATCGCCTGAAGCAATTCGAGAGCCAACCCGTCATCCGGGAAGTTGATCCTTCCCCCACCGAAAAGGCCGGAGGCCTTGCAGAACGCTGGCCAAGCCGCGAGCCGGTCCGGGACGGTCAGATCAGCATCAAGGCACCCCTTGATGTCATCGAGCGCTTCAAGCACCTCTGCAAGGATGACCGACGGACATATGCAGATATGCTCGGAATCTTAATGGATCGCTACGGGTCGAAAGAATGAGCACCCAACGCGAACAGCTGGATCTTTTTGTCGCGATTATCGGCGATATCCCTTTACGAGACGACAGGGAAATGATGTCGGCACCGATGGTGAGCCTGGCCAAACGAAGCCCCATGCGCCTGGACTGGGAGGGCCCATCGGGCCAGAAGGTGACCATCACCGCATCGGAGCAGACAGGCGGGATCGCCACTATCTATGATTTTGACATTTTGCTCTGGGCGATATCTCAGATCAATGCCGGCGTAGAGCGCGGCCAAAAACCAGCTGCGACAATCATGTTTCGACCCTACGACTTACTGAAGGCAGTAGGGCGCGCCACCGGCGGTAAAAACTACCAGCAGTTCAAGGCGGCAATAGCCCGCCTGCAGGGCACACGCATAGAGACGACAATTCGTCGTCGCGACAAAGAACGCATGGAGGTTTTCAATCTTCTGGCGGATTACACCCTTGATGAGGACGATCACGGCCGCCCGCTCGGTGCCCAAATGACGTTACCCCGATGGATTCACCGCGCAGTCGTCGAAGGCAGAGAGGTTCTCGCCATTTCACCGCTCTATTTCGATCTGACAAGTGGTTTAGACCGTTTTCTTTACCGTCTTGCGCGCCGTCATGCCGGCAACGGCCTGGATAACCCTGATGGCTGGGTGTTCACTTTCAAAGATCTCCACAAACGCACAGGGTCCCCAGCCCCCTTCGGGCAATTTTCACGAGATCTGCGGATGGCGATCAAAAGAAATGCCCTACCAACCTATACGATGACCGAGGAAAAGGGTGCCAATGGGCCCATGGTGCGGCTTGAATGGCGTCGCCTGCTACTATGACACGGTGTATCACACACTTTCGAGACACGGTGCATCACACACTTTTCAAACCTGCCTCTCAAGGAATCACGGTGCATCACACATCCGAATCACGGTGTTTCACACATTGAGACACGGTGCATCACACACAGGCCATTTCAGATAAACATTTGTTTTTCATGTAAAAAACGTTAGTTATGATTCGGTCTAACTTATTTAACAAACTATATAACTGTAATGACCCCAGTTCAGAAAAGCCGCAGACTTGTGGATAAGTCTGCATTAAGAAAATGCCCAAGGTCGCCCCAGGCCCGCGCAGGCATCGGCCGGTATCTGGCCTTCTACAACACCGGCACCCGACCCGCAGCACAGGGGTGATGCCGCTGATGACCCGCCAATCATCCACCCACCGCGCCCCCGGCTGGTTCCTGGGCAAAAGCAGCTCAATCACCACCCAAGCACAGTCTGAAAGCCAAAATCCTGCCCCCATGGCAAACCTCCCCTGAAGCGCCGGAGAGAGTGAATCCGTCAGATAAAGTAAATCAATAGGTTGGTTGGGTTTGGACCCTCGGCATTTATCCCTTGGCGCCTTGACCACGGGCATAAACGTCTTCGTAGCGTACGATATCGTCTTCACCGAGATACGTCCCCGTCTGCACTTCGATCAGAACCATTGGCACCCTACCGGGGTTTTCCATTCGGTGGACCGAACCAAGCGGTACATAAACAGATTGGTTTTCGGTCAGCAGTTTGACGGTGTCATCGACTGTCACCTTGGCTGTGCCTGCAACAACAATCCAGTGCTCAGCGCGATGATGGTGGCTCTGCAAACTCAGGCTCGCCCCCGGATGCACCACGATCCGTTTGACCTGAAAGCGATCCGCCAGCACCAGTGTTTCGAACCAGCCCCAAGGACGGTGGTCTTTCGGAAATTGTACCGCCTGCTTGGCACCCTTGGCCTTAAGCGCATCAACGGCCTTTTTCACATCCTGAGCACGGCTCATATCCGCCACAAGAACTGCATCGTTCATTGCGACCACGATGAGATTTTCAAGCCCTATGCCGACGACTTCAAGACCATCCATCTCTGAACGCAACAAGCTCTGACGACAATCGAGAGCGGTCGCGGCACCATATGTGACCACCCCCGTGGCATCAGGCTCTGATGCTTTCCAGACAGCATCCCAACCGCCGAGATCGGACCAAGCATCCCCAAAGGGAACCACAGAAAGATTGGTTGATTTTTCCATCACGGCATAGTCAAGCGAGATATCAGGAGCCCTGCCCCAAGCCTCTGCGTCCAGGCGCAGAAACCCGAGGTCTACCTTCGCGTTATCCAGAGCGCTGCGCACTGGTTCCAGAACGTCCGGTGCATTCTTTTCAAACGCCGCGACCATATCCGCCGCGCGGAATAGGAAAATTCCTGCATTCCAGAGGAAATTACCGGCCTCCAGCATCGCATTTGCCCCGATCAGATCAGGCTTTTCAACGAAGCGGCTCAGGGCAATCGGCGCGCCATCCGATGTCGGGGCCGATGAAAGTTCCAGATAGCCATACCCTGTTTCGGCGTGGGTCGGCGTAATGCCGAAGGTGACAATCTGTCCCTCGGAAAGGGCAGTCAGCCCCCGCAACACGGTAGCGCGAAAGGCTTCCGCATCAAGGATGTCGTGATCCGAGGGGGTCACAAGAAGAATGCCATCTGGGTCCTGCGCAAGCACATGCAATGCAGCGGCCAAAACCGCCGGAGCGGTGTTTCGACCTTCAGGTTCGATGATAATTGCACTAGGGTCTATGCCGACATTAAAAAGCTGCTCGGTTACAATGAAGCGAAAATCGCTGTTGGTTAACACGATCGGTGCCGCGAACATTGGCGCGCCCACCCGACGAGCGGACGCCTGAAACAAAGTATCATCGCCGATGAGCGGTACAAATTGCTTGGGATAGCTTTTACGCGACAGTGGCCACAGCCGAGTTCCGGAACCGCCGCAAAGTATCGTTGGATAGATCATTTTCGCCCAGTATCTCATCAATGCTTCAATAGGATACATTAACACGAAGCTGAGGCGTATGCGCTACAATTTGGCGGCCAAAAAAAGAACTCATACCCGAAAGGGTCTGGCCTGGCGCATCTCGAACAGGCTGGAGGCCGACTTCTGCATCGAAGCGCTGAGCGAGGCGGTCCAAAAGTTCGGCCCACCCGAAATCATGAATACCGATCAGGGCCCCCAGTTCCCGTCCTTTGCCTGGACCGACCGGCTGCGGCGGTCAGGCGTGCATATCTCGATGGATGGCAAGGGGCGATTTCTGGACACCATCTTTGTCGAGCGGCTATGGCGATCCCTGAAATACGAATGCGTCTATCTGCACGCCTTTGAAACCGGATCAGAGGCTAGGAATGGTGTCAGGAAAGGGATCGACTTTTACAACCGCAAGCGCCCCCATACTGCCCTTGGCGGAAAGCCACCCGCCGTGCTCTATTGGCAGAGACGAGTGATCATGCAACCCGATCAACAGGAGCAGACAGTAGCTTAAACAGCGCCAGAAACTGTCCAAACATCGGGGGGGGGGGTAGCTTAATTATTGCGCAAAGGGATATATCTCGGCACCTCGGTGCAGCCGTTTCGAAGTCTAAAAATAGCATCCAAAGCCTTGACAACACCCTTCGTTACACCGCTGTTACTTTATTAAAAGCGAAATTGAATTTAATATGAAAAAATCTGAAGAAATGACTGCTGATAAGTACACCACACCTTGGTTCAAACCTGTAGTGACCTTAGATGACGCTGCGCTTGAAAAAGTGATGAAGGAACTCTGGGCGAAAGTCGGCACAACAAACGTTTCACCGGATTGTATCGTAGGGATTGCAACCGGCGGGCTTCTGTGTGCTGAAAAGCTGAAGCCGACTGTCGATATTCCTGTTTTATCCTGCGCGCTGCGTAGGCCGGGGACGAAGATTAAGAAGATAAGCGGGATTAAGCGCCTGTTGGGAATCATGCCTTATGGCATATCAAATTGGATGCGCCGCATTGAAGACCGACTTCTTGCCACGCGAGAAAATAAGCCATCTGGAACGAATCCTTCTGAAAGCAAGCAGTTAAGTTCTGATGTTGAAACCATCACGCGTTTTGTCACTGACAAGGGGCTGCGCCATGTTCTGGTGATAGATGATGCTGTCGACAGCGGTGTTACACTTGGCAGTGTTGTTGCAGCCCTGCGCGCAGCGCTTCCGCCCGAAACAACGCTGACAACAGCAGTGATTACGCAAACCCGGTCGTTAGTGGCCTTTGAACCGGATGTATCGTTGTACCGCAACACGCTGTGCCGCTTTCCATGGTCTTTCGATTTCCGAGGCAATTAACATGGCCAGCGCAACGGAAAGTTCTAAGAGCGTCGTGGTATTCTGCGACCTGGACGGAACACTTGTTCTCGATAACTCCTTTCATATCTTTCTTGCTTCGGCTTGGGCCCATGCCGGCGCGCGACAGCGCATTGCGCTTGCCGTCAGACTGGGAACAAGAGTGCTTGGCCAGCTGTCCGGGGGGCATGCCGGCATGAAGAGGCGCGCTTTGCAATGGTTTGCCGCGCAACCGGAGGCTTGGTGCAATGCAGTGGTTGCAGCCACGCTCGTGCGGTTGCAAACCACGGTTTCAACGCCAATTCACGCAGCGCTTCGGGGCTATGCCGACGGCGGGGCTGCTATCGTTCTTGCAACAGCTGCACCAGATGTCTACGCCCGCGCTTTTGCTAAAAAGATGGGAGCGGTTGATTGCATTGCGACCCGCTCTACGGTTGATGCAGGATGGTGCGAACTTCTGGCTGAGCGTAAGGTTGAGGCCTGTCAGGCATGGCTGGCCGGGCATGACGGCACGCCGCGTATCGTGGTGATGACCGACCATATGGATGACCTGCCGTTGGTGCGGCTGGCTGATGAGGTTTTTATTCAGGCCTCACCTGCCGGATTTGCCGCCATTCGCGGCAAACTCGATCCGACGCGCCCAATTTTGCAACATATCGACCCGTTGGCTGCCGAAGCTGACGGCGGCTATTGGCTTTGGATTGATGATAGGCCAAGTGGGCCACTTGATGCTTGGGAGGTGAAGACCATCCTGAGCAAGCATCGCTATGCCCAGATTTATTGTGGGGCAGGGGGGTGGCGCCCGATAGGGCCGGGGCAGGCACTGCAACCTGCCGTGCTGCGCCGGAACTGTCCGCGTCCGCCAGGGTCACGCCGCCGACTAACGATACATTTGCACAGACGCATTAAACGAGATTGGTTTGGGGTATTCCATTGAGCAGCACACGTATAACTGTCGTAGCAGAATATCATGATGCACCGGCCGAAGGGATCAACGTTGTCTCAAAGACACTGATTGATGATCTGCGGGCTGCGGGCCGCGAGGTTCGCGTGGTGCCGCCTGCCTCTTTGCTGCGGCGGTTGCCGAGCCTGCTGTTTGACCGTGCGGGGCTGACTGTGTTCACACATGGGCCGGGCGTGCGTACTGTTCTGGTCAGCCGGATTTTGCGCCTGCTATCGTCAACGCACATCGTCTGGATTGCCACGCGTCCCGATATTTCCAAGTGTCCCGGTTGGCTTAAGGGCTGGCGCACAGCCCATACCCTTATCTGCAATCGCGCGCGCAAAGATCTTGCCGCAGTTGCACAGGGTGCCGAAGTAATTGAGCAGCCGATAGGCATCGCCCCCGAGCGATTGGTCAGCAGCGGTGAGCGTCGCTGGCCTGAGCTGCGGGCGCGTGGGGTGCCGATTGCGGTTCATGTCGGTCACCTCAGGCGCACGCGCGGGCTTGACCGGCTGATAGAGGTAAAGGCCCGCTTGGGTGACCAGATCGAAATCGTCGTTGTGGCCAGCCCCTACTTTGAGCCAGAGCTGGAGATTACTCAGAAACTGAAAGCTGCAGGCGTGCATATTGACCGTGGCTTCATCGCCGCCATTGCCGATGTCTATCTTTCGGCCGATCTTTACCTATTCCCGCCACCGCCGCATTCCGAAGGGGCGATTGAACTACCGCTGAGTGTGCTTGAGGCGGTGGCCTGCGGGTTGCCTGTGGTGTCTACCGCTTTCGGTGCCCTGCCTCGCGCATTGAATGGCGTGGCAGGGGTGCATTTTGTGGATGGGTCGCTTTTTGCCGATACAGCCGAGAAAATTATCGTGGCAGGGCTGGTTGACCGGCCTCAAGGCCTGCCACCAAGCCTGAATGCCCACCGACTTGCCGAACGGGTACTTGCGATTACGAGGGCCACATGAAACAGCAAATGATCTGTATTATCGGAACCGATGGCAGCGGTAAAACCACTTTGGCCGACTCTGTCGTGGCAGAACTTGGCGCGCAGGGAACCACGGCGCAGCAGGTCTGGCTGGGTGCCGAAAGCTATCTGATGGCGCCTGTGCGCAGTTTGCTAAAGCTGTTCTGGTCGCGCAAGCGCGGCAAACGCGACGCGAACGCGCCCAAGCCGGGTTCAGGATCTCAGCGTGTGGATTATGCCGCCGAGATTGCCCGTAAGAATGCTTTGGCAAAAAAATACGCCTGGGCCGTGCGAATTTATCTTGCTCTCGTCTGGTCTGACTATCGGCTACAACTGGCGATCAAGCGCTGGAAGGCCCGCAAGGCCCAAGTGATTGTTGCGGACCGCTATCTATTCGATGTTGCGGTGAACATCGGGCTTACGCTGGGCTGGAGCCCGGATGAAGTCGTGCGCTTTGCCCGCAGCAGGCTTGCCAAACTGGCCCTGCCGCAGGTGCGGGTGTTCCTGCGCGTAGAGCCAGAGGTGTCGCTACAACGCAAGGACGACATCCTTGATATCGACTATCTTCGGCTGCGTTTCAGCTATTACGAGGCGATTGCGCAGGCTTTTGGTTTCACGCAACGGGATGGGACACAACCTATTGTGACCAATCGTGACTGGCTGCTGGATGAATTCAAAGCCGAGGAGCAACGGCCTTTCGTGCTGTATGTTCATGCCAACAACACTGATATTGGTGGTGCGGATAAGGTGTTGGTGCTGATGGCCGAGCATATGCGCGACTTTGGCCGTCCGGATGGCGGCTGTAAGGTCGCGGTAGCCCTGCGCCTGCAGACGGATATTGTCGACAGCTATACGCGCGCAGGCATTCCGGTTATCCACCATCCGTTTATCAGACCGCAGGTTAGCAAGGGCCTTGGCGGGCTGATCCGTTTTGCGCTGACTGCACCGGCAAGTCTTTGGTTTTTCTGGCGGCTGATCGGGCGCGCACGCCCTGATATTGTTCACGTCAACGATCTTTATGACTTCGTGCCTGCTTTGGCGGCCCGACTGCGTGGCGTGCCGGTGGTCTGGCATATTCGCATGATCGTTGCCCGAAAGAAGATGCGCGTCGGTTTTGCATGGCTGGTGACACGTCTTGCGCCGGTTTCGATTTCGGTTTCGAAAGCCGTGCGTGACCACTATTTCCCTGTGCCTCAAGCGACCCATAAGGCGCTGGTAATTCACGATCTCGGCAATGCCGAGCTGATTGCCGACGACCGTGATCCGAGCATCTGCGCGGCGCGCCCCGACGGCCTGCCTGAGGGGGGTAAGCTGGTATTGATGGTTGGCCGGATTGAGCCTTGGAAGGGGCAAGATGTTTTTGTCGAGGCGGTTCGTTCTCTGCCCGAAGCCACCCGAAAAAGCGCCGTTTTTGCCCTTGTCGGCGGCGGGGTAGAGGCAAAGGAAGACTACTTTGAAAGCGTGCGCAAAGCGGCTGCTGAAGCGGGCATACTGATGCTTGGCGCGCGCAATGATGTGCCCGCCCTTCTTCGCTCTGCCGATATTTCTGTGCATGCTTCTGTCTCGCCCGACCCGTTCCCCGGTGTGGTGATCGAAAGCCTTCTGGCCGGTGCCGCAACGATTGCGGCCCGCGCGGGTGGCGCGACTGAGATGATTGTCGATGGTGAAAGCGGCCGTCTCACAGCCCCCGGTGACTCTGCCGCCCTTGCAGCCGCCCTTGCAGATTTGCTGGACGCACCCGTACCGCCCCGTGCAAGGCTTGGTGGTGCGGCACGGGCGCGTGCGCTAGAACTCGTAGATTCGCGAATTGTTGATTCTGCCTTGCAGATGGTCTATCGCGACATGGCCAATAGGCCAAACGCCATTTAAGAACGAAAGAGATTTAGAAATGACAACCAAATCAGAGAAATCTCGGCTTATTTTCCAGACGATTGGCTGGCCGATCGGCACAGGCACCGTAACGCCCAAGCCCGAAGATCTTGAAGAGATTACCGAGTTTGCCTTTAAAAGCCGCGTCGGTCTGTTGTTCTTGGATGAATGCGTCAACCGCGGCGTGGCGCTTGGGCCGAAGGCGCTTGATCTGCACGCATCCTTGATGAACCGTCGGCGCGAAACGGACCGAGTTGTGGCAAAACTCGCCCGTAAACTGGATGAGGTCGCCAAGGGCGAGTGGGTGCTGTTCAAATCGATCAAGCCCTTCGCTTCGACCCCGAACGACACTGATTGGTTTCCGTTTGATGCCAAGCGGCACCAAGGGTTGGTTGACCATCTTTGCGCCCCAGATGGCGGCTTCAAATGGATGGAAACTGCGCCGCGCCAGACAACGCTGATCGAAGACGCTGGCGAGGGCGTTACCGATACCACCAAAAAGGGCGGTATCTATTACATCGACTGCTATGTCGCACCATCCACTGACTATTTCATCTATCTCGATCCGCGCCGGAT
Source organism: Pseudorhodobacter sp. (assembly GCF_034675685.1). Lineage (GTDB taxonomy): Bacteria > Pseudomonadota > Alphaproteobacteria > Rhodobacterales > Rhodobacteraceae > Pseudorhodobacter. The sequence continues at coordinate 29,784 of NZ_JAUCDA010000007.1, read as the reverse complement.
GCGTGACTATGTTGAAATTCAGGATGTTGCGGGCTACCCGATCCCGATCCTTCAGCCGCATGCTGAAATGACGGCAATGATGTTCCACAACATTTTCCCCGAGAAAAGCTTTACCATCGAATCCTACTATCTGGTCAAACGCTACCTTGACCTGATGGAAGAGCGTGGCACACTTGATGCCTTTGTCGACGTTTGCCGTGACCAGAAGGTAGAATATGCCTGCGCTGCCAATCTTGTTATGACGCGTGAAATCGACAAGGCTCAGTTCGGCCACAAGGATGAGCGGATCACCCGTATCCTTGAAAAGCTTGGATTTGCAGACCTGACCATCAAGGGTTTTAACCCTGCGGGCGCCTTTCCCTATGAGCTTCCCGCAAAGGTATTCTGGTGGGCGTTCATTTCCAAACAGCGTGACCGTACCTCGTTCCTGTCAACATTGAAGCAGTTTGCCCATATGCTGAACCCGATTTTCTTTGCAGATGTGGTCCGTATTGTATGGCGCCGCACTGTCAAAGGCGGAGTGTATGAACAGAACTGAGCCATGCTGGGGCCAGATTTTTAATGGCGAGGGGCGCAGGTGAGCATCCTACGCACGTCTCTGGCGTTAACAGTTCTGGCCTTGCTGTCTCGTTTGTTCGGGCTTGGCCGTGACCTAGCCATCACTTGGGCCTTTGGTGCAAACGCTGAAACTGACAGTTTCTATATTGCCGCCTCGGTCGCGAACGCCGCCTATGTGGTTATTGCGGCATCGCTGACCAGTGCGACAATACCGTTTCTTTCAAAACATGCCGACGCGACTGGCCAAATAGACAGCCGAACCTTCAGCAACCTGTTCAATCTAGTGTTTGTCGGTTTGGCGGTGATGGCTGGGATAGGCATGGCAAATGCCGATACAATCGCAGGCTTTCTAGCCTCTGGCGGTGACCAAGAGACTATCGCACTTACGGCTGACTATATGTTTATCCTGCTACCCACCATCACGCTGTTGGGGGTAGCAGGGATGTTTTCGGGACTGCTCAACTACAACAATGTTTTTTTGCCGGTTGCTTTTGCTCCGCTGGTGCTAAACCTCTCGGTGGTGATCGGCGTCATGGCCTTTGCAGGCACCCTGGGCATCAGCGCCGCTGTCTTCGCAACATTTGTCGGGGCAGTCCTGTTTCTTGCGATCCAGTTGCCCACTTTCTACGGTGTCGCCCACAAACACCACTGGCGGCTTTCTCTGCGCGATCCCGCCGCCCGCCATTTTCTGGGCACGGCTTTGCCGGTGGTCGCAGTCGCGCTGATTGCCTATGCCTATGCTTTTGTGGATATCTCGGTCGGGGTGAAAATCGGGGCTGGCACGGTGACCGCAGTCAACGTGGCGTCCAAGCTCATCCAGCTACCGCAGGGCATCATCGCCATGGGGCTGACCACTGCCCTCTACCCAACGATCAGCCGGATGCTGCAATCTGGTCAAACGGCTGAGGCCGCCATTCTGACAACTAGGCTGGCAATCCTGATCACCCTTCTGGCGGTGGCGGCAAGTGCGCTTATGCTGGCGCAGGCAGACCTGATCGTCGCAATCGTCTTTGGGCGTGGGACATTCTCGCAAGAGGCTGTTGTTCAAACAACACGCGTGCTCGTTGTGCTAATCCTGTCGTTGCCGGCCTTCACGCTCAATGTGACCCTCTTGCGCGTGCTTTACGCCTCTCGTGATTGGATAACCCCGCTTGTCGCGGTGATGATCGCTTTCGTCGTGAAATTGGGCCTTGCCTTTGGGCTCCATGCTTGGGTCGGGATAGATGCAATCGCGATATCGACTGTCGTAGCGACGTATCTTAACACCATTCTGATGATGGTTTCGATCAACCGCCGGATTGACCGCCCCTTCGGCACAGTATTTCTGGCCAGCTTTATGCGCATATTTGTGGTTGGTGCGCTTACCACCGGCATACTTTTTGGCCTGCGTCGTGAGCTTTCCAGCTGGATCTCTGTTGCCGGGAATACAAGTCAAATCCTGACCTTTGTGGTGGTGAGCGGCTGCGGCATTATCCTTATACTGGGTTTGGGATGGGTCGGGCTGCGCAAGGAACTGGGTTATTTGTGGTCCATGAGGCGCTAGGCTTGTGTCGCAAAGTGCTCTTGTCACGGTTACGTTCCGGTCTCTCAGCTCATTCATGCGGCCTTTCGTTCGAATGCCAAGGGGCTTTCCCCGCCGCGCGATGAGTGCCGCCGGCGTGGATCATAGAAGATCAAACCACCTTAGGCGTAGGATTCTGCATTCTGCGGCATCAGACCCCTGGAAAGGCCAACGCCCAAATTCGATGAAAGTTGCGGGCGCGTTAAGCCGCTGGACGTCGCCATCCGCACTGCATCACGCTGAAACTCGTCTGTGTAGCTTTTTGCCATTCCATATCTCCTGCACAGCAAACATTGCTCGAAAGAGACCGAAACTAAAACGGGACAAGACCACCACAGCGCCTTGGGCCACCATCCACCGGCACCAAACAGCCTGATGCCCATGGACCGGCCATGTATTAACATTTAAACTGGGTCACTCCAGATGCAGAAGGAATGGTAATTGGGACTCAGATTTAAACTCTCAACATTATTCTCTATCATGGCATGGCTGATCTTGGCTGTGCAAACGATATTCCTTTTTGGAAGCGCCCCAGAACTGACGGTTGATTATCTCTCGATAGCCCTTTCAGGCCTCATCTGCATTTTTATTTTCGTAATGCCATCCCAAAATAAGGATATCTTGGGCCCCCCTCGCGTAATGGCCGGACTTATCTTCCTGTTTTACCCTTTTTATTCATTAGTTTACCTTGAGTTTCCCGAGCTTGGAAAATGGTATTTTGAATATTTTTCGGCCTCTGAGTTTTCTCGAAAGCTCGCAATAACCAATTACATGACAGTCCTTGCCTTGGTTTTGTTCCAGCTCGGGTATTCGGCTGGAACCATTCGTGAAACTGCATCGAGCTACAAGCCGCTGACCCACAGCAATACTCCAACGCAATTTGGTATCGGCCTCATGGTCCTTGCGGTTGCGATCGGTTTTGGGGGAATGTTTGCCTATGCGGAGAGCATCGGCGGGATTAAACAAGTCGTGCAAGAGATGTCGTCGATTGCCGCGCGCCGCATATGGCGCGAGTCCTCGAAGTCCGCTTTATTACTTCGGCATGTTACTGTTGACCGCCCCGCCGATGCTGGCAACTCTGATGATATATCATAGGAAGGGTGCCACAAAAACTTTGGGGGCCGTCCTGATTATGGTACTAAGCTCCGCCTTGCTAATGTTCACGCAGGCTTCTCGTGAAAAGGCGATCCTGCCGCTGATCTTGTTCGTTCTTTCGCTCATGATCTTGTCTCGGAATGAAAATATGCAGCGGCTGCGCAATCTGCGCAAAATGCTGATCTTGATGATCGGCGGACTTCTGGTTACTGCCTTCACGGTACAGGCGACATTCCGGGTGGGGGAGGGCAAAACCCTAGATCTGCTGCACTTTATGAGTGACTTTAACCGGATCGACGTGTCGATCGTGATGTTTACTGATTATTTCCAAGGTGGCTCGGGCACAGAATTACTTTTTGGCGCGCCATTTCTCGGGTACCCCAGCAAGATATTTGGCAAGCTGTTCGGTATCGAGACGATACCGAACGCTTCGGAGGTTCTTCAGAACTTTATCTTTTCGGGGAACATCGACGCCGGAAATCCGGGGGCCCCTATGGTGGGCGAGCTTTATTTAAGCTTTAGTCTCTTTGCCTATTTGGCATTCCCGCTCTTCGGCTATTTATTCGGTCAGGCCTATATTCGTCTGGTGCGCTCTGAATATGAATTCTGGCGCGTGCAGTTTTACAGCGTTTGGCTGTACTTCTTCATGTTCAAGTTTCTCATCTATACGGGACCTTCGGAAAGTGAGTTGGTCTTTGCCATGGTGTTGATACCGCTTGCGATGTGGAAGCTGCTGTTGCGGGTGCGCACTTAAGCAGTGTGCGCTGCAAACTCAACGCCGTTGAGCCATACGCCTATCTGACGCAAACTCTCCAAGCCACCGTCAATGGGCATAAACAAAGCCAAACCGACGACCTGCTGCCATGGAATTATACCACCAAGGTGTGATCGTGGCACCGCTTACGCAAAAACCCCACGGTTCAGAACAAAATAAAAGGCATGCACGTTGTGCAGAGCGAACGACTTCTGCCCAGGCAACCCGCCCCTGCAAGAGCGCTGCCTGCTGTATCAGAGTCTTTTCGCGTTGAGCCATGCGGTGAGGTTGGCAATTTCCCCCGGGTTGAGTGTGCGGTTGATGGCAACACAGCCATAAAGCCGCGCCGGTGCCGGAATGGCAAAGGCTCCCGAAAGCGACAGGCCGGTCTGGATCGTCACGCCCGTATTATTGGCCGATGCCACGGTATAGGTGCCTGAGGGCAGTGTGGCCATCAACGCGCCATCCGGCTGATCGTTCAGCAGGGCAAAGCGGTTGGACTGGTCTGGTTCGGTTATGTCCGCTCCAAACTGTCTTGTCGCCTGATAGGCCGTCTCCACCGAACCGAACTCCACTTGGATGCGGCGTATGCGCAGCGTGTAATCAAAGGCTTCGCCATCATCGCAGCGCAGGTACACACCCTTGTTATGAAGCATAGCGGTATTCGCAGGCGCGATGGATGGCGCCGTGCTGTAGCGGGTCATGGTTGTTGTCGGCGCGGGGATGGCATCATCGCCCCCAGAAAGATATATGTTAGCTGCGTCCCGCCAATGAGAGTAAAGCCGCACCACGGGGGTATTTGGCCCCAGGTCTGCTATAACCTGCAAGTCCGCAGAGATTACGCGCGAACTTCCGGGAGTAGCGGCCACAGGCAATGCGTCAATTATGTTGATAAATCGGATGCTCCCAGTGGTATTGGCACCGTGAACCCTAACGTCGATCCACTCTCCTACGCTGTCCGTACCAACGGCGGCAATACTGATGAGTGGATTGCCGGCACCGCCCGTCCCACCGACGCGCACACCCTCTGAAGATACTGTCCATGTTATGACAGGCCCCGCCGAAAATCCCGCAAACCGGCTGTTGCGAAAAAGGTTGCGCGCCCCACCTCGCGGCGCCCGTGCATAGAGAGGGCGCAGATCTGCAATTGTTTGCACCGCATGAAGGCCGTTACCGCTGCGATCAGACAACCGCCCGACCGGTTGACCAAAAGCTGTCACTGCCACCGTACCGGCGGCGTCTTGCGACAGCGTTGTGATATCGCTTGGATCAAGCCAAAACCCTTTATCCCCCGCCCTGAACAGGCTACGCGGTGTACCAATGGCCCCCAGACAAAGAGGTGAGGTGATCCCGGTTCCGATGCTGATTATCATGTCAGCACCAAGGCATGGGTTCGGGTGGCGGTGGTTTCGGTGACATTCACGCGGCCGCTGGTAACAGGGGGGGACGTGTGACCGACAACCTCGGCGCTGCGGAACTGGAATGGATGGGTCATGTCTGTTCTCCTGATCTGGGTCGCGCCCGGTTGGTGACGGGGGAGGGCGCAGTGCCGGAAGATGCTATGAAATGGCTAACAAGTGTTAATGCCAGCGCGCGGTACCGGGCGGCCACGCTGCCGCAAAGGAAAGTGCGGCCATTTGCGGGCCGTTCTCCTGGCTGTTGCGGTCCTTGGTAGACAGTTCCCTGCGCCCTTTGCTATAGCCAAGGGGATCATGCCGTTTTCAGAGGTACGTTTTGCAGCTAGATGATACATCGTTGGACGGAGTAAAATTGATCTCGCCTCGGCGCTTTGAGGATAACCGGGGCTTTTTTTCCGAGAGTTACAGCCGCAAATCCCTTGCCGCACAGGGCATTGATATAGAATTTGTGCAAGACAACCACTCCCTCTCACGCGAGGCGGGGACCATTCGCGGCCTGCATTTTCAGGCCGCCCCCCATGCACAAGACAAGCTGGTGCGCTGTGGTCGGGGTGCGCTGTTTGATGTGGCCGTTGATATTCGCAAGGGCAGCCCGACCTATGGCAAATGGGTCGGGCATGAGCTGAGCTTTGAAAATGGCCGGCAAATGCTGGTGCCCGCCGGTTTTGCCCATGGGTTTGTGACGCTTCTGCCCGATACCGAGATCATCTATAAATGCTCGGACTACTATGCGCAGGAAACCGAAGGCGCATTGCTCTGGAATGACCCTGATATCGGAATTGACTGGCCCCTGCACGGCGACCCTGTTCTAAGCGAAAAAGACGCCGGGGCCCCGCCTCTGCAGGGCTTTGACAGCCCGTTTTTCTGGAAGGGTCCATCCCTCTTGAAAGGTCAGCCATGAAAATCCTTGTCACTGGCGGGGCCGGTTTTATTGGGTCGGCCGTTATACGGTTGGCGGTTTCACGCGGCCATCAGGTGGTCAATCTTGATGCATTGACCTATGCGGCCTGCCTTGAAAACGTGGCTGCGGTGGCGCAAGATCCGGGCTATGCTTTTGAACATGCCGATATCCGGGATCGGGCGGCGCTGGACCGGATTTTTGCGGGGCACCGGCCCGATGCCGTGATGCATCTTGCTGCGGAATCGCATGTGGACCGCTCGATCGACGGCCCTGGTGATTTTGTCGAAACCAACATCACCGGCACCTATAACATGCTTGAGGCCGCCCGCAGCTTTTGGGTGTCCCAAGGCCGCCCTGCCGGGTTCCGGTTTCATCACATCTCAACCGATGAGGTTTTTGGCTCTTTGCCGGATGACCCCACGGTGAAATTTACCGAAACCACACCCTATGATCCGCGCAGCCCTTATTCGGCTTCCAAGGCGGCTTCGGACCATTTGGTCCGGGCCTGGCATGAAACCTATGGTTTGCCGGTTGTGTTGACCAACTGCTCCAACAATTACGGCCCGTATCATTTTCCTGAAAAGCTGGTTCCTGTGATTATCCTGAATGCCTTGGCAGGCAAGCCCCTGCCGATTTATGGCAACGGGTTGAATATCCGCGACTGGCTTTATGTCGAAGACCATGCCGACGCCCTGCTTTTGGTGCTGAAACAAGGCCGTGTGGGGCGGTCGTATAATATCGGGGGCGAGAATGAGCGGAGCAATATTGACTTGGTCAAGACGCTTTGCACGATCCTGGATGATCTGCGGCCAAGGGTCGGGGGCAGCTATGCCCAGCAGATCACCTTTGTCGCCGATCGCCCCGGCCATGATGCCCGCTATGCGATAGAGCCGGCCCGTATTCGCGACGAACTGGGGTGGCGCCCCTCTGTGACGATTGAAGAGGGGCTGCGCAAGACTGTGCAATGGTATCTGGCCAATGAAGACTGGTGGCAGCCCCTGCTGAACCGGCAGGGCGTTGGACACCGTTTGGGGGCAGGGGGCTAAGCTTTCAGTGGCGAAGGGCGACGGGACGCGCCCGACTGGGGGCAAAAGCGGCTCGGCACAGCGTGAAGGGGATAGGATGATTCTTGTTTTTGGCAGAACCGGTCAGGTAGCAACCGAGTTGCAGCAGCAGGCACATGTCACCGCCCTGGGTCGAGATCTGGCAGATCTGACCGATCCTGCGGCCTGTGCCGCCGCCATCCGCGCCCATGCCCCCGGCGTGGTCATCAATGCGGCGGCCTATACGGCGGTAGACCGCGCCGAAAGCGAAGAGGCCCTTGCCACAACCATCAATGCCGATGCCCCGGGCGCCATGGCCCGGGCCTGCGCTGTGGCTGGCATTCCCTTTGTGCATCTCTCAACGGATTACGTCTTTGACGGCAGCGGCACTCGGCCCTGGTCTGCCACAGATCCGGTGGCCCCACAGAATGCTTACGGGCGGTCCAAGCTGAAAGGCGAAGAGGCGATCCGTGCCGCGGGCGGCACCTATGCAATTTTGCGCACGTCCTGGGTCTTCTCGGCGCATGGCAATAATTTTGTCAAAACCATGCTGCGGCTTGGCAAGACCCACGCCACCCTGTCTGTGGTCGAGGATCAGATCGGGGGGCCGACCCCGGCCGCAGCGATTGCGGCCGCCTGCCTGACCATTGCCGCGCAATTGCGTCAGGACCCGTCGAAGTCGGGAACCTATCATTTTTCCGGGGCGCCGGATGTCAGCTGGAAAGCTTTCGCATGCGAAACATTCGCGCTTGCCGGGTGCGGGGTGACTGTAAAAGGCATTTCGACGGCAGAATACCCCACAGCAGCCAGCCGCCCGCTGAATTCCCGTCTGGAATGCGCGGATCTGCACAGGGTGTTTGGCATTTCCCGCCCCGACTGGCGGGCCGCAACGGCAGATATCGTAAAGGCCCTGAAGGGGCCTTCATTCAATGAAAAGGATCTGTTTTGATGACTGACCGCAAAGGTATCATTCTTGCCGGAGGATCGGGGACGCGACTTTATCCCATCACCATCGGTGTGTCCAAGCAGTTGCTGCCAGTTTACGACAAGCCGATGATTTATTACCCGCTCAGCGTGCTGATGCTGGCCGGAATTCGTGAGATCGCAATGATCACCACGCCCTATGATCAAGAGCAGTTTATCCGCACCCTGGGGGACGGCAGCCAATGGGGCATTTCACTGACCTATATCACCCAGCCCAGCCCGGATGGATTGGCGCAGGCCTATTTGCTGGCCGAGGATTTCCTGCAGGGCGCAGCTTCGGCGATGGTGTTGGGTGACAACATCTTTTTCGGCCATGGGCTGCCCGATATGCTGCACGAGGCTGATGCGGAAAATACGGGCGCTACGGTCTTTGGCTATCACGTTGCAGACCCAGAGCGCTACGGGGTGGTTGCCTTCGAGGAGGATGGCACCGTCAGCGCGATTGTTGAAAAGCCCAGGGTTCCCCCCTCGCAATATGCTGTGACCGGCCTTTATTTCCTCGATGGTACGGCACCGGACCGGGCCCGCCAGGTTCAGCCCTCTGCGCGTGGAGAGCTGGAGATCACCTCGCTTTTGGAAAGCTATCTGCGCGATGGCGCGCTTTCGGTCAAACGTATGGGGCGCGGCTTTGCCTGGCTTGACACCGGGACCCATGGCTCTTTGCTGGATGCGGGCAATTTCGTGCGCACGCTGACACAGCGCCAGGGGCAGCAGGTCGGCAGCCCCGACGAAATTGCCTTTTTGCAGGGCTGGATCAATGAGGCGGCCTTGCTTGACCGCGCACAGCGCTTTGCAAAGAATGACTATGGGACCTATCTGGAGGCGCTGATAAAAAGTCAGGTCTGACTTTTGCCGGCCCGTTCTTTGAAAACTTTCCAAAAGAGCCTTTTTTCCGCCACTAAGTCTTAAGCGTGTGTTAGCGGCGCTGCCCCAACCCTTGCTGTGGGTGATGTTAGGGTGGCGTGGAATGGCACAGATGAATTTGGTCCGTCAGGTCCGAGTTCCCGGTGGCGGGGACCCGTTTCTTGTTGGCGTGACGGATATCGAACTTGTGGCCGGTCCGGCAGGGTTGGTTCTGTATACAGGCACCCAGAGCGGCGGTGCGGGGATTGCCTCTTATACGCTGGAGGCCGGTCTGGCAGAGCGTTTGGGGTTTTCGTCTTTTGCGGCATTGGGCGGTGTTGGCCAAACCAGTATGCTTTCGGTTTTGAACCTGCAGGGCGCGCCGCTTTTGCTGGCCTCAGGGATTGGTGGCGGGGCGGGATTGTGGAGCTACACCCTGGCACAGAACGGGGCCGTGGCGTTGCATGGCTTTACCCTGCCGGGGCAGAGCATCCCTGTGACCTTCACCAATTCCAGAACATTCGAGATGGGCGGCAACCAGTTCATCTTTGGCACAGCCGCTGGCGGAACCAGTATCCTGAGCTGGCAGGTCGGCCCCGGACTGACGCTTTCAGGCGCGCAAAGCCTGACATTGGGCCTGACCTCCGGGCCGCAGGGCATTTTGGCGACGGCCATTCTGCCGGGCCCGCTGGCGCCGCTGATGCTTGTGATGACGGGCGGAGAGGATATTCTTTCGGCCTATAGGGTCAGCGAGACAAGGGGGCTTGTGCTGACCGGCCAGCACAGCCAGTCCGATGGTCTGGGAATAGGAAACGCTTCAGCCCTTCGCACGGCAACCGCCGATGGGCAGGCCTATGCCATCGTTGCCGGGCGTGGCAGCAGCACATTGACGGTGTTCGAGATCAGCCCTGACGGCAGGCTGACGCCGAGGGATCATCTTCTTGATGCGCCCGACACGCGCTTTGGTCATGTCACGCATCTTGAGGTGGGCGTGCTGGGCGGGATCAGCTATGTTCTGGCGGCAGGGGATGAGGACGGGTTCAGCCTGTTTCAGCTTTTGCCAGGGGGGCGCCTGCTGCATCTTCACACCCTGGAAAGTACCATTGCGACCCCTTTGGCCGATATTTCCGCCCTGGCCCTGACGGCTGTGAACAACCGGCTGGCAATCGTTGTGGCTGGCAGCACGGTGCCGGGCTTTACCTGGCTTGAATTTTCGCCCCCCGCGCCGGGGCTTACCCTTCGCGGCGGGAGCAATGCGGCCACCCTGTCGGGGCAAGCCTTTGATGATATTCTGGTCGGCGGAAGCGGGGCAGAAAGCCTCTTTGGCGGGGCCGGCAATGATGTGCTGATGGATGGTGCGGGCAGCGATGTGCTGGACGGTGGGGCAGGGGCCGATGTTTTCATCTTTGCGGCCGACGGGCAAATTGACCGGATTATCGGGTTCGAGCCTGGCATAGACCGGTTGGACCTGTCCGGCTGGGCCTTCTTGCGAAATACCGGTCAGTTGACAATTACAGAGCTGAGCAATGGCGCCAGCATTTCCTTTGGCAATGAACAACTGATCATCACGACCCTTGATGGCATGCCGCTAAGCGCCGCGACGATCCGCGCCATGGATGTGCTGGACGGCGACAGGATGCTGGCATCCTGGCTGGCCATTCAGGAGATGGTGGAAGAAGAGCCGGTTATCGGCCCCATACTCGGCACGCTCTCGCATGATATTTTGATAGGGGGGGCGGGCAATGATACGATATTGGCGCAGGGGGGCGATGACTGGCTGGATGGTGGGGCAGGGGCCGACCTGATGAACGGCGGGCCGGGATCAGATGTGTTCATTGTCGACAATCTCGGTGACCGGGTGGTCGAAAGCCGCCGCTGGTCGGGGCATGACCTTGTCAGAAGCGAGGTCGATTTCTGGCTGCGAAGCGCGCATATCGAGGATTTGACCCTGACAGGAAGCGGCAATATCCGCGGCATCGGAAACGGGTTGGCCAATACCCTGATCGGCAATGACGGGAACAACATTCTGGATGGGGGCAAAAACAATGACACGATGCTGGGGGGGCTGGGGAATGATACCTATTATGTGCGTGCCCCGCATGACACCGTCATAGAAAAACCCGGCGAGGGCTATGATACGGTACGGGCGTTTCGTTCCTTTCAGATCCCTGAAAACATTGAGGTCATGTATTTGATGGGCACCGTCGCGATCAACGGCATCGGGAATGAGGCTGGAAATCTGATCATTGGCAACATGAAGAACAATGTTCTGATCGGCCGTGAGGGCAATGATACGTTGCGGGGGCAGGGGGGGGCCGATACATTTGTTTTTGACCGCAGCCCGGGCCCTGACAATATCGACCGAATTCTGGATTTTACACCTGCAGAGGATATTTTGTGGATCAAGGGCAGTCTTTTTGGGCTGTCGGGGGGCACCCCTGTTGCCCCGATTTATCATCGGGGCCTGTCAGCCGCCGATGCCAATGACAAACTTATCTATGATCAGGCATCGGGCAGGCTTTGGCTTGACCCTGACGGCAGCGGACCCGCCGCGCAGATGCTGGCCTTTGTGTTGGACGGCAGCCCGCTTGTTCTGGCAGATGATATCTGGATTTTCTGATCTGGCGGTTTGCCGGGCTTTGCAAACCTTGCCCAAAGAGCACAGATCGGGTTCGAAAAACACAAATCCAGAGATTTACCTGTTGTTGATGCAGGGGCGCAGATAAAAGAATAATCGCAGTAAATCGGTTTTTTGGGGCGGCAATTTATGCAGCGTTTTTCCGCATTGGCCGCGATGTGCCTGCTTTCCAGCCAAAAATAGAGAAAAGTAGAGCAGCGGACAACTAGCCTGACACAGGGGGCAGCCTGCTGGCGGGGTGTTCCGTGCCACGGGGGGCAGCACTTTCGTCAGAAATCCTGAAAGAGCAGGGTCAGCCCGATGCCGGCTATCAGGTTGTCGCTGTCTCACGCAGCAATGCGCAGAGAATAGCGACCTGGCCCGTAACCGGCTGGAACGGGGCATACAACTGGATTCTGAACGCGCGCGGGCCTTCCAGCCCAATCATACGCTCTGGCGATCAGATCAGCCTTTCGATCTGGGACAGCCAGGAAAACTCTCTTTTGACCACGCCCTCAGCCAAAGAGGCGCGGCTGCTTGATCTTGTTGTCTCTGCCGGGGGCAATGTTTTCATCCCTTATGTGGGCGATGTGCAGATCCGCAATCTGACCCCGGAAGAGGCCCGTGAGAAAGTTCAGACCGCGCTGGAGCCAATCATTTCCTCGGCGCAGGTGCAGCTTTCGGTCTCGCCGGGGCAGCAGAATTCGGTTGATCTGGTTGGCGGCGTCGCCAAGCCGGGAAGCTACCCGCTTCCGGGGCGCAACTATACGATCCTCAGCCTGCTGTCACAGGGTGGTGGCATTCAGGAAAGCCTGCGAAACCCGGTTGTCCGCCTTATCCGCGATGGTCGCAATTATGAGGTGCGGGCCGACAAGCTGTTGGCCGAGCCGAAGCTGGACACCACCCTGCGTGGGAATGACAAGGTTGTGGTTGATGCTGACCGGCGGTATTTCACCGCCCTCGGTGCCACCGGCAATGAAGAGCTGGTCTATTTTGACCGCGAAAGAATTTCGGCTATGGAGGCGCTGGCAATGATCGGCGGCCTGTCAGATGCCCGCGCCGATTTGAACTCTGTGCTGGTGCTGCGCGATTATCCGGTGGCGGCCTTGCGCCAGGATGGCACTGGCCCGCAGCACCGTCAGGTCATTTTTACCTTTGACCTGACCAGGGCAGAGGGGCTGTTTGCCGCGCGCCAATTTGGCATCAACCCGATGGATACCGTATTTGCCACCGAAGCTTCGGTGACCAAGGCCCGCGCTGTAATGGGCATGATTGGCTCTCTTGTTGGTGTCAGCAATGCGGCGTCCTCCGTCGGAAATTAAAACTTTAGGGATTATGAAGTGGCCGGACATGATGTTTGGCCATAAATAAAAACCTGACAGAGATATGCTTTCTGTCACTACGGCCTGTCGCCATCAGTGCAGATACCCGGCGCGACGGCAAAGACGGGACGTAGGTGTTGAAGAAGCCCTTGGCTGGCCCGGCTACACAGGGGCCAGATCAAAAGGCCCCCGGTCAAAAGCATAGAGAACGGCGTTTATGTTTGCAGAAAAATCCTCTTTGATTGTAACCGGGGTGGCCCGCAGCGGAACAACGGCGCTTGGCGAGCTGTTCAATGCCCATCCTGACATCTGCCTGGGGATTGAGCGGTTCAAGTTTCAATATCTGCTTGCCGGAAACTATTCGCGGGACCTGTTTGAAAAAGACCGGTTCTTTGATTTTCGGGAAGAAGATACCAACCTTGATCCGGCAAAACGGCCAGTCTGGAAGCCGGTTTATGATGAGATTGTCCGGAAATGGGACAAGGCCCGGATTATTGGCGACAAGGTTCCCGATCTGCTGCCGCATCTGCCGGATTTCATGACCCAGAACCCTGATTTTCGCTATGTCTGCATTTTGCGCAACCTCAAGGATGTGGCGCTTTCCTGGCAAAAGCGGGCTGACAAGCCCCGTGACAGCTGGCCCAGGGCCAAGGGTTTTGCCGCCGCCTGCCAAAGCTGGGAAGATCAGTATCACGGCCTGCATGATATGATGGGCAACCGGGATTTGCGACGCAAGGTGCTGCTGTTGGACTATGATTCAATGTATCTGAAGCCTGAGCAGACAGCCGCAGCGATCTTGTCTTTTCTGGGTCTGGAGCCGGATGAGGGTTTTACAAAGACCTTGCACGATCATGCCGCCTTCTTTGCGGCGAAACGTGCAACAAAGGTGCCTGAAGCCATGCAGGGGATCTATCGGGCGGTGAAACAGGGCTATATTCGTGGGTTGCGCAAGATAGCCAGCGAGCAGATGATGACCTTATCTGATGCTTTCGCGGCCCGAAATACCTCGGGTTGATCGTCACTATCGCAGGGCAGGAAGCATGATATCAAAGGCGACCCTCAGTCAGTTGGCCCGCCGTCTCGGCCTGAACTCCGGGCCGGGCTATGTGGATCACTTTGATGCCACCCGCATTGCGGGCTGGGCCTTTGACAAGGACGATCCGGGCGAACCCGCCCTGCTTGGCCTTTTCGTCGACGGCAGGCCGGAAATGAACATCGTCGCCGATATCCCGCGTGCGGATGTACAGGCATCAGGGCTTGGGCCTTTGCGGTGCGGATTTGACGTGCCGCTGCCCCGACGGCTGCGCGACGGCCGCGCGCATAAGGTTGAACTGCGGCTGGGGGCCAAGGGGCCTGTGCTGCGGGGCGGCGTGCTGACTATCAAGGCGCGGCCCCTGGCAGGCAGTCAGCCGGACAGGGATGGTATCCGCCCCGATACCTCTGACGCTGTACCAGCCTTGGGGATCACCGCTGCGGCACCCATCACCGCCGTAACCGCCGCCCCCGCAACCACCGAAGGCGTTGCGTTTTACGATAGCCTTGGCAGAACAGTTTCGGGCTGGGCGACAGGCTGCAACAGCGTCACCATCCGGTTTGACGGCGAGACGGCCCGCACCTTGCTGCTTGACCGCGAGGTTGCGGGTTTCGGTTCGGGGCTGCGGCCCGGATTTCGGGTGCCTATCCCTGCGGCGTTGCAAGACGGAACCTTGCATGAGGCGCATGTCACAGCCGGCAACAGCACCGCCCCGCTAGACGGCTCTCCGGTGCGCTTTTCGGTCGCAAGGCAGTCGGTGTTTGCAGATCTGGCCCGGCTGGAAAACCGGCGCGCCACTTTTCGCCTGCGTCTGCCCGATGGTCAGCCGGCGGATAGTTTGGCCGAGGTCTATGCCGATGGTCAGCGGCTAGAGGTGCAGGGCCTGAGGGGCGATATCAGTGTCGACCTGCCCGAAGGGGCCAGACATCTTGTGCTTGGCACGCCCCAAGGGGATATTCTGGCGCGGTTCGATCTTTTGGCCACTGTCGCAGATCAGCCTGCCTGGCAGGATTTGCCTGCGGATGTTCTGGGGTCAGAGCATTGCGCCGCCGCGACCCGCGCCTTTGAGGCCTTTTGTGCCGCGCCGGATGATCGGTTTGACCCGCTGTGGTATCGCTGGGCGCATCCTGCGGCGCATCCTCTGGAAACCCCGGCAGAGCTGTTGGCCCATTATCACAGCACAGGCGCACAGGGCGGCTATGGGCCGGGGCCATATTTCAACGAGGCTCAGGCCCGGGCCCTGCACCCCCATGTGGCCCTTGCAATCGCAGAGCGGCGGTTACCCTGTGCCTTTGCCTTGGAGCTTGCGATGGGCCGGGGCCGTGTTGCCAGCTTGTCAGGCGTTGACCCGGCGCTGCGGGACGCGCTTGTACAGGGCAAGGCCGATGCGGTGCCGCATCAGCTTTCACATATCCGCCCCGCGGCCCCGCCGTCACCGGTTGAAACACGGCTGCCCCCGCCTATCCATAGCCAAAGCCCGGCCGATTCAATCTATGCGGCCTGGGTTGCGCGCCTGGAAACCACCGAAGAGATGCGCGCCGAACTGATCCGTGATGAGCGGGTGGTCAGGCATGCGGTCTGCGCGGCAGTGCTGACCCGTGCGCCGCTGGTAAGCATCATCATGCCCAGTTGGAACCGGGCTTTTGCGATCGGTGAGGCGATTCAAAGCGTGTTGGAACAAAGCTATTCCAACTGGGAACTGATCATCTGCGATGACGCCTCTGAGGATCGCACGATCGAGGTCGTCCGCCAGTTCGATGACCCGCGTATTCGCTATATGAAATTTCTCAAATCCAACGGGGCCGGGGCGCGCAACAAAGGGCTGTGCCATGCGCGGGGCGAATATATCGCCTATCTGGATAGCGATAACATCTGGCATCCGCTGTTTTTGGACATGATGCTGCGGCGGCTTATGGCGGCACCGGGCAGCGCCATTGCCTACAGCGGCTATCTTGATACCGTGATCGAGGGGGCAAAGGTGCGCTTGTCCAGCCTTGCGCGCGCCCCGTTTCGCCCGATCCGCCTGTCCTCCAAAAACTTCATGGATCTGAATTCGATTGTGCATCACCGCAGGCTATATGATTGGCTTGGCGGGTTTGATACGGCTTTGCCACGGCTGCAAGACTGGGACCTGTCACTGCGCTACACGTCGATTTTTCGCCCGATTTTCGTCAATCATATCGGGGTTTTCTATCGCAGAAATGTAGCCTGGGGGCAGGTGACACATCTGTTCATGGGCTCGCAGGCACAAAACACGGTCAATGATAAAACCCGGCGCCGCCTGGAAGAGGCACATGAGCGGCTGCGCATTGCCTGGCCGGCACGGGGTCGCATTACGGTGATCGCCGGCGCACGGAACGGGCATCTTCCCAGTGTTGCAAGCGCCGTGATGGCTGAGGGGCTGGCGCGGTTGGCGTTGACGGTGGCCGATGTTGATTTGATTGAACTGGGCGGCGACACTGCCGAAAATGCAATGCGCAGTGCGGCCGACCCGGCAGGGCTGACCCGCCATTTGCTTCCGCAAGCGCTTCAGCGCGATCCGGGGCGTCTGGGGGCGGCGCTTGGCGGGCTGATCCGTGGGCGTCCCGTTCTGACTGTCGGCTGTGACGGGCCTTATCTTGGGGCGATTGCCGGGCTGGACCCGCAGCTGACCTATCGTTTGCGCAACTCGGGCGAGGGCAGCAGCCTGCAAGGTTTGGCCGACCCGCTGGTGATGTTCGATCTGGGGGCTGTGCCGCTGCATCTGCCCGAAGGGGGGCATGCGGCGGCAGATATGACGCTTTTGGTGCTGTTGCCGCAGCAAAGCCCCCCCAAAGCCCGCGAGATCCTGCGACAGCAGTTGATAGCCGAGGCGCAGCGCCGGGGCCTGACGCTTGTCTTGCTGCCCGGTGATGGTATGGGCTGGACAAAGATTGATGGCGACGGGGTGACGCCCTTGCTGATGGATCCGGTAACGCGCTTGCCCCGCTGTCTGGGGCAGGTCGCAATGACCGTCAGCATGGCCCCGGTGTCTGAGCTGATGCCTTTTGAGCTGGCCTTGCTGAATGCGCTTCAGGGCAGGGGGGCCCCGGCTGCCGTTCTGCAAGATCAGGGCCGCGCCCGCGCCACAGGTTTTGCCCGCCAATGGCTAGAGGCCAGCGCCGCCTATGAAATCAAGGTCAATGAGCCGAAATGGATTTTTGACAAGACCCGCAAGCTGCTGGGGGATGCGGCCGGTATGGAACGGCTTGGCGAACGCAGCCAGACGGCGCACCGCATTGCCTATCACCCCGAACTTGCGCGAGAGCGGATGGCCTATGCCCTGTACCGATTGTTGCATGAAACCCCGGAACGTGAGGTGATTGATGGCTGACGCAGAGCCTTTTCTTGTGCCGGTGGTCCGCGATGGGATTATCGTGGCAAGCCGTGCAGCAGCCAAGGATATTTCGGTCACGCTTGCGGATGGCAGCAGCCCGGTCTTGCTTGCCATTGGGCAGACGGGCCAACTTTTGATCGAGCAGCTCCCTGACAGTGACCTGCGGGTCATGCAGGCCGGGGCCGCCCCCTTGGCCATTCAGGTGGGCGGTTGGTCTGGCCGGGTTGACCGGGTTCAGGGCGGGGTCATTACCGGCTGGGCGCGCAACCTGCGCCGCCCCGGCCAAAACCTCGCCATTCTTGCCTATACACAGACCGGGGTTAAGGCTGTTGCGACAACCTGCGCTGCTGAGGGCGGGCGGTTTTTAATGGTTTTGCCCCCCCAGGTGACCGGTGCGGGCAGCGCCTCGGCCTTGACGCTGGGGATTGCCGGGTCCGACTATGTGCTTGAGGGCGGCGAGCTGGTTTTTCAGCCCCGGCATCGGCCTGCTGCGGCTTTGTGCCTGACCCCCCGGCCTTTGCAGGATATGGCCATCCGTATCAAGATCTCGACGCCCAGCCTGAAAGAGGCGCCGATGTGGGGTGATTTTCATTTTGCCAATTCGCTGGCCGCCGCTTTTGAGCGGGTCGGGCAGCAGGCCACCGTCGATACCGCCGATATGTGGTATCAGCAGTCGCAGCAGGAAGATGTGGTCTTGTCTATCCGGG
The DNA here is from genome assembly GCF_034675685.1 of Pseudorhodobacter sp. Lineage (GTDB taxonomy): Bacteria > Pseudomonadota > Alphaproteobacteria > Rhodobacterales > Rhodobacteraceae > Pseudorhodobacter. The sequence continues at coordinate 11,593 of NZ_JAUCDA010000007.1, read as the reverse complement.
GCCGCCACCGCGTCAAGGTGGACCGCAGCAAGATCAATATCATGTGGATCATCTCGCATCCTGACCGGATCCCAGAGGATGAATACACCGATTACGACCATATTGCCGTCGCCTCGGATGTCTATGCGGAAATCCTGCGGGCCAAGGGGGTGCCCTCGGTCAGTGTGCTGCATCAGGCGGCAGATGCCACATTGTTCAAAAGTGATCCTACACGCGTTCGCAAGGCCTCCAGCCTTTTCGTTGGCAATTCACGCCGTGAATACCGGACGATGGTAAAGTGGTGTATCCAAAAACAGATCGCACTGGATCTGTACGGCGGCGGGTGGGAGGGCATTTTACCACAAGGCAGCGTGCGCGGCACCTCGGTCGCCAATGCTGACCTGCCAAGGCTTTATGGCGCGCACCTGATCTTGCTGAATGACCATTGGGACAGTATGCGAGAGTTTGGCTTTCTGTCCAACCGCTTGTTTGATGGCAGCGCCGTGGCAACGCCGCTTTTGACCGATCCTGTGGTGGGGCTGGCGGATGTGTTCGGCGATACAATTTCTGTTGCCGCGGATATCGACCAGTTTGCCGCGATCATTGAAGATTGTCTTGATGCGCCCACCCCTTACCTGGAACGGGCCATGCGGGCGCATGATATCGTTCAGGCGGCCCATACCTTTGACCACCGCGCGGCAGAGCTTGCCAGGATCATCGACGTGATTGCCGCCCGCAAACGGCTGACATACTGACCGCCCCCAAAAAAGGGTGCGATGGGTACAGACCTGCTTTCACACAGCGTTGGACAGTCTCGGCCGCTGGCTTTAAAGGAAGATAACCCCGACAGGCCGCGCAGGGGCCGGGATAGTCTGACGAAGGAAAGAGGGTATCATGGCAGAAAAGCTTTTTGGCACGGATGGTGTACGCGGACGGGCCAACAGCTGGCCGATGACCGCCGAGGTTGCGCTAAGGCTTGGGGCCGCTGCCGGGCGCTACTTTCGGCGCGACAAGCAAGACCACCGCGTCGTGATCGGCAAGGATACCCGGCTGTCGGGCTATATGATCGAAAACGCGCTGACGGCGGGGTTTGTTTCATCTGGTATGAATGTGTTTTTGCTGGGGCCGGTGCCGACGCCTGCGGTCGGCTATCTGACCCATTCGTTGCGCGCGGATGTCGGCGTGATGATCTCGGCCAGCCATAACCCCGCCACCGATAACGGTATCAAGTTCTTTGGTCCCGATGGTTTCAAACTGTCGGATGAGGCCGAGGCCGAGATTACCCGGCTGCTGGGCACCGGCGTGCCGCCCGCCGCCCCTGAAAACATCGGCCGCGCCCGCCGCTTTGATGATGCCCGCGGCCGTTATGTTGAATATGCCAAAACCACCTTTCCCAGCGGCAAACGGCTGGATGGGCTGCGTATCGTCGTCGATTGCGCCAATGGGGCCGCTTACCGCACCGCCCCTGCCGTGCTGTGGGAATTGGGCGCCGATGTGATTGCCATCGGGGTTGAGCCGGACGGCACCAATATCAACCGTCAATGCGGCTCCACCCACCCTGAGGCTGCCGCAAGAAAGGTATTGGAGACCCGCGCCGATATCGGTATTTGCCTGGATGGCGATGCCGACCGCCTGATCTTGATAGATGAGACGGGGCGGGTGGCGGATGGCGATCAGATCATGGGTTTGATCGCCTCGCGTTGGGCGCAAGAGGGCAAGCTGAAGGGCAACACCTTGGTCACAACTGTGATGTCAAACCTGGGCCTTGAACGACATCTGGCAGCACAGGGGATCGGCATGGAGCGTACTGCTGTCGGCGATCGCCATGTGGTTGAGCGGATGCTGGCGGGCGGGTTCAACCTGGGAGGCGAGCAATCGGGCCATCTGGTGATGACCGACCACACCACCACCGGCGATGGGCTGATCGCGGCGCTACAGTTTCTTGGCTTCATGGTCGGGTCGGACGAAAAGGCCAGCCAATTGGCGCAGGTGTTTGTGCCAGTGCCGCAACGTCTGGTCAATCTGCGCATCCCCGAAGGCAGCGCACCGCTGGAGACCGAAGCCGTACAGGCAGCAATCGCCCAGGGCGAGGCGGCGCTGAAAGGGGCTGGCCGGTTGCTGATCCGCAAATCCGGCACTGAACCGCTGATCCGGGTCATGGGCGAAACCGAAGATCTGGCGCTACTGGATCAGGTGATGGAGCGGATTGTCAAAGCCGTGAAAGCCGCCAGCTAGCGCGTTTCGCCTTTGACTTGAACCAAGCCCTATCACATAACGCGTTGAAATATTTGATTTCAGGCCGCGATATGTGAGGAAGGCTTCAAGGCGAAACGCTTTAAGGGGCCGTACCAAGACGGGCGTGCGTGCTTTGGGTTCGCTTCCCGCGCCTGTCGTCATGGTCTTGGCCCCCCAGCCGGCCCGATTGTCAGGTAATCACCGCCCTTGTATCTGAACGCCGCCACACCGTACCATCCGAAAAGGCCAGGATCGCCCCCCCCCACGGCGTCGGACACATAAAGAAGTGTCCCTGCCCCCACAGAGGCGGCGGTTGGCAAACTGGCGACATTCGTTTGCCCCACCCGCACAGGCCCCTCTACATGCAGGGCCGCCGAGGGGGCCGCAGTCCCAATGCCAAGCCGCCCGCCCACCACATCAAGCCGCATCCGTTCCGTATAGGCCCCGCCCGCCAGCCAGCCAAAGGAAACCCCCTCTCCCGCAGAGTTGGCCTTGGAGGCCAGCACAATATTGGTGGTGCTACCGCCCGCCAGCATCAAATCGAAGGCCGCGAGATCAACCGGAAGCCCATCGGGATAGGCGCCAGCACGGCCAAGATAGTCATCAAAACCGGCCGCCCCCTGCAGCGTCAGGCTCTGCAGCTTTGCTGCCCCCGTTGCCGCCGCTATCCGCAGACCCTCAAGCCAGGTGGTCGCGTCCTCGCTGACCTTCACCACAAAATCATCATCGCCAACTGTGCCCATCTCGGCACGGCCTGACCAGCCAGTCTGGAACAGAAGGCTTGCCGTGTCGCCTGCCGCCGCTTTGTTCACGGTCAGCCGATGATCAGCCCCGTCATGGGTCAGCAGCGTTGCCTCGGCGGCAACGGTAAGGCGGTTTATTGCGCTGGCATCCGCCCCAATCCCCAAACGTGCAACGCGCTCGGCAGCGGCGATCCAGGCGGTCCCGTCCCATAACAGTGATCGGCGGCCCTGTGCATCCCAGGCCGTCCAACCCTCATTGGGGGTGTGAAACTCCCACCAACCATCGTCTTGCCAGATTGCGACCCTATCTGCCTGCCCGGCCCAGGCCCCTGACGCGCTGGTGCCCACAATCCACCGACTTCCAGAGAGGGGCACGGGGGGGGGGCGTGTTGGAAATACCCGCAACCGAGAGCTGAACCACCGCATCGAGGATGCGAAGCGCCTCGTTGTGGGTGACGTGCTTTTGGGCCTGCGCCGCCTGAATATAGGGCAAAGCGAGGAGAGAAGAGGACTGCGACATGGCGACGGCTCCGATAGGGATTGCAGAGCCGGAAGCTAGGAGAGAGTGGCTAATGTTTTATGAAGCCCCCGATCTATCCCCCCGCTAATGGCCCCCCTGCTGAACCGGCCCGCCTTTCAATCGGGCTACATTGCGGGTTTGAACAATAGGGGGCTTTGGTGGCATCGAACGCGCTCAACCTTGGCGTGCAAAACTTCAGTGACATCCGCACAAAGCTTTGCTTAACATAGGCCTGAGTTCGGAACAAAACTGCAACAAGACCAAAAATGCGGCATCTTATGGCAGGGCAATTATCAGGCAGGCTGCATGTTGGACCCGTTTCACGCCTTCCCGGATCCAGTTTCGGTATCAGCCAAATCCGCACCTTCAGTGACCATTCGTTAAACACCGCCATGCCACACTGTGGCCCCAGACAAGCATATACATCAGAGGGACTGACGACACATGGTATCGACCCAACACGCATTAAATACCGCCCGTGCGAATGCCCATGACCGTTGGACAGGGGCCGAAGGATCGGCCGAGCAAAGGATCAAGGAACGGATTGTCATTCCTCTTGGGCGGCAAAGCTTTACGGCCGCCCCCTCGGATACGTTTTTTGCTGTGGGCTCCTGCTTTGCGCGTAATGTCGAGGAACGTCTGGCCCAGGCCGGGGCAAGGGTGACCAGCCTGGATATCAAGGTTGATGATCTCGGGAATGGCTCGGCGCGCGCCGGGGGCATGTTCAACAAATATACCCCCCTTTCCATTCTTCAGGAGCTGAAATGGGCGGCCGGGCTGGAGGTTTATCCCGCAGAAGCGCTGCTGCCGGTCGGGGGCGGAGACGACTGCTATGACCCCTATCTTTCGGGAAAGGCAGGGCGCGGCCCGGTTGAAAGCCTGATGACACGTCGCGCCCAGATCGGGCAGTATTTTGCCCAGATATTTTCGGCCAATATTGCTGTTTTAACCCTGGGGCTGACAGAATCCTGGACCGACCTTGAAACCGGGCTAAGCCTGAATGAGGCCCCCCACCCGAAAGTTTTGCTGCGCTATTCGAAGCGCTTTTCCTTTGAGCGTCTGAGCCTTGAGCAATGCGAGGCGGCGCTGGCGGATATCGCGGCGATCCTGAAGGCGCATGGCAGGCCCGATCAAAAACAGATCATCACGGTGTCACCGGTGCCGCTTGGCCGGACATTTACCGAAGATGACATTATCATTGCCAATACCACGTCCAAATCCACCCTTCGGGTCGCAGCCCTGCGGCTGACAGAAAAATACGTCGATATGGATTATTTTCCCAGCTATGAGGCCGTGCTCCACAGCGACCCCGCCCTGAGTTGGCAGCGCGACCTGCGCCATGTCAGTGATGTGGTTGTAGGACAGATCATTCAGACCTTCATGCAGCGCTATGGCGTCATTGCCGATATTATGGAACCCGACAGCGCCATGATCAGCGCACTTTATGAAGATCCGATGTTTCTCAAATGGTCTGAAAACGCAGAGAGCCATGATGCACTGCTGGTAAAACTTAATCAGGAAGTGAATAAATACAAGAACATGGTCTTGCAGCTACAAAAGCAATTGCGCCAGGTGCAGGGCTGATCTGCGCATGAACCCTGCTACCGATCAAAGCGGTAGCAGGTTCGAACACCAAGGCTTATCTTCTCTTGCCCAGCCACAAAGGCCCAACCTGAACTGCGCGGGCGCGGGCCGCCGCTAAACTGCCATCAGACCGCATAATAATCCCTGTACCAGCTTACAAACTGCGCAACACCCGTGCCGATATCGGTCTTTGGCATCGGGCCAATCAATTGGGTCAGCAGGCTGGCATCGGCCCAGGTGGCGGGCACATCGCCGGGTTGCATTTCCATAAAGTTCTTTTTGGCCTCACGCCCCAGCACAGCTTCGATCGCGGCGACGAAAGCCATAAGTTTGACCGGCTCTGAATTGCCGATATTGACCACCCTGAACGGGGCCACCGGGCTAAGACTATCCCCAAACAGCGGCGTTGCACCACGCAGGGGGGCTGTATCCATCAGCTTGCGCACGGCATAGACCAGATCCTCCACATAGGTAAAATCTCGCATCATATTGCCGTTATTATAAATATCGATCGCCTCATCTTGCAGCACGGCGCGGGTGAATTTGAACAGCGCCATATCCGGGCGCCCCCAAGGGCCATAGACGGTAAAAAAGCGGAACATGGTTGTCGGCAAATCATAAAGATGGGCATAGGAATGCGCCATCGCCTCATTCGCCTTCTTGGTCGCTGCATAGAACGACATCTGCAAATCAGCCTTATCGGTTTCGGCATAGGGCATCTTCTCATTCGCGCCGAAAACCGATGAGGTCGAGGCCATCAGCAAATGCTCTGGCGGAAAGGCGCGGGCCGCTTCCAGCAACTCGAACGTGCCAATCAGGTTCGAGTCCAGATAAGAGCGGGGCGCCTCTATGGAATAGCGCACCCCAGCCTGCGCCGCGAGATGCACCACCGCCCTCGGCCGGTGCTGCGCCATCAAATCCCGCAACAGGCCTGGCGTTTCCAGACGGGCCTCGACAGCGGTGAACCCAGCCATATCAGACAAGATCTGATGCCGGCGCTGTTTCAGGGTCACGTCATAATAATCGGTCATCGCGTCCAGACCAATCACGGTGCATCCCTCTTGCAGCAGTCTTTTGCAAAGGTGAAAGCCGATAAATCCGGCCGATCCGGTCACCAGAAGGGGGCTGCCTGTTTTTACAATCATCATGGCCTCGGATATTAGGGTGTTGGTGTCAATCGGGGTATTTCAAAGCCCCCCGCGGCAGGTTTAGCCGGGTGTTGGTGGGACGGTCTTGATCGCATCCGTCAGCCGTCCTTCCTTAACAGCACCGATCCCCAGAAACGGCAAGCCCCCTACGGGCAGCGGGCAATCAAAGGGCGGTAGCGCCGCCATCCGCACCCATGTCTTCAAGCGTACGGTCCCGTTGCAGAGAGTTAACCTTTGCAGGTCAGATTTGTAGCGACCGATGCAGGGGCCGCTTTGCGCCTTCAATGCATCCGGCTGACCCAACTGGAGAACAGAGATGACAAACCCTTTTGAAAACCGTGCCCGCTCGCTTAGCGGTCCGGCCACAGATATTCTGCCGGTCATTCCGAACGACAGCGTCAACCTTGGCCAGGTTGCGCTGGCGCTCTACGTCGAATCGGCGGGGGCAATCAGCTTTATTACGGTTGCAGGGCAAACCCGTACGGTCCAGGTGGCGGGCAATTCGATCCTACCGGTTGGGGCCTTGCGTGTGCGCGCAACGGGAACCACCGCCACCGGCATTCATGCACTGGTTATCGGATGAGACTGGATTTCGGCATCGGGATTACATGCCCGCAAGTGCAATGATCAACCGCCCTGCCCGCCGGGTTGTTTTCGGCGGGCACCAAGGGGTTCTTTTTTGACCCGTTGCAAACTGGCCTTGTTGCGGTTTGGTTTCGATCTCTCATCTCATTCATGCGGTCTTTCTTTCGAAGGCCAAGGGGCTTTTCTCGCCGAGCGATGAGTGACGTCGGCGCGGATTATAGAAGCCCTTGATATACTGGAATATCGTGCCTTCTGCCTGGCGGCCTGTGTCCCAACGATTGCGCCAGATCAGCTCTGCCTTGATGGATTGGAAGAATGTCTCAACCATCGAATTGTCATAAGAATTTCCCTTGCCGCTCATCCGCCGCCCGTTTCGCAAATGATTGCTTTCATTTACTGCCTGGCAATGAATGCAAGCATCGCCTTTCAATTCACGCCATCACCCAAATTCCCGCATAGCTCCGACGGCGTTAAAGACGTGTCAGGATTTTCTGCCTAGGCTGGCTCTGCAATACTTATGGTTGTTCCTGAAAGGTAGAGGGCCCGCATATATGTTTCGCCAGATGGCCTCACTCCGCGCCCGCTTTCTTTTTGCCAACCTGAAACTTGACGGCAAGCCCTTCACGCTACAGGCCCCGGACGGCAAGGTCTTGATCCGGGGGGATACCGTGCGGTGGCGGCGTAACAGGCTGCATGTTTCGGGGCAGGCAGGCTGCGGAACCGTCACGTTGCGGCTTGGTGATATCAGCACGATAGTTCGGCTCCCGGCCCCCGCCTCACCGCCATCCCCCTCAATGGCACCGTTTTCAGTGACCCTGCCCTGGCCGATGAACCTGACACCGCAAAGCGGCCTGGCCGAGATTATAGCGTCGGATGAGGCACCGGACGCGGAAACCGCACGATACGAGCGCACCTCTATCGCCCTCGGTCCCGTGCGGCGGCAAACCGCCTTGCTGACGATGGAACTGATCTGGATTTTGCTGCGCCTCGGCCCTGCAATCTTGAAATGGCGGGTCGCTGGTGACCTTGGCCAACGCAGGCGGGTCAAACACGCGCTGCGGATTGATCCGCCCCCCGATGGCGGGCCGATTGCACCGGGTCTGTTCACCCCGGCCCCTCAGTCCGATCCTGCTTTCGAAAGGCGCGCCCCTGCTGGCGGGCCTATCGTGATAATCGTGCCCGTTTACAATGCCTTTGATGTGTTGTGCGAGTGTCTGGAACGGGTGGTCGCCCATACTGACCTGCCATGGACACTGATCCTGGTTGAAGATGTCTCTACAGATGTCAGGGTTCGGCCCTATCTGCGCGCCTTTGCCAAGGCCCGCAATAATGCGCAAATGCGCAGCGAGGGGCCTGTGATTTTGATCGAGCAAGAGGTGAATGGCGGATTTGTCACCAGTATGAACACCGCCTTTGCCTGCCTGGAGGCGCGGCCAGATTTGGCCGGACAGCCTGTTGTCTTGCTTAATTCTGACGCGCTGGTGCCGAAGGGCTGGGCGTCACGGCTGACGGAACCGCTTTCCGATGCCACAGTGGCCAGCGTGACACCCCTGTCGAATGATGCCGAAATCTTTTCGGTGCCGCAGATCTGTGCGCGCAGCGATTTGCAACCCGGTCAGGCAGAGGCGATTGATGCCGTTGCCCAACAGCTTTTGCCTGCAGCGGCCCTTGCCCGGGCCCCTACCGGCGTCGGCTTTTGCATGGCCATCGCCCCGCAATTTCTGGCCCGCGTTCCGCGGTTTGATACAGCCTTTGGCCGGGGCTACGGCGAAGAGGTGGATTGGTGCCAAAAACTGCGCGCAAGCGGGGGGCACCATCTGGGCACGGCGCGTCTTTTTGTCGAACATCGCGGCGGGGGCAGTTTTGGCACGGACCAAAAGCAAAAACAGATCGCCCGGAATGCGGCACTGATCACCGCGCGTTATTCTGGCTATGATCAGGACGTACAGGCATTTTTGCACCAAGACCCCCTGCGGGGACCGCGCCTTGCGCTTGCCGTTGCCTGGGCCGCATCGGCCACCCCGGACGCGCCTGTACCGATCTATCTGGCGCATTCGCTGGGGGGGGGGGCCAGAAGGCTGGCTGGCGGCTGAAATCGCAACGGCGGGCAGGGCGGGCCGCCCTTTGGTGGTGCTGCGGGTGGGCGGCCCGGATCGCTGGCAAATAGAGGTGCATGCAGCCACAGGCAATGTGATCGGGCAAACCAATGATTTTTCATTGATAGAAAGGCTTTTAGAACCGCTGACACAGCGCCGTATTATCTATTCCTGCGGTGTTGGCGACCCCGACCCTTTTGATTTGCCCACCCGGCTGATTTCATTGAAACGGCAACCACAAGACCGGGTTGAGGTTTTGTTCCATGATTTTCTGCCCGTCTCGCCGTCGTTTCATCTGCTGGATGGCGTGGGGCGCTTTCATGGCCCTGTCACGTCCGAAACGATAGCGCCACTGTCTGCGAAAGCGGCGGCGGCCTATCAGGGCACCCGCCCCGGTGGGCAGGCCATAGGCTTGGCCGAATGGCAGCACGCCTGGGGCTGTCTGTTACAGGCCGCAGATGAAATCCGGGTGTTCTGCCCTTCGGGTGCCGCCCTGGTTGCTGCGGCCTGGCCCGGCCTGCGTGACCGCATAACCGTTCAGCCGCACCAGCTTTCCGCCAAGGGTCCGGGGGGTGACCCTTTGCACAACCGCCGGGTGCAGGGCCTTGGAATTGGGGTCCTCGGCAATATCGCGCCGCATAAAGGGGCGGCCCTTGTGCAAGAGCTGGCGCAGATGGGCGATGCAAAGCGTGGGTGCCGACTGGCGCTGATCGGGAATATTGACCCGGCCTATGCCCTGCCCCGCAGCTGCCCTGTCCACGGTACCTATATCCCGGCCGATATTCCGGTTCTGGCGGCCCATTACGGGATCACACATTGGCTTATCCCCTCAATCTGGCCGGAAACATTCTCTCTTGCAACGCATGAAGCCTTGGCGACCGGCCTGCCGGTTCTGGCCTTTGACATCGGCGCGCAAGGCGAGGCGGTGCGGGCCGCCCCGAACGGGATTGCCCTGCGCTATTCCCCCGGCGGCGGGCTTGCTGCTGCGGTTCTGGGCGCCGTTCTGGGCACAATTCTGGGCGCGGCGCCCCGACAGGTTGAGACGGCGCAGGAGGGGACCGGAAACCTACATGAGGGGTATCGCCCGTTTGCGCCAATTGCTGCGCCGCAAATGGGCGGGATACGCCCCGATAAGCGCGCTTGACCGGGCCCAGTTTGACCAAGACATGCTGCGCCCCGTCCCGCAGCAGCAATATGTAATGTTTTTCACCCCGCGTTCGGGCAGTTCCCGCGTTGCGGATATGCTCAGCCGCACCAAGCGGATGGGGCGCGTTACCGAAAGCTTCAACCCCAATTTCATGCCAAACATGACCCGCGCGATGAATGCGGCCAGTCTGGAAGACTATTGCCTGATGCTTGAGCGCCGCATGCAAAAAGGTCGGGTGGCGGGGTTTTAGATTACCCAGCCACAACTGCAAGTGGTCTTTGGCAACGAGAGCCGGTTATCTTGCGCGATACGGGCATTGCCCCACCATCTGGCTGATCCGCCGTGATCTGGTTCTTCAGGCGGTATCGCTGTATAAAATGGTCACAACTGGCGTTTCGCATTCCCCCCACCTATCCGCAGATGCGCTGCACCACGCGGCGGCAGGCCTGATCTATTACGCGGCCGCGATTTGCTATTGGATAGACCACCTGCGCCATATCGAGCGCGCGACCGAAGCCTTGATTGCCCGGCTGCAAGAAACAGGCGCGCAGGCCCCCCTGCGGCTTTGCTATGAAGATAACGCCGCCGCGCCGGCTGCGGCCTGTATCCGGGCAATCGCCGCGCATATCGGGGTTGATCTGCCGCAAGGCCTAGCCTTTGTCAGCTCTCACCGCAAGGTCGGCAATGACAGAAACCAGCAGTTTGCCGAACGGTTCCGCAACGAACACCCGGCCCTGATAAACCAACTGGAGCGCAGCGCGCCACCATGCTGGGCAAGATCCACCCCCTTCCGACGCCAGATGCGGCACCCCCCTGACGGGTTACAGCCGCCCTGCCGCCGCCGCCAGATGCAGCATCAGATTTCCAGCCCGGCTCTGCCGCCAGACGCCAATCTGCCCCAGATCGCCAAGCTTTGGCCCCTTAGTTCCTGGCCCCCCAAATCCTGCTCCGGATCCGGGGGCAAGAGTGGCGTCGCGAAAGCCACGCAGAAAACAGCGCGGCACGGGCCCGGTTTTCCGGGGTCAGCAGGTCAGACATCTCGGTCAGGGCCGCCAGGTTGCGCCCGATCCAATCGGCATAACGCCGATCCCAGATCATGGCAAAGCGGCTCCAGGCCTTGCCAAGGCCGCGGTTGGCGCCACCGTGATTTTTTTTGTGCTGGCGATAATAAAGACCGGGCCCATCATCATTGATTTTTACAGCCCCTGCGCCGGACAACAGCAGATAAATCCACCAGTCATGATGGTTGATCCCCGCCCGCATTGCGGCAGGGGCCGTCGCTTGCAGCAATGCGGCGGCGGCCGGATCAAGGACCATCGTGTTCCCGGCCAGCACATTTTGCACCAGCGCATTGCCAAAATCCGGGGCCTTGGGGTGGCGGCACGCCTCCCCGCAAGGCCAATACTAAGCATCGGTCATAATAGTTCGGCTGGCATAGACGCAGCCCTGCCCGCCCCCGGTTTTCATTTGGGCCATCATGACCTGCACAGCATGTTCAAGCCGGTTCGGCAGCCAGACATCATCTTGATCCGACAGCGCAACCCAGGCCCGCGCCG
>NZ_JAUCDA010000006.1:0-61693 GCF_034675685.1 Pseudorhodobacter sp. | reverse complement strand
ATCGACCAGATGCATGTCGTTGATGCAGGCCTGATAGGGGCCAAGATCCTTGGCCAGCGCCTTCCACAGCGCGTTGACGGGGCCGCGATCGGTGCCCGATGCGTCCATCTTTCGCTGACAAACAAGCCTCTTTTTGATCACCGATTTTCACCACCACCACGGCTTCGGACAAGGTCACGGTCTGATTGCGCTTGTTCTTGCGGCGCTCTACCGTGACGCGGTAGCGCTTTACCTCAAAGAACTGCGGGCAGAGGCCAAGGGCCCGGCGGGCGAGCAGTTCAAAGCTGGCCTGCGCGCCGTCATAGGCGTAGCCCTGATCCTCACGCAGCTTGATCTCATCAAGAATACCGGCAAGGCGCGGGTCTTTGGCGTCGGCCACGATCCCCGCCGCGGCCAGCCGGGCGCGCAGGTTCGAACTGCCCGGCCTGGTTCGACATCGGGATGATGCGGGCATTGCCGACCAATTCGGGCGCGATATGCTCATAGGTCGTGGGGTCTTTGATGATCGCGCTGGCATGCAGCCCCGCCTTATGCGCAAAGGCTGACGCGCCAACATAGGCCGCCCCCCGCGCAGGCACCCGGTTCAAAATCTGGTCCAGCATCCGGCTGGTGCGCAGCAATCCGGCCAGTGCGTCCCTGCTGACGCCGGTTTCAAAGCGGCTGGCATAGGGGTCTTTCAGCGACGGCGTCGGGATCAGGGAAATCAGATTGGCATTGCCGCAGCGTTCGCCCAAACCGTTCAGCGTGCCCTGAATTTGCCGCGCCCCCGCATCGACCGCGGCAAGCGAACAGGCCACGGCATTGCCGTATCATCATGGCAATGGATGCCCAGCCGGTCGCCGGAACTACCCGCCGCAATCACCTCGGCGGTAATCCGCCCCACCTCGGCAGGCAAAGTGCCGCCGTTGGTATCGCACAGCACAATCCAGCGCGCCCCGGCACCGTAAGCAGCGCGCAGGCATGACAGCGCGTAATCGGGATTGGCGCGGTAGCCGTCAAAGAAATGTTCGGCATCGAACAGGGCCTCGCGACCTTTTGCGATGATATGCGCAAAAGAGGCCGCGATCGCCTCGCGGTTTTCCTCCAGCGTCACGCCCAATGCGGTGGTGACGTGAAATTCATGCGTCTTGCCGACAAGGCAAACCGCAGCGGTATCGGCATCCAGAACGGCGGCCAGAACATCGTCATTTTCCGCCGAGCGCCCAACCCGCTTGGTCATGCCAAAGGCGGTCATGGTGGCGCGGGTTTTCAGATGCTGCGCAAAAAACTCGCTATCGGTCGGGTTCGCACCGGGCCAGCCGCCTTCGATATAATCAACACCCAAAGCATCCAGCGCTTGGGCGATCTGAATTTTTTCCGCCGTGGAGAATTGCACGCCTTGGGTTTGCTGCCCATCGCGCAGGGTGGTGTCGTAGAGGTAGAGGCGTTCAGTCATAGAAAATCCCCTCTACCGCATTCTTTTCGGCACAAATATCCTCGGGGGTCCGGGGGCAGACAGCCCCCGGCGCTTGCCGCAAGAACCACGCCCGAACTGCCCTCCCCGGGGCGGCTGATGTCCTTTGGTTGAAATATTGTTGAAGAAATCACCTTCATAGCAATCCCTCAACCCTTGCAAGCTGCTCAATTTTCTGCTCGCACTCACTTACAGTCAGCATGTCAGGATTCTCATATCGCCACTCACTTGTATTCGTTTTATCGACAGAAAGTCTCACGCCCGCTTCCAGTAACCCATCGCGCAGACTATCCGCTGATGACCAAGCCTTTTTCCGACGATAACCAATCCATCTTTCTGCAAGCATCTTGATCTGAGTTCGTATTTCCAAACTAAGCTCACCTTGCTCGGGCCAATCTGAGAGATCATTTGTCAACAATCCCAGCAAAGCAGCCGATGCCGCCAACTGTGGTGCACCAATCCCCGATTTTTCGACTTCCTTCGCCAATGCATGTAATCCCGAAATAGCCATAGAAGTGTTTAAATCGTCAGAAAGTGCCTGAATGATAGTCGGGTGCGGCTCCGATGGTTTGACACCCCTAACCAAACCTCGCCATTTCCCCAGAGTATCCCTTGCCTGCGCGGCCTTCTCTGCCGTCCAGTCCATCGTCTTGCGATAATGCGTCTGCAAAAATACAAACCTGATCACCTCGCCCGGAATCCCTTGGTCCAGTAAATCGCGCACGGTGAAAAAATTGCCCAATGACTTGGACATTTTCTTGCCCTCGACCTGCAACATCTCATTATGCAGCCAGATGTTCGCAAACCCCTCATCGGGGTTGGCGCAGCAGCTTTGGGCCAGCTCGTTCTCGTGATGCGGAAAGGTCAGGTCGGTGCCGCCGCCGTGGATGTCAAACGATGGCCCCAGCAGCGCCTGCGACATGGCTGAACATTCGATATGCCAGCCGGGGCGGCCCCGGCCCCATGGGCTGTCCCATCCCGGCGTTTCGGCGTCCGAGGGTTTCCACAGCACAAAATCCATCGGGTCGCGTTTATAGGGGGCAACCTCTACCCGTGCGCCCGCAATCATATCATCAACCGAGCGGCCCGAAAGCTGGCCGTATTCGGGGAAGGAACGCACGTTGAACAGCACATGCCCTTCGACCTCATAGGCGTGGCCCTTGGCGATCAGGTCCTCGGTCATCGCGATCATTTCAGGGATATACTGGGTCGCGCGCGGCTCATGGTCGGGGCGCAGATTGCCAAGCGCGTCCATATCGGCATGATACCAGCCGATGGTTTCCTCGGTGCGCTGCGCGATCAGCTCTTCCAGCGTGCCTGTCTCGCCTGCGGTCTGGCGGCGCAGGGCCTCGGCGTTGATCTTGTCATCAACATCGGTAAAGTTGCGCACATAGGTCACATGGTCTGCCCCGTATTCATGGCGCAACAGGCGGTACAGCACGTCAAACATGATCACATTGCGCGCGTTGCCGATATGCGCGCGGTCATACACCGTAGGCCCGCACAGATAAATCCGTACATTTTCGCGGTCAATCGGGGTAAAAACCTGCTTGCGGCGGGTTTTGGTGTTGTGCAGTTTGATTTCGATCATGGGTTTACCCTCGCTTGGCCCTTCGCGCGGCCTATTGGGCCGCAGCACATGCAACTCTTCCCGGCGGGCATATCAACTTCGTCTTTGATTGGAAACGAAAAGAAGGCTTGCCCGCGCAGCTATGTCAGCGGGTAATGCAGCAAATGCAAAGGCGGCCTGTATTTTTCATCAGCTTGGGTTAGCACACCGCGCACCGCGCTGCCAAGTCTGTTGTGCGGTGGCGCGCGTGCCGATTTGGGTAGGGGCGGCTTTTCTGGACAGCCGGGGCAGGCTTGGGGTAATTGAAGCTATGTTCAAGTGAAGCGCAAAGGGTGGGAAACGATGCAGATCAAGGACAGTGCGGTAGTGGTGACGGGCGGGGCCTCGGGGCTGGGGGCTGCGGTCGCGCGGGCCTTTGCAGCCAAGGGGGCGGCAGTGGTGCTGTTTGATCGCGACACGCTGCGCGGCAACGCGCTGGCCGCCGAGATCGGCGCGCAATTTGTCGCCGTGGATGTGACCGATGGGCCGTCTGTTGCGCAGGGCATTGCCGCAGCGAAAGCCGCCATGGGGCGGATATCTGTGCTGGTGAATTGCGCCGGGATTGCCAGCGGGGCCAAGGTTGTGGGGCGCGAGGGCCCGCATGACCTGACGCTGTTTCAGCGTATAATCGACATCAATCTGGTCGGCAGTTTCAACACGATGCGTCTTGTTGCGGCGGAAATGGCCGCAAATGATCCGATCGAGGGAGAAAGAGGGGTCCTGATCAACACAGCCTCTATCGCGGCCTTCGACGGCCAAAAGGGGCAAACGGCCTATGCAGCGTCCAAGGCCGGGATTGTCGGAATGACCCTGCCTGCCGCACGGGATTTGGCAGCGCAAGGCATACGGGTCTGCGCCATAGCGCCGGGCGTGTTTTCAACGCCGATGCTCGAAGGGCTGGGCCAGGACATTCAAGAGGGGCTGGCCGCCGATATACCCTTTCCCAAACGCTTGGGCCGCCCGGAAGAATTTGCCGCATTGGCCGGTTTCATTGTCGAATGCAGCTATCTGAATGGTGAGGTGATCCGGCTGGACGGGGCCTTGCGGATGCGCTGACCATGCGAAAAGGGGCAGAGGTTTCCCCCTGCCCCTTATTTAACTGTGCTTTGCCAGACCATGCGGTTGACCCGCCGATCAGAGCCGATAGTTCAGAACCCGCAGATCAGAACCGATAGGCCGCCTTGACCTGGAACAGATTGGTACGGATATCGGCACCCGAACCGTTGAAATCATCAAAGCGGTGATGGCCAAGTTCTGCACCCACGGTCCACGCGTCATTGATCGCGTAATCCATGCCGATACCGATCAGCCAGCCATTGTCGGACCCGGCTGCAGGGCCGCCGCTAACCTTGCCATGGGCCGCGCCTGCAGTTGCATAGAGCAGCGTTTGACCGAAATCATAACCGCCCATCAGCTTCAACTGTGTGATGCTGTCCAGCTTGGAGCCGGGGCCAATGTCAATATCTGCGGCGTTATAGGCAAGCTCGACCCCGGTGACGAATTGCCCGAAATCGTGGCGATAGCCTGCATGTACCCCGCCGATCATGCCATTGCCGTCAAGGGCAGGGATGATGGCATTGGACGAAACATCGCCATAGCCAAGCTGGACACCGGCGTAAAGCCCTGTCCAATCGCCAGTTACCGGCGCAACCACCGCCACCGGCGCAACATAAGGCTCTGACACCGGCTCTGCCATACCACCGGCGAAGGCGACCGGGGCTGCGAGGGAAGTTGCGAGTACGAGGGATGTAAAGAGTTTCATGTATCTACCTTTCGTGTCCTTGCGTTCGGATCATACCGACTGTGTTGACAACCCCTAGATAGGTATGCGGTTCCCGTTTTTTAAGGTCGCGCCATGCAGACATGCCCCCAAGCGCCGCAGATTGGCTGAAAGCCGCCAATTCACGGCTTTATCGGCAAAATTCAGCCTGATTAAAGGGTTAAGGGGTAGAGCCCTTATCTTCCAGCGTCATCCACTCGGTTTCCAGCGCCGTCAGTTGGGCCTGCCGGTCGGCCATCATCTCCGAGGCTTTGCGGAATTTAACGGGTTCTTTGGTGAAAAGATCATCCGCTTCCAGAAGTTCCGCCAGCTTGCTGATCTCGGCTTCCATTCTGGCGATGAGTTCGGGCAGATCTTCCAGCCGTTTGCGTTCGGTAAACGACAAACGCTCGCCGCGTTTTCCATCGGGTTTGGCGGTGGCTTGGGTGGGGGTTTTGGCTTTGAACGTGGCCTCTGGCGCCCATTCGGTATCGCGCTGGGCCATGTAATCAGACCAACCGCCGGGAAAAACACCAACCCGGCCCTGCCCTTCCAGCGCCACGGTCGAGGTCGCCACCCGGTCGATAAAATCGCGGTCATGGCTGACCAGAAGCACAGTGCCGTCATAATCGCCAAGGATATCTTGCAACAGATCAAGGGTTTCGACATCAAGGTCATTGGTCGGCTCGTCCAAAATCAGCAGGTTGGACGGTTTGGCCATGATCCGCGCCAACAGCAGCCGCGCCTTTTCACCGCCGGAAAGCGACCGGACGGGCGCGCGGGCCTGTGCCTCATTGAACAAGAAATCCTTCAGGTAACCGACGACATGTTTCGGGTTGCCCCGCACCATGATCTGATCCGAACTGCCGGAAACCGCCATAGACGGATCATTTGTCAGGTTGTCCCAAAGGCTTGCATTCGGGTCAAGCTGCGCGCGGGTCTGGTCAAACACCGCGATTTCAAGGTTGGTCCCAAGGGTGATTGTGCCACTGTCGGGCGCGGTTTCGCCAGTAAGCATCTTCAGCAAAGTGGTTTTGCCGATTCCGTTCGGGCCGACAAAGGCAATACGATCGCCGCGCAGCACCCGCAGATCAAGATTATTGACGATTTGCGTGTCACCAAAGGCCTTGCTGATACCCTTTGCCTCAACCACCCGTTTGCCCGATGTGGTGCCGGAGTCGAGCGCCATTGCCGCTGTTCCCTGGCGGCGGATCTGGCCCGCCCGTTCGGCCCGCAGTTCGGCCAAGGCGCGCACGCGGCCCTGATTGCGTTTGCGGCGGGCGGAAATGCCTTCGACGGCCCAACGCGCCTCGGCCTTGATCTTGCGGTCCAGCTTGTGGCGCTGCTCGTCTTCCTCGGCCCAGACGGTTTCGCGCCATTCTTCAAACCCGTCAAATCCGGATTCGCGGCGGCGGACCTGGCCACGATCAATCCACAGCGTCGCGCGGGTCAGCGCCTTGAGGAAGGCGCGGTCGTGCGAGATCAGCACAAAGGCGGTGCGGGTGGATTTCAGCTCCTCCTCAAGCCATTAAATCGCCTGAATATCAAGGTGGTTGGTGGGTTCGTCCAGCAACATCAGTTCGGGGGCTTCAGCCATCAGTCGCGCCAAGGCCGCACGCCGGCGCTCGCCCCCCGAAGCCGAGGCAACCGGCGTTTCAGGATTGAATTTCAGCCCCTCGGCAACCATCGCGACCTTGTATTCCTCACCTTCGGGCAAGGTGGCGGCAGCGTAATCGCCCAGCGTTTCATAAGCGGAAAGATCTGGATCTTGCTCCATATAGCCCACAGTCACGCCGGGCGGCACAACGCGGGTGCCGGCGTCAGGTTGCACCAAACCGGCCATCACCTTCATCAAGGTGGATTTGCCCGAGCCATTGCGGCCGACCAGCGCCACACGATCACCGGGATGCACCACAAGATCGAGATTGTCGAACACCGGATCACCACCAAAGGTGAGCATGATACCGGAAAGTTGCAAAAGTGGGGCGCGGGCCATTGGATTACCTGTCTGTCAGAGTATAGAAAAGCCGCCCCCGCTGGATAAGCTTGGAGGCGGCTTGCGAATTTTCTTCGAAAATTCTGATTTTTCGACGAAAAATCGTAGGCGATCAGCCAACCAGTTCAAGGCCGGAGAAGTAGAAGGCAATCTCACGCGCAGCGGACTCGGGGCTGTCAGAGCCGTGAACCGAGTTTTCCCCCCATGGACAAGGCAAACTCTTTGCGGATCGTGCCAGCATCGGCCTTTTCCGGGTTCGTTGCCCCCATGACTTCGCGGTTTTTCAAAATGGCGCCTTCGCCCTCCAGAACCTGCACGATGATCGGCGCCGAGGACATGAATTCGCACAGCTCGCCATAAAACGGGCGCTCGGAATGTTCAGCGTAAAACGCGCCAGCTTGGGCAGGCGTCAACTAAATCCGCTTTTGCGCGACGATCCGCAGACCCGCGTCTTCGAATTTTGCGTTGATTTTTCCGGTCAGGTTGCGGTTGGTGGCATCGGGTTTGATCATCGAAAGGGTGCGTTCAGTGGCCATGGTCATCTCACTTTGATATGCGCGGAAGTCCGCGTGATGTTTATGGGTGCCTGCTAACATGAGAGGCAACGCTTGAAAAGCCCATCTGCGCGTGCGCGCCCCGTTGACGCGGCGCGCTGCATGGGGCAAGGCGTGACCCATGTTACGTATATCAGATATCAGCTATTCCGTCGAAGGCCGCCCGCTGCTTGTGGGCGCCTCTGCAACCATTCCTGCCGGCCACAAGGTTGGCCTTGTCGGGCGCAATGGCGCGGGCAAAACCACGCTGTTCCGATTGATCCGGGGCGAGTTGGCACTGGAGGGGGGCGATATTTCAATGCCGGCCCGCTCGCGCATTGGCGGCGTGGCCCAAGAGGTGCCATCGTCTGCGACCAGCCTGCTGCAAACCGTATTGCAGGCCGATACCGAGCGCGAGTCGCTGATGGCCGAGGCCGAGACTGCCACCGATCCGCATCGCATCGCCGAGGTACAGGCCAGGCTGTCGGATATTGACGCCTGGTCGGCCGAGGGGCGGGCCGCGTCGAATTCTGAAAGGTCTGGGATTTGATGCGGAAGCGCAGTTGCGACCCTGTTCGGATTTCTCGGGCGGGTGGCGGATGCGGGTAGCCTTGGCGGGGGTGCTGTTTGCGCAACCCGATTTCTTGCTGCTGGATGAGCCGACGAACTATCTCGACCTTGAAGGGGCGCTGTGGCTGGAAAGCTATCTGGCCAAATATCCGCATACGGTGATCATCATTTCCCACGACCGCGGGCTGCTGAACCGCGCGGTTCAGGGCATCTTGCACCTGGATGAAAAAAAGCTGACCTATTGGTCTGGCCCCTATGATCAATTCGCCCGCCAGATGGCCGAACGCCGCGCCGTGTTGCAGGCCGAAGCAAAAAAACAGGAATTGCGGCGGGCGCATCTGCAATCCTTCGTCGATCGGTTCAAGGCCAAGGCCTCCAAGGCTGTGCAGGCGCAAAGCCGCGTGAAGATGCTGGAAAAAATGGAGACCATCACCCCGCCCGAAGAAGCGCGCAAACAGGTCTTCACCTTCCCCGAGCCAGAGGAGCTGTCACCGCCCATCATCAACATGGACAGCGTGGCCGTGGGCTATGACGGCCCTCCCGTGCTGCGCAACCTGTCTTTGCGCATAGATCAAGACGACCGGATCGCCCTTTTGGGACGAAACGGCGAAGGAAAATCAACCTTGGCCAAACTGCTGGCGGGCAAGCTCAAACCCGTGGCCGGCAAGATGACGCAAAGCAGCAAGCTGCGGATCGGTTACTTTGCCCAGCATCAGGTCGATGAATTGTTCATTGATGAAACCCCCTTGCAGCATTTGCAGCGCATGCGCCCTGCCGAAGGGCAACCACGGCTGCGGGCAAGGCTTGCCGGGTTTGGCCTGTTGGCCGACCAGGCAGAGACGGTTGTGGGCCGGCTTTCGGGCGGGCAGAAGGCGCGACTGTCGCTGCTGCTGGCAACACTGGAGGCGCCGCATCTGCTGATCCTTGATGAACCGACCAACCACCTTGATATGGAAAGCCGCGAGGCGCTGGTCGAGGCGCTGACGACCTATTCGGGCGCGGTTGTGCTGGTCAGCCATGACATGCATTTGCTGGGCCTGGTTGCAGACCGGCTGTGGTTGGTGAAGGGCGGCAACGTCTTGCCCTATAATGAGGATCTGGACGCCTATCGCAAGCAGCTTCTGGCAGGCGATGACGAGGCAAAACCGGTCAAACCTGTGGAAAAACCGAAAAAAATCAGCCGCGATGAAATCATGGCCCTGCGGGCAGACGTGCGGAAATGCGAAGAACGGTTGGAGAAACTTAACAACATGCGCGACAAGCTGGCAAAAAAGCTGGCCGATCCGGCGCTTTATGAGCCTGAACGCCTGGGCGAAATGGAAACCTGGCAAAAGAAATATGCCGAGGTGATGGAAGGCCTGGACCGCGCCGAAGCGATGTGGCTGCGGGCCCAGGAAAAGCTGGAAAAGGTCGCATGATCGCGAATTTTCGCCGAAAATTCTGATTTTTCGGCGAAAAATCGTAAAGATGACAGAGTTGGCTATTTGAACCACGATGAATACAGGCAACAGTATGTTTGCTTGTACCGGAGGAAATTGCTTGGAAACCGCGTTTCTGATCACAGCTTTTGCAACGTTGTTTGTCGTGATCGACCCGCCGGGCCTGATCCCGATGTTCATCGCATTGACCCCCGGCATGACCGCCGAGCGGCGGCGTGTGATCGGCTTGCGGGCCTGTATCATCGCGGTTGCCATCCTTACACTCTTTGGCCTGTTGGGCGAGGCGGTGCTGGGCTTTATCGGGATATCAATGTCAGCCTTTCGCATCGCAGGCGGTATTTTGCTGTTCCTGACAGCGCTGGATATGCTGTTTGAGCGTCGAACCCAGCGGCGCGAGGGCCAATCGACGGTTCACGACCATGACCCTTCTGTCTTTCCGATCGCAATTCCACTCATTGCCGGGCCAGGCGCGATTGCCACCATGATCTTGCTGGTAGGGGAATCGGGCGGCTGGCAGGGCGCTTTGGCGGTGCATCTGGTAATGATCTTTGTGGTTTTGCTTGCCTTCCTGCTGTTCTTGATTGCAGGACCGCTGGAAAAGGCCTTGGGCCGCACCGGCACTGTGGTTATCACCCGGCTTTTGGGCATGCTGTTGGCCGCGCTTTCGGTGCAATTCGTGATTGATGGCATCATCGGCACCGGGTTGATCGGCTAGGCCCCGCCCCCCATATCGACACCGTGCCAAAAGAGGAGATTGCCATGGACAATGAGGTTATTGGCCGGGTTCTTTACCTTGGCCTTCTGGTGGTTGCGGTCGGCGGCTATCTTTTGGTGGAATATCGGGGGCGCATGGGCCAGATGCTGCGGGGCCTGATGTCATGGGGCATGATTGTCGTCGGGCTGATGGCGGCTTACGGGCTGTGGAATGATTTGGGTGTGCAAATGGTACCGCGCCAATCCGTAGCCACGAATGGTGAGGTGGTATTGCCCCGTGCGCGCGATGGGCATTATTATCTGAGTTTGGAAATAGACGGCACCCCGATTGAGTTCATGGTCGACACGGGCGCATCCGGCGTGGTCTTGACGCAATCGGATGCGCAAAAATTGGGGTTTGATCCCGGCGGCCTTGTCTATCTCGGCTCGGCGAACACGGCAAATGGCATCGTGCGGACTGCGCGCATCACCCTTGAAAACGTGCGTCTTGGCAGCTACGAGGATGCAAGCCTGAGCGCCTATGTCAATGATGGCGCCATGGACGGCTCGCTTTTGGGTATGGATTATCTGGGCCGTTTCCGCGTTGAAATCGACCAGGATCAGATGATCTTGCGGCGCTGAGGGGGCCAAGACCGGTTGCGATATTTGGCGCATCCGACAGGATTTGAACGCCGGCCCCATACCGCCAAAGGGCAATGCCCGCCCATTTGTCTACCTTTCCGTTACCAGCCCCTTTTTTGTTCTGTTGATTACAGTCTTGGAAACCGGCAAACGCCGTAAGCGGCTCATTTGATTTACGGATTTCTGACGCATGAACTGCGTGCCAGAAAGCCTGAAAAAAGGCAGATGGAAATGGTGTTGCCCCCCCGAGTTTGGCAAGATCTCGCGTTACTGCCAAAGTCGGGGGCAAAGTCGGGGGGGCGGCAAAGTCGGGGGCACTGGCCTGCGCGCTGTGGCAAGGGCCTTGCGACACTGACTGACATGATGGGTTCAGTCTGTCAGGCTCAGGCTGATCCGGCGGTTCTGCCGGCCTTTGTTTTCGACCTTGCCCAGCACAACACGGCCAATCTCGGCACTGCGCGCGACATGGGTGCCGCCGCAGGGCTGCAAATCAACCTGCGTTGCCCCTGTCCCGATCCGCACCAACCGCACCCTGCCCTGCCCGGTGGGCGGCATGACCGACATGGTTTTCACCAGACCCGGATTTGCCAACAGCTCTTCATCGGTGATCCAGTGTTCTGACACGGCCAGATCCCGGTCAATCAACCGGTTCAACGCCTCCTCAACCGCTTGCATATCTGCCGGGGCTTCAGGAATCGCGAAATCCAGCCGCCCTTTATCGGCGCCGATCTGCCCCCCGGTGACGGGAAAAGGCATAACGACCGACAACAGATGCAGCGCCGTATGAATCCGCATATGGCGATGGCGACGGGACCAGTTCAACACCTGCCGCACCATCGTCCCTATGGCGGGCAATTCCAGCGGCTCTGCGGCAATCAACCCCACCTGCCCCGCATCCAGTTTGATCGCCGTCGCAATCGGCAACTTATGGCCCCCCCAGATCAAATGCCCGCTGTCACCAGGCTGCCCACCGCCGGTTGGATAGAACACCGTGCGGTCCAGAACAATCGCGCCCTCGGGGGTGTGCGCCATGACAACGGCCTCGGCCTCGGCCTGGTAGGGATCGTTTTGAAACAATAGCTCTGTCACCTAACCATCCTTTCGCGGGTTTTTGGCCTTTGCGGTCGCAGCCACAGGCTCCCTCAGGGCGACCGCCTCGCCGGGTTGCCGGACGGGCGCTGCGGCGGCAGTGACCATCTTGGCCAGCACTTCGGGGTTGCGCAACCAGATGTCGCGCTGCCCAAACGGAATCTCGATCCCTTCCTCTCCAAAGCGGCGCGCAATTTCATGGTTGATTTCAGAACGCACAGCAACCGTGAAATTCACGTCGCGCAAGATCACCCGGATTTCAAAATCCAGACTATCGGGGCCAAAATTCATCAAAACAACCGTCGGCGGCGGGTTCAGCACGGCCAGGGGTTGTGCCTCGGCAATTTCTTGCAAGATAGTTTCAACCTTGCGGGTATCGGTGCCATAAGCCACACCGACCTTGACAATCAATCGCCCCGACAGGTTGAACCGTGTCCAGTTCGTCACCATCCCCGACACAAAATCCGAGTTTGGAACGATGACATCCGTGCGGTCGAAGGTTTGAATCCGGGTCGAGCGCACGGAAATGCTGCGCACCGTTCCCATCACCCCGTTCACTTCGATCCAATCACCTTCAGAGATCGGCCGCTCTATCAACAAGATGATGCCCGAGACAAAGTTGGATACGATGTTTTGCAAGCCAAAGCCGATGCCAACCGACAAAGCCCCGGCAACAATCGCAAGGCTCGACAAATCAATCCCCGCCGCCGTAATCCCGATCAACCCGGCAAGAAAAATCCCGATATAGCCAACGCCGGCAACAATCGCATTCTGCCCGCCCTGATCAAGGTTGGTCTTGGGAAGAATCGTGGTTTTCAGCGCCCCTTGCAGCAGCCGCGTAACCAGATACCAAAAGCCGAACACCACCGCGAGCAAAATGAAATCAGACGGTGAAATCCGGGTTTGGCCGATCTGGAACCCGTCCCGCAGCTTTGTGAACACTTCCATCACCGACGAGGTCCGCGCCCCCCAGATAAGCGCGAAAAACGGCGTCGAAGCAAAGCTGAGCACAAAGCCGATCAGCACCGGAACCAGCGCATCGCGCCCCTGCTCATCGCTTCGGATGATCACCGAATAAATCGCACCGACAAGGTTTTGCAGGGTGAACAGCAAGCCCAGCAACCCAAGCGAGGCCACCATGGGGAAAACCATGCCTTGCCCGGCCCGAATATAGCCGACAGCCGCCAACAAAGGCCCCAGAACGGCAACCAGAATCGTCGCCCGCGCCACAAGCGAAACCAGCCGTTTGACAAAGGATGCCGAGGCATCTTCGCCCGAGCTGCCAATGGTGTTGTGCAAAAGCAGCTTGCCCAAGCGGAACAAAAGCCACCCCGTCAGCAACAGGGTTGGAAAGGAAAGAACCGAGATTGCAGCCTCGCTCAACTCGCTTTCGGGAAAAAGTGCCCCGCGCAGCACCTCAACGCCCAGCAGCACCCCAAGCGCGTTCGCCAAAAAGCGGCCTCTGGCGCGGGCAGCCGTACCCATCGGCAGATGGGTCAGCGCACTGGTTGCAAGCGGAAAGCTGCAAGTCCCGATCCAGCGCGCGGTGAAAACAATAACACCGAATGCGACCAGATCCTCGGCGATGGCCTTGCCAAGCGGGCCCAGCATCCCCGACAGAATGATCGCGGTTGAAAAGGCAAGCATCCCAAGTGTCGGAATGATGATCTGCCCCAAAGAGGCAATAAACGACCAGATTTCGCGCGCGTTGGATCTGCCACGTTCCAGCAGACGCACAGCCACGCCTTCAATCAGCGCCCGACCGCGCAAGATGGTGAAGGCGGCAATCAACAAAAGCCCGATGATCGGCGGCAGTTTATCCAAAAGATTGCCGCGTTTTGTTGTGTCGGACCAGTTCTCCTGCAACTCATCCGCCAACACCTTGACCGAGGTCATCACCGCCGAGGCCGCCTGCGGCCAGGTCGCCGGGTTCAGCGGTGTTGGCCAAAGCTGCAACAGCGCATCGGTCTGGCGCTCTCGCATCACGGCGTCAATCTCACGGATCAACCCATCTGCCCGGCTATATGCCTCGACCGCAGCGATGGAGGGGGCCTGAAGCACGGCCAATTGCTTGGTCAGATCGGCCCGGCGCGCGGCAATATCCGCGGGTTCCTTGCTGCCCTCGGCGGGCATTGGCCCCAATGCCTCTATCTGCGCGCGAATGGTCGCCAGCCGCGACGAATTGGTGCCTTGCGACGCCAGAAACTTTTCGCGCCAATCCGCGATTTCACTGCGCAGCGTCTCCAGCCGGATTTCGGACGAGCCGGGATCGGCTATCAACCCATCGGCAGAGCTGGCAAATTTTTCCCAGCGGTCATAATCAGGCGGGGCAACGACCGTTGCCGCCTCGGGTGTTGTTCCCGCAGAAAAGTTGGATTGCGCCAGCAGGGGCCCTGCAATAGCAACCCAAAGCGCCAGCACAGCTATCAGCAGCCCCGCAAACCGGGCCATTCCTTGCCGCCGCAAACCGATCATTCCGCAAACACAGTCGGAAGAGCGCGGCCGGGCCCATCAAGCCACTTCGGAACCGGCAACCCCTTGGCGTGCAAAAACTCGGGGTTGAACAGTTTGGATTGATACCGGGTGCCATAATCACACAATATGGTCACGATCGTATGGCCCGGCCCCATCGCCTGCGCCATGCGAATGGCACCCGCGATATTGATGCCAGACGAGCCGCCAAGACACAGCCCCTCTTCGGCCAGCATATCAAAAACAATCGGCAACGCCTCGGCATCCGGGATGCGATAACTGCAATCGGGTTTCAAGCCTTCCAGATTGGCCGTAATCCGCCCCTGCCCGATGCCTTCGGTGATCGACGAACCGGGGCTGTCCATTTTGCCCGTGGTATAAAAGGCATGCAACGCCGCGCCTTCCGGGTCGGCCAGCCCGATTTTCACACCTTTGGGCTGCAACGCAATCGCCATCCCCGCCAGCGTACCGCCAGAACCGACCGCGCAGATAAAGCCGTCAAGTTTGCCATCGGTCTGCTGCCACACCTCGGGCCCCGTTGTTTCCACATGCGCCTGCCGATTGGCGACATTGTCAAACTGATTGGCCCAAATTACCCCATTCGGTTCCGTTTTTGCCAGCTTTTCCGCCAATCTTTCCGAATAGCGGATATAATTATTGGGGTTTGAATAGGGCGCGGCCGGCACCTGTACCAAATCAGCCCCTGCAAGCCGCAGCATGTCTTTCTTTTCCTGGCTTTGGGTTTCGGGAATAACGATCACCGTCCGAAACCCCATTGAGGCCCCGACCAGCGCCAGCCCGATGCCGGTGTTTCCGGCCGTCCCCTCGACAATCGTGCCACCGGGTTTCAGCGCCCCCCTGGCCACCGCATCGCGGATGATATAGAGCGCGGCCCGGTCCTTGACCGATTGACCGGGGTTCAGAAACTCGGCTTTGCCCAAAATTTCGCAGCCGGTCGCCGCTGACGCCTTGTTCAGCCTTATCAGGGGTGTCTTGCCGATTGACTCTGCCAGATCGCTGTAGATACGCATCCGCTTTTCCTTTTCCGTTTGTCTTGGTCTACGGGTTGGCAGGCCCAAACTCAAGCACCGGACCGCAGACAGCACCGCCAAAACCGGCAGATCTGCTCACATTCCTGTGGCCGCAGCCTCGGCGCGCAGGCGCGGGCGCTCTCGCTCCAGCCAGTAATAGCTTACCAACAGGGGGGCGGTTGTCGCCTCGCCGCGCGCAACCAACGCGGCAAACGCGTCAAATGACAATAAATGCCCCTTGATGTCTTCGGCCTCGCTGTCTTCGCCGCCCAGAATTGCCACGTCATCGGGCAAATCAGTCAGCGCGATATAGGAATAAAGGTATTCGGTCTTGGCCCCCGGTGACGGGTAATACGCCCCGATCTGAAGCAATGGGCCCAAGGTCAGGCCGGCTTCCTCTGACGCCTCGCGCCGCGCCGCCGCTTCTGGCGACTCATAGGGGTCAATCCGCCCGGCAATCGCCTCCAACTGCCACGGCTGCACATCGCCCCGCGCAAAAGGGCCGGTGCGAAACTGTTCGATGATCAGCACCCGGTCACGAACCGGGTCATAGGGCAACACAGTCACCGCATCCCCCGAAATAAAAGTCGCACGCTTGATCACGGGGCTGCGCGCACCATCAAACCGACGAAACGAAAGATCATATTCCTCGACTGCAAAGAAATTGGCATAGGGCTGCGTGCAAGACTGAACCACGACATCGTCAGAGGCCACCGCGCGGCGGGTTTGGTTTGGCCCTGCCTGCGCCGCGCGCAGCCGGCTTGACCCGCGCACCAGCATTGGGTCCCGCCGCGATGCCGCTATGGGTTTGGGGTAAAAGGCAAAAACATCGCCCGCCGTCGCAACGATGGTATCGCCGCACCGCGCCGCCCATTCTTTCAGATTCCAAGCCGCACCGGCCTGCCACAAACCGGGTGCGGGCATATAGACCTGCGCCCGTGCAACGCCCCCCTGAGCCAGCGCCAGCGAACACCATTGGGTGGCATAGCCAAATGGGCCTTCGTAAAAATCCAGCCGCGCCATGTCTTGCGCTGTCAGATCCGGCAGCAAAAGCCCCTGCGCCTGCGCCCCCGGCTCGTTTGTGATCAGCGGGAAATCATGGCCCTCGGCCCAATAAACCGCGTAATCGGGCAAGACCGCGGCCTGCGATGCAGGCAGGCGCCCCAGAACCGTCTGCAAAAGCGGCAAGTGGCACAGGGTGCCATAGATGAACAGTGGCGTCATGTCTTCATTCCCAACGTCTTTTGGCCCATTCCGCCATCAGCCCGCCCAGCCCGCCACCAAGCAGCAACACCCCCAGCAGCACCGGCAGATCTGCGGTGAACGGCGTAAACAAGCGCATCCCATTCTCCAACGCCAGCGCAAATATATCAACAACCGCCTCCATAGGGCTATCATAGCGCTTGTTGAAGGCCTTGCGCAGCATCAAGAGGATCGAGCAAACCAGCAAAGCCCAGACCACAAAGCCAACCGAGGTCCGCACCCCCGTTCCGAACGCCCTGCGATAGCCCTGTCCGGTCAGGCGCCCCATGATATACCAGCCGCATAACAGCCCGATTGCGGCGCAAAGCAGCGTGAACCGGCCAAATTGCGTGCCCTCGGGCATCCTCAGCTTGAAGGCCTCGGCAGCCAGAACGGCGATTGCCGCGAACAGCACGGCGGCAATCAGTCTTGATATGGTTGGCATCGCGCCCCTGTCTTGCTGCTCCGCGCCAGCCTAAAGCGGGCGGGTCACGGTAATCTGTGTCACATCGCAGTTTCCGCCCTGAAAAGCGCCTGCGCAAGAGGTAAGGTAATAATTCCACATCCGGCGGAACCGATCATCAAAGCCAAGCCCCGCCACATCTTCCCAGCGCGCGTTGAATACCTCATGCCAGCGGCGCAGCGTGTCGCTGTAGCTTTTGCCAAACTCGACCGAGCCCTTGATGTTCAAACCCGCCTTGGTCACCTCGGCCCGCAGCACGCTTGGGCTGGGCAACATGCCACCCGGAAAGATGTGTTTTTGAATGAAATCAACCCCTTTTCGGTACATCTTAAAGCGCTTTTCTTGCAAGGTAATAATCTGCAACGTGGCGTGCCGCCCAGGCTTCAACCGCTCGCGCAGGGCGTTGAAATAGACCGGCCAGTATTTCTCGCCCACGGCTTCGAACATCTCGATGCTGGCCACACCGTCATAAAGTCCGATTTCATCGCGGTAATCTTGCAGCTTGATGGACACACGGTCCGACAGGCCCAATCGTGCCATCCGCGCCACGGCATAATCATATTGCGCCTTGGAAATCGTCAGGCCGGTCACGCGCAATCCCCTCTCTTTGGCAGCATATTCGGCAAACCCGCCCCAACCACAGCCAATCTCCAGGATGTGATCTCCTGCTTTTACGCCCATCTGGTCAACCATCGACGCGTATTTTTGCGCCTGCGCCTGCCCCAGGCTTTCTTGCCCGGTGGTGAACAGGGCCGAGGAATAGGTCATCGTCTCATCCAGCCACAGCCCATAAAAATCATTTCCCAAATCATAATGATGGGCGATGTTCTTGCGGGATCCGCGCTTGCTGTTGGGGCGCAAGACATGACGCAGGCGTTCATACATCCGCACCAGCGCCATGCCATAAAACCCGTCATAAATCGCATCATTATCCGCATGCACAAGGTCCATGAAGGCCTGCAAATCGGGGCTGGACCACCACCCTTCCAGATAGGCATCGGAAAAGCCGATATCGCCCTCACGGATCAACCGCGCAAACAAATCCTTGTTATGCACCTCCAACACCGCCTGCGGGCCGGGTGCCGCCCCTTCGGCCCGAAACCGGCGCCCGTCATCCAAAACAAGATCAAGCCGGCCATGGCCCAACCCCTTGGCCTGCGCGAAAACCTGCGCGAAATAACGTGGCAAGCCTTTTTGGCCATCGGTCACTGTCAAAATATCCATCCTTGGCCCCGGTTCTTCGTGCGACGTTCCCGCCATTCTTTTGTACCTACGTTCAGCTTTTGGCAGAGTTTCGGGCCGCATAGGCCGCCAGTGCCCTTTCGCGTCCCGCCGCCAACGCGATCATCCGGTCAGGATAGGCAGCCTTGGCGCAAAGCCCCCAGGCGCGTGGCACCGCGTCAAAAAAACTCAGCGCATCCGCCCCCGGTTCCTGTGCCAGTTCGGCGATGAACCGATGGCGATAGGCGGCCTTGGGGTCAAATTTCTCGGCCTGCGTTGCCGGGTTGAACACCCGGAAAAACAGCGCTGCATCCGGCCCCGACCCCGCCGCCCATTGCCAGCCCATTGCATTGGCCGCCACGTCCCAATCGGTCAGACATTCGGCAAACCAGCGTTGCCCCACCTGCCAATCCGTCAGCAGATGCTTGGTCAGGTACGAAGCCGCGATCATCCGCGCCCGGTTATGCATGGTGCCCGTCACATACATCTCACGCATGGCCGCATCGACAAATGGCTCGCCGGTCATGCCACGCCGCCAGCGTTCGGCATCGTCATTGTCGCCGCGCCAGGCAAAGCTGTCCCAGTCCTCGCGCCAGTTGCGGGTGGTGATTTGCGGCGTGTGGTGCAGCAGATGATAGGCGAATTCGCGCCAGACCAGCTCTTTCAGGAAATGTTCGGCCCCGGCGCGGCCCTCATGCAGCGCCCGCATCCCGCCATGCCACAGCATTCGTGGGCCAATTTCGCCGTAAGTCAGGTTTTCCGACAGGCGCGACGTGGCCTCAATGGCCGGAAAGTCGCGCTGCTCTTTATAGTTGTCAACCGGCCCGTCCAGAAACGCGGCCAGCCGCGCCTGCGCCAGTGCCTCGCCTACATTGACATGCCGGGCGACCACATCCGCGCCGCGCCGCATTGAACGGCCCATCTGCCAATCTGCCAGCACTTCACTGGCTGGCCAGACCTGCGGCGCTTTCAGCCGGGTAGGTGCTGCGGCAGGCACGGCAACATCCAGCCCCTTTACCGCCCGCCAAAACGGCGAATACACCTTGTAAAATCCACCCTGTCCGGTTGCCACCGTCCAGGGTTCAAACAGCAAATGCCCGGCATGGCTTACCGCCTCCACGCCCGCAGCGCGCAACACAGACTTTACTTCGGTATCGCGCGCCTTGGCCGCCGGGTCATACAGCCGCGCCCAATGCACAGCCCCCGCCCCGGTCTGTGCAACCAAAGCCTGCAACACGTCCAACGCCGCCCCGCGCCGCAAGATCAGCCGTGCGCCGATCCCCTCCAGCGCTTTGGAAAACGCGGCGACCCCCAGGCCCAGCCGCCATTTTGCCGCAGCCCCCAGCGCCTCGGTTTCAGCATCAAGGATAAACACCGGGATAACCGGCCGGCCAGAGGCCGCAGCCTGCGCCAACATCGAATTATCGGCCAGCCGCAAATCGCGGCGAACCCAAAGGATCAGGGGTGTTTCAGGCATATACGTCCATTTTCTTTTCACAGAATACGCGGCACCCTGCGGAATGGATCACTCCTCAGCCTTTTTTATGTTCAAAAATATCCTTGGGGGCAAGGGTTTGCCCCTGTGGCAAACCCTATTGGGGGCAAACAGCCGCCATCGGCCCTATAAAACCGCGTCCAATGCCGCTACCAATCGCGTCACCTCGGCCTCGGTTGTGTAATGCACAAAACTCAGCCGCAGCACGCCCTGCGCCACATCCACCCCCATCGCCTGCAATGGGCGCACTGCATAAAAATCACCGCCCCCCGCCATGATGCCATGTTTGGCCAGCTCTGCCGCCACCGGCTCTGCCGCGCGGTCAAGGGCGACGGCAACCGTCGGCGCACGCCGCCCTGCGTCGCGCGGGCCAATCAGGCGCAAGTCATTGCGTGCGGCCAGATGATCCAGCAAGGGTTGCAGCAGTCGCACCTCATGCGCGCGCATCAAGTCATGCACAGCATTGTTGCGCGCCAGCGGCCCCGCCGTGCCGCCCGGAATGTGATGGGCATAAAGCGCATCAATATAATCCGCCATCCCGGCGCAGGCCGCCACCTGCGCATGGTCTGGCCCTGCCGGGGTAAACCGCTTGTACAGCGTATCTGCGTTGAAATAATGGCATTGGGCAGGCAAGGCCGCCCCCACCGCGCGGCGCATGACCATGATGCCCTGATGTGGGCCATAGGTTTTATAGGCCGAAAACAGATAGATATCAGCCCCCAGCGCAGTCATGTCAGGAAAGCCATGCGGCGCATAGCTGACCCCATCAACGCAGGTAAAGGCCCCCGCCGCGCGGGCCATCGCGCAAATTTCAGCCACCGGGTTCAGTTCGGCCACCACGTTGGAGCAATGCGGAAAACAAACCATCCGCACCGCGCCATCGGCCAGCAACGGCTGCAAAGCGCCAAGGTCCAGATGCCCGGTTTGCGGGTCAACCTTCCACTCGCGCACCTCCACACCATCCTCGGCCAGGCGCCGCCACACGCCCGAATTCGCCTCATGGTCCTGGTTCGTCACCACAACGGCACCGCCCGTATCGGTGATCAACCGCCGCAAGGCCTGCGCCAGAACATAGGTATTGGCGCTGGTCGAGGGGCCAAAGAAAACCTCGTCCGCCTCTACCCCCATCATCGCCGCCAGCCGCGCCCGTGCCTCATCCATTTCGGCACCGGCCAGCGCAGAGGCCTCATAGGGCGCATAGGGTTGTACCTTGCGATCCGTATAAAACCGCGTCAGCCGGTCAATCACCGCACCGCAAGTATAAGAGCCGCCAGCATTTTCAAAAAACGCCTGCCCGGCCAGCCCCGCGCTTTTGAAAGCCGGAAACTGACTGCGCACGAAATCCACATCCAAAACCATCACCCACTCCTTTGGCCTGCCCCTGCAAACGGCCGCTTTCGGGTGATCTTAGCCATGATCCAGCCACCCACAACCCATATTGATAGTCCGATTGCGGCCGAAAAACGCGTTTTTCCCTCTTGAGCGCACCCCCGCAACCGCCTAGCCTTTGCGGGTCAGTAAGGGCAAACCCCTGTTTGCCAATACGCGTAACGACCAACAGATGAGGAAAAAATGAAAACCAAAAACCAACTGATGATCGGCGCGGCCTTTGCCCTCGCCCTGCCATTTTCTGCAGCCCAGGCCGCCGACCCTGACCTGATCGTCTTTGACTGGGCCGGGTTCGAAGATGAAAACCTGCTGAAACCCTATATCGAAAAGCATGGCCAGATGCCAACCTATGCCCTGTTTGGCGATGATGATGAGGCGTTCCAAAAGGTTGCCTCGGGGTTCAAGGCCGATGTGGCGCATCCCTGCTCGCAGATGGTATCAAAATACCGCGATGCCGGATTGATCGAGCCTTGGGATACCTCACGCATTACGAATTTCAGTGAAATCGCCCCGCGTTTCCTGAAATCAAAGATTTTCAGCGATGATACCGGCGTCTGGTATATTCCGACCGACTACGCCTATACCGCCATCGCCTATAACACCAAGGACGTCACCGAAGAAGATGTGGCCTCGGTCGATGTCTTCCTAAATCCGAAATTCTCGGGCCGCATTTCTCTGCCCGACAACACCGATGATATCTGGTCGCTGGCCTTGCTTGCGACCGGCGTATCCGACTGGACCAACCTGACCGAAGAACAGTTTCAGGCTGGTGCGGCATGGCTGCGCGAGGCGCATCCCCATGTTGTCACCTATTGGGCCGACCCGTCCGAACTGGCGCAGCTGATGGCTGGCGGGCAGGTGCAAGTGGCCTGGACATGGAATGATTCCATCGCCCTGATGCGCGAAGAGGGTTTCTCGGTTGGCTTTCAGCGTCAGGCCAAAGAGGGCGCTTCAACTTGGTTCTGCGGCTATGTGAACTTCAAGGATGCCCCCGGTTCCGAAGACAAAGCCTATGATTTCATCAACGCATGGCAGGATCATGGCTCGGCGCGTGGTTTGCTTGATGGCTTTGGCTACGCCCATACCAATGACGCCGCGATGGCCGAAATCCCGATGGAAGATCTTGTGGCCGCGGATGTGAACCCGATTGAGACGACCCTTCTGGCCCAAACCCCGATCGAGCCCGCCATGCGCGACCGCATGCTGGAAGAGTTTGAAAAGATCAAAGCAGGCTTCTGATCAGATCACAGAAAAAAAGCCAAGGCCTGCCCGGCACTGTCTGGGCGGGCCTTTTTGTTTCATGCGTCTTTTTGCGCCCGCTTCAGCCCAAAAACACCCAAAGCCCGGCCAGAATGACCACCAGATACACCAGCATGTTGAACATTGATCGGATCAACCCGGCATCCGCCGTCGGGTCCACCCCCAACCATTGGCAAATCTTGGTCCCCGGCCACAGCAACGCATTCACAAATTTCATCTTCACACCTTGAATAAGTATTTCATATGCGCATTACATACACCCTTTTGATCGGCATTGCGAATACTGATTGAAATTCATGCATAGGCCAGCGCCAACGCCCCCTACCCCGCAGGCAGCGCCAGTAATTCGCGCCAGCGGTGGCATGAAACCGCGTGACCGTCACCGGGGTTTTCCAGTGTCGGCTCCTCTATCCGGCAACGGTCAATCACATGCGGGCAGCGGGTATGAAATTTGCAGCCGGGCGGTTGATTGGTCGGCGAGGGAATTTCGCCCGTCAGCTTTTGCCCGCCGCTGCGGTCATCCGGGTCCAGCGATGGGATCGCAGAAAACAACGCTTTGGTATAGGGGTGGCGGGGCGCCTTGAACAAGACCCGCGTCGGCGCGGTTTCCACCAACCGCCCCAGATACATCACGGCCAGATTATCACAGGTATGCGCCACCACCGACAGATCATGGCTGATAAACAGAAAGGTCAGGCCCATTTCGCGCTGAATTTCCTTCAGCAGATTTAGCACATCGGCCTGAATTGACACATCCAGCGCCGCCACGGATTCGTCTGCCACAATGAAATTCGGCCGCGACACCAGCGCGCGGGCGATTGATATCCGCTGCCGTTGCCCACCAGAAAACGCATGCGGAAAGCGGCGCAGATGCTCCAGGTTCAGTCGGCATTTCGCGGCAATCTCGCGCACGCGGGCATCGGTTTCTTCGCGGGTTTTGGTCAAGCCCATCACCTCCAACGGTTCGGCGATAATATCGCGCACCGTCATGCGCGGTGACAAGGCGGCATAAGGATCCTGGAAAATCAACTGCGCGCGTTTGCGGTAATCCTTCAGCGCTGGCCCGGTCAGCGTGCCCAGATCATAGCTGACCTGATCATCATTATAGACCGCATGGCCCCCGGTGATCGGAACCGCCTTCAAAAGCGCGCGGCCAAGGGTGGTCTTGCCCGAACCGGATTCGCCCACCAAGCCCAAAGAACGACCCGCGCGCAATATCAAGGCTGACGTTATCCACCGCCTTGAGGATGGATTTGCTGAACAGCCCCGCGCCGATCTTGAAACCGACCGACAGGCCCCGCGCAGAAATCAGGGGGTTTTCGCTCATGCTTTTTCCCCTTCGCTATAAAGGTGGCAGGCCACACTATGTGTGGCATCAACCCGCGCCCGCACCGGCAGCCTGGTCTTGCAGATATCTCCGATAATCTGCGGGCAACGGGTGTGAAACACGCAGCCCGGCGGGCGCTCTAACGGGGAGGGGATGTCACCGGCAACCGGCGTCAGCGGCGCATCCAGATCATCCAGTTTCGGCAAGGCCGCAAGCAGCCCTTGGGTATAGGGGTGTTTGGCCTGCCGGATCACGTTGCGCACCGGGCCCTGTTCAATAATCTTGCCCAGATACATCACCGAAACACTGTCAGCGGTTTGCGCAATCACCCCCAGGTCATGGGTGATAAAGATGATGCCCATTTGAAACTCGGCCACCAGATCCTTCATCAAATCAATCACCTGCGCCTGAATGGTTACATCCAGCGCCGTCGTCGGCTCATCCGCAATCAGCAAGCTGGGTTTGGTGGAAAGCGCCATCGCGATCATCGCCCGTTGCCGCATCCCACCCGAGAGTTCAAACGCATATTGATCAAACCGCCTGGATGGGTCTGAAATGCCCACCCGGTCCAACATCTCTATCGAGATTTCCTTGGCTCGCGCCTTGGTCATATCCCCGTGGATGCGCAATTGTTCGGCCATCTGGCTGCCGATGGTGATCGCAGGCGCGAAACTGGCCATCGGTTCTTGAAAGATCATCGAAATCGCGCCCCCCCGCACGACCTTCAATTCCTTGGTCGTGCGCAGTTTCAAAACATCCACCGCCCCCGTCTGGCTATGCAAGATGATCTTGCTTTGCGGCGTATAGACCGCGTTTCTGGCATTCAGATGCATCAGCGCCTTGGCCGTCACCGATTTACCCGACCCGGATTCGCCCACCAGCCCCATCACCTCACCCTTGTTGATGGTAAAGCTGACATCATCGACAGCCGTGATCAGCCCTTCATCGGTCCGAAATTTCAGCGTCAGGTTCTGTACGTCAATCAGCACGGTCATTTCTTGCTATCCGAATAAGGGTCTGCAGCATCGCGCAGACCATCGCCCACAAAAACAAAGGCAAGAACCAGGGCGATGAAGAACAGCACGGGAATGAAATACCACTGATAATTCAGCAAAACATCGGCCTTGGAGACATTTTGCATCATCGCGCCCAAACTGTTCACCGGGTCTTTCAACCCCAGCCCGATGAAAGACAGCGCGGTTTCCGACCGCACCATATAGGGAAAGGAAATCATCAGATCGACGATGATATAGCTGGTAAAGCTGGGCAACAGATGGCGCCGGATGATATGGCTGCTGGATGCCCCGCACAGCTCGGCGGCCAGTACATATTCCTGGCTTCGCTCGGTCAGCAAATGGGTCCGAATACGGCGTGCCAGCGTCGGCCAGCCGATCAGGCCAAGGATGATCGAGATAAAGAAGAATCGCGCCTCGGATGACCATTCGGGCGGCAAGAATGCGGCCAGCGCCATGAACAACGGAATTTGCGGCACGGTGCGAATGGCATCGGTGATCATCTGCAAAACGCTATCCAGCCAGCCGCCAAAATACCCCGCCACCCCGCCGATCATCAGCGCCAAAACGAAAGAGATCATCACGCCAAGGGTTCCCACCGCAAGCGACGTCCAGATCGCGTGCAGGGTTCGGCCAAAAATATCCTTGCCGCTGCCATCGGTGCCAAAAAGGTGAATCTTGCCCCCCTCTACCCCGAATAAATGAATGTTGGAGCGGATCAGCGCCAGATCAATTTGTTGCCCCATCACATTGAAATCAATTCCAAAAATCGTATAGTCCCAATCGCGGGTGAAGAATTGCATATAAAGCCGATGCTCACGGTTTTCTTTCACCACCCAACGAAAATTGGTCGCCATCGACCTTTCACGTTCCGTCGCATAGATGAAGGGCCGCCATGAAAACCCGTTCTCATCCCACATCTTTGGTATCTGCGGCGCGCCGTTTTCATATTGCTCATCGCGGCCCGCAATCGTCGGGTCATAGGGCGACAGAAACGGCGCAAACAGCCCCATCAGGATCATCAGGATCAGCGCCCAGGCCGCAATCATTGCCGTGCGGTTCGATTTGAACCGGGCAAAGATCAATTGGCCTTGGGACGCGGTGAAATAGGCCTCTTTCGCCTTTTGGTCGATTTCGGCTGCGGGTGCGGTTTTGCGCCAGAACATGGGTTATCCCATCAGCCCGCGGCGAACGCGCGGGTCTATCAGGGCCAGCAGAATATCGGTGACAAAGTTCAGCGCGACAATGCTGGCGGTAAGAAGAAAAATGATCGCCCCGGCAAGCTGTTGGTCGTTGGAGCGCGCCAAGCTGTCAAACAGCAGCGCCCCCGCCTCGGTCAGCGTCAGGATCAGGGCCACGATGGGCAATTCGTTGAAAATCCGGTTCAAATCAAAGCCCAGAGAGTTGATGACCGGCCCAAGCGAATGTTTCGCCGGATAGCGCCACAGCAGCCGCGCGCCAGAGACCCCCCGCGCCGAGGCGGCGGTGACGTAAAGCTTGCCGATCTCATCCAGCATCAAGGCCCGCACGGTTTGCAGCGCAAAGGCCGTGGCTGACCAGCCCAGAATAAACACCGGCAACCATGCCCGGCTGATGAAATCACCGAACTTGGCCCAGGACCAGGCCGCATCTCGATATTCCTTTGAAAACAGCCCGGTAAGACTGTCTCCGAAATACACGGTAGAGATCAGCATGATAATCAGCGCCAGCAGGAAATTGGGCAGCGCCAGCCCCAGATAGCTGACAAAGCGCAGCGCGTTATTGGCAGTCGGGCTGTTGGAACTGGCCGAAATTATCCCTATCGGCACCGCGATGGCATAAGACAGGATCAGCGCCGCCATGCAGATGCCCAGCGACACCCAGAACTTATCGGCCAAAAGCTGGTTGATGTTCAGCCGTAAAATACAGCTATCACCAAATTCCCCATGCACGACAACGTCATAAACCCAAGAGCCCCAACGCGTCATGAACGGGCGGTCCAACCCCAGCCGCACCTTTTCCGCCTCAATATCCGCGATGGATATTTGCGAGCCAGAGGTGTTCTTGAACGCCAGATAGCGTTCGGCGCAGGTGCCGGGAACCAGCTCCATCAAGGTGAAGACGATCAGGGAAACAGTCAGCAAGGTGACGATTGCCAAAAAGGCACGAGTCAACGCGAAACGGATCATGGGCGGCGCATCCTGGCATATGGCGGGAATATCAGGGAAAGCGGCAGGCGCAAACGCCTGCCACAGCATTAAGACCAGCGTGTAGCGCGCTGATCTTAATCCTTAATATACCACTGCGATGGCCGGTATGGATAGGCGCGGTAGTATTCATATGACGCCGTCTTGAACTCTGGCACATTGACAAGCTTGTTGCTGACATAGATCGGATCGGGGGTCAGCGCCGTGCCAATGAACAGGACGTTTTCGACCATCGCCGCAACCATGCGGTTCGCAATGGCCTTGAACTCATCCGTGCCGGCCGGGGTGGATTGCAGGGTGTTGATATCGGCCATCAACGCCTTCACATAGTCCGGCGGCTCTACCCCGCTGGTGCCGTTGCTATCCACCCATTCCGCCCAAAGCATGCCAGAGCGATGCGCGAAATAGTTTTCAAACGGCGGCACCCACAGCTCATTATTGCCAAGGATAATGCCCATCGGCTGGCCCTTTTCCCACAGGCCAACGTCAAGCTGGTTGGACGATTGCGCCGAGCGGTATTCATCCGGCGTCACCTCTTTGACCGTGGATTTGATGCCGACATCAGCCCAGTTCTGGCTGATCAGCTCCACCACCTGCCCCGCAATCCCCTGCGTGGCAAATTG
Organism: Pseudorhodobacter sp.; assembly: GCF_034675685.1. Lineage (GTDB taxonomy): Bacteria > Pseudomonadota > Alphaproteobacteria > Rhodobacterales > Rhodobacteraceae > Pseudorhodobacter. Next base: position 34,188 of record NZ_JAUCDA010000006.1, on the reverse strand, counting down.
CATGTTGATGACCAGCGGTTCGCCATTCGGCAATTCGCGGAACCCATCGCCATCGGTATCTTTCAGCCCCAGCTCATCCAGCACCGCTTTGGTGCCTTCGGGGTTGTATTCCATCGCATAGGATTTCCATTTCTGGTCGATAAACTCTGGCAGCGGCGAAAACCCGGTATATTGCTGCAACGTGCCCTGCCCGAAATAGGCCGTGCTGTTCAGCCCGTCGCGGTCAATCGCCTCGGACATCGCTTTGCGGAATTTCACATCGCCAAACACGGCGCGCTTGGCCTCATCGGTATGGGTCACGTTGAACGACACCGCCTGCATCGCGATCCGCGGCTTTAGCTGAATGGTGTAATCGCCCTTTTCCTGATTTTCCAGCATCAGCGGCGCATCCGAAAGCTGCAGGCTTTGCGCTTTGTAATCCACCTCGCCATTGACCAGCTTCAGCAGACGCACCTCTTGGTCATTTGCATAAAGCTCATCCATTTCATTGATATAGGGCAATTGCTGACCCGTTGTATCAATCATGTAGAAATACGGGTTGGCCACAAAATGCCGCCCCTCGGTGGTTTCGCGCACGACGATATGGCTTTCCAGCGTCGGGGCCGCATCGGCTGGCAGTTTGCCCACCAGATCGGGCGCATTCAGCATCGGGGTGCCGGTATCCATCCAATCCGAGTTGCCGTAATAGGCCCGGATCACCGCATAGCCATTCTCAAACCCCAGTGATTTCGCCAGCGTATCGGCATCGGGGTTGATATCGGGGTGGAACTGCCCCAGGAAATGCTTGGGCTGAAAGCCCTGGGCAAAATGGGTCGCGAAATGCGCCAAAAGGCCGGGCTTTGGCGCAGGCAGGTTGAACACCACGGTCACGTCATCGGGTGTATCGACCGTCATCCGCTCGCCGCCAACGGTCACATAATCCTTTGGCTTTTCGTTCACATTCGGGTCAAGCGCCAGATTGTCATACCAAAATTTCACATCGGCCGAGGTGAAGGGCTGGCCATCCGACCATTTATGCCCTTTGCGCAAGGTAAAGGTAAGCTGGGTATAATCATCATTCCAGGCCCAGGACTTAGCCACATTCGGCACGATGGTTTCCAGATCATCCGAATAGCGCACAAGGTTCACATGGCGCAGCGACATAAAGTCAGAGGTTCCGGCCTCGGTTCCGTTTGACAGCGCGTCCAGCGTGCCACCATAACTGCCGGCAGAGGCATAGGGCACCACGACCAGCGGGTCTTCGGGCAGGCGGTCAGCCACGGCGGGCAGGTCGGGGTTGCCACGTATCTGGGCGTTGAACCCGGCAATGCCAGGGTTTTCCGAAAGCTCTATCGTGCAGCTTGCAGCGGCCTGAAATTCGGCAAGGTCATATTGCTCAGGGAAGGCGCCGGGTGCGACCCCTCCCATATCGGCCACGGTGATTGCAGGACAGTTGGCAAGGGCTGCGAATGGCAGAACGAGCAGCGCAGCGCTGCCCAATAATAGTCGTTTCATACTCTCTCCTGTCGGTGAATAATGCGGAAGTTTCTTCCTTATTTTGGCATAGCTGCCTTATGTAACAAAAAGGCTACGAAGCGGCGCCTTTTTGGTATAGGTCCAATGCCTCCTTTCGGTTAGAGCCAGATTTCAACAGCCCGGACTCAGGTTGTACCCTGGGGATACGCAGGGTTTTTACGGCTTCGTGAATGGTCAAGTATGGTCTTGCGAATAAAATTCCGTCAAGCGATGTCATGAAAAATAAATCTGATTGGCGGATCAATTCCCCTGTCCATCGGCCCTGACAGCGCCCGCGGGGGTGATCATCACACGGTTGAACCGGCCCCCCGCGTGGCGCATCCTGTGATTAAGCAGCTTGCGGGTCATGGACAGCAGCACCTGTTGCGCGGCGGGCTCGGCGGCAATATCGCGCAATTCGCCCCTCTCGGCGTGATCAAACAGCAGCGGCGGCAAGTCTGCGTTGAAATGGACCAACGTGTGGCGCGGCCCGCGCAAGATGCACAGATTAGCGCTATCAGCCCCAAGCCCCAACGCGGTTTGCGCCTTGGTCGGTGTGATCGGATCGCCGAAATCAAGCTCGGAAAATGTGTGGTCGCGCCACTCTTGCGGGGATTCGCCGCGCAAAAACGGCATCAGGCTGTGGCCATCCATCATATCGGGCGCGGTTTGGCCCAGCCAATCCAGAATCGTCGGCGCGATGTCGATGGATTCGGTTGGCGCCGATACACGCTGACCATGCGCCTGCGGTTGGCACGGGTCACGGATAATCAACGGTGTGTGATAAGCCGCGTCATAAAACGTCTGTTTGCCCCAGACATGGTGGTCGCCCAGCATCTCACCATGATCAGCCGTAACCACCAACAACGTATTGTCATAAATTCCGGCCTGTTTCAGGGCGGCTATCACCCGCCCGATGTGATGATCCACCTCGGCGGCAAGCCCCAGATAGACCGCCCGCAGGGTTGCCACGTTTTCTTGCGTGGGTTCCAGATCAGGAAACCCCTCGACCACGGATGAAATCGGTGTTTTGGCGTGGCTGCTGGCAATGAACGGATGGCGCGCCTGTTCGGCGGCTTTGTCGCCCACACACAGCGGGGCGGGGATGGTGGCGGCATCCACCAGCCGGTTATAGGGCGCAGGGGCCACCAGGGGGGGATGCGGGCGAATATAGGTCAGATGCGCGAACCAGCCCGCAGGCCGCCCCAGCAGCCCGCGCAAAAACTGATCGGTCAGGAAGGCTGTATCGCTATCTTCAGCGCAATAAACTGCGGCTGCGTTCAGCTCTGGCCCGTTGGGGCGGAAAATATCGGGATAGGGCGGCACGTCATAGCCCTTGGCCATCAGATCAGCGCGCCACGGCAGGCTTGCTTCCAGCCGCATTTCCACCGCTTCGTGAAACCCCGGCATCACCTCTTCATATGAGGTCAGCGCCGGGTCATTGGGATGAAAGCGGCGCGGGTCCTGGGCGGAATCGGTATAGCCATATAGCAGCGGCACATATCCCGCCTTGCGCATCTCAAGCGCGATATTGGGGGTGTCATGCGGCAAAGGCGTGCCATTGCGCACCGCCCGGTGGTTCATCGCATATTGCCCGGTCAAGATCGACGCGCGCGAGGGGCCACAGGGGTTCACCACCGAAAAATGCCGGGTAAAACTTACCGCCTCAGCCTGCAGCGCGCGCAGGTTGGGCAGGGGCGTGACATCGCCAAGCGCCCCCATCAGGCAATCTGCGCGAAGCTGATCAATCACGATAAACAAGACATTGCGCCTGGCGGTCATTGCGGGGCCTTTTCATGCAAGATCATCCCGCTATGGGAAGCCCGAGACGCCCCGCAGATCAAGCCCCAATCGCAAAAAAGATGACCTGTGGCGTTTCAACGGCACCCTGAAACACAGCCCATCCCATGCCGCGTTGGACTCGTTGATTTCAGGCGGCAACATGCAAGCGCGGGTTAACGCGAAACGCTTTAACGGACCAACATCACCGGCACTTTGACCGAACGCATCATCTGGGTCGTGGTAGACCCGATAATCAGGCTGCGAATGCGGCTGTGGCCATAAGCCCCCATGACAAGCATGCTATAGCCATCGTCTTCGACCATCTTGCCCAACGCGGTTTCAGGCTGACCGCTGATCTGGATGGCATCGGCCACAACGCCCGCAGCGCGTAGCCGTGCCTTGGCATCCGCAAGGCCCGCTGCCATCGCGGCCCCCTCGCCCACGCTGACCACCATCACCTCCAGCCCGTTATACAGAGGGCTTTGCGCAATATGCTCGATCGCGCGAATGGCCGATGGCCCCCCGTCAAACGCCACCAATACCTTGGTCACCGGCACATGGGCGCGGGCGGCCACCAGCACCGGCACCTTGGTGCCCCGCACGATCCGTTCCAGATTTGACCCCAGATGGCCCTTGGCATAATCAGCCGCCTCGCCGCGCTTGCCGATCACGATCAGATCGAAATCAGAGCCCAATTCCTCAAACAAATCGCCATTGCGCAGCCGGGTCGAAGCGATAACCCCCGCCTCGGCCAGCACCGCCTTGGCATCTTCCAGAATTGCGCGGCCCCGATGCGTCACCAGCTTGGCGCGCTGCGCGTCCAAGGCGGCCAACTCCTCCAGCAGCGCCGTGCGTGCGCCCAGGCGCAGCGAGCCCGAGAAATCCTGCGCGCCCCCCATCCGCCGCCCCAGAACATGCAGCAATTCCACACCAGCGCCCAACCGCGCGCCCGCCCAGCCTGCCAATTCGCAGACCGATTGCGCATAGACCGAGCCATCCACCAAAGCGATGATTTTCATCTTGCCGTCTCCTCCTATGGTGTTTCGCCTTGTGCGCGGGTCACGCCGTCACATAACGCGATGAAGTTTTTTACGTCTGGCCGCCTCATCCGGGCCAAGCTCAAGACGAAAGGCTTAATGCGCCAACATGGTGTCAAGCGCGCCGGGTTTATCATGCAGTGCCAACTCATCCACGATGGTTTCTGACGCCTCATTCATGCCGACAATCTGCACCTCGGCCCCATCCCGACGGAATTTCAGAACCGCCATGTCAAGCGCTGCAACCGATGAAATATCCCAGATATGTGCGTCTGACACGTCAATCACCACGCAGTCCAACACCTCGCGGAAATCGAAAGCTTTCATGAAATCCTCGACAGAGGCAAAGAACAACTGCCCCTCGACGCGGTAGGTTCGCTGCGCCCCATCCGCCGACAGGCTTGAGGTAACCCGGAACAATTGCGCAATCTTGCCGGCAAAGAATATCCCCGACAGCAGCACCCCGATCCCGACCCCAATCGCAAGGTTATGCGTGTAAATCACCGCCGCCACCGTCGCCAGCATCACCACCGAACTTGAGGTGGGATGGCTGCGCAGCGCCTTGATCGACGACCACGAAAACGTGCCGACGCTGACCATGATCATGATCGCCACCAAGGCCGCCATCGGAATCCGGCTTACCCAATCACCAAGCCCGACGCAAAACACCAGCAACATCACCCCCGCAGTAAAGGTTGAAAGCCGCCCGCGCCCGCCTGATTTCACGTTGATGATGCTTTGCCCGATCATGGCGCAGCCTGCCATGCCGCCAATAAACCCGGTCGCGGTATTGGCCAGCCCCTGCCCGATACATTCTTGGTTGCGGTCCGATGTCGTGTCGGTCAGATCGTCGATAATGTTCTGCGTCATCAGGCTTTCCAGCAAGCCCACCACCGCCACCGCCAGCGAATAGGGCAGAATGATCTGCAAGGTTTCCCAGGTCAGCGGAATATCCGGGATCAAGAACACCGGCAACGTGTCAGGCAGCGCGCCCATATCGCCCACCGTTCGCACATCCCAGCCAAAGAACAGCGTTAGCGCCGTCAGCACGACAATCGTCACCAAAGGTGACGGCACCGCCTTTGTAAGCAACGGAAACAGATAGATAATTCCTAAACCAGCGGCCACCAGCACATAGGTCAGCCAAGTCACGCGCGCTGGGTCCAACTCTGGCAGTTGCGCCAGAAAGATCAGAATGGCCAGCGCATTCACGAACCCCGTCATCACTGATTTGGAGACGAAGCGCATCACCCGCCCCAGCCGCAAAAGGCCGGCACCAATCTGCAACAGCCCCGCCAAAACGGTCGCGGCCAGCAAATACTGCAAGCCGTGATCCTTTACCAAGGTCACCATCAACACCGCGGTCGCCGCCGTCGCCGCCGAGATCATTCCCGGCCGCCCGCCAGTGATCGCGCAAATCACGGCGATGGAAAAACTGGCGTAAAGCCCGACTTTCGGGTCCACCCCTGCGATGATTGAAAACGCAATCGCCTCGGGGATCAGCGCCAAGGCCACAACCAGCCCCGACAACAAATCCGCGCGAATATTGCCAAACCATTGCTGGCGGTACAGATGCAGTGAAAGCATTTAGCCCCTATCCCTGATAATCCTGGCCCCGATAATCTTGGCCCTATTGGCCTTGGCCCCGCAGATCTTGCCCCAATGGTCCACCCTCTGTGGTCCACCCTCTGTGGTCCGCCCTTTTGTGGCCAAGCCCGGTCCAAACAAGCGCCCACCCCTATAGACAACCCGCAAAAAAGCCAACCCGTGCAGCCAAATTCCTCTACTCCCCCCTGCTTTGGCCGCCTGCGCCACCCGCCGTTCCCGCCTTATTTTTCGGCAAGGCAATCGGCTATCCCCCCTCAAACGCGACATTCGCACAGGCTTTCCCTGCCGAAACCTGGCTTGCGGCCCGGCGCTGAATCGAAAGAATACGCTAGCGGTTGGTTTGCGGATATCGCATGAATGAGAAAACACAGAAAGGGCGCATATGTTGGTGTTTTGGGATCAAAGATTGGCATTCCTGGCGACGCCAAAGACAGGGTCAACCGCGATCGAGGCGGCGTTGGAATCACTTTCGGCCCTGGTTGTGCAGCGGCCTCCCGTTCTTAAACACACGTCTGTTCAAAGGTTTCACCGCTTTCTTGGCCCCTATCTGGAGGTTGCATCCGGGCATAGCTTTTCTGTGGCGGCCCTGATGCGCGAGCCAAAGGATTGGCTGGGAAGCTGGTATCGCTATCGTCAGCGCGATGATGTGACAGACCCTGAAAAAAGCACCTTGAACGTCAGCTTTGATGAATTCGTGACGGCATATTGCACGGAAAACCCGCCTGAATTTGCTGCTGTCGGCTCTCAGGCCCGGTTTTTGAAGCCGCGAAAAGATCGGGGGGTGGATCATCTTTTCCGCTATGAGGATATCGAAAGCTTTGTGCAGTTTCTGGAGGATCGGTTAGGCTGTGAAATCATCCTGCCGCAGCTCAATGTTTCGCCCTCGGCCTCATTAGAGCTTACCCGCGCAACCGAGGCAAAACTACTGGCCTTTGCGGCAGAGGATTTTGATATGTATCGCAGGCTGATCCGGGCACCGGACACGTCGCACAGCTAGAAAACCTCTGCAAACGCCCCAGAAGGCACCGTGGTATCAGGGCAGGCAATTTCGGGGCGGGCGCAAAAAGTCAGGCTTTGTCGGGCACAGATCGGTTGCGCGCGCCCAAGGTTTCGCGCCCGGATTTCTGATTGGAGCGGATCGCCTTACGCCAGGGCAAAGGGTGACTTGGCGGATTTGGGCCGAAAGCACCAGAAGATCGCGGGCTTTTTCTTTCATTCGGCAGAAACCTGCTGTAGGACATGCTTAACTTAGGGCGGGGCCTCCCCGCACCTTTTCCTTTTGTGCTAGACTCGTACAATGAAACCAAATTTTGCTCTGAATATCACTGATTCCGCTGTCAGTCTTCTCCACCGTACCGCGCGCGGGTGGCTGGAAGTTGGATCTGCCGCTTTCGATGCCCCCGACCTGGAGGAGGCGCTTGCCTACATGCGCTCAACGGCGCTTGGGCTGTCGCCTGCGGGTATTACGACCAAGCTGATCCTGCCGCCGGGACAGATTCTTTATACCGAAGCCGAGGCACCCGGCCCTGACAAGGCCGCCCGAGAAGCGCAGATCAGGGCTGCCCTTGCAGGCCGCACGCCTTATGACGTGGAAGAACTGGTGTTTGACTGGTGGGGCACCGGACCCACGGTTCAGGTGGCTGTGGTCGCCCGCGAAACGCTGGAAGAGGCCGAGGCCTTTGCCCAGACGCATCGCTTCAACCCGGTGTCTTTTGTTACCATCCCGGCTGAGGGCCAGTTTGCCGGTGAGCCGTGGTTCGGCGCATCCCGGCTTGCGCCAGCACTTTTGCCCGAAGGTGAAAAGATCACCCGCGACCAAGACCCGGTAAAGGTGATCACGCGTGATCTGCCAAAGGATGATGGGGCCGCGCCCAAGGATGCCGAAAAGCCGGCAAAGGCTGCCGCAGAACCGCATAGCGCAAAAGCCGAAGCCAAGCCCGAAGCCGAAGCCAAGCCGGTGGTGAATCCCGAGGCCGAGGCGCAAAAGGCCCGCGAAGCGGCCCTTGCCAGGCAAGCAGCCGAACAAGCCGCAGCACAAGCAGCCAAGCAGGCCGCCGAGGCAGACCAACGCGCCGCAGAAGAGGCCGAGGCCACCCGCAAAGCCGAAGCCCTGACCCGGGCTGCGCTTGAGGCGGATACAGAGGCGATCCGCAAAACCGAAGCCGCCAAAGCAGAGATGGAAAATCGGGCGCAGGCGCTGGCGCAGGCCGAAGCGAAACGTCTGGTCCAAGAGGCGGAAAAGACAAAATCGGCCCATCTTGAACGCGAAAGGGCCAGGGCGGCCCTGATAGAGGCCGAACGCAAGCGCGCAAAAAGCGATCAGGCTGCGGCCGAAGAGGCGGCAGCGGCGTTTAACGGTGTCAGCGATCCCGGCATTGCGGACACCAAAGAGACTGCCCCCCCCCCGGCTGCGCCGACCTTTTCCAGCCGACGGCGCGAAGATGGGCAGGCCCAACCCCTGCCCCGGCCCGAAATCGTGCCTGTGGGCAAGCCTCTGGCAGAGCCAGTGTCGCCCCCCCCGTCGCCGCTTGTGGCTGGCACGCCCAAAGAAAAGCCCCAGGCCCCTGTGGTCTCGAAGGTTTCGCCTGTCGCAACAGGCAGGCTTGTTGGCCCGGTTCCCAAGAAACACAGGGTGCTGATTGCAGACGCTGTGGCAAGCCCTGCGGTAAATGTGGGTACGGCGGCAAGTGTTGGCGCAACTGCGGGGCCCGGCCCTGCGGCAGCCCGCCCGTTGAATGGCATCGCCAGCCTTTCAAAAGGCCGCAAGGCCGTGTTGGACAAGCTGGCCGCCCTGCCCGCAGCCAAAACTGGCGCCAAAACTGCTGCCGAAGCCCCGCCCACCCAGAAAACGCCGGTGGCGGCCCGTGTGATCGGCACCTCTGCGGCACTTTCGCGCTTCAAATCCAAGATGACGCCAAAGCCCACAGCGGACACGGCTGGCAAGAAGGAAAAGAGCGCGGCGGAAGGGTTGGTGCATACAACAGCCGCAGACGCTTCGATGGGCAAGTTTGGGGCCAAGCTGGCAGCGCGCCGGGGCAAGCCACGTTTCCTTGGCCTTATCATGACGCTGGTATTGCTTGCAGCGCTTGCTGGCGTAGCGGCGTGGTCGTCGCTGTATCTGTCACGCGACACGACGACGCCCGCGACGACGCAACTGGCCGGTGAAGCCGAGCCCGCTATCGCGGAACAGCCTGCAGATATGGCCGCTGGCCCCGAACTTGGCCCCGAACCCCTTCCCGACGGGGCGCTTGGCGCAGATCAATCGACGCTTGCGCCCCCTGAAAACCTGGTTGTGACCGATGCGGAAGCTGCGGCAGATGCCGAAGCGGAATTGCCCCCCACACAAGAGTTGACACAAGAACGGCCCGCCCCGGTTGAGACGCCGGTGCCTGAGGTCGCGACAATCACGCCCCCCCTTTCAGCCAGCCCCGAAATCTCTGCCAGCCAAGAAACCACGCAAGCGGCAGGACCAGACAACGGGCCACAAGATGAGATCATTCTGGCAACGATCGACGGCGCGCAACCAGCCTTTGATGCCGTAGCTTTGCCACGCCCACAATCGCAGCCCGATGCAGCCCCAGCTGCCGTGACCCCGCCGCCGCCCTTTGGCACCCAATATGAATTTGAACCCGATGGCAGTATCAAGGCAACCGCAAATGGTGTCGTGATGCCCGACGGGTTTTGGCTGATCGCCGCGCGCCCGCCTGTGGCCCCGCCGCCACGCCCGGCGGCAATCTCGGGCCCGGCGGCAACACCCGAGGCCGCTGCCCCGCTTGCACCACAGCCCGATATTGCGGCGACCGATACAGCCGGGGCAAGCACGGCAGGATTGACAGCGCAGGCCAGCGCAGGCCCCCCCTCTGCCTTTGAACAAGATACCTCGGTTGAAAGCCGCCGCCCACGGGAACGACCGAACCGCCCGGAACCCGCAGCAGAACCGGGGCAGGCCGACGATGAAGCCACCCTGACCGCTGCCGACCCGGCGCTGACGCGACTGACAAGCTTGCGCCCGCGCGCACGCCCGCAAGCAGTGGTCGACATTGCCGAAGCCGCGCGCAAGGCTGCGGCCGCGGCATCGCTTGTCGTGCAAGCCGCCGCACAGCAAAAGACCGAGCAAGAGAGCGCGGCACAAGCCAGCCCGATGGCGGTGGCCTTGTCGCCACGCCCGACGGCCCGCCCCCGCGACTTTTCGCGCGCGGTTGAGGCCGCAATTGCCGCCGCAACACAAGAAACCACCACGCGCAAGGTCACCGCACCCGCCCCTGTCCCCGATGCAGAAGAAGCCGATGAGCCAGAAATCAAGGTTTCAGCGGCCCCGCGCATCCCGACCCATGCAAATGTCGCCAAGCAGGCGACCTTCAAGAATGCAATCAACCTGTCAAAGACCAACCTGATTGGCGTTTATGGCCCGGACAACAAACGCTATGCGTTGATCCGCAGCTCGTCAGGGCGCTATACAAAGGTGCGTGTGGGCGACCGGGTGGATGGTGGCACTGTGGCCGCGATCACCCGCAATGAGTTGCGCTATAAAAAGGGCAACCGGATGTTGACCCTGGCAATGCCAAAGGGTTAGGCTTTTGCCTTGGGTCCGGGATTTCGTTGAACCCGCACAGATCACCTGCCCCCCCCCCAAGCCCATCATGACGACCAACGGGGTTTTCAGCCGAAAGGCAGGCCGTTGCGGCTGGATATGGGAAACATTCCGTGAAAACCATGAATTTGCGTAACAAAAGTTTATCGCATCTGTCATCGTAACTTTGCACATTTTTTGATAAACTTGCGTTGGGCATGCGTGAAGCGCGCGTCTTATTGCCATTTACTGCGAGGATTGCGCATTGCTGGATGATCTAAACTCCCGCCTGCTAAGCGAAGTTCAGCGAAACGCAATGCTGACGGCGCAGGAATTGGGCGAGCGCCTGAACCTTTCGGCCTCACAGGCCGGACGGCGCCGCCAACGGTTGGAGGCCGAAGGCTATATCACGGGGTACACGGCGCGGCTGAACCCTGACCTTGTGGGGCTGACGGTGCAGGCCTTTGTGCAGATTCAGGTGGCCAGCCATGCCCCCGACGGCGTGCGCAGTTTTGCCAATCTGATTTCCCAGCGGCCCGAGATTATCAGCGCCTGGACCCTGACAGGCGAGGCGGATTATCTGCTGCGGGTCTGGTGTGCCGATTTGGCCGGGCTGAACAGCTTGATCCATGATGTTCTGCTGCCGCATCCGGCGGTATCGCGGGCGCAAAGCCAGATTGTGATGGATCAGTTCAAACCCGACACCGCCTTGCCAACCTGATTGCCGGCCTGCCCCACCCAGTTGTTACGCACCAAAAAAGGATAACCATGGAAAGTTTTCTGCTTCAGGCCTCAATCTACCTTGGCGCGGCTGTGCTTATCGTGCCTTTGGCTGTCCGGCTTGGGCTGGGGTCTGTGCTGGGCTATCTTGCGGCAGGGATTCTGGTCGGGCCGATCATGGGGCTTGCCGGTACGGAAACCGCAGACCTGCAACATTTTGCCGAATTTGGTGTGGTGATGATGTTGTTCCTGATCGGGCTGGAGCTGGAGCCACGCGCGCTTTGGGATATGCGGCACAAGCTGATCGGCCTGGGGGGCTTGCAGGTGGTGCTGACCACGGCGTCCATTGCCCTGGTGGCGCATTGGCTGGGGTTCAGCTGGCAGGTCGGGGTGACGCTGGGAATGCTGTTTTCCCTGTCTTCCACCGCCATCGTGCTGCAAACCCTGTCAGAAAAGAACCTGATGCGAACCGGCGGCGGGCGGGCCACCTTTGCCGTGCTGCTGACCCAGGATATCGCGGTGGTGCCGATTTTGGCGATCATTCCGCTGCTGGCGATCAGTGGCACCGGCCTGCCCGAGGGGATAACGGCGTCAACCTTTGGCATCAACAACGGTGCCGGGATTGCTGCCACCGATGACCATGCAACCGGGGCCGCCGAGCCATTGCTGACACTTGTACAATCGCTGCCGGGCTGGGCGGTGACGCTGATGACACTGGGCATCGTGATCGGCATCATGCTGGTCGGGCATTTTCTGACCCGGCCGATCTTCCGCTTTGTCCATGCCTCGCGCTTGCCGGAAATGAGCACGTTCATTTCCTTGCTGATGGTGCTGGGGATTGCCTTTTTGATGATGTTGGTCGGGTTGTCACCTGCTTTGGGCACCTTTCTGGCCGGGGTGGTTTTGGCCAACTCAGAGTTCCGGCATCAGCTAGAGGCCGATATTCAGCCCTTCAAGGGCATCTTGATGGGGTTGTTTTTCATCACTGTTGGCGTCGGGATCAACTTTGGCGTGCTGTTGGCCAACCCGTTGCTGGTGGTGTCGCTGACGCTGGCGGTAATTGCGCTGAAAATCGGGGTGTTGCTGTTCCTGTCGCTTATCTTCAAGATTCGCGGGCATAACCGCTGGCTGTTTGCCCTGGGTCTGGCACAAGCGGGCGAGTTTGGCTTTTTGCTGGTCAGCTTTGCGCGGAAACAGTCGATCCTGCCCCCTTCCATCGCGGAAATCGTGCTGTTGATCATCAGCTTGTCGATGCTGCTGACCCCGGCCCTGTTCATCGGCTATGAGGCGCTGGCACGGCGGATGAAGGCGCGCGAAACCGAACGCCCGGCAGATGAGATAGATGAGCAAGGCCGGGTCATCATTGCCGGCATCGGGCGGTTTGGCCAGAACGTCAACCGTCTGGTCCGGATGAGCGGTGGCTCCACCGTCGTTCTGGACAGTGATATGGGCGCGATTGAGCAGATGCGCCGCTTTGGGGCCAAAGGCTTTTTTGGTGACCCGACACGGCCAGAGTTGCTGGAAGCGGCGGGGCTGGCAGAGGCGTCGGTTTTGGTCGTCGCCGTGGATAGCCCTGAAAACGCGTTGAAAATCGTGACTCATGCCCGCAAACAGCGCCCCGATCTGCATATCATTGCGCGCGCGTATGACCGCCCGCATGTGTTCGCGCTGTACCGCGCCGGGGCCAATGATATTGTACGCGAAACCTATGACAGCTCTATCCGGGCGGGGCGCTATGTGCTGGAAAACATCGGCTTCACCGATTACGAGGCCTCGAAGATGTCACAGACCTATTTCAAGGTAGAGCGCGCAGCCCTGCGTGATCTTGCCGCCTTATGGGTGCCGGGGCAACCTGTGCATCTGAATGATGCTTATGTCGCGCGCGCCTTGCAGCTGGAACGCGATCTGGCCGCCGCAATGAGCCAGGATCTTGATGAAACCCGCGCCAATCTGGATGCCGCCCAGTAACCAGCACAGCGCTGGAACCAGGCTGCGGCCATTGTGGCCCCAAAGGCCGCAGCCCATCGGCAAATAACGACGATCTGCACCGTGCCCGGCTTGCGGCCACCCCACATGACAAAATAGCCACTTCTAACTTCGTGAATGTGTTGTTACGCTTCCTTATCTGATGTCTTCGCCCGCACCCGTAATCGAATGGAGAAGTCGATGTTTCAACATATTCTGGTCGCCATCGCGTTTGATGAAGAAAAAGACCCCGAACGGGCGTTGCAAGTGGCCGCAAAATTGGCCGACGGCCCTACACGCGTGACAGTGCTGCATGTCAAAGATGAAGTGCCAAGCTATGCGATCGCCTATATGCCCGAAGATTATGATCTTGGCCTGAAACAAGCCATTTACGACCAGCTTTCTGTTTTGGCCAAGCGTTTTAAAAATGGGCGTGCCGTGCTGATTGAGGGCCATTCCGGCCGGACCATTCTGGATTGGGCCGAAAAGAACGATGTTGACTGCATTGTCCTCAATTCGCACAAGCCAAACATCACAGATTACTTTTTAGGGGGGACTGCAACCGTGGTGGTGCGCCATGCAAAATGCTCGGTGCATGTGATACGGTGATGGGATTGGCCTGAAACACCCCCGGCTTGCCCAAGACCGCCACCCTGGGCAAGCCCATTTGTAACGATTTCGCAGCTTATCCGTCGGTTGGCCGTGCGCTGCGCCGGATGCACCAAGGCGCGCGCGCAAAAGCCTTGATCAAAGATCCTGCCTTTCGATCCTTGGACTGCGCTCCGCATGGTTTTGGGCCATTCATGCTGGCCCGCTGCCCCCCCCCGCCAAAGAGCGTAAAAGCCCGCGCAGCCCGTCCTGATTCTTTTGCATAGAGAGAGCAAGGCCCCGGAACACACCGGGGCCACTTGCATTGCTGCACCGCCCCCAGACCCTAACGCTTTACACGCGTAAAAAAATGTCGGACTGTGCCTCATCAACCTTGGATGCTACCAGCCAACTTGGGGACGACAGAAAAGGGGACCTGCATGGTAAAGCCAACGATCAACACGATGGAGGAGCTGTCAGAGGCCATTGGCGTATCGCGCCCGACCTTGTCGCGCTATTTCCAAAGCCCCGACAGCGTGCGGGGCAAAACATCGGAAAAGATCCGCCTTGGTCTTGAGCGGGTCGAATATGTGCCGAATTTTTTCGCAACGCGGATGAACCGCAAGACGACGGGAATCATTGGCGTCATCATTCCCTATCTGAACGATCTGTTCTTTACCAAGCTGCTTGAAGCCATTGAAATCGCCGCAATGGATGCGGGGTTCACGGTCATCACACAATGCTCACATTCCGACCCGACGATAGAGGCGCGGGCGGCAGAAACGCTGATGTCCATGAGCGTGGATGGCGCCCTGGTAGCGCCCCTGGGGAACCAAAGCGACCCGGAAACCTATCGACGGCTAGGGGCCCGCCTGCCCTTTGTCTTGGTGGATTCCCGGCCAAAGACCATGCCTGACGTGGATTTTGTCGGCACGGATCACATTCAAAGCACTGGTATCATGACAGAATACCTGTGCCGCGTCGGTCGGCCCCCGATTTTCCTGGCCATGCCCCGCGTCAACTTCAACGCGATAGAACGCGAAAACGCCTATATCGGAAAAATGCGGGCATTGGGGCATGCGCCGATTGTGATCGGCACAGAGCTGATCGCACAGGACTGGCATTTTGAGGCCCATGGCGAGGCGGTGCTGAATCAGCATTTCTCACGCGGGGCCTATACGGACCGCTCGATTCTCTGCGTCAATGACCGTGTTGCCATCGGTGCGATCCGTGCTGCATCGCGGCATGGCCTGCTGCCGGGGCGTGCGGCCAAGGATGGTTTGCGCATCGCCGGGCATGATGACTACCCGCTTTGCCCCTTTACCACCCCGGCCCTGTCTACCGTTGCGCAAAATGTGGAAGCTATTGGCAAGGCGTCGGTTTCGCGTCTGGTTGACCTGATCCGAAATGAGAACAGCGTAAAGCAGCCCCAGATTCAGTTGTTTGATGGGGTCTTGAAATTGCGTGAATCCGCGTAGACGCGCAACAATGCTGCTGCGCAGAAAAAGAACGATAAAAAAATTTCTTGACGAATGGTGGTTTCTCTCGCTATCTTTTACACATGTAAAAAACGGGAGGTCATTTACATGACGATGAAACGCACACTTCTGAACTCGGCTGTTGGACTTGGTCTTGCCGTTGGTTTTGCCGCCACTGCCGGCGCCGAAACCCTGACAATTGCGACCGTGAACAACGGCGACATGATCCGCATGCAGGGTCTGACCGAAGATTTCACCGCGAAGAACCCCGACATCACGCTGGAGTGGGTGACGCTGGAAGAAAACGTCCTGCGCCAGAAGGTCACGACCGATGTTGCGACCAAAGGTGGTCAGTTCGACGTTATGACCATCGGCACCTATGAAGTTCCGATCTGGGCCAAGCAAGGCTGGCTGACATCGCTGGATGACCTGCCTGCCGAATGGGACAAGGGCGATTTGCTGCCCGCAATCGCTGGCGGTCTGTCGGTGGATGGCAGCCTGTATGCCGCGCCCTTCTACGGCGAAAGCTCTATGGTGATGTACCGCAAGGATTTGATGGAAAAGGCTGGTTTGACCATGCCCGACGCGCCAACCTGGGCGTTTATCAAAGAAGCTGCCGCCGCGATGACCGACAAGGACGCCGAGATTTATGGCATCTGCCTGCGTGGCAAGGCGGGCTGGGGCGAAAACATGGCCTTCCTGACCGCGATGTCCAACTCGTTTGGCGCAAAGTGGTTTGATGAAAACTGGAACGCCCAGTTTGACAGCAAGCCGTGGGCCGATACGCTGAACTTCTATCTTGATCTGATGACCAACTACGGCCCTCCGGGTGCGTCGGGCAACGGGTTCAACGAAAACCTGTCCCTGATGCAAACCGGCAAATGTGGCATGTGGATTGATGCGACGGTTGCTGCATCCTTTGTATCCAACCCCAATGACAGCAAATTTGCTGATCAGATGGGCTATGCACTGGCCCCCGACAATGGTCTGGGCAAGCGCGGCAACTGGCTTTGGGCCTGGTCGCTGGCTATCCCCACCAGCACCGATGCCCCCGAGGCCGCAAAGAAGTTCGTAGCCTGGGCCACATCCAAAGAGTACACCGCCCTTGTTGCATCCAAGGAAGGCTGGGCGAACGTGCCTCCGGGAACGCGGACCTCGCTCTATGAGAACGCCGAGTATCAGGCCGCGGCACCCTTTGCGAAAATGACGCTCGACAGCATCAACTCGGCTGATCCAATGCAGCCAACCGTTGATCCGGTTCCGTACACAGGTGTTCAGTTCGTGGCCATTCCTGAATTTCAGGGCATTGCAACTGCCGTCGGCCAACAGTTCTCGGCTGCGCTGGCTGGTACGATGTCGGCTGCCGATGCGCTGGCTGCAGCACAAGGCCTGACCGTGTCCGAGATGAAGGCAGCAGGCTACAACTAAGCCGCCGCCCTGTCTGATGGGGCCGGCCAGAAAATTGGCCGGCCCCATTGCCTTTTCCAGATCAAACGCTGGAACACCCCCACCGCATTTGCAGGATGGTTCCCATGTCCACACAACATTCCCGCTCTGCCGCAAAGCTGATGATTGCGCCCGCGACGTTTCTATTGTTCGTCTGGATGCTCATCCCGCTGGTAATGACAATCTACTATTCCTTCCGCCGTTACCGCCTGTTGTCGCCCGAGCGGCAAGGCTGGGCCGGTTTTGACAATTATTCCAACTTTATCAACAACCCCGCGTTCTGGAGCGCGATGGGCAACACGTTGTTATTGGTGGGTGGCGTGCTGATCATCACCATTGTTCTGGGTGTTTTGTTTGCCTTGTTGCTGGATATGCCGATGTACGGGCAAGGCATTGTGCGCATTCTGGTCATCGCGCCCTTTTTTGTGATGCCCACGGTTTCCGCGCTGGTCTGGAAGAACTTTTTCATGAACCCGGTGAATGGCCTTTTTGCCTTTGCGGCCAAGGCGCTGGGGATGCAGCCTTATGATTTCCTTAGCCAGGCGCCGCTGGCCTCGATCATCGGGATCGTCAGTTGGCAATGGTTGCCCTTTGCGACGCTGATCTTGCTGACCGCGATTCAAAGCCTTGACAGTGAGCAGTTGGAGGCCGCCGAAATGGATGGCGCGTCGCCCCTCAGCCGCTTTTTCTACATCAAGCTGCCACATCTTGGCCGCGCGATTACAGTTGTGATCTTGATTCAGACCATTTTCCTGCTGTCGGTCTTTGCTGAAATTCTGGTCACCACCAATGGCGGGCCGGGCACAGCCAGCACCAACCTGACCTATCTGGTTTACGCCAAAAGCCTGCTGTCCTTTGACGTCGGTGCGGGGTCTGCGGGGGGTGGTGATTGCGATTATTCTGGCCAATATCGTTGCCATCTTCCTGATGCGCGCCATCGGCAAGAACCTGGATTCCTAACCCCATTAGCACAGACGGAGGACTATTGATGGCCCGTGCAATATCAACACGACGCAAAATCGGCCTTACCGCCCTGGCCTGGGCTTTGGGTTTGCTGATTTTCTTTCCGATCCTATGGACGTTTCTGACCAGCTTCAAATCAGAAGCCGATGCGATTGCCGACCCGCCGCTATTCTTTACCTTCAACTGGACGCTGGAAAACTATTTCGCGGTGCAGGAGCGCTCGGATTACTTCAAGCACTTCTGGAATTCGGTTGTGATTGCGGGCGGCTCCACGCTGCTGGGGCTGATCATTGCGGTGCCTGCGGCCTGGTCGATGGCCTTTGTGCCGGGCAAATACACCAAGGATATCTTGATGTGGATGCTGTCAACCAAGATGATGCCGCCGGTTGGGGTGCTGATCCCGATATACCTGATTTTCCGCTCTACGGGCCTTCTGGACAGCCGAGCCGGCCTTGTCATCGTGATGACCCTGATCAACCTGCCGATCATCGTCTGGATGCTTTATACCTATTTCAAGGAAATTCCCGGCGAAATTCTGGAAGCGGCACGGATGGATGGCGCAGGCCTGCGCGAAGAAATCCTGTATGTGCTGACGCCAATGGCCATTCCCGGCATCGCCTCGACCTTGCTACTGAACGTGATCCTGGCCTGGAACGAGGCCTTCTGGACGCTGAACCTGGCCACCGCCAAAGCGGCGCCGCTGACCACATTCATCGCCAGCTATTCCAGCCCCGAAGGGTTGTTCTATGCCAAACTCAGCGCCGCCTCGATCATGGCCATCGCGCCGATCCTGATCATGGGCTGGTTCAGCCAAAAACAACTCGTCCGCGGCCTAACCTTTGGCGCAGTGAAATAAGGAGCTCAGACTATGGGACGTATTACCCTTGATAAGGTGACAAAGCGCTTTGGCGATGTAGAGGTCATTCCGCCGCTGGATCTGACGATTGAAGAGGGCGAGTTTGTGGTGTTCGTCGGCCCCTCGGGCTGCGGTAAATCCACGCTTTTGCGCCTGATAGCGGGGTTGGAGGATGTTACGGGCGGCCAGATCCGCATTGATGGCAAAGACGCCACGCTGACGCCCCCGGCCAAACGCGGGCTTGCGATGGTGTTTCAATCCTACGCGCTCTACCCGCATATGTCGGTGCGCAAGAACATCGCCTTTCCGCTGCGCATGGCGGGGATGGACAAGGCCGAACAGGACCGCCGCATTGAAAATGCTGCCAAAATCCTGAATCTGACCGATTACATCGACCGCAAACCCGGCCAGCTTTCGGGCGGCCAGCGTCAGCGGGTGGCCATTGGCCGCGCGATCGTGCGCGAACCGGCAGCGTTTTTGTTTGATGAACCGCTGTCCAACCTTGATGCCGCGTTGCGGGTTGGCATGCGGCTGGAGATTACCGAACTGCACGCCCGCCTGAAAACCACGATGATCTATGTGACCCATGATCAGGTCGAAGCCATGACCATGGCCGACAAGATCGTGGTGCTGCGCGCGGGGCATATCGAACAGGTCGGCAGCCCGCTGGAACTGTACCACCGCCCGCGCAACCTGTTTGTGGCAGGTTTCATCGGCAGCCCGAAAATGAACCTGATCGCGGGGGCCGAGGCGAAAAAACACGATGCCACCACCATCGGCATCCGCCCTGAACATCTGTCGGTGTCGGCAACGGCGGGGGCATGGAAAGGCCGGGTTGGCGTGTCGGAACATCTTGGCTCTGACACGTTCTTTTATGTGCATGATACCGGGCTGGTCGATGACATCACCGTGCGCGTCGCCGGCGAGGTTGCGTTGAAATCAGGCGATACCGTGTATTTGACGCCCGACGCTGACAAGATCCACCGTTTCAATGACAAGGGGCTGCGCATCGCATGACACGTCTTTCTGGAAAATCCGCGCTTATCACAGGCTCTGCACGCGGTATCGGTCGCGGCTTTGCCGAGGCTTATGTGCGCGAAGGGGCCACCGTCGCCATTGCCGATATCAACCTGCAGGCAGCGCAGGCCACGGCCGCCGAGATTGGCGCTGCGGCCTATGCCGTGGAACTTGATGTCACAAATCAAGACAGCATTGACGCGGCAATGGCGGCGGTGGTGGCGCGCGCGGGCAAGCTGGACATCTTGATCAACAACGCCGCGCTGTTTGATGCGGCCGAAACGGTCGATATCACCCGCGCCAGCTATGACAGGCTCTATGCCGTCAACGTGGCTGGCACCCTGTTCACCATGCAGGCCGCAGCCGTGCAGATGATCAAGCAAGGTCATGGCGGCAAGATCATCAACATGGCCTCGCAGGCGGGTCGTCGCGGCGAAAGCCTTGTGCTGGTCTATTGCTCCACCAAGGCTGCGGTCATTTCCATGACGCAATCGGCGGGGCTGAACCTGATCAAGCATGGCATCAACGTCAATGCCATCGCGCCCGGCGTGGTGGATGGTGAGCATTGGGTGCATGTGGACAGCATGTTCGCCAAATTGGAAGGCAAAGCACCCGGCCAGAAAAAGGCCGAAGTGGCTGCTGGTGTGCCCGCAGGCCGCTTTGCAACGCCAGACGACCTGACGGGGATGGCGATTTTTCTGGCCTCGGCCGAGTCTGATTACATCGTGTCGCAGACGTATAACGTCGACGGCGGGCAATGGATGAGTTGATAGGAACATTAGCATGAAATTGTCCAACGCCACACTGGCCAGCGTGCCGAAAACCGTTCGGGTGCCGCGCTATGACCGCGCCACCCTGACACCGGGAATCGTGCATATCGGGCTTGGCAACTTTCACCGTGGCCATCAGGCGTGGTATTTGCACCGATTGTTTGATCTTGGCATCAACCATGATTGGGCGATCATCGGGGCAGGTGTACGCGCCACCGATGCGGCGATGCGTGACAAGCTGCTTGCCCAGGATTGCCTGACCACATTGATAGAACTCGGGCCTTCACAGACATCAGCCGAGGTGACAGGCTCGATGATCGGTTTTGTTCCGGTTGAAGACGGCAACGGCGCCCTGATCCGCCAAATGGCCGCCGCCGCGATCCGCATCGTGTCGCTGACCGTCACCGAAGGGGGCTATTACATCGCACCGAAAGGCGGCGGTTTTGACGCGACACACCCCGACATCTTGCATGATGCAGCCCATCCTGACACCCCGAAAACCGCCTTTGGCGCGATGGTTGCCGCGTTAAAGCTGCGCCGCGCGCAGGGGATTGGCCCCTTCACCTGCCAAAGCTGCGATAATCTGCAAGGGAATGGCGCGATTTGCGGCAAACCGTCGTCGGCCTTGCGCAGATGACGGACCCCGTGCTGGCCGATTGGATCGACGCGACTTGCAGTTTTCCAAATTCGATGGTCGATTGCATCGTGCCCGCAACCGGCCCGAATGAACTGGTACTGGCCCGCGACTTTGGCATCGAGGATGCGGCCCCCGTAACCCATGAAAACTATCGCCAATGGGTGATCGAGGATGCTTTCTGCGCCGGGCGCCCCGATTGGGACAAGGTCGGGGCAACCTTTACCGATGATGTCCACGCCTATGAGGTGATGAAAATCCGCATTCTGAACGCGGGTCACCAAGTCATCGCCAACCCCGGCGAGGTGCTGTCTGTCGCAACCATCGCGGGCTGTATGGAACATCCGGCAATTCGCGCCCTGTTTCGCAAGGTCGAAACCACCGAGATCGCCCCGCATGTGAAACCTGTGCCCGGCATGACCCCCGCCGCCTATATCGACCTTATCGAACGGCGATTCTCCAACCCGGCCATCGTCGACACAACGCGCCGCGTTGCCTTTGATGGCTCGTCCCGTCATACCGGGTTCTTGCTGCCGATCATCCGGGACGGCCTTGCATCGGGCACGCCGATCGAGGGGCTGGCCCTGGTCGAGGCGATCTGGGCGCGCATGTGCGAAGGCACCCGCGAAGATGGTAGCCAGATCCTGGCCAATGACCCACATTGGAACGCGCTTCAAACGGCTGCCTGCGCCGCCAGAACCCGACCGATGGCATGGTTGGAGCAAAGCCACATCTACGGCGATCTGGCGTCCGAACCTGCCTTTGCCGATGCTTTTGTAAAATGGCTTGGCAGTCTTTGGCAAAAGGGCTGTGTGAAAACCATAGAGGATTACTGTAAACTGCCCCATAGCGTTTCGGAAAAAACCTGAATCGCCAATGCCTTGGGCGCATGGCGCGGCAGGGTCTTGGCGATCAATGCGGTATCAAATCTTGCCTGAAACGCACTGAACCCCTGCTGGGCAGCGCTGTTCAAACCGGCGGTGCGGCCCAGAAACGGCAGGGCAAAAGCCGCATCACGCGGTTGTGGGCAAGGCTATCTCTGCGTTGCCCAGCCTGTGCGTGCGGTCTGCGTGCCGCATGACAGAAACGGCCGCGATTGGCCCGCCCCGCATCACGCGAGACGGGCCAAGGGCTTATTTTTCAACCGTGACGGAAACCATTTGGTCTGGCCCGGAAACCTCGCCATTGGCACCCGCCCCGCGCTTGATTTTGTCAACCACATCCATGCCGTCAATCACCCGGCCCACGACCGTATATTGATTGTCCAAAAACGGACCCGGCGCAAACATGATGAAAAACTGGCTATTGGCCGAATCCGGGCTTTGGCTGCGGGCCATCCCCAAAACGCCACGCTCAAAGCTTTCGTTGGAAAACTCTGCCGGGATATTCGGCAGGTCAGAACCGCCCATACCCGCGCGCGAGGTATCGCCCCCCGCTTTTCCGAACTGAACATCCCCGGTCTGGGCCATGAACCCATCAATCACCCGGTGAAAGACCACCCCGTCATATTTTCCAGCTTCGGCAAGCGCCGTGATTTGTGCCACATGCTTGGGCGCCAGATCGGGCAACAGATCAATGACAACCTTGCCATTTGCCTCGCCCGCAATCTCGACCACAAGGTTGGGGCCGGGGCCATCGACAGCCTGCGCCATCGCTGGCGTGGCGGATTGAGACAACGCCCACCCCCCCAGAACGGCGAGGCCAAAGGCAAAAAATCCGCCCGCGATCAGGTTTTCCTTACGCATCGGCGGCCACCTTGACGCTGATCATCCGGTCCGGCGCTGCGGGCGGCTCGCCTTTGGCGATCGCGTCAACATGCTCCATCCCGGAAATCACGCGGCCATAGACCGTGTATTGCCCGTTCAGGAAATCATTGTCCTTGAAGTTGATGAAAAACTGGCTGTTGGCCGAATTCGGGTTTGACGACCGCGCTGCGCCCAGGGTTCCGCGCGCATGCGGCAGCTTGGAAAACTCTGCCGGAAGGTCGGGCTTGTCTGACCCGCCGGTCCCGGCGCGGCCAAGGTTGAAGCCGTTCTCCATATTGCCGTGCTCCACATCGCCGGTCTGGGCCATGAAACCATCAATCACACGGTGAAAGCAGACGTTGTCATAGGCACCGGCGCGGGCCAGTTCCTTCATCCGCGCGGTATGGGCCGGGGCCACATCGGCAAGCAGCGCAATGGTTACAGTGCCACCTTTGAGTTCCATCAAGATTGTGTTTTCGGGGTCTTTGATATCAGCCATCTGGCGCTCCTATGGATTTTATGACGCACAACCTAATCATCCGGGGCACAGATGGAAAGGGCTAACCATTGACGAAAGCACTGGGATAGGGTCGAAGGGAGGGAATGGATTTCGAGGAGGCTGCAATGGCTTGGAAGACGCTTGATGACATGACCCTGACCGGCAAGGTTGCGCTTGTGCGGGTTGATCTGAATGTGCCGATGGAAAATGGCAGGGTCACCGATGCAACACGGATCGAGCGCATCGTGCCCACAGTTGCCGATATTTTGGCCAAGGGTGGCAAACCCGTGCTTTTGGCCCATTTCGGCCGCCCGAAAGGCACGGTGGTGCCCGAGATGAGCCTTGAACAGGTTGTGCCGGCGTTGCAAGCCGCCCTGCCCGGCGTCAAGATTACCTTTGCCAGTAACTGCATTGGTGGCCCGGCAAAGACGGCAATCGCGGCAATGGGCGCGAATGAGGTGGTTTTGCTGGAAAACACCCGCTTTCATGCCGGTGAGGAAAAGAACGATGCCATGCTGGCGGCAAGCATGGCGGCCCTGGGTGAGGTCTATGTGAATGATGCCTTTTCCGCCGCACACCGGGCGCATGCCAGCACCGAAGGCATCGCGCGGCTGCTGCCCGCCTGTGCAGGCCGTCTGATGCAGGCGGAGCTTACGGCGCTGGAGGCTGCTTTGGGCACCCCGAACCGCCCCGTGGTCGCGGTTGTCGGCGGGGCCAAAGTATCAACCAAGCTGGAGCTTTTGGGCAATTTGGTGACCAAGGTCAACCATCTGGTCATCGGCGGCGGCATGGCCAATACATTCCTTGTGGCCCAAGGAATTGAGGTTGGCAAAAGCCTTGCCGAGCGGGATATGACCGAAACCGCGCTGGCCATTCTGACCAAGGCAGACCAATCGGGCTGTGCCATTCACTTGCCCATGGATATCGTCGTGGCGCGGGAATTCAAGGCGGGTGCCGACAGTGAGGTGGTGCCAGTTGATCTTTGCCCAAAGGATGCAATGATCCTTGATGCAGGCCCCAAGACCGTCGCCAATATCGCCAGCGTTTTTGCTGCTTCGCGCACGCTGATCTGGAATGGCCCCCTGGGTGCATTTGAAATCGCCCCGTTTGACGCCGCCACCAATGCCGCCGCGCAAAAGGCTGCTGAACTGACCCGTGCGGGGACGCTGGTTTCCGTGGCGGGCGGGGGCGATACCGTGGCAGCCCTGAACAAGGCCGGTGTGGCCGAACAATTTACCTATATTTCCAGCGCTGGCGGGGCCTTCCTTGAATGGATGGAAGGCAAAGACCTGCCCGGCGTTGCGGTCTTGAAAGGATAGAACGATGGCAGTTTGGGCCCTGATTACCGGAGCATCCGAAGGGTTGGGGCGCGAATTTGCCATTCTGGCCGCGCAGTCGGGGTTTGATGTTATCCTGACCGCCCGGCAAGAAGACAAGCTGCAAGCGCTCGCGCAGCAGTTGGAACAGGAATATCATGTGGCCGTGGTGGTGCTGCCTGCCGATCTTGCAGATGCCGCCGCCGTTGAGAGGCTGTGGCGCGACGCTTCGACTGACCGCCATATCTCGATTTTGGTGAACAATGCGGGGCTTGGCCGCAATGGCCCCTTTGCCGAAGCGGATAACTGGCCAAGAGAGGCCGCGTCGATTGCGGTCAATGTGGTGGCGGCGACAATCTTGATGAAGCGCGCCGTGGCGCATATGGTCGAGCACGGCTCTGGCCGGGTTTTGAATGTCGCCTCGGTGGCGTCGTTTTTGCCGGGGCCGAACATGGCGGTGTACCACGCCACAAAGGCCTATTTTCTATCGCTGTCCGAAGCTGTTGCAACAGAATTGCGCGGAACGGGTGTGACCATTACGGCCCTGTGCCCCGGTGCCACAAGGACGGCGTTCTTTGCCGCAGATGATGCCCAGAAAGCGACCTTGGTAACAAGAATGGGCATGGCTTCGGCAAAATCGGTGGCAAGATCGGGCTGGGCGGCGATGGAGAAAGGCAAGCGGATCAAGGTGCCCGGATTCTTGAATACCGTTTTTGCAAACCTGCCCCGCCTTGCCCCACGCGCCCTTGTTGCCTGGGTGCTTGCCATCCTGCTTGAACGACGCGCCTGAGCGCTAAACTTTGCGCCGTTAGCGCCAACAGAATTGAACGGTTGCGCGCTTGCCGTTATGTCCTGTCCAACCGGGGCTGTGCCCTTTTGAACAGGTGGGACAAAATCATGCCGAACAGCAAACAATCCGAACAGATGCGCAAGGGCGCTGGCTTTATCGCGGCCCTTGATCAAAGCGGCGGCTCTACCCCCAAGGCGCTGCGGCTGTATGGCATTGAGGAAAGCGCCTATGCATCTGAATCCGAGATGTATGACCTGATCCACAGCATGCGGTCGCGTATCATCAAATCGCCCGGCTTTACCGGAAACAAGGTGATCGGTGCGATCTTGTTTGAACAGACCATGGACCGCGCGATTGATGGCATCCCCACAGCGACCTATCTGTGGGAAAAGCGTGGGGTTGTGCCCTTCTTGAAAATCGACAAGGGGCTGGAGGCAGAGGCCAATGGTGTACAACTGATGAAACCCATTCCGGGGTTGGTGGCCTTGCTGGCCCGTGCCGCCGAAGCGGGCATTTTCGGCACCAAGGCACGCTCGGTGATCAACGCCGCCAATGCGCTTGGCATCGAGATGATTGTCGCCCAGCAATTCGCTTTGGGCGCCGAGGTAACCGCCGCGGGCCTGATGCCGATCCTGGAACCGGAGGTCACGATTTCCATTGTCGACAAGGCCGCGGCCGAAGACCTGCTTCTGGCCGCGATCCTGCGCCATCTTGATGCCCTGCCCGCAGGCCAGCAGGTCATGCTGAAATTGACCTTGCCCACCAAAGCCAACCTCTATCAGCCCTTGGTCGATCATCCCGGCGTGATGAAGGTTGTGGCGCTTTCGGGCGGCTATAGCCGGGACGAGGCGAACCAGATCCTCGCGCAAAACAAGGGTGTCATCGCCAGCTTCAGCCGCGCCTTGTCCGAAGGGCTGAGTGCGGATCAAACAGAGGCGGATTTTGACGCAACCCTGGCACATGCGATCAGCAGCATCCATGCCGCCTCGGTTGCCGGATAAAACCGGGGCGCAAGCCAAAGGCCAAAATGCCGGAATTCCCCTGTTTTGGGGGATTCCCTTTGCAGATCACTTGTGCCATCATAGCCCCAGCCCCCGCATGAGAGGGGTATGAGGCAGCACGCAGATGACACCGCCAAAACCACGCCCCGCAATCGCGTCGCTTTTGTTGATGATCCTGGCCGTCAGCCTTGGCGGCTACTTTACCTTTGCCGCCGTGCAGGGTGATTATGGGGTGTTTCGGCAAGTGCAGTTGCGGGCCGAAGAACGCGCCTTGATTGACAAGCGCGACGCCCTGCGGGCGGAACTGGCCGGGATGAAAAACCTGACCCACCGCCTGTCTGACAGCTATCTTGACCTTGATCTTCTGGATGAACAGGCCCGCGATGTCCTGGGGTATCTGCGCGCCGACGAAATCGTCATCCGCTGACGCCGCCTGCCTTTCCCCAACGCAATCGCGTTTTGACTTTGGCTTGAAGCACGGCTCATCCCGTAACACATTGAAATCTTTTTTCAGCCAGCGCTATGTGAAGCAGATTCAAGGCGAGGCGCCTTGGCGCCGCAGTTTTGCGGTGCATTCGTGTTTGGCGCGCCCGTCAGCTTTGTTCTTGTTTTTTCAAAGCCCGCAAACTAGTTTAATACTGAACTACTTCAACCTTTGACGGAGGGGCGCTTCATGGCTGCGGAAAAGAAACCCAAGACTTCAAATACATCCAAAGATGAGCTCATGGGGTTTTACCGTGAGATGCTGTTGATACGTCGTTTCGAGGAAAAGGCGGGGCAGCTATACGGGATGGGGCTGATCGGCGGTTTCTGCCATCTTTATATCGGGCAAGAGGCGGTCGTCGTTGGCATCGAAGCTGTGGCCAAAGAGGGTGACAAACGGATCACCAGCTACCGCGATCACGGCCATATGCTGGCCTGCGGCATGGACCCCAAGGGCGTGATGGCCGAGTTGACAGGGCGTGAGGGCGGCTACTCCAAAGGCAAGGGCGGCTCGATGCATATGTTCTCGAAAGAGAAGCATTTTTATGGTGGTCATGGCATTGTCGGTGCGCAGGTGCCCTTGGGTGCGGGGCTGGCCTTTGCCGATAAATACCGCGGCAATGACAATGTGACCTTTGCCTATTTTGGCGATGGGGCCGCCAACCAGGGTCAGGTTTATGAAACCTACAATATGGCAGAGCTGTGGAACTTGCCGGTCGTTTTTGTGATTGAAAACAACCAATACGCCATGGGCACCAGCATGAAACGCTCGACCAAATCGCCGTCCTTGTGGGAACGCGGTGCCGCTTACGGCATCAAGGGCGAGGCCGTGGATGGGATGGATGTGCTGGCGGTAAAGGCCGCTGCGGAAAAGGCAGTTGCGGTTTGTCGCGCGGGCGAAGGGCCTTATATTCTGGAAATGCACACCTACCGCTATCGCGGACATTCCATGTCGGACCCAGCGAAATACCGCACCCGCGAAGAGGTGCAAAAGATGCGCGATGAAAAAGATGCGATCGAGCATGTCCGCGACCTGTTGCTTCAGGGGGGGCATGCAACCGATGACGATCTGAAAGCCATCGACAAAGAGATCAAGGCGGTCGTCAACGAGTTGGCCGAATTCGCCAAAGATAGCCCGGAGCCCGCATTGGACGAGCTTTGGACAGATATTTACGCCTGAGGGGGATAGACATAATGGCAACAAAAATTCTCATGCCGGCGCTCTCTCCAACGATGGAAGAGGGCACTTTGGCCAAATGGCTGGTCAAAGAGGGCGACACCGTAAAAGCCGGTGATATCATGGCCGAAATCGAAACCGACAAGGCCACGATGGAGTTTGAGGCCGTCGATGAGGGGATCGTCGGCAAGCTGCTGATTGCGGAAGGAACGGCAGGCGTAAAGGTCAACACGCCCATCGCCGTTTTGGTAGAGGAAGGCGAAAGCGCCGAGAATACCGCCGCCCCCACCGAAACAGCCGCCACCAAAACCGAAACGGCCCCAAGGGCCGATGCAAACGCCAAACAGTCGGTCAGCGCCGCGGTCGAGGTGAAATCCAACGCCTCTCCCGATTGGCCAGAAGGCACGCCGATGAAAACCATGACGGTGCGTGAAGCGTTGCGCGAAGCGATGGCCGAAGAAATGCGCGCCAACGAGCTGGTGTTTCTGATGGGCGAAGAGGTTGGCGAATACCAGGGGGCCTACAAGATCAGCCAAGGTTTGCTGGATGAATTCGGCCCCCGCCGCGTGGTTGATACGCCGATCACCGAACATGGGTTTACCGGAATCGCCGTGGGCGCGGCCTTTGCTGGCCTGAACCCGATTGTTGAGTTCATGACCTTCAACTTTGCCATGCAGGCGATTGATCAGATCATCAACTCGGCCGCCAAGACGCTGTATATGTCGGGGGGGCAAATGGGGTGCCCGATTGTGTTTCGGGGCGCCAACGGCGCTGCGGCCCGTGTGGGGGCGCAGCACAGCCAGGATTTTGCCGCTTGGTATGCAATGGTTCCGGGGCTGAAGGTGGTGATG
Organism: Pseudorhodobacter sp.; assembly: GCF_034675685.1. GTDB lineage: Bacteria > Pseudomonadota > Alphaproteobacteria > Rhodobacterales > Rhodobacteraceae > Pseudorhodobacter. The sequence continues at coordinate 5,398 of NZ_JAUCDA010000006.1, read as the reverse complement.
CCCTATTCGGCGGCGGATGCGAAAGGCCTGCTGAAACAGGCGATCCGCGATCCCAATCCGGTGATCTTCCTTGAAAATGAAATCATGTATGGCAAATCCTTTGATGTACCGGATCTGGAAGATTTCACCATTCCCTTTGGCAAGGCCCGGATTTGGCGCGAGGGATCGGATGTTACAATCGTGTCTTTCGGTATTGGCATGACCTATGCGCTGGAAGCTGCGGACAAGCTGGCCGAAGATGGGATTTCTGCCGAAGTGATCGACCTGCGCACCCTGCGCCCGATTGATTACGACACGGTTCTGGCAAGTGTGCAGAAAACCAACCGTTGTGTCACGGTTGAGGAAGGCTGGCCCGTGGGGTCGATCGGCAACCACATCTCGGCTACGATCATGCAACGTGCCTTCGATTATCTGGACGCGCCAGTGATCAACTGCACCGGCAAGGATGTGCCAATGCCCTACGCTGCCAATCTTGAAAAACACGCATTGATCACGACCGCCGAAGTGGTCGAGGCCGTTAAATCTGTCTGCTACCGCTAAGGAGAAACGCAATGGCGACACAAATCTTAATGCCCGCGCTTTCCCCCACGATGGAAGAAGGCACGCTTGCAAAATGGTTGGTAAAAGAAGGCGACACGGTAAAATCCGGCGATATTCTGGCCGAGATTGAAACCGACAAAGCCACCATGGAATTTGAAGCCGTCGATGAGGGCATCATCGGCAAAATTCTAATCACGGAAGGTACGGCAGGGGTGAAGGTAAACAGCCCTATTGCTGTGCTGCTGGAAGAGGGCGAAGACGCCGCTGCCAGCGACGTTACCCCGCAAAAAGACGCGGCCAAAGCACAAACCGCCAAACCCGAGGCCGCTGAAGTCACCGCGGCCCCTGCCCCGGCAACCGCGAAACCCGCAGGCGCGCGCGTCTTTGCATCCCCCCTCGCGCGGCGAATTGCGGCTGAAAAAGGCATTGATCTGGCGCAGATCAGCGGCTCTGGCCCGCATGGCCGGATTGTGAAGGCCGATGTTGAAGCTGCGAAGCCCGCAGCAACCAGCACCGCAGCCCCGGCAGCCGCCCCCGCCCCCGCACCGGCAGCGACTTCGGCGCCTGCAATGGCAACAGGCGCCTTGGCCGAAACGGTGAAAAAGATGTTCGCCGACCGCGACTATACTGAGGTTCCGTTGGACGGTATGCGCAAGATCATTGCAGCCCGTCTGACCGAAGCCAAGCAAACCATCCCGCATTTCTATCTGCGCCGTGACGTGCAGCTTGATACTTTGATGGCTTTTCGCGCCACGCTCAACAAACAGTTGGAAGGGCGTGGGGTGAAGCTGTCGATCAATGACTTCATCATCAAGGCTTGCGCCAACGCGTTGCAAACCGTGCCAGATTGCAACGCGGTATGGGCCGGAGATCGGATATTGAAGCTGAAGCCGTCAGATGTCGCGGTGGCCGTGGCAATTGAGGGTGGACTGTTCACACCGGTCTTGCGCGATGCACATCAAAAGTCGCTCTCGGCGCTTTCGGCAGAAATGAAAGACCTGGCGACCCGTGCCAAAACCAGAAAGCTGGCACCACATGAGTATCAGGGCGGCAGTTTTGCCATTTCCAACCTCGGGATGATGGGAATTGATAATTTCGATGCCGTGATCAACCCGCCGCATGGCTCTATCCTTGCAGTTGGTGCCGGCGTGAAACGGCCGGTTGTCAATGCTGCGGGCGAGATAGTGGTGGCGACCGTCATGTCGATGACGCTTTCGGTCGATCACCGCGTGATTGATGGCGCTTTGGGGGCCACCTTTTTGCAGGCCGTCATAGATAACCTGGAAAACCCGATGGCGATGCTGGCTTGATCTGGGCCAGACAGCAAAACGGCCCGGCCATATTTCATGGCCGGGCCGTTTCTCATTCAAAGGCAATGCGGTTCAGGCCTCACGATCGAATACCTGATCCATCGTGATGGAGGGTTGATCGCACCCGGCCTCGCCCACAACGCGCGCGGGCACCCCGGCAACAGTCTTGCAACACGGAATATCATGCAAAACAACCGACCCTGCCGCGATGCGCGAACAGCGCCCGATCTTGATATTGCCCAAGACTTTCGCGCCCGCCCCGATCAAAACACCGTCACCGATTTTCGGGTGGCGGTCGCCATGTTCCTTGCCGGTGCCGCCCAAGGTTACAGAATGCAGCATTGAAACATTGTCACCAACAACAGCCGTTTCACCGATCACGATCGAATGGGCATGGTCTATCATGATGCCGCGCCCAATTTTTGCAGCGGGGTGGATATCAACGCCAAACACCTCTGATACCCGCATTTGTACGAAATACGCCAAATCCTGCCGCCCTTGCGCCCAAAGCCAATGGCCAATGCGATAGGCCTGAACCGCCTGAAACCCCTTGAAAAACAGCAATGGCTGAAGATAGCGGTTGCAGGCCGGGTCACGATCCAGCACGGCGGTAATATCGGCCCGCGCGAATTGTCCCAACTGGGCATCTGACGCAAAAGCCTTGTCGGCAATTTCACGCAAGATTTGCTCACTCATCTCGGCAGAGGCAAGCTTTAGCGAGAACCGGTAAGCCAATGCCCGCTCAAACGAGGGATGATGCAAAACGCTGGAGTGAATCAACCCACCCAAAAGCGGCTCTGCTGCAATAGCCTGCACCGCCTCTTGGCAGACAGATTGCCAAACCGGATCAATGCTAGCGACTTTCTTTTGTTTTTCCGCCAAGGCTGGTCTCCTGAATGTTCAAGGCGACACTATAAGCGAAAACACCTGCCAACGTCCATCGCAGGTCAGTCGTTTCCGGCGTCCTGACGCCGATTTCACCTGCGGTTGGCGCGCCTCCAGGCAATCAACTGCTGCAAGACAAGGTGCATTGCCTCGATATAGGCAGGGTTGTTCAAAAAGGGCTCGGCGCTTTTCGGTGTTGGAAAGGCGGCGGCCATCAGGCTGCCATTGCCCCATTTTCGATGGGGCACGCCTGTGCGTTTCACCACCTTGTCAGCCATATGAGCATGATCAAGCATGGTTGTTGCAGTCTGCGCCCACGCCTGCGGCGGCACTTCCAGCAATGATCGTGCCGCCGCGATGATATCACCGATCAGGATCTGGCGCATCTGCCCCCCATGTTCAAAGTGCCAGCTCGGTAAAGCGGCCCGGCCCAAACCGATCCGATATCTGCGCGACTGAAACCGTCACGCCCCCCAACGTGGAATCAGCAAGAAACATTACGTTTGTATAGAGCCAACTGCTGGTTGTGGTTGTGAATTCGCGAACCATGGTGCCGACCACAAAAACCCGTATCAGATACTGCTCTTGTACTTCGCCCAAGGGCACCTCGTAAGATTCCCAACTGTCGCCATCGATTCGTGTTCGGCGCAGCCATGAAATCATGCGGTCGCCATTGGGCAGCAGTTTCGCCCCTAAATGCGCGGGCGAATATGGCCGCAGGCCAATGCCGGAAAACGCCTCTACCCGATGTACGACCTCAGGGTCGTCAATGCCGCGCCCTGCCGCACCTATGCGATAGTTGCGCGCCAAACCCCGCGCAGATTGCGCCAAATCAATCTGCGTCAGTGCCGCGTCCACCAGCACCACGATACTGCCCGGTTGCCAGACCTCGGGCATGTTTCCATCGGTTCCCAACTGCCCGCGAAGGCGTTGACTGACCTCATAGACGCCCGGCTCGATCAGGGTGCAGTCTGCAAATTGGAACAGCTCCCAATTGTCCGAACTTCCATCCCCGATGGCCAGCACATTGGCACCATCCAGAACCCCCTGCGCGTCCGTTGCGGAAAGTGTGCCATGGCTCATCTTGATGCGCAGCGGCCTTCCTTTATCCCACAGTCCGGGTCGGGCTGACAACAGGGGGGTCTGTGTCACGCCAAGCGTCGATGGGCGCGTGACCAGCCGATTAAGCACATAGCCGGCGTCGTGAACCGCACTCCACACCGCGACCGATTGCGGCCAGGGCTTTGCCGTCACTGCAATATGCGGCGCATGCTCTGCCTCGTTACCCGTCAACAGCGGCAAGTCCAGAAAAACCGGATAGACCGGAACCGGGGCGACAAACTGGTTGACCTGTCGGCGCTCGTCGGTCACATCCGAAGGGCTATAGACCGACCGCTCTACCCGGACCGCATCGACCAGCAAGGTTTCCGTTTGCTCAACCCTGTCAATGCGGTAAGTCAACCCGTCCAGTTCAACCACATCGCCGGCCCCCAGATGGGCCAATGATCGCGGCAAGGCAAGCCGCGCGGTGTCACGGGCAACGCGCGCTTCGGAAAGCCAGCGCTCGGCGATGCTGCGCCCCTCGGCATCCGTCAGCGTCAGGGCAAGATCGCCCTGCGACACGCCAAAGCTTTCTTCATCAGGAAAGATCGCTTCCACCTGCCGAGCAGAAAAATCGGCCTCGGCCTCGATGAAATTCATCCGAACGCGGCCAGCCGTTTCTGCTGCAGGCGTGCGCATCGTCTCTATGGTTCCCGCCAACGCGCCGGTTTCGGCCAACCGCTCACGTTCGATCGGGACCGGCTTTTGATTGCCGCGCATTTGAAATATCAACCGCCCTTCGCGTTCGATCGCCTCAAACCCATAGGCCAGCATCAAGGGCTGCAAGGCGGCGCGGGCGGTGCCAACCCCTTCGGGTGCATAGCCGCGCACAACCCCGAACAGACCAGACACATCAGATTGCCTCACGCCAGAGCGTTCGCAAATCTCTGCAACGACAAGCGAAAGCGGCTGATTGCTGCTGCGCCCAGTAAGCCAGTGACCGCGCGAATAATTCTCACCATCAGACCAAAGGGCCGCGTTGTTGGGAAACTGCGGAAACGGGCGCGCGTCCCATGCCCAAACATGCGCACGGTCCATATCCAGCATGGGTTTGGCATAGATCGCCGATACCGGATTGTTTTCAGGCTTGGCCCATGCCAACGCCATTGCCCGCAAATATTGCATCTGCATCAGATCATCGCGCCGGCCATTCGAATGGTTTGGCAGGCTCGATTCCGATGATTTGGGATCAAGGAACTTATTGGGCTGGTTCGCGCCTTTGTCGATGGCCGCACAGCCATATTCGGTGAAACGAATAGGCTTTGATTGTGGAACCCAATCGGTTGGCACAGGCTGCCGGGCCCCATCTATCCGCTCATGATGTTCATTCAGCCACCAGCTTTTCAGATCTTTGTAGCGAAACACCCACGGCTCATCATGGGCGCCGTCCTCAATTGGCAAACGGCGCTGCGCGGCTTCGCCCTCAGGGCCGTCATAGTACCAATCATATCCCTCGCCGCCCAAAACATTGCGGCTCAGATACTCCAGGTCATAGATGGATTTATGGTCAGCATCGGCATGTTCGTACCCATCCCGCCAATCCGAAAGCGGCATGTAATTGT
>NZ_JAUCDA010000005.1:0-148082 GCF_034675685.1 Pseudorhodobacter sp. | reverse complement strand
ATGGTTTCGCCTGCGCACGGTTATGGTTTTTCTCGGTTCGTCCACCGCTTGCCCTAGCCGCATTTCGAATAGCCACAGTTCGCGCAGGTCATGCAGCCTTCGACCATCCGCATTTCATAACTGCCGCAAGAGGAGCATGACTTTCGTTTCGGCGTCGCCATTGACAGAACCTCGGCCTTCGGGTCCGATTTCAGGCCCATTCCCTCGCCCTCGATAAAGCCGATCACGATCAAATGGCGCTCTATCACGCCACCGATCGCGGCCAGGATTGACGGGATATACCGTCCCTCCACCCAGGCGCCGCCGCGCGGATCGAACACGGCTTTCAATTCCTCGACCACGAAGGAGACATCACCGCCACGCCGAAACACCGCCGAAATCATCCGGGTCAGCGCCACGGTCCAGGCGAAGTGTTCCATGTTCTTGGAATTGATGAACACTTCAAACGGGCGGCGATGCCCCGAGATGATGATGTCATTGATCGTGATATACAGCGCATGTTCCGACCCCGGCCATTTCACCTTGTAAGTGGCCCCCTCCAGCGAGGCCGGTCGGTCCAGCGGCTCGGTCAGGTAGACCACTTCGGCACCCTGATCTGCCTCTGGCACCTGTTCTGTGGCCTCATTCACCGTCAGAACCGATCCGGTGACATCATTGGGGCGGTAGGTGGTACAGCCTTTGCAGCCGCTATCCCAAGCGGCCATATAAACCTCTTCGAAGGCGTCAAAGCTGATGTCTTCCGGGCAGTTGATGGTTTTGGAGATACTGCTGTCCACCCATTTCTGCGCCGCCGCCTGCATGCGCACATGGTCCAAAGGTGGCAGGGTCTGGGCGTTGACGAAATAATCAGGCAAGGGCGTATCACCGTGCAAATCGCGCCACAGCCGCACGGCGTAATCGACCACTTCTTCCTCGGATCGGCTACCATCTTTTTGCAAGACCTTGCGGGTATAGGCATAGGCGAACACCGGCTCAATTCCGCTGGAGACATTGCCGGCATACAAGCTGATCGTGCCCGTCGGCGCGATCGAGGTCAAAAGCGCGTTGCGGATTCCATGGCTGCGGATCGCCTCGCGCACATCTTCGTCCATGGCCATCATCGTCCCGGAGGCCAGATATTTCTTGGCATCAAACAACGGGAACGCGCCTTTTTCCTTGGCCAGTTCCACGCTTGCCAAATAGGCCGCCCGCGCAATCGCCTTCATCCAGCGTTCGGTCTGCGCCGCCGCCTGTTCATCGCCGTAGCGCAGGCCCAGCATCAGCAACGCATCGGCAAGCCCAGTTACGCCCAGCCCGATCCGGCGCTTGGCCTTGGCCTCGGCCTGCTGCTGCGGCAAGGGAAAGCGGCTGGCATCAATCACGTTGTCCATCATTCGAATGGCGGTCGCCACCAGCGTCTTGAGTGCCTCGGGGTCCAGCTCTGCCTTGGGTCCGAAAGGGTCCGTCACCAAGGTTGCCAGATTGATCGAGCCCAGCAAACAGGCCCCATAGGGTGGCAAGGGCTGCTCGCCGCAGGGGTTGGTCGCTGCGATTGTCTCGCAATAAGACAGGTTGTTTGCCGCATTGATCCGGTCGATGAAAATCACCCCCGGCTCGGCGAAATCATAGGTGTTGCGCATGATCTTGTGCCACAGATCGCGGGCGTTGACAGTGTGATAGACCTTGTCACCAAACATCAGCTCCCACGGCCCGTCGGCCTTGACCGCCGCCATGAACGCATCGGTTACCAGCACAGACAGGTTGAACATCCGCAAACGGGCCGGGTCTTTTTTCGCCTCGATAAACGCCTCGATATCGGGGTGGTCGCAGCGCATCGTAGCCATCATCGCGCCCCGGCGTGACCCCGCCGACATGATCGTGCGGCACATCGCATCCCAGACATCCATGAAGGACAACGGGCCAGAGGCATCAGCAGCCACGCCCTTCACCTCGGCCCCGCGCGGGCGTATCGTACTGAAATCATAGCCGATTCCGCCGCCCTGCTGCATGGTCAGCGCGGCCTCTTTCAGCATGTCGAAAATTCCGCCCATATCATCAGGCACCGTGCCCATGACAAAGCAGTTGAACAGCGTCACCGAACGGTCTGTCCCGGCCCCGGCGGTAATGCGCCCGGCAGGAAGATATTTGAATCCGTCCAAAGCGTTGTAGAACACGCCTTCCCAATGTGCCGGGTCTTTTTCGCCTGCGGCCATCGCCCGCGCAATCCGCCGCCAGGTATCCTCGACCGTGCCGTCAATCGGTGTGCCATCTTGCTGTTTCAGCCGATACTTCATATCCCAGATGGCCTCGGCGATAGGGGCGGAAAAACGGGACATGGGGCGGTCCTTTTGGGTAGGGCGGTGAACATATAGGGGTGCTTGCGCGCGAATCCGCAAAATAGGCCGGGAATGTGGCAAGGTCAACGCAGGCTTGCCCTTGTCGCGGCCGCCAAAGAGGTTAATTTGGACAGACCAAGGAAAAACCGTGGCACGCATCGAAAAGAGCGACATGAAAACTGATACCATCAATCTGCTGAAGCTTTGCGTTGGCACCGAAACCGTCGAAGAGCTTGCGGCATGGCAAGCCCAGCGGCGCATGCATTGGCCCGATGGGTTGCCGCGCCACATCACGCGTATGTGGCCAAAGCGCAGCGACGCGTTGCTGAATGGCGGCTCGCTCTATTGGGTGTTCAAGGGCACCATACTGGCCCGCCAACGCATCACCGCGCTTGAAGAAATCAACGGCGAAGATGGTATTCTGCGCTGCGGTCTGGTGCTGAACCCCGAGATTCACCGCACCGAGGCCGCCCCCCGCCGCCCCTTTCAGGGCTGGCGCTACCTGACGCCCGAGGATGCACCGCGCGACCTGCCCAAAGCCCGCACCACCGACGACCCTTTGCCAGCCGAGCTGGCCCGCGCGCTGGCTGATATCGGGCTGCGCTGACTCGGTTTACCCTGAATCAGCGCAGGGATTGGCTGCCGCACAAAGCAAGATCGCACGCCCGTCAGCGCGTGACCACAGCCCCCGCTTGCAGATCATCCGCAACGCCAAGCTGCTGGGCCAATTGCCTGAACGTGGCCTGCGTCTCTGGCGGCCACTCTGCCGCACGCGCCGCAAAAAGCGTGGCCTGGCTGGCATGCACCAACCCGTCAGACAAGATTTTCAAATGGTTCGCCCGCAGGGTTTCCCCTGATGAGGTTATATCGGCAATCGCTTCTGCCGTCAGGTTTTTCACCGTGCCTTCGGTTGCCCCCTGACTATCCACCAATTGATAATCTGCAACCCCTTGCGCCGTCAAAAACTCACGCACCAGCCGGTGATATTTTGTGGCAATCCGCATGCGAAACCCATGCGCCTTGCGAAATGCCGCCGCCGCCGCGTCAAGGTCATCAACCGTATCCACATCAATCCAGGCCACCGGCACCGCGATAATCAGATCGGCATGGCCGAACCCAAGCTGCGCCAGTTCTTGCACCTGCGCCCGCCAATCCGCCAGTTTGTCGCGCACAAGGTCGGACCCGGTCACCCCAAGGTGAATCCGCCCCGCCGCCAGTTCCCGCGGAATTTCCCCGGCGGACAGCAGAACCAGCTCTACCCCTTGCACGCCGTCAACCGCGCCCGCATATTCCCGGTCTGACCCGGTTCGCGCCATGGTCACGCCGCGCGCACCGAACCAGTCAAAGGTCTTTTCCATCAGCCGCCCTTTTGACGGCACCCCGATTTTCAGGCTCATTCCAGTGCCTCCCGCAGGCTTGCAACCCGTCCGGGCCGAATAATTCCGCCCACCGCCGGAATTGAGCGGCCCTGCCCCAGCACCGCCGTCAGCGCATCATAGCGCCCACCGGTTGCCACGGGTGGCCCTGCGTCGGCAGCGTGAAAGCTGAATACAAACCCATCGTAATATTCCATCGAAGACCGCCCATGGCTGGCCTCGAACGGGATGTCGGACGGGTTGATACCGTGGCGTTCCAGCGCGTCCAGTCGGGTGGCAAATCGGTCCACCGCGGGCGCAATCGCGGGCAACATGAAGGTGATCCCGCGCAGATGCGACAGCGCCGCCCGCGCCGGGGCTTGCAACGTCAACAAATCATAAAGCAACGCCGCCTCGGGCGCTTTCAGGGCAGGCGTTTCGGCATCTTCGATCAGGGCCTCGGCGCGCGCCGCAATCTCGGCTTCCGACCGCAGGCCAATCAACGGCCCTGCCGCCGCAATCAGCGCATCTGCCGCATCGCAGCCCAGCCGCGCCAACAGGTCAGCGCGGGCCTGCGGCATTGGTGCCCGCCCCGAAAACCGGTCCAGCAATTTGCGAAACCGCGCCGGTCGCCAGATATGGCGCAGCAGCGCCGCCTTGCGCCGATCCGTGGTTGAAAGCCCGTTCACCGCCGCCATCAAAATTCCGATGTCGCCAGTTGCAGGCCGCAGCCCCAAGGGGGCCAGCAGCCCATGAAACAGCGCGAACAACTCGGCATCCGCCGCCTCGGGGGCCACCCGGTCAAACAGCTCAAACCCGACTTGCAGGTACTCGCTGGCGCGGGGGCCAAGCTGATCTTGCTTGCGGTACACCTCACCGATGTAGCAATAGCGCGCAGGTTCGGCCCCGCCCTTCATATGGGCCTGCACCACCGGCACCGTGAAATCCGGGCGCAGCATCATTTCACCGCGCAGCGGGTCGCTGGTGACATAGGCGCGCGCGCGAATATCCTCGCCATAAAGGTCAAGCAGGGTTTCGGCGGGCAGCAGGGTATCTGCCTCTACCGCCTCTGCCCCCGCAGCTTTGAAGGCGGCAAACAGCGCCTCGGCCTCGGCCCGAATCGCGGCACGGCTGGTCATGGGGCCAAATCTTTGTAAAGTGCCAACATTTTCTGTACCGCTGCGACCAGTTCAGTCAGCGGCACTTCGACCTGTGCGGGGCGGTCTTTCCATTCCTCCAGCGTGGCGTTTTCGGCGATTTTTGCACCAAGGATCAGGTCTTTGAGGATAACCACCCCCTTGGCCGCCTCATCCCCGCCCTGGATAATGGCGATGGGGCTGCCGCGTTTATCGGCGTATTTCAACTGGTTGCCAAAGTTTTTCGGGTTGCCCAGATACATTTCCGCGCGAATACCGGCACGGCGCAAATCGCCCACCATCGCCATGTAATCGGCCATCCGGTCGCGGTCCATCACCGTTACAACCACCGGGCCGGGCGCTTGCACCCCCGCGCGGCCCTTGGCCCGCAGCGCCGCCAGCAAACGGTCAACCCCAATGGAAACCCCCGTGGCCGGCACCGCTTGCCCGGTAAAGCGCTTGACCAGATCATCATAGCGCCCGCCCCCGGCAACCGAGCCAAACTGCCGCTTGCGGCCCTTTTCGTCGAGGATTTCAAAGGTCAGTTCCGCCTCATAAACCGGGCCGGTATAGTAGCCGAGGCCGCGCACGACCGAGGGGTCAATGACGATGCGGTCGGGGCCGTAGCCTTGGGCGGCGAGGAGATCATAAGATATCTTCTAATTCTTCTAACGCCCTCCAGTCTCCCAATAGTTCGAAATCCAACCACCTCACGAAGATTTTTCAAAGCCGCTTGATTGGTTTCATGCCCGAGCATTTAGAAATTTCATGAAACCTTCAATGATAAGTCGGCACCCGTAATGCTGAAATGTAAGCCCCGCACGCTTTGTATACCATCGCCTAACAATTGGGTTATTCCGGCGGAGCCAATCCTTATCAAACTTATCCAGCGTCCTCATCACGTCATCAGGCGGTCAAAGATATGTGCCTTTTATTCGTACAAACAGCTTCGCGGGTAGCATCGATGCCACGCTCTTCAACAAATTTTTCTGGATCGTTGGGACTCGAATACGCCTGCCGCTTCGAGAACCCCATTCAACACCTTGCGGTTATTGACGCGAATAATGTAATCGCCGCGCTCAATCCCCACTTCTTCCAGCGCATCGGCCAGCATGGCGCAAATCTCGGCATCTGCGGCAACGCTCGGCGCGCCCACGGTATCGGCATCGCATTGATAAAACTGCCGGAACCGCCCCGGACCGGGCTTTTCATTGCGCCAGACCGGGCCGAAAGCATAGCGGCGGTAGGGCGTTGGCAACTCATTGCGGAACTGGGCCGCCACGCGGGCCAGGGGTGCTGTCAGGTCATAGCGCAGGGCCAGCCAGTCGCCGTCTTCATCTTGCCAGCCGAACACGCCTTCATTGGGGCGGTCAACATCGGGCAGGAATTTGCCCAGCGCCTCTACCGTTTCCACAGCGCTGGTTTCCAGCGGGTCAAAGCCATACCGCTCATACACCGCGGAAATTTTCGCCAGCATGTCGCGGCGTTCTATGACATCAGCACCGAAATAATCGCGAAAGCCTTTGGGCGTTTCAGCGCGTGGTTTACGGGGTTGTTTATCTTTGGCCATCGGGAAACCCTTTGCAGCTTATGCTGCGGCGGTGTAGCGGATGGGGCACGGCGCGGCAAGCAAGGGATGACATTCATGACCGACAGGATTGACGCAATAGAGGAACGCGTGGCGCATCTGACCCGCACGGTTGATGATTTGTCGGATATCGTGGCCCGCCAAGCCGATGAGATTGACCGCCTGACCCGCCGCATGGCGCTTGTGCTGAACCGCATTGCCGGCCCGGATGAGGAAGGGGCGGTCTTTACCGATCAGCGCCCGCCGCATTGGTAAGCCGAATGGCGCGGCCTTTTTGCCCGCAGGCTGTGGGCTTTGTCACGCAAGCCAATGTTTTGCATAAACAACAGGTCAAAGATCTTCGACCATCACAACGCCGGTCATGGCCTTTAACGCGCCTTTGATCTGCGGGCTAACCGGGTATTCGCGCGGTAATTCCAGATCAATTTCCTGCCCCGAGATCGTATCGGGCACGCAGATCGTAACCGCGCCGCGGTTGCGACCGCCATCTTTCAGCACCCGTTCCAACAACGCAGCAACCGCGGCTGCGGCCTCAACCCGGTCAATATGGATGCGCAGCGCATTGCCCCCGGCCTCTGCCGCCACAGAATCAATCGGCTGGGCGGCGCGCGCCAGCAGTTTCAGGGTTTCGCCTTCCAGTGTCGCCTCGACGGTCAGAACCACATTCATTCCCGGTTCCAGCAAATCGCGCGCGGCCTCCAGCGTGTCAGAAAACACCGTCACCTCATAAAGCCCGGTGGGGTCTGACAACTGCACAAAGGCAAAACGGTTGCCCCGCGCCGATTTGCGTTCTTGTTTGGAACTGACCGAGCCCGCGATTTTCGCCACCATCGCACCGTTTTCAGCGCGGGCCGTAATCTCGGCCAGGGTGGCCACACCCTTTCGTTTGAGCGGGCTCATATAGTCATCCAGCGGGTGGCCCGAAAGGTAAAAGCCAATCGCCTTATGCTCCTCGGTCAGCCGTTCCACCGGCAGCCAATCATCGCGCGACCCAAGCCGGGGTTCTGGTACATCCTCGCCCGCCTCTCCGAACAGGCTGGTCTGATTAGAGGTTTTTGCCGCATGGATCGCGGCAGAATAGGCGGAAAGCCCGTCCAGCGCCTCAAACACCCGGGCGCGGTTGGGGTCAAGCGTATCAAACGCCCCGGCACGGGCGAGCATTTCCAGGGGGCGCTTGCCAACACGTTTCAGATCCACACGGCGGGCAAAGTCAAACAGGCTGGCAAAGGGTTTCTCGCCCCGGTCGGTCACACGGGCTGCCACGATCATCTTCATCGCCTCGACGCCGACGTTTTTCAGCGCGCCCAGCGCATAGACCAGTGCCCCGTCACGCACCGTAAAAGTGGCAAGCGAGGCGTTCACGCAAGGCGCGATGGTCTTTATCCCCAGCTTGTCCACCTCGCGCTTATACACCGCAAGCTTGTCGGTCAGGTGCATATCGCAGTTCATCACGCCGGCCATGAATTCAACCGGGTAATTCGCCTTCAGATAGCCGGTTTGATAGCTGACAACGGCATAGGCCGCCGCGTGGGATTTGTTGAAACCGTAATTGGCGAATTTTTCCAGCAGGTCAAAAACCTCACCCGCCTTTTTGGCGTCGACATTATGGGTTTTCTTCGCACCTTCGATGAACTTGGGCCGTTCCTTGGCCATTTCGGCCGCGATCTTTTTGCCCATCGCCCGGCGCAGCAAATCCGCGCCGCCCAGCGAATAGCCGCCCATGACCTGCGCAATCTGCATAACCTGTTCTTGGTAAACGATAATTCCTTGCGTTTCCGCCAAAAGATGGTCGATGGTCGGATGCACCAACTCGATCTCTTTCAACCCGTTTTTCACCTCGCAATAGGTTGGAATGTTTTCCATCGGGCCGGGGCGGTACAGCGCCACCAGCGCCACGATATCCTCAATGCAGGTCGGTTTCATGCGCCGCAGCGCATCCATCATGCCAGAGCTTTCCACCTGAAACACGGCAACGGTTTTGGCAGCGGCATAAAGCTGATAGGTTTTTTCATCATCCAGCGGGATCATGGAAATATCAAGATCAACCCCGCGCAGGCGCAGCAGGTTCAGCGCGGATTCGATCACCGTCAGGGTTTTCAGACCCAGAAAGTCAAACTTGACCAGCCCCGCCGCCTCCACCCATTTCATGTTGAACTGGGTCGCGGGCATATCCGATTTCGGGTCTTGGTACAGTGGCACCAACTCATCCAAAGGCCGGTCACCGATCACCACACCCGCCGCATGGGTGGACGCGTTGCGCAGCAAACCTTCGACCTGCTGACCATAATTCAACAGCCGGGCGACAACTTCTTCCTTGGCCGCCTCACGCAGACGCGGCTCATCCGCCAGTGCCTTGGTGATCGACACGGGTTTGACCCCCTCAACCGGAATCATCTTGGACAGCCGGTCTACCTGCCCGTAGGAAATTTGCAAAACCCGCCCCACATCGCGGATCGCAGCCTTGGACAACAGCGCGCCAAAGGTGATGATCTGCCCGACCCGGTCACGCCCGTATTTGCCTTGAACATATTGGATCACCTCCTCGCGGCGATCCATGCAAAAGTCGATATCAAAGTCAGGCATGGATACCCGCTCGGGGTTAAGAAAGCGTTCAAACAAAAGGGAATAGCGCAATGGGTCAAGGTCGGTAATTGTCAGCGCATAGGCCACCAGCGACCCCGCACCCGACCCCCGCCCCGGCCCTACCGGTATCCCCGCATCCTTGGCCCATTTGATGAAATCGGCAACGATCAGGAAATAGCCGGGGAACTGCATCCCGATGATGATGTCCAACTCAAAATCCAGCCGCGCTTGGTAGTCTTCCACGCTGGCCGCATGCGGAATGACCGCCAGCCGCGCCTGCAAACCGGCATTGGCCTGACGGCGCAGCTCATTCACCTCATCATCGGCAAATTTCGGCAGGATCGGCGCATGTTTTGCCACTTTGAACGCGCAGCGCCGGGCAATTTCAACCGTGTTTTCCAGTGCCTCCGGCAGATCGGCGAAGAGCGTCGCCATCTCGGCTTCGGTCTTGAAATAATGCTGCGGTGTCAGACGGCGGCGCGGCTGTTGCTGGTCAACATAGGCCCCCTCGGCGATGCAGATCAGCGCGTCATGCGCCTCATACATCGACGCTTTCGGAAAATAGACATCATTGGTCGCAACCAGGGGCAGGCCCAGTTCATAGGCCATTTCAACAAAACCGCGTTCCGATGCCCGCTCGCCTTCGGTCAGCTGCCCACCCGCGCCCGGATGGCGCTGCAATTCAACATAAAGCCGGTCCGCAAATGCCGCCGCCAACCGCCCCATCAACGCCCGCGCCTTGGGCATCTGCGCCGATTGCAACAGCTTGCCCACTGGCCCTTCCGCCCCCCCCGTCAGGCAAATCAGCCCCGCCGAATGTGCCTCCAACTGCGCCAGCGTCACCTGCGGCAACTGCCCGCCCGTGCCCACATATAGACAGGTGTTCAGCTTCATCAGGTTCATATAGCCCGCCTGATCTTGTGCCAACAGCACAAGGGGCGCGGGCTGACGCGGCTTTTCACCGGGCTGCGGCGGGTCGTAATTCACCGCGACCTGGCAGCCGACAATCGGTTGCAAACCGGCAGCCGCCGCCAGCGTCGAAAACTCCAACGCGGCGAACATGTTGTTGGTATCGGTCACCGCCACGGCAGGCATCGCCTGCGCCACACACAGCTCGATCAAGGTGCGAAGCGGGACCGCGCCTTCCAGCAAGGAATATTCGCTATGGGTGCGCAGATGAATAAATCGGGGTGCTGACATGCGCCGACCCTAGCCCAGCGGCAGGCCAAAGGGAAAGGGTGCGCGAACAATCCGCCTCAGGTTTTCAATCTTCGCCGCCGATTATCAATCAAATCCGAAAGGACTTTCTGGCATGGCAAGTGAAAATAGATTTGCTATTTTGTCGCAGGCCAGTCTTGATACCAGAACCAACAAGGGCGCGTGGCCTGTTTTACGCCGCATCGGGCGGGCACGCATTGGCCAGTGACGCAGAGACCGCGGCGGATTTTTCACATGACGGATATTGCGTTTCACCTGAACGGAACGCCAGTTTGCCTTTCGGATGTGTCTCCGACGCAAACCCTGCTGGATTGGCTGCGTGAGATGCGCGGGCTGACCGGCACCAAGGAAGGCTGCAATGAGGGCGATTGTGGCGCCTGCACTGTCATGGTGACAGACAGCGCTGGCCCAAAATCGCTGAATGCCTGCATCTTGTTCATGCCGCAACTGCAAGGCAAGTCGGTGCGCACCATCGAAGGGCTGATTGCCCCCGATGGCACCCCACACCCGGTTCAAGCGGCAATGGTCACCCACCATGGGTCCCAATGCGGCTTTTGTACACCGGGGTTCGTCGTCTCTATGGTCACCGCCCATACCACAGGGCGCACCGACCATGACACCGTTCTGGCAGGCAATCTGTGCCGCTGTACCGGCTACGCCCCGATCATTCGTGCCGCCAAGGCAGCCGAGGCAGCCCCCGTTCCACAGTGGCTTGACCAAGACTCAAATCCGGCTTTCTTTTCGGCAAAAATATCCTCGGGGGGGAAGGGTTTGCCCGGCAAACCCTGTGGGGGGGCAGACAGCCCCCCCGCGCTTGCCTATCAGCCCAAGACCAGCGACGATCTCGCGCGCTGGTACGCGGCCAATCCAACCGCCACCTTGATCGCGGGGGCGACCGATGTGGGGCTATGGGTCACCAAACAATTGCGCGACCTGTCGCCCGTGGCCTTCCTTGGCGGCATTGACGATCTGAAAGCCATCGAGGACAGCCATGACACCCTGCGCGTGGGCGCGGGCGTGACAATCAATCAGCTCATGGCTGCCGTAGCCCCTACCCTGCCGTCTTTTGCCGAGATGCTGCGCCGCTACGCCAGCGATCAGATCCGCAATGCAGCCACCATCGGCGGCAATATCGCCAACGGCTCCCCCATCGGCGATGGACCGCCCGCCTTGATCGCGCTGGGGGCCAGGCTGCACCTGCGCCAAGGTGACGCCCTGCGCGATTTGGCGCTGGAGGATTTCTTTCTCGACTACCGCAAACAAGATCGCCTGCCGGGTGAATTTGTAGCAGCGATCACCTTTCCCAAGACCGCGCCGGCCTTGCGTTGCTACAAGCTGTCCAAGCGGTTTGACCAAGATATATCGGCGGTGTGCGGCTGCTTCAATGTGACCGTAGCGGATGGGACTGTACAAGACGCCCGGCTTGCTTATGGCGGTATGGCGGGCACCCCGAAACGCGCGGCTGCGGCCGAGGCGGCCTTGCTGGGCAAGGCCTGGACGCTTGAAACCATGAGGACGGCCCGCGCAGCGCTGCGCGCCGATTTCGCGCCGCTCAGCGATATGCGCGCATCTGCCGCTTACCGCAGCACCGCGGCGGGCAATATGCTGCTGCGCTACTTTCATGATCTGGCCGGAACCCCGGTCAATTTGTTCGAGGTGACAGCATGAGTATCGGGAACGCCCTTGCGCATGACGCCGCGCCTTTGCATGTCACGGGAACCGCGCGCTATGTCGATGATATCCCCTTGCCCAGCAATGCCCTGCATCTGGCCTTTGGCCTGTCCACCATCGCGCATGGCGATATTGCGGGGATTGATCTGGCACAGGTGCGTGCCGCGCCGGGGGTTGTTGCCGTCTATTCAGCGGCAGATTTTGCCGAGATGCCCGATTGTTCCCCCTCGGCCCATGACGAACCGCTTTTGGCGACAGGCCGCGTGCATTACCTTGGCCAGCCGGTCTTTCTGGTCGTGGCCACCAGCCATCTGGCGGCCCGCAAAGCTGCACGCCTGGGCCGGATCGACTATGCCCCCCTGCCCGCCATCCTGACCGTTGATGAGGCGCTGGCCGCCGACTCGCGCTTTGAAAGCGGCCCGGTTATCTGGAGCAAAGGCAATGCCAGCGCCGCGCTTGGCCAAGCCGTGCATGTGGTGCAGGGTGAAATGGACGTTGGCGGCCAAGAGCATTTTTATCTGGAAGGTCAGATCGCAGTCGCCATCCCGCAAGAGGGCGGCGATATGCTGATCCATTCCTCAACCCAGCACCCAACCGAGATTCAGCACAAGGTTGCCCATGCCCTGCATGTGCCGATGCATGGCGTGCGGGTTGAAACACGGCGGATGGGCGGCGGGTTTGGCGGCAAGGAAAGCCAGGGCAACGCGCTGGCCATCGCCTGCGCCATTGCCGCGCGTGACACCGGCCACGCCTGCAAGATGCGCTATGACCGCGATGATGACATGATGATCACCGGCAAGCGCCATGATCTGCGTATCCGCTACCGTGTCGGGTTTGAGGATACGGGCCGCGTGACAGCGGTTGAATTCACCCATCTGTTCCGCTGCGGCTGGGCGCTGGATTTGTCCATCCCGGTGGCGGACCGCGCGATGCTTCATGCCGACAATTGCTATCATCTGACCGATGTGCGGATTGAAAGCCACCGCCTGCGCACCAACACCCAAAGCGCCACGGCCTTTCGCGGCTTTGGCGGCCCACAAGGGATGATCGGGATAGAGCGGGTGATGGATCACATCGCCTTTGAACTGGGGATGGACCCGTTGGCGGTGCGGCGCGTGAACTTTTATGCCGAGATGGCGGAAACGGCTGGGGGGCTGTCTGCCCCCCAACAGGGTTTGCAAGGCAAACCCTTCCCCCCCGAGGATATTTTTGCCGAAAAGAACGCGGGGGGAGGAAGATCTTGCCTCTCGCGGGGCTGTCGGCGCGGCTACCGATGGGCGGGATGTGGCTGTGCCTGCGGGCGTGCAGACCACACCCTTTCACATGGCCGTGGAGGATTTTATCGGGCATGCGTTGGTTGCGGCTTTGGAAGAAGGTTCAGACTATGCGGCGCGGCGGGCTGCGATTGCTGATTGGAATGCCGGCAGCCCTGTGTTGAAGCGCGGCATTGCCCTGACCCCGGTGAAGTTCGGGATTTCCTTTACACTGACCCATCTTAATCAGGCCGGCGCTTTGGTGCATGTGTATCAGGACGGCTCTGTTCATTTGAACCATGGCGGCACCGAAATGGGGCAAGGCCTGTTTCAGAAAGTGGCACAGGTGGCCGCCGGGGTTTTTGGCATTGGCGTTGATCTGGTAAAGATTACCGCAACCGATACGGCCAAAGTACCGAATACCAGCGCCACGGCGGCCTCATCCGGCTCTGATCTGAATGGGATGGCGGCGCGGGTGGCCTGTATGACCATTCGCGACCGGATGGCGGCATTTCTGGCCGAAAGGCATCAGGCCCGGCCAGAGGATATCCGCTTTGCGGGGGGGCGTGTGGCCATTGGCGAAGTGACGCGCTACAGCTTTGCCGAGGCGGCAGCGCTGGCCTATGCCGGGCGGGTCTCGCTGTCCTCGACCGGGTTTTATGCGACGCCCAAGATCACCTGGGACCGGGCGGCAGGCAAGGGGCGGCCATTTTTGTATTTCGCTTACGGCGCGGCGGTGACCGAAGTGGTGATTGACACGCTGACCGGCGAAAACCGAATTCTGCGGGCGGATTTGCTGCATGATACCGGAACAAGTCTGAACCCGGCGCTGGATATCGGCCAGATAGAAGGCGCCTATGTGCAGGGCGCGGGTTGGCTGACGATGGAAGAGTTGGTTTGGGACGACAAGGGCGCGTTGCGCACCCACGCGCCCAGCACCTATAAAATTCCCGCCTGTTCGGACCGCCCGCCTGTGTTCAACGTGGCCCTGTGGGGCCGTCAGAACCCGGAAAGCACGATTGGCCGCTCCAAAGCAGTAGGAGAGCCACCGTTCATGCTGGGCATTTCGGCGTTTCTGGCGCTGTCGGATGCGGTGGCCGCTTGTGGCGATGGGTCACGCTATGTGGCCCTTGACGCGCCCGCCACGCCGGAACGCCTTTTGGCCGCCATAGACCGGCAGCGCGATGTTTGATCTGGGGGGGCTACGCGCAGCGGTGACTGCGCAGGGCCCAGTGGCAAGGGTGGTGATTGCCGCCTTTGCCGGGTCCTCCCCGCGTGAGGTCGGGGCGGCAATGCTGGTCTGGCCCACGGGGCAATCTGGAACCATCGGCGGCGGCGCGCTGGAATTTCAGGCGGCGGCACGGGCGCGGGCGATGCTGGCGGCTGGCACCACAGCGCGGCTTGACCGAGAGCCGCTTGGGCCAAAGCTGGGCCAATGCTGCGGCGGCACCGTGACAGTGCTGACCGAAATATTTGATGCTAACAGCCTTGCCAATATGGAGGAAACTGTTTTTGCCCGGCCTGTTGACAGCCCGCTGGATCGCGCAGCCATGCCGCTGGCGGTATCGCGCCTTTTGGCGCAGGCGCGGGGCCAGGGGCGACTGCCGCAGCCGGGGTTGATGCAGGGCTGGATGGTGGAGCCAATTGCACAGCCAACCCGGCACATCTGGATCTGGGGCGCGGGGCATGTAGGCCGCGCAGTGGTGGCGGTGCTGGCCCCCCTGCCCGGGGTTGCGCTTACCTGGGTTGATGTTCACGCCGATCGGTTTCCGGCGGCCATCCCTGACGGCGTGACCATGCTGCCCGCCGCCGAGCCGGCGCTTTTGATGCAGCACGCACCACAGGCGGCAGAGCATCTGATTTTGACCTATTCGCACATGCTTGACCTTGCCTTGTGTCATGCTGCCCTGACGCACGGCTTTCGGGCCTGCGGCTTGATCGGGTCGCGAACCAAATGGAGCCGGTTTCGCAAACGACTGGCCGCTTTGGGCCACACCGCCCCTGCAATTGCGCGCATTGCCTGCCCTATCGGTGACCCGCGCCTTGGCAAGCACCCGCAAGCGATTGCAATCGGGGTCGCCACCCAAGTATTACAAGATCAAACACACGCGTCACGACAGGAGCACGCGGTATGAAAAGCAGACCAACCGGGACCACAGAGCCACCAGAGCTTTTGCGCATTGACGGCGTTACCAAAGCCTATCCCGGCGTTGTGGCCAACAGCAATGTCTCTTTCGCCATTTCCAAGGGCGAGATTCACGCGCTGCTGGGCGAAAACGGGGCCGGAAAATCAACTCTCGTCAAGATGATTTATGGATTGGTGAAGCCCGATAGCGGCGCGATGTACCTGCGCGGCCAGCCCTATGCCCCCGCCCGGCCCAGTGCGGCCCGCAGTTCCGGCGTGGCGATGGTGTTCCAGCATTTCAGCCTGTTTGAGGCATTGAATGTGGCGGAAAACGTGGCTCTCGGCATGGAAAGCCCGCCGCCGATGCGCACTTTGGCGCAAAAGATCCGCGCCGTATCCGAAGAATACGGGTTGCCGCTGGACCCGTCGCGCATGGTCGGCGACCTGTCTGCGGGCGAACGCCAGCGCGTGGAAATCGTGCGCTGCTTGCTGCAAGACCCCAAGCTGTTGATCATGGATGAGCCGACAAGCGTGCTGACCCCGCAAGAGGTCGGAATTCTGTTTCAAACCCTGCGGCAACTGTCAGCCGAAGGCACTGCGATTTTGTATATCAGTCATAAGCTGGAAGAGATTCGCACCCTGTGTGATGAGGCGACGATTTTACGCCGGGGCAAAGTGGTTGGCACCTGCACCCCGCGCGACGTCTCCGCCCGCGATATGGCCGAGTTGATGGTCGGCGCGGTGCTGACCCCACCCGCCCGCAGCGCCCGCAAGGATTGGGGCGATACCAATGCAGCGTTGGAGGTGGCGGGCCTGAATGTCGCCTCGCCCATTCCGTTCGGCACATCGCTGAAGGATGTCAGCTTTACAGTGCAGCGCGGTGAGGTGCTGGGGATTGCCGGGGTTGCAGGGAATGGGCAGGATGAACTGCTGCTGGCGTTGTCGGGCGAATTGCGCAGCGCGCCCGGTATGGTGAAATGTTTCGGCACCCCCATCGGCGGCAAATCCCCGAATGAGCGCCGCGCGCTGGGTTTTGTTGTCGCGCCCGAGGACCGTTTGGGTCATGCCGCAGCCCCTGATATGAGCCTTGTAGAAAATGCGCTGCTGTCAGGCGTCGTGCGCAAGGGATTGACCCATAAGGGCTTTATTGATTGGGCCGGAACCAGAACTTGGGCCGAGGAGATCGTCGCGCAATATGATGTGCGCACGCCCGGCACCTGGGTCGCTGCCCGCGCGCTTTCAGGCGGAAACCTGCAAAAATTCCTGATCGGGCGCGAGTTGAGCCAGGCACCGGAGGTGGTGATCATCAACCAGCCGACATGGGGCGTCGATGCCGCCGCCGCCGCCTTTATCCGGCAAGAAATTCTGAACCGGGCGCAGGACGGCGCTGCGGTGGTGGTGATCAGCCAGGATCTGGATGATCTGCTGGAAGTTTCCGACAGATTCGCCGCCCTGAATGAGGGGCGATTGACAGCGACGCGCCCGACCGAAGGGCTGACAGTGGATGAAATCGGCCTGATGATGGGCGGCGCGCATGGGATGGAGGTGGCACATCATGGATAGGCTTTTTCAAAGGTCAAGGCTTTCGGATGGCGGCACCGCAAGATCAGGTATTAGGGCCAGGATGAAATCAGGTGATTGCGCGGGGTATGCAGATGTTCATTCTTGAAAAACGCCCGTCGCCGTCGCAGTTCTGGACTTGGGCAACGCCGGTTTTGGCCGTTGCCCTGACGATGATCGCAGGCGGGATGCTGTTTGCACTTTTGGGTAAAAACCCGATTGAGGCCATCCGCACTATTTTCTGGGACCCGATCTTTGGCGAGTTTGCCTTTTATCTGCGCGGACAACTGTTGGTAAAGGCGGCACCGCTGATCTTGATCGCCGTGGGATTAAGCCTTGGGTTTCGGGCCGGCATCTGGAACATCGGGGCCGAGGGCCAGTATATCATGGGCGCCATTTTCGGCGCCGGCGTGGGGCTGGCGGTGTTTCCAACCGAGTCGCGCTGGATTTTCCCGGCAATGATTGTGGCCGGGGCCTTTGGCGGCTGGCTTTGGGCAATGATCCCTGCAATTTTGAAAACCCGCTTCAACACCAATGAAATTCTGGTGTCCTTGATGCTGGTCTATGTCGCCCAGACAGTTCTGTCCAAGGCTGCCACCGGTTTCTTGCGCAACCCGCAGGGTATGGGCTTTCCCGGCAGCCGCAACTTTTCCAGTTACCCGGCAGCCCGCAATGTGGAACTGATTTCCGGGTCTGGCATGCATTGGGGGGTGATCGCCGCGTTTATCGCCGTGATCGCCGCCTATGTGTTGTTGCAACGCCACATTCTGGGGTTTCAGATCAAACTGGCGGGTCAGGCACCGCGCGCAGCACGCTTTGCAGGGGTGCAACCAACGCGGCTTGTCGTGATGTGCATGGGGATTTCTGGCGGTCTGGCGGGGCTGGCGGGCATGTTTGAAGTGTCTGGGCCTGCCGGGCAGATCAGCATTGATTTTGCTTCGGGCTACGGCTTTACCGCGATCATCGTGGCGTTTCTGGGCCGGTTGAACCCGCTGGGAATTTTGCTGGCGGGGCTGGTCATGGCGCTGACCTATGTGGGCGGCGAAATGGCCTCGACCAACCTTGGCTTGCCCTCGGCCGCCATTCAGGCCTTTCAGGGGATGCTGCTGTTTTTCCTGCTTGCCGTTGATTTGCTGTCAAACTACCGCATACGCTTGTTGAAAGGGAGGGCGACATAATGGATCTTTCAGGGATCAATCCGGCGGTTCTGGTGGCCTCTCTCATGGTGGCATCGGTGCCGATCATGCTGGCGGCGATTGGCGAACTGGTGGTGGAAAAAGCGGGTGTTCTGAACCTCGGGGTTGAGGGGATGATGATCATTGGCGCAATCTGCGGCTTTATCACCGCCGTTGAAACCGGAAGCCCGTTTCTTGGCTTTCTGGGCGGGGCTTTGGGGGCCGCAGCGCTAAGCCTGATTTTCGCCTTGCTGACGCAGGTTTTTCAGGCGAACCAAGTGGCAACCGGCCTGGCGCTGACGTTGTTTGGTCTGGGGCTGTCAAGCCTGATTGGCCAAGGCTATGTCGGCATCAAGCCACCAGCGACAGGCGTGGTGCCGTTTGGCCCGCTGGCCGATATTCCTGTCATTGGCCGCGTTTTATTCCGGCATGATCCGATGGTTTATATCTCTGTCCTTATTGTGGTGGCGGTTTGGGTGGTGCTGAAATTCACCCGCACCGGACTGGTCATTCGGGCGGTCGGCGAAAGCCATGATGCCGCCCATGCGCTTGGCTACAAGGTCACGCGCATCCGCATTCTGGCGATCTTGTTCGGCGGGGCAATGGCAGGGCTTGGCGGTGCCTACCTTAGCCTGATCCGCGTACCGCAATGGACCGATGGCATCACGGCGGGTGCGGGCTGGATTGCGCTGGCAATCGTGGTCTTTGCCAGCTGGCGGCCATGGCGCGTGCTGATCGGGGCCTATCTGTTTGGCGGGATTTCGGTTTTGCAGTTGAATTTGCAGGTCGCACGGGTACCAATTCCGCCAGAGTACTTGTCGATGTCGCCGTATCTGATAACCATCATCGTGCTGGTGATCATGTCATCGGGCCGGGGCCGCAGCGCGATGAACGCGCCCGCAGCTTTGGGCCAGAATTTCCACGCTTCGCGCTGATGCGCGCGGCCAATACCAAACCGGGCCAAATGGCCCATCCAACGAGGAGAAGATAATGAACCGCAGAATGATGATGACGACCGCAGCGCTTGGTCTTGGTCTGGCCTTTGGCGGCAGCGCCAATGCGGCCGGGATGGATAAGGTAAAGGCCTGTTTCGTCTATGTTGGCCCCGTGGGCGATGGCGGCTGGACCTATCAGCACGATCAGGGGCGCCTGGCCTTGCAGGCGGAATATGGCGATAAGGTCGATGCCAGCACCTATCAGGAAAACGTGCCGGAAGGTGCCGATTCAGCGCGGGTGCTGACCCAGATGGCCCTGGGTGGTTGCAACATCATCTTCACCACATCGTTTGGCTATATGGATGCAACCAATGAGGTTGCAGCCAAGTTTCCGAACGTGATGTTCGAACATGCAACCGGCTTCAAGCGCGACCATGCGAACGTATCGACCTATAACGCGCGGTTCTATGAAGGCCGCACGGTTCAGGGCACAATCGCGGGCCTGTCAACCAAGTCGAATAAAATCGGCTATATCGGTTCGTTCCCCATCCCAGAGGTCATCATGGGCGTCAACGCCTATTACCTTGCCGCCAAAAAGGTGAACCCGGATGTCGAGCTTTCGGTGGTTTGGGCGCTGACATGGTTTGACCCGGCAAAAGAGGCCGATGCGGCCAAGGCGATGATTGAGCAAGGTGTGGATGTGGTCGCTGCCCATACCGATTCGACCGCCCCCCTGGCCGAAGCGGCCAAAACCCCGGGCGTGATTGGTTTTGGCCAGGCGTCGGATATGACCGCCTATAAACCAAGCCCGCGCGTGTCTTCCATCATTGACAACTGGGCCCCCTATTACATCGAGCGGGTTGGCGCGATGTTGGATGGCACCTATGCGCAGTCTGACACCTGGGCAGGGATCAAGGATGGCGAAGTGGAGATCGGTGAGATCACCGACGGGGTTTCGGCCGAGGTGAAAGCCGCTGCTGAAGCTGTCCGCGATGCGATTTCGGCAGGAACGCTGCACCCATTCACTGGGCCGATCAACAAGCAAGACGGGTCTGTCTGGTTGACCGAAGGCCAGACAGCACCGGATGGTGATTTGCTTGGCATGAACTTCTATGTCGAGGGCATCACTGCCGAAATTCCGCAGTAATCGGCCTTAGCAATCTCGCGGAGGTTTACCGTTCCAACGCCGGGGGGCTGTCTGCCCCCCGGACCCCCCGAGGATATTTTTGCCGAAAAGAAAGCGAAAAATGACTTGGGAGGCGATGCCCATGCTCTCTGGCTCTTTACTGAAGGGCCGAAATACCCTGTATAGGTGCCAAAATGGACTATGATTTTCTGATAATCGGCGGCGGAATAGCCGGCGTTTCTTGTGCCGCAAGATTGGCCAGTGCAGGCAAGGTTTTACTGGTAGAGGCCGAGGCCAATTTAGCGCATCACGCCTCAGGCCGATCGGCAGCCCTGTATGAGCCGCGCTATGGGCTTGGCCCGGTGGTTGCCCTCTCGCTTGCCTCGTCTGAATATTTTCATTCGGCGCCCGATGTTTTGAGCCCGCGTGGCATGATGATTGTTGCCAAGGCCAACGAGCGCGCTGCGTTTGACGCGGATTCCGCGGGAATGGCGCTTGAGCAGATAAGTCTGGAACAGGCCCGTCAGATCGTGCCGATCCTGAATCCTGAAACGGTTGCTCATGTGGCCCTGGCCGATCACGCCTGGGATATTGATACTGACCTTTTGCTTCAGGGCTTTGCGCGCCAGGCCCGCAGCCATGGGGCCGAGATTGTGACCAAGGCCGAGGTCTTGGCGATTGACCGCGACGGCGCGGGCTGGCGCGTGACCACGCAGCAGGGCGCGTTTACGGCCAGGGTCGTGATCAACGCCTCGGGGGCCTGGGCCGATGTGGTGGCTGGGATGGCCGGGGTGACGCCTTTGGGCTTTACGCCGCTGCGCCGGTCCATGGCGCGTATTCCGGCACCGGGAGGGCTTGATATCAGCCGTTGGCCGATGATTTTCGGGGCTGGCGAAACCTGGTATTCCAAACCTGATGCCGGGGCACTGATCGTCTCGCCCGCCGAAGAGGATCTGACCACACCGCATGATGCCTTTGCCGATGATATGGTGTTGGCAGAAGGGCTGGCGCGCTATGAGGAAATGGTGACCGAACCTGTGACCCGGATGCTGGCAAACTGGGCCGGTCTGCGCACGTTTTCGCCTGACCGGGTGCCGGTGATCGGCTTTGACGCGCAGGCGCCGGGGTTCTTTTGGTTGGCGGGGCAAGGGGGCTATGGCTTTCAATCCGCCCCGGCCGCGTCGCAGCTTGCTGCCGATTTGCTGACCGACACCGCCAGCGTGATCGAGGCCGATGTGATCGCAGCACTCGCGCCCTCACGTTTCGCATGACAGGCTAGGGGGCGGCCGCCGCATCCTTGCACCGCTTGGCCTGACTTGCGCGCGGCATGCCCCGGATCACGGGCGCGCGCGGTTTTCCAATCACGCTTAGTCAGCCTTGATCCAATCAGAAATGAAGGGCGTTGGCTTTGGCCTTCGGCTTGCGGGGATGCCTGCCAAGGCCCCGATGCTGATCGCCCTGATAACTTGATATGCATCAAGGCATCAGGCGGCGCGGCATGCGACCCCTAGCCTGAACTGCGGTGGCACAGGCCTTGCACGCCACCCTCACCGCGCAATCGCATGACAGGAGCACGACATGGACTGGAAGACCAAGAACGCAGATATGCGCGACAAGCTGCGTGTGATGAACCGCACCATCCCCGAAATTGCCAAAGGCTTTGGGGTCCTGTCAAAAGCCGCCAAAGAGGCGCAGGTTCTTGATATCAAAACGCTTGAATTTGTTGCCCTCGGCATCGCCATCGCGGATCGCTGCGAGGCTTGCATCGGCTTTCACGTTGAGGCCTTGGGCAAGGCCGGTGGCACCCGCGAAGAATTGGGGGATGTGTTGGGCATGGCCGTGCAGATGGGGGGGGGCCCATCGCTGATGTATGCCGCCAAGGCGCTGGCCGCCTGGGATGATCTTTTTGGCGAAAGCTGACCCGCAGCACGACGGAAAAACCGTGAGGTATCGTTCGACCATAGACGTATTCAACGATAGGGGTCACGCATGAAAGCCTTGTTTTTAGTTACCACCGCGCTTGCTTTGAGTGCCGGGCTTGCCTTTGCCCAGCAGGGTAGCCCCGGCGGCTATTTCATTGAGCAATGGGATATGAATGGCGATGGCCAGGTCACCCTTGCCGAAGCCGAAGAAAAACGCGCCGAGGTTTTCGTCATGTTTGATCAGAGCGAAGATGGCATTCTGGATGCGACCGAATGGGCCACCATAGCGGAGCATCTGGAGGCCGAGATTATTATTTTCTCAACCCGGTGGGGGCCCGCGAATCCATTCCAACCCATCCCCCTTCCCCCTTCCCCCCCCTTTCCCCCTCCTTTTCTCTCCCCTTCTTTTGCCCTTTCCCCCCATCAGCCATCAACCCCCCCATACCCACACATTCCTCCCTCATATACCCATTTCCGATCCATCCCTCTCAGAAATTCTTTCTATATCCCATACCCGTCTTCATAAAAATTCACCCACCACTCACACCCACTGGCCCAAAACATCACCCCCACCCTGGCCCGGCGGCAGGCATGGGCCAGGGGCCCGGTCAGGCCATCCACGCTTCGCTGACGCCCGGCTTCAACGATGCCGACGGCAATGGTGAGGTGACGCTGGAAGAGTTTGTTGCAGCCACCAAAACCGTGTTCGGCCAAGTTGACCGCAACGGTGATGGGGTGCTGAGCGTGGCTGATTTCGGCAAGATGTAACCCCGCGCCCCGGATTTATGGGCCGGGATCAAGGCCAGATTGACTGATGACAAAACGCGGCCCGGCTGACAGATTGTCAACCGGGCCCTTTTTTGGCGTTTTCTCTTTTTGCGGGTGGTGTTGTGCGGGTATTGGGTGGTCTGGGGGTTGCTGCGTTGGTTTTGATGGGCTGCGCCAGCCAGCACGAAAAGCCGCGCGACCGATCGCGCGATCAGGTCGCGGTGACGGTAAACGCGCCGCATTTCAGCGACGCCAATCCGCATGAATGGGCAGGGCGAAACCCGGCTTCCTATCCCGTGCACGGCATTGATGCCTCGCGCTGGCAGGGTGAGATTGACTGGCAAACAGCCCGCGCCAACGGGGTTTCATTCGCGTTTTTCAAGGCGACCGAGGGTGGCGATATTCTTGACCCCGCCTTTGAACATTATTGGGAAACCGCAGGTCAGGCAGGTATTCCGCGCGGCGCCTATCATTTCTACTATTTCTGCCGCCCTGCGATCGAGCAGGCCCGGTGGTTTATCAAAAATGTGCCACGCGTGCAGGGGGCACTTCCCCCGATTCTGGATATGGAATGGAACGCCCATTCGCCCACCTGTACACGCCGGCCCAATGCGGCCCATGTGCGGGCTGAGGCAAAGGTTTTCATGAACGCGCTGGAGCAGCATTATGGCCAGCGCCCAATCATCTACACCTCGGTTGATTTTTATACCGATAATCAGCTGGGGCAGTTGAAAGGATATGAATTCTGGCTGCGGTCTGTGGCGGGGCATCCTTCGCAGGCCTATCCGGGGCAAAGCTGGGTTTTTTGGCAATATAGCGGAACCGGATTGGTGCCGGGCATCCGTGGAAAAGTGGATGTGAATGCTTTTGCGGGTTCGCGGGGGGAATGGCAAAACTGGGTGGCGCGCAGGGCGCGGTAGGGCGCGTACAAAGGAATAGCCAAAGCGTTTCGCCTTAAAGCCTTCCTCACATATTACTGCCTGAAATCAAGGATTCCAACGCGTTATGTGACAGGCCTTGTTTCAAGTCAAAGGCGAAACGCTTTGGAATTGGCTTCGCGCTATCCGTTCCGTTTGGGAATATTTCAGGCTGAACCAACCGGTCCGGGGCAAGTGCGAAGGGCTCGAAACCGCCCTTCAAGGGTAAAAACCCGCGGCCAGCATAAACAACGGCCCCACGCGCACGCGGGGCCGTTGTTTGGGTTTTCAGGCTTTACCCGTTGATCCGGATTCGCTCATTGGCAGGATCGAACGGGCTGTCTTCAACCACCACAGCGTCCCATTCCTGCAACAGCATCTTTACCTTCAACCGGGTGCCTACAGCCGCCAGATCGGGAGAGACATAGCCCATGCCGATTTGTTTGTTGAAGGCAACCGACCAGCCGCCCGAGGTAAGACGGCCAACTTTTTTGCCGTCCACAAAGATCGCTTCTTTGCCCCATGGGTCGGCGTCCTCTGGCCCGTCGATCAGCACGGTTACGCATTTGGCGCGGATACCGGTATCCAACATTGCCTGCTTGCCCTGAAAATCCTTGGACAGGTCGATGAATCGGTCCAGGCCCGCCTCCATCGGCGTGGCATCGCGGCCCAGTTCGGTGCCAAAGGCACGGTAGGATTTTTCCTGACGCAGCCAGTTTTGGGCACGGGCACCGACCAGCTTCATGCCGTGCGCCTCACCAGCCTTGAGCAGCAAGTCCCACAGGTAGCGGTTCATTTCAATCGGGTGGTGCAATTCCCAGCCGAGTTCGCCGGTATAGGCCACGCGGATGGCGTTGACCGGGCACATGCCCAGTTCCAGTTTGCGGGCGGTCAACCACGGGAAGCGTTTGTTCGACAAAACCGTGTCCGGGTCGGCATCCTTGACGACTTCGCGCAGGATTTTGCGGGCGTTGGGGCCTGCCAGTGCAAAAACACCCCATTGCGTGGTAACATCGTTGATTTCGACATGGCCGCCACCATTGGCGGTGAAATCCTGCGCCGATTTGCGCATATAGTCGGCGTCATAGGCGGTCCATGCGCCAGCCGAAACGAGATAGTAATCGTCGGCCCCGTTGCGCACGATGGTATATTCGGTGCGGGTGGTGCCGGTGGGCGTTAGCGCATAGGTCAGGTTGATGCGGCCGATGCTGGGCAGTTTATTACAGGTGAACCAATCAAGGAACGCCGTGGCCCCCGGCCCCCGTACGCTGTGTTTGGTAAAGGCTGACGCGTCGATCAGGCCCGCGGTTTCACGCAGCGCCTCGGCCTCGGCCTTTGCATATTGCCACCAGATGCCACGGCGGAAAGAGCGGCCGTCGTGGTCAAAGTTTTCGGGGGCGTTCAGCGGGCCGTAATAGTTCGGGCGTTCCCAGCCGTTAACCTGGCCCATCTGTGCGCCAAGGGCGATTTGCTTGTCATAAACCGGCGTGGTGCGCAGGGGGCGACAGGCGGGGCGTTCCTCATCAGGGTGATGCAGGATGAAGACATGGTCGTAACATTCCTCATTCTTGCGGGCAGCATATTCGGTGGTCATCCACGACGCATAACGGCGAGGGTCAAGGCTCGCCATGTCAATCTCGGCTTCGCCTTGCGTCATCAACTGGGCGAGGTAATAGCCGGTGCCACCTGCCGCCGTGATACCAAAACTAAAGCCCTCGGCAATCCACATATTGCGCAGGCCGGGAACGGGGCCGACCAGCGGGTTGCCATCGGGTGTGTAGCAGATCGGGCCGTTGAAATCGTCTTTCAGGCCGACGGTTTCGGAACTGGGCAGCCGGTGGATGAAATCCATGTATTCCTGCTCGATCCGTTCCAGATTCAGCGGGAACAGATCGGCGCGGAAACTGTCGGGAACACCGTATTCAAAACGGGCCGGCGCGCCTTTCTCATAGGGCCCAAGGATCCAGCCGCCGCGCTCTTCGCGAACGTACCATTTGGCATCGGCATCGCGCAACACCGGATGCTCGGGGTTGTTCTTGCGGTACTCCACCAGCATCGGGTCGGGTTCGGTGACGATGAACTGATGTTCAACGGGAATCGCAGGGATTTTGATGCCAAGCAGGTTTGCCGTGCGTTGGGCGTGGTTGCCGGTGGCTGTGACAACATGTTCGGCGTGGATTTCAAAGGTTTCGTCCGAGGCAATCAGATTGCCGCCCTTATCGACCATCCGCGTACAAGTCACGATCCACTCAGAGCCGGTCCAGCGGTAGCCATCAACCTGAATTTTCCGCTCGATCACCGCACCATGCTGGCGCGCACCTTTGGCCATGGCCTGGGTGACATCGGCAGGGTTGATATAGCCGTCTTGCGGGTGAAACAGCGCGCCAATCAGGTCATCGGTGCGAACCAGTGGCCAGCGCTCCTTGATCTGCGCGGGGGTCATGAATTCATGGTGGACATCGGCAGATTCGGCCACGGCAGAGTAGAGCATATACTCATCCATCCGCGCCTGATGCTGCGCCATGCGCAGATTGCCGACGACCGCGAAACCTGCGTTCAAACCGGTTTCCGCCTCAAGCGATTTATAGAAATCGACCGAGTATTTGTGGATATGGGTGGTGGCATAGCCCATATTGAACAGCGGCAACAGGCCCGCCGCGTGCCAGGTAGAGCCAGAGGTAAGCTCATCGCGTTCAACCAGCATCGTATCCCACCCAGCCTTGGCAAGGTGATAGGCGATGCCGTTACCCACGGCACCACCGCCGACGACCAAAGCTTTGACATGAGTTTTCATTCGGCGACTCCCTGACGCGATTTTGCGTATTCATGCCTTATTTCTGGGTAAAGGGGCAATATGCCCCGACCATTGGCAGATAAAAACGACATCTGGCAGCGGCAAGAAGCGATTGTGGCGCGCCGGTGATGAAAGTCAGGGCATCACCGGCCTTGGCAGCATGTTTGGCCCCAGTACCGCGACGACCGCGCGGGGCTGGTCAAGCCGCAACGACAACCGCCGAATAGCGGTTGAAGGCTGCCGGGATGCTGAATTCCAACCCGGCCCCAGGCAATGGGGGCCCGTCACATTCGGGTGGTATCAAACCAAAGGCAGAGAGGCACAGCCCTACTCTGCGGTTTTCTTGGCCGCCGGTTTTTTCGCCGCCGGTTTCTTGGCGGGGGCCTTTTTTTCCGCAGGCTTTTTCGCCGGGGCTTTTTTTTCCGCAGGCTTCTTGGCCGGGGCTTTTTTTGCCGCCGGTTTCTTGGCGGGGGCCGCCGCAGCAGGCTTTTTCGCCGCAGCCTTCTTGGCAGGTGCTTTCTTTTTCGTTCCCGTTTTTGCGGCCCGCTCGGCCAGCAATTCCAGGGCCTGCTCTACCGAAACCTCGGCGGGCTCAACATCTTTTGGCACGGTGGCGTTGATCTTGCCCCATTTTATATACGGCCCATACCGCCCCGGCATCACAGCCATTGCGCCACCGTCGGGATGGTCGCCCAAATCCTTGATCGGCTCTGCCACAACCCGCGCCTTGGAATATTTATTCGCCAAAACCTCTACCGCCCGGTTCATCCCGATGGTGAAAACCTCTTCCACATCGGGCAGATTCGCGTAGGTTTTGTTATGCTTCACATAGGGCCCATAGCGGCCAATCGCAGCCTCGACCATTTCACCATCCTCGGGGTGCGGGCCAATCTGACGCGGCAAGGATAGCAAGGTCAGCGCCTTTTCCAGCGTCATCGCCTCCGGCCCCCAGCCCTTTGGCAGGCTCGCCCGCGGGGGTTTCGGAACCTCCTCGGTTGCCTCGCCGCGCTGAACATAGGGGCCAAAGCGGCCGGTTCGCAGGCTGATCTGCTCGCCCATGTCATCGACGCCCAAAACCTGCCCATCGGGTGAAATCGCTGCCCCTTCCTCGCCGCCCGCCACCGAAATCGGGCGGGTATAGCGACATTCGGGGTAGTTGCCGCAGCCAATAAACGCCCCCCCCGAGCGCGCGGTTTTCAGATGCAAACGCCCCTCGCCGCACACCGGGCACACCTTGGGGTCTGACCCGTCAGCCCGCGGTGGGTAGAGATGCGGAGACAGAAATTCGTCGATCTTGGTCAGCACTTCTCCGATCCGCAGATCAGCCGTTTCCGCGATTGCCGCCGAAAAATCGCGCCAGAACCGGGCCAGAACCTCTTTGTAATCCCGCTCGCCTGCCGAGACATCATCAAGCTGCCCCTCCAAATCCGCGGTAAAATCATATTCCACATATTTGCGGAAATAATTTGACAGGAACGCCGTCACCAAGCGCCCTTTATCCTCTGGAAACAGCCGGTTCTTATCTTTGCGAACATATTCACGGTCCACAATCGTTGTCAGAATCGACGCATAGGTTGACGGGCGCCCGATGCCCAATTCCTCCATCCGCTTTACCAAAGTCGCTTCGGTATAGCGCGGCGGCGGTTGGGTGAAATGTTGTGCGCCCAAAACTGACTGGCCTGTGTTGGTCACGGCCGAAGCCACCCGCCTGGCCGAGCTTTCGATCACATCGTCAGCCGCAGCCGCAGCCTTGGCAAACGCGTCAGAAAAGGCACCCGCCACGAAAGCCGCGGCCTCGCCCTGCATGATTTGCGGCAGGCGGCCTTCGTCGCTGTCCTCATCGTCGCGACCTTCCTCATACAGCTTCAGGAAGCCGTCAAACAGCACGACCTGGCCAGTGGCCCGCAGCACCACCTGGCCGTCAGCGCTGCCCACGTCGACCGTCGTTCGCTCCAGCCGCGCCGCCGCCATCTGGCTGGCAATGGTGCGTTTCCAAATCAGATCATACAGCTTTTTCTGCTCGCCTTCGAGGCGCAGATCATCTGCCGCTTTGTCCATGTCGGTCGGGCGGATACATTCATGCGCCTCTTGCGCGTTCTTGGCCTTGTTTTTATAGACGCGCGGGCTGTCGGGAACGTATTTGTCACCGTATCGCGCTGCGATGGCCGCGCGTGCAGCCGTGATCGCCTCGGGGGCCATGTCAATGCCATCGGTCCGCATATAGGTGATATGGCCCGCCTCATACAGGCGTTGGGCTGCCCCCATACATTGCTTGGCCCCCATGCCAAACTTGCGGCTTGCCTCTTGCTGCAAGGTTGAGGTCATGAACGGCGCCGAGGGGTTGCGGGCTGCTGGTTTTGCCTCGACCGATTGCACCGTCATGGCACGGGAGGTGACAGCCTGAACCGCCAAATCTGCGGCCTCGACATTTGAAATGTCGAATTTATCCAGCTTCTTGCCACCAAGAACCGTCAGCCGGGCATCATAGTCCTGGCCCCTTGGCGTTTGAAACCTTGCATTCACGCCCCAAAACTCACGCGGGCGGAATGCCTCGATCTCCATCTCGCGCTCTACGATCAAGCGCAGGCAAACCGATTGCACCCGCCCCGCCGATTTCGCGCCGGGCAGCTTGCGCCACAGCACCGGCGACAGTGTAAACCCAACCAGATAGTCCAAGGCCCGACGCGCCAGATAGGCATCAACCAGCGGCACATCAATCTGGCGCGGGTTCTTCATCGCCTCGGTCACAGCCGATTTGGTGATCGCATTGAAGGTGACGCGGCTGACCTTGGTATCTTTCTTGATGCTTTTGGCCAGCGCCTCTTGCAGATGCCATGAAATCGCCTCGCCCTCACGATCAGGGTCGGTCGCGAGAATCAGTTCATTGTCAGATTTCAGCGCCTCGGCAATCGCTTTGATATGCTTTTTACTGTCAGCGGCGACTTCCCATTTCATCGCGAATTCGTCTTCGGGATCAACCGAACCATCCTTGGGTGGCAAATCACGAACATGCCCGAATGACGCCAGAACCGTGTAGTTGGATCCAAGATATTTATTGATTGTTTTGGCCTTGGCCGGGGACTCGACAACGACAACAGCCATAAAAACCTCTTCTCAAATCAGACCGATTGGTGGCGGGGCAAGATGTGGGTGAATGGACGCCAATGTCAATGGAGCCTTGACTCTTTCCCAAAGCCCTTGACGTGATTGCCTTTTTTATCGGACAGTTCAAGGGGGCCCGGCGCATCAACCTTCGGAAACGCCGTTTCTTCTGGCGGATTGGCCGGTCACTTCAAGCAAACTGTTCGCGCTTGCGGCAGATAGGCGCGACCCAACGCAAAAGGCACCCATCCCAGATGGCTTGCAGGCCCTGAGTTGCGGGCAAACCCCTTTGGGTACAAGGCAATGCCGCTCAATCCACGCGTGACAGCAGGCCGCCGGCTTGCCGCCGCACCTTGCCCTCCAACTCCAGCGTCAACAGTTCGGATGCGATATGCGCAGAGGGCATTGCCAGATCTCGGATCAACTGATCTTCGGCCAAGGGGCTGGGGCCAAGTCGGGCAAGGATTTGGCTGTGCAGCTGCGAGATATCGGCCAGGGCGCGGCGGGCGGGCGTTGGCCCCGGCAAGGCTGTTGGTATCGGGTCGGGTTGCCTTTCCGGGTGGTGGACAATGGGTCGGCGCAAATCCGGCATGCCTGTGCCAATTGCCTCGATCACGTCAGAGGAGTTGCGCACCAAAATGGCACCATCGCGGATCAGCAGGTTGCACCCTGCGGCGCGGGCATCAAAGGGATGTCCAGGCACCGCCAACACATCGCGGCCTTGATCCAGCGCATTGCGCGCCGTGATCAAGCTGCCAGACCGCGCCGCCGCCTCGACCACCACCACGGCCCGCGACAGCCCCGACACCAGACGGTTGCGCATGGGGAAATGGCGGGCTTGTGGCGCAAGGCCCATTGGTTGCTCGGATATCCGGCAGCCTTTTTCGCCGATCTCTCTGGCAAGCAACGCATTTTCTTCGGGGTAGATCACATCGACACCGCCCGCCTGCACCGCCACAGTTCCCAATGCCAGCGCCGCCTTATGCGCCGCCGCATCAATTCCCCTTGCCAGGCCCGACACCACGACAAAGCCCTTTTCACCCAAGGTTTCCGCCAGCCGGCTTGCCATGCGCACCCCGAGGCTGGATGCATTTCGCGCCCCGACCATCGCCACGCTTGGCCGGTTCAGCAGGGCCGCATCGCCGATGGCCCAAAGCACGGGCGGCGCATCGCCCAGGTCATAAAGCGCTTCGGGATAGCGCGCCTCACCCCAGCAGATCATTTTGGCACCGGCAATCCGCGCCAGGGACATTTCATGATGGGCCACATCCACGGGACAAAGCGCGTAATCCTTGACCCCGGCCGCAGCGGCAATTTCGGGCAATGCCGCCAAGGCGGCCCCGGCGCTGCCATGTTCCGCCAAAAGCCGATGAAAGGTAACCGCCCCCACCCGGCGTGACCGTATCAGTCGTAACCAATCCAGGCGCTGGTCCGCTGACAGGTCTGCGGTGGCGGCGCGGGCGTGATTAAAAAGGTCCGAATCCATTGGGCGCTTTCCGTTGATCAGAGGCCAGCTTTCACCAATCGAAGTTAACGGGCCGTGAACAAATCCGGGAATCTCTTGTCTGCGATAATTTTTCCGGGCCTGTGCATCTCGTGATTGGCAGTCGGGGGCGAAGCGCCTATATTCACCCGATGTTTGATACATTGCTTCGCCGCTTGATGGCCCCGTCCCCCGATCGTTTGCCAGACACAGATGCTGATTTGGCCTTGGCCGCCTTGCTGGTACGGCTTGCGCGCGCCGATGGCGATTATGCCGCCGTTGAAATGGCCCGCATAGATAAAATTCTGGCCAGGCGGCATGGGTTGGCCCCCGACGGCGCCAGCGCGATGCGCGCCGAGGCCGAGCTGCTGGAACAAGAGGCGCCCGATACCGTGCGCTTTACCCGTGCCATCAAAGAGGCCACGGCTTTGGACGACCGCACCGATCTGGCGCAGGCGCTATGGTCTGTAGCCCTGGCAGACAACAGCCGCAGCCCTGAAGAAGATCAGCTCATGCGGCTTGTCATCAGCCTTTTGGGCCTGACCGATCAGCAATCGGCGCTTGCGCGGCAAAGGGCCGCAAAGGCATGATTGCCGCGCTGCCGATGTATGATTTTGACGATCTGATCGCTGCGAATGATACCTTGTGGGCCCGGGTTCGTGACGGGCTGCGGGCGCATCAAATCGCCGCCCCCCCCGGCACTGACACGCGGCATCGACCCTTGGGATATCTGGCAATCGCCTGACCTGTTGCTGGCCCAAACCTGCGGATACCCGTTTCGGGCGCGCCTGCACCCGAATGTCACGTTGGTTGGCACGCCTGATTTTGGGGTCGAAGGCTGCGCGCCGGGTGAGTATTGCAGCTATTTCATCATCCGGCACAATGACCCGCGCGGTGATGGTGGGGCACTGGCTGCGTTTGACGGGGTTTGCCTGGCTTACAATGAGGCAATGTCACAATCGGGTTGGGCGGCACCACAAACCCATGCGGCCCATCTTGGCCTGAGGTTTCCAACGGGGCTGAAAACCGGGGCGCACCGGGCCACAGCACAGGCAATCATCGAAGGCCGCGCTGATTTGGGCGCCGTTGATGCTATAACCTGGCGGCAATTGCAGCGACTCGATCCTCAAATGCAAGGGCTGCGCGTGATCGCCCAAACCCCACCCACCCCCGGCCTGCCGCTGATAACCGCCGCCAACGGCCCTGCCAAAGTGCTGTTTGATGTGGTCACGCAGGTCATCGCGCAGCTTCCCCGGACAGTGCGGGTGATTCTGGGGCTGCAAGGTTTGGTTGCCATTCCTGCAAGCGCCTATCTGGCGGTAGAAAATCCGCCCTCGCCTTGCCAAAACGGCAGCGCAGCGTGAACAAATCGGCCCTTTGACGCCACGCTTTGCCACAAACCCCGTTGCAAAGGCCCAAATTATGCGCCCTAATTTGCGCGAACCAATCGCCAAAGTGAGAATTCGTGACGCTAGCAGCCACCCCCGCCGCCCCACAAGCCGCTGATGCGGTACTTGACCCGGAGGCCCCCGTCATTGAGATCAGGGATCTACATAAAAGCTATGGTCAGCTTGAGGTGCTGAAGGGCATCGACATGGTGGCCCCCAAAGGGCATGTGATTTCGCTGATCGGTTCATCCGGCTCGGGTAAATCGACGCTGTTGCGGTGCTGCAATCTGTTGGAAGACAGCCAGCAAGGTGTCATCAAGTTTGAGGGCGAGGCGGTCCAGTGGCGCGGCGTGGGGCTGAACCGTCACCCCGCTGACCGGGCGCAGGTGACGCGCATCCGAACCAACCTGTCCATGGTGTTTCAGCAATTCAACCTGTGGTCCCACATGACGATTCTGCAAAACGTGATGGAGGCCCCGGTGACCGTATTGCGGCGCGACCCGGCCGAGGTAGAGGAAAAGGCGCGGCATTATCTGGACAAGGTCGGAATTGGCGACAAGGCCGATGCTTGGCCTGCGATGCTGTCTGGTGGGCAGCAACAACGTGCGGCGATTGCCCGCGCGCTGTGCATGGAACCCCGCGCCTTGCTGTTTGACGAACCGACTTCGGCACTCGACCCCGAATTGGAGCAAGAGGTTATCAAGGTTATCAAGGCCTTGGCCGAGGAGGGCCGCACCATGCTGCTGGTCACGCATGACATGCGGCTTGCGGCCGATGTGTCGGATCATGTGGTGTTCTTGCACCAGGGTCGCACCGAAGAAGAAGGCCCGCCCGAGGCCGTGTTTGGAAACCCGCAGACACAGCGTTTGCGTGGCTTCCTTTCTGCGGGCGGCTGAGGCACAAAGAACCATCAAAAGCTTTACGACAGGGAGAATCCAATGAAAAAGCTGATCTTGACGACTGCACTGCTTGCGCTGACCGCTGGCGCAACATTTGCCGATACCGTGCGCATGGGAACCGAGGGCGCATACCCCCCCTACAACTTCATCAATGATGCCGGTGTGGTTGACGGGTTTGAGCGTGAAGTCGGGGATGAGCTTTGCGCCCGCGCCAAGCTGACCTGTGAGTGGGTGACCACCGATTGGGACAGCATCATCCCCAACCTTCAGTCCGGCAACTATGACACCATCATCGCAGGCATGAGCATCACGGATGAGCGCAAGCAAGTGCTGGCCTTTACCCAGAACTACTTTCCGCCAGCGGCCAGCGCCTATATCGGGTTGTCGGCGGATGTTGATCTGACAACAGCCATTGTTGCCGCACAAACCGGAACAATTCAGGCCGCGCATGTCGCCGCAAGCGGTGCAACCCTGGTAGAATTTGCCACCCCGGATGAAACCGTTGCCGCCGTTCGCAACGGCGAGGCCGACGCCGTATTCGCCGATAAGGATTATCTGGCCCCCATTCAGGCAGAATCAGGCGGGCAATTTGCCTTTATCGGTGATGACGTTGCCTTGGGCGACGGTATCGGGATTGGCCTGCGCCAGTCAGATACCGAGTTGCAAGCCAAGCTCAACGAGGGAATCACAGCCATGAAGGCCGATGGTTCGCTGAACGTTTTGATCAAGAAGTGGTTTGGCGAAGACGCCATCACCTTCTGAAAACGCTGACCGCGGCAGCGCCGCCTTTTTTCACCAAAAGGCCAGCGCTGCCGCAACTGGATTTTCATGTTTTCAAGCTGCGCCGATCCTTCAACCCTTTC
Organism: Pseudorhodobacter sp.; assembly: GCF_034675685.1. Classification (GTDB taxonomy): domain Bacteria; phylum Pseudomonadota; class Alphaproteobacteria; order Rhodobacterales; family Rhodobacteraceae; genus Pseudorhodobacter. The sequence goes on along the minus strand of NZ_JAUCDA010000005.1, from coordinate 113,906 downwards.
CGGCCTGTCCTGGCTGCGGTGTTACCTGACCACGGGTAAGCACCTTGATTTCTATTGGTCATTTGTAACCGTGCTAACCCTCTTGGCGGTAACGGCGCCCGTATCCTTGGGCTTTGGCTTTGGCGGGGCAATGCTGGCACGCTCGCATCATTTACCGCTGCGGATCATTGGCAAGGGCTATACCGCCATGGTGCGCGGTGTGCCGGACATCGTGTTTTTCCTGTTCTTTGTCATTGCCTTGGATCAGGGCATCGAATGGATGGTACATCAGGTGCGCTGCCCGGACTGGATTGAACCAATTCGCAACGGGCTGGAGTTTCGGGTTTGCCCACAGGCGAAAGTGCCGCAAAACTCGGCCCCGCAGCTTTGGCATTCGGTCTATGGCTTTGCGCTGGCGGTTGTGACCTTTGCATTGGTGTTCGGGGCCTTTGCCTCGAACGTGCTATATGGCGCGATGCAGGCTGTACCTCGGGCGCAGTTAGAGACAGCCGAGGCTTATGGCATGACCCACGCCCAGGTTTTTCGCCGGGTACTGGTGCCGCAGATGTGGGTCTACGCCCTGCCCGGCCTGTCAAATCTTTGGATGATTCTGATCAAGGCGACACCTTTGCTGTTTTTGCTGGGGGTGCAAGATATCGTCTATTGGGCGCGCGAATTGGGCGGCGCGAAAACCAGCGCCTATGCCTATCCGCACCCTGATTGGCGCTTGTATTACTTCTTGGGGCTGCTGGTATTTTATCTGGTGATGACCAAACTGTCCGAGGTGGTGTTAACCCGGGTCCAGGCCCGATTGAGCCACGGACAGGCCACCGCCGCCGGTGAAGCGCAACGAAAGGCCGCCGTATGAGCTGCCTGCAAACCATTGCCGATTATGGCCTGCGGTCGGTGGGCGTGGGTGAGCGTTTGCTGCCCAAGGCCGATATTACGCTGTGCCAGCAGTTCACCCTGATAGGCTCGGGCCTGATCTGGAATGTCTATTTTGGCATCCTCGCGCTGTTCTTCGGGTTTTTATTCGCCAATGCGTTGGCGCTGGCCAAATCATCGCGCTATGCCATTGCCCGCAAACCCGCCGAATGGTTCATCTTTGTGTTTCGCGGCTCGCCCTTGTTCATCCAGTTTTTTCTGGCCTATGAGGCACTGGTTTTGCTGCCGCGCAATGGGATTGAAATCTTTGGCCTGACGGCGCAGATCAGTTGGCTGTCAAAGGCCTGGGCCGGGGCGCTGATTGTATTGTTTCTGAATACAGCCGCCTATTCGGCCGAGATTTTCTATGGGGCGCTGCGCTCTATCCCCAAGGGTGATCTGGAGGCGGCCGATGCCTATGGCATTTCCGGCTGGTCCCGATTTGCCCGCATTCAATGGCCAACCATGCTGCGGTTGGCCTGGCCTTCCTATACCAATGAGGCGATTTTTCTGTTTCATGCGACAACGCTGGTCTTCTTCTCTGGCTTTCCGGCATTTCGACAAGAGGCTGACGCGCTTTATTACGCCAGCTATTTCGTGGATAAGACCTTTAACCCCTTCATTCCCTACCCTATCGTCGCCTTTTACTTCATCTTGCTGACCCTGACGCTGATCTGGGTCTTTGGCGCGGTGAATCGGCGGCTAAACCGGCACTTGCCATCAAACGAGCGGAGCAAACTGAAAGTGCGCCCGCAAATCATCAGGTGAAATATGAAAGACTGGCTGCGCAAACATCCCGAAGTCCGCACGATTCGTGTGGCGGCGGCCGATCTGAATGGGCAGGCACGGGGCAAGCGTATTCCCTCGCGGTTTGCTGACAAGGCCGTGAAAGACGGGATCAGGTTTCCGTTTTCCGTGCTGAACCTTGATATCTGGGGCGAAGACATTGATGACAGCCCCCTGGTCTTTGAACAGGGTGACGCAGACGGGGTCTTGAAACCGACCGAGCGCGGCTTCATGCCGATGCCCTGGCTAGAGGCGCCGACAGCATTGCTGCCAATCTGGATGTTTCGCGAAAATGGTCAGCCCTATGACGGCGACCCAAGGCAGGCTTTGGCGGCGGTTGTCGCACGGTACAAGGCACGCGGATTGACCCCGGTTTGCGCGATGGAGCTTGAATTTTTTCTGATCGACGATAGTGGCAAAAAGATGCAAGTGCCCGCGTCGCCCCGATCAGGCAAGCGCAGGAAGGCGGCCGAAACCCTGTCTATCCGGGCGTTGGATGCGTTTGATACGTTCTTTACCGATCTTTATGACGCCTGCGAGGCAATGGATATCCCCGCCGACACCTCGACATCCGAAACCGGCCTCGGGCAGTTTGAGGTCAATCTGATGCATTGTGATGATGCGTTACGGGCGGCGGATGATGCCTGGCTGTTCAAGATGCTGGTCAAAGGGCTGGCGCGGCGGCATGGGTTTGCGGCCTCGTTCATGGCCAAACCTTACCCGGAATATTCGGGCTCGGGCTTGCATACCCACTTCTCGATTCTGGATGAAAAGGGCGAAAACATCTTTGATTCCGGCGGGCCCAAAGGGACAGCCGCGCTGCGCCATGCGGTGGCGGGGTGCCTGGACGCGATGAATGATTCAACGCTGCTGTTTGCCCCGCATGGCAACAGCTATGAGCGCCTGGTGCCCGATGCCCACGCCCCGACCGTTACCTGTTGGGGGTATGAAAACCGCACAGCTGCGATCCGCATACCGGCAGGCTCACCGTCTGCGCGGCGGATTGAACACCGGGTCGCGGGGGGGGGATGTGAACCCCTATCTGATGCTGGCAGTCATTCTGGGCGCGGCCCTGAACGGGATAGAGGATGCAATCGAGCCGCCCGCCCCGATCACTGGCAACGCCTATTCTCAGGAAGGGCTGGATCAGATTCCGACCGACTGGGGCGCCGCGATTGAAGCCTTTGAGAAATCCAAGATCATGCCGCGGATTTTCAGCCGGGATCTGATCCGCAATTATGCCCTGACAAAGCGTCAGGAAATGCATTATCTGGCGGAATTGAGCGCCGAGGAACAGTTGGAGCTGTATCTGGATACGGTGTGATCAGGCATTGCCAAGGACTGACTGCCAGTTAAAATTTGCCTGAAATTTGCCCTGTATAGATATTGGATCTGTGCGGGGCTTGCAGGGCAAGGTCCAGGCACATACGCTAGCCGTAGCGGCCCGAAAAAGCGGCCCTCATACCGGCAAACGCGTTCAGCAAGCGCGTTCTCTAACCGGGACAGACGCGATAAACTGCTTTTGTGAGGGGGAAATTGGAGATCGACAGTTTCAGGCAAGACATGGCAGCAATGCCCCCGATCCTCTATTCTTTTCGTCGCTGCCCCTATGCAATACGGGCACGGCTGGCGGTTGCTGTTTCTGGTGTGCAGGTGGAGTTGCGCGATATTTTGCTGCGCGAGAAACCGGCGGCATTTCTGGCGGTCTCGCCCAGCGGAACTGTACCTTGTCTGGTGACGCGCGATGGCGTGATTGATGAAAGCCTTGACGTGATGATTTGGGCCCTGAACCAGCATGATCCAGACGGTTGGCTGAAGATGCCAAAGGCGGGGTGGGGCTGGATTTCGCGGGCGGATGGGCCCTTCAAGGCCGCGCTCGACCAGGTCAAATACGCCAGCCGGTTTGACGCCGCCAAGGTAGCGGTGGCGCGCGCCGAGGCCATGGCATTTCTTGAGGAACTGGAAGCGGTGCTGGACCTTTGGATTTTTGATCAACCAAGCCTTGCCGATTTTGCGTTACTGCCCTTTGTGCGGCAGTTTGCGTTTATTGACAAGCCGTGGTTTGATGCGCAAGCCCTGCCGAAAGTGCAAGCATGGCTGGCGCATTTCCTGGCCTCTGACCGTTTTTCGGAGGTGATGAAGAAGCGCCCGCTATGGCAGCCGCCTTGAGCTATTCCCCGTTCAACCCCGGCGCAAACGCGCAAAACGCTTTAAGCAGAGCCAACACCCCCCCCAATCGGGCAATGGGTGGCTTTGCCGGCCCAGCCAGTGCCCTGGTGTCTTGCTTCAGCACACCCCGGCGGCATCCATAGCCAGAACAACAGCAAAATCGGCCGGTGCGTCTAGCACATAGCCCCGCAGAATGTTGCACGGCGCATTTGCAACACGGCCAAGCCTGTGCGGTTTTTCATGCCCTTACCGCATGCGCTACCGGGCAGCAGTGCCTTTTTGTGTTTTCACGGCTGCACTGACTGGCAATCCCTGGCGGGACTACTCAGCCAAGCACACCCATGAATTCTCGCCATTCGCCCTTGCTCATCCCGGAATTTTCCTGGGTCACATCTTCGCCCTTCAACATTCGCCGCACGCAGTCAATCGCTTTGCCGCTTAGGGTCGCGCCGCCCATCCGGTAATCCTCAAACGCCGCAAAGGCGATAGGCACCCAGTCAGCGACAACTTTGCAGATCGCATCGGCATAGACGCGGATTTCATACTGGGCATGGGCGTCGGCGCGCAGGCGCAAAAAGTGGAAGAGATTGTGCAGGTCGGTCTTCCAATACCATTGAGTATAGATATTGGCGGGCAGGTTCATGCGGGCCAACTCACGGGCGAGGCCTTGCTGAGGGGTTCCATCAGGCTGGGTCTGGCTCAGCATCGCCTCATAATGGTCATAGGCCGCATTCGAATCGCGTTTAAGCATTTCCAGCACGCGGGCAGCTTCTTCGCCCTCCAACACAGCGCCGCGGCCCTGGTTGTTCACCACCGATTGCGCCGCCAACTGATCGGGCGCGGGAATATAAAATTCGCGATCAAGGATCGAGTAGCGGGCAGAGTATTCGTTCACATTCGCGGTCCGGTGGCGGATCCATTGGCGGGCGACAAAGACCGGCAATTTGACGTGCAGCTTGATTTCGCACATCTCGAACGGGGTGGAATGCCAATGCCGCATCAGATAGCGGATAAGGCCCTCATCGTTGGAAACATGTTTGGTTCCGGCACCATAGCTGACACGGGCGGCCTGTACGATGGCGGCATCATCCCCCATGTAGTCGATGACCCGGATGAAGCCGTGATCAAGCACCTCATGCGCAAGATAAAGATGCGCCTCCATCCCTTCGGACACGGCCCGCAGCGTCGGTTTCGGCGTCGCGCGTTGGGCAGAGATTTCAGCAAGCTGGTCAGGGGATAGGGGCATGGCGGCCTCATAAGCTGGGGTTTGCCCCATATCTATGGGGTGTTGTGCAGCAGCACAACTAGGTATGGCCAGATACGGCGGCATGGGCAAGTAGTGGACGTGAATGCGGGAAAATCGGCGCGACCTTTTTGCATCAACTTTGGCACGGAACCCTATGTACAGATTGACAAAAATGCGTCTTCACACGCATTGTTCATGAAAAACAGGCAATCGAGTGGTCAAAATGAAACTGAATTCCTTGGCGCCTCTGGCGCTTGTAATGGCCGTTTCTGCATGTGGCGGGGATTCATTACGTCCTGACGTCGTTGCAGGTGGCAGCACGACTGCCCCCCCCACCGATACCGGAATTGTCATTCCGGATGCGCTGAAGTACAATCTGAAAACTGCCGTTATCGTGCCCGGAGAGAACGGTGCGGCTGACACGCTACTGGTTGCAATCTCGGCGCTGGACACAACCCCCGTCAACGCAAGCTGGCAGCTTGAACCCAGCCTTGATATCCCCGGATACCGTGCATTCAAAAGGCAGGAAGATCCGCTTGACCGGTTGTTCATTGGCCTTGCCGCCAGCAGTGCGGATAAATCGGTCAGGGCCGTCGTTGCCGGCGACGGTGGCCAATTCAACCGGGTTTTCAGCGGTGCCATTTATGCTCGCAAAGATGGCTACACCCCACCGCCAGCAACCGCCAGCGGCCCCGGAACCGGGCAGGTTTCCTACAAGGGCAAATACGCGGGCCTGTTGAATGGTGGCAGTGTCGGCACTGCGCTTTTGCCAATTCCGCCCGGTCGCCCCACCGCCGCAACAGAAGCCCCCAAACAAGCGGCGCGGGTACAGGGTGACGTCTTCATGAACGCAAACTTTGCCGATAACGTGGTCAATGGCATCGTCAAGAACCGCAAAGTGGTTGACCTTGCCATCACCAACGACCCCAGCAGCGCAGTCTACGACAGTGGGTCCGGAGTTGAGCTTCAAAACGTCGTGTTGGTTAAAAGTGACATCATCGCCAACGGTACATTCACCGGCACAGCAGAGCGCGAAGTGGTAAAAACCAAGGTTGGCACGTATGGGGGCATCGTTGGTGGTGCAAATGGGTCAAGCATCGCAGGTGCCTTGCAGCTTGATACAATCTACGACAAGACCGGTACTCCAATTACCGACGCGCTGGAACGCGGGGTCTTTGTGCTTGACCAATGCGGACTGACGGCAACGGCCGGCGGGGATTGCCTTGGCACAGCGCCATAAAACCAGGCGTGCCCGCCTTGTCGCAGGGGTGCTGGCGCTTGGCGCTGTGCCAGCGCTCTTGGCCGGGCCTGTCGCCTTGGCACAGCCTGCCCCCGCTGAACGGGTTATAGCCTTCAGCCCCGATCAGGTGCGCCAGATGGGGTTGCAAGCCATGCAGCTTGGTCGCCCCGATATTGCCGCCAGAATGGCAACCGCTTTGCTGGAACAAGACCCGACGGATAGTTATGCGCATTTTCTGATGGCCAACGGGTTGATGAAATTGAACCGCATAAAAGAGGCAGAGGCTGCGGCAAAGCAATCTTACCGCTATGCCGAAACACCCGAGCAAACCTATCAGTCAGCCCATCTGGCCGCCGATCTTGCCTTTCGGCGCGGCGCTTTGACCACATCACAATGGTGGCTGCGCAAATCAGCCGAGGCGGCCCCGGATGAGGCGCGCAAAAACACCTCTGTTGCGCAATTTCGCGCGGTAAAGGCCCACAACCCGTGGCGCGTGGCCCTCGCCTTTTCTGCGCGGCCTTCGGATAACGTGAACAACGGCAGTTCTGGTCAGTATAACATAATTGACGGCCTGCCCCTTGTTGGCATCCTAAGTCAGGATGCGCAGGCGGTCAAAGGCGTGGTTGTCGATACCGCCGTCGCACTTGGCTACCGCATTTCCCAAGGCAAAAGCCATGAAACGACCCTGGGGCTTGAGGTTTTTACGCGTCGGGTGCATCTTGGCACGGCTGAAAAGACCCGGCTGGGCGGCGATCCGGGGTTTGGCTCTGGCCGGGTCGCGGTTTCCTTGCAGCAAGATTGGCGACCCGAAAACAGCAAACATCAGTTCAGCCTGGGGGGAAACGCCGGTCGGCAAACCTATCAGGGCGGCGGTGATTACAGCTTTTTGGGCTTGCATTTTGGGCACAGGATGCCGCTTGCCTCGGATATGCTTGTAAATAGCGGGCTGAATATCGAGCAACGGTCCGGGCAAGGCGGCAAACGGGGGGATCGCAGCGTTTCGCTACGCAGCACCCTGCTTTATCAGCTTGGAAATCAGGATCTGGTCGCGGCAAGCGCGCTGACGGGCCGGTTTGATACGGCAAACATGGGCCGCTCCAGCACGATGGTCGGTGTACAGCTTGACTATACGCTGGCCGAATCCATCGGGCCGGTAAGTTTAAGCGCGACACTTGGGGTGCAAAAAAGCCAGTACAACGGCTATTCCCTGATCGGCATTGCCGTGCCCGGCGGCAGAAACGATACATCTGGCTTTGCAGAAATGCAGCTTCAATTCAATGACACCAGCTATGCCGGATTCGCCCCGGTCTTGCGCCTGCGGCATCAGCGCACCCAGTCAAACGTAAGCCGGTTTGAAGCGCAGGAATCCTCTGTCGTCATTGGCCTTGCATCCAAATTCTAGGGCAGACCGCCGCGCACCGGCCCCCCATACCTACGACAAACCTCGCCTTTGCTGAAATATGGCCTATACTCCGGCACCTTACAGGAGCAAAAGCATGACAATAAAATATCTGCACACCATGGTCCGCGTCTTGGATCTGGAAAAATCCATCGCCTTTTACAAGCTGCTGGGATTGGTTGAAACCAAGCGCCATGACAGCGAGAAGGGCCGGTTTTCGCTTATATTCATGGCGCCCCCGGATCAGCCCGACTGCCCGGTAGAGCTGACCTATAACTGGGATGGCGATGAAGGCCTGCCCAGCGACAGCCGCCATTTTGGCCATTTAGCCTATGCGGTGGATAATATTCATGAAACCTGCGCCCATCTGGCGGCCAATGGCGTGGTTATAAACCGCCCGCCGCGTGATGGAAAAATGGCGTTCATACGCAGCCCGGACAATGTGTCGATAGAGTTGTTACAGGCCGGCGATGCCCTGCCCCCGGCAGAACCATGGCTAAGCGCACCCAACATCGGCCATTGGTAAACTGGTCTTGGCCTGCAATTCATCTTTGGTTTCGCAATGAAACCGCAAGAAAATTTGGTCACCCCAAAACGGATTGCACGGCCCCGGATGCACAGTGATTTCAAGCTGTCGGGGCGCCAATGCCCCTTGACCGTGTGATCTGACGTGACCGTGTTTGCAGGCAACCGCTGAAAGCCAATCGCCTAGCCAATATCTTCGCCCCCTCAAAAACACGAGGCGCGAAGATATTGGCCCTTCATGTCAGAAACGCTCAACCGTTCAGCAGCGCCATTGCAGCCGCGTGCACGGCTGGGTTCGCGGCCGCAAGCACGCGCCCCCCCTGATGCGCAGAACCGCCTTGCCAATTGGTCACAATGCCGCCTGCAGCTTCAATGACAGCAATCGGGGCTTGCACGTCATAGGTTTGCAGCCCTGCCTCAATCACAAGATCAACCTGACCGGCAGCAAGCAGCGCATAGCCATAACAATCCATCCCATAGCGTACCAAGCGCAGCTTTGGCACCACCCGCTGAAAGGCGGCGCTTTCCTCGGGATTGCCCACTTCGGGAAAGGTGGAAAGCATAATCGCTTGCGACAATTCACGCGGCGCACGACACGCCAACGCCGTTACCCCCATCGGGCCAGTGACCGTGGCCCTGCCAAAGCCGCCCTCAAAGCGTTCTTGAATATACGGCTGATCAATGATGCCAAAGAGCGGGCCAGTTTCATCCGCGATGGAAATCAGCACCCCCCAGGTCGGCGTTCCCGACAGATAGCCACGCGTGCCGTCAATTGGATCAAGCACCCAATTCAGGCCCGAACTGCCTTGCGTCGGGCCGAATTCTTCTCCCAAAATGCCATCTTGCGGCCGGCGGCGGGCCAAAATATCGCGCATCGCCCGTTCAGAGGCGCGGTCGGCCTCCGTAACCGGGTCGAAATGCGTTGTCTCTTTGGTATCCGCCATCAGGCCGGGTTTGCGAAAATGCGCCAATGTGGCCACACGCGCGGCATCCGCCAACTCTGCTGCGGTTGCGCGGATGTCGGCAATTTCAGTTTCGGACAGCATCGTGGTTTCCCCCAAGAAAGAACCCACCCGCGCTACCTTTTTGCTGGCCCCCGGTCAACATAAACCGAACGAAAGGGCGTCAGGCCGCCTCACTGAGAACACGCGCAAGATCAAACAGGCGGCGGCGTTGGGCCTCGGGTATCGCATAGTAAGAGCGCACAAGCTCCAGTGCCTCTTTATCGGCCAACATATCCCCTTCAACACCACGGGGCACCTCACGCAGGTCATCAAGCCCTTCAAAGAAAAAGCTGATCGCAACGCCAAGGGCCTCGGCGATATTCCAGAGCCGCGAAGCAGACACCCGGTTCATTCCGGTTTCATATTTCTGAATTTGCTGAAACTTTATCCCGACCTGATCGGCAAGCTGTTGCTGCGTCATGCCAACCATCCAACGACGGTGGCGAATACGCTTGCCAACATGGCTATCTACTGGGTGCTTCATCAGGTACTCCATCAATTTTTTTACAGACGCTTACCCTTATACAAGCAAAAACCGTGCCAAACTGCACCTTCTCTGCTGCCTCGTGAAAATATAGATTTTAACGCGGACAAACCTGACCTTTTAGACAGGTCGTCATATCCTAAAAAACAGGCCTCTCTCCTGCCCGACCGGCTCTCCTAACGGATGCCCGAATTGGCTGCCACTCGCCATTAGCGGGTTTCCCATTTTGCAATGCATTTTGCAACGATTTTTCAGAGTTACTTGCAAAATGCAAAAATCTGAGCCTATGGCAATGAGCGCCAAAACATCCTATTTTCGCGAAAAGTTCAATAAAAGGACAGTATCCGATGCACGCCTTCCGACTTGAAACAATTGGCGATGCGCCTCGCTTGTGCACCATCGACCGGCCGGTTCCGGGAAATGATCAGGTGTTGTTGCGGATCATGGCCTGCGGGTTGAACTTTGCCGACCTGCTGATGATCCGCGGCCAATACCAAGAGCGCCCCGCCCTGCCCTGTACGCTTGGAATGGAATTGGCGGGTGTGGTCGAGGCGGTAGGCCCAGGGGTTGACAGGATCGCTTGCGGCGACCGCGTTGCGGTGTTTGCGGGCCAAGGTGGCCTGGCAGAATGGGGTTGCTTTGATGCCAGCGCGTGTACCCGTATCCCCGACACGATGCGCTTTGAAGAAGCGGCAGCCTTTCAGGTTGCCTATGGCACCAGCCATCTTGCGCTGGACCATCGGGCGCGACTGCAACCGCAAGAAACGCTTTTGGTCATGGGCGCGGCAGGTGGCGTGGGGTTGACAGCGGTGGAAATTGGCAAACGCATGGGCGCCCGTGTTATTGCGACCGCACGCGGCAGCGAAAAGCTGCGTATTGCACAGGCAGCAGGCGCAGATCACACGATAGACAGCGATGCCCCCGCACTGCGAGAAACGCTCAGATCACTGGGCGGTGTTGATGTGGTCTATGACGCCGTCGGTGGCCCGGCGTTTTTTGAGGCGATGCGCGCCACCAACCCCGAGGGCAGACTTATCCCGATCGGTTTTGCCGGCGGGGATGTGCCGCAAATTCCGGCCAATCACCTGCTGGTAAAGAATCTGAGCGTGATCGGGCTGTATTGGGGCGGCTATTTGAAGTTTGCGCCTGAAACCCTGGCCCGCAGCATGGCAATTCTGTTTGACTGGTACACGGGCGGCGGATTGCACCCACATGTCAGCCATATCTTCCCGCTCGACCGCGCCCAAGAGGCGCTGGACCTGCTGCGCGACCGCAAATCCACCGGAAAAATTGTTGTGACCCCGCAGCACCTCTGAGTTTTACAACATAGGAATACCCGCAAACCGACATTTTCTTGCCGCGGTAGCGGGGGCTTACAGCCCCCCTTTGCCTGACGGCAAATTCCCCCCGTGGATATTTTTACCGAAAAGAAAGGGGGACTTGTGGCGCGGTGGCCGGTCTATGCAAGGTTGGGTATCGGTGACAATACCTGCCCTTTGCGCCCCGGCGCTGCGGCGGCTGTGTGGTGGCGTTGCGCAGGGTTCGGGGCGGGCGCGCGGTGCATGCGGTGGCGGCAGGGCTAGGGCACGCGCCGAACTGTGGCTGTCAGGAAGGGGATCTGTGATCTTTTGGAGGTCTGCCCCCTGGAATGCAGATAAGGGCAGCAATCGCCCCCCCCCCCGCCCCCCCCGCGGCACCTGGCACATAGCGCCAAGTGCCGCCACAGGCGGGGGTCACAGACAGAGCCGCCTTATTACACCGTTGAACCAAATACTGGACGCGGTGGGTGATCCGTCAATTACCTGCCGCCTCCATCTTGCGGTTGGCGATCGTTCGTTCGAGCCAGCCCAGTTCCATTTCAGGCACCGAAGACAACAGCAGATCCGTGTAATCATCATAAGGGGGTGACAGCACTTCGGTCTTGGAGCCATAACGCACCACGCGGCCCTGATACATGACGGCGATTTTATCGGCGATGGCGCGCACCGTGGCCAAATCATGCGTGATGAACAGATAGGCGACCTTTTCACGCTTTTGCAGGGCAAGCAGCAGTTTCAGAATGCCATCAGCGACCAACGGGTCCAGGGCGCTTGTGACCTCATCGCAAATGATCATCCTGGGTTTGGCGGCAAGGGCGCGGGCGATACAGACGCGCTGCTTTTGTCCGCCCGAAAGTTCGGCCGGATAGCGGTCAATAAAGCCTGTCCCCATCTCGATATCATCCAGAAGCTCTTGGACACGTTTCTTTTTCTCTTGCCCTTTCAAGCCGAAATAAAACTCCAAAGGCCGCCCGATGATGGTGCCTACCGTTTGCCGCGGGTTCATCGCGACATCGGCCATCTGATAAATCATTTGCACCTCGCGCAGATCTTCGCGGCTGCGTTTCTCAAAGTCAGCGGCCAAGGTGCGGCCGTTGAAGCGGATCTCGCCCTTTGACGGCGGCAAAAGGCCGGTAATCACCCGCGCCAGCGTCGATTTGCCGGACCCGGATTCGCCCACGATCGCAAGGGTTTGTGCCTCGGGCAGCGCGACAGTTACGTCCTTGAGCACGTCAAACGTCGTGCCGCGATAGCGCGCGGTGATGCCTTGTACCGACAACACGGGCGCACCGTCGGCTTTTTCCTTGTGCGTGACCGAACGCACGGAAACCAGCGCTTGGGTATAGGCCTCGATCGGGGTGTTGATGATATGGTCGGTGGTGCCATATTCCACCATATGGCCACCCTGCAACACCATGATGTGATCGGCGACCTGCGCCACCACGGCCAGATCATGGGTGATATACAACGCGGAAACGCCCGTATCGACAATCGCCTTTTTAATCGCCGCCAGAACCTCGATCTGGGTGGTGACATCCAGCGCGGTCGTGGGTTCGTCAAAGATCACCAGATCGGGCTTGGGGCACAGCGCCATCGCCGTCATCACCCGCTGCAACTGCCCGCCCGAAACCTGATGCGGATAGCGGTTGCCGATGGTTTCCGGTTTTGGCAGCCCAAGTTGGGCAAACAGGGATATGGCACGGGCCTCGGCCTCTTCCTTGCTCATCAGCTTGTGGTGCAGGGTCGCTTCTATCACCTGTTCCATCAGCTTTTTCGCAGGGTTAAAGGCCGCTGCGGCAGATTGGGCAACATAGGTCACCTCACGCCCCCGCAAGGCCCGCAACCCCGCAGGACCGGCTTGCAGAATATCGCGCCCGTTGACGAACACCTCACCTCCGGTAATTCGCACGCCGCCACGGCCATAGGCCATGGATGATAGCCCGATGGTGGATTTGCCCGCCCCGGATTCGCCGATCAGCCCCAGCACCTTGCCCTTGTCCACCGTAAAGGAAACGCCTTCGACGATGGTAATATCGCGCGGTGCCTCGCCCGGTGGATAGGCCGTGGCCTCGATCTTCAGGCCTTTGATCTCCAGCAACACGTTGCTCATCCCCGGCCCCCTTTCAGACTGGTGGTGCGGTTCAAAACCCAATCAGCCACCAGATTGACCGAGATCGCAAGGGTTGCAATTGCAAAGGCCGGGATCAGCGCTGCGGAAATGCCGTAGACGATGCCCTCTTTGTTCTCTTTCACGATGCCGCCCCAATCGGCCATGGGCGGCTGTACACCAAGACCAAGAAACGACAGGGTTGAGATGAACAGCACCGCAAAAATAAACCGCAGCCCCATTTCGGCGACCAAAGGCGACAGCGCATTGGGCAGGATTTCGCGGAAGATGATCCAGAGCTGCTTTTCCCCCCGCAGGCGCGCGGCCTCGACATAATCCATCACCGTAATGTCTACGGCCACGGCGCGGGACAGGCGGAACACCCGTGTACTGTCCAAAATTCCCATGATCAGGATCAGGACCGGCAGCGTGACAGGCATCACCGACAAGACCACCAAGGCGGAAATCAAGGACGGAATCGACATCATCAAATCAACCATGCGGCTGAGCGTCTGATCAACCCAGCCACCTTTGACGGCCGCAAAAAAGCCAAGCACAGACCCAAGACCAAACGAAATCAACGTAGCCATCGTGGCCACAAAAATCGTGGTCTGCCCGCCAAAAATCATACGCGACAGCAGGTCGCGCCCAATCGTGTCAGTGCCCAGCCAATGTGCGGCCGAGGCAGGCTCCCAACTGTCACCCACAACTTCTGCCACCCCGTAAGGCGCGATGAAATCGGCAAAGATCGCGATGAAAAAGTAAAGCCCGGTAAAGAACAGCCCGATCAGGGCCGCAACAGGAATGCGCATTAACGTGCCCCCTTCATTTCGGATGCCGCAAGCGCGGATTGGCAAGGATGGAAACGACATCGGCAACAAGGTTCAGCCCGATATAGACGGCGGCGAACACCAGGCCGCAGGCCTGCACCACCGGCACGTCGCGCTTGGCCACATGATCCACCAGATATTGCCCCATGCCGGGATAGACAAAGACCACCTCGACCACGACCACGCCCACCACCAGATAGGCAAGGTTCAGCATGACCACATTGACCACTGGCGCAATGGCATTGGGCAAGGCATGGCGCGCGATGATGGTGAACTTGCGCAACCCCTTCAATTCGGCGGTTTCGACATAGGCCGACTGCATCACGTTCAAGATCGCTGCGCGCGTCATCCGCATCATATGGCCCAGAACCACCAGCACCAAAACCAGAACCGGCAAGGCGATCGAATTCAGTTTTTCACCAAAGCTCATGCCATCATTGATGGCCGCCAGTGACGGAAACACCCGGAACTGCACCGACAGAAAAAACATCGCAATGTAGCCCAGCAGAAATTCCGGTACAGAAACCGTGGCCAGTGTGACCGTGGAAATCACCCGGTCCGGCCAGCGGCCCTGATAACGCACCGCAATCAGCCCCAGCAAAATCGCCAAAGGCACGGCGATAACGGCGGCACAAATTGCCAGAAACAGCGTGTTGCCAAGCCGCTTGCCCATAGAGCTTGCGATATCTTGACCATTGCTTAATGCCAGACCAAGATCACCCTGCATCGCATTGAAAAGCCATGAAAAGTAGCGCGATACGGCAGGTTCGTCCAAGCCCAGCTCGGCCCGTAAATTGGCAAGCGATTGCGGGGTGGCAGACTGGCCAAGGATAGATTGCGCCACATCACCCGGCAATATTTGTGTGCCGACAAAGATCAGCGCAGATGCCGCCAATAGCAGCAGCATGCCCAGCGCTAAACGCTGGGCAACAAGTTTTGCGACCGGATGCACCTTTAGGCCATCCAGCACTTGATGGCGGCTTGATCGTTCATCATGTCGCCATTGGGGTTGGCTACCCAACCGGCCACCTTGGCGTTATGTGCGTCAAGGAAGTCGTTGAACATCGGCAGCAGCAAGCCACCTTCGTCGCGCACGATATCCGCCATTTCGCGGTATTGGGCCTTGCGCTTGTCCTGGTCCAACTCGGCCCGCGCCTGCATCAACAATTCATCAAAGCGTGCGTTGTTGAATTTGGTATCGTTCCATTCCGCAGAAGAGATATAGGCCGTGGCATACATCTGGTCTTGTGTCGGGCGCCCGCCCCAATATGAGGCGCAGAACGGCTGCTTGTTCCACACTTCGGACCAGTAGCCATCATTCGGCTCTCGCTTCAGCTCCAGCGGGATACCGGCTTTTTGCGCCGTTTGCTGGAACAGGGACGCCGCATCCACAGCACCGGGGAACGCGGTATCGGCAACGCGCAGAATGATCGGGCTGCCGTCATGGCCGGACGCCTTGTAATGTTCTGCCGCTTTCTCCAGATCAAATTCGCGCTGCGGGATACTGTCATCAAACAGCGGATAGGCTGCGTTGACCGGAATGTCATTGCCGACCGAGCCAAACCCGCGCAGCACCTTGTCCACCATTTCCTGACGGTCCATCGCATATTTCAGCGCCAGCCGCAGATCGTTATTATCAAACGGTGCTGTATCAACATGCATGACAAACACATTCTGCCCGCGCCCTTGGGTCTGGCGCAGCGTTATGCCGGGTGCCTTGCCCAACAGGGCCGCGATTTTGGGATCAATCAGGTTGGCCATATCGACCTGCCCCGATTGCAGCGCCGAGGTTCGCGCCGTCACATCGTTGATGATCAAGATCTCGGTTGTGTCGAAATGGCCAAGGCCATCATCCCAATAATCCGCATAGCGTTCAAAGGTATGGCGCACACCGGGTTCATTGACGATGATCTTGTAGGGGCCCGACATGATGCCGCCCGCCGGATTGTCGATGCCGCCGCCCGGCTGAATCATCAGGTGACGATCGGCCATCAGATAGGGAAGGTCGGCGTTGGCATCTGTCAGGGTGATTTCGAACAAATCCCCTTCGGCACGCATCGACGCAATGCCCTTCATGATGCCCAGCGCACCCGAGGTCGCCTTTTCATCCGAATGGCGCTGCATGGTTTTCAGCACGTCATCTGCAGTCAGCTTGCTGCCATCATGGAAAGTGATTCCCTGACAAATCTTGAAGGACCATACTTTCGCATCCGGGCTCGCGCTCAGCTCTTCGGCAATCCGCATATCAAGACTGTTGTCAGGATGCACGCGCACCAAGGGTTCGCCGATATGCGCCATGACGTTATAGGGGGCCTGGCTTAGGGTCAGCGCCGGATCGAGACTGTTCGAGCTTTCCCCCCCGCCAAGACCCAGCTTCAGATGCCCGCCTTTTTTCGGTGTTGCATCCTGTGCAAAGGCCATGCGTGGCATCGCTGCCGCAGCCCCCAAGGCCGCAGCGCCGCCCATAAATCCGCGCCGCCCCATGCGGCCTGCGTCGATACGGTCGATCAGTTTTGCAAGATCGTCTTTCATTCGTTTCTCCCCTAGGATCAGCATTAGCTGTTTTTGTTGTCTGTGGCGTCAATAAAGCCGCTTAATGCTTTTCAGGCAACATTTACTTTCAGCTACAGCCCAAAATTTGCACCCGTTCCAACCACAAAAAACGCCGCAGTCAGACCAGTATATGTCGCGTTTAGACCAAAGCCTGCAAAATCGCAACCAAAGGCCCGACCATCACGGGGTTTCACGCAGAATCAGCCATCAAAGCCCAGTGAATCTTTTAATCAAAAACAAGAGCTTCTCCGTCGTGTGCGCGCAAAATGGCACGCGACATCTTTCACTTTGCGCATGCCGATTTCCTCGTTGCACAATGTACGGGCGTCTTGTGCAGCGGCAACAAGGTCGCAAAAAGAACAGACCGTCCCTGTCTTCCCAGACATCAAAGGCACAGAAAGCCGCGCGACGGCGCATCAAAAACGGGGGATGCCATGACCAAACCGAACATTCTGATCCTGATGGTTGACCAGTTGAACGGCACGCTGTTCCCCGATGGCCCTGCCAAGTGGCTGCACGCCCCAAATCTGGCGAAACTCGCGGCCCGCTCGGTACGGTTTGCCAACGGTTATACCGCCAGCCCGCTTTGCGCGCCCGGTCGTGCGTCTTTCATGTCGGGCCAACTGCCCTCGCGCACCCGCGTCTATGACAATGCAGCCGAATTTCAGTCTGATATCCCTTGCTTTACGCACCATCTGCGCCGTGCGGGCTATGAATGCACGCTGTCGGGCAAAATGCATTTTGTCGGCCCCGATCAGATGCACGGTTTTGAACAGCGCCTGACCACCGACATCTACCCCGCCGATTTCGGCTGGACCCCCGATTACCGCAAACCGGGGGAACGGATTGATTGGTGGTATCACAACCTCGGCTCGGTCACGGGTGCGGGCGTGGCCGAAATTACCAACCAATTGGAATATGACGATGATGTCGCCCATCAGGCCATACAAAAGCTTTATGATCTTTCGCGCGGGTCAGATCGCCCGTGGTGCCTGACAGTCAGCTTCACCCATCCGCATGACCCCTACGTCGCCCGCCGCAAATACTGGGATCTCTATAATGATTGCGCCCATCTGGATGCGCCCGACGCCATCCCCTATGCCGACCAGGACCCCCATTCAAAGCGCCTGATCGACGCATGCGACAGCGACAAGTTTGATATTACCGCTGACCATATCCGCCGCGCCCGTCAGGGGTACTTCGCCAACATCTCTTACATTGACGACAAAATCGGCGAGATTCTTCAAACGCTGGAGGACACGCGGCAAGAAGCTATCATCGTCTTTGTTTCGGACCATGGCGATATGCTGGGTGACCGCGGCCTCTGGTTCAAAATGAACTTCTTTGAAGGCTCGGCGCGCGTGCCCCTGATGATCGCAGCAAAGGGGCTGGCACCATATCTGGAATCTGCCCCTGTTTCTACCATCGACGTCACGCCAACGCTGTGCGATCTGGCCGGGATTGATATGTCCGAGGTGATGCCGTGGACTGATGGTCTCTCGCTTCTTCCCCTTGCCAGGGGCGAGGGGCGCACCGCCCCCGTCGCCCTCGAATATGCCGCCGAGGGGTCGATCAGCCCTTTGGTCATGCTGCGCTATGGCAAGTGGAAATACACCCGCTGCCTTGCCGACCCCGATCAGTTGTTCGACCTGGAGTCGGACCCACAGGAACGCCAAAACCTTGCCACCGATCCGGCCCATGCCGCTACCCTGTCATCGCTTCGCGCCAAATCCCAGGCACGCTGGGATCTGCATGCCTTTGACGCGCAGGTCAGGGAAAGCCAGGCGCGCCGTTGGGTGGTCTATGAGGCGCTACGACAGGGCGGGTATTACCCGTGGGATTTTCAACCGCTGCAAAAAGCCTCGGAACGCTATATGCGCAACCACATGGACCTGAACACGCTTGAGGAAAGCAAACGGTTTCCGCGCGGGGAATAAACACCAAGCCAATCACAGCCCCGCGGCCTGCCCTACCCCTGCCCATCCGCCAAAATCACCTCCGCGCCCTTCCATCCCATCAAGATGGCCGGCGCGTTGGTATTGCCCGCGATCAGGTTCGGAAAGGCCGAGGCATCGCAAACCCGCAGACCCAAGACCCCTTTCACCGCCAGTCTGGTATTCACCACATCCCCCATCCGGCAGGTGCAAGAAGGGTGATAGACCGTGCCCGAGCGCGCCCTGAAATCAGCGATCAAATCGGCATCCGAGGTCACCTCGGGTCCCGGCCGCAATTCCTCGGCGATCACCTGTGCCATCGGTCCCTGCGCCGCGATTTTGCGAATGAACTTTACGGCCGCCAGCATCTCTGCAACGTCTTGATCGGTCGAATAGGCATTCCCCACGATCTGCGGCGGCGCAAACGGGTCACTGGATCGGACTTTCAGCCAGCCGCGTGACGTTGGACGGCAATTCGACAGGCCAATCGACAGGCCCGAAAACGGGTCCGGCGTCAGCAAGGGCCTCTCGCCCAGACGGGGCACAAGAGTAGAAAACGCCTGCATATACAGCTGCATATTCGGGCGGGTCATCTCGGGCGATGTGCGAAAAAAACCGCCCGCGTGGTTGATGCTTTTGGACAGCACCCCGCGCCCGGTCAAAAGATATTGCAATCCCACCCGCAGCTTGCCCCACCACGGGCGCAAAATGTCGTTATAGGTCGGCACCCGCATCCGGTAAGTATAATTCAACCCCTGATGGTCGTTCAGGTTGCCGCCGACATGGGGGTTATCCACCAGCACAGGTACGCCAAGCCCCGCCAAATGCGCCCCCGGCCCGATGCCCGAAAGCTGCAACAGCTGCGGCGAATTGATCGCACCACCGGCCAAGATCACCTCATGCGCGCGGATAACCACCCGCGCCCCGCCCTGCGCCACTTCAACCCCCACGGCCCGCTTACCTTCGAACAGCACGCGCGTCACCTGCGTATGCGTGCGAACCCTTAGATTCGGGCGCTGCATCGCGGGCCGCAAGAACGCCCGCGCGGCAGAGTTGCGCCGCCCACCTTTGATGGTCATTTGGTAAACCCCGGCCCCCTCTTGGCACGCGCCATTGAAATCGGCGGTCTCGGGCAGGCCAGCCGCTGCACAGGCTGCCAAATAATTGCGCACCAAAGGATGCAAACCATCGGTATTGGCAGAAATGAACAATGGCCCGCCCTGCCCGCGCCACGCATCGGCCCCTGCCTCGTTATCCTCAAGCGCGCGGTAGGCGGCCAACGCGCTGTCCCAGCCCCAATCGGGGCCACCGATCGCGCCCCACTCCTCATAATCGGCGCGCTGGCCCCTGACCCACACCATCGCATTGATGGCGGATGATCCCCCCAAAAGCTTGCCACGCGGCCAGTAATCACAATTGCCGCCAAGGCCGGGGTCTGCATCGGTTTCATAGGCCCAGTTCAGGGCCTTGTTGTAAAACAGCTTGCCATAACCAAGCGGCATTTGAACAAAGAACCGGCGATCTGTGCCCCCGGCCTCCAGCACCAGAACCCTGTGCTTGCCATTGGCACTTAACCGCTCGGCCAAAACTGACCCGGCAGAGCCCGCGCCAACGATCAAATAGTCAATCTCTGCCATGCCTCACCCCATTTGCTGCGGCCAGCCTAGCAGCATCGGCGCGCGGCCCCTTACCCCATGCCGACGAAACATGTCGAGTTTCGCCTAACCCCCGATTTCATAGGCCGCTGCATAGGTCACAGGGAAATTCACCGAACGCGCAATGAAGCAAACCTGATGGATGCGGTGATGAATGGCCTCGGCCTCTGCCAGATCGGCGCCCAACGCGAGTCCGATCACCGGGCGCAATTGTGCCGAGACAAACCGACCTGCGCCGCCCTTGCCAACCTCGGCCACAGCCACGGGCGTATCGTTGTACCGGGTCACGATAAGGCCCGCCTCGGACGCGTAATGCAGATACCACAGCATATGACAGGCCGAGAGCGCCGAGAGCAGCAAATCTTCGGGGTTCATCTTGCCCGGATCACCGCCCAACAGCGGATCATTGGAACAATGGACCACAGGCTTGCCCGGAACCGCAATATCCCAGGTCCGGGCATAGGCCGTGTAATGCGCTGTCCCCGCGCCGGTGTTGCCGGTCCAAACCACGCGGCTGGTGTATTCATGCACGGGCGGCCCCCTTTGTCTTGGTCAAAATGCCTAATTGCCGCTGGCCGCAAGGCACCCGGTCAGGGTGTTAGCGGCCCTTCCAGACCGGATCACGCTTCTCGGTAAAGGCCCGCGCGCCTTCCAATTGATCGTCCGAGGAATAAAGCCGGTCTACCGTTACAAACTGCCGCTTGGTGATCCGGTTCAACGCATCCTGAAAGCGCATATCCTCGGCCTCGCGCACGACTTCCTTGATCGCGGCATAGACCAGCGGCGGCCCGGATTCGAGCAGTCGCGCCAAGTCCCATGCTTTTTCCAACAATGTCTCGGGCGTACAAATCTCTTTGATCAATCCCCAGCGCTGCGCTTCTTCGGCATCAAACCACCGCCCGGTCAACAGCAAGTCCATCGCGACATGATAAGGAATGCGCTTGGGCAGCTTGATAGAGGCTGCATCCGCAACGGTGCCAGACCGGATTTCCGGCAGCGCAAACGTCGCGGTATCCGAACACAAGATCAGATCACAAGACAAGGCCAGTTCCAGCCCGCCGCCGCAGCAAATGCCATTCACCGCAGCAATCACGGGTTTGTTGAGGTTTGGCAGCTCTTGCAACCCGCCAAAACCGCCAACGCCGTAATCCCCATCCACCGCATCGCCGCCCGCTGCGGCCTTCAGATCCCAACCGGGGCAAAAGAACTTCTCGCCCGCCGCCCGCAGAATACACACCCGCAACGCGTCATCATCGCGAAACTCGCGGAATACTTCGCCCATCAATCGGCTGGTCACCAGATCAATCGCATTGGCCTTGCCGCGCGCCAAGGTCACCTCCAGCACCGCGCCCTCTACCCGCGTCAGGATCGGGCCTTCGTTTCGCATCTGCATCATGTCTCATCCTTCCAAATCACCGCATCCGCCGCAATGGCCCCGGATTGGCGGGCCATCAACGGATTGATCTCTATTTCCTCAAGGCTGGCATCTTGCATCAGCCCTTGCAAGCGCATCGCCACATCCAGCACCGCATCCACATCCGCACGCGGGCGGCCACGATACCCATCAAGCAGGGGCCACAACCGCAAGCGGCGCAAACCGGCCGCGACCTCGGGGGCCGTAACCGGGCAAATCAGGGTCACCGTATCGGCCAACAGCTCTGCCGTCACGCCGCCAAAGCCAAGCGTCAGGGTGACTCCATAAATCGGATCGCGGCGAATACCGATCAACAGCTCGGCTACGACGCCGGTGACCATTTCCTCAGCCAGATAGCCTGTGGCCCCCGGCATCGGGGCCTGCCCATCCAGATCAGCCAGCCCCAGACGCACAGCGGCATTTTCAGACTTATGGGCAAAGCCCAACCCCTTCAACGCCAAGGGCGGTGTCAGCGATTGCGCCAAACCCGCCAATGCCCCCAGATCGCCGGCCGACACACCGCGCGGCACCGCAAGCCCGGCCTGCGCCAACAGCGCCTTGGCCGCGAACTCATCCATCAAGGCAGGGCGGGTTGGCTTGCGCGGCGGCAAGGGCCGCCACCCCGCCAGCCCCGGCGGCGTCTGCGCCGCGGTCAAGGCCCCAAGCGCGGTTTCCAACCCCATCAGCGGCACCGCCGCGCGCGCCATCATCGCAATCGCCAAATCCTCATCGAAATTTTCAGGTAGAGAGGCGACGGCAAAAGCGGGTTTGCCAGTGATCGCCGCCGCCGCCTCTATGGCTTGCAGGGCGGGCGCGAACGAAGACGGATCGCATAAATCAGGGCGCGGCGGGTCAATGATGAATATCCCGGCGTCATAGCCCGCCAGCATCGTGGCAAAAACATCCGTGGTGCGCGGACCGTCACCCCAGATGAACGTGTGATAATCCAGCGGATTCGAGATCGTGACAATCGGCCCCAGAATTTCCCCCAGCCGCGCATGCTGGTCCTGCGATGGCGCCGCGAAGTCAATCCCAAATGGCGCAGCCAGATCGGCCACCAACCCCGCCTCACCGCCGGAACAAGACAGCGAACACAGGCGTTGCCCAATCTGTGGCCCGTGAGTGTGAAATATCTTCAACGTCTCGACCAGTTCTGGCAAGGTTCTGACCTCGGCCACCCCGACCTGCTGCAAAAAGGCCGCAGATGCGGCGCCGCCCCCTGCCAAGGCGGCCGTATGCGACGCAGCGGCGGCACGCGATGCCTCGGTTTTACCCGATTTTATGCAGACAATGCCTTTGCCCGCCGCCCGTGCTGCCTCTGCCAAAGCGGCAAATTCCACGGCATCATCAATACCTTCGACATACAGGCCCAGGGCTGTAACCCGCTCATCCGCAAGTAAAGCCCCGGCCAGTTGCGCCAACCCCACCTGCGCCGCATTGCCCAGACAGGCGACATAGGCGATCGGCAATCCACGCGCTTGCATGGTCAGGTTGATCACAATGTTGGAAGATTGCGACAGCAAGGCAACGCCGCGCTGCACCCGCCGCCCGCCATGCTGATCAGGCCAGAGCAGGGCACCATCAAGATAATTGATCACGCCGTAACAATTCGGCCCAAGGATCGGCATCCGCCCCGCCGCCACAACCAGATCAGCTTGCAGGCCAGCCTCACCGGCTTCGGTCCAGCCCGAGGCAAAACACACCGCGCCACCGGCCCCCATTGCTGCCAGTTCTGCAACAACCTCCACAGTAGCATGGCGATTGACGCCGATGAACACCGCATCCGGGGCGCTTGGCAAATCCGCAAGGGTTGCGTAGGTGGCCAAGCCCCCGATCCTGGGTTTCTTTGGATGCACGGGCCAGACATCGCCTGAAAACCCCATCTTATGGCATTGCGCCACAACGTTTTCGGCCCAGACAGACCCCAGAACAGCGATGGATTTCGGCCGCAAAAGGCGTGACAGGTCTAACATGCGCCAGCCCCATTCCTGACCCGCGCGCCGGGGCGCTGCCAACATGCCGCCGCTACCCTGAACCAAAAGCAAACCCGAGATATTTCCGAACCGAACAGGTAAGGGCCAGCACCCTTCCCCACAGTGCAGGACAAGGCGCCTTTTCCTGTTACGGCCATCGGCATTTCTGCCTGTACCGTGCATTTGATTTGCCGCAACACAGTTAACACTCCGTTACTTTTTCTGTTTGAAAATATCCTCAGATCGGTGCATTTTTTTCTGAAAATGGCACCTTTGCTGCATTGGCCTTCCGGCCAGGCGGGGGCCAGAATGGCCCCCTGCCCAACCCTACCCGCCATGCGCCCGCAAAAGTTGGCGGCTGATGATGTGGCGCTGAATCTCGGAGGTGCCTTCCCAAATCCGCTCAACCCGTGCATCGCGCCAGATGCGCTCCAACGGCAGGTCATCCATCAACCCCATCCCGCCGTGAATCTGGATCGCCTCATCCGCGATCATCGCAAGCACCTCGGTGGCTTTCAGTTTCGCCATCGACATATCCGCTTCGGTCACGCTTCCTTCGTCAAACCGCCAGGCGGCCTCCCAGGTCAGCAATTCCGCAGCTTTCAGTTCCATCGCCATATCGGCCAGTTTAAAGCTGACCCCTTGGAATTTACCGATCTTCTGCCCAAACTGCTCGCGCTCGGCGGCATATTGCACCGAATGGCCCAAGGCCCGGTCGGCACGGCCAAGCGATGTGGCCGCGACTTGTAGACGGGTAGCGCCCAGCCAGGTATTCGCGACCTCAAACCCTTTATGCACCTCGCCCAGAACTTGCGAGGCCGGCAGGCGGCAATTGTCAAAGTCAAGAATTGCGTTGGTGTAACCACGGTGTGAGACGTTGCGATAGCCATCGCGCACGGTGAATCCCGGTGTGCCCTTATCAACAAAAAACGCAGTGATCAGGCGCTTGGGGCCGCGTGGTGTGTCTTCTTCGCCGCTGGCCATGAAGACGATGGCGAAATCGGCGATGTCGGCGTGGCTGATGAAATGTTTGGTGCCGTTCAGCACCCAATCATCGCCATCTTGCCGCGCCGAGGCTTTCATCCCCCGCAGGTCTGACCCCGCGCCGGGCTCTGTCATCGCCAGACAATCCCATTTTTCGCCGCGAATACAAGGGTGCAGGTATTTTTCGCGCTGCTCTTGCGTACCCGCCAGCAAGATATTCGATGGCCGCGCCACACAGGTCCAGTGCAGCGCGTAATTGGCCCGCCCCAGTTCGCGCTCATACAGCAACCATGACAGCGTATCCAGGCCCGCGCCGCCCACATCTTCGGGCATGTTGGCGGCATAAAGCCCCGCCGCGATGGCCTTGGCCTGCACCTCGCGGATGATCTCCATCGGCAAATGGCCGGTGCGTTCCACCAGCGCCTCATGCGGGTAAAGCTCTGCTTCCACAAAGGCGCGGGTGGTGTCCACGATCATCCGCTGCTCATCGGTCATTCCAAAATGCATGGGTTTATTTCCTTTGTCCGA
The DNA here is from genome assembly GCF_034675685.1 of Pseudorhodobacter sp. Lineage (GTDB taxonomy): Bacteria > Pseudomonadota > Alphaproteobacteria > Rhodobacterales > Rhodobacteraceae > Pseudorhodobacter. Next base: position 88,853 of record NZ_JAUCDA010000005.1, on the reverse strand, counting down.
CGGCGCGGCCTGCGGCAACCGGGCGCGGCAAATCGGCATGGGCGGCAGCGATCGGCAGCAAGCGGTCAAGGATTGCTTGTGGCGCCGTACAGGTGCGCCCCGCCTTCATATCCACATGCAGCAGCATCTGCTCAATCGTCGCCACATCCTGCCCATCCTTTTGGATGGAAATGAACACATGCAGCCGCTTTTCATCCGCCGCCAGCACTTGCAGCGCGCCGGTCAACTGGTCGCCCAGCTTTGCCTCACCCTTGTGCATGATATGCGACTCTGCGGTGTAATAGCTGAACCCGGTCGCCACATACTCCATATCCGCGCCGATGAAGCGCAGAAATGCATCCGTGGTTTCCGATGAGGCAAACAGATAGCGGCTTTCGGTCATATGGCCGTTATAGTCGATCCAGGACGGCAAAACCTGCATCCGCGCCATGACCATGGGCGCGCCCGATGGCGGCGCTGCAACATAGGCCAGCCGGCGGCGCGCGTCATGTTCGCGCAGCACTTTGCCCGCGCCCCAGTCACGGTCCTTCAGCGCGCGCAAAAAGCCGACAAGGTTGCTGTCGCGGATGCGTTCCAGCTCTCGGATCGTGTGGTGGCCGGATTGTGCGTCGGATTGCCCGGCGATCAGGTCGACCAATTCCTCGGTAAACTCGGGCACGTCGGTCAGCTTGGTCCAGGGCCATTGCAGGCAGGGGCCAAACTGCTCCATAAAATGCTTCATCCCGGCCTCGCCGCCCGCCACGCGGTAGGTTTCAAACAGCCCCATCTGGCCCCAGCGCAGGCCAAAACCCATGCGAATGGCCTCGTCAATTTCTTCGGTGGTGGCAATCCCATCCTTGACCAGCCACAGCGCCTCACGCCAGACCGCCTCAAGGAAACGGTCCGCGATATGCGCATCAATTTCCTTGCGCACATGCAAGGGGAACATGCCGATTTCGCGCAAAATCTCTTTGGCGCGTTCAATCGCGGCCGGGTCGGATGCAGGCGACGGAACAACCTCGGCCAGGGGCAGCAGGTAAACCGGATTGAACGGATGGGCGACAAAAATCATCGCCGGATTTGCAGCGTTTTGTTGCAATTCTGAAGGTTTAAAGCCGGAAGTTGACGAACCGATCAGGGTATCAGGGCAAGATTGTTGGATTTGTGCAAAAACGCGGTGTTTCAACTCCAACCGTTCCGACACGGATTCCTGAATATACTCTGCCCCTTCGACCGCCTCGGTCAGGCTGTCGGCCATGGTCAACACACCCTCTGCCCCCTGAGGAATATCTGACAGCGCCGGCAAAGCCGCCCGCGCATTGGCCAGAACCTCGCCGATTTTGCGTGCCGCTTCCGGGTCCGGGTCAAACACGGAAACGTTCCAGCCGTTCAGCAAGAACCGTGCCGCCCAACCGCCGCCAATAACCCCACCACCAATAATCGCTGCCTTGCGTGCCATCTGCTCTTTCCCTTGTCTATATGTTTGCCGCGCGAAAGCCCGTCACTTCGGCAAAGGCGCCCGTTTTTCCAGCTTCAGCCGCGTGCGCACTTCGGCAGGGGTGATCACCCGTGCGCCCATGCCCTCAATAATCCCGACGGCGCGCTCCACCAGTTGCGCATTGGTCGCCAGAACGCCCTTGTCCAGCCACAGGTTATCTTCCAACCCAACCCGCACGTTGCCGCCCGCCAATACCGATGCCGCGACATAGGCCATCTGGTTGCGGCCAATGGAAAACGCCGACCAATGCCAGCTTTCCGGCACATTATTCACCATCGCCAGAAACGTGTTCAGATCATCCGGTGCGCCCCATGGCACGCCCATACACAGCTGCACCAACACCGGATCAGGGATGATCCCCTCTTTCGCCAGTTCCTTGGCAAGCCACAGGTGCCCGGTATCAAAGGCCTCAATCTCTATCCGCACGCCGCTGGCCACCATCCGCTTGGCCATATCGCGCAGCATGCCCGGCGTGTTGACCATCACATAATCGGCCTCGTTGAAGTTCATCGTGCCGCAATCGAGCGTGCAAATCTCGGGGCGGCATTCGACCACATGCGCCACACGTTCTTCGGCCCCGGCCATGTCGGAATTACCCGCCATCTGGTTCATTTTCTCGGTGCCATCAAACAGCAAATCGCCGCCCATCCCGGCGGTCAGGTTCAACACAACATCGGTGTCGCTGTCGCGGATACGCTCGGTCACTTCGCGGTACAGCTTGGGGTCACGGCTGGGTTTGCCGGTTTCCGGGTCGCGCACATGGCAATGCACCACCGCCGCCCCGGCCTTTGCCGCCGCAATCGCGCTTTCGGCAATTTGCTGGGGCGAGCGTGGCACATGCGGGCTGCGATCTTGCGTGCCGCCCGATCCGGTCACGGCACAGGTGATAAAGACATCGCGGTTCATTTGCAGCGGCATGGGTGATTCCTCCTGAATTTTGGGCAGCTTAACGGGCTTGGCAAAGCCTGTTTTGCAATTTACGAAGGATGCATGTCAAAAGCCGCAACAATTTTCGCCCCTTCCCCTTTTCCGCTGACTCTCGCGGTGCTGGTGCTGCCGCAGGCCTCAATCCTGGAGGTGGCAAGCACGCTTGACCCGATGCGCTCGGCCAATCGACACCTCGGCACACAAGCCTATCGTTGGCGGGTGCTGTCACCGGATGGCGGGCCAGTGCCGTTGACCTGCGGAATCGAACTGCCGGCATCGGGCACGCTGGAACAGGCGGCGGGGGCTGATGTATTGGTGGTGATCGCTGGCTTCAAACAGGCCGAGGTGGCAACGCGCCCGCTGATCGCCGCCCTGCGCCGCGCCGCGCCGCGTTTTTCTGCCATTGGGGCGATTGATGCGGGCCCTTGGGTGCTGGCCCGCGCGGGCCTGCTGAACGGTTACCGCGCCACCGTGCATTGGGAGGATTTTGAGGATCTCGCCGCCGCCCACCCAGAAATCACCGTCGCCCCTGACCGTTTCGTGATTGACCGCAACCGCTTTACCGCCGGCGGTGCCGCCCCCGCCGCCGATTTGATGTTGCACCTGATTGCCCAGCGCCAGGGGCCTGCCCTCGCCCGTCAGGTTGCTGCCAGCTTTCTGACCAGCCAACGCGACGGTTCCGAACCGCAAATGCAGGCCAACCGCCCCCGGTTGGACCCGCGCATCGCCGGGGCTATTGCACGGATGGAACAGCGGCTCGACGCCCCTGAATCAATGGCAACCCTGGCCCGAAACCTCGGCCTGTCGCCCCGCCGCCTGGAAATGCTGTTTCGCGAAACGCTGAACCAAAGCCCGGCCGCCTACGCGCTTGGCCTCCGCCTTGCCGCTGCCCGCCGCTTGATTACAGACACGCATCATTCGCTGGCTGAAGTCGCGCTGCGGACCGGCTTTTCCAGCCAGTCAACCCTCAGCCGCGCGTTTCAACGCCAATTCGGCCAGTCGCCATCAGAGTTGCGCAAGCGCCACTGAATCCTTGCGAATTTTCGACGAAAATTCTGATTTTTCGTCGAAAAATCGAAATCACGCAACATCCAGCAAGCCACGCCCTTTCAGCAACGGTTCCACCCCCGGCATGCGTCCGCGGAACTGCAAATAAAGCGCCTCGGCGTCCTGCGACCCGCCTGCAGACAAGATGTATTTTTCCAATCTTGCAGCAAGCACAGGGTCAAATACATCGCCCGTCTCCTCAAACGCGGCAAACGCGTCAGCGTCCATCACTTCGGACCACATGTAGGAATAGTAACCCGAGGAATATCCATCGCCAGAAAACACATGCGCAAAATGCGGTGTTGCATGGCGCATCCGAATGGCGGGCGGCAGGCCAATCTCGGCCAAGATCTCGGCCTGTTTCGCCATCGGATCGGCGGGGGCTGCACCCTCATGGAACGCCAAGTCCACCAAAGCACTTGCCAAAAACTCGACCGTGGCAAATCCCTGATCATAGGTCCCGGCCGCCAGAAACCGTTTCAACAGATCGGCAGGCATTGCCTCCCCCGTCACCACATGGCGGGCGTGTTTTTCAAGCACCTCCGGCACTTCCAGCCAATGTTCATAAAGCTGGCTTGGCAGTTCCACGAAATCCCGCGCAACGCTTGTGCCCGAAATAAACCCATAGGTCACATCCGACAGCATTTGATGCAGCGCATGGCCAAATTCATGGAACAGGGTTCGCGCATCATCATAGGACAGCAGCGCAGGCTCTCCCTTGGCAAAATTACACACATTCACCACAAGAGGCCGCACATCGCCGCCCAGCTTTTTCTGGCTGCGCATGGCCGAACACCATGCGCCCGAGCGTTTTGCCCCCCGCGCAAAGTAATCTCCGATGAATACGGCAATATGTTGCCCCCCGCGCGTCACCTCCCAGGCCCGCGCATCCGGGTGATACAAAGCCACATCCAGTCGCCTGAACTCCAACCCAAACAGGCGGTTGGCACAGTCAAAACAGGCCCCGATCATCGCCTCCAGCGAAAGATAGGGCTTCAAGATTGCCTCGTCCAGATCATGCTCCGCGCGGCGGCGTTTTTCGGAATAATAGCGCCAATCCCACGGCTCCAACGGGCCATTGATGCCCTCGGCCAGCATCATCGCCTCCAATATATCTGCATCCGCCTCAGCCTTTGCCTTTGCAGGCTGCCACACCCGCATCAGCAAATCCCTGACGGCGGCGGGCGTTTTCGCCATTTCCGGCTCCAGCTTGAAATCGGCAAAGCTGGCATAGCCCAGCAGCTTGGCGCGCTCGTCTCGCAGTGCCAAAATCTCGGCGGCAAGCGCGCGATTATCATAGGCATTGCCATTCTGGCCCCGCGACACCCAGGCCAGATAGGCCTTCTGCCGCAACTCTCGTCGTGGCGAAAATTGCAAAAATGGAACAATAAGCGAGCGGCTCAAGGTAATAACAGGCCCGGAAACTTCCTTTTCCAAACCAGCGGCCCGCGCACTCGCAATCACGAACTCTGGCAAGTCCTCCAGATCAGCTTCGGCCACTTGCAAAAACCACTCGCGCTCATCGGCAAGCAGATTTTGCGAAAATGCGGTTCCCAACACCGCCAGCCGGCCCTTGACTGCCGTCAAGCGGTTCGCAGCAGCACCGTCCAGTTGCGCCCCCGACCGAATGAACATCCGCCGATACAGGTCCAACACACGAAGCTGCTCGGCCCCCAGCCCCGCACGCGCCGCCCAAACCGCCTCAATCCTGGCAAACAGCGCCTTGTTATTGGTCACCTCCGATGAAAACGCGCTCAGCTTTGGGGCCAGATCACGCTGCAATGCCTCACGCACGGGCGTGCTATCGGCCCCGGCGAGGTTATAAAATACCCCCGCCACCCGGTCCAACGTGGTTTGTGCCAGCTCCATTGCCTCGATCACATTGGCGAAATCCGGCACGGCAGGGTTTTGTGCGATTGCGGCAATATTGGCGCGGGCTTCGGTCAGGCCAGCCTCAAAGGCGGGGGCAAAATCAGTGTCCTTGATGTCGGCAAAAGGCGGAAGAGCGAATTCAGCAGTCCATTCGGACAAGAGCGGGTTGGTCATGGGTGTCTCCTTTGTCGCGTAAACTAGGCAGGCAGCCGCCATTCGTCCAGAGCGGGCGGGCAGAGCGGGCGGGCAGAGCGAGCGGGCTGGCATGGTTGCACCGAATCGTCCCTGGCTGCGCGGCCCAATTGCAGGATTAGTGGCAAGATGCGCCCGGCCCCTTGCAGAATGTTCCACTTTCGTTCACAATTGGCCCCCAATAGATCAAAGATCGCCCATGCTCACTCCCGGCCAAAAGCTTGCACGTGGTACCTGTCGCCATCTCATCTCGCTTGGCTTTGCCTGCGTCGAAGAGCTGCTGCCAACATCTGGCCTGCGCGTCGATATCATGGCGCTTGGCCCAAGGGGAGAGATTTGGGTGGTGGAATGCAAATCCTCGCGCAGCGACTTTCAGACAGACCACAAATGGCAGGGGTATCTGGCATGGTGTGACAGGTTTTTCTGGGCGGTAGACACCGCCTTCCCTACCGAATTATTACCCGACAAGACCGGGCTGATCCTTGCCGATGATTATGATGCGCATTTGGTTCGAATGGCCCCGGAATCCAAACTTGCCGGGGCAAGACGCAAATCTGTCACGCAAATCTTTGCCCGCACGGCCGCCCAACGGCTGCAGGCCCTGCGTGATCCCGGCCCCGCCACGGTGCTGGGCCGAATGGCAAACCAAAGCGGTTTGCCTTGATCCTTGCCAGTCGCAGAATGTGCAAAGGCCCCCGGGCGCAAATCACCGCTTTTTCGGGCCTTTTCCCGTCCCCATGGCCCGTGCCTGCGCCGCTGCTGCCCGCAGCTCCTCGGCGATCTCTTCCGCCTCATCAGGGTCAAAGTCCAAGGGCAAATCCACACCTTCGCCCTCGACATAAATTCTGACCATCCCAAGGCTCGTCGGCCCGATTTGCAAATTGGCCGCCACGTCGCTTTGTTTGTCGATACCCATGCCGTAATTCCTTATCCAACCCGGTTTTTCCGGCATAAACTGAACCCGTGCGCCTGACAAGCATCGCAAAGGGTCTTGCATTCATCTGAAACCCGGTCTAAATCGCCACCAGTGCCGCGTTAGCTCAGTTGGTTAGAGCGCTTGATTGTGGATCAAGAGGTCCCCCGTTCGAGCCGGGGACGTGGTACCATCCCCCCAAATCTGGTTAGCGATTGCGCCAAGTCTTTTCGCTTTCGCTCACTCATAAACAGGCTTAGCATAAGGCTGATCATACTGGGGACCTGCCATGAAATACCTGTTCGCCTTCGGAATTTTGACCCTGCTTTGCGCCTGCGGTAACGGCGTGCCGCTGATTCCCCTTATCTAGACCCTTGGCCCCGGCGTAAGGGCTGGCTATGGTTCGGCGTCCCCTTTTGGAACCGGAATACCATGACCCCAGATCTCGCCAACCGTCTCAATCGTCTTATCGCCTTGGAAATCGGGGCAAATCCTGATCAGGTCAGCGCCGCTGTTGACCTTCTGGACGGGGGGGCGACCGTACCTTTCGTGGCACGATACCGCAAGGAAGTGACCGGCGGCCTTGATGACACCCAACTGCGCACCCTCGCAGAACGCCTGATCTATTTGCGAGAGCTTGAGACGCGACGGGCAGCGATTCTGTCCTCGATCAAGGAACAGGGCAAGCTGACAGAGGGCCTGAGCGCCGACATCACAAAAGCCGTGACCAAGGCCGAACTCGAAGATATTTACCTGCCCTACAAGCCCAAGCGCCGCACCCGCGCCATGATTGCCCGCGAACACGGGCTTGGCCCCTTGGCCGAGGGTATTCTGGCCGACCGCAGCGCTGATCCGCAGGCTTTGGCCGGGGCTTATCTGACTGCTGAGGTTCCCGATACCAAGGCGGCCCTTGAAGGCGCACGCGATATCATCGCCGAGGGGTTGGCCGAAAACGCAGCCCTTTTGGGCAAGCTGCGCGCACATATGAAAGCCGTGGGTCGGCTGGCCGCCACCGGCGTTGCGGGCAAAGAGGCAGAGGGCGCCAAATTTTCCGACTACTTCACCCATTCCGAACCCTGGCATTCCGCCCCCTCGCACCGGGTACTGGCCATGCTACGCGGTCGGAATGAAGGTTTTTTGACGCTTGATCTGGAAATTGATCCAGACGCGCCCCGCGGCCAATCGCCCTGCGAGGTCAGTTGCGGCGCGGCCCTGCAAGCAGGCAGCACCGCCAAGGGGGATGTCTGGTTGCGTGAGGTTGCAGCCTGGGCCTGGCGTATCAAGCTTAAAACCAGCCTGACCCTGGACCTGATGGGCGATCTGCGCGAGCGGGCCGAGACTGAGGCAATTCGTGTTTTTGCCCGCAACCTCAAGGACTTGCTATTGGCTGCTCCGGCGGGCGGCAAGGCCACGATGGGGCTTGACCCAGGGATCCGCACCGGGGTCAAGGTCTGTGTGATTGATGCCACGGGCAAACTGCTGGCAACCGATACCGTCTATCCGTTCCAGCCCAAGAACGACCTGCGCGGTGCGCAGATCACCATCGCGCAACTGATCGGCAAGCACGGCGTTGGGTTTATCGCCATCGGGAACGGTACTGCGTCCCGAGAAACCGAAAAAATGGTCGCGGATCTGCTGGCCGTCTTGCCCGCCACAGCCAACAAGCCCACCAAAGTTATCGTGTCCGAGGCCGGTGCTTCGATTTATTCCGCCTCGGAATTGGCCGCGAAGGAATTCCCTGACTTGGACGTATCAATCCGCGGCGCTGTTTCAATCGCCCGAAGATTGCAGGATCCGCTGGCTGAACTTGTCAAAATCGAACCTAAAGCGATCGGAGTCGGTCAATATCAACATGATGTCGATCAGCACCGTCTGGGGCGTTCGCTGGAAGCGGTTGTCGAGGACGCGGTGAATGCCGTGGGGGTGGATTTGAACACCGCCTCTGCCCCTTTGCTTGCGCGCGTATCGGGTGTTGGGCCCGGCTTGGCCGAGGCGATTGTCGCCCATCGTGACGCCAACGGCCCCTTTGCCAAACGGCGCGATTTGCTGAAAGTGGCACGGCTGGGGCCAAAAGCCTTTGAACAGGCCGCGGGCTTCTTGCGCATTTCTGGCGGAACCGAGCCGCTTGATGCGTCTTCCGTCCACCCCGAAGCCTATGAGGTGGCGCGCAAAATCGTCTCGGCCTGCGGGCGGGATCTGCGCGAGGTGATGGGCTCTTCCAAGCTGGCGCAGCTTGATCCGATGCAATTTGTCGATGATCGTTTCGGTCTGCCCACGGTCAAAGACATCCTGCTGGAACTGGAAAAGCCCGGCCGCGATCCGCGCCCGGAATTCAGAACTGCCAGCTTTGCCGAGGGCGTGGATGACATCAAAGACCTGAAACCCGGCATGATGCTGGAAGGCACCGTGACCAATGTCGCCGCCTTTGGCGCCTTTGTGGATATCGGCGTGCATCAGGACGGATTGGTTCATGTCAGCCAGCTTGCCGATAAATTTGTCAGCGACCCGCATGAGGTGGTAAAAGCCGGTGATGTGGTCAAGGTGCGGGTGGTTGAGGTGGATGTACCGCGCAAACGCATCGGCCTGACGATGAAGAAAGACAGCGGTGAGGCCCGCGAACAGGCGACCGAGCGCCGCAGCGCCGGCAAAGTGGCGCAAAAAGCACCGCCCAAACCGGCGCAAATGCAAAGCGCACCGAAATCAAGCGCCGGGGCCAACCCCTTTGCCGATGCGCTGCGCGGCAAATTCAGCAAGTGAAAAAAAGGCCCGGTCGCCTTTGACCGGGCCTTCCTCACGTCATTTCAATCAATTCGTCAGTAAATAGTAGCTGTTGCGCTTGCGGCCATTATTCGCGACCGACACGATGAAATAGCCGTTCCACGCAGGCACGAAGTCACAATAGAACTTGTCATAAACCCGCGCGGGGCAGCTAACCCGATTGCCGTTTTCATCGGTGACCAGCACCGACAGCGGCGCATCACCATCGCCGGAAACCCCAATCTCAGCATAGGAGTTACCGTAGAACGGGATTTTCCAGACATCAACCGCACCCGCAGGCAACCGGCTAAGCTCGCGCGAGGCGCCGCCAATACGGCCACGCGCGCCTTCGGCCTCCACATCCTCGATCAAGCCCAGCAGCGTTTCATCCCCTGCCGCAAATTCACGGGCCGAAGCCAGCATCATTGCGGCATCGGCTGGGGCATCGGCCACATCGTCCTCTGCGGTCACGCCTTCACCTGCCCTTTGTTCGCCCTCTCGCACGACATCTGTCATCTGCACACCGGCAGCAAGCTTGGCCGCTGTGAGCGCCAAAAGTGGGTCCTTGTTGGTCATGCCCAGCGCATAAAGCCCCTGCGCCATGTCGTATTGCGCCACACCACCCGGTACACCAGTCGCGGTTTCATCCATATTCACCCCGGATTTATCCTGCGCAAAAATCGGTGACGCCATGCCCACAAGGGCGGTGGAGGCAAGAATGGTGGTCAGAGACTTAAAGGTCATTGTTGCGATTCCTTCGGTTATATTGGCTGCACCCTCTACAGCCTTGCCTGATTATATTTGCACTGAATGGCGGGCATGAGAAGCCTGTTTGATATGACAAATTCCGTCATGCCCCATCGCGCACGCCAATCGCAGCCTTTGGTCACGATACCAATGGTTCAGCTATCGGGCCTTGCCCTATTCGGCGGTCGCGCGAAAATGCGCAATCCGGCCCAGGCCACGCGCGCCACCTTGCCGTGCCAAGGCAACCGAGGCGGTTTGCGCCCCTGCGTCCAAACATTCAGTCAGGGGGCCATCATCAAGCCACCGGTCCAGAAAGCCGGCATTGAAGGCATCCCCTGCGCCGATGGTATCAACAACCGCAACCGGCACTGCGGGCCGGGCAAGCTGACCGCCTTTGGCAAACACCTCGGCCCCCGCCTTGCCATTTTTCACCACGACTATGGCCGCATAATCTGCCAAAGGGGCCTGCCGCATCAGGGCCTCAGCCTCCATCTGGTTTGGCATGAAAATATCAACCCCGGCCATCAGGGCAACCAGATCGTTCCGCGCCAACACCTTGGCATCCCAGGCACAATCAACCGAAATGCTCATTCCAATGGCTTTTGCTGCCGCCACGATCTCGGGGGATTCAACAAGGCTGGCCAACTCGCCAATGTGTAGATGATCATAGCCGCCTTCCGCAATCAGGGCGGCCAGCCCCCCAGGCAAGGCCGGGCCGCTGCGGCGGGTTACAAAGGCCCGGTCATCACCCGTCACCAGGGCCACTGTTATCTGCGGGTCCTCCCCTGCTGCGGCATAGACACAAGGCGCAAGATCAATTCCCGACGCCGAAAGTTCGGCCATGATCGGGCCCGCAAACGGTTCTGCCGGGATTATGGCGGCCAAACTTACATGGCGACCCAAGGCGGCCAGATAGGCGGCGGTAATATAAGCCCCCCCCCCCCGCCGCCAGCACAAGCGAGTCGGCATAAACCTCTTGCCCGGCGACGGGGGGCATGGACAAACCGCCCATCACCAGATCACAATAAAGCCGGCCCGTGCAGAGCACCCGTTTCCCATGCTGTATGCCCTGTGCCTGCCTTTTCTCGCTTCGCGTCATCGAATTGCTACCCCATCGGTATCAAACAAATGCAGGTTTTCAGGGGCGACCAAAAGTTGCACAACCGCCCCCAAGGCAGGCGGGCTGCGACCATCGGCGCGGGCAATTACCTCTTGCCCGCCGATATCGACATAGGCCAGCGTTTCTGCGCCCAAGGGCTCCAACACCGAAACCCGGCCCTCAAAACTGCCCGGTCCGTCACCCACGCGCAGATCATCCGGGCGGATACCCACCGTGATCGCCGCACCGATTTCCCGCCCGGTCTTGCGCGCAATATGGCGCCCGGCCACTTCCAGCCCCTGCGCCACAACCCGCCCGGCCAAAAGGTTCATCGACGGCGCACCAATAAACTGCGCCACAAAGATATTCGCTGGCTGATGAAACACCTCAGCCGGGGTGCCTACTTGTTGAATATGCCCATCCTTCATGATTACGATTTGGTCGGCCATCGTCATGGCTTCCACCTGATCATGGGTCACAAAAATGATCGTGGTATTAACGCGCTGATGCAGTTTCTTGATTTCAAGCCGCATCTGGCTGCGAAGCTGCGCGTCCAGATTCGACAGCGGCTCATCAAACAAGAACACCGCCGGATCGCGCACCATCGCGCGGCCAATCGCGACCCGCTGGCGCTGCCCCCCTGAAAGCTGTGCGGGCTTGCGGTCCAGATAGTCGGTCATCGACAATAGCGCCGCAACCTCTTCAATCCGCGCCACTTTATCCGCTGCGGGCATCTTGGACCGGCGCAGACCAAAGCCGATATTCTTGCGCACAGTCATATGCGGATAAATCGCGTAATTCTGGAAAACCATGGCGATATTGCGATCTTTGGGCTCCAGGTGGTTGACGACTGCGCCATTGATCAGCACCTCGCCGGCCGTCACATCCTCCAGCCCGGCGATCATTCGCAGCGTGGTGGATTTACCGCAACCCGACGGCCCGACAAAAACCACAAACTCGCCATCCGCCACGTCAAGGTTCACCCCATGCAGCACCTCGGTCTTGCCATATTTCTTGCCAAGGTTTCGTAAACTTACAGTTGCCATCTCTTACTCCACCAGCAAAGCGTCAAAGGCCGCGTTCAGCGCGGTTACCGCGGTTGCGGCCCGGCCAAGGCGTAACTGGTTCACCTCTACGCTTTCGGCCAGCTCATATTCATATTGACCAAAGGCTTCATCCAGTGCCGCAGGTGCCGGGCCGCCAAAGCGGTTGCGCTGCGCGATAAAGTTTTCTGCGCTGACCGCCACCGCAAACCCGGCCGCATCCAGTGACGGTTTGCGCCCGGTTTCCGCAATGAAGGCCAGCGAAAACGCATCGAACCCCTTGGCCAGCGGCACGTTGCGCGCAATCACGTCATGCGCTGTTTTAGCCGCGATTTCATGCGCTTGCCGAAAGCTCAGCCCATCGCCGCGCACCAAAGTATCCGCCAGTTCCGTCACGGTCACGCAGGCTGCATCCATATTTGCCGCCACCCGATCGGCCCTGATCGAACAGGCCGGGATCAGCGCGCGCAGCAGCGTCAGCACCCGCGTTGCACTGTCAAACGCGGCGTAGCCTGCCACTTGCACCTCGCCCTCGCTGTCATTCATATCGGTAAAGGGCGTGTTGTGCATCGTGTTCACCACCGCATCACAGCGCCCCACGGTCATGCTGGCCAGATGGCGCAGATGCTCTATCGGCACCGGGTTACGTTTTTGCGGCATGATCGAGGAAATCTGCACCAAGGAATTGGGCACATATAGTTGCCCCACCTCAAACGCAGACCAAAACTGCATGTCTTGCACCACGCGGCCCAGATGCAGGAAGGTCAATTTCATTGCCGAATAAAGCCCGGTGATATAATCAACCCCGGCAATACAGGCGTAGGAATTGCGCAGCGGTTCGGCAAAGCCAAGCAGTTCTGCCACCCGGTGCCGGTTGATCGGAAACCCCGAGGTGGTGATCGCCGCCGCCCCCATCGGGCAATGATCCAACACCTCACGGGCGTCGCAAAGCCGCTGGCCATCGCGGATAAACACCTCGATCATTGCGGCCAGATAATGCCCATAGGTTGTGGGTTGCGCGGGTTGACCGTGGGTATAGGCCACGATCAGCGTATCGCGTTCACGCCGCGCGGTCGCCATCAGATCAAGCGCAAGGCCCATCATCTGCGCCAGCAGTGCATCCGTCTTTTCACGCAGCACCAGCTTGAAAACCGTATGGTCCATATCATTGCGTGACCGCGCCGTATGCAGCGCCCCGGCCACATCCGGGCCCAGTCGGCGTTTCAACTCGGCCTCGACCAGAAAAAAGTAATCCTCATATTCGCCGGTATAGCGCAGCGTGCTCAGGTCGATCTCGGCATCAATCGCGGCCAGCGCACGGGCGATCTTGCCCGCCACATCGCGCGGCAAAATGCCTTCTTCGGCCAGCATCACCAGATGCGCACGGTTGATTGCGCGCACCGGCCCCGCATAATGCGCCTTGGCGGCATCGAACAAAGGCTCCAGCACCGTGTCGCGATAGGCCGGATCGGGAAATTTACTGGTATCGTTCATCCTTTTAGCCCCGCCATTGCCACGCCGCGAATGATATACCGCTGAAACACCAGAAACACGACCAGCGTCGGGATAGTGGCCAGGGCCGCCCCGGTCATGATCAGTTCCCATTCCACCGCTTGCTCGACGCTAAAAGTCGTCAGGCCCACCGGCAGGGTGTAAAGCTCTTGGCTGTTGGTCACGATCAGCGGCCATAAAAACGCGGTCCAGTTGCCAAGGAACACGAAGATCGCCAGCGCACTCAGCGCGGGTGTGACCATCGGCAAAGCCACCGACCACCAGATCTGAAACTCATTCAACCCGTCGATACGCGCTGCCTCAAGGAAATCATCGGGTACGGTTTCAAAGAACTGTTTCATTAGAAAGGTGCCGAAAGCGGTCATGATGCCGGGGAACATTATGCCCCAATAGCTATCAAGCCAGCCAAAGCTTTTCGACATCAGATACCACGGGATCACCAGCATTTCCGTCGGAATCATCAGCGTCGACAGGATCGCGATAAACACGAAAGTCCGCCCCCGAAAGGTGAATTTGCACAGCGCGTAGCCGACCAATGCATCAAAAAACACGGCTGAAAGCGTGGTCAGCGTGGCAATCAGAAAGCTGTTCCCGAACCAGCGCAGAAAGCGCCCATCCGACAGCACATAGGTATAATTCTCAAAGGTCGGTTCCTTGGGGATGATGTTCAGCTCATACATCTCAAACGGATATTTGATGCTGGCCGACAGCATGTAGACAATCGGCATTACCATCACGATCGCGCCCATCGCCAGCAGCGTCCAGCGCAACACCGCCCAAGGGTCACGCGGGCCCTTCGCGGTCCGCGTGGCGGGGCGCGCCCGCATCAGGCTTTCAGAACTGGCCCTGATCTCGTTCATGGTTTTTCCCTTAGCACGCGCAGTTGCACCAGACTGACCACCAGCAATATCCCGAACAGAACCACGGTTTGCGCGGCTGCATAGCCCATGTCGAAACTGGAAAACGCCGTCTGATAGATCATCAACACCAAGGGCTTGGTACTATCCAGCGGCCCGCCGGGGTTGTTGGTGGTCATGTTGAAGACCTGATCGAAAATCCGCAGGAACCCGATCGAGGAAAACACCACCAGAAACACAATCGTCGGCTTCAACAGCGGCAGCGTGATCTCACGCATGATGGTCCAGCCAGACACCCCGTCAATGCGCGCCGCCTCATAATAGCTTGTCGGAATGGCGCGCAGCCCGGCCATGAAGATGATGATCTGAAAGCCAAGCCCCGCCCAGATCGCCGGCAGCAAGATTGCGGGCAGCGCGTTGCTGGTGGAGTTCAGGAAATTGACCTGCGCAAAGCCCAAGGAGGCAAGGAAGTTGTTGAACAAGCCAATCGGTACCGGCTGATAAAACCAGCGCCACACCCAGGCCATCGCCACGGTCGAGGTCAGGAAGGGCAGAAAATACAGCGCCCGCAACGTGCTATGCAGCAGCCGGGTTTTATCAAGCTGCCAGGCAATGACAAAGCTCAGCACCAGGGAAATCGGCGTGCCAAGGATCAGGTACACGAAAGTATTGCGAAACGCTTTCCAAAACACCGGATCATGCCACAGCTTGACATAATTTTCGACCCCTACCCATTCGCGCGGGCCCAGCAGGTTCCAACTTTGAAAGCTGAGAATGATCGCATTGAAGGTCGGGTAAAAACGAATGACACAGTAAAACAGGATAGGCAGGGCCAAAAAGCCCCAAGCCCAGACCACCTGCTTTTGGCGGATCGAAAGGTTGCGATAAAATGACATGGTGCCCAAACCCTTGCGAACGCTGTGTTTCATCCCCAAAAAAAGCGGCCCGGCTGCACCGGGCCGCAAGTCAGGGAGGATTTACTTGTTGTAATAGCCGTCCAGAATAGCCTGCTCGGCGGTGGCGGCCTGCGCCAGCGCATCGGCTGCCGACTGGCCTTCAAGGAACATGCGGCTGACCGCATCCACCAAAACCTGTCGCTGACCGGATTCGTCAACGAAAACGGTGGTCTGGGCATAGCCAAGCCCCGCCACAAACGGCCCGAACACCGGGTCGGCAAGGTTTGCCTCGGTCATCGCCGCCGATGGTTTCGCGGGCAATTCGCCAACCGTATCCAGCCAGATCTGCATTGCCTCATCGCTGGTGATATATTCCATGAACTTGACCGAGGCGTCATATTTTTCGCCCTGCGCCTTGGTCGTGATCGCGTTCACCCAATAGCTGGCATAGTTCGACTTGCTGCCATCCGGCCCCGCGGGCAATTCCGCGACCCCCCAATCAAGCCCGCGCGTATCCTTCAGCGCCCCAATCCGGAAAGAGCCGTCAATATGCATCCCCGCACGCCCCGCCTTGAACGCGGCCTGCGGCTCATCCATGAAGGTATCGCTGGTAACACCATGTTTTTGCTGCAAATCGGTATAGAACTGTAGCGCGGCAACCCCGGCATCGGTGTTATAGGTCACGGTCTTGTTGTCGTCGGAATAGGGCGCGCCGCCGAACTGGCGCACCAGCACCTCACGCAGCCAATGGTGGTCTTGCGCGGTCATGCCGCTGGTCAACCCCTCGGCGGTGATATTGCCCGCGCCGTCCTTGGTGGTCATTTTGGCGGCCATTTCGACCAATTCATCCAGCGTGGCGGGCGGTGCCTCGATCCCGGCTTCCTTGAACATCCGCTTGTTGTAGAACAGCGCAAGCGAGCGCACCGCCGTCGGCAGCGCCATATACTGCCCGTTCATCTTCATCGCGCGGACCATGGGGAAGAATTCGGCCTCGATCTTCTCTGCCGGGAATTTGTCGGCGGGCAATGGTTGGATCAGATCTGCCTGAACATAATCATTCAGCCAGCCGTAAAATAGCTGCACCACATCCGGCCCCTCGCCGGCCGGAATGGCGGCGGCGACCTTGGTGCGGTAATCGGCATAGGGGAAGGTGCTTTGCTTGACCGTGATATCCGGGTTCGCCTTTTGGAAATTGTCGATCAGCACATCCATCGCCGTGATTCGTGCGTCAAAGATATACTGCCAATACTCGATCTCTACCGCTTGGGCCGGGGCCGCCGCAATCAGCGCCGCAAGGCTGGTCGCCGCAGCATATGTAAACGTCTTAAGTGCTTTCATCTTTGCCGTCTCCCTTGTGCAACCCCGTGCCGTGACCGGCCAGGCATGTTTATTTCAAGCAAGTGTTGACGGCTTCCTGCCAAAGATCAATACTTTATTCAAATGTTTTGAGTTAAGGTTGCCCAGTGTCCTTTCATCCCCAACAAATCGCCGGAAAAAACGCCGAAAAGACCAAGCTGCACAACCGTCGGGTGGTCTTGGGGTATCTTTGGGGCCGGTCCGCGGGGCGGGCCGAGATTGCCAGGGCTTCGGGGCTTTCGACTCAGACCGTGTCCAATCTGGTGGCCGAGCTGGAGGCAGAGGGCCTTGTTGTGCCCGCCGGTCGCCGCGCATCTGCGCGCGGCCAACCGCCTGTGCTTTATGCGTTCAACCCCTCGGGCGCTGCGGCTTTCGGGTTTGAGGTGCGGCCCGACACGCTGACCATGGTGCTGACCGATATTGGCGGCAGGGCGCTGACCTCGCGGCAGATCCGGCTGACGCAAACCGATCCCGCCACTGTTCTGGCGCAAATGGCCGCGCTGGCGCAAGACGCGACGGCGCAAACCAAAACCACAAGGATTCTGGGGGCGGGGCTGGTGATTCCCGGCCCTTTTGGTGTCGAGGGGCTTAGTGTGGCCGGTGCCACGGCCTTGCCCGGCTGGGACCCGGCGAAAATCCCGGCAATGGCCCAAGCCGCCCTTGGCCTGCCGGTCCATATTGATAAAGACGCCACGGCAGCGGCACTGGCCGAGGGCATGGGCGGCGCGGCGCAGGGCCTGTCTTCCTATGCGTTTCTTTATTTCGGCTCTGGCCTTGGGCTGGGCGTTGTGGTGCAAGACCACCCGCTGCGCGGCGCTTTTGGCAACGCGGGCGAGGTTGGCCATGTCATCATTCACCCCGGCGGCTTGCCCTGCGATTGCGGCAATTCCGGCTGCCTGGAGCAATATGTCAGCCGGGTTTCGGTGCAACGCCATCTGATCGCACGGGGGCATCTGCCACCCGATACCACCGGCACCGATGCCACGCTTATTCGCCTGCTGGCCGCGCAAGATCCTGATCTTCTCGTCTGGCTGGGGATCGCCGCCGAGGCGCTTTCACGCGCGATTGGCATGTTGGAAAACCTGTTTGATCCACAATGCACCTTGCTGGGGGGCGCGCTGCCCGATGCGCTGATTGACCAGTTGATAGCCCGCCTCAGCCTTCCCCCCGGCTCGGTCGCGCGCCGTGCAGATCGCAGCAGGCCGCGCGTGGCGCGTGGCACCTCGGGGCGGCTGACGGCGGCGCTTGGCGCTGCCGCCCTTGTGATCCATGATATCGTGACCCCCCGCCTGGAGGCGCACAAACACAACTCCGCCCCCCCTGACACCCTCCGAATGGAAACGCCCCAATGCCCTTGACCGATGCCGCCCGTATTCGCGCCCAATCCACCCAGCCCTCGGGTCTGATGCTGTGGCGCGCGTTGCAACCTTTGCGCGGCCTTGTGCGATTCATGAACTCGGGCGCGCACCCGGATGATGAGATCAGCGGCATGCTTGCCGCCCTGACCTATCGCGACGGGCTGTCGATATCCTATGTCTGCTCTACCCGCGGCGAAGGCGGGCAAAACGATATCGGCCGCGAGGCGGGGGCCGCCCTTGGAACCCTGCGCACGGCCGAAATGCACGCCGCTGCCGATGTGCTGGGCCTGTCGATGTATTGGCTGTCTGATACACCTTCCGATCCGATCACCGATTTCGGCTTTTCCAAATCCGGCACAGAAACCCTTGGCAAATGGGGCCACGCCCATACCCTGCGCCGGCTGGTCGAGGCGATCCGCGCCGACCGCCCCGATATTCTTTGCCCCACTTTTCTTGATGTCCCCGGCCAGCACGGCCACCACCGCGCCATGACCCAGGCCGCGCATGAGGCGATGGACGCCGCCGCCGACCCCGATTTCAAGGCCGCAGGCGCGCCGTGGCAGGTGGCCAAACTTTACCTGCCCGCGTGGTCGGGCGCGGGTGATGCCTATGATGATGATCTGCCGCCCCCCCGCACAACCGTCGAAATTCCGGGCGCGGGGCATGAGCCACCCTCGGGCTGGACATGGGCCGAGATCGGCGAGCAGGCCCGCGCCTTTCACGCCACCCAAGGCATGGGCCATTGGACCGGCGGGAAAGAGCCGAAAGGCTGGCCGCTGCATCTGGTTCGCAGCATGGTCGGCCCGGATCTAACCGGCAAACACGGCGCAATCACCAACAATCTGCCCAATTCCTATACCGAGCTGCTGCCCGGCAATGCAGGGGCTACGCCGTTGGATGCGCAGTTGGTGGCCTGTGTCGCCGCGTTTCCCGATAGCAAGGCGGTGCTGCATCACGCCTTCATGGCGCTGCCCCATATTGAAACCACCCGCCGCCAGTGCCAGGACCGCAATCAAAGCTACGCCCTGCACCGGCTTGACCGCACCGCAGCGCAACTGGCGCGCGTGATCTATCTTGCGGCAGGCGCGCGCCTGACCGCGCGGCTTGCCGTCGATCACGCCGAACCGGGGCAAACCATCGGGGCCACGCTGGCCCTGATCACCCCGGACCACACCTGCAAAACCAGCGCCGCCTGGCACCTGCCCAAAGGCTGGCACAGCACCGATACCAGCATTACCCTGCCAAAGGATGCCCCAGCCTTTACCCCCTACCCGATGGTTCACCACGCCCACGCCCCCCAAGGCCCGGTCGCCGTTGCCGTCACGCTGGAATATCAGGGCCTCAGCACCACTTTGCACCTGCCACCAGACCAGCAATTGCTGGTGCTGCCAAGGCTGCAAGCCGCCATAGCGCCCGCCGCCGTCTTCCTCAACAGCAGCGCCCCGCGCCCGATCGCGCTGCGCCTGACCCAGGATGCACGCCTTGAAATCCCCGCAGGCTTCACCCAAACCCGTACAGCCGAGGGCCTCAGGTTAACCCCCGACACACCCCAACCTGCCCTGTACAGCCTGCCCGTCAGCCTGGACGGCCAGCCCGCCCAGACCGTCACCCAAATCAACCACAGCCATACCGGCCCCCTCATCCTGCCCGCCCCTGCCACCCTGCGCTTGCGTGTGGCCGAGGTTGCCCTGCCAAAGGGCCGCATCGCCTATATCGGCGGCGGCAATGACCGCGTAGATCACTGGCTGCACGCCATGGGTGCCGATGTGACGGCCCTGCCCGACACGGCGTTGACCGCGTCGTCACTTGCCGAATATGACAGCCTTGTAATCGGCATTTTTGCCCTGCGCTTCCGCCCTGCGCTTGCCGCGCTGATGCCTGCCATCCACCAATGGGTACGAAACGGCGGCACGCTGCTGACGCTGTATCACCGCCCCTGGGACAATTGGGATATTCGCCATACCGCCCCCGCACCGCTGGAAATCGGCAAACCCAGCCTGCGCTACCGCGTCACGGATGAGGCAGCCCCAGTTACCCCTCTGATCCCCGATCATCCGCTGCTGAACAGCCCCAACAAAATCACAGCCGATGATTGGCACGGCTGGGTCAAGGAGCGTGGCCTGTATTTCGCCAAAAGCTGGGATGCCGCTTACAAACCGCTGTTGCAAATGGCCGATAAAGGCGAGGCCCCACATAAAGGCGCGCTGCTGACTGGCCACTTTGGCAAGGGCCAGCACCATCACTGCGCCCTTGTGTTGCATCTGCAAATGGAGGCTCTGGTGCCCGGCGCTTTCCGCCTGATGGCCAACCTTACCGAACCCATCCGCTGACATGGCCATCATCCCACGCCTTACCGTACCGCAAACCACACAAGACAACGGCCCGGCCCGCAATAACCTACGCGGTGCGATTTGGCTGATCACGGATATGAGCTTTAACATCTGGGCGCTTGCCATCGCCAAATCGCTGGGCGTGGATCTGCCGCCGATTCAGATCGTTCTGGTGCGGGCCTTGGTTGGGCTGGCGCTGCTGCTGCCCTTCGTCGCCTATAATGGTGGCATGGTCCGGCTTGCCAATCCCGGCCTGCAAATACTGCGCACACTCCTTTCCACCATCGCCATGACCGGCAATTTCTTTGCTGTGGCGAAACTGCCATTTGCGCTGTTTACCACCGTCAACTTTACCCGGCCCTTGTTGATGATGACCCTTGCCGCATGGCTGCTTAGTGAACGCATCCGCCCCAGGCAATGGCTGGCGGGCGGCATCGGCCTTATAGGCGTGGTGATCGCGGTTGATCCGTCAAGCCTTGGCAGCGGATATGCCTCGGGCCTTGCCGCCCTTTTTGCATCCGTTATCGCGGGCACCATTGCCGTGATCATCCTGCGCCGCATGCGCAATGAGGATGCACTGGCCCAAATGATCTGGCAAACTGCCGGCCTCTCGCTTGTCAGCGCGGTTCCTGCGCTCTATTTTTGGCAAGCCCCCGGCGCGCATTGGCCGATCCTGATCTTGATCGGGTTGTTTTCCCAAACCGCGCAGTTTTGTTTCATGCGGGCGCATTACTGGGCCGAGGCGGGCGTTATCGCCCCCTTGGGCTATTTTTCACTGCTCCTCTCGGTCTCGATCGGCTATTTCGTTTTTGCTGAAATTCCCACAACCGGCCTTTATTTCGGCGCAGCCCTTATCATTGGCGCGGCCCTGATGGCAGGGCAGAAACGTAAACGCCCCTGAACCCTTGCGAAAGGGCCAGAGGGTGTTGCGCCAGTGTGGGCCAGTGCGACCTGACTTGGAAAACACGGCGGAACACATCTATTCCAAACCTTTTTCACACGCCGGGGCCAAGCCCGAAAGCGTTACGCCTCAGGGTTTTCAGGTCGTTTCAACTGAAACAGATCTGTGCTGCGCGCATACCAACCTGCGCCATGCATCCGGCCAATCAGGCCCAGCGCGGGCGTATCAATATATCCACGCGCCGCGTCCAAAACCACGGCATCATCAATATGTGCCGCGACGACACGGCCAATCACAATGGTCTGCATCGGGCCCGTAATCACAGATGACAGCATCACACATTCAAACGAAACCGGGGCCGCCGCAATCCGTGGTGGCTTGATATGGCCTGAGGGGGCCGTCTCCAGCCCCGCCAGTTCCAATTCGCTCACCTCTGGCCCCAGCGCCGCACTTGTTTTATTCATCGCCTGCGCCAGTTCTTCAGGGACAAGATTTACAACAAACTCGGCAGTCTCCAGAATGTTGCGCGCGGTATCTTTCCATCCTCGGGCCGCATCACGCACCAAGCCGATCGCGACAGTTGGTGGCGTGTGCCCCATCGCATTGAAAAAACTATAGGGCGCGGCGTTTACCACACCGTTCGCACCCAGGGTGCTGACCCATGCAATCGGGCGCGGCGTGATGGTAGAGGTAAGAAGCTTATAGCTGATCTCTGGCGCAATTTTATCAAATTCGAACAACATTCAGCCCAACCCTTTTCTGTTTGGGCCAAGTCTATTCATTTTCCAACCCTGCGCCAGCCCCAAGGCTTATTGCACCATCGCCACCGGCTCATAGACCGGCTGGCCACCGGGCTGCATCACGGCGCGATACGGTATCCCCATAAAGATATTTTCCGCGAAAAACACCAGCGTATTCCCCTCCATTCTTGGCGGTTGCATCGCGTCAAAATCCGGGATGCCAAAATTATGCAGCCGTATGGCACCGGGGGCCACATCCTCATCGGGGTCTTCGGCCTCATAGGCGGCCATGTAATCCGCCTTGAACGCCGCCACATCCACGATCAGCTCATAGCTTTCGCCCTGCGCCAAATGATTGGACATCTGCGCCAGCGCAAATACCCATTTCGGCTCCATCAACGCGGGGGCGGCGGTAAGCAGGCCTGCCACATCGCCGACTTCGGCCTGTTCTACAATCACTATCGGCGCGCCATTGGCTCCGAAGTCCATTTCCATCGGGGGCAAACCATCAGCCATAACGTCTCTCCTTCGTCGTCCAGGATACCCAAACCCGCAACTGCGCCAGCGCGGCCGGGGTCATTCTACAGTGTTCCAACTTGCATCTTCCCAGTTCTTGCCAAGCGGTTTCAGCCGGCCGGTAAAGACATCTTTTTCCCACATCATCAACTCGCCCGAAATCGGGTCTGGTCGGGCCACGAAATAGGTTTGGCCTGCCGGTCCACCCCAGTTGGAATCGGCCAAGACAACTTCGGGAACCTCAATCGCATTGACAAGCGTATCGGTAATCCTGGCATCCGCTGCCGCCTTCGCCCGATCGGCAAAGAACCCAAGGATGTGGGCTTTGCGCGGCCCGTTCGCATCCGGCTCTTTCTCGGCGACCCATGTATCTGCCCGCTTTTGCGCCAAAGCAGCATTGAAATCTTTCATGCCTTCGGCCATCGCCGCTTTCAACTCTGCCGGGGTCAGCGGTATTTTGGGCGCTTTTTTCAGCGCGGCAATCAGCAAATCCCGCTCATCCTGCGCCGCACCCTCGGCCAAGCCCATCATATGCGCGTGGTAAATGCTGGCTGCCTCCTCGACCGAGATTTCTTCGCGGGCAACCTTTGCTCCCGGCTCTATCAACTCGGCCCGAAATCTGGCAGCCGAGTTCGGGATCGCGGATCTTGTCTTGCGACGGGTGCTTGGGCAGGGCGCTGAAGCTGTGATTGCAGTTTTCGCCAAAGGTCGAGATGATTTCCATCTTGCTGCCCCCCGGATCGGCCTTGCCCATGATATAGCCCAGCACCTCTGCCGTCCGATCAGCGCGTGATTTGACCACGGCAGGCGGCTTGTTGCCTTGCACCACACGCAATGTCCGCGGTGTTCCGCCATTCAAAACCCGCGCGGTTTCATGCGCCACACCGCCATCGGGCAAGTTCCACGGCGCTGTACCATTGCCGCCGAACGCGGCCAGAATAGTATCGCGGAACGCGGTTGAGCGCACCAGCGCCACGATCTCATCCCCCTTTGTCTCGCCTTTCTTCTCGCCGGTAGCCGCCAGCGCGATTTTCTCCAGCGCGGCGATAAACCCTGCCTCCTCGGTTATCGCCTTGCCGCCGAAGATGATCTGATAGCCACCATCGGTCGACTTGCCATCGCCGCCGCTGGAAGGCGTCGCCTCATCCAGCTTGGGCCCGGCATTATATTCAAACCTCAACTGACGGCGGATCGCTTTGCTCAGCTTGCGGCGCACCCCGTCAATTTTCAGCCCGTTGTCGGCTGTCGTACTGCCCCAGGCCCCATCCCCCACAATATCCTTGAGCCCGCGCAGAGACGTGCCGCTGGGCGGCGACGGCCAAAGCGCTGCGTTCAACATGCCCCGGAAAACGCTGTCTTGCAATTCTGCCGCCGCCGTAGCTGCCGAATATTCCCACGACCGCATCAGCGGGTTCTCTCCTTTGGGCGGGTTCACATTGGCGGGGTATTCCTTGCCCTGTGCCGATGTGAATTTGCCGGTGCTCGCAATTGTCGAAAACGCCGCCATCGCCCGCAAAGGTTCGGTTTCACGGATTGCCCGCACCGGCGCGGTGGAAAAGCACGACCCTACCGGACCTTGACTTAGCGGGGTCATCATCGCCGACAAGACCGCGGCTTTGGCGTCGTCATCCGTCACCGCATCGGCAGTTTTACCCATCGTGCCGCCAATAATCTTGGCCGAGGTTTGCCGCCCTGTACTGCCCAAGGCCGGCAGCCTGGTATCAGCGATTACCTTGCTTGCCGCCGCAGCGGTTGCCGGATCACTGAAAAGCGCCTTGGTTTCCGCCATCTTGGCGTTCATCTGCGGGGTAAAGGCTGTAAGCGAGCCGGGGTGGAACATCATGTGGTCCATTGCCGCCTTGGCCTCTGGCGTGTCAAATTCGGGCTTGCCATCCTTGATCGCCGCCGCCGCCAGCCCGGCAGTCCGGCTTAGCGCGATCTTGTTAAGGCGCTGAGTCTCGGCGCTTGGCTCTGCCAGCGGCGCGGACAGCCCCCCATAGGGGTCCGGCGCCAATTGCTTGCCCGATTTCAGATATGCCTCAAAGCCTTTGAAATACGCATCCCCCTGCAAGGCCCCCAGACGCAGCGCATTTTGCGCCATCTTGCGCAGATCACCCTCAGGCATATCAAGCCTGCGACCATCCGCAGCGGCAAACCCGTCTTTCATCTTGTCGGCAATCATGCCCAAATTCTGTGCAATCGCCGACGGGTCATCCGACCGCGCCGCCAGTTCCATGGCAGATGCAGCCAAGGCACCATCCTTGGCAAAACCGGCGATAAAGCTGGCCTTGTCGGCATCCTTGAACGCGGGCGTGGCACCGGGCGACAAGCGCCCGAAGGTAATTGCATCCAACAAGCCGCGCTTGGCCTCTCTGGCAGCAAGGTCTTTTTGCCCCGCCATTGCCAAACTTTCGGCGCGGGTCACGCCACTGCTGGCCGTGGTCAGCGCCGTTTCTGCCGCCGCCTCTGCCGCCGCTTTGGCCTCGATTACCGCCGCTGCCGCCGCCTTGCGCCGCCCGTCAAGTTGCATGCCTTTCAGCATGGCCTCTTTTCGTTCGGTCTCGTTCATCTGTGCAGGCTCTGGCAGGTTTTTCCCAAAGTCCAGGAACGCCTTTTGCGCGGCGTCCGCTGCGGCAACCGCTGCAGCCCAATCCGAGCCGGGCAGCGGCGTGCCACCTTTGATTGTCGCCAATTCGCTGTTGGCTTTGGCCAGGGCTACCACCGCTGCGGCCTGTGCCTTGCGCGCGGCCTCTTGGGCCAAAAGCGCAGTTTGCAACGCCTCGGCCGAGACCTCAACCGCGCCCATCGCCCGCAGGGTTTCAAGCGCTGCCGCAAAAGCCTTCGGGTCGGTTTCCGCCAGCTTTTTCAGCGCTCTGGATTTAGTGGGCGGCAACCCGGCCCCTTCCACCAGCTTGTCCTTTGCCGCCTTGATCGCGTTGGGGTTGGTCGCAAGCTCTGCCACCAACCGGTCTTGATCGGTTTCCGAAAAGCCAAGCGCCTGCAAATCCAGCTTTTTACGGCCATCTTCGGTCAGGCTGTCAACAAGATCATCCGCCGCCTCCAGCCCCTTGTCCAGCATATCCTTGGCCTCTTGCGCCAATTCACTGGCCGCGTCGCCAAGACGGTCAAGGATGCCGCCCGTTGTCTCGGCCAGCTTGCCCAGTTCCGTGGCCACAAAGCTGCGGATCAGCGACAACACCGCCGCAGCCTTTTTCAGATCATCGCCCGCAACCACCGAGTCAAACATCACGCCCAATTGCGCGGCCTTGCCCGCAACCCCTTTGCCGGCGCGGGATTTCAAATCCTCCAACCCTGCGGTCAGTTCGGAAAACTCGGCCTTTAACTGGAGGCGAAGCGCGTCTGTATCCACTGCCGGGCTGGCAGGTTTGGCGATGCCAACACCCTTTTCAACCGCCGTCAAAAGCTGGCTTGCCCGGTCATAACCGGCCTTGGCCAACTCGGCCCCTGCCGCCTGCAAGCCACGCGCAAGCTGGTCCGCGCCTTCAGCCTTTTGTGCAACCAGCGCCTTGACTTCCGGAATCAGCTTTTTGATCCGCGCGGTCAGCTCTGCCTTTGGATCTGGCGTTTCCGGTATCGATTCCGGCAGTTCCACTGGCTTTGTGCCCTCTGCTGTCGGCTGGTCTTCCGCCTGCGGTTCTGGTGCCGGATCATCGGCAGCAGGCAGATCGTCGTCATCCGACTCACCATCTGTCATCTGTTCGCCACTGGGCAGCAAGATCACAACCTGATAAAACAATCCGCAGTCTTTCAGATGGCGTTTGGTGGCTTTTGCCAATGTGCTGGGCACATCATCATCTTCGCTGGTGAATTCAATCCGTTTGCCCACCACATTCATCAGGCCCTGAATGCCACGCGGACCGCCGCCATTGGCCTTGGCCTGGCGTCGCATCACATCCGCGCCCTTGGTCAGATGCGCCTCCAGCACCACACCTTCCTTGGCAATCAGCAGCGCAAAATTAAGCGGGCGCTTGCGGGCATTGGCAATCAGAATACCTAAATCCGCGCCTTCAGCCTTCAACTCTGCAGTTGATTTCCTGGCCATCTCAATCCCCCTGGCTGCGTGTGCCTGCCGCCCTGCTTACGGAAAGCTATGCGCCCGGCATCACAAATATATATCATCAAAAAATGTTCGGCCAAAGCTGGCAAAAATCGAACTTGTGATGGAAGCCTAGCGCAGCGGCAAAGCCGCTGGCAATCATTTTCGCGCCCCAAAGCCGCATGACTTAGGGTTTTCTACAAAATGTACTATGTTTCAATGCGTTAACAACGCCCGCCCAGCATCAAGCGGTGCGAAACGCGGCTTTGCTTTCCACAAAAGCGACAATATCTGCCGCGGGCCGCGCACCGGGCAATCGCGCCACTTCTCGGCCGTTCTGATATAAGATCAACAGCGGAATGCCTTGAATACGCAGGCGTTCTGACACTTTCGGGTGGTCTTGGGTATTGATTTTGGCAAGGCGCGCACGGCCTTGCAATGTCTTGGCGGCCTTGGAAAACTCCGGTGCCATCTGGCGGCACGGGCCACACCACGGCGCCCAATAATCCACCAGCAACGGCAAATCATCCCCCCGCGTGGCCTTGTCATGCGCGGCGACGTCCAGTTCGGCGGCCTTGCCTGTCAGCAATGCATCGCCACAAGACCCGCATTTCGCCCCATCCCCCAGCTTGGCGACAGGCACCCGGTTCATTTGCCCGCAGGTCATACACGCCAGTTTCACACCATCCGCCATCTTGGCCTCCACATATTCAATCCAATAAATATGTAAGAGGCCAAAATGCCGGTTTCAAGCGATGACGATCTGCTTTATTCCGCCGCATCCTCATAGGCAGATAGCGGTGGGCAGGTGCAGATCAGGTTGCGGTCGCCATGCACGTTATCCACACGCCCCACCGGCGGCCAATATTTATCCACCCGGAAGGCACCGGGCGGAAAGCATGCGGCCTCGCGGCTGTATTTGCGATCCCATTCGGCCACCAGATCATTCACCGTATGCGGCGCATGGCGCAGCGGACTGTCTTCGGCTGAAATCTCACCATCCTGCACAGATTGTATCTCGGCCCTGATCGCCAACAGCGCCGTGATAAAGCGGTCAATCTCGGCCTTTGTCTCAGATTCCGTCGGCTCGACCATCAGCGTGCCTGATACCGGCCAAGACATGGTGGGCGCATGAAAACCGTTATCAATCAACCGCTTGGCGATGTCATCCACGGTCACGCCACAATCGGCAAACACCCGCGTATCCAAGATACATTCATGCGCCACCCTGCCCTTGTTACCCATGAACAAGATCGGATACGCCCCGTTCAGCCGCGCCGCGATATAGTTGGCGTTCAAAATTGCCACCCGTGTCGCCTGCGTCAGCCCCTCACCGCCCATCATCAGGCAATAGGCCCATGAAATCAGCAAGATAGAGGCAGAGCCATAGGGGGCCGCCGATACCGCCCCCTCATCCAGGCCGGTCAATTCACCGTGGCCCGGCAAATACGGTGCCAGATGCGCACCAACGCCAATCGGCCCCATCCCCGGCCCGCCGCCGCCATGCGGAATCGCAAAGGTCTTGTGCAGGTTCAGGTGGCTGACATCGCCGCCAATCCGCCCCGGCTTTACCAAGCCCACCAGCGCGTTCATATTCGCGCCGTCAATATAGACCTGCCCGCCGTGGTCATGCGTGATCTTGCACACTTCGCGCACAGTTTCTTCAAACACCCCATGGGTCGATGGATAGGTGATCATGCAGGCAGCAAGTTTATCGCCCGCCGCCGCCGCCTTGTCGCGGAAATCATCCAGGTCCACATCGCCATTAGGGGCCGATTTCACCACCACAACCTTCATCCCCGCCATCTGCGCCGAGGCCGGGTTGGTGCCATGCGCGCTTGTCGGAATCAGGCAAATATCGCGCGCCTCGCCGCCATTCGCACGGTGATAGGCCTGAATCGTCAAAAGCCCGGCATATTCGCCCTGTGCGCCCGAATTGGGTTGCATGCTCATCGCGTCATAGCCGGTAATCTCGCACAGCTTGGCCGACAGATCGTCGATCGCCTCTTTATAGCCCAGCGCCTGATCCGCTGGCACAAACGGGTGCAAAGACCCGAACTCCGGCCAGGTAAGCGGCATCATCTCGGCGGCCGCGTTCAGTTTCATCGTACAGGACCCCAGCGGAATCATCGCCCGGTCCAGCGCCAGATCGCGGTCGGACAAGCGGCGCATATAGCGCATCATTTCCGATTCCGCCCGGTTCATATGAAACACCGGATGGGTCAGGTAATCGCTTTCGCGCAGCATCGTTTCAGGAAACCCCAGTTCGGCCCGGTGCGGTGGCACCCCCTCAATCCCAAAGGCGCGCAGCACCGAAATCAACACCCGCTCATCGGTGGTTTCGTCCAGTGAAATGCCGACACGGTCATTGTCGATCTTGCGAAAGTTCAGCCCCTCTTGCCGCGCCGCCGCCAGAATCCCGGCCTGGCCCACGCCAACCTCTACCGTGATCGTGTCAAAAAACGCATCGGGCGACACCTTGGCACCCGCCGCTTTCAACGCACGCCCCAGGCGCACGGCCGAAAAATGCACACGTTCCGCGATTGAACGCAGGCCCTTTGGCCCATGGAACACCGCAAAAAACGACGCCATCACCGCCAGCAAAGCCTGCGCGGTACAGACGTTCGAGGTCGCCTTTTCGCGGCGAATGTGCTGTTCCCGCGTTTGCAGCGCAAGGCGGTAGGCGGTATTGCCCCGGCTATCAATCGACACGCCGACAATCCGCCCCGGCATTTGCCGTTTCAGCGCATCCGCACAAGACATGAACGCCGCATGTGGCCCACCATAGCCCATCGGCACCCCAAAGCGCTGGCTGGAACCGACCGCAATATCGGCCCCCATCGCACCGGGTTCCTTGATCATGGTCAGCGCCAGCAAATCCGTCGCCACAATGGCAATCGCCTTGGCCCCGTGCAAGGCCGCGATCTGATCTGTATAGTCGGTAACATGGCCAAGCGTGCCCGGATATTGAAAAATTCCGCCGAAAACCATGCTCGGGTCCATCGACGCCGGGTCGCCCACGATCACGTCAATTTCCAAAGGCTGGGCGCGCGTCTTGATTACGGCAATTGTCTGGGGGTGGCAGTTTTGATCCACAAAAAAGCCGCGCGCCCGTGATTTGGCGCTGCGTTCGGCCATGGTCATCGCTTCTGCCGCCGCTGTCGCCTCATCCAGCAGGCTGGCGTTGGCAACCGGCAGGCCGGTCAGGTCTGACACCATGGTCTGATAATTCAACAGCGCCTCAAGCCGGCCTTGCGCGATTTCGGGCTGATAGGGCGTGTAGGCGGTGTACCAGGCCGGGTTTTCCAGAATATTGCGCTGAATTGCGGGCGGCGTATTGGTGCCGTAATAGCCCTGCCCGATCAGGCTGGTCATCACCTTGTTCTTGGCCGCCACGCCCCGCATTTTCGCCAGCAACTCATGCTCGGCCAAGGCGGCCCAGCCCAAAGGCGTCTTTTGCTGGATCGAGGCCGGAATGGTTTCATCCATCAGCGCATCCAGACTGGCCGCACCGACCACGCGCAGCATTTCGGCCATTTCCTCGGGCGAGGGGCCGATATGGCGACGGTTGGCAAAATCATAGGTGTTATAGTCGACGGGCGTATAGGTCATCACGCTACCTCATGGTTGCGGATTGGCGTGGCGGGAAACAAGCGTCAATCAAATTGCGCCATCCTCACCGGGCACGAAATCCTTGAAGGTGAAAGTTCCACTATACCCGGCGCGCCTGACGCTGCCGGGTTTGTCTTTTTGCAAGATGGCCGGAGTCTCGGCACGCAAGGCATCTACATAACCCTTGCCGCCGATCTTTGCCCCGTTCATCGGATCATGATAAAATGTTGCGCCTTGTCTCCACGCATCGTGGACCGACGAAAACCAGCGGCAACGATCGCCCTTGATGTTCACGCGGCGCAACATTTTCAGGCGATCAGATCGTTATACTCATCCTCGGACATGAACGTATCCAACACCGACAGATCGTCGATCTTCATCTTGAAGAACCAGGCGTCGCCGGTGGCATCATCATTCACCAAACCGGGGGTGTCATTCAGCTTTTCATTCACTTCGACAATCTCGCCGTCAAGCGGTGCGGCAATATCCGACGCGGCCTTGACGGATTCAATTACCACCACTTCATCGCCGGTGGCGACCATGGTTTCGGGTTCGGGCAATTCCACGAACACGACATCGCCCAATTGGGTCGCCGCATGTTCGGTAATGCCGACGACGACAAGATCGCCCTCTACCCGCAGCCATTCGTGATCTTCGGTATATTTCATCATGGTGGTGTTCCTCAGTATATAAAGGGTCTCAGCGTTTATAGTTGGATGGACGGAACGGCAGGGGAACGACGGATACGGGCAAGCGTTTGCCCCGCACCTCTCCCCATAACTGGGTGCCATCGGCGGCTAGCGCGCGCGGCACATACCCCATGGCAATCGGCATCTCGACCGATGGCCCGAACCCGCCCGAGGTGATGCGGCCCACGGCCGCGCCGCCCTCGGCCTGGTCAAACAGCTCTACCCCTTCGCGCATCGGTGCCCGCCCTTCAGGCTGCAAGCCAACACGCATCCGCGCCGGCCCATCGGCCAATTGCGCCAAGATCACATCCGCGCCCGGAAAGCCGCCGGCCTTCTCACCGATCCGCCGCGATTTCTGAATGGCCCAGGACAGCCCCGCCTCTATCGGCGTCACGCCTTCATCCATATCATGCCCATACAGGCACAGCCCCGACTCCAGCCGCAAACTGTCGCGCGCGCCCAAACCAATCGGCTTCACCGCCGGATGCGCCAGCAACGCCTTGGCCAGCCCGTTCACACCGGCCGTCGGCACCGAGATTTCAAACCCATCCTCGCCGGTATAGCCCGACCGCGAAATCCACAGCTCGCCAAACACCGAATTGGCGGTGATCACATCCATGAAGCGCATCGCCATCACCGAATGGATCATGCCCGAAATCGCATCTTCGGCCCCCGGCCCCTGCACGGCCAGCAGCCCGCGATCGGTGACCTCAATCACCTCGGCCACATCGGCCAGCCTGGCCCGCATATGCGCAATATCGCCTTCCTTGCAGCCCGCATTCACCACCAAAAGCCAATGATCACCGCGGTTGGCAAACATCAGATCGTCAATAATCCCGCCCGCCTCATTGGTGAACAAGCCATAGCGCTGCCGCCCCTCGGGCAGGCCCGCCACGGCCACCGGCATCATCGCCTCCAGCCCGGCCACCAGCGCGTCCATATCGCCCTTGGGGCGCAAAATCACCTGCCCCATATGGCTTACATCAAACAACCCGGCCTCGGCGCGGCAATGCAAATGCTCTTTCATCACGCCCATCGGGTATTGCACAGGCATCTCATAGCCCGCAAACGGCACCATCTTGGCGCCCAACCCCACATGCAAATCGTATAGTCCCGTCCGCTTCAGCTCGGCCATATCGCCCCCTCATAAACCGGAAAAAATCCCCGGCACCCCGCGAACAGGCCAGCCCCACCCGCAAAATGCCCCCTCTGTCCGTACCCTTCACAGGGCGCCTGAGATCGTTATCCCTTCGGCGGGCCGCCCCAAACCTTAAGGGCAAGCCACTCTCCAGAGTCCACTATCAGAACCGGTCCTTTTGCCTGAGAGTTTACCGGGGCGGTTGCTCCTTCGGCACCAGAAACAGGGCTTGCGCCCCGACCGGATTCTCCCGATCCTGATGGATGAAACCTAGCGCGGCCCCCGGCCCCAAAGCAAGCGCGAAATGAATACGACCGCATACATAGGGAACCCGACATGGCACAGCACTTCTTTGGCTACGGCTCGCTTGTCAACCGCGCCACGCACAGCTACCCGGGTGCCGAACCGGCAAGCCTGACCGGCTGGCGGCGCGTCTGGGTCCACACCCCCATCCGCCCACTGGCCTATCTGTCGGTAGAGCCTGACCCGACCTGCACTATCCAGGGCCTTATCGCCCATGTGCCCGGCGGTGACTGGGCCGCCCTTGATGCCCGCGAATACGGCTATAACCGCCACTTGGGTCACGCCACCCGCGCCAACAACACCCCGCATCCGATCCAGGTCTACGCCGTCCCCACCACCGCCTCGCAAGCGGTGCAGGCGGCCCACCCGATCCTGCTCAGCTATATCGACACCGTGGTCCAGGGTTTTCTGGCCGAATTCGGCCCCCAGGGTGCTGCCCATTTCTTCCAGACCACCAAAGGCTGGCACGCCCCCATCCTCAACGACCGCGCCGCGCCGCAATACCCAAGGGCGCAACGGCTGACCAAGGCAGAGCTTGCCATGGTGGATGAAGGGCTTTCGACAGTCGGGAACTTTGCTGCCAGCGCGCAACCTTTCATCAATACTTAACGCGCCTGCCGCAAACTGTCTCCAATCAATAACTGAAATTCAAAGGAGTCGGAGTTGGGAAAACTGACCCATGCGGCGGTTTCCATCTTTCTGGTAACGGCATCACTCGCAACAATCGCCAATGCGAATCACGTCTGCGATTCGATCAACGATCTCAAGCAGTTGCACGCCAGCTCTGCCCCGGCGCAAGCAATTGACAACCCACTTGCCGCACTCAAAATTCTGGGCCACCTCGAACGATCATTGGCACCAGAGTCATTTCGACAATCCAGCGCAAGGCTCCAGCACTCAATCAATGCCGTATCTGATCTGACCGCCAGCTTGCGGCGCTTGGGCAATGCGCCAAATCTCGGGCCCGCCGCGCTCAATGCGAAAGCCTTTCAAAAGGTAACTGAAAGCCTGAACCGGCTGCGATTGATAGAAAGCGCATTTGGTTGCAATGTGGCGCAGGAAACAACCTTGGCATCCGAAGCCATGCCGCCAAAACCCTCTCGGGCATCGCTTGGACAATACCTTCAGAAAACGATTGGCATAGCCCCCACCGCAAGCGATTTTCCTATCGTGATCGCCTTGGCACTGCTCATCGGTGCAGCGCTGTTCACATTGACAAAACGCCGGCGCAAAGGGTTACGCAAGATTTGCCACCTGCCCCTGCTTATCGTTCATGGCAAGAACTGCACGGTTACAAATATTCTTGATATCAGCCGGAACGGCGCCAAGATCGAAGCTGCGGCAAAAGAATTCGATAAAGGCTGGGCCATGCTTTATTTTTGCGGTCACAACATAGAAGGGAAAATCGTCTGGCGAAACAATCTTTACGCAGGGGTCCGGTTCAGAAAAAGGCTTGGCAAGGCTGCTTTGCAGGACGCCCTGACAAAAAACCACATGCCGATTGCCGAAACAAACCTTGCGCGTAACGCGACCCCGTGTTTCCAAATCGGCTGTCATATTGATTGCGCCAAGCACAGGCCGACAGCCATATCGCTCAAAGAGCAAACGACAGATAGGCCTTAGCGCACCGCCTCATCCGGCAGCGCGCACACGCAGCCCAAAACACCAAAAAACCCGCAGTTCAGCCCTTGGCCCGCACCACCTGAAGCAAGGGCATCACATCGGCCATTTCCGGCCCGTGAAGCTGCCCCGTCAGGGCTTTTCGAAGCGGCATGAACAGCCCTTTGCCCTTCCGCCCCGTCGCCTCTTTCACCGCCCCGGTCCAGTCTTTCCAGGTTTCTGGCCCGAAAGGCATTTCGGGCAGCAAAGCCACCGCCTGGCGCACGAATTCGCGGTCTTCCTCGTCAATCAAAGGCTCGGCCCCGTCGCGGAAAAGCTGCCACCAGCCCTCCAATTCATTCAGAACCGTGATATTCCCCTTGGCCACCCGCCAGAACCCATCGCGCAGCCCCTCTGGCACGCCCAATTCCGCAATCTTTGCCGCCACCGCATCAAAAGGCAGGCCCTGAACATGGGCGCGGGTCAGGGGCATCAAATCTTCGGCGTCAAACTTGGTGGGCGCCGAGCCGAAGCTGCCAATATCGAACCCGTCCATCAACTCCTGATGACTGCCCGCCAGTTCCACCGGCTTGGAAGACCCCAGGCGCGCCATCAAGGACAGCAGCGCCAGCGGTTCCACCCCCCGCGCCCGCAAGTCGCGCAAAGACAGGGTGCCAAGCCGCTTTGACAGCGCCTCACCCTGCGGCCCGGTCAGCAGCGAATGATGCGCGAAATCGGGCGGGGTGCCGCCCATTGCCTGCATGATCTAAATCTGGGTCGCGGTATTGGTCACATGATCCGCGCCCCGCACGATAAACGTGACCCCCATGTCGATATCATCAACCGAAGAGGCGAACGTATACAAAACCTGCCCATCCCCCCGGATCAACACCGGGTCAGACACGCTGGCCGCATCAATCGAGATCGGGCCCAGAATTCTATCCGGCCACTCGATCCGCTCCAGATCCAGCATGAACCGCCAATAGCCCGGTGCCGTTTCGCGCAGCGTGTCTTTTTCTGCTGCTGACAGGTGCAAAGACGCGCGATCATAGACCGGCGGCTTGTGCATGTTCAGCAGCTTCTTGCGCTTCAAATCCAGATCGGTGGGTGTTTCGAAACATTCATAAAACCGGCCCGCAGCTTTCAGCTCCTCTGCCGCTTCGCGGTATCGCTCAATCCGCAAGGATTGCTTTTCCACGCGGTCCCAGGTCAGGCCCAGCCACTCCAGATCCTCCATAAGCCCATCGGCATATTCCTGCTTCGAGCGCTCCTGATCCGTGTCATCCAGACGCAAGATGAAGGTGCCGCCGGATTTGCGGGCGATCATCCAATTCATCAAGGCAGTACGAAGGTTGCCAACATGGATATACCCTGTAGGCGATGGGGCAAAGCGGGTGATGGTGGGGCGCGTGGTCATATATTGGCTCTCCTGATCCCGGCTGATCTGTCACATGGGGCTTCATTTGTCCATATCGGCAGGCAGGGCGAATGCCCAGATATATGACAAAAACATGCAACAGCGCCAAACTGCTGCCGTGCAAGCCCTGACTCTTTTGCAATCGCATCAAGGGGTGCCCCGACAAACGCCGCACCCGCCCCGCCCCCTTGCCTGCATGAGGAGAGTTGCCTGCACGGGGCCAATCTGACATGACAGGCATATGCAGACCAGACGGGCGTATGCAGGTTAAAGGCCAAAGCATGACAAAATCACAAACGGCTATTCTGACAGTCACACTGAACCCGGCGCTGGATTTGAGCACGGCAACGGCGGTGGTTCGTGCCGGGCCAAAGCTGCGCTGCGATATGCCGCGCTATGACCCCGGCGGCGGCGGTATCAACATAAGCCGCGCGATTGCGGCCTTGGGCGGCGAAACGACCGCGATTGTCGCGCTGGGTGGCGCGACAGGCGCGCAACTATCGCGGTTGCTTGCGGACGGTGGTATCATCAGCAAAGCTCTGCCCGCCCCCGGAGAAACGCGCCTCAGCGTTTCAGTGACCGAGACTGGCAGCCTTGCGCAATATCGGTTCGTATTGCCCGGCCCGGTCTGGACCGAGGCGGATGTTCATGCTGCGATGGAGGCTATTGTAAAGGCGGTTGTTCCCGAGGGAATTGTGGTGATCAGCGGCAGCCAGCCACCCGGCGTTCCCAGTGATTTCATTGCACAGCTTGGGGTGGCCCTGCCCGCCTCGGCACGGTTGATTGCCGATACCTCGGGCGCGCCGCTGCTGGCGCTGGTGGGGGCTGGTGCCGCCCGGCTGGACACATTGCGGATGGATGCCGAGGAAGCCGAGACCGTTGCACAGATGCCGCTTGCCAGCCGCAAGGACAGTGCCGATTTTGCGCAAAGCCTGGTGCGGCGTGGGGTGGCGAACCGGGTGATTATTGCACGCGGGCCAGATGGGTCAGTCATGGCAACGGAGTCGGCGCGGTGGTTCAGCGCGGCGGCAAAGGTGCCCGTGAAAAGCAAGATCGGCGCAGGCGACAGCTTTGTCGCCGGCTTTGTGCTGGCACTGGCACGCGGGCAAACCGAGGCAGAGGCGCTTGCCTATGGCGTCGCAGCCGCCTCTGCCGCAGTGATGACCCCGGCAACCGAGCTGTGCCGCCGCAGCGATACCGAAGCCTTGGTATCGGCTTGCCCGGTATCAACGATATAGCAGCGCCTCAGCCGCTATCCCGCCAGCGGTTGACGATGGGATAGCGGCGATCCAGCCAAAAGGCACGGCGCGTCAGACGGGTTCCGGGGGCGGATTGAAAGCGTTTGTATTCTGACAGATAGATCAGCTTTTCCACTTTCTTGACAGTGTCACGGTCATACCCCGCCGCGACCAGATCACTGACCGACACATCATTGTCGACCAGCCCCTCCAATATCGCATCGAGCACGGGATAGGGTGGCAGGCTGTCATCATCCCTTTGGTCGGCGCGCAGTTCGGCCGAGGGCGGCTTGTCGATGATACGGGGCGGAATCACCTCACCCGCCGGCCCCATCATCCAGGGGCGGTGCTGGGCATTGCGCCAGCGGCAGGTTTCAAAGACACGGGTTTTATACAGGTCCTTGATCGGGTTATAGCCCCCTGCCATATCGCCGTAGATCGTCGAATAGCCCACCGCCACCTCGGATTTATTGCCCGTGGTCAGCAGCATTTCGCCAAACTTGTTCGACAGCGCCATCAGCAACAGCCCGCGCAGACGCGATTGAATATTCTCCTCGGTCAGGTCGGGGGGCAGGCCTTCGAACAGGGGGGCGAGAGTGTTGGTGATGGCGTGGCGACCCTCGGAAATCGGCATGAAATCATAGCGGCACCCCAAGCGGTTCGCACATTCTTTGGCATCATCAAGGCTGGAGGCAGAGGTATATTCCGAAGGCAGCATCACACAGCGCAGATTTTCGGGGCCAATCGCATCGGCGGCGATGGTGGCGACAATTGCCGAATCAATCCCGCCTGACATGCCCAACAGCACACGCTTGAACCCGGTTTTGCCCAGATAATCGCGCAAAGACAGCACCATGGCGTGATAATCCGCCTCCCATGTGTCGGGCTGCAAGATGCGCTCGCCCTGTTCGGCCCGCCAGCCCTCGGGTGTTTTCGTGAAATCGACATGGGTGATCGCGGCTTCAAACGCGGGCATCTGCACGGCCAGCTTGCCGCCGGGATTCAGCACAAATGACGCGCCGTCAAACACCTGATCATCCTGTCCGCCGACCATGTTCAGATACACCAACGGCAGGCCGGTTTCTACCACGCGGCTGACCATGATGTTTTGCCGCACCGCCAGTTTATCGCGGTAATAGGGCGATCC
This sequence comes from Pseudorhodobacter sp., assembly GCF_034675685.1. Taxonomy (GTDB): domain Bacteria; phylum Pseudomonadota; class Alphaproteobacteria; order Rhodobacterales; family Rhodobacteraceae; genus Pseudorhodobacter. The sequence continues at coordinate 51,113 of NZ_JAUCDA010000005.1, read as the reverse complement.
ATTGGGCACCAGCAAAATCTCGGCCCCCGTTTCCGCAAGGGTCTCGGTTACATCCGCGAACCAACTGTCCTCACAAATCGGGGTGCCGATGCGCAGGGGGCCAACACGGTAAGGGCCCGTCACATCTGCCGAGGAATACAAGCGTTTCTCATCAAATACGCTGTCATTGGGCAGGTGATGCTTGCGCACAGTGGCCGCAACCTTGCCATCTTGCAGAATGAAATAGGCGTTGTACAACCGCCCCGCCTCAAACAGCGGCCCGCCGATGCCCAGCGCCGGCCCATCAGCACAGGCCAGCGCCAGCGCCTCGATCGCGGCCTGCGCCTCTTCTATGAACCGGGGGCGTTGCACCAGATCTTGCAACTGATAGCCGGTAAGGAACATTTCAGACAGCGCCACCATCTGCGCCCCCGCGGCCTTGCCTTGCTGCCACGCGTGGCGCGCCAGTTCGGCATTGGCGGCCAGCGCGCCGACGGTTGGGTTGAGCTGTGCCAAAGTCAGGCGAAATCTATTGGCCATGCGCGGTCCCTTATCCTTGATCCTGCATTGGTTTAGCAGACTGGCACGGAAGGGAAAGAGTGACCGGGGCAAACTGCATACGGGTTTGTGAACTTGTCAGCGCTTTGGCAGATCGCTAGGCTTTGCGTCAAGGATTGGCGCTGCGGTGCTGCCCGTCAGTGGCAAAGCCCTGTAAAAGACAAAAGGAATGCAGCAGTGAACAAAGCACTTTTGGGATTGGCCGTTGCGGCGGCCATGCTTGCGGCCCCGGCATTTGCGCAAGATGGCGTGATCGCCAAGCAATATGATGATGGCTCGGTCTATGAAGGCACATTCAAGGATGGCCGCCAGCATGGCACCGGCACCTATACTTTGCCGAACGGTTATTCCTATACCGGCGACTGGGTCGAGGGGGAAATTCGTGGCACCGGGGTTGCCCATTTCCCCAATGGGTCCATCTATGAAGGCCATTTCATTGCGGGCAAGCCCGAAGGCAAAGGCAAGATCACCTATCCTGATGGCGGCACCTATGAAGGCGACTGGGCAGGTGGCAAGATGACCGGCCAAGGTGTTGCGCGATATGCCGATGGCGCAGTTTATACCGGCAGCTTTGTCGATGCCATCCACAGCGGCACGGGCGTGATGCAAGATGTCGGCGGCTATCGCTATGAAGGTGATTGGGTCGCAGGCGAAAAGCAGGGCAAAGGCAAGATCACCTACCCCGATGGCGCGACTTATGAAGGCGATCTGGTAAAGGGCCAACGCGAAGGCGCGGGCACCCTGACGATGCCAGACGGGCTAACCTATACAGGTGCATGGGCGGACGGCCAGATCAACGGTAAAGGCAAGCTGACACAGCCAAATGGCGATGTTTACGACGGCGATTTCGTGAATGGCGAAAGGGTGGGCATGGGCCGTGTGACCTATGGCAACGGCGACACCTACGCGGGCGGGTTTGTTGCGGATAAACGCCACGGCAAGGGCATTTTTCATGGCCCCGAAGGCTATATCTATGATGGCGAATGGGTTGATGGCCATATTTCCGGCAGCGGCACCGTGACCTACCCCGATGGTGCGGTTTACTCGGGTACATTCAAGAATGATCAACCCGATGGGATTGGCAAAATCGCTTACCCCGATGGCTCTGCCTATAACGGCGCCTGGGTTGGCGGGGTGATAGAGGGCAATGGGCGCGCAACCTACACCAATGGCCAGGTGTATGAGGGCGACTTTGTGAACGCGCAATATGAAGGCAAGGGCGTCATGACCTATCCCAGCGGCTACCGCTATGAAGGCGAATGGAAAGCGGGCCAACGCAATGGGGAAGGCGTGGCAACCTATGCCGATGGCAGCAGCTACAAGGGCAGCTTTGTTGCCGGCGCCCGCCATGGCAAGGGCGAGGCTGTTATGGGCGACGGGTTTCGCTATGTCGGTGATTGGAAGAACGGCGTGATTGAAGGTGAGGGCATTGCCACCTATTCCAATGGTGATCGGTATGAAGGCGGCTTTGTCGCAGGCAAACGTCAGGGTCAGGGCATCTTGCGCTATGCCACGGGGCAAGAAACGGCAGGCGAGTGGACAAACGGCATTTTGACCGGCCCCGCAGATCCGCCGGCCCCGGCAGAAGGTGCCGCACCCGCCGCAGAGGGAAATTAGACATCGGATTCAAGGGGCGGTCTTGGGCCCGGCCTACCATGGCACGGCTTTGCCCGCCCAGTCGTAAAACCCACCCGATTGCGCAGGGGTCAAACCGTTCAACACAGTCACGAGGTTTTGGGCGGCATCCTGCGGCGCGACAGTTTCATGGTTGTGTGCGTATTTCGCTGTAAATGCGGTTGCAACGGTACCGGGGTGCAACAGGGCCAGCACCGCCTGTTTGTGGCTGCGTGCCACCTCGATGGCGGCGGTGTGGACAAGCTGGTTCAGTGCAGCCTTGGCCATGCGATATGAATACCAGCCGCCCAGACCATTGTCACCGATAGACCCAACCCGCGCGGACAAGATACCGACACGGCTTGCTGCGTGTTTCGGCAAATGCCTGACCAGATGTTTCAGCACCAGTATCGGGCCCATGGCATTGGTCTGAAACTGTGCCATCAACGCCTCGGGGGTCACGGCCCCAAGGGATTTTTCAGGCTGATGCGGCCCGATCTCCAGCGCCCCTGTGGCGATGAACACGGTGTCAAACGGGCCTTGCAGCCGGCCCATGGCCGCCGTCACGCTCGGCTCATCGGTTACATCCAACCCGTCGTCGCGGCGCGACACGCAGGTCACCTGATGCCCCGCCTGCCCCAAAACCCGTACAAGGGCTTGGCCGATGCCCCCGGAAGCGCCGATCACCAGTGCATTTGCCATCTCTGCCCCCCTTGCTCTTGCGCCCAAGCTAGGGCTGCACGCCCGGCAGGCAAGGTCTGCGCCGCGCAAGCCCCGCAAAAACCTGCCCTTTGGCCGCAATTTTGGGGTTTTCATTCGCAATCTCTTGGCTATAGTCTGGCCCATGACACGGGAAACCAACATACAGCATGACCCTGCGGCGCAACGCGCCCCGTTTTCCCCTGCGCGCCTCCTCCTTAGCCTGCGCTGAGCGTGCCTTCGGGTGCGACCGCTCAGAAGTGACCAGCGCCCGGAACGAACAGGCTAACGGAACATTCAGAGAGATTTTCAAATGACCGAGACAAGCACGCAACCCCGCGTTCTGATTTTTGACACCACGCTGCGCGACGGCGAGCAAAGCCCCGGCGCCACCATGACCCATGACGAAAAGCTGGAGATTGCGACCAGTCTGGACGAGATGGGCGTTGACATCATCGAGGCGGGCTTTCCCATCGCCTCGGAGGGTGACTTTGCGGCAGTGTCTGAAATTGCCAAGCTGGCGAAAACGGCGCAGATTTGCGGGCTGGCGCGCGCGAACTTCAAAGACATTGATCGCTGCTGGGAGGCGGTGAAACACGCCCGCGCCCCCCGCATCCACACCTTCATCGGCACCTCGCCCCTGCACCGCGCCATTCCGAACCTGGATATGGACCAGATGGCCGAACGTATCTTTGAAACCGTGACCTATGCCCGCAACCTGTGTGATAATGTGCAATGGTCCCCGATGGATGCCACCCGCACCGAACATGATTACCTGTGCCGCGTCGTGGAAATCGCGATCAAGGCCGGGGCGACCACGATCAACATCCCCGATACCGTGGGCTATACCGCGCCGCGCGAAAGTGCCGCGCTGATCCGGATGTTGCTGGAACGGGTGCCGGGGGCAGACAAGATCATCTTTGCCACCCATTGCCATAATGACCTTGGCATGGCGACCGCCAATTCCCTGGCCGCCGTCGAGGCGGGCGCGCGCCAGATTGAATGCACGATCAACGGCTTGGGCGAACGCGCGGGAAATACCGCGCTGGAAGAGGTGGTGATGGCGCTGAAGGTGCGCAATGACATCATGCCTTACCGGACCGGCGTCGATACCACCAAGATCATGGCGATCAGCCGCCGGGTTGCAACTGTCTCGGGCTTTGCCGTGCAGTTCAACAAGGCCATCGTTGGCAAGAACGCCTTTGCGCATGAATCCGGTATTCATCAAGACGGCATGCTGAAAAACCGCGAGACGTTTGAGGTGATGCGCCCCGAGGATGTGGGCCTGTCGGGAACCTCGCTGCCCCTGGGCAAACATTCGGGGCGTGCAGCCCTGCGGGCCAAGCTGAAAGATCTGGGCTTTGACATGGCCGACAATCAGTTGAATGACGCTTTTGTGCGGTTCAAGGCGCTGGCCGACCGCAAGAAGGAAGTGTTCGACGACGACCTGATCGCGCTGGTTCAGGAAAGCGAAACCAACACCGCGCAGGATGCTTTGCAGGTGAAACGCCTGCGCGTGATCTGCGGCACCGAAGGCCCGCAAGAGGCGGAACTGACGCTGAGCATTGAAGGCGTCGATCACTCTATCGACGCCACCGGGGATGGCCCGGTTGATGCGGCATTCATGGCGGTAAAAATGCTGTACCCGCACAAGGCACGCCTGCAACTGTATCAGGTGCAGGCCGTGACCGAAGGCACAGATGCACAGGCCACCGTATTCGTGCGGCTAGAGGAAGACGGCAACATCGCCACGGGCCAATCCGCCGATACCGATACCATCGTCGCCTCGGTCAAGGCCTATGTGAACGCGCTGAACCGGCTGATCGTGCGGCGGCAAAAGGTGGAAATGGGCTATGACACCAAGGGCGTCAGCTATAAGGACGTGTCTTGATCTCACTTTTTTGCGAGCATCAGAAATAGCACCAAACAAACATTGGCGGCGAAAAGTTGCCGCCAATTTGCCTTGAAACTATAAAAATCGAACCTATCCCCAGCTTGGCCGCAGGGCGCCTGGCCACGAACGGGCGGGAAGGCGCGCATCGCCTTGGCCATGGCCCTTTCCCTTGCCTTTGCCCCTTCCTATAAGAAGGCGCCTGCCTCGGATATTTGAGTCGCGGGTACTTTACCTGTTACCAATAAGGATTCCTTCAGCATGTGGTTACTTTCGGGTCTGTTCTCGTCCGATATGGCGATTGACCTTGGCACGGCAAACACGCTTGTTTATGTGCGCGGCAAGGGTATCGTGCTGAATGAACCTTCGGTCGTTGCCTATCACGTCAAGGACGGCAAAAAGCAGGTCTTGGCCGTGGGCGAAGATGCCAAGCTGATGCTGGGCCGCACCCCCGGCAGCATCGAGGCCATTCGCCCGATGCGTGACGGTGTGATCGCCGACTTTGACACGGCCGAAGAAATGATCAAGCATTTCATCCGCAAAGTTCACAAGCGCACCACGTTTTCCAAACCAAAGATCATCGTCTGCGTGCCACATGGCGCAACCCCGGTGGAAAAGCGCGCCATTCGGCAATCTGTGCTATCGGCAGGCGCGCGCCGTGCGGGCCTGATTGCCGAACCGATTGCCGCAGCAATCGGGGCCGGCATGCCGATCACCGACCCCACCGGCAATATGGTGGTGGATATTGGCGGCGGCACTACCGAAGTGGCCGTATTGTCCTTGGGCGATATCGTTTATGCGCGGTCGGTTCGCGTTGGCGGCGACCGGATGGATGACGCGATCATCAGTTATCTGCGCCGCCATCAAAACCTGCTGATCGGCGAATCAACCGCTGAACGCATCAAGACAAGCATCGGCACCGCACGGATGCCCGATGACGGGCGCGGCAGTTCCATGACCATTCGGGGCCGCGACCTGCTGAACGGCGTGCCGAAGGAAACCGAAATCAGTCAGGCGCAAGTGGCCGAGGCGCTGGCCGAGCCGGTTCAGCAGATCTGCGACGCGGTGATGCAGGCGCTAGAGGCGACACCGCCCGATCTGGCCGCCGATATTGTGGACCGGGGCGTGATGCTGACCGGTGGCGGCGCGCTTTTGGGGGATCTTGATCTTGCCTTGCGCGAACAAACCGGGCTGTCGATCTCGGTCGCTAACGAATCCTTGAACTGCGTGGCCCTTGGCACCGGCAAGGCGCTGGAATATGAAAAACAGCTTCAGCACGTCATTGACTACGACAGCTGAGGAAAACAAACTGAACCGGGCAGTCGGGGTTTCAAGATGTGAAATGCCGACTGTGGCCCAGCCTTCCCAAGATGTTTCATTAGCAGTCTTGCGGAATCCGCTTTAATCATCGCGCCGTCGCGCGGTCTGCCCTTTGACGCGAGGCTTTGGTGGCAAAGAACCGCATTTCCCCAGATGAATACACTCGCCCGCTGCGCCGGATTTTGGTGGGGATGCTGGTGCTTGCGCTGGTTGCGATATTCCTGATCTGGCGCATTGACAGCCCAAGGGTAGAACGGTTTCGCACCGCATTGGTTGATACGATGGTGCCCAGTTTTGAATGGGCGCTGGTGCCGGTGACCAAAACCGTTGACATGTTTGAAAGCTTTCAATCCTACGCCAGCCTTTATGACCAGAACCAGGAACTGCGGCGCGAATTGCAGCAGATGAAGGCGTGGAAAGAGGCTGCCTTGCAACTGGAGCAGAAAAACGCCCGGCTGATGGACCTGAATCAGGTCCGGCTGGACCCCAAGCTGACGCATGTTACCGGCGTTGTCCTGGCCGATAGTGGCAGCCCGTTCCGGCAATCGGTCTTGCTGAATGTCGGCGCGCGGGACGGGGTGCGGGATGGCTGGGCCACAATGGATGGCATCGGCCTTGTCGGGCGTATTTCGGGGGTCGGTGACCGCACGGCGCGGGTGATTTTGTTGACCGACAGCAACAGCCGCATTCCGGTAACAGCCCAGCCCTCGGGGCAGCGTGGCCTGCTTTCGGGTGACAATACGGCGCGCCCCCCGTTGGAATTCGTCGAAAAGCCCGACCTGGTACGCCCCGGCGATCAGGTCGTTACCTCGGGCGATGGCGGGGTGTTTCCGGCGGGGTTGTTGGTTGGCACTGTGGTGCAAGGCAATGACCGCCGCCTGCGCGTCGCACTTTCAGCCGATTATGAACGGCTGGAGTTTTTGCGCGTGTTGCGCAGCCACGCAATGGAGCCGATCACAGATGCCGGCAGCCTTGTCGCCGTGCCAGCAGACACACCGCCAAGCGTGCAAACCGAGGCACCCGTGGCGGCGCCTGTAACGGCGGGGCAATGATGCTGACAAGTATGCGCAACAGTACCTGGATTTACCGTGCGGCTTTCGTGGCTATTGCGCTGGCCTTGCTGTTTTTCAAAATGCTGCCCCTTGGCAGTATCGCGGGCGACTGGCCGGGGCCAGACCTGATGCTGTGCCTGATGCTGGCCTGGGTCACCCAGCGCCCGGACCATTTGCCGACCGGGTTGATTGCGCTGGTGGTGCTGACCGAAGATATGATCTTGATGCGGCCTCCGGGGCTTTGGTCCGCGCTGGTGGTGCTGGCGACAGAGTTTCTGCGCGCCCGCTCGGCGCTGACCCGCGAATTGGGCTTTGCTGCCGAATGGCTACTGATTTCCGGCGTGATGATCGCTATGTTGCTGGCCTATCGTTTGGTCTTTGTCGTGGCGTTCATGACCCAGCCCGGCTTTGGCTTTGCCTTTGCGCAGACAGTCGGGTCAATTTTGATGTATCCTGTCATCGTGTGGTTGCTGCGGGTGGTGTTTCACCTGCGCAAACCCTCAACCGGCGAAGTTGATGCAATGGGGAGACGACTATGAGACGGTCCGCCCGCGACACAGACGAAAGCGCCCGCAAGATCAGCCGACGCGGCTTGCTGTTGGGTGGTTCTATGGCCGCCGTGGTGGCCGTATTGGGCGCGCGGATGCGGCATATGCAGGTTGATCAGGCCGATGAATTTCGCCTGTTGGCCGAGGATAACCGGATTTCCATTCGCCTCATTCCTCCGGCGCGCGGCCTTATCCATGACCGCAACGGCAAGATTGTTGCCGGCAACGAACAAAACTACCGCGTGGTGATCAGCCGTGACGATGCCGGCAATGTCGAGGATGTGCTGAACCGCTTGTCTGGTATTTTGCCAATTTCCACCGAAGATTTCGACCGCGCGCTGAAAGAGGCACGCCGCCGCAGCCCCCTGCCCATCATTGTTTCCGACCGGCTGAATTGGGAAGATGTCTCTAAAGTTGCGATAAACGCCCCCGCCTTGCCCGGTGTATCGCCCGAGGTTGGCCTGAGCCGGATCTATCCGCGCGACTTTGATTTCGCCCATGTCGTCGGCTATGTTGGCCCGGTCAGCGACAATGATCTGGCCAGATTGGAAGAACCCGATCCGTTGCTGCAAACACCGAAATTCCAGATCGGCAAGATCGGCGTTGAAACCTGGATGGAAGACGAATTGCGTGGCAAGGCCGGCAATCGCCGCGTAGAGGTGAACGCCGTTGGCCGGGTCATGCGCGAATTGGGGCGACAAGAAGGGGTGGCGGGTGGCGATATCCGGCTGACAATCGACGCCGATGTCCAAAACTATGTGCAGGCGCGCCTGGGTGAGGAATCGGCCGCGGCCGTTATCATGGATGTGCAAAACGGTGACATCCTGGCCATCGTTTCGTCACCTTCGTTTGACCCCAACCTGTTTGTGCGCGGAATTTCGCATAAGGATTACAATAGCCTGACCGGAAACGATCACCGCCCGCTTGCCAATAAATCCGTGGCCGGGGCCTATCCGCCCGGCTCGACCTTCAAGATGGTCACCGCATTGGCAGCGTTGGAAGAAGGGCTGATAAACACCTCGACATCGGTAAACTGCCCCGGTCACTATGAGGTTGGTGGCCGCAAGTTTCACTGCTGGCGGCGCGGCGGCCATGGCCGCGTGTCCTTGGACCGCGCCTTGGCCGAAAGCTGTGATGTGTATTTTTATGACATCGCGATGAAGGTCGGCATAGACAAGATCGCCGAGATGGGCCGAAGGCTGGGGCTGGGCGTGCGCCATGACATCCCGATGTCGGCAATCACCGATGGGCTGATGCCCGACAAGGCGTGGAAGCTGGAGCGCTATAAAAAGGACTGGGTGCTTGGCGATACGGTCAACGCCTCGATTGGTCAGGGCTTTGTGCTGACGTCACCGATGCAGCTTGCCGTGATGACGGCACGGATTGCCAGCGGCAAAGCCGTGTCACCCCGGCTGATCCACAGCATTGGCGGGGTCGCCGCAGCAGAGGATCCGGGCGAGGGTTTGGGGCTGGACCCCAAGATGTTGGCGGCTGTGCGCCAAGGGATGTATGCTGTCAGCAACAGCCAGCGCGGCACCGGCTATTCCGCGCGTATTGATGACAAGGCGCTGCGGATGGCCGGAAAATCCGGCACCAGCCAGGTTCGCAACATCAGCGCCGCCGAGCGGGCCCGCGGCGTGATCAGCAACGACGACCTGCCCTGGGAACGCCGTGACCACGCCCTGTTCGTCGGCTTTGCGCCTTTTGACGCGCCACGCTATGCGGCCGCGGTGGTCGTTGAACATGGTGGTGGCGGCTCTACTGTCGCGGGGCCGATCGTCCGTGACATCTTGCTGCGCGCAATGAGCGACGGCCTCCCGCCGCTTTCGGCCTATCCAGCCGCACAGCGCAATCGGATTGATACGATGCACCGCAAGCTGATCTTGCGCGATGCCGATGGCAAACTTCCCGAAAGCACCCGCGCATGAGCTTTCTTGAATATCGCCTGAAAACTGTTCCCACCGGGGCCGCCAAGATATTGCATGTCAACTGGGCGCTGGTGGTTTTGCTGATCGCCATCGCGTCGGTCGGGTTCCTGATGCTCTATTCCGTGGCCGGTGGCCGGTTGGAGGTTTGGGCCGAACCGCAAATCAAGCGCTTTGTGCTGGGCATGACGGTGATGCTGATCATCGGTTTTGTACCGATCTGGTTTTGGCGAAATATGGCGGGGCTTGCCTATGCGCTGTCAGTCATATTGCTGGTGGCAGTGGAATTTTTCGGCTCGGTCGGGATGGGCGCGCAGCGCTGGATAGAGCTGGGGCCGTTGCGGCTGCAGCCTTCGGAACTGTCAAAGATAACTTTGGTTATGTTGCTGGCCGCCTATTATGACTGGCTGGATATCCGCAAGACCTCACGCCCTTTGTGGGTGATGATCCCGGTGGCGCTGATCTTGCTGCCGACGGTTCTGGTGCTTGGCCAGCCCGATCTGGGCACCGCGTTGCTGCTGATGATGGGGGGGGCCGTGGTGATGTTTTGCGCGGGCGTCAGCTGGTATTATTTTGGCGCGGTTGCCGCCATTCTGGGCGGCGCTGTGACGGCGGTTTTTGCGTCTCGCGGCACCGATTGGCAATTGCTGAAAGATTACCAATACCGCCGGATTGATACCTTTATTGACCCGTCAAGTGATCCTTTGGGTGCGGGCTATCATATTAGCCAAGCCAAGATCGCGCTTGGTTCAGGGGGTTGGGCCGGGCGTGGCTTCATGCAAGGCACCCAGAGTCGGCTAAACTTCTTGCCCGAAAAGCACACCGATTTTATCTTTACCACATTGGCCGAGGAGTTTGGCTTTATTGGCGCGTTTTCCTTGCTGGTTCTGTATGCGTTGGTACTGGCTTTCTGCGTCTCCAGTGCAATTCAAAACAAAGACCGCTTTGCCAGCCTTGTCACCCTGGGCATCGCCGCGACGTTCTTTTTCTATTTTTCTGTCAATATGTTGATGGTGATGGGGCTGGCCCCGGTGGTGGGCGTGCCACTGCCTTTGGTGTCCTATGGTGGGTCGTCCATGCTGGTTCTTTTGGCCGCTTTCGGGCTGGTGCAAAGTGCGCATATCCACCGTCCGCGCTGATTTCAGTAGTTGAAGTCAGGTATTCAGGCCAAGATGAAACGGAAGACGTGACCCAGGACCAAAGAGGCGTTTGCTATGATCACCATCTACTTTGCCGCTGGAAAAAACCGCTGGCCCAGCTATGAAGCGCCTTTGCGCGCTGCCTTGCAAGACGCGGGGATCATGGCCGATCTGCGCTGCGATTGCCCAGACCCGGCGCGTGTGGATTATATCATCTTTGCCCCCGGCGGCGAGATTGATGATTTCACGCCTTTCAGACGCTGCAAAGCGGTTCTTAACCTTTGGGCCGGGGTAGAGAGAATTGTCGGCAACCCGACCCTTACCCAACCTTTGTGCCGAATGGTTGACCCGGCCTTGACTGCGGGGATGGTCGAGTGGGTTGTCGGCCACAGCTTGCGCCATCATCTGGGCATGGACCGCCATATCGTAAACCCATCGCGGGAATGGGATGCAACCTGCCCGCCCATCGCTGCGGAACGGCCCGTGACCGTTCTGGGTTTGGGCGCTTTGGGGCAAGCCTGCGCCAAGGCATTGCAATCCCTTGGCTTTCCTCTGCGCGGATGGAGCCGGACCGCAAAGCAGATAGCAGGATTGGACACATACAATGGCCAAGACGGGCTGAAGGCGGCGTTGACTGGGGCCGAGATCATTGTGTTGCTGCTGCCCAAAACCGCCGAGACCGAGAACATCCTGAACAAAGAGACTCTGGCTTGGCCAGCCAGAGGGGCAGCCATTCTGAACCCCGGACGCGGGCATTTGATTGAGGATGCGGCGCTGTTGGCAGCGCTTGACGCGGGGGCGATAGGCCATGCAACGCTGGATGTGTTCCGGGTTGAGCCCCTGCCCGCAGATCATCCGTTCTGGTCGCACCCTGGCGTCACCGTCACCCCCCATATAGCCGCCGAAACCCGGCCCAAAAGCGCCTCGGCGGTCGTGGTTGAAAACATCCGCCGGGGTCAGGTTGGTTTGCCGCTTTTGCATTTGGTCGACCGCGCCCGCGGGTATTAAGCCAGATCAAGCCTGCGTTGACCCTGGCCAAGGCTGCGACACAAAACAGGCTAACCCCGGCTTGTTTTGCCGAAGCAAACCAAGCCGCGCGCCCCAAAAGACAATGCACCACGCCAGAATTACCGGGAATCCCAAATTTGGGGGCTAGCGTTGCCGATTGGCCCGCGTTAGCTTTTTGACCAACTGGTTAGGGTTCGCGCAGGGTTCTGCGCCCGTGGGTTCGCCCCGCCTGGCCACCTGCCGCGATAGCGGGGCTAGCCCGCAAACCAAAGGGAGACTGCGATAAATGCCGGGGAATCTGACCTTAGACAGCTTGAAAGACGCCGCCATCAAGGGCGAGATTGATACCGTTATGGTCGCGGGTGTCGACATGCAGGGCCGATTGATCGGCAAGCGATTCCATGTGCAGAACTTCCTCGATACAGCCTGGCAAGAAACCCATTGCTGCAATTACCTGCTTGCGACCGACATGGAAATGAACACGGTTCAGGGCTATGCCTCAACCTCATGGCAGGCGGGGTATGGCGATTATGTGATGAAGGCCGACCTTGCGACACTGCGGGTCATCCCTTGGCTGGAGGGAACGGCGCTGGTGCTTTGCGATCTTTTGGACCATCACAGCCACCACCCCGTTCCCCATTCCCCCCGTGCCGTATTGCAGCGTCAGGTTGCCCGCGCCAAAGCCATGGGGTTTGAGGCGATGATGGCGACCGAGCTTGAATTTTACCTTTTCGCCAATTCCTACGAGTTGTTGCGCGATGGCTATCAGCGCACTGGCCAGTTGCGCGATTTGCAGCCGATTTCGGCGCATAACGAAGACTATGCGATGTTTCAGACCACCAAAGAGGAAGAGGTGATGCGCGCCCTGCGCAACGGCCTTTACGCGGCAGGCATCCCGGTTGAATGTTCCAAAGGTGAGGCCGACGCAGGCCAGGAAGAAATCAACATCCGCTATTCCGATGCTTTGGACACGGCAGACAACCATGTGATCACCAAGCAAGCTACCAAGGAAATTGCCTGGTCCAAAGGCCGCTCTGTCACTTTCATGGCGAAATATGATCACCGCCGCGCGGGGTCCAGCAGCCATGTGCATCAGTCACTTTGGACAGATGGAAAGCCCGCCTTTCAAGATACAACCGACCCGCATGGCATGTCTGCCACGATGAAGCATTTCCTTGCCGGGCAACTTGCCCATATCGCCGACATCACTGCGTTTCTGGCCCCCTATGTGAACAGCTACAAACGCTTTACCGTTGGCATGTTCGCCCCCACCAAAGCGGTATGGAGCCGCGACAATCGCACCGCAGGTTTTCGCGTCTGCGGCGAAGGCACCAAGGGCGTGCGGGTGGAATGCCGCATTGGCGGGGCCGACCTGAACCCCTATATGGCGATGGCCGCCCTGCTGGCCGCTGGCCTTGACGGGATCGAAAGAAAGCTGCCGCTGGAGCCTGAAATGCAGGGCGATCTTTACCAATCCGACAGCGCGCCCCTTCCGCGCACCCTGCGCGATGCGGCCGCGCGGATGCACGCCTCAGCCATGCTGCGCGCCGCCTTTGGCGAGGATGTGATCGACCACTACCACCACGCCGCGCTGTGGGAAGTGGCCGAACATGACCGCGTTGTGACCGATTTTGAACTCTCCCGTCTGATGGAACGCGTTTAAGCGCGCAAAGGAACCTGACATGACTGCGATTATTCTTACATCCCCCGTCGATGGCAGCGCCTATGCCACGCGCACGCCTCTCTCCCGAGCCGAGGCTGACGCAGCCGTTACCCGCGCCCGTGCCGCGCAGAAACCCTGGGCCGCACGCCCTTTGGCCGAGCGTATCGCGCTGGTCAAGGCAGGCGTTGCCGAGTTGGACAAGGTCAAGGACAGTCTGGTCGAGGAACTCGCCTGGCAAATGGGCCGCCCCACCCGTTACGGTGGCGAATTTGGCGGCGTGCATGACCGCACCAACTATATGGCCGATATCGCAGAAAAAACCCTTGCGCCACAAGTGGTTGAAGATAGCGCCGGCTTCACCCGCCAGTTGAACCGCGAAGCTGTGGGCGTGGTGTTCATCGTCGCGCCGTGGAACTATCCCTACCTGACCACGATCAACACGCTTGCGCCCGCGCTGATTGCCGGAAATACCGTCATTTTGAAACATGCCAGCCAAACCCTGCTGGTCGGCGAACGTCTGGCGGCTGCGTTTCATGCAGCGGGTATCCCCGAAGATGTGTTCCAAAACGTGGTGCTGGATCATGCGACCACCGAAGGGCTGATCGCCGCGCGTGCCTTCAATTTCGTGAACTTCACGGGGTCGGTCGGCGGCGGTGTTGCGATGGAAAAGGCCGCCGCTGGCACCTTTACCGGCCTCGGGCTGGAACTGGGCGGTAAAGACCCCGGCTATGTTCGTGCCGATGCCGATCTTGATGCGGCGGTGGATGGTTTGATGGATGGCGCGATGTTCAACGCGGGGCAATGCTGCTGCGGGATTGAACGGATTTATGTGCATGAAAGTCTTTATGATGCATTCGTAGAAAAAGCGGTTGCCTGGGTGAAGGGCCTCACACTTGGCAATCCGTTTGACGCCGCGACGACAATCGGCCCGATGGCCAACAAACGCTTTGCCGCTGTGGTGCGGGGCCAGGTCGATGAGGCGGTAAAGGCCGGCGCCAAGACCCTGATAGACCCAAGCCTGTTCCCGGCAGATGATGGCGGTGCCTATCTGGCGCCACAAATTCTGGTCAATGTCGATCATTCCATGCGCGTGATGACCGAGGAGAGTTTTGGCCCCGTTGTTGGAATTATGAAAGTTTCGAACGACGAGGAAGCCATTTCCCTGATGAACGACAGCCCATATGGCCTGACATGTTCGATTTGGACAAAGGATGCCGAGGCTGCCGCCGCCATCGGCGCGCAGATGGACACCGGAACCGTCTTTATGAACCGCTGCGATTATCTTGACCCGGCCCTGTGCTGGACCGGCTGCAAAGACACCGGGCGCGGTGGCTCGCTGTCATACCTAGGGTTCCATTCCGTGACCCGCCCGAAATCCTACCATCTGAAGAAGGTGACCAAATGAGCCACTCTGTCCCCAATCGTAACTGGTCCTACCCTACTGCCATCAAATTCGGCGTGGGCCGGATTTCGGAATTGGCCCAGCATTGCAAGGCTGTCGGTATCGCCAAGCCCTTGCTGGTGACAGACCGCGCGCTGGCAAGCCTGCCGATCACCGCGCAGGCGCTTGATATTCTGGACACCGCTGGCCTTGGCCGTGCCGTTTTTTCAGATGTTGATGCCAACCCGAATGAGGCAAATCTGGCCGCAGGGATCAAGGTTTTCCTTGCGGGTGGGCATGATGGCATCATCGGCTTTGGGGGGGGCTCTGCGCTTGATCTGGGCAAGATGATCGCCCTGATGGCGCATCAAAAGCCGGGCTTGGAAGTCTGGGAAATGGAGGATATCGGCGATTGGTGGACCCGCGCTGATGCCAGCAAAATTCGCCCCACGATCGCGGTGCCCACCACCGCAGGCACCGGTTCCGAGGTTGGTGCGGCCAGCGTTCTGACCAACTCTGCCACCCATAAGAAAAAAATCATCTGGCACCCCGGCCTGATGGCAAAAGTGGTTATCTGTGATCCGGCCCTGACCGTGGGCATGCCAAAGTTCATCACCGCAGGCACCGGCATGGACGCTTTGGCACATTGCCTTGAGGCCTATTGCAGCCCCCATTATCATCCGATGGGCCAGGGTATCGCCCTGGAAGGCATGCGCCTGGTATTCGAAAACCTGCCGCTGGTTTATGCCGACCCAAACAACCTTGAGGCGCGCGCGCATATGATGTCGGCGGCGGCAATGGGGGCCGTGGCGTTCCAAAAGGGCCTTGGCGCGATTCACAGCCTTTCGCACCCGGTTGGCGCGGTTTACGGCACGCATCACGGCACCACAAATGCCGTGGTCATGCCGATGGTGCTTGATTTCAATCGCCACGCGATTGAGGATCGGATCGAGGCCGCAGCGCGCTATCTGGCTATTCGGGGCGGGTTTGACGGGTTCCGGGCCGCGATCATGGATCTGCGCGAAACGCTGGGTATTCCCGAAAACCTGACCGAAATGGGCGTCGACCCGGCACGTTTGGAGGAGTTGACAGAAATGGCCCTGGAAGATCCATCCTGTGGCGGCAACCCGGTGACAATGACGCGGGAAAACACCCGTGCCTTGTTCGAGGCCTGTCTGTAAACGCGCCCTTGCGCCAATGAACGAGGTGATCTGGTGCAGACATCGGAAATAGCTGTGATTGGCGCCGGGGTCATCGGGCTTGCGATTGCGCATCGCCTGGCGTCCGAGGGGCGGGAGGTTGCGGTGATAGACCCCGAGCCTCCCGGCTCGGGGGCGTCCTATGGCAATGCCGGAACGATTGCCGACTATGCCGTGCAGCCCGTTGGCACGCCCGGTGTTTTGCGGGCGCTGCCATCCTTGCTGTTTGACCGGAACTCTCCGCTTGCGATCCGTCAGGCCGCCTTGCCAAGCCTTGCCCCCTGGCTGCTGCGCTTTGCCCGGCAAGCTTTGCCGGACGCAGCGCGGCGCAATGCCATCGCGATTGCGGCATTGATGGTCGAAGCCCTGCCGGAATGGGAAGCCCTTGTTGCCGAGATTGGCGGCGAAAACCTGATGCGGCGGCGGGGCTGCCTGTACCTGTATGAAACGCTTGCAGGCTTCAACGCCGCGCAGGATGATCTGGCGTTCCGCCGCGATCTGGGCGTTTCGGTTGAGATGATGTCAAGTGCCGAGCTTGCCAGGATGGAGCCGGGCTTGCCCGAGCAACCGGGCGGTGCAGCCTATTTCCCCAATGCGGTATTCTTCAATGATCCGGGCGAGATGGTGCAGCGGATTGCTGCAGCCGCGCGGGCGGCCGGGGTACAGTTTATCCCGGCGCGGGTTGCGGGTTTGGCGCGCAGCGGCGGGCAAGTTCGGCTGACCGGGCCGGGGTTTGATCTGACTGCAAAGCGGGTGGTGATCGCGGCTGGCGCACACTCCAGGTCGCTGGCGCGGGCAGCAGGTGACAAGGTGCCGCTGGATACCGAGCGGGGCTACCATGTCGAGTGGGATATGAAGCTGCCGCCGGTGACGCGGCCTTGTTGCCCGACAACGCGCGGGTTCTATTTCTGCCCGATGACAGGGCGAATGCGCGTGGCGGGTACGGTGGAACTGGGCGGCCTGACGGCCCCCCCCTCGCGGCACCGTATCGAAAAGCTGATAGAGGGTGCACGGCATTTCTTTCCCGATCTGGGCCAGCCGGATCGCGATTGGATGGGGTTTCGCCCCTCGATGCCGGATAGTTTGCCCGTAATCGGGCCCAGCCGGGCCGGGGCCGAGATTATTCACGCCTACGGGCACGGGCATGTGGGCCTGACTCTGGCCCCCGTGACCGCAAGACTGGTGGCGGATCTGGTGGCAGGTCGGCAGCCGGGTGCCGAGATCGGGCCATGCTTGCCGACGCGGTTCTAAAGCGTTTCGGGAAAGGCCCGGTACATCGTTGATCGCAGCTTGTATCTATGAACCGCTGGTGCTGCTGCAAGAACGCAATGCGGATGCCGGTCAGGTCCTGGGTGTTCAGCACCCAAGACCATGCCTCAGTATAAAGCGCGCAGTTCTGCCTGGTCCAATCCGTCTGCGCCTGCGCTACCGAAGCAGACAGCAAGGCCAGGGCAGAGAGGAGCGCGCACCGCATTGCAACGTCAAAGCATCCCCGGCACAACCTGATCCGGTGGGCGATGGCCATCGGCAAAAGTCTTGATGTTGATAATCACTTTCTCGCCCATCTCGGCCCGGCCTTCGACTGTGGCCGATCCCATATGCGGCAGCAAGACCACGTTGGACAGCTCGCGCAGGCGTGGGTTCACCTCATGCCCATGCTCAAACACATCAAGCCCCGCGCCCGCCAATTCGCCCGCACGCAACCCGCGCGTCAAGGCGTTTTCGTCGATCACCTCCCCCCGCGAGGTGTTGACGATAACGGCTGTCGGCTTCATCAACTTCAACCGCCGCGCATTCATCAAATGAAAGGTCGAGGGGGTATGCGGGCAATTGACGGAAATGATATCCATCCGGCTGACCATCTGATCAAGGCTTTCCCAATAGGTCGCCCCCAACTCCTGCTCGATCTCGGGGCGCAGGCGTTTGCGGTTGTGATAATGGATCTGCATGCCAAAGGCCGCCGCGCGCCGCGCCACGGCCTGCCCGATACGACCCATCCCGAGTATCCCCAGCCGTCGCCCACCAATGCGCCCCCCCAGATGCGCCATTGGCGCCCAGCCCTGCCAGGCACCGGCCTGCATTTCGGCCAAGCCTTCGGGGATTTTGCGGGTAACGGCCAGAATCAACGCCAGCGTCATATCGGCCGTATCATCGGTCACCACGCCGGGCGTGTTTGACACAAGGATGCCACGTTGGCGCGCGCTTGCTACGTCGATATGGTCTATCCCTGCGCCGTAATTGGCGATCAATTTCAGCTTGTCTCCGGCCTGTGCCAGCAGGTTCGCGTCAATCTGATCGGTGACGCAAGGCACCAGAACATCGGCACGGCGCATCGCGGCACCAAGTTCCTCACGGGTCATGCGGGTGTCGGGGTCGCGCAGCTCTACATCGAACAACTCCTTCATCCGGGTTTCAACTGTTTCCGGCAAGCGACGCGTTACAACAACACTCAGACGTGGTGCAGGCATGAAAAACCCCCGATTCACTTTCAAATCATCTCAATTAGTGGCAAAGTGACGGTAAGCGGGGCGAGGTACAAGCCCCGGAACGCGATGCATGGGCAACAAAAACGGTTCAAGGCACAGTTTGCCGCAAACCGGATAGGACGGGCGGATCAGGAATGCAGGTTTCAGTGATAAAATCGGCTGCCAAAGTGGTGGCTATTGCTTTGGTCACTGTGCTGGCGGGCATGGCGGCAACGGGCATCGGCAAGACGGGCGCAGCGTTTGCGCAAGAAGAAACGCAAGCCACAGACCCGACGCGGGGCGCAGTAACCAACCTGCCCCTGCCGCGCTATGTCTCGTTAAAGACGAATGAAGGCAATGCCCGGCGCGGCCCCAGCCTGACGCATCGCATTGATTGGGTGTTCAGCCGCGCAGGTATGCCGCTGCGGATCACTGCAGAATATGAGAACTGGCGTCGTATCGAGGACGCCGAGGGCGTGGGCGGCTGGGTGCATTATTCTTTGCTGTCCGGCACAAGGACGGCGCTGGTCACCGCCGACCTGCTCGACCTGCGCGCAACGCCATTGCCTGACGGTACCGTTCTTTTGCGGGCCGAGGCGGGGGTGATTGCGCGACTGCTGGAATGTCGCCCGGTCTGGTGCAGACTTTCCATTGACGGCGAAAAGGGCTGGGCGCTAAAGGCTGCCCTTTGGGGCATCGACCCTGATGAGAGTTTCGAATAGGCCTGCAGCCTTGCAACCCATAGCCTGCCAGCCAAGGCTGCGTAAGAAAGGTCAGACATGCCCCTTCCTGATGTAACACGGCTGAATCTGTCGGCGGGCCTTGCCTCGGTTGGGGTCGCGGGGCTGCTGGTCATGCTGAAACTGTGGGCGCTGGGGGAAACTGGCGCGCTTTCGGTTGCGGCATCCCTGGCCGATAGCGCAATGGACCTGATGGTCAGCCTTGGGGCAATGGCCGCGATTCTATACGCTGCCCGCCCGCCTGACGAAGACCATGTGTTTGGCCACAACTCGGCCGAAGATCTTGCCGCACTCGGCCAGTCGCTGTTTATCCTGATTTCTGCCGGTGTCATCACCTGGGCCGCCGTTACCCGCCTGATCACCGCACAGCCCGAACGCCTGACAGCCGAGGGCAGCGGCATCATGGCGATGACACTGTCAATCCTTCTGACCCTGGCGCTGATTGTCTGGCAAACCCGCGTGGCACAGCGTACCGGCAACAAGGTGGTCAAGGCCGATCGCCTGCACTATCTGGGCGATCTTTTGCCCAATCTCGGTGCCATTGCGTCACTCTGGGCCTCCAGCCGCTTTGGCCTGATCCAGATAGACAGTATCATGGCACTGGCCGCCGCCGGTATGCTGGCGATCGGGGCGCTGAAAATCGGGCGCAGCGCATGGGACGCGCTGATGGATCGCGCCGCCGACCCCGAGGTGATTGACGGCATCGCCACGCTGGCCCGCAACTGGCCCGGCGTTCACGGCTTTCATGATCTGAAAACCCGGATGGCGGGCAGCAAGATCTTCGTCCACCTGCACATCGAACTTGATGGCGATCTCACCCTGCGTGAGGCGCATGACATCGGCGCGGGCCTGCGCCGCACCATCCTGCTGGCCTATCCGCAAACCGATGTGATCATCCACAAAGATGTCGCCGGGCGCTGATTTTTACCCTGCGAACCGCCTTGCAGATCACCCTACCGTCAGGTTTTACCTTCACCGCGCGGCATCTGCCGAAAATACACCCCCTTTAAGGCCCGCTTAACCCTGCGCTGCAATACTGACCCCGACAACCAGCCGGAGGGCCGCAGCATGAGCAAGTCACACACCACGGACGATACCAGAAAGCTCTTGCGTGATCTGACTGAAAAACTTGGCCTGCCGCTGCCAGATCTGGTCGCAAACGGCCTGCTACCGAACCAGATTGCCACGCAGATGGAACAAAACTGTGCCGCCTGCCCAGCCCCCGAAAAATGCCGCAACTTCCTGGCCGCCGGCCCCGAAACAATTGAAAAACCGCCCAGCTTTTGCGTCAATGCTCGCTTGCTGACTTTTTTGTCCAAAACGCTGCCAAGGGTCCCATGACCCCCTCGTTTTCTCTTTGGTAAAAATATCCCGGGGAAACGCGATTGGCCCGCCAATCGCGTTGGGGCAGCGCCCCAGCCCGCGCGCAGCGCAAAAGACAAGGCATATGCGCAGCATTCCGTTTGACAGCCGCTTATGCAACCCGGCTGGGCACGCGTTTTTCGAACCAGCGAAACCCCAGAACAATAAGGCCCGTGATGATCATATAGACCAGCGCCAACAGCAAAAGCGGCTCATAAACGATGAATGTATCCTGCCGTACCCGGCTGGCGACTGCATAAATGTCAACGACTGTGATGGTCGCAACCAAAGGCGTTGCCTTTAGTTGCAGCACTGTTTCACCGCCCAGGGTCGGCAGCGCGCGCTGGATTGCCAGTGGCAGCCAGATCCGGCGCAAGATGGTCAGCCGCGGCATCCCCATGGCCCGCGCAGCCTCCAATTGCCCAGCGGGAACGCCTTTGAACGCCCCACGCATCACTTCACCTTCATATCCGGCAAAGCTGATGGTCAGGGCAAACACAGCATAGGGCCAAGCCTGGCGCAGATAGGGCCACAGCTCGGATTGCCGGATCGCGGGGAATTGCGGGAACAGCGAACCAAGCCCATAATACAACAGCCACAGTTGTAACAGCAAAGGCGTGCCCCGGATCACCGTACAAAATACCCGCGCAGGGGCAGCCAGATACCAAGGCCCCGCAGCCTGGGCAAGGCCAAGCGGGATTGCCAAAAGGAACCCCAGAACCGTTGTGACGGCCAGCAACCACAGGGTCCGCCAGATCCCTTCGCCAATCAGCGGCAGATATTTGGGCAGCCAATCCCAGCGCAGGGTCACGACGCAAAGCAACACAATGGCCACCGCAATCGCGACCATGACAATACGATGGGTTTGCCAGAAACCGGTTCTTTCCACATCCATCATTGCCCGGCCCCGCTGCTGCGTTGGCCCTTGCGCGCCCATTTTTCAATCCGCCCGAAAATCACGCCTGACAGCAAGGTGATCAGCAGATAAAGCACCCCAGCCGCCAGAAAGAACGTCAAAAACGCCTTGGTTGAAGACGCCGCTTGCCGGGTTTGCAGGGTCAGTTCAGCAAAGCCGACAATGGCCAGAAGGGCGGTATCCTTCGTGGCAATCAGCCACAGATTTGCCAGCCCCGGAATTGCATTGGACAGCATCAGGGGCAACGTGATGCGCCAAGCGGTTTTCAAGGGAGGCATGCCCATGGCGCGAGCGGCCTCTAGCTGGCCCTCTGGTACAGCCAGAATTGCGCCGCGAATCACTTCGGTCGCATAGGCGCCTTGAACCACACCCAACACCGCTATCCCTGCCGCGATGCCCGATATCTGCACACGATCATAGCCCATCGCCACAAGGCCCTGATTGACCAGATCCGTCACAGCGAAATAAAGGATCAAAATCAGCACCAGTTCCGGCACGGCACGCACAACGGTGGTATAGATCGCCAGCAAATCACGCGCGACCGGGCCGCCGTGCAGCTTGCCAAACGCGCCCAGCGTGCCAATCACCAGCCCAAGCGCATAGGCCCCAAGCGCGATCTGGATCGAATTGACCAGACCGCGCACAAGGTTGGCCCCCCACCCCGGCGGCTCCCATGCCAGCAGGGCGAGGGTTGGAAACGCCTCAAGCAGCGCTTCCAGCATGGTTTAACCGCCGTAGATCGACGACGGGAAATAAGGCGCGCTCAGCTTGTCATAGGTGCCATCGCTGACGATCTTGGCAATCCCTGCGTTGAACTTGGCTTTCAGGTCATCATCGCCTTTGCGCAGGCCCACGCCGACACCAAGGCCGAGGATTGATGGATCATCGGCCACAGCGCCCGCATTTTCACAGCAAGCCCCTTCATCGGTTGCCAAAAACGCATCCAGCGCGATGCTATCGGCCTGCGTGGCGTCAATGCGGCCGGAAACGAGGTCTTGATTCGCCTCATCCTGGGTTTGGTAAAGTTTGATTTCGGCATCCTTGAAATGGGTCTGAACGTAATCCTGGTGGATGGTCGAGACCTGAACCCCAAGGATTTTCCCTGCCAGACCTTCGGGGGTTGGCGCAATGCCCGCCCCTTTGGCAGTGATGACAACGGTCGGGGTGTTGTAGTATTTATCCGAGAAATCAATCTCTTTCAGCCGGTCTTCGGTGATCGACATCGACGCCATGATCGCGTCGATCTGGCCCGATTTCAGCGAGGGGATCATACCATCCCAGGCAACGGGGGTGACAACGCATTCCATTTCTGCGGCGGCACAGATTGCGCCGATCATTTCCACTTCCCAGCCATTCCAGTTTCCGGCGGCATCCGGCGAGGCGAAGGGTGGATAGGGTTCTGACGCGATACCGACCTTGACGGGTTCGGCAATAGCGGCAGTTCCAAGCGCAAGTGCGGCGAGGGTTGTGAGAAAGAGTTTCATTGGTTTTTCCCTTTGTTGGTAGCCAGTTTTTTCCGGGTTACCCCGGTATTTTGGGGCCTTAGCCCACGGTTTGCAGAAATTGTTGCAGGCGTTCTGATTGCGGGTTGCCGAACAGGGTCTCTGGCGGGCCCTCCTCCTCGATCATGCCATTATGGAGATAGATGACATGGCTGGCGACTTCGCGTGCGAATTTCATTTCATGCGTGACCAGAATCATCGTGCGGCCTTCGGCAGCAAGATCACGGATCACCCCCAGCACCTCGCCAACCAGTTCGGGGTCAAGCGCCGATGTGGGTTCATCAAACAGCATGGCACGCGGCTCTATCGCCAAGGCCCGCGCAATGGCGGCGCGTTGCTGTTGGCCGCCCGACATGAAGGCGGGGTAAACATGCGCTTTTTCGGCCAAGCCCACCCGCGCCAACAAGATTTTTGCGCGCTCAATGGCTTCGGCCTTGGGGGTGCCCAGAACGTGAACGGGCACCTCGATCAGGTTTTCCAGCACGGTCTTGTGGCTCCACAGATTGAACTGTTGAAAGACCATGCCAAGGCTTTGGCGCAAATGTTCGATCTGTTTGCGGTTGGCGGGTTGGCCATCAGGGCGCAGCGCCACCTCTTCGCCGCCAATGATGATACGGCCCGATGTGGGCGTTTCAAGAAAATTGATGCAGCGCAGCATCGTCGATTTACCCGAGCCAGAGCCGCCGATGATCGCGACCACATCGCCCTTATGCGCCGTCAGGTTCACGCCCTTCAGGACCTTCAGCGCGCCAAAGGACTTATGCAACGCTTCGATGCGGATCGCCTCGGGTTGCGCGGTGAGAGGTGTGTGTTCTGCCTGTGCTATCATCGACCCATCATCATTTATTCATTGCAGTAAGCCCTCCAAAGCGCAATTATGCAAGCGTATAATTGCCTGTACACGCCAAAGGAATGATGTGACCGGAGATCGCCGCAAGTTCAGCCGCCAGAATGAGGATGCACGCCGGGCCGCGCTGATTGCTGCGGCGATTGCGCTGATCTCGGAGGGTGGGCCGGCCACGGCAACGGTGCGCGCGATTGCGGAACGGGCGGGCGTGACCCCCGGCCTCATCCGACATTACTTCACCAGCAAAGAGGCGCTGATGCGGGCCGCCTATTCCCATGTGATGGATGGCATGACAGCGGCCAGCCTTGCCGTGGTGGCCACTGCGCCAGACCAACCGCAAGCGCGGCTGGCGGTGTTTGTTGCGGCAAGTTTGCGCCCGCCGGTGGTGGACCCTCAGGCGATGGGGCTATGGGCAGGGTTTTTACACCAGATGCGGCGTGACCCAGAAATGCGGGCGGCGCATGAGGCCAGCTATTTGCACTACCGCGACCTGTTACAGGGGTTGATTGCCGCCCTGCCCCGTGTGACGGATGCCGCGCAGTTGCGAAGCGAGGCAATTGCCTGCAATGCGGTGATTGACGGGCTGTGGCTGGAAGGATCGGCGCTGCCACATGCTTTTGCTGTGGGAGAGTTGGAGCGCATCGGCCTGCAATCCGTTGGCGCGATTTTAGGATTGGATTTGGCGGCACATATGCCGGATGAAGGGATGAAACCATGAGATATGCAGCAATCACCGAGCGTTTGGCCGGGCTTGGCGGTGCCAAATGGGCAGTGCACGCGAAAGCGCGCGAAATGAAACGCATGGGTGCCACGGCCGCCGGCCGCGACATCATCGAACTGACAATTGGTGAGCCCGATGTTGCGACCCCGCCGGAATTGATGGCGCTTGCGTCCAAATCCATGCTGGCCGGGCGCACCGGCTATTCCAATGGCCAAGGAGAGCCAGAGCTGCTGCACGCCCTTGCCGCGCGCTATACAACGCGGCGCGGACGCCAGATTTTGCCCAGCCAGATCATGTGTTTCCCCGGCACGCAGACCACGCTTTACGCGGTGCTGATGGGCTTGCTTGGGCCGGGGGACGAAGTACTGCTGGGCGACCCGATGTATGCCACCTATGAAGGGTTGATTGCAGCGACGGGGGCAAAAATGGTGCCCGTGCCGTTGCTGGCCAATGCCGGGTTTCGCATCCGGGCCGAGGATATTGCAGATCGCATAACGCCACAAAGCCGCGTTATCTTTCTGAACTCTCCGCATAACCCGACGGGGGCCGTGCTGTCGCGCAGCGATTTCGCCGCGATTGGCGCGCTGGCGAAAGCCCATGATCTGTGGATCTTGTGCGATGAGGTTTATGAGGATCTGGTGTTTGAGGGGGTGGCCTTTGCCTCGCCCTTGGACCTGCCCGATTTGGCAGAGCGGGTGATTGTGGCCTCGTCTATTTCCAAAAGCCATGCGGCACCGGGGTTTCGGTCAGGCTGGTGCGTCGGGCCGGCGGAATTCATCGAACGCTTGCTGCCGTTGTCAGAAACGATGCTGTTTGGCAACCAGCCCTTCATTGCCGATATGACGGCGCAGGCCATTGCGCAAGGCTCTCCCGTGGCGGCGGGCATGGCCGAGCGGTTCGCGCGGCGCGCGGATTTGGTGCGGGCACGGTTGGACGGCGTTGCCGGGTTGCGCGTCCACAGGCCCGATGCCGGAATGTTTGCACTGGTGGATGTGGGGGCGGTCACGGCAGATGGCGAGGCCTTCGCCATGGCTTTGCTGGAAAAGGCCGGCGTGGCAGTCATGCCGGGGGCGTCTTTCGGGGTCGCCTTGCGCAGTTGGTTGCGGCTAAGCCTGACCCAGACGGATGACCTGATTGAAGAAGCCTGCGACCGGATTGCGGGCTTTGCAGCCGGGTATCAGCCATGAAAACCGTTGGACAAGCACTGACCGAAGGGCTGGTCGCGCGGGGTGTTGAGGTGGTTTTCGGCATTCCAGGCGTGCATACGATTGAACTGTACCGCGGGCTGTCCGGGTCGGGTATCCGCCATGTGACCCCGCGCCATGAGGGGGGCGCGGGGTTCATGGCCGATGGCTATGCGCGGGTATCTGGCAAACCGGGGGTCGCCTTTGTGATTACCGGGCCGGGGCTGACCAATGCGCTGACGCCAATGGCGCAGGCAAAGGCGGATTCGGTGCCGATGCTGGTCATCTCGGGGGTGAACCGGCGGTCCAGCCTGGGTCAGGGGCTGGGGCTGCTGCATGAATTGCCCGATCAGGCGGGGCTGGTGCGTAGCCTGTGCCCCAGCTTTCAGGTGACCGGCCCAGAGGCATTGGAACGTTGCCTGAACATGGCCTTTGCCGCGATGATGTCGGGGCGACCGGGGCCTGTGCATATTGAGGTGCCCACAGATGTGATGGGCATGGAGGCCGCAGCGGCGGCGGCACCGATCGTGGTTACCCCCGCCCTTCCGATACCAGAGCAGATCGCAAAGGCAGCCGCACGGCTGGACCGCGCCAAACAGGTGGTTATTCTGGCCGGAGGCGGCGCGCGGGCGGCAAGGGCAGAGCTGCGCAGCCTGGCCGAGGCCTTGGATGCGCCTGTGGTGCAGACGGTGAATGCACGCGGGCTGATGGGCGGGCATGCGCTGGGGGTTGCCGCCTCGGCCAGCTTGCACGCGGTGCGCGATCTGATTGCCGGGGCCGATCAGGTGCTGGCAATCGGCACCGAGTTTGGCCCGACCGATTACGATATGTATGTGCGCGGTGGCTTGCCCGATCTGGCCGGCATGATCCGGGTGGATATTTGCCCGCTGCAACTGGCGCGGCACCCGGCAGCAATCGCGATACGCGCCGACAGCCGGTCGGCCTGCACAGCGCTTTTGGCGCAAATCTCGGCCGGGGCCAGACAGGGCGCAGCCCGCGCCGAAGCCACGATGACGGCGGCGCGGGCCGAGGTGGCAGGTATCGCCCCCCAAGCCCCCAACCAGATTGCGCTGCTGGAGGCGCTGCGCGATGCGGTGCCGGGGGCCATTATTGTCGGCGACAGCACGCAGCCGGTCTATGCGGGGAATTTGCTCTATGATCACGACCGCGCGGGGGGCTGGTTCAATGCCGCGACGGGCTTTGGTGCGCTTGGCTTTGCGCCCGGTGCGGCGGTGGGGGCGGCGGTGGCGGCATCTGATACCCGCGTGTTTTGCCTGATCGGCGATGGCGGCTTGCAGTTTTCGCCCGCCGAATTGCGCGTGGCGGTGGATGAGGGTTTGGACATCACCTATCTGATCTGGAACAACGCAGGCTACGGCGAAATTGCCGATGCGATGCGGGCAGCCAATACCGAAGTGATCGGCTGCGCACCCTCGCCGCTTGGGTTACAGGCCTTCGCCGCGGCCTGTGATTTGCCCTATGCCTGCATCACGCCTACGCCCGAGGCGCTGCGCAATGTGGTGGCCCTGCCCGGCCCGCGTCTGGTTGAAATACGCGATTTCTGAAACGCTTTCACGCCCCCGCATCTGCTGTTAAAGGCCGTCAGGTTCACATATTCAGCCAATCCCCCGAGGCCGGTCTTGTTTACAAAACCGGCCTTGGGATGGGTCTGCACGACATTGTGAACGGGACACACCACAGCATGGTTCGTTCTGGATATTGGCGTTTGGGGGGAATTTCCCGAGACGGTTCAATGCAGCCCCCCATTGCGGGCGATCATCGCGGCATGGGTACGGTTTTTTGCCTCCAGCTTGCGGCTCAGGGTTTTGACGTGAAGTTTCACGGTAACCTCTTGCAGTTCCAGATCGCGCGCAATTTCCTTGTTGGATTTGCCGTCACAAATACCGCGCAGAACCGCAAATTCGCGCCGGGTCAGCAAGGCCAGCGGGGCATTGGGGGCGACCGCAGATTCCAAAAGACCGATGGGGGCGAAGGTATCGCCTTTGGCCATCAGCTTGACCGCAGCAACCATGGCCCGCGAGGCCATTTTCTTTGGCACAAAGCCAATCGCGCCCGCGTCAAGCGCAGCCTCCGCCAATTCGCGGGACGTGCTGCCCGAAATCAGGGCAATCGGGGCGCCCTGCCCTTCGGCAACCGCCCGCAACAGCCCGGTAAGGCCATTCATCGACGGCATGTCGTGGTCAAGCAAAACAAGATCATAGCGGGTGTTTGCCATGGCTGCCAAAGCATCCGGCAAGCTGGCAGCCGTGTCTGCGACCTCAACGCCTTCGGCAATCAGAAAGGCGGCGATGGTTTCGCGCACAAGGTCATGATCATCCGTTACGAGGACTTTCAAGCCAAGTAACCTTTCCTTAAACAACTTTGTGCAAATAGCCTTTCGTATAGCTTAGCACATCCACAAGCCATTACCACCGCTGCCATGGTTTTCACCAGTGGAAAAAAATCCCTTGCCCAGCGCCAAGGGATGTAAGCGCAACCTTTTGGTTGCGCTCTTTTTTTCAACAATTCCCAGCCAATCAGGTTTCAACTGTCTCTGCCAGATCGGCGGTTTTCGGCTTGGAGATCTGTGGCTGCGTCGATTTGTCCTGCCCGCGCTCAATCTCTATCCGGCGCGGTTTCAATGCTTCGGGCATCTCACGGATCAGTTCAATATGTAGCATGCCATTCTCATGTGCGGCACCGGTAACGCGCATATGATCGGCCAGCGCAAAGCGGCGTTCAAAGGCGCGGGTCGCAATACCACGGTGCAGATATTGACCAGATGACGCCTTTTCATCCTTGCGGGCCGCGATGACCAAGGTAGCCTCTTTCACCTCGACTGACAGTTCATCAGGGGTGAAACCTGCGACGGCGATAGAAATGCGGTAGGCATTCTCATCCGTCTTTTCGATATTATAGGGGGGATAAGTGGGTTGGGCGACATCGGTGGTCAGAACCCGGTCCATCATATCCGCGATGCGATCAAAGCCGACGGTTGCCCGGTAAAGCGGTGCAAGATCAAAGGTACGCATATCATCCTCCGTAAAGCGATGCGTGGGTGGCCCTCCTTTGCGTTGGACGGGCCAATGGGGTTGGCCGGGCCCGATTGTGGCACCCGGTCCCGTGAACTTGGGAAGCAATTGGACAGGTTTCAAGACCCTGCCGCAGCGCGTTGACCAAACGGGCGCGATTTGCGGCTGGAATGCCGAATTCGCCCGCGCTACGGCAGTATCTCGCGGCTTGCGTATCAGGGCGTCAGGAATTTTGCGCTGGTGCCAGCCCCTGTCTCCAGGTTGCGCAAGGCCGGGTCGGCCTTTTGGAACGGGCTGTTTTCGGCATCAAGTGTGGCCCGAAGCGATTGCAAAGGGCCTTGCAAGCTGGTGCCAAGGGCAACAGATGCGCCGCCATAATCGGCCTTGGATGAAACGACCGACACCACCCGCGCCACCCCGTTGCGGATGGAAAAGATCGGGGCCCCGGACGACCCGAAATCGACATTGCACGACAACACCAGCAGCAGGTCTTCGAGGCCAATGACATGGCAAACCTCTTGCAGGCTTGGCGCCTCGGACCGATCCTTGGCGTAGGAAACCACACCGACCTCATCCCCCTTATGCGGTGTAAGGTCCGTTTCAAACGGGTGAATAGAGGCCATGCGGATCGGTTGATCAAGCTGCAAAAGCGCAAGATCATAGGCCACACGCGTCAGCTTGTCGCCACCGCCATAAACATATTCCGGATGCGCCACAGCGCGCTTGACGCCGCGATAGGCGGCGGCGCGGCCATTGCGCCATCCCGCCAGAAATTCGATATCCTCGGTTTTGATCCGCGCCCCGCTGCGGCTGTCAAACAGGCAATGCGCTGCTGTCAGCACCAGGTTCGGTGCAATCAGCGCGCCGGTACAAAAGCTGCGCTTGCCCATGTTCAGGCGGCCCACAGCGTTCCAGCCCCGGCTTTCATCGCTGGTATCAAGCCGGCGCAGCGCAGTTTCCTCGGCACCAGCCGCAGGATGCAAAGCAAAAACCATGATCGCGCAAAGCGCCGCGCGAAACAGGGCCGTACGAGCCAGGACAGTCAGAAAAGCCATACACCCTCCGGTTGGTTGCACTTTCGATAACGGGCCTTCAAGGCAGGTTTATGGCCGCAGATCAAAGACGTTACCGCCCCGTCAAGGCAGATGGTTTCGGCCCCCCCGTTGCCCAATCAAGCAATTCTACCGTGTGCACAATCGGAATTTTTGTACCAGACCCGATTTGCATCATGCAGCCAATGTTGCCTGCTGCAATGATATCGGGCGTTTTCGCCTCTAATGTCTCGACCTTGCGCGCCCTGAGCTGTTGGGAAATTTCCGGCTGCAGCAGATTATAGGTCCCTGCCGAGCCGCAGCACAAATGGCTGTCGGCAGGTTCGACCACGCTGAAACCCACATGTTTCAACAAGTCTTTGGGCGCGGTCTTGACCTGCTGGCCGTGTTGCAGACTGCACGCGGCGTGATAGGCAACCGTAAGCCGCTTTTCCGCCCCCTGAGGCAGGCCGATTTTCAGCAGCAATTCTGAAATATCCATGGTCATGGCCGAAACGGCAGCCGCATCGGCGGCCAAGGGATCATTGCGGAACATATGGCCGTAATCCTTGACCGTCGTCCCGCACCCCGAGGTGTTGATGACGACCGCATCCAAACCGCCCCTGGCCTTTTCACCCATCCAGGCGTTGATATTGGCGGCGGCCGAGGTTAGCGCCTGATCGGCCTTGCCCATATGATGCGTCAGCGCCCCACAACATCCCATGCCGCGCGCCACCACCACCTCACAGCCCAGACGGCGCAGAATACGGATGGTTGCATCGTTGATATCAGTATTCAGCGTCTTTTGGGCGCACCCTGTCAGCAGGGCCACCCGAAACTTGCGCGGCCCCTCGGCGGCAAAACTTTGCGGGTCATCGTTGCGGCTGACCGGTGGGATCGTTTTCGGGGCCATCTCCAGCATGGCCCGCAACCGGGCATCCGGCATCAGAAAGGCAAAAGGCCGCCCCAGTTTCGCGCCCAGCAGCGCAAGACGAAAACGGGTGGGATGCGGGATAATCTGCGCCAGGGTCCAGCGCAAAAACCGGTCCATCAAAGGGCGCTGATAGGTTTTCTCGATATGGTCCCGTGCATGGTCAACCAGGTGCATGTAATGCACACCGCTTGGGCAGGTCGTCATGCAGGCAAGGCAGCTAAGGCAGCGGTCGATATGTTTGACGGTTTTGGCATCTGCCGGGCGGCCCTTTTCCAGCATATCCTTGATCAGGTAGATGCGGCCTCGCGGGCTGTCCAATTCATCGCCCAGCAGTTGATAGGTCGGGCAGGTCGCGGTGCAAAAGCCGCAATGCACACAGGCGCGCAGAATTTCATTGCTGCGGGCTATATTCGGATCAGTCAGCTGCTCGGGGGTGAAAGTGGTTTTCATTTCAAGCTCCAACACTGACAGAAAGGGCAGCAATTGCGCACAGGGGCAAAAGGCCCAGCAACGCAAAGTATAGCTTTGGGGCAAGCCGAGGGCCAGCCAGCCAGCGCAGCGCCTGGGCAACAGCCGCCAGGCCCGCCCCCAAAAGGCCCAGCGAAAACAAATACCCGCCAGCAGGTGTCAAAACAAAGCCCATGACCAGTAAAAGCCCGGCCACCGCAAGCCCCATGACAGCAGGGCGCCCCATCGGCAAAGTCGCCAGCGACAGGTAGATCACCAGCGGCAGCACGAGAATGAAAAGGTTTACCATCGTTTATTCCATCACTCCGGGGTTCAAAATGCTGCGGGGGTCAAATTTTGCGCGCAGCCCCGTCGCCAGGGCGGCAATCGCAGTCGGCGCGGGGTGAAATGCCGGAACCTGTTCAAACACCGCAGCACTGGCCCGCACCAAGGTTGCATGGCCCCCAATCTGCGCCAGATACCCGCGCAGCGCAGCCGCCTGCGCATCGCCCGTATCCGCCACCCGCGCCCAGATCAGCCCGCCCCCCCAATCGCAAACGGTTTGCGCATCGGCCATAATTCCCAGAACCTGCGGCATAGCCGATGGCTTTACCGAAATGCGCCACACCGCCCCAGGCTGCCCGACAAAGGCGGCAACATCCCGAACCTCGACCCAAAGCGCCGAACTTTGGGCCGCCTCTGCCACGGCCCAACCGCCCCCCAGCATCTTGGTCAAAGCGCCCAGCCTATACGCGACCGAACCCGCCATGCCTTCAATGCGCAAACGCACCTGCCCCGCCACATAGGCCGCCCCCGTCACCTCAAAAGGAGAGCCGAGCGCCCGTGACATCACCGTCACCGCTTCCGCAGGGGTCAGGCCGTCGCGGGTCAGGCTTGTCTCTGCCTCCGGCCGTGGCAACACCTTGAAGGCAACCTCGCTCATCACGCCCAAGCTGCCATAACTGCCCGCCATCAGCTTTACCAGATCATACCCCGTGACGTTCTTCATGACACGGCCCCCATTCTTGATGATGCTGCCAGCCCCATCGACAAAGCGCACCCCAATCAAACTATCGCGACATGCGCCTGCCTGAATGCGCCGCGGCCCCGAGGCATTTGCCGCCGCTACACCACCAATGGTCGACACACCGGCCCGCCCCAAAAGCCCGCGCAGATCAGGCACCTCAAAGGGCAGCCGCTGGCCCCCTTCCGCAAGCGCAGCCTCCACCTCGGCCAAGGTTGTGCCCGCCCCCGCCACAAGCGTCAAAGCCCCCGGCTCATACAGCGAAATCCCCGACAACCCGCCGGTTTCCAAAACCTCCCCCCCGGCCATTTGCCCAATTCTCCGCGTCCCGCCTCCAACAATTCGCAACGGGCCCTTTGCTGCACGGATCATCTCGGCCAGTTCCAGCTCATCCGCAGGCTTCATCCCTCTACCCTTTCTTTTCGGCAAAAATATCCTCAGGGGGGTCTGGGGGGCAGAAAGCCCCCCAGCGGCCTCATCCAGCGCGGCGGTTGGCCGTGATGTCCAGCGGAAACACCTTGGCGGGGTTCAGCAACCATTGCGGATCAAACACATCCTTGACCCACATTTGCGCCTCCATATCCTGCGGCGCGAATTGCACCTTCATCAGATCGCGCTTTTCAATGCCCACGCCGTGCTCGCCGGTCAAACAACCGCCCACCTCGACGCATAGCTTCAAGATATCGGCGCCAAAGGCCTCGCATAGTTCCAGATCGCCCGGCTTGTTGGCGTCATACAAGATCAGCGGATGCATATTGCCATCGCCAGCGTGAAAAACATTGCCGACACCCAAGCCATATTCCTTGGACATCTCGCCGATCCGGCGCAGTACGAATGGCAGCGACGACACCGGGATCGTGCCATCAAGGCACATATAATCATTGATCTGCCCCATCGCACCAAAGGCCGATTTGCGGCCCAGCCAGATGCGTCTGGCCTGATCTTCATCCGCCGCCTCGCGCAACTCCACCGGATTGTGGCGTTTGGCAATCGCGATGATCAGCGCAAGTTGTTCGTCAATCTCGGCAGGCGAACCTTCGACCTCGACAATCAACAACGCCTCGCACATCGGATAGCCGGCTTTGGCAAAGGCCTCGGTTGCTTCGATACAGGGGCGGTCCATGAACTCGATTGCTACGGGCAGGATGCCAGCTTTGATGATGTCCGAGACGCATTCGCCCGCGACCTCATTGCTGTCAAACCCCATCAGCACGGGCCGCGCGCCTTCGGGTTTGGGCAAAATGCGCAAGGTCGCCTCGGTCACCACGCCAAGCTGGCCTTCTGATCCGCACACCACACCCAGCAGGTCAAGCCCCGGCGCGTCAAGATGCGCGCCGCCGATTTCCAGCACGGTGCCATCCATTTGCACCAGGGTCACGCCCAGCAAATTGTTCGTCGTCACCCCGTATTTCAGGCAATGCGCCCCGCCCGAGTTCATCGCGATATTGCCCGCAATCGCGCAAGCAAGCTGGCTGGAAGGGTCGGGGGCGTAAAAAAAACCGTCACTTTCCACCGCTCCGGTGACCGACAGATTGGTACGCCCCGACTGGACCCGAATAAAGCGGTTCGCATAATCGGTTTCCAATATGCCCGTCATGCGCGCCACGCCAAGGATCACACAATCGCCCGTTGGCAGCGCCCCCCCGGCCAGCGATGTGCCCGACCCGCGCGGCACCACCGGCACGCCCATTTGGTGACAGATGCGCAAAACCGCCGCCACCTGCGCCGTTGTGCGTGGCAAAACTGCGGCCAGCGGTGGGCAGCGATAGGCCGTCAAGGCGTCACACTCATAGGCGCGCACCTCGGCCTCGTCATGGATCACGGCGTCATGGGGCAGCACGGCTTGCAAAGCCGCGACAATGGCGGGTTTGCGGGCAACGATCGTGGCATCAATCACCGGCATTTCCATAATACGCGCCTCCTACCCCGCATGATTGGTAAGTTTATATAACCAATTCAAGCCATATTCAACCTGTCGCCGCGGGTTTGCGGGTCTTACGACCTTCAACCAGCCATGCCGCCAAGGCAAGACCTGCCGCAAGCAAAAGCCAGACCCAGCCGGGCAGCAGCGCGGCTATGCGGATATCCTGGGTAAGATAGGCACCGCGCGGCGTGATCCCGATCCAGCCACGCCCCGCCGCGACGCGGCCTTCGGCCACGGTACGGATATCCGGATTACCTTGTTCCAGCCGCAAGATGCCGCCGCGCATAGGGCTGACGATGGGTGCCAGCTTGTCACCGCTGGCGATGGTTTCCTCAAACTCTTTCGGCGCCGAGGGCCCCAGCGCCATAACAGCCGAAAACGCGCCTTGGGCCAGCTTGTACAGCCCCATTTCCGGCGCGTCATATTGCGCAGAATAGCGGCCCGGTGCGATTTCGGGCAGGATAAGTTCGGATTGCGTGCCATCGGGGCCGGTGATGGTGACCGGGCCGGGGGCGTCGCCAATGGTGCGGCGCGTCACCGTCAGCTTTTGGCCGATGGCCGAGGCAACGAGGGCCTCTTCCTCCAGTTCCGGCTCTTTCATCATCCAATGCGCAAGGCGGCGCAGCAATTCAAGCTGCGGCCCCCCGCCCTCAAAGCCCCGCCCCCAAAGCCACATATGGTCAGACGCCAGCACCGCGATGCGGCCTTGCTCGACCCGGTCAAGCACCAGCAAGGGCTGGCCATCAATTCCCGACATCACCGCCTGACCGGATTTCTGTACCAGCCCGATTTGGCGAAACCACCGGCCCCAACCGCCAGCCGGGGCCAGTTTTTCCAGCCCTTCGGTGACCGGGTGGCGCTTGCCAAGTTCGGTTAGCGCGGGTTTGAACCCCTGTTCATAGACCCGGCTGGTGGCATCCACCGGCATGATTTCCCCAAGCGACGAACGCCAGAGGCTATCTGCCGACCCAAACTCTGGCCCCGCCGCAACCAGCACCGTGCCACCGCGTTTTACATAGTCGCGCACATTGTGCAGATAGGCGTTGGGCAGAATGCCGCGCAGGCGGTAGCGGTCAAAAATGATCAGGTCAAACTCGTCTATCTTTTCCACAAACAGTTCGCGCGTGGGAAAGGCGATCAGCGAAAGTTCCGAAACCGGGATGCCGTCTTGCTTTTCAGGCGGGCGCAGGATGGTGAAATGTACAAGATCGACCGAAGGGTCGGATTTCAGCAGGTTGCGCCAGACACGTTCGCCCGCATGGGGTTCACCCGACACCAGCAGCACGCGCAGCCGATCCCGCACACCGTTGATTTGCACCACGGCGGCATTATTGCGCTCTGTCAACTCGCCCGGTGTCACCGCGACCTGAAATTGCAGCACATTCATGCCGCCATGTGGAATCGTCACCGGCAGTTCCAGGTCTTCGCCCACAGCGACGCGATAGCTTTGCGGCTCATCGCCATCAATCGCGATAGAAATCATGGCAAAGCCTGCGATGTCGGCAGGCACGGCCCCCTGATCCTCAATGCGCAGGGTCAGGGTTACCGGCTCGCCCAAAATCGCAAAGGCAGGCGCATTCGTGATAATCAAGCGGCGGTCCCAATCACTGGCCTCGCCGGTCAGCAAAACATGCAGCGGCGCGGGAAGTTTGGGGGCAAGTGGCAAATCATGCGCCTGACCGTCCGTTATCAAGATCGCGCCTGCAATACGGGCGCGCGGTTCTTCGGCCAGCGCCGCAGACAGGGCGGTCATTAGCTGGGTGCCGCCGTCACTACGGGTCGTCCCCTCACCGTCACCAACGCGAACGAGGCGCAGTTCGGTGTTGGGCAGGGCCGCAATCTCGGCCTGCACGCGGGCAAGGGCTGTGGCCGATTGCGCGGGGCGGGTGCCGATGCGCTGACTGGCGCTGTCATCGACCACGACAATCACAATGTCGGACAGCGGTTCACGGTCTTCGCGCTGAATGGATGGGTTGGCGATTGCGGCCAGCAGGGCCAAGGCCCCAAGCCCGCGCAAGGCCCAGCCTGACAACCCGCGCCACAGGCTGTAGCCAACGATCACCAAAGCCGCCGCAGCCAGCCCATAAAGTGCCAGCATCGGGATGAGGGGGGCAACTATCAGTGCGTCGGTCATTGCCCCAACCTTTCCAGCAAGGCAGGTACATGAACCTGGTCGGATTTATAATTCCCGGTCAGCACATGCATGATCAGGTTGATGCCAAAGCGCGTTGCAATCTCGCGCTGGCGTTCGCCGGTATAGCCACGCCCGACGGGAAACATTTCGGCGCCGTTTTCTGTCAGCGCCCATGCCGCGGCCCAATCATTGCCGCCAATCACCACCGGGGTCACACCATCGTTAAGGTTGCGAAACGGCATGCCCTCGGCCAGTTCGGCATCGGGGGGCGCGGCCTCGACCCACAGATCGCGGTGGGTGTAGCGGCCCGGAAAATCCTGGAGCAGGTAAAAGCTGCGGGTCAGCACATGATCTTCGGGCAGGATTTCCAACGGGGGAATATCAAGCGGGGCGGCCAGAAGTTGCAACTTGCGGGCCTGCGGGGTCTGGCTGCCGCCCGACACATCGCCATCACGGGTATCGAATAAAATCATTCCACCCGTGCGCAGATAGCGGTTCAGCCTGGCATAGGCTGCTGCCGAGGGGCTGGGCTGATCCATCGTGACAGGCCAGTAAAGGAACGGGAAAAACAGCAATTCATCGGTTTCAAGATTTACCGGCAGCGGCGCTTCGGGTTCGATGGTGGTACGCTCAAACAGGCGCTGGCCAAGGCCACGCAGCCCGGCTTTCGAAATGCTGTCAACCTTGGCATCCCCGGTCAGGATATAGCCAAGACGGACAGCAGCGGTCGCCTCGATGGCGCGCCGGTCATCCGTGCGCAGATCTGTTGCGGGCAGGTCTGTTGCGGGCAGATTTGGGGCAGCGGCCTCTTGTGCATGCGTCTGCACAGGGGCAAGCAGCAAAATGGCAAGCGCAAGCACCGCCGCATTGCGCAGGCTACCAAGCAGACGCCCCGACAGCGCCAATGCTGCCAGAACATCGACCAGCAACAGCGACAGGGCAAGCGCAAGCAAGCTGCCCTTCAGCGCCTGTTCGGTTTGCACGTCCAACCCTTCGCGGGCAACCGAGGCGGGCCAGAGGGGGGCCACCAACCGCGTTTGCGCATTGATCACATTCAGCGCGACCCGACGATCATCGCCCGCATAGAGCCCCGGCGGCAGGGTTGCAGAGGGGCCGGTCGTGGACAAGGCGTCTGCAAGGGCCGCACCATCTACGCCCGCAATCTCGCCCGCGTCGCCCAGGCTGCCGAACGCATCCACGGCCACCTGCGGCACCCATATCTTGCCTTGCAGTTCGGCGGCATCAGGGGCGGCAGGGCGGGTGGTAACCGCCAGCCGTTCAAGCATCTGCATGAACAGACCCGACAGCGGCAGGCTTGACCATTCCGCATTGGCGGTGACGTGAAACAGCACAACCTGCCCCTGCCCGACCGCTTTGCGCGTCACCAAAGGGGTGCCATCGGCAAGTGCTGCAATGGTGCGCCGGGCAAGATCGGGGTCGGGTTGGGCAAGCACCTGGGCCAGGACGGTGACATCATCAGGGATCACCAGCCCATGAAAAGGCGAACCTTCGTCAAAGGGGGCCAGCGCTTTCGGCTCTCCCCAGCTCATTGCGCCACCGACATTGCGGCCACCGATGCGCAAACGCACCGGCATCAGCACATCTTCAGAGGCGCGGCTGACATCAGAGGCGGCAAGCCGGGGGCCCGCGAAACGCAGCAGCAAGCCGCCTTTGTCAAGCCAATCCCAAATCGCCTCGCCCTCATCCGGGGACAGGGTGGCAACATCGGCCAGAACAATCACATCGGGATTGGCAAGAACGACATCAGCAAGGCTGCCGTCAATCAGCTCGGCCACAGGTTCCAGTGCCTGACGCAGGTAATGGGTGGGCGACAGCAATTGCAGCCCCTCGGCCCCGCTGCTGCTGGAAATCAGCGCAACCTTGCGGCGTTTCAGGCTGTCATCGGTCAGGCTGACGGCGGCGGCAGAGCGAATACCTGCCAGTTCAAACCGGCTGACACGGTTGCGCAATTCGGGCGGCAGCGACAGGGCGGTTTCGGCATCGGCGGCACCAACCGCAAAGCCCAGCGGCACGCGGGCCAGTTCGCGCTCGATGCCTGACGGGTCAAGGCCACGGGCCGACACCTCGACCTCGGCTTGGTCAGTGGCGGGCAAGCGGGTAGCGGAAAGTTTGATAACCCCATCCCGGAACTGGGCGGGGCGCAGCGCGATCACCGGGCGCGGGCTTTCAAATGCCGTCACTGTGCCATGCGATTGCAGGGCGTCAAGCAAGGCTGCGCGCCCCGGATGCCCGACGCCATCCGAAAGCCAAAAGCTGGAGAAACCGCCCTTTGGCAAGGATTTGGCCCAGCCGGTGAAATCGGGCGCCCACGCATTCGGCGTCAGCCCCGGCAGCAAGGGGGCCATGGCGTTGGCGGCCTGAAAGGTCACCTCGGAAGGGGCATCGGTCAGGCGGATCAGCGCAACGGGGCGGCCTGCGCGGCCCGCCTCATCCATCAGCGCGGCGGCCCGGTCAAGCCTGCGCGGCCAATCGCGGGCATCGGCCCAAGAGGCATCCATCAGCACCAGCAAAGGGCCGGTCGCAGCCTGATCGCGCTGAGCGGGGTTCAGCACCGGGCCGGCAAAGCCGATGATAGCGGCCGCAATGGCGGCCATACGCAACAGCAGCAGCCACCATGGGGTTTTGTCGGTTTCCGCCTCCTCATCCTTCAATCCCAGCAGCAACACCACACCCGGAAAGCGGCGGCGAAGCGGGGCGGGCGGCACGGCGCGCAGCAAAAGCCACAGCACCGGCAAGGCCAGCAGCCCCAACAGCAGCAGCGGCGCGGTAAAGCCCACAGGGCCAAGCATGAACATCAGCGCCCCCGTTCCATAGCGGTGAACAACCACAACAACGCCGATTGCGCCGATTGGCCGGTA
The DNA here is from genome assembly GCF_034675685.1 of Pseudorhodobacter sp. GTDB lineage: Bacteria > Pseudomonadota > Alphaproteobacteria > Rhodobacterales > Rhodobacteraceae > Pseudorhodobacter. The sequence goes on along the minus strand of NZ_JAUCDA010000005.1, from coordinate 11,995 downwards.
TGGTGGCTCAGGTAGTGCCAACCCGACGCGCGGGCAAGCGATTCAATCCGGGTTTTGCGTTCAGCCAGACGGTCAAGGTAGCGACGGCGCAAATCGCCCGCGCGCAGCGTCTCAAAGCGCAAGGATCCGCCCATGGATTCAAAAATCGTGCGGCCATCAAAGGGAAATTCCTCCTCGGCCGGGTCCAGCACCTGCACCAATGCCCCGCGCACACCGCGATCCGAAGCCATGGTCAGCGCGGTTTCCACTTCCTCTGGGTCGCCCAGAAAATCAGAGATGAAAACGGCGCGGCTGTGGCTGGTCAGGTTTGAAACCTCGGGGGCGCCGTAATCGGCATCGGCGCCACCAGTGGCCATGCCATGCGCCAGGCGCAGCAGTTGCGCGCGGCCTGCCTGTGGGCGGCCAGCCTGCCCCGTCAGGCCAACCCGTTCGCCCCCCCGCAGCAGCAACACCGACAGCGCGAGCGCCAAAAGCTGGGCACGGTCGGATTTGGGGGCGCGGCTGGCATCACCGGAAAACTGCATCGAGCGCGCCGGATCAACCCAAAGCGAAACGGTTTGTGCCGCCTGCCATTCGCGTTCGCGCACGAAATGCTGATCGGACCGGGCCGAGCGCCGCCAATCAACCAATGTTGCGCTGTCACCCACCGAAGCCGGGCGATATTGCCAAAACTCATCCCCCGTGCCAGCGCGGCGGCGACCATGTTCGCCCCAGATCACGGTCGAGGCCAGATGCTCGGCATGCACCAAAAGCGACGGCAGAGAGTCGCCAAGGCTTTCCGCCCGTGCGCGCAGGCCCGTAGCTTCATGCTGACCTAGGGCGTGAGGCGCGGATTTGGTCACGCTGCGGCCTCTAGCCCCAGGGTGCGGGTGACGGCGGCATCAATCAGGCCGGCAAGGCTTTCGCCGCGGGCGCGGGCCGCAAAAGACAGCGCCATGCGGTGAATCAGGACCGGGCGCGCCAAGGCAGCCACATCCGCAACCGAAGGTGCAAGCCGCCCGTCCAGCAGCGCCTGCGCGCGCACTGTCAGCATCAGCGCCTGGGCCGCACGCGGCCCCGGCCCCCAGGAAAGCTGACCCCGCAGCGCAGCGCCTTCTGGCTCATCCGGGCGGCAGGCCCGGACCAGATCAAGGATCGCTTCCACCACCTGCTCACCCACCGGCATCCGGCGCAACACCGCTTGCGCGGCCAGCAATTCGCCAGCGGTAAAGACGCCATGTACCTGCGCCTCACTCGCCCCCGTAGTCGCCAGCAAGATATCACGTTCGGTGGCGCGGTCGGGGTAATGCACATCGACCTGCACCAAAAAGCGGTCAAGCTGCGCCTCGGGAAGCGGATAGGTGCCTTCTTGTTCAATCGGGTTCTGGGTGGCGAGAACGTGGAAGGGCGCACCCAGCGGGCGGTGTTTGCCTGCAATCGTCACCTCGCGTTCCTGCATCGCTTGCAACAGCGCCGATTGGGTACGCGGCGAGGCGCGGTTGATCTCATCCGCCATCAGCAATTGGCAAAAGATCGGGCCTTCGATGAACCGAAACGCGCGCGTGCCCTCGGCCCCGTCCAGCACTTCAGAGCCGAGGATATCGGCAGGCATCAGATCGGGGGTGAATTGAATGCGGTTGCCGTTCAGGCCCATGACAGTGGAAAGTGTATCTACCAGACGGGTCTTGCCAAGTCCGGGAAGCCCAACCAGCAACGCGTGACCGCCGCAAAGCAGCGAAGCAAGCACAAGGTCAACCACCCTGTCCTGACCAATAAATCTTTGGTTGATAGAGGCTTTCGCCGCTTTCAGCTTTTCGCCCAACGCTTCGATATCTGTGACCAGTTTGGCGGCGTCTTGGGGTTCAACGGCAGTATAGGGCATGACATTCCTCGGGCACGGGTTATATTGGCCTATTAGAGCGATTTATATCGCCGGGTACAAATGGCAAAAGCGGGAACTGGTCAATTGAGCGTGAAACCAACGGCAGAAGGCGTGATGGCATCGGCACAAGCGGCGGGCAAAGGTGCGGGGCCCGCCCCGGTGCATCTGTGGAACCCGCCGTTTTGCGGTGATCTGGATATGCGGATCGCGCGGGATGGGACGTGGTTTTACCTTGGCACACCGATTGGGCGGCCCGCGCTGGTAAAGCTGTTTTCCAATATCCTGAAGCTTGAGGGCGGCAAGTACTTTCTTGTCACCCCGGTCGAAAAGGTGGGCATTACCGTTGATGACGCCCCTTTTGTGGCGGTAGATTTTTCGGTAACCGGCACAGGCGACGCACAGGTCTTGCAGTTTGAAACCCAGGTGGGTGACAAGGTCAGCGCGGGGGCCGATCATCCGATCCGGGTGCTGCGTGACCCCGCAAGCGGCGAGCCGTCGCCCTATGTCATGGTGCGGGCGGGGCTGGAGGCCCTGATCGACCGCAAATCATTTTACCGGCTGGTCGAATTGGGCGACCGCCAACCGCATGGTGGCACCGAGTGGTTTGGCCTGTGGTCTGGTGGCATGTTTTTTCCGGTAATCCCCTCGGCAGAGTTAGGCTGAACGGTAGCGGGGGGCGCTCGCGCCCCCCCTGGCCTTGCGGCCATTCCCCCCCCCGAGGATATTTGTACCGAAAAGAAAGCGAAAGAGGGGCGGGTGGCCGCGGTGCAACCTGCGGCTGACGCGCCAGATTCACCGATGCAGCCCTTGCCCCGAGGCAGCGTTTGCGCAACATGGCACGTTCGGGTATTGGCTGAATGCAATCAGGTGCAACCCGCCCCAGTAAAAGGAAAAAACTGATGATTCCCGCCCGTTTTGCGCCGATCCTGTTCGGCTTTATCCTGTCGGGCCTGATGTCGGCCATGGTCTCGGGCATTGCCACATGGCAAGCGCTTGGGATGGGGGCAGGTTTTCCTTCTCATTGGCTTGGCGCATGGCTGACAAGCTGGGCGCTGGCCTTTCCGGCGGTGCTGATCGTGGCGCCAATCACCCGCCGTATCGTGGCCCGGATGGTCCGGGCGTAACCGCCGCGCTTTTCAAAGCGCGGCCCCGCCCAACCTTGAGGCGCTGTTTGCCTTGGGCAAACAGCAACGAATGGCGGGAGCGCTCCCCCCCTTTTCCCTCTGCGCGCCTACAAGAGCGTTTCTGCAAAAAAACCTGTCACCTTCGCCCCGCCACGCTTTGCTTTTCGGGGGCATTGGCGGCATTGCTGAATCCGGTGGTTTCAGATGGATTTTAATAGGCTGTAACCCTTGCGGCATCCGCCCGGATCGCTATCATACGCCCCAACTTGCATTTTGCAGAAAGCTATGCGCCATGACCGTACCGGCCCCGGAAGTTCTTATCGTCTCAAAATGGAAAATCGCCTGCGATGGCGATGGCCCGGCTTTGGGGCACCCCCGCGTCTGGCTGACGATTCCCGAAGACAAGGGCTTTGTGGAATGTGGCTATTGCGACCGCCGCTATATCCATGAAAGCGCGGCAGAGCCCGCGAAATAAGCCACCGCACTGCCGGCAAAGCGGGACAGCGTGGCTCCTCGTCCTGAGCGTGACTCGGCTTTGATCTTGCACGGGTTTGGCTGTTGGTTTCCGGGCGAGGCTTAGGTGGCGGTCGGCGCCGGCTATCGTGCCCAGCGGATGGCAGACCCGTTCTATCCGGCTGTCGCTGGCCCAATCTGGCCCTTTCGGGGGCTGAACCACCGCTAGACCCCCGCGCCCGTCCATGCGAAGAACGGGTGTCAAACAACGGGCGAAACGCGCAGGGAGAGACCGTCATGAGCAAAACCTTCGGCAAGGGGCACCACCTGCATCTGATTGACGGATCGGCCTATATCTTTCGCGCTTATCACGCCCTGCCGCCGCTGACCCGCAAATCCGATGGCTTGCCGGTGGGGGCGGTTGCCGGGTTTTGCAACATCCTGTTTCGCTATCTTAACGACAACAAGAACGGCGACGCGCCGACGCATGTTGCCGTGATCTTTGACCATTCGTCGAAAACCTTTCGCAATGATATTTACCCCGATTACAAAGCCAACCGCCCCGAATTGCCCGAAGACCTGCGCCCGCAATTCCCGCTGACCCGCGATGCCACCCGCGCCTTCAACATCGCCTGTATCGAGACCGAAGGGTTTGAGGCCGATGACATCATCGCCACCCTGTCTTGCCGCGCCCGCGACGCAGGCGGGCAGGTGACGATCATTTCCTCGGACAAGGACCTGATGCAACTGGTCGGCGATGGCGTCAGCATGCTTGACCCGATGAAAAACAAGCTGATCGGGCCGGATGAGGTGTTTGAAAAATTCGGCGTCGCCCCGAACCGCGTGGTTGATGTGCAGTCGCTGGCTGGCGATTCGGTTGATAACGTGCCGGGGGCGCCGGGGATCGGGATCAAGACCGCGGCTCTGCTTATTCAGGAATATGGCGATCTGGAAACCTTGTTGGACCGCGCAGCCGAGATCAAACAACCCAAGCGCCGCGAAAGCCTGATCGAAAATGCCGATCTGATCCGCATTTCCAAACGCCTTGTGCAGCTTGATTGCGAAACGCCGCTTGATGTGACGCTGGAAAGCATGGAAGTGCAGCAGCCAGAGGCAGAGTCGCTGATGGCATTCCTGAACCAGATGGAGTTTCGCACCCTGACGAAACGCGTGGCCGACAGCCTGAAGGTGGTGGCCCCCGTGGTGCCTGAGGCTGCCTCGGGGGGGGCGAACGGCGATGCCACGGCCCTGCCCTTTGACCATGCCAAATACGAAAACCTGTCCAGCACGGCGGCGCTGCAAACCTGGATCGAGCGGATTTATGCGCGCGGCTATGTCGCCATAGACACCGAAACCACCAGCCTTGACGAGATGCGCGCCGAACTGGTCGGCATCTCGCTTTGTGTGGAGCCGGGCCACGCCTGTTATATCCCGCTGGGCCACAAGCAAGGCGGCGGCGATCTGTTCGGGTCATCGGCCCTGGCCGAGGGCCAGATGCCGCTGGATACGGCGCTGGACCTGCTGCGCCCGGTGCTGGAGGATGCCAGCATCCTGAAAATCGGCCAGAACATGAAATATGACGCGAAAATCCTTGCACGGCAGGGGGTTTGCGTTGCCCCGATTGACGATACGATGCTGATGTCTTCGGCGCTGAGTGCGGGCCTGCACACTCACGGCATGGATACGCTTTGCGATACCTATCTGGGGCACACGCCGATTCCGATCAAATCCCTGCTGGGGGCGGGCAAATCACAAATCACCTTTGATCTGGTTCCCGTCGATGAGGCGGTGAAATACGCGTCCGAGGATGCCGATATCACCCTGCGCCTGTGGCAGATATTCAAACCACAACTGCACCGCAAATCGGTGACGACCGTGTATGAAACGCTGGAACGCCCCCTGGTTCCGGTGCTGGCACAGATGGAAATGGCAGGGATTCAGGTGGATCGCGATACGCTGTCACGCATGTCCAACGCCTTTGCGCAGAAAATGGCCGGGCTGGAGGATGAGATAAAGACCATGGCGGGGCGGCCCTTCAATGTCGGCTCTCCCAAGCAACTTGGCGAAATTCTGTTTGATGAAATGGGCTTGCCGGGGGGGACCAAGGGTAAAACCGGGGCCTATGCCACCGGCGCCGATATTCTGGAAGATCTGGCGACCGAGCATGAACTGCCCGGCAAGGTGCTGGATTGGCGGCAATTGGCCAAGCTGAAATCCACCTATACCGACGCGCTGCAAGACCACATCAACCCGGAAACCGGGCGTGTGCATACCAGTTATTCGCTGGTTGGCGCGGTTACCGGGCGGCTGTCATCAACCGACCCGAACCTGCAAAACATTCCCGTGCGCACAGATGAGGGTCGCCGCATCCGTGAGGCGTTTGTCGCCCCCGAAGGCCGGGTGATTGTCAGCCTTGACTACAGCCAGATCGAACTGCGCATCCTTGCCCATGTCGCGAATATTCCGGCGCTGAAACAGGCGTTCAAGGATGGCATCGACATTCACGCCATGACCGCGTCCGAAATGTTCGGCGTGCCGGTGGAGGGGATGGACCCAGGTGTTCGCCGCCAGGCCAAGGCGATCAACTTTGGCGTGATCTACGGCATTTCAGGCTTTGGCCTTGCCCGCAATCTGCGCATTCCACGGGCCGAGGCGCAGGGCTTCATCGACCGCTATTTTGAACGTTTTCCCGGTATCCGCGAATATATGGACACAACGATTCAGTTCGCCAAGGATAACGGCTATGTGCAAACCCTGTTTGGCCGCCGCATCCATACGCCGGAAATCAACGCCAAAGGCCCCGCCGCAGGGTTCGCCAAACGTGCGGCGATCAACGCACCGATCCAAGGGACCGCGGCCGATATCATCCGCCGCGCAATGATTCGCATGCCAGATGCCACCCGTGATCTGGATGCGAAAATGCTGCTGCAAGTGCATGACGAATTGCTGTTTGAGGTGGCGACAGAGGCCGTGGCCCCCCTGATAAAGGTCGCGCGCGACATCATGGAAGGCGCCGCCCTGCCCGCCGTGCACCTGTCAGTACCGATCACGGTGGAGGCAGGCACAGGCGCAAATTGGGCCGAGGCGCATTGACCCAAGAACGCTTCAGTCCTTGGCGATCATGCGCCCCATGGGCCGGCCCCCGACTATGTGCAAATGATAATGCGGCACCTCTTGCAAGCCATGCTGGCCCGCGTTGGTGATGGCGCGAAAACCGTCACCCGCCTCTAGCGACACGCCCATTTGCGCACAGACTTTTGCCGCCGCGCGGTGAAAATCCACAAGCTCGGCATCCGAGGCCGCGCTGCAAAAATGATCAAAGCTGACATAAGCCCCTTTGGGGATCACCAGTACATGTACCGGGGCCGAGGGGTTGATGTCATGAAAGGCCAGCGTATGCGCTGTCTCCAACACGGTTTTATTGGGAATTTCGCCGCGCAGGATACGGGCGAAGATATTTGTGTCGTCGTAGCTATAGGCCATGGCTCAATCCGCAAAAAGATGGGGCGTTTCCGCGATTTCTCGCGCTTTCTCCGTACTGATATCAAGGAATGCCGCCAATGCCACGGCATTTTTTGCCTGCTGGCGCCGCCTCGCGCAGGCGCAGCAGGCTGCCGAAATCCGCATCCCTGATCTTGTCGCTTTCAAACTTCACGTCATAGCGTATGGTGGGCAGCAAACGGTCAATGACCTCTTGCGGCGTGTGGTCGCCAGCAAGCCCCACGCGCCGGGCATGGCCAATCAGGTACTCATCGCTGAACTCGCATTCCACCTCCAGCAGGCGAACGGTCGACTTGTCTGCGGCGAAATCCTGCATCAGATCAACATTCGCCGGGTCAATACACACCACCAAAGTATCGGTTTCCCAATAGTCAAACAGCATCCGCACCAAAGCACGACGATGCCGGGTGCGTTTTTCAAGCGTTGATTGAATTCCGCCAAGATCGGGCATCGGGGTAGAAGCCTCGTTGAAGACATACTCCACCGCAGGCAGGCCCGCGACATTTCGGATACGGTCAACCAATCGCTTGGCAACATGCCATTTCTTGCAAATCACCATCAGCAAGGTCCGTTCCCGCCCAAGGCTGCTTTCCGTTTCCCAAAAGCGGGGGGCGAAACGGCGGCCAATGCGGCCACGCCCGGACAGAAACTGAAACAGGCTGCGGCCTTCGTTGGAGATCGGGAATTGAACGCCGGTCGCCACATACAATTGGCCAAGCCGCTCTTTCAGCTCGGTTGCATCGGGTGATACCTTGCGGGCAAAAAGAAAGTCCTGGCTGTACAACAGGTCGTAATGGTCATTGTAAAACGTGGCGGGCATACCGTAATCGGTGAACATCAAAAAGGTCAGAGTGCGGGTTCTGATCTCATATTCTGGCACCAGATGGCGCACCAGCGTTTGAAAAAAGGTTTCATCCGGGATCCAGGTCGTGCTGAAAAACCGTATGACATCGCGCCGCGTGTCACAAAACTCCAGCAACGTCTCTATCGTGCGGCGACGCAGGCACCACCATTGGCTACCGATCTGGATCAGCAGATCTGCTGGAACCTTACGCGCCAGGCCCATCCGCTTTTGTGCCGCCATTGATGCATAGAACAGGCTCTTGTGGCTGCGTTCATTGAACCAGTGACGGTAGATCAGACGTTCATCCTTGATTCCAACCTTGATCCAATCCGATTTGAAAAAATCATAACTTTCAATGTAATCAACGTCATCACGATCAAGCAACGCATGAACATATTCCGCCGATTTGATCGGCATGCAATCGCCGGAAAGCAAGTAAAAATGGGTTGCGCGCGGAAAGGCACCGACAGCCGCGCGCACGGCCAAAAGGGTTGCCGCGACAAGGCTCCATTCGCCCCAACCGCATTTCAGGCGCTTTTGTGCAAACGTAACTGCGGGGTTGGCAGAAAGCGCCGTGAAAATCTTGTTGAAATCGCCTGAGCGTGCACGCCCGTCAAAGTGGATGGACACATAATCCCCGCCTTCGGTCAGCCGCTCTGCCTGTGCAATGATCCCTTCAGGGTCTTTGTGGCACAAAAGAATATAGGCAATTTTTGCCATTCACCAAACCTCATGCCCTGTTTTGGGTCATTTCTTCCCTAAATAGCGTTATCGGCCATTGAAAAGACAGAGTTTCTTTGCATTTTTGAAATGAAATCTTTCAAGATGCGGTGTAGACGGGTCTAAAGGCTATGGAGGCAGGGTTTTATGGGTTTTCCGGGTACATGGATGACAGAAAGCGAAAGCGTCATCTATCGGGTTGTTCCGAAATGTGCATGTTCGACCATCGGTCAGATCATGTTCTACTCGGATCACGGGCGATTCTTTGACGGCGACATCCACGATTCGACAACGGGCCTGCACAAATGGGCGCAAGAGGACAGCCAGGCGCTGATAGAACAATCAGCCAAGGCGCAGACCACATATGCGTTCACCTGTGTGCGCAACCCGTATACCCGGGTGCTTTCTTCCTTCTTTGACAAGATTTGTGGCATTCAGCGCAATGGCAAGCGCTACCGGGGCAATCTTGTGCCGCTGTTGATCCAGAAATACGGCATTGAGGTGGGCGGCGAGGATGGCAAGCAAGAGTTTGACCAGATCAAAAGCTTCCGGCGTTTCTTGCTGTTTACCCGCGACACCATTCGCTGGCGCAAACCGATGGACCCGGACATTCACTGGTCGGCGATGTCGGGGCATGTTTCAACCTATATCGCCAATGGCGGGCGCTATGACAAAATCTTTTTCACCGAGACGTTCAACGACGGGATGAAAGATGTCTTGACCCACATCAAGACCCCGCACACCGTCGATCTGAACACAATTCCCAAATTCAACGAGAGCGAGGGCCACGGCCCCAAACGCGCCCACCCGGTTGAGGATTATTTCGACGATCTGTCGCGGCATCTGATCTGGGAAATCTACAAGCGCGACTTTCAGCTTTTCAAATATGATTTTGACAACCCCGGCAACAAAATGCCGATCGGTGAAATTGATCTGGATGAGGTGCATGCAAAACTTGGGGATTAAGGCATCTCCTACCCCGCCAGGATCACGCCTTCAGAAAGTGCCCCAAGGCAGCGTTTGCATGGCATAACGCGTTCAGGATATTGGCTTTGTGAAGGGGGGCACATAACAAGCGCCAAGGTTCAAAAGGAAGGGGGCCTACACTGCCCCGCCCTTCGCCTAAAGGCCCCCCCCGGCAAGGTATTTTTTCAACTTGAAGATGAGGTCAAGCGCTGCAACAAGAGCGGCCCTGCGGTTACCAGACTGCCCTCACCCCCCGGTGCCAAAGGCGCAGGGTGAGGGCCCCAGCGGGGCTTGAACCCTGCGCCCCCCCCCCCCCCCCCCCCCGCGGCTTTAAATTACGCCATGTTTGGCAAAAAGGCCCATCAGCTTTGCTTCTGGCCGCGCACCGATATGGCTGATCACCTCAGACGCGGCGATATTGCCCATACGCGCGGCGGTTTCCAGATCATAGCCGTTGGTGATCGCCCACAAGAATGCACCGGAAAACAAATCCCCTGCCCCGGTCGCATCGACAATCTGTGTGGGCACCGCTGGCACATGCCAATGCTGACCATTGGCCAGCACATGCGCGCCGCTGGCACCATCGGTGCAGGCGACGATTGCCACATCCCTGGCCGCCGCTTGCATCGCGGCCTCATAATCACTCGTCTGATACATCGACAGGATTTCAGCGCGATTTGCAAAAAGAAGATCTGTATCTTCAACAATCATTTTACGGAATGCATCGCGGTGGCGCTCTACACAGAACGCATCCGACAACGTGATCGACACCCGGCCGCCCGCGCCCTTGCAGGCCGCAATCGCATCCGCAAAGGCTTGATGGCTTTCAGGCCCGTCAAAACGATAGCCCTCAAGGTAAATCCATTCCGCTTGCGACATCTGATCCGCGTCAATATCTGCCGGGGTCAAGAATTCGGACCACCCCAGATAGGTGTTCATCGACCGTTCACCATCCGGCGTTACAATCACGATGCAGCGCCCGGTTTCATGATCACTCTCTTTGGGGGCCATTTCGGTTTCATAAACAGCGCCCTGTGCCCGCAGGTCATGGGCAAAGATCGCGCCAAGCTGGTCATCCTTGACCTTGCCAACATAGGCTGTGCGCCCCCCCAGATGCGCAATCCCCGCAATGCTGTTGGCCGCCGACCCGCCCGAAATCTCTTTGGCTGGCCCGATAGCGCCATAAAGTTCAACGGCACGGCGCATATCAATCAACTGCATGATGCTTTTTCCAATGCCGTTTTCGTCCAGAAATACGTCATCCGCATTGGACAGCACGTCAACCATCGCGTTGCCGATACCGACCACCTGAAACTTTTTCATATTGTCTTATCCTCATAGGGGCAAAGATCGCGGATCGGGCAGATACCGCATTTGGGTTTGCGCGCAACGCAGATATAGCGCCCATGCAAGATGAGCCAGTGATGTGCGTGCTGTTGAAATTCGGCGGGGGTGTTATCTTCGATCGCACGCTCGACGACATCCACATCTTTGCCAGGGCAAATCCCGGTGCGATTGCCGATACGAAAGATATGCGTATCAACCGCTTGGGCGGGGATATGAAACCACATATTCAACACAACATTCGCGGTTTTGCGCCCGACGCCCGGCAAGGATTGCAGCGCGGCGCGGCTGGAAGGCACCTGGCCGCCATAGTCCGAAACCAGAATTTCGGCCATTTTCATCACGTTTTTGGCCTTGTTGCGAAACAAGCCGATGGTCTTGATCGCCTCGATCAGCGCATCCAACCCCAGATCAAGCATCTTTTGCGGGGTATCGACCTGCGCAAACAGCGGCCGCGTGGCCTTGTTCACACCCACATCCGTCGCTTGTGCCGAAAGCGCCACCGCGACCAGCAATGTATAGGCATTGGTATGATACAATTCGCCCTTCGGCTCCGGATCAATCGCTTGAAACCGGGTAAAAACCTTGTGTATCGTGCTATAGTCAAGCTGCTTTACCATAGCAAACCTATGCCCAAGTTGTCACCGCGCCGCAAGCCTCGGGCCGGATAATTGCGCAGGAAACGGGTCGCAAAACAACGGTTTTGACGCCATGTTCAGGCAAGAAACGGAGGCAACCGATGCCCGATGATGTAAGGTACAACTATCACTTTCAGGTTATGCGCCGCGCGATCGCGGCCATAGACGCGCAGGATGCGCCCCTGCAACTTGATCAACTGTCAGCCCGAATGGGGATGAGCCCGGCACATTTCCAACGCCTGTTTTCGCAATGGGTGGGGGTGTCACCGAAACGCTATCAGCAATATCTGACGCTTGATCACGCCCGCCGTTTGCTGGCGGATCGGTTCACCGTGCTGCAAACCAGCCTGGCCACCAACCTGTCAGGCACCGGGCGACTGCACGATCTGTTTTTGCGATGGGAGGCGATGAGCCCCGGCGACTATGCCTTGGGCGGCGCCGGCCTGACGATTTACTGGGGCTGGTTTGAAAGCCCCTTTGGCCCCGCCCTGGTAATGGGCACCCGAAAGGGCATTTGTGGCATCGGCTTTGCCGCCGAAACCGG